>CAWEYE010000010.1:0-715304 GCA_963813245.1 uncultured Actinomycetes bacterium
CCCACGAGCACGTTCTCGAGGCTCGTCATCGTCGGGAACAGGCGGATGTTCTGGAACGTGCGCCCCACGCCGAGGTGCGTGACCGCGTGCGGCGGCAGGCCGGCGACGTCGCGGCCGTCGAACAGGATCTCGCCGCTCGTCGGCGTGTAGACGCCGGTCAGCATGTTGAAGAACGTCGTCTTGCCCGCGCCGTTCGGCCCGATCAGGCTCACGATCGATCCGCGCGGCACGACGAAGTCGACGTCGTTGCAGGCGACGAGGCCGCCGAACTCTTTGCGCACCGCCGAGGCTTCGAGCAGGTTGTCGGCCATCACGCGCTCGCGTCGTACAGCGACCCGCCGTCGACGCCGAGCTCGAGCTCGACGCGTCGGCGCTTGCCCGGGATCAGCCCCTCGGGGCGAACCAGCATCATGACCACGATGATCAGGCCGAAGATGCCGTACGTGTACTGGGGGACGTTGATGCTCGTGCCGGCGATGTTGTTGAAGTTGTTGCCGACGGCCTCGAGGCCCTGGTAGTTCAGGTACGAGAGCACGGCGCCGCCCAGGCAGACGCCCCACACGTTCCCCATACCGCCCAGGATGACCATGCAGAGCACGGTGATCGAGATGTTGAGCGAGAAGTCGCCGGGAAACGTCGAGCTCTTGTAGATGGCGTAGAAGCAGCCGGCGCCGCCGCCGAAGAACGCGCCGATGGCATAGGCAAGCGTCTTCGTGCGCATCAGGGGGATCCCCATCGCCGAGGCGGCGATCTCGTCCTCGCGGATGGCGACCCAGGCCCGGCCGAGGCGCGAGTCGCGAATGCGGATGCAGCAGAAGAGCGTCAGCAGCGACGAGCGCGAGGCCTGTCCAGTAGTAGTAGCTGTTCGCGTTCGTGACGGTGTAGTAGACGCTGGGCAAGAATGAGACCTGCTCGTGCAGGCGTTCCCGAACCCAAGCGCGTCGATCGGCGTGAGCCCGTTCGGGCCGTTCGTGATGTTGTGGCCGAACCAGTTGTCGCCGTTGTTGACCGCCTGCGGCACGATCTCGCCGAAACCGAGAGTGACGATGGCGAGGTAGTCGCCGCGCAGGCGCAGCGTCGGCAGGCCGATGACGATCCCGAAAAGGGCCGCGAACACGGCCCCGACCAGGAGCAGGAACCACACGTTGATGTGGATCCCCTGGACGAGTCGCCGGCACGCCCACCGACATGATGTGCAGGTTGCGCGGCGAGAACTGCTGCGTCGCGAACCAGCCGGCGATGTAGGCGCCCGCGGCGTAGAACGCGACGTAGCCGAGGTCGAGCAGGCCCGCGTAGCCGACGACGACGTTCAGGCCCAGCGCCATGATGACGTACACGGTCATGATCACCATCGTGGGGACGGTCGGCACGAACTGCGCCGCCGTCGAGTTCGTGCCGATCAGCGAGGTGAGATTCCCGTAGTAGCTCGGATAGAGGGCGAGGAGCACGAGCACGACGGTCGGGAGCAGCCTCCGCCGCACCCGGTCCGGGAGCCGGGACCACGCGTCGCCGAGGCCGAGGCGCTCCATCATGCCCTGTCCGCCAGTGGCCTCGCCCAGCAGGCCCTGGGGCCGGAACACCAGCACGAGAATGAGGATGCGCGAAGGTGATCGACTCGGTCCAGTCCGATCCGGGCGTGTGCCAGGAGAGGCCCTCGTTGAACGCCTGGATGAGGCCGATCAGGAGCGCCCCGAGCGCGGCTCCGGTGAGGTTGCCGATGCCGCCGAGCACGGCTGCGGTGAACGCGAACAGGCCGAGCTGAAAGCCGAGGTCGAACCGGGTCGACGTCTGGAACATGACGAACAGCGTCCCGGCCGCGCCCGCCAGCGCACCGCCCAGCGCGAACGTGAACGCGATCGTGCGGTCGACGTCGATGCCCATCATGCGGCTTGCGTCCATGTCCTGGGCGACGGCGCGCATCGCCTTGCCCTGCTTGGTCTTCTGGACGAGATGCCGCAGCACGAGCAGCACCGGGATGGTGGTCAGGACGACGATGAGCGACTTGGCCTGGTACGGGACGCCGCCCACCGTGAAGAGCGTGTTGGCCGGGAAGATGCTCGCGCCGGTGGACGTCAGCGGCCGCTCGTTGAACCCCCAGATGGCCGCGCCGATGTTCTGGAGCAGGAACGACATGCCGATCGCGGTGATCAGCGGCGCCAGCTTGGGCGCGTTTCGCAGCGGCCGGTAGGCGATGCGCTCGATGCGCGACGTTGAGCGCACCGCAGAAGGCCATGGCCGCGGCGAGCGCGGCAGCAGCACGAACGGCACCGTGACGTACCAGGCCTGGTCGCCGTTCGAGCCCCAGCCAGCCGTTGGCGACCGTGATCGTGACCATGGTGCCGAGCATGAACACGTCGCCGTTGGCGAAGTTGATCAGCTCGATGATGCCGTAGACGAGCGTGTACCCGAGCGCGACCAGCGCGTAGATCGCCCCGAGGGTGATGCCGAGCAGGAGCACGCTGACGAACTGTGCGGGCGAGTGCAGGAAGTTCCCGACCACCCACACCAGGAACAGGCCCACCACCGCCCAGGTGGCGACGCGGTTGATCTGCTTGGAGAACCGGGGGAGCGCCGCCAGGGTCGGACGCCGCGCAGCTGTCGCGCGAGTCGTCACCTGGGACGCTCCCCGGTTGCCTCCATGGCTAGTGGAACGTCTCCACCAGACTGGCACGGCGGCGTGAGCACCTTGTAGGTGACCAGCTTGCCGCCCTTTGCGACGTCGATCGTCATCGAGCCCTGGTTGGTATCACCGTTCTGGTCGATGGCGAAGTCGCCGAGCACGCTGTTCGTGACCGTGACACCGAACAGATGCTTGGCGATGTCGCGCGCGCGAGCCGTCGGACGCCGCGATGGCGTTCAGCAGCACCTGAGCGCCGCAGCCGCGTACGGCGTGTACGGATCGAGCGCGTCCGGGTGGTAGCGTGTCGTTGAAGTCGGACACGAACGTCGCGCCGGCACCCTTCAGCTGATCCGGCGGGACGCCGGCCACCGACGCGTACAGACCCTCGGCGTTCTTCGCCCCGGCCTCGTCGATGGTGGACTGCGTCGTGAACCCGTCCGGCAGGAGCAGCTTGACGTTGCCCGTGTTCGGCCCGAGCACGGCGACCTTGTCCTTGATCAGCTGGCCGCCGTTCTCGCAGATCAGACCGCCGACCATGATGGCGTCGGGATGCGTTGCGCCGATCTGCTGCATCAGCGCCTGGTAGTTGGTGCCGGTCTTCGTGTTGTACGCAGCGAAGCCCTTGATCTGGATGCCGAGCTTCTTGGCCGCGTCCTTGAAGTACGTCGCGACGCCCAGGCCGTAGGCCTGCTTGTCGTTCGAGGATGTACACGCTCTTGACGCCGAGGCCCTTCGCGGTCTCGGCGAGCGCCGGGCCCTGGAAGTTGTCGGCCGCGACGACGCGGGCGTAGTTGCGGATGCCGGTCGGGAAGTACTTCTGCGGCTCACCCGGGGTCTTCGTCTTCTGGGTCAGTCCGGGCCACGTGTTGGCCGGGCTCACCATCGCCACGCTGCCACCGGGAGCGCGGTTCAGCACCGGAGTCTCGAGCTCGGCACAACCCGAGTTGAACGTCCCGAGGTTGCCGATCACCGACGTGTCCTGTGCATAGGCATTGGCGTTCGCACTGCAGGTCGCGGAGTCCCACGTTCCCGCCTGCGCGGTCGAGTCGTCGCACGCCTGGTACTGGAGCGTGTAGTTGCCGGACCTTGTAGTTGTGCTGCTTCAGAATCATGCTCGATCGCCTGCACCATCTGCTTCGTCTGGTGCGACGAGGCGCCCTGCATCGGGAGGTCGGAGACGATCTCGTACTTGCCGCTTCCGACGGGCGCGGCACAGGTCGACGAGTTGACGGGCGTCGCTCCCCCGCCACCCCCGCCACTTCCGCCCCCGCTGCTGCCGCCGCTGCTGCTGCTCCCGCAGCCGGCGGCCACGGCGACCGAGAGCGCGACAGCCGCCACCATCAGGGCGCGGCCCGAAACACTTCTCATGAAATCTCCTCCCACTGCGGACGACAGACCCACTCCCGGAGGGAACCGGCGCGGGCGCGAGACGGTGTATTTACCATCACGAGCGGATGGGAGCAAGCGCGCCGCCCACGTATCCGATCGCTGCCGTTGAGCCTTGGCATCGCCGCGCAATGGTACTCCTCGTGGCGGTTGTCGTCACGGTCTCCGCCTGTGGATCCGGATCGTCAAACTCCGGATCCAAAGCAGCGGCTCCCGCCGGCTGCTCGAAGACGTGGGCCGGCGGCTGGCAGAGATGGACGAACAAGGTGGACATGCCGGTGTGGTGCCCGGGCTGGATGCCGAGCCCGATCGACGCCATCATCCACGGCCAGTGGAACACCGCCCAGGTGGAGCAGCACCAGTGGCAGCTCGGGTACGCATGGCTCGAGGAGGGCCAGCTCGTGCACGTCATCTTCGAGGGCTACCCGCCCGGGACGTTTCCGCCGACCTGTGAGGGCGGCGTCCCCTGCTTCGGCGGCGAGGAGGCGAAGTCCGAGACGATCGCCGGCCACGTCGTGCACTGGTTCGACCACAACCAGGCCTCGCACTCAGGGCACATCGCGGCGGTGTTCGCGTCGGGCGGCAACACGTACGTCGTCAGCATCCACGTCGTCTCGCCCGGTGTCGACGAAGGCGATCGCCAAGCGCGACCTGCGCCACATCATCGCGTCGAGCTCGCTTCTGAAACCAGCGTAGGATCAGGCGCATGCGCGTCTACTGGCATGAGGAGGCGCTCGCCCACGACACCGGGGCGGGCATGTTCGACCAGCCCCCCACGCCGCTGATCGAGGTCTCGGAGCTGCACCCCGAGAACACCGAGCGCATCCGCAACATCCGCTCCGCGCTCACGCACGGCCCGATCGCGCCGCACCTGGAGTGGCACGCGGGCCGGCACGCGAC
This sequence comes from uncultured Actinomycetes bacterium, assembly GCA_963813245.1. Lineage (GTDB taxonomy): Bacteria > Actinomycetota > Thermoleophilia > Gaiellales > JAICJC01 > JAICJC01. Next base: position 4,907 of record CAWEYE010000010.1, read on the forward strand.
GCCGGCCGAGCTCGAGCTGGTGCACGACCCGGCGTATGTGCGCTCGGTGCAGGCGGCCTGCGCCGCGGGGCCGGGCCTGATCACCCAGTCGACGCCGGTCGGGCCGGCGTCGTGGGGCGCGGCGCTCGCCGCGGCCGGGACCGCGCTTGCGGCCACGGAGGCGGTGCTCACGGGCGCAAGCCCGCTCGCCTACGCGCTCGTGCGCCCACCGGGCCACCACGCCCAGCCGGCCCAGGCCGACGGCTACTGCCTGTTCTCGAACGCGGCCCTGTGCGCGGAGCTTGCCCGCAGGCACGGGCTCGAGCGCGTCGCGGTGGTCGACTGGGACGTGCACCACGGCAACGGCACCCAGGCCTGCTTCTGGGATCGGCCCGACGTGGTCGCGATCTCGCTGCACATGCGGCACGGCTCGTGGGGGCCGCACCATCCCCAGACGGGCGCGCCCGGAGAGCTCGGCATCGGCGCGGGCATGGGACGCAACGTGAACGTCGAGCTTCCGGTCGGCACCGGCGACGAGGGCTACCGGCGGGCGTGGCGGCGCGTGGTCGAGCCGGTGCTGCACGACTTCGCGCCGCAGCTGCTCGTGATCGCCTGCGGCCAGGACGCGAGCCAGTACGACCCCAACGGCCGCATGTGCGTCAGCATGGCCGGCTTCCGCGACCTCGGCGCCGCGGCCCGCGAGCTGGCCGAGCGCCACTGCGACGGCCGGCTGCTGCTGGTGCAGGAGGGCGGCTACGGCCGCACCTACTCGGCCTTCTGCATGCACGCCACGCTCGAGGGCGTGCTCGGCACCGGCCCGCTCCTCGCCGACCCGCTCGCCTACCTGCCCGACGACGCCGACCGGGCCGACGCCGCCATCGCCGCGGTGCTGCAAGCCCTCGCCCCGCACTGGAGCGGGATCCCGGCATGACCGCCGAGCCGCGCCACCTCGGCATCGAGCCCCGCCACCTGGAGACGCTGCGCGCGGTCGCGAAGGCGGGATCGTTCCGCGGCGCCGCCGCCGAGCTCGGGTACGTGCCGTCGGCCGTGAGCGCCCACGTCGGCGCGCTCGAGCGCACGGTCGGGCGGGCGCTCGTGCGCCGCCGCCGCGGGGCCGGCATCGAGCTGACCGCGGCCGGCATCGTGCTGCTCGACCACGCCGAGGCCATCCTCGGCCGGCTGCGGGCCGCGCAGGCCGACATGACCGCCCTGGACGACGCCCACGCCGCGCCGCTTCGGGTCGGCATCACCCAGAGCGTCGGCATCCGGGCGCTGCCCGACATCGTGCGCCGGTTCGGGCGGGCCTGGCCGCAGGTGCGGATCCAGCCGCGCGAGTCCGAGACCGACCTCGACCTCTACGGCGGCGTCGAGCAGGCCGAGCTCGACCTCACCTTCGTCGAGCTGCCCGCCCCGCCGGGCCCGTACGAGACCCTGCCGCTCCTGGTCGACCCCTACGTCCTGATCGTGCGCACCGACTCCCCGCTTGCCCACCGCCCGCACTGCCCCACCCTGATCGAGATCGGCGACCTCGACCTGATCGGGCACACATCCGTGCCGCGGCCTGCGCCGGGTCGAGGATCAGATCCGCGCGGCCGGCAGCGAGCCGCACTTCGCGTTCCGGTCGGACGTGAACGCCACCGTCCAGGCGCTCGTCGCGGCCGGTGTCGGCGTCGCGGTCATGCCGGGCCTGGGCTTCGACCCGGGCGACGGCCGCACGGTCGCCTTCGACCTCAGCCGCGACGTGCCGCCGCGCACGCTCGCGCTCGCGTGGCACCGCGACCGCCACGTGACCGAGCCGATGCGGGCGTTCATCGACGCCTCGGTGGCGGTGTTCGCGGAGCTCGCGGCGCGGCCCCCGGCCGAGCGCCGGCTGCGCGCCGTTCGCGGGGCCTGAGCCGACCGCCCGGGTCAGGCCGGGCGCAGGTGCATGGCCGCGAACACGTGGGCGACGTCGGCAGCGGCCCGCTGCCCCAGCCTGCACGCCGCGCAGGCGCTGACCTCGAGGGGCCCGGCCAGGCTGCGCCCGTCCACGACGCCGCGCACGATGATCCGGTTGAGGTACCGCGGGCACATGCACGTGTTCGCCGTGCGCCTGCCCCGCTCGCGGCGCACGAAGTCCTCGAGGGCTCGGCAGGCGTCGGCCGGGTCCGGGGCCGTGCCGCCGGACGGCCCGCAGGTCAGGGTGTAGTGGCTGACCGAGTGGCCGCGATGGACCGTGACCGTCAGGCGCGTCCTGGCCTGCGGCTGGTGCTGGCCGCCGGCCGCACACCCGGCCGCGACTGCAACGACGATCAAGATCAACCACTTCATGCCTGCTCTGACGCCCGCACACCGGAAGTAGTTCCCGAGCCGCCGTTCGCGAGCCGAGAACACCCCGCTCGCGGATCGGCGCTTGTCTGCGTCCGCCCGACCCGCGAACATTGGGCCGGTTGGATGTTCGCGCCGATCTGAGGGCCCGATCGCGGGCGGCTTGGGCGCCGCTTCGGGTGGCGGTGGCGCGGGCGCGCGCCCGGCCGGGGCGGGGCGGCCTGGTCGCGATCGGCGTCGCGGTCGCCGCGGCGGCGCTGGGAGGGGTCGTCGGCGGGTCGACAATCACCGCCGACCGCAGCCTGCGGACCGCGCTCGAGGGGCTGCCCGTCGCGCAGCGCAGCTTCACCGCGACCTGGCTGGGAACGCCGCCGGCCGGCGGCTACGCCGAGATCGACCGGGCGGCGACGGCGGCGCTGCGACGGCTGGGGCCGGGCCCGCCGGCGCGCACGCTCGCGTTCCCCGAGCTGAACCTGGGCGGCCGGCTGGTCGAGCTCGGAGCCGTGACCGACCCGGCCCGCTGGCTGCGGCTGGCGTCGGGTCGGCTGCCGCGCACGTGCGTCCCGGCGCGGTGTGAGGTCGTCGAGGCCCGCGGCACTCCCGTCAGCTCCGTGTCGGAGCCGGGTCTGCGCCTGGTCGTCGTCGGGCACACGGCCGGGCCGCTGCCGCTCAGCCTGGCCCCGCTCACGCGCAGCTCCCACCAGGCGAAGGGCGGCCCGCCGCCGGTGCTGATCGCCGGCGGCGTCTCGCAGCTCTCCGCGCTGCCGGTCTTCTCGGCGCTCTACCGCGCCTACGGGTGGACGACGCCGATCGAGCCCGCCACGCTGCACGACTGGCAGATCGGCGGCCTGCTCGACCGCGAGGCCGCCGCGGAGCGCAGCGTCCGCCGCCTGGGCACGCCGTTCGGCCTCACCGGGCCCACGAACACGCTGGTCGAGCTGCAGCGCGACGACGCGATCGCGGCCCGGCGGCATGCAGCTCGTCGGCGGCGGCGCGGCCGCCCTGCTGCTCGGGTTCGTGCTGCTCGCGGCCGCCGGGCTGCGGCGCGACGCCGGCACCGAGTGGGCCCGGCTCGAGCGCCACGGCGCCCGGCTCGGGCAGCTGTGGACGTTCGCCTGGGCCGAGGCGGCCTGGATCACCTTCGCCGGAGCGGCCCTGGGTGCGCTCGTCGCGGCGGCCGGGGTGGCGATCGCCGCCGACCGGGCCGGGGTCGGGCGCGACGGCCGTGCTGCGGCACACGATCCTCTCCGGCCCCGGCATCACCGCCATCGTCGTGGCCTGGGCGGCCGGTGCGGCCGTGCTCGTCGCCGGCGAGCGCACGGCCGGCGCCGACCTGCGGGTCGGCCCGGTGCGCGGCCTCGACCTGGCCGCCCTGGCCATCGCCGGCGCGGTGGCGCTCGCCGCCGCCCGCGGCAGCGCCAGCTCGACGTCGCTGGCCGCCGGCTCCGACCCGCTGCTCGCCCTGCTGCCCGGCCTCGTCGCGCTCGCCGGGGCGATCGTGACCGCCCGCCTCGCGGGGCCGCTGCTGCGCCTGGCGGGACGCGGGCTCCGGCGCGGCCCGCCCAGCGTGCGGCTCGCGCTCGTCTCGCTCGGCCGCGAGGGCGGACGCCCGACCCTGGCGGCCGCGTTCCTGGTCGCGGGGATCGGCCTCGGCGTGTTCGCGGTCGCCTACCGCACCACCCTCGTCCAGGGCGAGCACGACCAGGCCGCCTTCCAGGTGCCGCTCGACGTTCACCGTGTCGGAAGGGCCGGCGCTGCGGCTGCCGCTCGACGTCGCCCCGGTGGGCGCCTACCGCCGGCTCGCGCCGCACACGCTGGCGGCGCCGGTGTTCCGCTCCGGCGCGACCGCCCCCGCGCCGGGGCTGCCGGTGCAGGCCACCGTGCTCGGCGTCCCGGCCGGCGCGATCGCGGCCATCCGCAACTGGCGCTCCGACTTCGCCTCGGTGTCGCAGCGGGGGGTCGCGGCGGCGCTGCGGCCGTCGCAGCCGCCGACGCTGCGAGGTGCCGACCTGCCGCCCGCTGCGGACGGGGTCGAGCTTGCGGTGACCACGACCGGCCGCCCGGTCAGCCTCGTGCTCGCCGTCCGCCGCGCGATCGGGCGGCTTCGACCACATCCCGCTGGGGGACACCGTGCGCGGGCAGACGACGCTCACTGCGCACCTGCCGGCGGCCGACCGCGGCGGCCGCGTGGTCGGGCTGGTCGTCACGCTGCGCTTCGCCGACGCCCAGGCGCTCGCCCACCAGGGCATCGAGGGCGGCCTGACGATCGTCGCCCGCGGCCGCCTCGGCCTCGGCCCGCTGCTCGCGACCGGCGGCGGCACGCCGGTGCCCGGGCAGGTGACCGACTGGAGCACGTGGGTGACCCGCGGCACGGCCCGCCCCGGCGTCGATGGCAACGGAACGACGGGCGTGCGCTACGCCCTCGACGGCAGCACCAACGGCCTCCTGCGCCCCATGCAGCCGACCGACGGGCAGCCGGTGCCCGTCGTCGCAAGCGCCGACCTGGCCGCGCTCGCCGGCCGCGACCACGTCCTCGGACATGACCGTCGAGGGCGTCGAGGCGCTGACGGTGCGGGTGGTCGCCGTCGCGCGCCGGTTCCCCACCGCCGGCGGGTCGTTCGTCGATCGCCGACGAGGGCGACCTCGCGACCGCGCTCAACTCCGACGACCCCGGCGCGGGCACGCCGACCGAGGTGTGGCTGGGCGTGCCGCCGGGCGAGCGCGACCGCGTGGCGGCCGCGCTCGGCCACCGGCCGTTCGCGGCGCTGCAGGTGGCCTCGCAGGCCGCCATCGAGCATCGCCTCGCGGCCGAGCCGCTCGCGCGCGGGCTGCTCGACGTGCTGGCGCTGTCGGCGCTGCTCGCACTCGTCCTGGGAGTGGCGGGGCTCGTGCTCGTCTGCGCAGCCGACCTGGGCGACGAGCGCGACCACCTGGTCGATCTCGAGGCGATGGGGGTCGGCCCGGCGGCGCTGCGCCACCACCTGCTGCTGCGGGCGGCGGTGCTCGTGGCCGTCGGCATCGCCGGCGGCCTCGTGCTCGGGGCCGTGCTCGAGCGGCTCGTGATCGACCTCGTCTCGCTCGGAGCGGGCGCGGGCACCGCCTCGCCGCCGCTGCGCAGCGTGCAGAGCTGGGCGCTCGTGGCCGCCGGCCTGGCCGCCTTCGCGCTCGCGGGGCTGGCGTTCGTCTGGGCCTTCGCCCGCACCGCCTTCCGCGCACCCGTGCCGGGCCGGATCGGAGGCGGCGGATGACGCCCGTGATCGACGCCCGCGACCTGTTCCGGATCCACCGCTCGAGCGAGGGCGAGGCCGCCGCCCTGCAGGGCCTGACGCTGCACGTCGACTCCGGCGAGGTGGTGGCGGTGCTCGGCCCGAGCGGCTCGGGCAAGAGCACGCTCCTGCGCATCCTGGCCGGACTCGAGCGGCCGTCGGCCGGGTCGGCGCAGGTGCTCGGGCACGACATGGCCGACCTGCGCCCGCGGCGGGCGGCGGCGCTGCGCGCGCAGTCGCTCGGGATCGTCGACCAGCACTACCACCGCTCGCTGCCGCCGGAGCTGCGCTGCCGCGAGATCGTCGGCCTGCAGCTCGCCATGCTCGGGGCCTCGGCGGGCGAGCGCGACCGGCGGGCGGCCGAGCTGCTCGAGCGCGTGGGCCTCGCCGACGCCGCCGAGTCCCTCCCGGGCCGGCTCTCGGGCGGCGAGCAGCAGCGCGTCGCGATCTGCGCGGCGGTCGCCCACCGGCCCGCGCTGCTCCTGGCCGACGAGCCGGCCGGCGAGCTCGACGCCGCAAACGTCGCGGTCGCCTACCGGCTGATCGCCGAGCTCGCCCACGACGACGGGGCGACGGTCGTGCTCGTGAGCCACGACCCGGCTGCCACGACGGTTGCCGACCGCACGCTGCACATCCGCGACGGGCGCCTGAGCGACGAGGCGTCCGCCGGCGGCGCGACCGCGATCGTCGTCGGCCGCGGCGGCTGGCTGCGCGTGCCCGAGGAGCTCCTGGCCGACGCGGGCATCGGCCGGCTGGCGCGGGCCGAGCGCCACGACCACGGGATCCTGATCACGCCCGCCGGCCCCGCCGCGGCCGCGCCCGACTCCCCCGCCTCCGCCGCGCCGCCGCCGCGGCGCGCGGCGCCGAGCGCGGCGGCCGAGCTGCGCGGCGTGGACATGCGCTACGGCGAGGGCCGGCGGGCGCGCGTCGTGCTCGGACGGGTTCGGCGCCACGTTCGACGACGGGCCGGATGACCGCGCTGACCGGGCGGTCCGGGTCGGGCAAGAGCACGGTCCTGCGCCTGCTGGCGGGGATGGAGCACGCCACCGCGGGCGAGGTGATCGTGCTCGGCCAGGCCGATGGGCGGGCTCGACCGCGCCGCCGCGGCGGCGTTCCGGCGCCGCCACGTCGGCGTCGTCGCGCAGGAGGCGGGCCTCGTCGACTACCTGTCGGCGACCGAGAACGTCACCCTGGCGATGTCGGTGCGCGGCGTCGGCGAGGGCGAGGCGGCGGCCGAGACCGCCCGCACCTGGCTCTCGCGGTTCGGTCTCGAGCACCGGCTCGGACACCGGGTCGCGAGCCTCTCCGCCGGCGAGCGCCAGCGCGTCGCCATCGCCCGTGTGCTCGCGTGCGATCCCGACCTGCTCCTGATCGACGAGCCCACGTCGCGGCTCGACCAGGCCAACGCGGCCGTCGTCGGCCGGATGCTCGCCGCCGCCGCCCAGCTGCACGGCGCCACCATCGTCTGCGCGACCCACGATCCGCTCGTGATCGAGCAGGCCGACCGGGTGCTCCCGCTCGAACCCGGAGGTTGACCGTTTCCCCGGGCGACCGGATCATTGATCTGGGGTGGGAACCATTCGTCTTCGATACATCGCCGCGACGGCCGCCGTGCTCGTCTTCGCCGGCGCGGCCGCGCCCGCTCTGGCAGCGCCCAACCTGCTCCCCTCCGGCGGCTTCGAGGGCGGCGCGGCGGGGTCGCTGGCCGGGTGGAAGGGCATGCGCGCCGTCCTCACGCTGCGGCCCGACGGGCGCGGCGGCGGCCATGCCGCCCGCGTCGCCCGGGTCGCCGGGGCGCGCACGTACTCGATCGTGGCGGCGCCCAACCCGGCGGCGGCGGTGGCGGAGCGGCGCTACCGGGCGAGCGCCTACCTGCGCTCGGGCAGGCCGGGGCGCACCGTGTGCCTGAAGCTGATCGAGCTCACGCCGGCCGGCCGGGTGGCGGGACAGGCGATGGGCTGCCACAAGGCCACGGCCGCGTGGCGGGCGCTCCCGGTCGTGAGCTACACCGCCAAGCACACGGGCAACGCGATCTCGCTGCGGGTCGTCCAGACCTCGGCGGCGAGCGCCGGGGACAGCTTCCAGGTCGACGCGCTGCAGCTGACCGCGCCCGGCTCCGACGCCATCGCCCCGTCGGCGCCGACGGCGCTCTCGGTCCAGGCGGCGTCCAGCACGAAGGTCGTCCTCTCCTGGCACGCCGCCACCGACAACACCGGCGTGGCCGGATACACCGTCTACCGCGGCGGCGCCGCGATCGCGACGGTGTTCGGCAAGGTGAGCGGCTACACCGACGGCTCGGCCGCGGCCGGCAAGACCTATGTCTACGCGGTGGACGCCTTCGACGCCTCCGGCAACCGCTCGGCCCGCACGAAGGGCGTGTCGGTGACCATGCCGTCGCCCGGCGACCCCGTGATCGCCGCGGCGGGCGACATCGCCTGCGACCCGACCTCCGGCGCATTCAACGGCGGCAAGGGCAGCGGTTCGGCGTGCACCATGCAGGCGACGTCAGACCTGATCGCGGCCGACCCGTCCATCGCGGCCGTGCTCGCGCTGGGCGACGATCAGTACGGGTGCGGCGGCTACACCGCCTTCCTGGGGTCGTTCGACATCACCTGGGGCCGGTTCCTGGCCAAGATCCACCCGGTCCCGGGCAACCACGAGTACCAGACGAGCGGCGGCAGCGACTGCGCGCCGGGCGCGGCCGGGTACTTCCACTACTTCGGCGCCGCCGCCGGCAACGCCCAGGGCGACTACGCGTGGAACATCGGGGCGTGGCACATGATCGCGCTGAACGGCGAGTGCAAGCACGTCGGCGGCTGCGACGCCGGCTCGCCGCAGGGGAGCTTCCTGCAGGCCAACCTCGGCCAGAGCGCCTGCACGCTGGCGTACTGGCACGAGCCCTACTACAACGGCTCGGCCGGCCACTCGGGCAACTACTCCTACTTCTGGAACACGCTCCACTCGGCCGGCGCCGACATCGTCCTGAACGGGCACCTCCATACATACGGGCGCTTCGCCGAGCAGGACGCGAACGGCAACGTCGACACCGCCCACGGCATCCGCGAGTTCATCGTCGGCACGGGCGGCGAGGACAAGGGCTCGCTGAACGGGTCGACGAACGTCGAGGCGACGGCCAAGAGCTTCGGCATCCTCGAGCTGACCCTGCACCCGTCGAGCTACGACTGGAAGTTCGTCTCGACGGCCGGCAACACGCTCGACTCGGGCACCGCGGCCTGTCACTGAGCCTCAGTCGCGGCGGCCTGTAACCGCCAGCCGCACGCCCAGGCCGATCAGCACCAGCCCGCCGGCGCCCGCGAATCGCCTCGAGCCGCCCGCGCGAGCGCGCCAGCCAGCCCGCGGGCGGTCCCCGCCGCGATCGCCCAAGCGCTGTCGGAGACGACGCCGATCGTCAGGAAGATGCCGCCGAGCAGGAGCAGCTGCAGCGGGACGTGCCCACGGGCGGGATCGGTGAACTGGGGCAGGACGACCATGAAGATGATGACGGCCTTCGGGTTCGTGAGGCCGACGACGAAGCCCTCGCGGACGATCGTGCGGGTGCCCTTCGGCACCTGGGTGGCGTCGCTCAGGTCGGCGAGCGGCCGCCGGCGGCGGATCATGCGCACGCCGAGCACCACCAGATAGACCGCCCCGACGAGCTTGATCGCCGTGAACACCGCGTCCGACCGCTCGACGATCGCGCCCAGGCCGAGCGCCACGAGCACCGCCTGGACGAGCACCCCGCCGGTGTTCCCCGCGACCGTCGCGAGCGCCGCCCGCCGCCCCAGCGCCACGCCGCGGCTGACGACGAAGAGCACGCTCGGCCCCGGCACCACGATGAGCACGAACGCCGTGATCACGAACTCGAGCAGGTGGTCGGTCGGGGGCATGCCGGGGCGACTCTACCCCGCCCGGCGGGCTAGGCAGCGTCGCGGTCGGCGGCGCGCGGGGCGTCCACCAGCAGGCGCGCGTCGGCCAGCGGCAGCGGCTTGGCGAACAGGAAGCCCTGCCCCAGCACGCAGCCGATGTGGCGCAGGCGGTCGAGCTGGTCGCGGCTCTCGATCCCCTCCGCGATGACGCGCAGGCCGAGCGCCCGGCCGAGCTCCACCACCGCAGTCAGCACCGCCGGGCCGGACTCGTCGGCAAGCGCGCGCAGAAGCACGCGGTCGAGCTTCACGACGTCGATGGGGAAGCGCTGCAGCGACCCGAGCGAGGAGTACCCCGTGCCGAAGTCGTCGAGCGCCAAAAGTACGGCTCGGCGTCGCCCGGGTCGACGAAGGCGGATGTGAGCATGACATCGACGACCGAGCCGTCCGGGCGCACGTAGCGCTGGCGGATCGGCGCCTCGTCGCCCTTGATGATCAACTTCTGCTTGGCGACGCTCGGCACCAGGTCGTCGGGGTGGGTGAACTCGAGGATGCGATGACCGACGAGATCCTCCATCGGCCGCCCGAGGAGCTCGCAGAACGTTCCGTCACACGCACCAGGGTCAGGTCGCGGCTGAGGATCGCCATGCCGATCGCGGCGTCCTCGAAGCCCTGCACGAACCGCCGGCTCGGGCGGCGCACGCGCACCTCGTCGAGCCGCAGGACGAGCGGGGCGATCGCCGCGGCGAGCAGCACGTAGCCGACCCCGGCCGCGACGGCCCACGCGGTCCCGAAGCGCGGGGCGGCCAGCAGGCCGAGCGCGGCCGCAACGACCACCGTGGGCACCGCGACGAGCGCGACGATGGCAACAGCCGACGCCGGAATCCGCTTCCAGGTTGTCCCGGACGGCGCGGCGCGCTCTGGATGTCGACGCATGCCCGTGTGATCGACGGGCGGGCGCGGCGGATGAGGCCTCGGGCGCCGACCCGACGTGTTATTTCCAAGAGCATGGAAAGTCGCGTAGGCCAACTACCCCAATCGGGCTCCCAGAGGGCGATTCCTAACAGTCTCCTTACGCAATTCGCGTCGGGGCCTGCCGATGGTTGGCCTCGCCTGAGTCATCCCGAGTCACATTCTTGGAGGTCATCATGGGGGAAGAGTCCGCAAGCGCAACCGCCGTCCGATCGTTCGACGAGGCGATCGCAACCCGCACGGCGAAGATCGGCATCATCGGCCTCGGCTACGCCGGGCTGCCGCTGGCCGTAGGGTTTGCCGACTCCGGGTTCGACGTCATCGGCATCGATCTCGACCCCGACCGCGTCCGGTCGGTCAACGCCTGCCGGTCGTACCTGACCGACATGAGCGACGGTGACCTCTCCCGCCTCGACGGCCGCGTCTCCGCCGCCACGACCTACGACCGCGTCGACGAGGCCGCGGCCTTCATCATCTGCGTCCCGACGCCGCTCTCGAAGACTCGCACCCCCGACCTGTCCTACGTCGTCGCCGCGGTCGAGGCGGTCGCCGCGCGGCTCGTCCCCGGCCAGCTCGTCGTCCTGCAGTCCACGACCGTCCCGGGCACGACCGACGAGCTGCTGGTCTCCGCGCTCGAGCGCGCCACCGGCGGCACCGTCGGACGCGACTTCTTCGTGGGCTACGCCCCCGAGCGGGTCGACCCCGCCAACAAGGCCGGCTGGACGCTGCACACGACGCCCAAGCTCGTCTCCGGCGTGACGCCCGAGTGCGCCCGCCGCACCGCGCTTCTGTTCGAGCAGGTGTGCGAGACCGTCATCCCCTGCGGCTCGCCCCGTGTCGCCGAGCTCGCGAAGCTGTACGAGAACACCTTCCGCCAGGTGAACATCGCGCTTGCGAACGAGCTCGCGCTCATGTGCCAGCGGCTCGGCGTGTCGGCCTGGGAGGTCATCGACGCCGCGGCCACCAAGCCGTTCGGCTTCCTGCCCCACTACCCCGGCCCCGGCCTCGGCGGCGACTGCATCCCTGTCGTCCCCCACTTCCTGTCCTACCGCCTGCGGGAGTGCGGCTACCAGACCCGCATGATCGATGCCGCGCACGAGATCAACACGACGATGCCCGACTTCGTCGCCGAGCTCGTGACCCGGGCGCTGAACGATCGCGGCAAGGCCGTGCGCGGCGCGCGCATCCTCCTGTGCGGCGTCGCCTACAAGCCCAACGTGTCCGACCTGCGCGAGTCGCCGGCGCTCGTGATCTTCGAGGAGCTGCAGCGCCGCGGCGCCCAGCTCGCCTTCGCCGATCCGCACGTCGCGAGCGTCACCGTCGGCGACTACGTCTACACGGCAGCCCAGTGGGACGAGGCGATCGTCGCCAGCGCCGACGTGGTCGTGATGCTGACCCCGCACGACGAGTTCCTCGAGGCCCCGCTCTGGGATGCCGCCGAGACCGTCGTCGACACCCGCAACGTGGTTGCGCCCCGCGAGGGCGTGTACCAGCTGTGAGCGCCGGCCAGACCACGCAGCGGCCGGCGTCGGTCGCCGGCCGTCTGTTCCAGGCCGGCTGCGTCGCCGCCGGAGTCGCCGTCGCCTACGAGAGCGCGCGCCGCATGCGGCTCGAGGCCCTCGAGGCGGCGGGACGCGCCGAGCCGGCCCCCGCGCAACCGCCCGCCCCTCCGGCTCCGGCTGCCGTCGAGCCGGAGGTGGCGGCGGTCGTCACCGCGCAGGCCATACCGGCGATGACCGCGCCGGAGCCGGCCCCCGAGCTGGACATGCAGCCTGAGCAGGAGCCCGAGCCGGAGCCCGAGCCGGAGCCCGAGCGGAAGCCCGAACCGGCGACCTGGCCGCAGCCGCTGCCCCGTCTGGCGCTCGTGCCGGAGCCGGTGGACGAGCTGCCGGTCGCGGCGCTCGGCGCGGATCCGGCGCAGGCCGCCGATGACCCGATCGCCTTCGAGCCGATCGACGAGAGCCAGGCCGGCCTTCCCGACGGCCTGCGGGACTCGATCTGGGCAAACCTCGCGATCCGCGTGATCCAGGTCGTGTGCGTCGCCTACAGCGCAGTGCTGCTCTACATCGTGTGGCTGGCGAAGGACATTACCTTCGCGTCGGTCGCCCGCGACCCCGTGTTCGGCGGCTACTCGCTGCTCGTCACCACCTACGTGCTCGCCCGCTTCTCGCTCGCGCCGTTCTACCGGCCGACGCCGGACACCGGCCACCGGCCGTCGTGCTCGATCGTCATCCCGGCGTTCAACGAGGAGGCCTGCATCGAGGCCACCATCGACGCCTGCTTCTCGGCCGACTATCCGCGCGACAAGATCGAGGTCGTGGTCGTCGACGACGGGTCGAGCGACGCCACCTGGGAGCGGATGCTCGCCGCCCGCGAGCGCTACCCGTCGCTCCTGTGCGTGCAGTTCTCGCAGAACCGCGGCAAGCGCGCCGCGATGGCCGAGGGCATCCGCCGCTCGAGCGGCGAGATCTGCGTCTTCATCGATTCCGACTCGGTGATCGAGTCCGACGGGCTCGCCCACATCATGGCTGACTTCCGCGACCCGCGGGTGGGCGCGTCCGTGGGCTCGGCCGACGTCATGAACAAGGCCCAGAACCGCATGACCAAGATGCAGCAGGTGCGCTACTTCGTCGCCTTCCGGGTCGTGAAGGGCTCGGAGTCCGTGTTCGGCGCGGTCACCTGCGCCTCGGGCTGCTTCTCGGCGTACCGCCGCTCCGCCCTCCTCGACGTGCTCGAGCGGTGGGAGAACCAGCGCTTCCTCGGCCGCCCCGCCACCTACGGCGACGACCGTGCGCTCACGAACTACATCCTGCGCAACCACCGGGTCACCTACCAGTCCCTGGCGCGCAGCCACACCCTCGCGCCGGACACGCTCAAGGGCTTCCTGATCCAGCAGGTGCGGTGGCGCAAGAGCTGGCTGCGCGAGTCGCTGCACGTCGTGCGCTTCATCTGGCGCAAGCACCCGGTGGCATCGATCCTCACCTACCTCGGCATCCTCTTCCCGTGGGTCGCCCCGGTGGTCGCGTTCCGCTCGCTCTACTGGCACAGCCTGATGGTCGGCGACCCCTGGTTCTACCTCATGGGCGCCTACGTGATGGCGCTGCTCTACTCGCTCTACTACGCCGTCTCGCGCAAGAGCCCGCTGTGGCACCACGGCATCACGTTCATCGTGATCTACATGGCCTTCCTCGTCTGGCTCACCTACTACGCGCTGCTCACGCTCCGCAACACGAACTGGGGCACCCGCGCCTCCACCCACTCCGTCGGCGAGTTCGCAGTCAGCGTCGTCGGTCCCAACAACCCCGCAACGATCGCCGAGGCCGCCTGATGCGCCGCAAGAAGCCCGTCTCTGCCCGCCGCCGCTGGCTGCTCCAGAGCATCGTCGGCCTCGTCACCCTGCCCCTGTCGGCGCTGCCGATCTGGGTCTACGCCACCCACACGCCCGTCGGCGAGCTGCTCTCGATGCGGGTGCGGTACGAGTTCTTCGCGCCGGCGACCCCGCAGCTGGACGCGCACGCCCAGGCGGCCGCGCGCATCGACCGGCGCACGTCGGTCGACGGCGTGCCCGTCCTGCTCTACAGCATCGGCCACCCCACCGAGTCGTTCGACGGCCGCTACGTCGTCAGCCGCACCAACTTCGCCGAGCAGATGCGCGCGCTGCGGGCGGCCGGATACGCGCCGATCAGGGTCGAGCAGCTCGGCCAGTACCTGCGCACGGGCACCCGCGCCGGGCTGCCGCGCAAGCCGGTGCTGATCACGTTCGACAACGCGAGGACCGAGGCGATGCTCCAGGCCGACCCCATCCTCAAGGCGACCGGCATGCGCGCGGTCATGTTCGTGAGCGCGCAGCAGGCGGACTCCGGCAGCATGTTCTCGGAGCAGTGGGGCAGCCTCTCGGGCTTCGCGTCGAGCGGCCGCTGGGAGCTCGAGAACCGGACGAACGGCCTGTCCGCCGTCGACCGCCGCGGCTCGGGGCTCGTCACGCGCCTCGTGGAGGCGCCGGGGAACGAGACGATGCGCGAGTACGGCCACCACACTGCCGCCGACCTCACGACCGCCGAGGACGCCATCGACGGGCACGGCGCCGGCCACGCCATCGCCTTCGCCTACCCGTACGGCAACTGGGGCCAGCACGCCCGCCCCGGCGTCGCCGCCGAGCTGCGCCGCGTCGTCGGCCAGCGGTTCCGGCTCGCGTTCGACCAGGATCAGCAGTCCGGCTGGCGGCCGGCGATCCCGGGCGACGACCGCCTGCACATCCATCGCCTCGAGGTGATGGACTGGACCGGCCCGGAGCTCCTGCAGCGCCTGGACGCCGGCGCCAAGCTCGGCGCAGCCGTCTTCGCGGAGCGTGGCCTCGACCACTCCTACACGCCGATCCGGCTCCTGCGCGCCGCCACCGCCTACCGCTGCGCGGGCGCTCCGGGCGCGGTGCTGCCGACCACCGGTCGACACCAGGCACGCCGTCGCGCTCTCGTTCAACGACGGGCCCTCGGCCTACACGCCGCAGGTCTTGCACCTGCTCGAGCACGGCCATGCCCACGCGACGTTCTTCGTCTCGGGCGCGCAGCTCGCCGGCAGGGCGCGGATCCTCACCCGGATGCTGGCCGACGGCGACGAGATCGGAAACGCGCTCCCGGCCGCGACCCCGGCCACCCGCGGATCGGTCGCGACGATGCGCTCGGAGCTGCAGGCGACCGTCACGGCGATCCGGGCCGCGGTGCCCGTCTCGCCCTGCCTCGTACGCCCCGCCCGCGTCGAGGAGGCCCCTGCCCTCGCGCCTGCGGCCGGCGGCCTGGGCGAGCGGGTCGCGACTCTGGTCGGTCGATCCCGCGCGACTTCGCAACGACCGACCCCGGCCTGATCGCTCGCCGCGTGCTTGCGCAGGCGCGGCCCGGGTCTATCATCACCCTGCACGACGGCGGATCAGATCGCTGGGCAACCGTGCAGGCGATCCCACAGATCCTCGCCGGCCTCGCCCGGCGCGGCTACCAGGTGACCACGGTCACCGCTCTCTACCACGACCTGATCCGCGCGCACTCTTCAGCGCGGCATCGCGCCAACTGAAGGAGACGCGGACGATATGTGCGGAATCATCGGCTACATCGGGCATCGGCAAACACAGGACGTCCTCCTCGAGGGGCTGTCACGACTCGAGTACCGCGGCTATGACTCGGCCGGGCTCGCCCTGCACACCGGCGACGAGGTGATGACCCAGCGCGCGGTCGGGAACCTGGCGATGCTGCGCCGGTCGATCGGGGACGGATGGTCGGGCGGCGACATGGTCACCACGGCGACGAACACCGCCACCGCCGGGATCGCCCACACGCGGTGGGCCACCCACGGCGGCGTGACCGAGGAGAACACCCACCCCCACGCCGACTGCGACGGCCGCATCCACATCGTGCTGAACGGGATCATCGAGAACCACAGCGCGCTGCGGGCGGGGCTCGAGCTGGAGGGCTGCACCTTCACGTCGGACACCGACGCCGAGCCGATCGCGCATCTGATCGAGCGGCATCTGACGGCGGTCGACGACCTGTACGAGGCCGTCCGCCGCACCACGCTCGAGCTCGAGGGCCACTACGCGATCGTCGTCCTCGACCGCGAGCACCCGCAGACGCTGATCGCGGCGCGCAAGGAGTGCCCGCTCGTGATCGGCCTCGGCACCGGCGAGACCTTCGTCGCGTCGGCCGCCGCCGCGTTCCGCGCCTTCACCGACCGCACGGTCGTGGTCGGCGACGGGCAGCTCGCGGTGATCACACCGAGCGGCGTCAGCCTGTCGGAGGCGGCGACGGCTCTGCCGATGCCTGTTAGGGTGCAGCGCATCGGCTGGGTGGCCGACGACGTCGAGAAGGGCAGCTACACGACGTTCATGCGCAAGGAGATCGACGATCAGCCGGCGGCCTTCGGCGCGACGCTTGCGCACCACACCGGCGAGAGCGGCGGATTCGCCCTCGGCGACGCCGAGCCGGTGCTCGCGGCCGCCCGCAGGATCGTCATCGTCGCCTGCGGCACGTCCTACCACGCGGGCCTGCTCGGCCGGCATCTGCTGCACGGGTGGGCGCACCTGCCTGCGAGCGTCGAGATCGCCTCGGAGTGGCGCTACTCCGAGCCGGCGCTCGAGCGCGGCGACGTCGTCGTCGCGATCAGCCAGTCGGGCGAGACGCGCGACACGCTGGCGGCGCTGCGCCTGGCCGGCGAGTCGGGCGTGCCGACGGTCGCGATCACGAACGTCGAGGGCTCCCAGATCTGCGAGCACGCCGACGCGGTGCTCCTGACGCAGGCCGGCCCCGAGATCGGCGTGGCCGCAACGAAGACGTTCACGACCCAGACAGCCCTCCTGGCGGCGATCGCCGCCCGCCTGGCCGCCAACCGGGGAATGCTGAACCCGCGCATGCGCCGCAACCTGGCCGCCCAGCTGCGGGCGATCCCCGAGCTCATGGCCGAGACGGTGGTCCGCTCCGAGCCGGTCGCCGCCGACCTGGGCGAGCGCTGGTCGCAGGCCGGCTTCTTCTTCTACATCGCCCGCAACCTGGGCCTGCCCGTCGCCCTCGAAGGTGCGCTGAAGATGAAGGAGATCAGCTACGTGCCCTCCGACGCCTATGCCGCGGGCGAGATGAAGCACGGCCCGATCGCGCTGCTCTCGGCCGCGACGCCGACCATCGCGGTCGCCGTCGGCACGCCGGTGGTCGACAAGCTCGCCTCGAACGTCGCCGAGGTCAAGACCCGAGGGGCGCACGTGCTCGCGATCGCCTCGGAGGACGATCCGCGCATGCTGGAGTACGCCGACGAGACGATCTTCGTGCCGGCGCTCGATTGGCGGCTGCAGCCGATCCTGGCCGTCGTGCCGCTGCAGCTCCTGGCGCTCGAGACGGCGGAGCGGCGCGGCCTGAACGTCGACCAGCCCCGCAACCTGGCAAAGACGGTGACGGTCGAGTGACCGCCCGCGCCCGGCTCGTCACCGCCGCGGTGGCGGGAGCCCTGCTCCTCCTCGCCGGGTTCTCCGGCGTCGCCCACGCATCCGTGTGCAGCCTGCGGGCCGTGCATCACCTGCGGTGGACGCGTTCCCCGGGGGCGCGCGCGGGCGTGCTGCACTGGAGGGCGCCGCATCACCTGCCCACCGAGGCCGGGTACCGCGTCTGGCGCTCGGGCGCGCTCGTCGGCGTCGCCCGCAGGCGCCGGGCGGCGATCCGGGTCACGCCGCGGCAGACCTACACGTTCACCGTCCGGGTCGAGAACCTGGTCACCGGGCACGTGTCGGCGTGCTCGGCATCGCTCAAGCGCACGATCAGCTACTACCCGCCGGGCAAGGCGCGCAAGCTCGTCGCGTCGCACGTCACCTCGTCGACCGTGCACCTGGCCTGGCGGGCGGCGGCCCGCGGCGACGGCCGCATGGCCGGGTATCGCGTGTACCGCAACGAGGAGGTCCTGGGCCAGACCGAGAGCACCCGGATGACGGCCCGGCACCTCTTCTCGGGCCAGGAATACAGCTTCTACGTCCGCGCCGTCGACTCGAACGGCATCCAGGGGCCGCGGTCACGGATCGTCAACATCAGGACGCCGGCGCCGGCCAAGACGACCGGGAACGCAACGGCGTTCATCCTCGAATCCGACGGTGAGAGCTTCGCCGACCTGCAGCGCCACTACCTGCACCTCGGCACGATCCTGCCGACCTACTTCAACTGCACCCCCTCGGGCGGCTCGATGGGCGTCGACGATCCGCTGGTCACGTCGTGGGCGCTGCGCCGCGGCCTGGTCGTCGAGCCGCGGTTCAACTGCCAGAACGTGGCGGCGCTCAAGGCGATCCTGACGAACTCGACCGTCCAGCAGCACCTGATCTCCCAGCTCGTGAACCTGACGCTCAAGTACGGCTACCAGGGCATCAACATCGACTTCGAGTCGAACGACCTCTCCGCCTACCGCAGCGCGCTCACGAACTTCGCCACCCACTTCGCAACGGCGCTTCACGCGCAGGGCAAGAAGCTCTCGATGGAGGTCTCGGCGGCGTACTACAACCAGCTCACCGGCCGGGCGGGCTTCTACGACTACCGCGCGCTCTCGGCCGTCGCCGACACGATCTACGTCATGGACTGGGGCAAGTCGTGGGCGGTCAGCCCGCCGGGCGGCCTCGATCCCATGCCGTGGTTCCAGAGCGTGCTCGCGTATGTCGACACGATGCCCCTGAAGTCGAAGTTCTCGATCATCATGACGCTCTACGGCTTCGACTGGCCGAGCGGCGGCGGCCCCGCGCATCCGGCCACGCCGCTCGAGTGGATCAACGTCCGGGCGCTGATCCAGCACTACCACGCCACGCCCGTGGTCGACCCGACCGCAGACGACCCGCATTTCTCCTACACCGACGCGACCGGCATCCACCACGACGTCTGGTACTCGAACCGGCGCACGATCGCCGACCGGGTGGCGGCTGCCCGCAAGCTCGGTCTGGGCGTGGGCTTCTGGCGGCTCGGCCGCGAGGATCCCGACATCTGGGGCACCTCGCTCATCGGCGGCTAGGCCGGGCGCTCGCCGGCGTCGGCGGCGTGGGCCCGGCGCGACCAGCCGACCGCGACCGCGATCAGCAAGCCCGCCGCGGCCAGCGTGACGATGGCGACGGTCGTGACCGGCCCGAGCGAGACCGCGCCGAGCTGCTGCAAGAGGAAGATGGCACCGAGCGCCGTCAGCGCCACTCCTGCGCCGAACGTGCCGGGGCGAAACGGATGCGGCTGCAGCAGCGGCGGGCGCTCCGCCGGCCGGTGCGGGTTCTCGTGCCGCTCGGCCGCATCGCCCGCCGTCATGACTTGCCCCCGTCCTTCGCCTTCGCCGCCGCGATGCCGCGGTCGAGCGCCCGCAGCTGCGCCCGCCGGGCGCGCAGGCCGCGCCCGTCCGAGTGCGTGCGCCACGCCGCCCGCAGCAGATCGAACCGCAGCAGGCCCAGGCGGTCGATCCGGTGAAGCGCCGGGTCGACCGCCTCCAGGCGGGCGCTCGCCGGGCCGACCGCCTGCCAGAACGACTCCGGCAGCCGCAGCGAGCCGCGGCCGGCCGCGACCGGCCCGTGCCGGAGCAGGCGCAGCTGCGCCGTGTAGGCCGCGGTCAGCCGATGCAGCGTGCGCCGGTCGGTGTGCAGGAGCGCCGTGCGCGCGGCGATGTCCGCGACGACCTGGGTGCGGAAGCTCTGAAGCGCCGCCACCTGCGACAGCGCCGCGGCCACGGCCGGGCGACCGTGCTCGACCAGCACCGATCCGAACCCGACCTCGACCCGCAGGTCGAGCGGCGGGGTGGTCGTGCGGCCCTCCCCGGGCAGGAACATGCTGTGGCGACGGACGGTGCGGAAGCTCGTGTAGGCGCCGGTGCTCAGGTCGTCGACCTCGACAGTCCCTCCCGCAGCGACAACCTCCAGCCTGACCGGCACGGCGCGGTCGACGATCACCTCGACGCGGCCGATGCCCTTGCGCACCACCAGACTGCGCAGGCCGGCTACGACGGCCGCGCTGCGCACCTGCACCGGCCCCGCGCCCTGCTCGAGCACCACGGTGCGCGCCGGCCCGTCGGCGCTTCTGATCACGCCGGGGTTGTCGCGGCCGACGGTCAGGCTGACATCGGCGAACGCGACGACCACCAGCGGCGCGGCCAGCACCAGGCCGAGCGGGAAGAGCACGAAGCTGCGCCCGCGCCAGGCGCTCAGCGTGACGCCGAGCCCGATCACGACCACGGCGGCCGCGAGCACGACGCCGAAGGCGTCCTCGCCGGCCGGCCCGTCGGTCGCAAACCACGCCCCGATCGCGGCCATCGCCGCGACGGCGATCGTCAGCAGCAGGAGCACGGGCGGGTGCGGCAGCGTCAGGCGGCGCGGCGCGGCGCCTGCGGGGGCCGCGTCAGGCGCCGCGCCGGCGATCGGCGTGCCCCGGCCGACGACGAGCGCCGAGCCGAGCCCCGCCAGGAAGACGATCAGAAGCACCGATCCGCTGCGGCCGATCGCGTAGCGGCCGATGCCGACGGCGTGCAGGAGCGCCGCCGAGAGCGCGAGCGCGACCAGGCCCGCGACCAGCGCCGCGAGCACGCGCACCGGGCCGGCCGCGCGCGGGTCGTCCTGCGCCGGGCACGCGACCGCGATCACCACGTAGAGCGCGACGCCCACCCCGGTGAGCGCGAGCAGCGCGAAGACGATGCGAAGCGCCGTGACCGAGACGCCGTAGCGCTCGGCCAGGCCGCCGCAAACCCCGGCGAACACGCGATCCTGCGTCGACCGCCGCAGGGGCGGCCTTGCGCCTGTCGACCGCCTCGGTCGGGCTGGTCGCCGGATCTGGCTGGGAGGAGCTCATGGGGCGATGCTAGGAGCCGCCGGGCGGCTGCGCCATCCGGAATGACCCTGAGGCCGCCCCCGCCCCGAGCCGACGGCCGCCGCGGCCGTGGGGGATCAACCTGAGTGCGTGTCGGGGACGTTCCGGATGGACGCGACGGCCGCGGAGGTGCATGCTGTCGCGGTGAGCACTCATCACGTGGCGGCGGCCGGGAACCTGAGCGGCGACGATCATCTCCTGCTCGGCGTCGCGGCGAGCACCGCCCGGTTCCTGCAGCTCGACGCCGCGGTGGTGCGGCTCGCCTTCACCGGCGCCGCGCTGGCCGCCCCGCCCGTCGTGCTCGCCTATCCACTGGCGTACCTGTGCCTGCGCGGCCGCCGCGTCCGCGCCTGGGCGCCGCTGGCCGGCGCAGACAGCCGCAGCGCCCGCGGCACGCTCGGCGTGCTCGCGGTCGAGCTCGCGGTCGTGCTGGCCGCCCGCGGGCTGGGGTGGACGCTGCCCGATCCGGTCGTCGTCACCCTGCTGGTCTGCCAGGCCGCGCTGGCGCTGGGCTTCCGGCGGCTCGACCGCACCGAGCGCTGGAGCTGGCTGCTCGGCCCCGGGCGAGCAGGCCCCGGGTGCGCCTCGGCCGGCTCGCGATCAGCGGCGACACGGTCCGCGTCGCCGTCGGCCTCGCGGCCATCCTGTTCGCGGTCGACATCATCGCGAGCCGCCGGATCCCGTGGTCGCTGATGAACCAGCTGCAGCGGGCGGTGTGGCCGTTCGAGCTGCTCGCGCTCGGCCTCGCGGTCGTCGTCGTGCCGCGGCTCTTCCAGGTCGGCAGCCAGTTCGCGGCCGAGCGGCGCGACCGCATCCGCGCGGACGAGCGCGCCGACCTGGCCGCGCATCTGCACGACTCGGTGCTGCAGACGCTGATCCTGATCCAGCGCCACGGCGGCGACCCCGCCGGCATGGCCCAGCTCGCGCGCAGGCAGGAGCGTGAGCTGCGCGACTGGCTCTACGGCGCCGTCGCCAGCCGCGACGCCGGCCGGCTGCGCGATCGCCTCACCGCCCTCGCCGCCGAGATCGAGGATCGCTACCAGTGGCGGATCGAGCTGATCGTCGTCGGCGACGGCGACGTCGGCGCGGGCGAGGAGGCGCTGCTCGCCGCGACCCGCGAGGCGATCGTGAACGCGGCCCGCCACTCCCGCGCCCCGCTCTGCGATGTCTATGCCGAGTGCGGGCCGGCGGCGATCCAGATCTGGGTGCGCGACCGCGGCGTCGGCTTCGACTACGGCGCGGTCGCCGAGGACCGGCGCGGGCTGACCCAGTCGGTGGTCGCGCGGATGGATCGCGCCGGCGGCACGGCGGCGGTGCGGAGCAGCCCCGGCAACGGCACCGAGATCTCGCTCCAGCTGCCCCAGAACGGCGCTGCCGCGTGACCGCGGATCCGGTCACCGTGGTCGTGGTCGACGATCACGAGCTCTTCCGCTCGGGCGTCGTGGCCGAGCTGGGCACTCGCGTAAAGGTGGTCGCCGAGGCCGGCGACATCGCCGAGGCCATCGCCGCCATCGAGGCGACGGCGCCCGACGTCGTCCTGCTCGACGTGCATCTGCCGTCCGGGAGCGGCCGCGAGGTCATCCAGCGGCTGTGCCAGGACGGTGCCCGGACGCGCTTCCTCGCCCTCTCCGTGTCGGATGCGGCGGAGGACGTGATCGACCTCGTACGCGCCGGCGCCCGCGGCTACGTCACGAAGTCGATCCGCGCCGACGATCTCGTGACGGCGATCGAGCAGGTGGCGGCCGGCGACGCGGTGTTCTCGCCCCGGCTGGCCGGCTTCGTGCTCGACGCCTTCGCCGCCACGCATCCCGGCGCCGATGACCCCGGCCTCGACCACCTGACCGACCGCGAGCGCGAGGTGATGCGCTACCTCGCCCGCGGCTACGCGTACAAGGAGATCGGGCTCGAGCTCGGCATCTCGGTCAAGACCGTCGAGTCGCACGCCTCGGCCGTGCTGCGCAAGCTGCAGCTCTCCAGCCGCGGCGCGCTCACCCGCTGGGCCGCCGCCCGGCACCTGCTCTAGCCGTCCGGGTTACGGTTCGGGGCGATGGCCGCCGGCCGTGCCGACACCCGCCCCGCCCGCATCCTGCTCATCTCGGGCAGCACGCGCGGCGGCTCGACCAACACCGCGCTCCTGCGCACGGCGCAGTGCCGCGGCGCCGGCCGGCATCGAGGCGGTGCTGTACGGCGGGATGACCGACCTGCCCCACTTCAACCCCGACGACGACACCGATCCGCTGCCCGCGGCGGTCGCCGGCCTGCGCGCCCAGATCGCCGCGGCGGCGGCCGTCCTGTTCTGCACGCCCGAGTACGCGGGCGCGCTGCCGGGCGCGTTCAAGAACCTGCTCGACTGGACGGTGGGCGGGTTCGAGATGTACCGCAAGCCGGTCGCCTGGGTGAACGCCTCCGGGTCGCCGACCCGGGCCGCCCACGCCCACGCGTCGCTCGAGACGGTGCTCGGCTACATCCACGCCGAGGTCGTGCCCGCGGCGTGCGCGCACATCCCGGTCGCCCGCGATCGCGTCGGCGCCGACGGACTGGTCGCCGATGCGGACGTGCGCCGCCGGATCGGCGACGGTGCTCACGGCGCTGGCGCAGCACGCAGCCGCGACCTGACCGTCCGCCACGTCTACCCCGTCTCGGCGTCGCCGCGCCTGCGCAGGCGGCCGCTCTGGAGCTCGACCAGGCTCGGCCGGCAGTGCTCGACCTGGAGGGTGGTGTGGGTCAGCTGGAAGCGATCGTGCAGGAGCCGGTCGAGCTCGCGGCGGGTCTCGTGGCAGTTGGCCTTCTCCTCGACGAGCACGTGGGCGGAGAGCGCCGGGAAGCCGGATGTGACCTCCCAGATGTGCAGATCGTGCACCTCGACCACCCCGGGCTGCTCGGCCAGGGCCTGGCCGACGGCCTCGACGTCGATGCCCTCCGGCGCGGCCTCGAGGAAGATGCGGCCGCTGGCCTTCAGGAGGAAGTAGGCCGCGCGGAGCATGAGCGCAGCGACGAAGAGCGAGGCGATCGGGTCGGCGCGGTCAAAGCCGGTCGCGAGGATGACGCAGGCGGCGATCGCCGTGCCGATGAACGCGTAGAGGTCGGTGAGGATGTGCTGGAAGCTGCCCTCGATGTTCAGGCTCTGGCGGTTGGCCCGGGCCAGCACCCACGTGGCCGTGAGGTTGACTGCGATGCCGACGATGGCGACGGCGAGGATCAGGCCCGCGCCGACGTCGGGCGGCGCCAGCAGCCGGCGGATGGCCTCGAAGATGATCAGGACGGCGAGCAGGAGCAGGGTGATGCCGTTGGCCTGCGCCGAGAGGATCTCGGCGCGGCGGAAGCCGTAGGTCATCGCCCCGCGCGCCGGTCGCAGCGCCAGCCGCGCCGCCCACAGCGAGAGGGCGATGGCGCCGGCGTCGGTGAGCATGTGGGCCGCGTCGGAGAGCAGCGCCAGCGAGTGGGCGATGACGCCGGCCGCGACCTCGACCGCCATGAACCCCAGGATGAGCCCGAGCGCAATCGCGAGCTGGCGCTGGTTCGCGTCTGCGCTCACCCCGTGGGAGTGCTCGGAGCCCGAATGGCTGTGGTGATGGCCGCTCATCGCCGCTGCGACCCGGCCGCCGGGGCGCAGCAGCTGCAGGCGTCGCCGCGCCAGCTCGCCCGCCCCTCGCGCACGGCGACGGCGGCGATCACGAGCGCCGCGAGCGGGTCGGCCCACCACCAGCCCGCCGAGGGCGTTCGCACCGAGACCGATCAGAAGCGCGATCGAGAGGTAGGCGCAGAGCAGGTTCTGCGCGCTCTCCGAGACGGTGGCGCTCGAGCCGAGCTCGACGCCGACCCGGCGCTTGGCCCGCGCCAGCAGCGGCATCGTCGGCGCCGTGACCGCCGCCAGACCGATTCCGACCCAGCTCGTCTGCGGATGGTCGCCGCCGATCAGATCGCGCCCCGCCTCGACCGCGACATAGGCGGCGAGCAGGTAGAACGAGACCGCGATCAGCTGCTGGGCGCGGCGCTCGGCCCGCTCGCCGTCGCCGACCCGCCGCCCCGTGAAGAGCCACACGATCACGGTGCCGGCGGCCACCTCGACCAGGCTGTCCAGGCCGAAGCCGACGAGGGCGATCGAGCCGGCCGCCACACCGGCGCCGACGGCGATCGCAAACTCGATCACGTGCCAGGCGTTGCCGCCCCACGCCAGCAGCCGGGCGCGGCGCATCAGCGCCTCGCGCTCGGCGCCTCGAGCCGCGGAGCGCGGGCGCAGCTCCACCAGCGGAAGCCCGCTCACGCCCCCACCTCCGACCGGTCGGACATGGGTCATCTTAGCCATTCACCCGCAGGTACCGGCGCGCCTTCAAGGAAACAATCCAATAGATGTTAGTCTGTCGCCATGACAGGGCGGCTGCTGCATCTCACTGAGGCCGAAGGACGGCGGCTGCGGACGAGCCGGGCGGCGATCGCGGACGCCGAGCGGGTGGCGGCGGCGTATGCCGCGCTGGCCGATCCCACCCGCCTGGGGCTCGCCCTGTCGCTGCGCGGAGACCGGGAGCTGTGCGTGTGCGATCTGGCCTGGATCAGCGAGCGCAGCCAGACGCTCGTCTCCCACCACATGCGGCACCTGCGCCAGCAGGAGCTCGTGAGCGCCCGCAAGCAGGGCAAGATGACAATGTACGCGCTCACGGAGCGCGGCCGGGCGCTGCTCGAGGCGGCGGTGGCCGAGCTCGGCGGTGAGCCATGAGCTACATCGCCTCGCAGGCCTGGATCGCGGTCAAGGACGCGTTCCTGATGGCGTGGGAGGTGTGGTGGGCGCTCGTGCTCGGCTTCGTCATCTCGGCGATCGTGCAGGCGTGGGTGCCGCGCGAGCGGATCGAGGCCAGGCTGGCCGGCTCGGGGCCGCGGCCGCTCGCCTGGGCGACCGGGCTCGGCGCCGCCTCATCGTCGTGCTCCTATGCGGCGATCGCGATCGCCAAGAGCCTCTTCCAGAAAGGGGCGTCGGCGACGGCGGCGTTCGCGTTCCAGTTCGCGTCCACCAACCTGGTGTGGGAGCTCGGGCTCGTGCTGTGGGTGCTGATCGGCTGGCAGTTCACGGCGGCCGAGTACCTGGGCGGCGTGGTCATGATCGTCCTGATGGCGCTCCTGCTGCGCGCCTTCATCTCGCCGCGGCTCGAGGAGGCGGCGCGCGCGCACGCCCAGGCGGCCGACACCGGCCACCAGCACCACTCGGCGGCCTCGGAGCTGCGGTTCCGCGAACGGCTCACCTCGATCTCGGCCTGGTCGGACGTGGCCCACAACTTCCGCGGCGACTGGCAGATGCTCTACCGCGAGATCACGGCCGGCTTTCTCCTCGCCGGGCTCGTCGGCCTGATCGGAGACTCCGCGTTCAACGCGCTCTTCCTGCGAAACGCCGCCGAGCCTCTACCCACGATCGAGAACGTCATCGTCGGGCCGCTGATCGCCGTGCTGAGCTTCGTCTGCTCGGTCGGCAACGTGCCGCTCGCGGCGGTGCTGTGGTCGGGCGGGATCAGCTTCGCCGGCGTGCTCGCGTTCATCTTCGCCGACCTGATCGTGCTGCCGATCATCGCCATCTACCGCAAGTACTACGGCTGGCCGTTCGCGCTTCGCCTGACCGCGCTCATGTTCGTGACCATGGCGACGGCCGCGCTCGTCATCGACGGCCTGTTCAGCCTGCTCGGCCTCGTGCCCACCGCCCGCCCGACCCGCGCCGACATCTTCCAGACGATCCAGGTCGACTACAAGCTGGCGCTGAACGCGGTCGCGCTCGCCGTCTTCGTGGCCCTGTTCGCGCTGACGATGCGCCGCGGCGCCACCGACCCCGTCTGCCACATGACCGTCGACCGAGGCAAGTCCCCGTCGCTCACCGTCGACGGCACCACGTACCACTTCTGCTCCGAGGGTTGCCGCGACACCTTCCAGTCTCAGCGGCAGCTCACAGAGACGACCAGAACTGCTCGATAGTCGCGTTGAAGGCCGCCGGGTCCTCCTGGAAGGGCTGGTGGGCCTGCTCCGGGACGGCGACCAGCCGCGCGCCCGGGATCAGCTGCGCGATCTCGCGCGAGTGCCGCGGCGGGCAGATGATGTCCTCCTCACCGTGGAGGACGAGCGTCGGCACGGCGATCGCGCCGAGGCGCTCGCGGGTGTCGTGGTGCAGGATCGCCCGCGCCGTGCGCTGGAAGGCCTCGGTCGACTGCGGGTGGGGGTTACGCAGCATTGCGTCGCAGAACGCGTCGACGCGGCCGTCCTCGAAGACAGCCTTCGAGTAGGTCGATGCGAGGAAGTACATCAGGAACGTGCGCTCGTCGTCCGCGATCCCGGCGAAGTACGCCGAGCTCTCGATGAACGTGCGGAAGAGGCGGTCGGAGTACGCCCACGAGCCGACGATCACGAGGCTGCGGGTGAGGTCGGGACGCGCGATCGCGAGCTCCTGCGTGATCGCCCCGCCCATCGAGAAGCCCATCACGTGCGCGGGCCCGACCCCGATCGCGTCGCACAGCGCGACCGCGTCCGCGGCCATGTCGCGGACGGTGAACTCGCCGTCGGGCAGCGACGAGCGGCCGACGCCACGGTTGTCGACGACGGTGACGCGGTGGTGCTCGCTGAACGGACTGAGCTGGCCGTCCCAGGCGGTGATGTCATCGCCGAGGCCGCAGAGCAGAAGGACGTCATCGCCCGCGCCCGCCTGCACGTAGTGCAGGTCGACGCCGTTTACGTGTTCGATGGGCACGGGGCGATCCTAAACCGTTTCACCCCTCTAGCCCGTGGTCACGCCTCGCAGCGCCGCGTCGAAATCCGCCAGGCGCGCGTCGACGACTCCGGCGCTGCGCGTGAGGGCATCGCCCGGAGGGACGTCGACGAGCGTCCCGACCGCCGACCGCAGTGACCCCAGGGCCGCGACGGCCCCGCTCACACGCAGTGCGGTCTCCGCGTCGGGGGCCGCGGCCTCGAGGCGGTGGAGCTCGACGTCGAGGTCGTTGATGCGCTGGTCGATCGCGAGCGCCCGATCCGGCGAGAGCGGCTGGGTCAGCGTCGTGGTGGTCGCCGAGACGACGTCATGCACCGTCGCACCGAGCGCGCCCACCTGCTGCACGTGCCGCTGCCAGTCCTGCCCCGCCCGCCGCCGGTGCCGCATCGCCCCGTAGATGATGGCCAGGAGGGCCACCACCACGGCCGCCGCGACGAACCACCAGTAGCTGACCCCGCTGGACGAGTTCGCGGTGGTCGTCGCCGTGACGCTCAGCGACGTGGTCGCGGTCACCGTGGGCGGCGGCGTCGTGGTCGTGGTCGTCGTGGTCGTGATCGACGGGACGGTCGTCGACGTGACCGGCGAGGATCCGCCGCCGCCCCCGACGCTCGGCACCGTTACGCCACTGGGGAGGCTGGTCGGGACCGAGACGGTGCGACTCCCACCACCAGCGCTGCCGCCGCAGGACGTGGCGGCGATGACCGTGATCGCGGCCGCCGCGGCAACTGCCCACCTGCGTGCTCCGAGTCGTCGCACCCCGCGGAGCCTGCACCACGCCCTCACACCCGGCATCACCCCACAGGGATGACGCCGGACCAATTCGGTGTTGGGTCGTCCATTTGCAGGGTGTTCATGGGCGGTACTGGGCTCGAACCATTGATCGCAACCTGTTCTTGCTGTTCTTCGCATAGTTTCTGAGCTCTTGTTCCATCTCTATCGATGCCACCGAGCGACGAGGAGCTGATCGAGGAGTTCTGCCTCGCCAGCGATCGCCAGCCCACCACGATCATGAAGTACCGCACGCATCTGATCGAGTTTTCTGGCTGGCCGTCCGGTTCATGACCCACCTCAAGAGCGACCAGCGCGGCGGGCTCTCCGCCTCCGCCCAGGAAGGGCTTCCTATCGGCACTCCGGGTCTTCTGGCGCCACGCGGGCATGCTGGAGTACGTCGCCGCCGACCCGACCCTCGGCGTCCCCATGCCGCGCGTGCATCTCCGTCGCGGCCTCACCGTCAGCGGCCAGCAGCTGCGCCGCTTTCTCGACGCGCCCGGCCGTCCTCGAGACCGCATCCAGGCGTACCTCCTGGTGTTTACGGCCGCCCGGGTCGGAGCCCTGCGAACGCTCCTGTGGCAGCAGATCTCCTGGGAGGAGCACTCGATTGCGCTCGTCTCTCGCGCTAGGTGCGTACAAACCGCGGATCGTGGTTCGGTCTTCTACTCGACTTACGCAAAAGGATGGCGGTGCGTGCCGATCTATCGACTATGTTGGAACTAATCGATGATCCTCGATTGAACTGATGGCTCATCTTCCGCTCACACCAACGCTCCCACCGCCCGGCGGCGCCGCCCGAGCACTTCGCGGACCGAAGCTGCTGCTGCCCCTTGGGGCACTCGTGTGGCTTGCGGGAATCAAGCTGCTCGCGCCGTTGGCGGACTGGGTCGTGTTCGATCTTGCGGGTCTCGATTCCGCGTCGCGGCTGGGTGGGTCGGTGCGGTTCTTCGTGTACGACTCCGCGAAGATCACGCTCCTCTTGGCGGGGATCGTGTTCGCGGTGGCGCTGCTTCGCTCCTACATGAGCCTGGAGCGCACACGCGCGCTGCTTGGCGGCCGACGCGAGGGCGTTGGCAACGTGGCCGCGGCGGGCCTGGCGTGGCGACGCCGTTTTGCTCGTGCTCGGCGGTGCCGGCGTTCATCGGCTTCGTCTCGGCCGGTGTGCCGCTCGGCGTCACGCTCTCGTTTCTGATCGCCTCGCCGCTCGTGAACGAGGTGGCGGTGGTGATGCTGTTCGGGCTCTTCGGCGCCAAGATCGCCGCGCTCTACATCGCATCGGGGCTTCTGATCGCGATCGTCGCCGGCGTCGTCCTGGGCCGGCTTCGGCTCGAGCGCTACGTCGAGCCGTTCGTGTACGAGACGCACATGGCGGTCGCTGCCAATCCCGCTGCCGGGCTGACATGGTCTGACCGGGTCGTGTTTGCACGCGGCGAGGTACGATCGATCCTCGGACGCGTGTGGCCCTACCTGCTGGTCGGGATCGCGCTTGGCGCCGTCATCCACGGATGGGTACCCCAGGACGCACTGGTGCACCTGGCCGGGCCGCACAATCCGTTTGCGGTACCGATCGCCGTGTTGCTCGGCGTGCCGCTCTACTCAAACGCCGCCGGCGTGCTGCCGCTGATCGAGGCACTGCACGCAAAGGGCGTTGCCATGGGCACGCTGCTTGCCTTCATGATGGCCGTCGTCGCGCTGTCGCTGCCAGAGATGATCCTGCTTCGCCGAGTCCTCAAGGTTCGCCTGATCGCCATCTGGGCCGCCACCGTCGCCGCCGCCATCATCGCGACCGGGCTCGTCTTCAACCTCATCCTCTGAAACCGGAAGGAATCGCTGCCATGACCATCCAAGTTCTCGGCCCCGGCTGCAAGCGCTGCGCGGCACTTCACCAAGCGACACTCACCGCCGTCGCCCAACTCGACCTCGACGCGACCGTCGAGAAGATCGACGACTACGCCGTGATGGCACAGCTGGGTGTCATGAGCACCCCGGCGCTTGCCATCAACGGGCGCGTCGTCATGAGCGGCACCGTCCCCACCGTCGACCAAGTCCGCGACCTCCTCACCCAAGCCGGCTGACCATGGACGCAGCCCTCACCCCTAAGCAGAAGCGTGCGCCGGGCGTGCCGCGCCCGGTTTCCCCGGCCCGCCCGTCCCTCGACGTGGCCCAGTCGACACAGCTGGCGGCGTATGCCAAAGCACTCGGCGACCCGATCCGCGTCCAGGTGGTCGACGTGCTCGCCCGCCATCCCGGCGAGTTGTGCGCGTGTGAGCTCTTGCCGTTGTTCGACATCGCCCAATCCACCCTCGCCCACCACCTAAAGGTGCTCGCAGACGCCGGCATCCTCAAGACGCACAGGCAGGGCCTGTTCGCCTACTACCTCGCCCAGCCGGACGCGCTGGCCGCCCTCGCCGGGTGGCTGCAGCGCTCCGCCGAGGCCGAGATGTAACCACGCCGTCCATCGCCCTAAGCGGGGCGGGCTGGGAGGGCTGCGAGTGACCACGTCTACCACCAGCACCGGGACGCATACGAGCCTGGACCGCTTGCCCGACCGCCGGCGGCGCGACGTCGGGCTACGCACCGATCCCATCAGCGGGAAAACCCCACCCGCCCGTCTGATCCGGGTTCGGGCCGAGCGGGTCAGTCGCCGGTGAGGGCGGCTCCGCGGTCGAGGGCGGGGTCAACGATGACGTGGGTGACGAGCAGGGGTGCGAATCGTGTTCGTGCCTCGTGGACGAGGTTGCGTTCAAGCCATGTCGAGTGCTCGGGGG
Organism: uncultured Actinomycetes bacterium; assembly: GCA_963813245.1. Lineage (GTDB taxonomy): Bacteria > Actinomycetota > Thermoleophilia > Gaiellales > JAICJC01 > JAICJC01. The sequence goes on from CAWEYE010000010.1 coordinate 35,906, forward strand.
GCTGGGTGGCGATGACGAGCTCGTCGGCGGGGAACTCTCGCAGCGCGTCTTCGATGGCGAGCAATGGGTTCGTGTCGCCGACGCGACCGGTGGCATGGACGCGCTGGCGCTCGAGCTCACCGCGGAGCGTCTCCATTCGCTCGGCGGCCTGCTCGGCTTCGTGGTCGATGTCGGAGGCCAGGTAGTGCAGCCGGCTCCTGGTGAGCGCGGGGGCGACGATCAGCACCTCTGACGGCACGCGCCCAGCTCGGTAGGCCACTTCGTCGCACAGCCCGCTGCCATGACACGACTCGTCGGCGATGACGAGGATCCGGTGAGGGCGCGGAGTGGACGTCTCCAGCGCCTCCAGCGCTCGGTTCAACTGCACGCGGCGATGTGCCTTGTCTGACCGGATGCGCGAGAACTGTTCGGCGGCGTGGGTCTCTCCGTCGTCGCGCGCCTGCTGCTCGAACAGGCGGTACGTCTCGTCGGCCGCGCTCGCCTCGACGGCGATCGCCTGGCGCAGGTTCTCGACGTCGGAGCCCGACCCGAACCCCGCCAGCTCGGCCTCGTGCATGAAGTAGTCGAACACCTCGACGTCTGCGAGTGTCTCGAACAGCTCCGCGAGCTCTCGGTGGCCGTGGGCGCGCGCCTTGCGTCCGTACAGCATGTAGCGAGCGAACGCGAACCCCTCGTCGCGCATCGCCTGCTCCAGATTCTGATGTGTGACTGGGTGCATCGCCCCTCCGATCCGGGAATCCAGCATCCACGCTAGATCGCGGGGGTCGTGCGCGCATCCGTGGGGCTGCGTACTCGAATCGTGGGAAACCCGCACACCCTGGGCCTGTTGCCCCGAGTATTCGCCGCCGCGCGCCGCGGCGTCAGGTGCTCCCGGCGTCGCGCACCGCGTAGACCAGCGCGTCGATCGCGGTTCGCTCGCCATCACGCGTTTCCACCGGACGGCGCACCTGCTCGGCCCGCTCGACACGCAGGCCGCCCAACTCCGCCGCCACGTCCCCGGGCGTGAACAGCAGCGCAGCGTCCTGAGGACCGCCATACCCGCCGGCGAGGTTGGCAGAGTCGTGGCCGACGACGAGCAGCACACCGCCGGGCGCGACGGCATCAGCCGCCCTGCGCAACACCGGGCCGAGCTGCCTCTGCGGGAGCTGCAGGTAGAGGATCGCGACGAGGTCAAACGCGCGCTGAGGTGGCGTCCAGGCCATGATGTCAGCAGCGATCCACTCGACTGCGAGGCCGCGACGGTCCGCCATCTCATGCCCCCTGTCGAGCGCGACCTGGGAAAAATCAACGGCGGTCACCCGCCATCCGCGACTGGCCAGCCAGAGCGCGTTCCTGCCCTCGCCGCAGGCCAGGTCAAGTGCCCGACCCGGTCGCAGCGGCTCGACCTCGCCCACCAGGAACCGGTTCGGCTCAAACGACCACAGCGTGTCGGTGCCTGCATAGCGTGCATCCCACGTCTCACGATCCACACCCGGATCTTGCCAGTCGCGGGGCGCCGTGCCTGCCGCATGCGGCAGGTTGATGGTGTGACATCCTTCCGCGGGGACATCCCTCATCGACGCGGGCCGGCCCGCGCAGCGGAAGGAGTGAACCGTGAGAGATCGCGATCATTGGCGCCGGCGAGATGGGATCCGCGCTCGCCCGCGACCTCGCGGCGGCCGGCCACACGGTCACGATCGGCTCGCGCAGCGCCGAGCGCGCCCGACCAGATCTCCCAGCGGGTCGGTGCCGCATCGGGCACCGACTACGTGCAGGCCGTGCGGTCGAGCGAGATCGTGGTGCTGACCGTGCCCTGGCAGGCCATGCGCCAGATCGTCCCCACCCTGCCGCTGGACGGGAAGATCCTGATCGACGCCACCAACCCCTACCTGGACGACAGCTTCGACGGACGAGAGTCGATCTGGTCAGTCCGAGAGGAGTTCCCGGCAGGTGAGTCGGGCGCGTCCAACGTCCAACGCCTCGCGCCCGGTGCGAGCGTCGTCAAGGCCTTCAATCACATCTGGGCGGTCACCGCGCAACGAGGGTTCGGGGAGATTCGGCCGGCGGTGTTCGTCTGCGCAGACGACCCATCGGCACGGAACGTCGTAATGGGACTGGCGGCCGAGATCGGCTACGACCCCCACGACGTCGGAGGTATCGAACACGCGCGCTGGCTCGAGGCGCTAACGCCGCTCGTCGTCGCGCTCGAAGATCCGAACCTCACCTTCGTCATCGCGCGCGTCCACCAGAGCTGACTGCACCGCTCAGTGCTCGGCGAGCGCGTCGGGAGCTCGAGGGCACGCGTTCCCGTGGCCTGCACGGGCTCGCGCTGGGTGACGTTGGGCCCAAGAGCGGTACGGCCACGTGGGTGTCGACGCCGAGCACGGTGTAGAGCGGGCACGTCCCAACGACAGCGGTGGCGAGCATGATCACGCCGATCGCGATCAAGACGATCCCCAGGATGCTGCCGGCGCCGGTCAGGACGGCGGCGATGATGGCGCCCGGGCCGATGATCAGGCCGCGCACCCAGCGGTCGATGCTTCCCATGTTGTGAGTGAGTTTCATGATGTCGAACCTCGCTTTCGTTCGTGGGTGGGTGTTCAGAAGGTCAGGAGTGGCCGAACGGGACGTCGGGCAGGAGCCGGTCGGCCCAGCGTGGGAGCCACCAGGCCCATGGGCCGAGCAGTCGCAGCGCGACGGGGATGAGGACGAGCCGGACGAGCAGCGCGTCGAGCAGGACGGCGACGCCGAGGATGACGCCCATCTCCTTGGGCGGCAGCGGCCCGGAGAGGGCGAAGGTGAAGAACACGGCCACCATCACCGCGGCGGCGGCGAGGATGACGCGGCCGGAGTGGGCGACGCCGCCGACCATGGCCTCGTGTGCGTCGCCGGTGCGGTCGTGATGCTCCTTGGCTGATGCGAGCAGGAAGACGGTGTAGTCCATCGCGATTGCGAAGATCATGGCGAAGAAGAACACCGGCCCCCACGCGTCGAGGAACCCCTGGGACTGGAAGCCCAGCAGCGATGCGCCGTCGCCGTTCTGGAAGATCAGGCGAGCGACGCCGAAGGCGGCGGCGGTGGCGAGCAGGTTGGTGAGCACGCCCACGAGCGCGATCACGGGCGCCTGCAGGGCGACCAGCAGGAGCAGGAAGCCGAGCGCCAGCACGACGCCGATCACCTCGGGGGTGGCCCGGGCGAGCGCGGCCTCGAGGTCGTGGTTCTCGGCGGCCGCCCCGCCGATCAGCACGCCCGCTGGGAAGCGTCCGCGCGGAGCCGGTCGATGGTGGCACCGACGGCGGGTTTGGAGGGGTCGCTGCCCGGCACTGCCTGGATCAATGCGAGCCCGCCGGCGTGGTCGAGCTGCGCCGGCATCACCGCGGCGATCCCCGCGGTCGGCGGAGAGGACGCGGACCACATCGGCGCGGTCGGCTGCCGGGGTGACCACCTGGAGGGAGCCAGGAGCCCCCGGCCCGAAGGCGGCCGCCACCTGCGTGTACCCCACGCGAGAGGTGTCGCTGGTGGGTACGACCTTGATCGAGGGCATGCCGGTGCGAATGCCGACGATTGGAGCGGCGAGCAGCAGGAGGACGGCCAGCGCCGCTGCCACCGAATGCCAGCGGGTGGCGCCAGAGGCGCTCGGCCCAAGCGGCGAAGCGAGGGGAGCGGTGCTCGCCGGAGTGCACCCAGCGCAGCGACGAGCCGGTCAACGCGCGGTCCCAGCCAGGACAACACGGCGGGCAGCAGCGTCAGCGCGGCCGCCAGCACGAACACCACCGAGACCATGATGCCGAGCGCCATCGAGCGGAATGCGGGGCTGGGGACGAGCATCACCGCCGTCAGCGAGATCAGGACCGTGACGCCGGAGAAGAGCACGGCCTTGCCGGCGGTGTCCATCGTCACCGCTGTCGCCTCCACAGACGACAGGTCCGAGCCGAACAGTGCCGCCCGGTAGCGGGCGACGATGAACAGCGCGTAGTCGATGCCGAGCGCGAGCGCGAACATCAGCGCGAAGTTCATCGCCCAGATCGAGACGTCCGCCAGCTGCGCGCCCAACGCGAGCACGCCGGCGCTGGCGACGAGACCGGTGATGGTCAGCATCAGCGGCAGGCCGGCGGCGACCAGCGACCCGAACGCGAGCACCAGGATCGCCAGCGTGACCGGCCAGCTGAACAGCTCGGAGCGCATCATCGCGGTGCGGTTGGCCGTGTTGAAGTCAGACCACATCGCCGAGGCGCCGGTCGCATTCACGCTGACATCGGCCGAGCCGGCGGCGTGCAGCTTGCCCTTGAGACGGTCGGCGGCGGCGACCATCTGGGTCGGATTCCGCGCGGCGCCGCCCATCACGATTGCGGTGTGCCCGTCATGGGAAAGGGAGACGCCCGGCCCGCGGCGGCAGCACCGAGACGATCGCGGGATCCGAGCGCAGGATCCCCTCCGCGCGGGTCACGGCGGCGGCAAAGGCTGGGTCGGACGCTGTCAGTCGCGGTGAGTGCACGACCACCATCAGCGCCGTCGAGCTCTGCCCGGCGAAGTGCTGCTGGATCATGCTTCGCGCCTGCACCGACTGGGAGCCATTGGCCTGCCAACCGGCGCCGGAAAGCGCCGTCTCCACCCGCGGTGCGAAGACAGCCGAAGGCGACCGCGATCGCGACCCATGCCAGCACCACCGAACGGGTGTGCGTGGCGGTGAAGCGACCAAGGCGACCGATCGGCCCGACCACCGGACTCATCGGGAGCACCCCTCGAGCCCGGCCACTCGCCGGAGGATCAGCGAGGCTGGACAGTCGCCGGCGATCACGTACAACCACTGGTTGACGCCCGCGAAGGCGACCAGCAGCAGGAACCACGGGCTGACGACGGCCGAGAGCAGCGCGCCGATCAGAGACCACGCTGCCCGCCAGACCAAACAGCACCCGCTCCAGCGACGCTCGCCGGCGGGACCGCGTGGCGGCGCTCACGACTCCGCCTCCACCGGCTGCTGCGCCGGGTCGAGCAGCAGCGCCAGCTCGGCCACCGACTGCTGCAGCGATCCGCACACCGTCTCGCACAGGTCGAACACGCTCTGATCGGAGATGGCGTAGACGGTGCGGGTGCCCTGCTTGCGCCGAGCGACGATCCCCGCCGCGTGCAGCACGGCCAGGTGCCGCGACACGTTCTGCTGCGTCGCGCCCAGCGCGTCTGTCAGCTCGCCGACCGACGCCTCTCCCGCGCGCAGGCGGTCGAGCAGCTTGATCCGCAGCGGCTCGCCGATCACGCGGAAGCGCTCGGCGATCAGGTCGACCAGCGGGTCAGGCAGTGGGTGGGGCGCTCGCATTCGACTTCTCCTCTACTCGTGAACATCTGTATACTACTCCACAAATGCTACATTGTAAAAGGAGAGGACGATATCCGCCAGCTCGAAGTCACCCCCTACGCCATCACCACCACCGTCGACCTGGAGTTCGACGAGGCCGTCGCCCGCGTCCGCGAGGAGCTGGCAACGGAAGGGTTCGGCATCCTGACCGAGATCGACGTCCAGGCCACGCTCGAGCAGAAGCTCGGCGTGCGCGGTGAGCCGTACCTGATCCTCGGCGCCTGCAATCCACCCCTCGCCCACCGCGGCCTCGAGATCGAGCCCGACCTCGGCGTGCTGCTGCCCTGCAACGTGGTCGTTCGAGCCGACCGACACCCACGTCCGCGTGTCGGCGATGGAACCCAACGCCGCCATGCAGCTCGCCGCCAACCCCGCCCTCGCCCCACTCGCCACCGAAGCCCGCGAGCGGCTCGAACGAGCGCTCTCCCGAATCTGACGCGGGATCCGACCCACCCGCCTCCGACGCCCAGAGAGAGGATCATCATGGAACGCACGCACACCACCAGCCCAACGACGCCCCCCATCTACACCACCGGATCGTGGAGACCCTTCCCCGAGCACGAGCAGGGGTTCTTGGACGCATGGCTGGATTTCGCGCAATGGTCGATGCGGATGCCAGGAGCGGGCTCAGCGCTCCTGGCGCGCGATCAGCGCGATCCCGAACGGTTCGTCAGCTTCGTCGCCTGGGACAACATCGACGCGGTGCGGGCATGGAAGACATCGCCGGACTTCAAGCGTCAAATGGCCCGAGTCCAGCAGCACATCGACACGTTCGCACCCACAGAACTCGAGGTCGTCGCCGCCGTCCCTGCCGGCGTCCGAATGCTGCATGAGGCCACCACGGCGTGACGAACGTCCCGGCCAAGGTGATCGTCTACGGCTCGAGCTGCCCCGCCTGCACCCAGGCCAAGGCGGTGCTCGACCGGTTCGGCATCCCCTACGAGGCGCGAGCCATGACGGACTTCCGCGCCGGCACGGCAGGGTGACGACGATGCCGCAGATCGTCATCGATGACGAGCTTCTGGGTGGTCTCAACCAGCTGCTCAAGCTGGCCCGCGCCGGCGGCCTCGAGCGCCTCGCCCGACGACGAGACCGATCCGTGGGTGCAGATCAGGCGTCGGATCGGACGCGGTCACCAGGTCGTGCTGCGCGACGCGCTCGGCCGTCCCCAGATCACCCGCCGCGCCGCCAGCCGCGCCGAGGCCCTCGAGATCGCCGCCGCGCTGACCGGCGACCCCGCCGCCGAGCCGTGATGTCCTAGCTCGCCTTGAGGGTCGTCACCACGCCATGCTGGTCAGCTCGCGGCTTCGACGGCGGGCGCTGCGGTTCATCCACCGGCTGGCGAAACGCGACCGACAAGCGGTTGAAGCCGTTGATCGAGATGATCGCGTAGGTGAGGGCGACGATCTCGTCTTCGGAGAACCAGCGCTCGATCTCGTCGTACGCGGCGTCGGAGGCGTGGGTCTGCGCGATCAGCGTCACCTCCTCGCACCATCGAAGCGCGGCGCGCTCGCGCTCGGAGTAGCACGGCGCATCGCGCCACACGGCGAGCAGCTCGAGCCGGCTCTCGCTCTCATGTCTGGCTCGCGCGGCACGAACGTGCGTGTCCACGCAGTATGCGCACCCGTTCAGCTGCGACGCGCGGATCTTCACCAACTCGACCAGCGCCGGCTCCAGCGAGCTGTGGCGCACTTCCCGGACCAGAGCGACCATCGCCTTCATGGCGCCGGGCATCACGTCTGAGTACTGGGCGCGCATCGGCCGCCTCCTCGAAGTCCTTGCGGGGGTACAGGCCCTCAGTATCGGAGCTGCGGTCGGGCGCACCATCGGGATCCTCACTGAATCTGCCTTCGGGAAACTGCGCGTTCTTCGGCCGTGCCGCCGGCCTCGATCATGCTGCCGGCGTTCGTCACGCGCGCGACTCGCCCGATTTTCAAGCATTCCGGTGTCTCCGATCGTGTTTGTGATTGTCGCGCGTCCTACTGCAGGCGCCTACCGTTTTGGTGCGGATGCCCAGACGTCCAGAATCAGGCTCCGCCGGCACACAATGGCATCGGATCCGTGACCGGTTGCTGGCGGAGCCGGCGCGGCCGCGGCGCGTCGCAGAGGATCCGCGTGCGGCCTGGTTGACGGTCGCCACGGTCAGTGTGGGGGCGTTCATGGGACAGCTGGACGCGAGCATCGTCAACCTCGCCTATCCCAACCTGCAGCGCGCGTTTGACGCGTCGCTGGGCGCTGTCCAGTGGGTGGGACTGTCGTATCTCGTTGTGTTGATCGTGACGGTCGCGGCCGTCGGCCGACTGGCCGACATGCTGGGGCGAAAGATGCTCTACACGTACGGGTTTCTCGTCTTCAGCATCGGGTCGGGCCTGTGCGCGCTGGCGCCGAACCTGGTGCTGCTGGATGCGTTTCGGGTGGTCCAAGCGATCGGCGCGGTCATGCTGCAGGCAAACAGCGTCGCCATCATCACCGCCTCGCTCGCGCGCGACCGACTGGGACGCGGAATCGGCTTGCAGGGCACCGCCCAGGCGCTGGGCCTTGCGTTCGGCCCGTTCGTGGGCGGAGTGTTGATCGGCCTCGGCGGATGGCGGCTGATCTTCCTTGTGAATATCCCGATCGGCGTCCTCGGAGTCGTCACAGCCTGGCTTTTCATCCCGCGAAGCCACGACCTGGCCGACCACGAGCCGTTTGACTGGCTCGGCCTGGTGCTCTTCGTACCCGCGCTCACATCGTTGCTGCTTGCGCTCTCGTTCGGGAACCAGCGCGGCTGGACCAGCCCAACAGTCGTCACGCTTCTCGTCCTGGCGCTCGTCTCGAGCGTCGCGTTTCTCGCTCGCGAGCGCGTCGCGAGGTACCCGCTGATCCATCTCGGGCTGTTTCGCCGCCGCCGCTTCTCGGTCGGTATCAGCGCCGGGCTCTGCTCGTTTGTCGTGCTCTTCGGCATCCTCTTTGTCACCCCGTTCTACCTGGAGCGCTCGCGTGGAATGTCGCCTGGCAGAGCCGGGGCGCTCATTACGGTTCTGCCGCTTGCGATGGCTGCCGTGGCGCCGTTTGCAGGTCGTCTGGCCGACAAGATCGGCGGTCGGCTCCCCACCATCGCCGGCATGCTGATCACCGCCGCCGGCCTCGGAGTCGCCGCCGTGAAGCCAGGGACGGCAAGCCTTCTGCTCGGCCTTGCCCTCGCCGGTCTAGGAATGGGCCTCTTCACGCCGTCGAACAACACCTCGATCATGTCGAGCGTCCCCGCCCGACGCGTCGGCGTCGCCTCCGGCGTCCTCAACATGACTCGCGGACTGGGAACCGCGCTTGGACTCTCGCTCACCGCGCTCGTCTTCGACGTCGCCACCCACGGCAGCGCGACGCCTTCGGCAACTACTCACGGCTTCACCCGGTCGATGACGTTTCTCGCCGCCGCCGCGGTCGTCGCCGCCACCATCTCCCTGCTTCGGCGCCCCCGATCCGAGGAACGCCTCGTCGAATAGTGCCCATGCCCGTTCTCATGCCACCCAAGCGGCGATCGTCCAACCACACCGGCCCTCCGCCCCGACCACCACGCCCGCCGGGTCAGATCGCACGCGACCGGTATCGAGGTTGGTGGTCGTTGGTGCTGCTCGCCCTGCTCTGCGCCGCACTCAGCGGATGGGCTGCCGCGCAGTCGCACCGACACTTGCCGTGGATTGCGCTCACGGCCGGCTTCATCGTCTACGCCGGCGCGATCGGATACCGGGCCCACCGCAAGCGATGACAATGCTGATGCTGCTCTCGATCCCCAGTCCGTCTGACCCCTACATCTTTCGGCTCGGCGTGTTCCAGCCACGCTGGTACGGCCTGCTGCTGGCCTGCGGTGTGCTGCTCGGCGGGTGGGTCGCCAGGCGCGAGTTTCGCCGCCGCGGCGTCGATCCCGACCTCGCCTACCCGATCGCGGTGTGGGCAGTGCCGCTCGGATTGGTCGGAGCACGTCTCTACCACGTGGTCACCGATTGGGGCGCGTTCTGGCCCAACCACCTCGCCGACATGCCCAAGATCTGGCAGGGCGGTCTGGGCATCTGGGGCGCCGTGCTCGGCGGAATGCTGGGCGTCTGGATCGCCAGCCGGCGCGTCAAGCTCTCGTTCTGGCTCGTCGCAGACTGCATCGCCCCTGGCCTGATCCTCGCCCAAGCGCTCGGACGTTGGGGGAACTACGCCAACCAAGAGCTCTACGGCCACCCCTCCAGCCTGCCCTGGGCCGTCCAGATCAGCCCCGTCCACCGCTACGCGCCATACCAGGCGTACTCCACCTTCCAACCGATGTTCTTGTACGAGTCGATCTGGGACGCAGGCGCCTGCCTGATCCTGCTCTGGTTTGCGCGGCGATACTGGCGGCGAGTGCCGTATGGCACCGTGTTCGCCCTCTACGTCGCCCTCTACTGCATGGTCCGGCTACCGCTGGAAACGATGAAGATCGACCCGGCAGATCATGTGCTCGGACAGCGCATCAACGTCTGGGTTGCGGCCGCCGCCCTCCTCACCGGACTCGCGTGGTTCGCCATCGCCTTTCACCGCAGAGAGCCGTCGCTCCGGACCACCCCCGCCGACGTGTCTCGAACCCACACTCCGACGGCACGGCCCGAGGCCGCGACTGCAGCGCGCCGCACCTCCAAACGCCGACGACGCTGAGCATGCGATCGCTCGCCGACGGCCACGCCGCCCGCGCCGCCACCGCCGCCGGGCACGAAGCACCCGAACATCGTTTCCACCCACTGGGACGGCGACTACAACCTGCGACGCCGCTCCGCGAGGATGCACACGAGTATGGTCGGCGCGAGCACGACGCTCGCCCACCAACTCGCCGTGGCGACGAGCACCGCCGTCACCACCAGCCCGCAGGCGGCCACGGCCGGCGATGCCTGCCTCGCCATCTCGCCGATCCCGTCGGTCACGTCGAGCGACCGAACGGCGTGCCGCCATGCCGACATCGCCGGAGCATCGCACAACCCGATCGACGGGATGGAGTACGCCCGGTGACGGCGTGGTGAACAGGCGGTGAAGCATCCTCCAACGAAAAGCTGCCACGATGGCCAAGTTCGCTGGACCCCAGCTTCGCACCGAGGGCACATGGATTACCGGATCGACCACGCCATCAACCTTGCCGCGCGGCATCATCCTCTGCTTGCGTCGATCGTGGCGGGGTTCGCCGACTGGGGTGTCATCGCCTTCGGCGCCGCCGCCGTGTTGCTGTGGTGCCTCGCTCCACCCGGCGGCTCCGATCTTTGGAAGCGGGCCGGAACCGCCGGTCTCGCCGCAGCCGCACTGGGCCTCGCGATCAACCAGGTCATCATCCACATCTGGCAGCGCCCACGCCCGTACCAGGCACACCCACTCGGGATCATTCCGCTGCTGCCACGGTCGACCGATCCGAGCTTTCCCAGCGACCATGCGAGCGCGGCGTTCGGCATCGCCGTCGGCATACTGCTCATCCACCGCCGCGCGGGGTATGTCTTTCTCGCCACCGCCGCGCTGATCGCGATATCGCGTGTCGCAACCGGCATGCACTACCCGACCGACGTGCTCGCCGGAGCAGCAATCGGCGCTCTCAGCGGCTTCATCGCCGCCCGAATCGCGTTGCGCCCGCTCCTCCTCCCGCTCATCCGTATGGCAAGCACCGCCCTCGACCCCGTGATCGCCCTCCTACGCCGACAGGCGCTCGCACGCCGGACCATCCTCCAACCCCGATTCCGGGTCGCAGCCGTAACGCTCGTCGGCAGTGCCCTCCTCGTCCGATTCGCGTGGGACGTCCGCACCCACCTCCTCGACGAACTCCCACTCGCCGCACTCGCCCTATGGCTCACCCTCATCATCGGCGCAGCCGGTCTCGCAGCCCAGCGCTACGACCAGACAGAACCCGGCCACCCGGTCCACTGACGATCGCCGGGTGCTGCCGCGCCGGCGTCAGGCGTCGTCGCCGAGGACGCGCTCGAGGATCCTCCCCGCATGCGCCGGTGAGCCCTCGACCGAAACGGCGAGTCCGGCACCCTCCGCGTCGCCGATCAACTTCTTGAGCGCGAGCGCGCCGGTGAGGTCGATACGGCCGAGACCGTCCAGCCGAATGACGAACCGGGAGGCGTCCGGATGCTCGGCGAGCAGGTCGAGGAAGCGGTCCTCGAGGCTGCGGGCGGTGCCGAACCAGAGCACGCCCTGGGGGCCGAGCTCGAGTCCGCCGCCCTCGGCCGACACGGTCACGTCGAGGCGCAGCTCTCGCCAGAGATGGATCACGATGGAGAGCCCGATCGCGGTGACGATCGCCCACTCGATGTGGGGAGCGAGCGCGAGCGTCAGGGCGAACGCCGTCAGCGTGATCGCGAACTGCGGACGCGACAATCTCATGATCTCCACGATCGGCCCGACCTGGGCCAACGGCAGCACGGCGACGATCACGGTCGCAGCGAGCACCGCTTGCGGCAGCGGGCCGAGCAGGAAGCCGAGTGGCAGGAATGCCAGAACGGCCACCCCCGTGATGAATCCACTCATGTTCGTCCTTGCGCCCGCGAGCCGGTTGAGTGCGCTGCGTGAAAACGACGCGCCGACGGGGAATCCGCCGAAGATGCCCGCGGCGACGTTCGCGACGCCCTGGGAGACGAACTCCCGGTTGGGATCCCAGCGCTTGCGCTCGAGGGCCGCGTACGTCCGGGCGATCGACGAGGCCTCCGCGAACCCGAGCAGCGCGATCACGAAGGCCGGCGCGATCAGCTGCGGCAGGTCGCCGAACAGAAGCGACGTCGTGACGGGCGGCAGCCCCGCGTGGATGCCGCCCAGCTTCGGGCCGCCGTACCCGGCGAGCTTGCTGTACAGAAGCGCCCCGACGACGGCGAGCAGGACACCCGGGAAGAGCGGGTGCAGGCGTCTGCCGGCAAGGAGGATCGCGGAAGTGACCGCCGCTACGAGGATCGCCGCCGGCCGCCAGTCGGAGACGTGCGCGAGCGACCAGCTGGCGCGGTAGAGCTCGTGGTGCCCGGCGGCGTGGACGCCGAGCACGAGGGGAAGCTGGGTGGCCATGATCAGGATCGCGGCCGCGGGCACGAAGCCGACGAGCAGCGGCTGTGACATCAGGAACGCGATCACGCCCGCCCGGAGCAGGCCGACTGCGATCCGGATCACGCCGACCAGAAGCGCGAGCAGGAGCCCGAGCGCGATGTAGCGTCCGCTCCCGATCGGCGCCAGCGGGCTGAGCGCTGCGTATGTGAGCAGAGCGCTGATCGCGGTCGGCCCCGGCTGGAGGTACGGCGACGATGCAAACGGCGCCGCGACCAGTGGCGGGATGGACGCGGCGAAGAGCCCGCGGTATGCCGGCATCCCCGCGAGCTGCGCGTACGCCAGCGACTGCGGGATGAGCACGACCGCGACCGAGATCCCGGCGATGACGTCCTGGAGCTCGATGCGGGGCCGGAGGCGGCGACGCGCCTCCTTCAGCCCGACGTCTATGCCGAGGCCGCTGGTTGCTCGCCGCGACAACTCCCCACCATCCGGCCGAACATCTCGCCCTCGAGGACGGCCTTACCTTCCTCACCCGGCATGCGCCATGTCCTCGTGCTCCGATTCCCGGGCCGCCTCCGCGAGCACCGCTGCGGCCGCCACGGCGCGCCTCCTCCAGAACGGGGACCGGTGGCGCTCCGCCCGATGCGCCGCGAACTCGGACAGCCAGCGCAGCGTCCCCGGTCCGTCCTGGCCGAGCAGCGCCTCGAGCACGTAGCGGCGCTCCGCGATCCGGATGCCGAGTCCCAGCTCGCGCCCCGCGGTGACGAGGTCGCTCCGCACGAGGATGAATCCGGTCCGCACGGGCGCCAGCAGCTGCTCGAGGAAGGCGCTGCCGCCGACCTCCGACGGCTGTCCGAGCGGAGCCGGCTCGCGCAGGGCTGCAGGCGTCGCCCGCGGCGAGGCGAGCTGCTCCGCCTCGGCCGTGAGCGCCGCACGCAGCAGCTCGCCCCAGGCGCGGTAGAACGGCGGCGCGAGCTCGACAACCCGGTCGAGGTACGGATCCGTCCACGTGAGCAGGTGCTCGTGCAGGAGCGTGCGCCGGGCCTCGTACCGGAGCAGCCGCCTGGCGTCGTCGGGCTCGGCCAGCTCGTCCTCGGCCAGTGCCGCGTACAGGCCGAGCAACGCGGCGAGGTGGTCCGGCTCGGCCGGAGGCACGAGCCCCAGAGCGCGCCAGAAGCCGGCGATGCGGTCGCGGGCGGCCCCGCCGAGCTTGCCCTCGGCGCCCAGGTACACGGACGCGTACGGGTAGAGCTGGAAGAGGAAGAGCTCGGCATAGTCGTCGTCCCGAGGCTCGCCCGGGAGGCCCAGCACGGATGCCGGACGCCGGTGAAGCGGCGAGGGGGGCTCACACAACACGCCAAGCGCGCGGAAGAGTTCCATGCCTACTTCTTCCCGACCGCGAGCCGGTAGGCGTCCCGTGGCGGCTTGAGCGGGCGCAGCAGCCAGTACGGGCGCCGCGTCCCGTCGGGCGAGACCTCCCGGGCGGGGCGTGTCCCGGTGAGCCAGCGCTCGTAGACCGCGCGGGAGCTCGCCGTGTCGACGGAGATGTCGCCGTAGGCGTCGCCGGGGCCGGCCCTGCGTACATGCACCGCCTGGTGCCAGCAGTGCATCCCGGAGACCGGGTCGGGGTGGACGGGAAACGTGAGGTTCTGGTGGACGCCGACGTCTGTCCACCAGATCCTCCGTGTGTCGGGGTCGGCCGACTCGAACGGAGCGACTCCGGCCTTCGCCTGCAGCATCCAGTCGCCGCCGTCGTGCTCGAGCGAGACGGTGGCCATCGCCTGCCGCTGCCCGCCCGTCTGGCCTTCCGGCTTCCAGCGCCCCATGTGGTGGCTGCACGCCACCACGCCGGGGCGGATGCCCTCGGTCACCCACGCCTTGACGACGAAGTGCCCGATCTCGGTCTCCACGCGCACGAGGTCGCCGGTGCGGATGCCGTCGAGCCTCTCGGCGTCACGAGGGTGGAGCCACAGCGGGTTGGTGTGCGCGATCTCGTCGAGCCACTTCGCGTTGGCCGAGCGCGTGTGGATCTGGACCGGCACGCGAAAGGTGGAGATCAGCACCATCTGGCCGGGAGTGAGGCTGTCCGGGTGGACGTGGCTGCGGATGTACCACGGGATCGCCGCCTCGGGCCAGCCCCACTCGGCAAGCGTGCGCGAGTAGAACTCGAGCCTCCCGCTCGGCGTCGGCCACCCACGTACGATCTCGCCGTCGACCTCGACGCCGACCGCGCGGCGGCCGTCCTCGTCGGGCTCAGGGGTGGGAAGCGGCACGACGTTCGGCGAACGGGGCACGGGCGCGCGCGTGTAGACGCGGCCGGTCTCGCCGACCGCGATGTCGTCAAGCTCCGCTGGGGGCACGGCGTGCTCGTGCAGGGGGCCGACCCCGCGCGCGATCTCAAACGCGCCGTAGCGGCGCATCCACCCGAGCGGGGTCAGACCCTCCGCCGCGGCCCGCTCGGGCAGGCCTGGGACGGAGTGCTCGAAGATCCAGGCGTAGTACTCGTCGACGCTCATCCGCTCGCCGGGTCGCTCCTGTGACTCGAAGAAGCTGCGGATGCCGCGCGAGCCGTCGGGGTCGATGCGCCAGGTGAGGTCGATCCAGAACTCGTTCTCCTCCCAGACCTCGCCGGGGTTCACCTCGCGCGTGTCGCGGATGGTCTCGCCGAGCCGCTCGCGCGCGGCCCGCAGCACGGGCTGCCGGAACCCGATCCACTGGCCGTCGTACTGCTCGTACGAGTGGATGTCGTGCCGCTCGGAGCCGACACCCATCGGCAGCACGTAGTCGGCGAGGTACGCCGTCTCGCTCCACGTCGGCGTCATGGCGACGTGGAGCCCGACGAGCGACTCGTCGCTCAGAGTCTCGATCCACGAGAACCCGTCCGGGTTCGTCCAGACGGGGTTGTAGACGCGCGTGAAGTAGACGTCGAGCGTGCCGCGGCCGGCCTTCAGGAGCTGGGGCAGGAGAAACGACATCTCGTTCATCGCGAGGGGGTACTCCTCGGGCCAGGTCAGCTCGTTCCACTGCTCGGGATGTCCGGGCACGATCGGCGGCCTTGGGACGAACTTGTTCCACGCGTTCGGGTACGTGCCGCCCTCGACCGCGACCGCGCCGAGGAGGGCGTTCAGCATGAACAGCGCTCGCGCGACCTGCCAGCCGCCGAGGTTGCCGGCCGCGGCGGAGCGCCAGACGTGCGTCGCGAGCCGCGTGCCGGCCGCGGCGATCGTCTCGGCGACGTCGTGGAGCACGCCGGCCGCGATGCCTGACTCGTGCTCGGCCAACTCGAACGTGAACTCGGCGTAGAGGTCGCTCAGAACCCGCTCGAACTCCTCGAAGGTCTGCGGCAGGTCGGGATGCTCATGCGCCAGGTACTCCTGCCAGTTCCACCACCGACGGACGAACTCGCGGTCATAGCGCCTGGCGCGGATGACGTGGCTCGCAAAGGCCAGCAGGATCGCCGCCTCGGAGCCCGGTACGGGCGCGAGCCAGTGGTCGGCATGCGTCGCGGTATTCGAGAGCCGCGTGTCGAGCACGATCAGCTTCGCGCCCCGCTCCTTCGCCTCGACGATGCGCTGCGCGTGCGGGTTGAAGTAGTGGCCCGACTCCAGGTGTGCCGAGACGAGCAGGATCACGTCGGCGTTGGCGTGATCCGGGCTCGGCCGGTCGAACCCCATCCACCAGTGGTACCCGGCGCGCCCGCCGGACGAGCAGATGTTCGTATGCGAGTTGTGGCCGTCGACTCCCCACGCCGCGAGCACACGCTCGGTGAACCCGTCCTCGCCGGGGCGGCCGACGTGGTACATGACGGCGTTCGGGCGCGCCTCGTCGAGTGCCCGCCGGATCCGCCCGGCGATGTCGTCGAGCACCTCGTCCCAGGAGACGCGCTCCCAGCGGCCGCCGCCGCGCTCGCCGACACGGCGGAGCGGATACAGGATCCTGTCGGGATCGGTGACCTGATTGATCGTCGCCGGGCCCTTCGCGCAGTTGCGGCCACGCGAGCCGGGGTGCTCCGGATTGCCCTCGAACTTGCGCACCGTGAGCGTCTCGCGATCGACGTAGGCGAGCAGGCCACACGCCGACTCGCAGTTGAAGCACGTCGTCGGGACGAGCGCGTAGCGACGCTCACCGCCGTCGGGTTCGACCGCGACCCAATCGTCCCAGCGCTCCTTCGGGGGGAACGCAGCGAGATGGACCCGGCTCGGCCCGGGGTAGAACGTCTCACCGCGGGCGAGCGTCTCCCGTTTCGCGGCGGCGACGCGGTTGCCGAGATCCCGGAGGTTCATGCGAGCGGCACCGCCTGGCCCGACTGGACATACGCGTGCTCGTGGAGGAGGACGCCGAGGAGTGCCGGGCCGACGGCCGCGACACCGATCCACGGCGCGGCGGCCGCCACGGCGGCCAGGACGAGCCCGGCCCAGAACGGCACGGCATAGCGTCCGCGCGTCATCTCCCACGCTGCCAGATGGGCGTGCGCCGTCGGGTGGGTGAGCGAGATCTCGCCGAGCACGAGCAGCACGTGCACCGACGCCGCCCCTCCGAGGATCCACCGCAGATCGTGCGCCGCATGGCCGAACGGCAGCAGCACCGCCGCGCCGAGCAGCACGGCCTGCGCGAGCATGTGCGCCGGCAGGAGCGGGCTCTGCCAGAGGTCGCGCGCCTTCGCCTGGGCGAACAGGTACGCGGTGTAGACGGCCGCCGCGACAGCGAACGGGACGCCGGCGACGGCAACCCATTCCGCCAGCCCGGTCGCGCCCAGGAGCCAGGCGGCCAGGTGCAGCACGAGCACCCCGCCGTAGCCGCCGATCACGAACGCGCCGCGAACGAGCCAGCTGCGCCACTGCGGGCGCAGGAAGATGAGGTGGAACCGCGTCGGGTGCTCGAGGTCGGCGATCAGGATCACACCCGTGGCCGCGAGCATCCCAAGCGCGACCAGAGGCGCGGAGCGCAGCCAGAGCATGTCCGACCAGGCGAGCGCTCCCGAGAGCGCGAGAGCCGCCGCGACAAGGTAGACGCCGGCGGAAATCCCCTTCGTCCACGTGTAAAGGCTGACCCGCCAGTCCCACGGCGCGCGGTGGGGTACGTCGTAGGCGAGCAACGCCGCGGCGGAGCTGTTCGCACCTCCCGGCGAGCCCGAGGTGACCTGATGCGGCACATCGCCCTGCTCGCTCCACATGAACAGGCCGCCGTCGGGGCGGCGCGCTGCGAGCGGGTCGAGCGTCGCGTGCGTCGCGCCGCGATAGAACACCTTCGGCAGCGTTCTCTTCTCGGGGCGGCGTACCGTCACCGGCGCGCGGTTGACGACCTCCGCCACGCGCGAGCCGGGATCGTTCAGATCACCGACAAGGATCGCCTCCACGGGACACACGACGACACATGCCGGCTCGAGCCCGGCGTCGATCCGGTGCGAGCAGAGGTTGCACTTCTCGGCGGAGTGATCGTCGGGATTGATGAAGATCGCGTCGTAGGGACAGGCGGCCATGCAGGCCTTGCAGCCGATGCAGACACTCTTGTCGAAGTCGACGATCCCGTCCGGTCGGCGGAACATCGCGCCGGTCGGGCAGGCGCTCACACACGGCGCGTCCTCGCACTGGTTGCACCGCGTCACCTGGAAGGATCGGCGCACCTGCGGGAACTCCCCCGCCTCGACCGCCTTCACGTACGTGCGGGTGACGCCCAGCGGGACGAGGTTCTCGGACTTGCACGCCGTGGTGCAGGCATGACAGCCGATGCACTTCGACTGGTCGAGCACCTTCACCCAGCGCGGCGGCCGTTGGCCGTCACTCAGCATGTCGCGCACGTCGAACGTCTCGGCGCTCTGCATCCCTTCGCTCTCCGTTCCGGTATTGACGGCTGCGGACCGCTAGCGCCCGGCCGCGGCCTCATGGCCCACGCGCTCGAGGGGCAACCCAAGCCGTTCCCATGTGACGACGCCGCCCTCGGCGATGTGGATGACGTCTCGGCACCCGTGCAGCCGAAGGAGACCGGCCGCGGTCGCCGCGCGGGGGCCGGTCGCACAGACGGCCGCGACCGTCCGCCCGGGGTCGATCCCGTCCGGCACGGCGACGATGTCGTGCCACGGGACGCACACCGCGCCGGGCATGTGGCCCGCCTCCCACTCCCGCAACTCACGGACGTCGAGGATCTGCAGGTCCGGCTCGGAGCGAAGGCGCGCGGGCAGTTCGGCGGCCGGCAGGCGCTGGATCCGGTCGACCGGATGCTCGTCCTGCTCCCAGCTCGTCATCCCCCCGTGGAGGAAGCCCGCCACGGTGTGCATGCCGACCGCGCCGGCGAGCCGCGCCGCGCGGTGCCCGTCGTCGTCGTCGCGGCCGACGAACACGATCGGCTGTCCCGGTCGCGCCAGCCATGCGATCTTCGTGCCGAAGCCCGGCCGTGCGACCGGGATCCAGACCGCGCCCGGCACGTGCGCGTCATCGAACTCGCGGTCGCTGCGCAGGTCGACGACGAGCGCGCCATCCGTGCGCGCCTCGTCGACCTGGTGCACCGAGAGCGCCGCCGCCGCGACGTCCTCCACCAGGAGCTGCCCGGTGTTCTCCTGGACGATCGCGCGGAAGTTCGGTGGCTGGGGACCGAGCTTCGCCAGGGTGATGTCGACGAACTCATCCTCGTCGGCGATCGAGAGCGTCGGATTGTTCGCCTTCTCGAAGCCGATCGTCGAGCAGATCTTCATGTCCATGCCGGCGCCGCCGCACATCGATCCGCCCAGGTGCCCGGGCCAGATCTCGCACTCGTCGGGGAGGGGCAGGAGCTTCGTGTGCAGCGAGCGGAAGATCCCGCGAGCACCCTCCGACTTCTCGACCGCCAGGTCGGGCCGCGCGACGTCGTTCACGAAGAGGGTGTCCCCCGTCAGCACCGCCCAGGGACGCTCCGAGCGCGCGGTATCGATGAGCGCGAACGCCGTGTGCTCGGGCCGGTGTCCCGGGGTGTGCAGGGCCCGCACCGTGAGCGATCCGAGCTCGAGCTCCCAGCCGTCGTCCACGGGGTCGTGCTCGTACGCCGGCGCGGCGTCGCGGTGGATGTGGATCGTCGCCCCCGTCGCGGCCGTGAGCCGGCCGTGGCCGGACACGTGATCGGCGTGGTTGTGGGTCTCGAGGATGTGCTCGATACGCACGCCGAGGTAGTCGGCGAGCTCAAGGTACGCGTCGATCTCGAAGCGCGGGTCGACGACCGCGGCCACGCCGGCCTTCTCGTCCCCGATCAGGTAGGAGGCGCAGCCGAGGTCGTCGTGGGTGATCTGGCGGAAGATCATGTCCCGTCTCTCTCCTAGCGGCCCTTGACCATCGCGCGCCAGTAGAGGAGAGGGAGGCCGTAGCGCTTGACCTGATACATCGACCAGCGCTCCTTCGTCGTGTCGAACGGGAACGAGGGCGTCGGCTTGAGGTCGTAGTCGAACTCCGCGAAGACGAGCTTGCCGTAGCCGGTGACGAGCGGGCAGCCCGCGTAGCCGTCGTAGCGCTTGAAGGTCGAGGCGTCGTCTCCGCGCATCGTCTTGAGCAGGTTGTCGACCAGCACGGGGGTCTCCTTGCGCACGGCCGCGCCCGTCTTCGAGGTCGGCAGGCTCGAGGCGTCGCCCAGCGAGAAGACGTTCGGGAAGTCCGGGTGCTGGAGCGTGTGGTTGTCGACGTTGACCCAGCCGGCCTCGTTCGCAAGCGGGCTCTGCTTGACGAAGTCGGGCGGGCCCTGCGGCGGCGTGATGTGGATCATGTCGTAGTCGCGCTCGACCTGCTCGCCGGTCCCCATCTGCTCGAAGACCGCCTTGTGCTCAGCTCCCCGGATCTCGACCAGCTTGTGGCTGAACATCGTCTCGATCCCCTTGCGGGCGATCACCTTGTCGAGTGTCTTTGCAAACTCCTTGACCGAGAAGATCACCGGCGTTCCGGCGGCGTAGACGATCCTCGTCTTGTCGCGGATCCCGCGGCGGCGGAAGTGGTCGTCCGCCAGGTAGGCGATCTTCTGCGGCGCCCCCGCGCACTTGATCGGCGGCGGCGGCATCGTGAAGATCGCCGTCCCACCCTGGAACTCCTGCAGTGTCCGCCACGTGCCCTCGCAGCCCTCGTAGAGGTAGTTCGAGCAGATCCCGTCCTTGCCGACCATGTCCGCCGTCAGCCCGCGGACATCAGTCCAGTTGAGCTGGAGGCCCGGTGCGACGACGAGATAGTCGTAGCCGACCCGGCCACCACCGGCGAGCACAACCTCGTTGTTTGCGGGATCGAACGCCGAAGCAGCCTCGCGGATCCAGGCGGCCTTGCGCGGCGTGATCTGCTGCTGCAGACGCCGGGTGTCCTCCTTTGGCATGACGCCGCCCCCCACGAACGTCCACTGCGGCTGGAAGTAGTGGTACTCCGACGGCTCGACGATTGCGAGATCGGGGTCTCGCAGCTTGCGGCAGAGCTTCGCCGCAACCGCGACGCCGGCGGTGCCGCCGCCGACGACGACGATCCGGTGGTGTCGCGTCGGGCGGGCGGGCGGTCGCTCTTCGCCGGCTGCGCTGGGCTCACGGGACTGGACACGCTCCGGACTGCTCATGTCGGTGCACCTCCTTGCACGTTGCCGGAGACGTGCTCCGGAATCGCTGCGACGATAGCATCCCGCTTTTTCTATAGCAATGGCTGACACGAGGTTCCCGGTAGTAGCATCCGGCCGTGCTCAGGAGGGAGAGTGAACGTGAGGCAGCATCCGAGGCGGCGACCGCGATCCGGGCGGAGCTGGCGGCGCTGCGTGCCTCGCTGGCGCGGATCGAGGGCGAGCTTGATCGCCTTCCCCAGCAGCCGCCCCGCCCGTCGACGGCCGAGCGCGAGCGGCCGGAACGGTACTTCCGGGTGCTCGTGAGCGTCTACGAGCGCGGCGGGCGTCACGGGCTCGCCGGCGATGAGCTGGGCGCGATCGGCGCCGAGCAGGGGTACGACCGGCGAGGGCTGGGCGGCTTCTTCGCAGGCACCCGTGCCCCACTGAGACTGCTCGAGGGCCGGGTGCGGCTCACGCCCGAAGGACTCCGGCTGGTCGATCGGTATCTGCGCGAGGTGACCGGATGAGCCGGGAGCGCGCGCTCGTCGACACCGCGTGGCTCGCCGACCGCCTCGGCGATGCGTCGGTCGTGCTCGTCGAGGTGGATGAGCGCCCGCTCGTGTACCAGCTCGGTCATATCCCCGGCAGCCATTGCCTCGACTGGCATTCCGACCTGCAGGACGGAGTCACCCGCGATCTGCCCACGCTCGACGCGATGCGGCGAATGTGGCGGCGGCTGGGAGTCGACGAGGGGTCAACCGTCGTCTTCTACGGCGACAACAGCAACTGGTATGCCTGCTTCGGCGTCTGGCTCTTCCGCCAGTACGGCCTTGCCGACGTCCGGCTGCTCGACGGCGGCCGCCAGGCCTGGCTCGCAGAGGGCCGTCCAATGACCCGCGAGGAGCCGGCGGAGAACGTCGCCGCAACCGCGCCCACCCCGCGGGTGCTCCCGGGCTTCCGTGCGCGGTGGGACGAAGTCGCCGCCGTGGTCTCGGAGCGTGGTCAGCTGCTCGACGTCCGCACACCCGCCGAGTACCGCGGCGACCTCCTGACAGAGCCCGGCTACCCCGATGAGGCCGCCCAGCGCCCCGGCCATATCCCGGGCGCACTGAACGTCCCCTGGGACCTGAGCGTTGGCGCGGACGGCCGCCTGCTCCCCGACGGCGAACTGCGGGGCGTCCTGTCCGGCCAAGGTGTGGATCTCGGCCGGCCGACGATCACCTACTGCCGGATCGGAGAGCGAAGCGCGCACACATGGTTCGTCCTGCGTCTGATCCTCGGCCTCCCCGACGTCCGCAACTACGACGGGTCATGGACCGAGTGGGGCAGCATGATCGGGATGCCGATCGCACTCGGCCCGCCTCCGGCCGAGCCGGACACGCCCGCGCCCTCGCAGGCGTCGGACGAGCCATCGCTGCAGACCGCCTCGGACCCCACGACGTGAGTGGAGCGAGCGGGATCACGCGGCTCGAGATCTCGGACGATGAACGGGCGGCAGAGGCGGGGTTTCGTCGTGACCATCCGCGGTTTGCGGATACGGCCGCGCTCGACGAGCTTCGCCGGACGGACTTTGCGCGGCTCGACGCCGGCGGGCACGTGTACCTCGATTACACCGGAGGCGGCCTCTACGCCGAGTCGCAGCTGCGCGAGCACTTCGCGCTCTTGCAGAGCCGCGTGTTCGGCAATCCGCATTCGGTGAACCCCACGTCGGCGGCAAGCACCGAGCTGGTCGAGCGTGCCCGGGCACGCGTGCTCGACTTCTTCGGGGCCTCGCCGGAGGAGTACGTGGCCATCTTCACGCCCAACGCAACCGGTGCGCTGAGGCTGGTGGGTGAGGCCTACCCGTTCCACCCCAGCGACCGCTTCCTGCTCACGTTCGACAACCACAACTCGGTCAACGGTATCCGCGAGTTCGCGCGCGCACGCGGCGCCGAAACCACATACGTCCCCACGGTCCCGCCGGATCTGCGCCTCGACGAGAGCCTCCTGCCGCGCTATCTGACCGACACGCCCGGAGATCACCACAACCTCTTCGCCTACCCAGCACAATCGAACTTCTCCGGGGTCCAGCACCCGCTCGACTGGATCGAGTGGGCGCACGCGCACGGCTGGGACGTGCTCCTGGATGCCGCCGCATACGTCCCCACCAACCGCCTGGATCTGGGCCGCTGGCATCCCGACTTCGTCGCGCTCTCGTTCTACAAGATGTTCGGGTGGCCCACCGGCGTCGGCTGCCTGCTCGCGCGCCGCCGGGCGCTCGCCAAGCTCGAACGGCCGTGGTTCTCGGGCGGCACCATCGTGGCCGCGTTCGTCCAGCGCTCGTACTTCCAGTCCGCCCCCGGGGCCGCGCACTTCGAGGACGGCACCGTCAACTACCTCAACGTGCCCGCCGTCGAGATCGGGCTTGACCTGCTCACCCGCATCGGGATCGAGACCATCCACGCCCGCGTCGACGCGCTCGGCGCATGGCTGCTCGATGCCCTTGCGGGGCTGAAGCACACCAACGGCTCACCCGCGGCCAGGATCTACGGCCCGCCGCCCGGGCGCCTGCGCGGTGCCACCATCGCCTTCAACTTCCTGCACCCCAACGGCCACGTGGTCGATGAGCGATACGTCGACCGCGTCGCGGGCCGGCACAACGTCTCCCTGCGCACCGGCTGCTTCTGCAACCCCGGCGCCGGCGAGGTCGCCTTCACGATCTCGCGCGACACGCTGATCGGCGGCGAGTTCGCCGATGGCATGACCCTCGACGACTATGTTCGCGAGATCGGCCTCCCCTCCGGGGGCGCCGTGCGCGCCTCACTGGGACTTGCGTCCAACTTCGCCGATGCCTACCGGTTCATGGCGTTCGCCGCCGAGTTCGTCGACCTGGCCTCGGTACCGGACGATCTCCCCCCGCGGATCGCCTGCTGAAGGGGCCGAGGGAGACAAGTCGCGGGCGACCGAACGAGGTTCACGGCCTGGCGGCCCGCTCGAGCTGCCGATCCTGCGCCTGCTCGCCGTCGAGGGACACCGCCTCGACGAGGTACTCGGAGATGTCCCTGATCCGCAGCGACTGACCGGCGGACTTGCGCAGGTTGACGAGGCAGATCGGGCACATCGTGACGCAGTCGGCGGCGACGGCGCGCAGCTGCTCGACCCGCGCCGCGGAGACCTGCGCCGCCCGGGCGGGATCCAGCGCCTCGGCCGGGCCGCCGCAGCACCATGTTCGCGTTCCGGCGTGGGCGGGCTCGCGGACCGCGATCCCGGCCGCGGCCAGCAGCTCCCGCGGCTCGCCGACCACGTCCTCGTGACGCGCGTACACGCACGAGTCGTGCACCACGACCTCGCCCGACAGCGGCGAGCGGATTGGGAGCCCCGTCTCGGCCAGCACTTCGAGGTAGCTCCGCACGCGCACGTCGTACCCCTCGACGAGGCCCGGGTAGACCGTCCGCAGCATCGTCGTGGTGTGCGGGTCGATCGTGATCACCTCGCGCACGCCGTGCGTGCGGAAGATCGCCGCCACCCGCTGAGCGTGGGCGGCGACCGTCTCGTCCGCTCCCAGGTCGTAGGCCAGGGCGCCGGCATAGAGGTCGTCCTCGTACAGGTACCCGAACTCGACACCCGCCGAGCGCAGCAGCCGCGCGACGTTCGCCGGCACGCGATCGTATTCCGCGCGCTCGCCGGCTGAGGGACGGGCGACCAGCCCGATGCCGTTGACAACCCGGTTCGCACGCCGCGCGAGCCCGCTGAGGCGGAGCAGCCGCGACTCGGCCAGCCGCCCCTCGAGGGCGACGAGCCGCTCGATGTAGGGCACGAGCTGGTACATCATCCCCGTGTAAAGCACGACCTCCCCGCCCCGAGGCAGGTCGAGCTCGCGCGCCCAGCCGGTCGCCCGCCGCGCGGGGATCGGGAGCACGGAGCCGCGCAAGCGCAGGTTGTCGGCGAGGATCCCGACCACGTCTCGGATCGGCAGCGGCATCAGCGGTCCTCCTCCAGCAGGAGACGGCGCAGGAGGCGCACGTTCTCGGCGATGTGGACGCCCTCCGGGCAACTCTCCTCGCAGGCGCGGCAAAGCAGGCAGGAGAAGACGGTGGGCAGCTCGGCTTCGACGCGGTCGTGCATCCCCAGCGCGACGTAGCGGAACAGCCGCCGCGGCAGCAGATCGACCCCCAGTGGGCAGGTGGCGGTGCAGACCCCGCAGTTCGCACAGGCCTCGGCGTCGAACTCCCCGAGCCGGTGCAGCTCGTCCAGCATGGCGTGGTTGACGACGGTCGTCATGCGCGTGCCACCGCCGCGTACCGGAAATAGCCGTCGCGACCGGAGTCCGCGACCTCGGCCACATAGCCGTATTTCCGCAGGCCCATCATCCAGACCATCACCTCGTCCTCGGGCAGGTCGCCGGTCCGCGCCAGCTCGGGCACGGTGAGCGGCCCGTCGGTCAGCAGCTCCAGCAGGCGCCTTCGCATCAGCGGCTCGTCCCTGACGACCTCGCGCAGGTCGCGGCTCATGCCTCCACCTCCACGAGGAATCCGTCGATCATGGCGCGCACCTCGGCGTCGGTGTACCCTTGGAGGTCGATCGCGCCCTCGGGGCAGACCGGCGTGCACGCGCCGCAGCCCTTGCAGCCCGTCGGGTCGATCGAGGCGACCTGGCCGGTCGCGCCCGCGGCCACCGAGATCGCGAAGAACGGGCACGCCTCCACGCACTCGCCGCAGCCGGTGCAGTCGGCGGCATGGACAATGGCGACTTGGGGGTCGAGCTCGGCGACTCCACGCTTGAGCACCGACGCCGCCTGGGTGACCGCGGCGAGGCCGGACGCGACGCTCTCGGCCACCGTCCTCGGCCCCTGGCAGGCACCTGCGATGAGCACGCCGTCCACAACTGTCTCGACCGGGCGCAGCTTCGGATGGATCTCGTTGAAGAACCCGTCCCCGCCGATCGGCAGCTTCAGGGTGTGCACGAGCTCGTCGTTCTCCCGCGCGACCATCCCGGTCACGAGGACGACCAGGTCGGCGGGGATGGTCAGTTCCTCCCCGGCCGTGAGCAGATCACGCACCGTCACCGCCAGCCGATCGCCGTCCCGGGCGACGCTGGGCGGGTCGTCGTCGGCGAACTTCACATACAGGGAGCCGCGCTCGCGGGAACGGTTCAGCATCAGCTCGTTCTTGCCGTAGGTCCGCATGTCGCGGTAGAGGTGGTACTGGTGCACGTGCTCGCCGCGGTCCGCCGTCAGCAGCGACGCATGGACGGCGGCGCTGCAGCAGAAGCGGGAGCAGTAGGGATGCTCGGCGCACCGGCTGCCCACGCAGTAGACGTACGCGATGCTCTCGACCGGCCTGCCGTTGTGGACGATCGGCCCCTCGCCCTCGTCGAGCAGCCGCCTGAACTCGGGCAGGGTCATCACGCCGTCGACCCCGTAGCCGTACTCGCCCGCCGCCGGCTCGTAGCTGTCGAAGCCCGTGGCGACGACGATCTGGCCGATCTCCAGGTGGATCGACTCCCCGCCGGCGTGCACGACGGCGCGGTAGTTGCCGAAGGTGCCCGACTTCGCCGTCACGCGGGCGTCCGTGAACACGGTGATGTCGGGCCGCTTCCTGATCCCCCGCTCGAGCCTCGCGACCAGCTCGCTGCCGACGGTGCCGTTCGGATAGAGCGTCCCCAGCCCGGCGACCGTGCCGCCCAGCCGCGGCTCGCGCTCCACGAGGAACACGGCGAGCCCGAGGTCGGCCAGGCCGATCGCCGCCCGCATGCCGGCGACGCCGCCGCCGATCACGAGCGCCCGCGGCGTCGTCTCGACCTCGATCGGCTCGAGCGGCTCGGTCAGGCGCGTGCGTGCGATCCCGGCGCGAACAAGCCGGATCGCCTTGCCGGTCGCCCCCTCGCGGTCGTCGGTGTGCGTCCACGAGCACTGCTCGCGGATGTTCACCTGCGTGTACTCGTACGGGTTCAGGCCGGCCCGGCTGGCGACGGCGCGAAACGTCAGAGTGTGCAGCTTCGGCGAGCACGACGCGACGACGAGGCCGTCCAGCTTCCCCTGGGTGATGTCGTCGACGATCTCCTGCTGGGTCGCGTCCGAGCACGTGAACATCGCCCGCCGGGCGATCACCACGCCCGGATCGTCCTTCACCGCGTCGACGACCCGGTCGACGTCGACGTAGTCGGAGATGTTGCCGCCGCACTGGCAGACGTAGACGCCGATCCGCCGCTCGCTCATGCTCGCACCTGCTTCCGCTCGAGGTGGGCGGCCGCCTGTGCCACCGCGGCACCCGCGTGGAGGATCGACTCGGGGATGTCCCGGGGGCCGGAGGCCGCCCCGGCGACGAACACCCCGGGGATGCTCGTGCGGGCCGGATGCATGTCCTCGTCGACCTCGTCCACGTAGTCGTAGTCGTCGAGGGCGAGCTCGTCAACGCGGAAGAGCAGCCCGGCGTCGCGGTTGGGCTGGACGCCCACCGCGAGCACGACCAGGTCGTACTCGGCCTCCGCGATCACTCCGCCGTTGTCGATGTCCTCGTAGCGCAGGATCAGGTTGCCCTCGTCGGTCTCGGTGATCTCGGCGACGCGTCCCTTGATGAAGCTCGCACCCATCGCCCTGGCCTGCTCGAAGAACTCGTCGTATCCCTTCCCGACGGCCCGCACGTCGATGTAGTGGACGGCCACCTCGGCCAGCGGCAGCACCCCCATGATCAGCTGGTTCTGCTTGATCGAGTACATGCAGCAGAACTTCGAGCACAGCGGGTTGCCGACCGTCTGGTCGCGGGAGCCGGTGCACATCACGTATGCGATGCGCTCGGGCACCTTCCCGTCGCCGGGCCGCAGCACCGTGTTGTACGGCCGGGTCGGCGCCAGCAGGCGCTCCATCTGCATGCCGGTGATGACGTTCTTGAACCGGCCGTAGCCGTACTGCGGCTTGGCGTCGGCGGGGAAGAGCTTGTAGCCCGTCGACACGATCACCGCGCCGACGTCGATCGCCATGTCCTCGTCGCGCATGTCGAGGTCGATCGCGTCCGCCGGGCACGCCGCGACGCACTCGTGGCACTCCGAGCAGACGCCGCAGTCGAGGCAGCGGCCCGCGGCGGCGCGCGCCTCGGCCTCGGTGAGCCCGGGCTCGATCTCGGCGAAGTCGGCCGGGTCGACGACGGCAGGGGCGGCCGCGGCGAGCGGCTCACGTCGGCTGTGGCTGAGCTGGCGGGCGAGCACGTCCATCTTCTCGACAACCGGCAGCGGCTCGGTGAACCCGTCGAGCGGCCGGCCCTCGAGGTAGCGGTCGATCATGTGCGCCGCCCTGCGGGCGTGTCCGACGGCCTCGGGGATGGTGGTCGCGCCGGTGGCGGCGTCGCCGGCGGTGAATACCCACGGCACCGCCGTCTGCAGCGTCGCCCGGTCGGCCTGGATGGTCCTCGCCCCATCCGGCGCGAGCGCCGGGAAGGTGGCCGTGTCGGCGCCAATCCCGATTGCGACGATGGCCATGTCGCAGGCGACCCGACCGGCGGCGCTCTCGTCATAGCGGGGGCTGAATCGGCCCTGCTCGTCAAACACCGCGGTGCAGCGCTTCAGGTCGACCGCCTCCACGCGCCCGTCGCCCTGGAACCCGGCGATCCCCCAGGAGTCGTCCAGATCGACGCCCTCGGCGAGCGCCTCTTCGACCTCCCAGCCGTACGCGGGCATCTCGCCGCGCGACTCGAGGCAGATCATGCGCACGGCGGCGCCCAGGCGGCGCGCGCTGCGCGCGGCGTCGATGGCCACGTTGCCGCCGCCGATCACCGCCACGACCTTGCCGTGCAGGTCGGGCGCGGCGCCGAGCTTGATGTCGCGCAGGAAGCCGAGCGCGCTCGAGACGCCGGCGAGGTCCTCGCCGGGCACGCGCAGTGTCGCGGAGATGGGCGTCCCGGTGGCGACGAGCACCGCGTCGAAGCCGTCCCGCCTGAGCTGCTCGAGATCGGCGACAGGGGAGCTGGTCGCGATCTCGACACCGAGATCGGTCACGTTTTGGACGTCGCGCTCGATGACCTCGGCCGGCAGGCGGTAGGAGGGGATGGCGAGGCGCAGGGCGCCGCCGGCCTCGGGGGCCGCCTCGAAGATCTTCACCCGGTGGCCCCTGCGCGCGAGTTGCCATGCTGCGGTCAGCCCGGCCGGGCCGGAGCCGACGATCGCGACGCGCTTGCCGCTCGCCGCGGGCGTCTGCGCCTCGGGCGGCTCGGCGAGCGCGTAGTGCGTGTCGGCCGCGTAGCGCTTGAGGCGGCGGATCGGCACTGGCCCTTCCAGGGTCCCGCGCGTGCACTCGCCCTCGCACGGCGCGTAGCAGGCGCGCCCGAGGCTGCCCACGAGGGGCGTCGACTCCATCACGAGCTGGAAGGCCTTCTCGTACTCGCCGCTTCGGACCAGCGAGACGTAGCCGTGCGCCTTGATCCCCGCGGGGCAGGTGAAGCTGCACGGGGAGCTGCCGGGGCGCTCGATCAGCGCCTTCTGCGGGACCGCCTGCGGGAAGGCGATGTAGGCGGCGCGGCGCGAGACCATCTCCCCGTTGAACTGGTCGGGCACGGCCACGGTGCACGCGAGCTCGCACTGCCGGCAGCCCGTGCACAGCGACTCGTCGACGAAGCGCGCCCTGCGGTGCACCGTCGCGTGGAATCTGCCATCGCGGTCGCGCGCGATCCCCTCCACCTCGGAGCTGGTGAGCACCGTGACGTTCGGGTGATGCGCCGTCGCCGCCATCTTCGGGGTCGAGATGCAGCTGGCGCAGTCGAGGGTCGGGAAGACCTTGCTGAGCAGGATCATCTTGCCCCCGACGCTCGGCTCCTTCTCGACCACGAGCACCCGGTAGCCCATGTCGCCGAGCTTGACCGCCGACTCCATGCCGCCGATGCCGCTGCCGACGATCAGCACGTCGTAGTCCATCACGCCTCCAGCTCCGTGAGGGAGTCCGTGAACTCCCGGACGTGCTTGGTGAACGGCGCCGCGCACACGGAGCAGATCGCCGCCATCTTCAGCCGCCGAGCGTCGATGCCGTGCTCGCCCATGAGCGCCTGCGCGTCGCCCGCGATCCGGGCGGAGCGCCGGCTGCAGTCGGGCAGGTAGGCGCACTCATCGCCGTCGGAGGCGATGAAGACCCCGTCGAAGCCCTGCTCGAGGGCATACAGGATCCAGGCCGGCCTGATCCCGCTCGTGCAGGGCAGGCTGACCACGACCACGTCCGGCGAGTAGTGCATGTGCGAGCTTCCCGCCAGGTCGATCCCCGGGTCGGAAATCCCGTTCGTCGAGAAGACGAGGATCCGCGGGGCGGATCCCCGTCTCTGCTCCGTCGTGCTCTCAAGCGTCTGGGTCACTTTGCGCGGCGGATGTAAACGCGGTCGTAGCCGGCTGTCGGCGCGACTCCGAGGAACCCGTGCCCGACCTTGCCGGCCCAGGCCTCGATGTCGTTCTTGGTCTGCGAGTCGCTCGACCAGAGCTCGAGCACGTCGCCGACGGGGACGCCGCCCATCGCCTTCTTCGCCTCGAGCAGGGGGCCCGGGCAGGCGGAGCCGCGCGCGTCGACGACCTTTGCGCCGGCCAGCGTGGCGATGTCGGACTCACTCAGCATGGTTGCCATCTTTGCGTTCTCCTTCAGTAGACGAGGCTGTTGGTCGCGGACGCGACCTCGGCGACGAACCGGCCGGCGGCGACGATCTCCGCGCCATCGACGAGGTCGTCCTGGGTGAGCCCGCGCTTCTTCACGCACGGCGAGCAGACGAGCAGATGCCCGCCCAGCTCCTTGATCGTGTCGAGCAGCTCTCCCAGCGGCGCGAACTCGGGGGCGCGCACCGTCTCGGCGACGCCCTTCTTGACCAGCATGCAGCCCTCACCCTGGAACCCGATCACGACGTCCATGTCGGACGCGACGGCGGCGCCCGCCATCGCGAAGGGGATGGTCGCCAGCTCGGGATCCTCGGGCCCGTGCGTCACCATGATGACGAGCTTCTCGTTGTCAGACATCTCCGTTCTCCTCCCCGCTCTTGCGCACGAAGAAGACGAACTCCTCGCCGTCTTCGTGCGACTCGAGCAACTCGTTGCCGGTGCTGCCGGCCCAGGCCGGGATGTCGGCGAGCGATCCCCGGTCGGTCGTGATCAGCTTGAGCACGTCGCCTGGGGCAAGCCCCTTGAACGCCTTTGCCGTCTTGATGATCGGCATCGGGCAGAGGAGCCCGCGCGCGTCGAGCACCGACGTTGCGTGTATTTCCGGTGTTGCCATTCCGCCTCCTAGACGAAGATCGTCACGTGTGCGCGGCGGGCCTCGGCGAGGAACGCGGCCGCGCCCGCGAACTCGACGCCGTCGATGAAGTCGTCCGCCTGGTAGCCGAAGACGTCCATCGTCATCTGGCATGCGATCAGGCGCACGTCGAGCTCCCGGGCCGACTCGAGCAGCTCCCCTATCCCGGCGACGTTCTTGCCGCGGAACTTGGTCTTCATCATCTTCGTCGCCACCGGGCCCATCCCGGGCAGCCCCAGCACCATGTTCGGCATCGGCACGGGCATCGGCATCGCCGGGTTGCCGAGGGGCGAGACCTTGAGCAGCCGCTCGAAGTCCTTGTGGATGATGTTCAGCCCGTAGAACGTGAAGAAGATCGACGCGTCCATTCCGGACGCGGCCGCCGTCGTCGCGAGGATCAGCGGCGGGTAGGCCCAGTCGAGCGTGCCCTTCGAGGCGATGAACGCCGCCTTGCGCCCCCCCGGGTCATGCTCGAGCTCCGAGCGGACAATGCGGCGGACATCCTCTTCCGTCAAGCCCGCTGACGGCTCCAAGCGCTTCTCGTCGAGCATCGAATCGAACCTCCTGTCTCGTTCGCAGTCTCGACGCCGCCGGGCGCGGGCGCATCGGAAATAAGTACGCGACTCACCTCGGGGTTACCCCGTACCGCCCTCCCACGCGCGCCTGTCCAGCGCACCGGTAAGGGCGGTGCCGCCGCTGGGCTCGTGGCTGCTCGACGCACTCGCGGCGCTCAAGCCCAGCAACGGCTCACCGGCGGCATGTAGGACTGCGAGGCCGGCGGGTGTGCGGACAAGCGTGACTTCGCCGGCGAAGGGCTCCTCGCGGGACCGACGAAACTCGCATCTCGCTGGGCCACGGTCGGCAAGGAGCGTTAGTTCATCGCGGACAAGCGGCGCCGATCGCTTCGACATCGGCCGCTGGGCCCGCTAGATGCCCGACCTGGCCTCCGACCCAGGCTTGCGGTGTCGAAGTGAATCCGCCATGGGTCGGCCGTGACCTGTAGGCGGCCTTCTCCCCACTCGAAGGAGGCGGCCTCGGCGGCGGCAACCACGCTTCGCCTCCTGGCCCGCCGACACCGCCCAAGCACTCTCGCCGGCGAGGGTGGTGCGCCAGCAACGTCCCTTCCTCCATCCAGACGTCGACGCTGGACGAACCGCCGTCGCCTACCAGGCACGATGCCTCGGCGCTGTCGCATTAGCGCACCGGGTCGGCCGCGTCGACTCGAGCCGGTCGCGCTCAGGCCGGACGACGTCTACGACTCGGCTGTTCGACGTGATCCTCGAGCTCGTCGGCGTCCGCGCCACCGGCAGAGGTCGACGTTAGCGAAAACCCGGACGCCTTCCTGTGTGCCCCCCAAGATCCCGGGCAGACATGCGAATCTCAGAAACCTGGAGGGCGGATTGGTGTCCCATTTCCTGACCATCGTCATCTGCGATGACGAAGAAGAGGTGGAGGGCCTGCGCGGCGCAGCGGCTCGGGCGGCGCGTATTCGGTCGCCGACGGCGCTGAGGATGAGCTGATGGCTTCTTGGGGGAGGGGGTATCGCCCGGTGAGCTCGACTGTGAGCCGCTTCTCTGGGAAGTGCTTTCCGCCGTCTACGTCGCTCGCGGGCCGAACGACGATTCGCTTGATGATCCGTTGTGTCCACTCGCGCTTCTCGTTGACAAGCATGTCGTTCCAACGCTCTCGAAGCGACCGTCCACGCGCCAGGACGCTCACATCGCCGCGGATGTTGGCGAGTTCGTTGCGGAAGGCGGCTGCCTCGTCGTGGCGCTTCGCCTCATAGGCGTCGAAGGCGGAGTCGCTGAGCCTGCCCTCAGCGTTCCGCAGCGCGGCTCTGTCGAGGCTGGCATCGATCTCTGCGAGGCACCGATCGATCTCGACGACGCGCGCGTCCATGTCCTCCTTGGTGGCGGGCCCGGCGGCGGCGAGCGCCTCGAGGTCGGCGGCCTGTTCGTAGGCCGCGATCGTCAACTCGCTGAGGATCAGGTCGCCGTGGACGACGTGTGGGCGTCGTGCGCCCGCAGGCCGGAGCGCCGTACCTCCGCACCCACGCCGATGGCAGCTGGACGGACAACCTGCTCGCCCTGCCCCGGTACTAGCCCGACCGACCCTCCAAGGAGAATGAAATGCCCTACGCCGCACACGTCACCTTCGTGAAGGGTGACCCCACGACCGGCCGCAACCACGACACGAGGGACGACGCGGAGGCCGAGGTGGAGAACTTCAGGGATGCCATCCGCAACGAGTCGAGCGTGGAGGGAGTGCCGTGGTATGCGGGCCACGCCCGCGAGATCCGCTCCGTGCAGGTCATCGAGACCGGCCAGTCCCTCATCTATTAGACGACAGGATCCGAGCCAGGCCAGTACCTCAACCTGTAGACGCGCTCAGCCTCTCCGGGCGAAGCGCGTCGAACTCGTAAGCCGTGCTCGGTCGGTATGAGCGCCGTCCACTCGCGGCTGGCCACGTCCGAGTAGCCGACATAGGCGCCACCAGGCGCCCACCTTCGGGCCGTACCCCTCAAAGGCACGGATCCCGTCCACGCCCAGGATTCTCCGGCTCCGTGCCGTCGCACAACGCGCAAGCGGTACCCGGCCATGGACTGGCCGAAGCGGTCGCGGGTCTGGTCGTACACGTCAAACCGCACCACGATGTGGGCGTGCGATCGTAGAACGCCAAGTAGGCCACACGGGTCATAGCAGCGGCGACCAGGTCACCGACGGCTGCGCCCCGTCGGTGGCGAAGAGCGCTGGGAGGCATCGGCGCTCTCGTCGGATCTGGCGGCCGCCAGGATGGCGGCAGGCACCGCGTAGGCGTCGGAGCAGAGGCGGCGGGCGGGCCTCCGCGAAGCCCAGGCACGCACTAGATCAGGAACGGCTCCATGCCGTCCTCCATGACGGGGAGCGGCCGACGATGCTCTGGCCCCTGCCCTCCTCGAAGCGCCGGGCGGCGTTCTCCGACCTCCGGGGCGCCTCGATGCCGCGCTTGATGATCACGCTTCAGCCGAAGGCGAGCGCGCCCTCCAGGTAGGCGGCCCTTCAGGGTCGGATCGTTGAGGGCGTCCCAGGCGGCGGTCGCGCACCGGGCGGTCACCCTCGGGCGACACATAGACGACCTGGAAGCGGAGCGCGCTGTGCCGCAGGCCAGGATATGCCGAGGGTTCGCTTCCGCACGAGACACAGACGACGGCGCAGCTCCGGGTGAACGAAGTCAGAATGTGATTCCGCGCGGCGGTGTATGGTGCTCGTGGATGGCGCCGAACTGGTTTGGAACGACGCTCTCAGAACTATCGGATTTGCAGGGTGTTCATGGGCGGTACTGGGCTCGAACCAGTGACCCCCAGCTTGTCGAGCTGGTGCTCTCCCAACTGAGCTAACCGCCCCATGTCACCTGTGCAGCGCGGTGCAGGATACCGGGCGGACTCCAGCCGGGGCAACACCACCGGCGCCGCGGAGGGTCAGATGCGCTCGAGCGGGGCGTAGCCGAGCATCAGCCGCCGCTCGGAGCCGTCGTCGCGGAAGCGCACCGCCACCACGTCGCGGTCGAGGCCGATCACGGTGCCCTCGCCGAGGGTGGCGTGGCGCACCTCGTCGCCGATCGAGAGGTCGGGCACCGCCTGCTCGGGGCCGCGCAGGCCGGCCGGGGCAGGCGGCGCCTGCCACGCCGGCGCCCGCCGCTCGCGCTCGATCTCGTCGGCGGGCAGCTCGCTCAGGAAGCGCGACGGCAGGTTGTAGCCGCGCACGCCGAAGATCGTGCGGCTGTGGGCATGGGTCAGCGTGAGCGACTGGCGGGCGCGGGTCATGCCCACGTAGCAGAGCCGCCGCTCCTCGGCCTCGTCGCCCTCGTCCAGCGAGCGCTGATGCGGGAACAGGCCCTCCTCGAGGCCGATCACGAACACGATCGGGAACTCGAGCCCCTTCGCGTTGTGGAGCGTCATCAGGGTCACCTCGGGCCGCGCCTCCGACAGCGAGTCGGAGTCGGAGTAGAGCGAGATCTCCTGCAGGAAGGTCGCGAGCGAGGCGTCCTCCTCCCCGCGCTCGACGAACTCGCGGGCGACGCCCACCAGCTCGTCCAGGTTCTCGATCCGCCCCTGCGACTCGAACGTGCGCTCGGCCTCGAGCATCGCCCGGTAGCCGGTCTGCTCGAGCACCTGCTCGAGCAGCTCCGCGGGGGTCGCCGTCGCCACGAGGTCGCCGAGATCGGCGAGCAGGGCCGCGAACTCGCGCACGCGGGCGCCGGCGGCCGTGCCGAGCGGCACCGCGCTCGAGTGCTCGATCGCCTCGAGCAGCGTCCAGTTCATCTGACCGGCGTGGGCGGCAAGCCGCTCGAGCGAGGCGGCGCCGATGCCGCGCCGCGGCTGGTTCACGATCCGCCGCAGCGACACCTCGTCGGCCGGGTTGTGCAGCACCTGCAGGTAGGCGATCGCATCCTTGATCTCGGCCCGCTCGTAGAAGCGCGGGCCGCCCACCACGCGGTAGCCGACGCCCTGCCGCACCAGCACGTCCTCGAGCACGCGCGACTGCGCGTTCATGCGGTAGAAGACGGCGATGTCGGCCGGCCCGGCGCCCTCGTCCAGCGCGCGGCTGATCTCGCCGGCCACAAACCGGGCCTCGGAGTGTTCGTCGTCGGACTCGACCACCCGCACAGGCAGGCCGCGGCCGAGCTCCGACCAGAGCTTCTTGGGCCGGCGGTCGGGATTGCGGGCGATGACGGCGTTTGCGGCGTCGAGGATCGCCTGGGTCGAGCGGTAGTTCTGCTCGAGCGCGACGACGCGGGCGCCGGGGAAGTCGTGCTCGAACTCGGCGATGTTACGGATGTCGGCGCCGCGGAACGCGTAGATCGACTGGTCGGGATCGCCGACGACGGCGATGTTGCGATGCTTCTCGGCCAGGGCCGACAGCAGCCGGAACTGGGCGTGGTTCGTGTCCTGGTACTCGTCGACCATGATGTGGCTGAAGCGCTCCTGCCAGGCGGCGCGGGCCTCGGGGTCGGCCTCGAGCATGAGCACGGTCTGCAGGATCATGTCGTCGAAGTCCATCGCGTTTGCGGCGTACAGCCGGCGCTGGTACAGGGTGTACACGCCGGCCACCGTCTGCTCGAAGAAGTTGCCCACCTGATCCCCGTACGCCTCGGCCGTGAGCAGCCGGTCCTTCGCCCGCGAGATGGCGGTGTGCACCGCTCGCGGCGCGAACCGCTTCGGGTCGAGCTCGAGCTCCTCGATGCACGCCTTGACCAGCCGCACCTGGTCGGCCTGGTCGTAGATCGTGAAGCTCGACCGGTAGCCGATCCGCTCGGCGTCTCGCCGCAGCAGCCGCCCGCAGGCTGCGTGGAAGGTCATCACCCACATGCGCGCCGCCGTGCGCCCGCCGACGAGCTGCTGCACCCGCTCCTTCATCTCGTTCGCAGCCCGGTTCGTGAAGGTGATCGCCAGGATCTCGCTCGGGGCCGCGGCGCCCGACTCGATCAGGTGGGCGACGCGGTGCGTGAGCACGCGGGTCTTGCCCGACCCGGCGCCCGCGACGACCAGCATCGGCCCGTCGGTGTGCACGACCGCCTCGCGCTGCTGGGGGTTGAGCGCGTCGAGCAGAGAGTTGGTGGCGGCGCCCGCCGCGCTCACCCCGCGACGCCGGGAAGACGGTCAGAAGTCAGGCAGGCGCTCACCTGACGGATTCTACCGGGCCGCCCGGAGGGCCCGGCACGCGCGACGACCCGGCCGGGTGGGCCGGGTCGTCGGAGGCGGGATCGAGCCGAGGGTCAGCGCACGCGCACCGTCACCGTCCGGCTGCGGCCGATCGCGTTTGCGGCGGTCGCGGGGGCGACGACCCGCAGCACGTAGCGGCCGGGGATGCCGGCGATCACGGTCTTCGCGTACCGGGATGCACCGCCGAGGTGCGGCCGCGCAACCGTGCGCCAGCCCGTGCCGGTCAGGAGCTGCACGCGCACCCACCCGCCGGGATGGCCGGGGAACACGAACCCCGCCAGGCGCAGCGCGCCGCCGGCGTGGATGCGCAGGTGATCGGCGCTCAGGGCGACGCGCTGGATGACCGCCAGGCTCCGCGTGGCGGTCACGCCCGGGGCCGCCTCGAGCGTCGCCCTGTAGGCGGTCGTGCGCAGCGGAGCCACCGACCACGAGACGGCGCCGGTGCTCCCGGTCGTGAGCGTGCGGACGATGCGGAACCCGCGCTGTCCGGCCGGGCGGGTCGAGATCGCGACGCGCACGCCGGCGAGCGGTGTCCCGCTTCCGGTGGCGACGAAGCGCATGCTCGCGCGGCCACCGGCCAGGATGGAGGCCGGCCCCTGCGCCGTCAGCCGCAGGACGGCCGGATCGGCCACGGCGAACTGCCAGCTGACCGGCCCGGCGACGTTGCCGGCCCTGTCGGCAGCGGTCACCGACACCGTGTGCACGCCGGCGCTGAGGGTGCCCGGCGCGTAGGTGAAGTGGCCCGAGGCGTAGGTGCCCCAGCCGGTCACGTCGGAGCCGTCGAGCGCCACGTGCAGCGCCGCCGGGTCGACTCCGGCGCCGGCGTCGCTCACGTCGAACGCGATCGCGGATGCGCCGGGGACGGTGCTGCCCGGAAGGGGCGTGCGGCCGGAGACCGCCGGAGGCGTGTCGTCGCGCTCGTCGA
This sequence comes from uncultured Actinomycetes bacterium, assembly GCA_963813245.1. Taxonomy (GTDB): domain Bacteria; phylum Actinomycetota; class Thermoleophilia; order Gaiellales; family JAICJC01; genus JAICJC01. Next base: position 73,626 of record CAWEYE010000010.1, read on the forward strand.
ACGACCAGGTGAGCGCGGCGGAGCGGTTCCCCGCCAGGTCGCTCGCCCGCACGACCACCGTGTGCCGCCCGAACCCGAGCGGCGCGCTCGGCGTGTAGACGAATCTGCCGGCCGAGAAGGCGCCGTGGGCTGACACGTCGTTGCCGTCGACCGTCATCGCGATCGAGGCCGGGTCGACACCAACGCCGGCATCGGCCACGGCCACCGAGATGACCGGGGTCTCGTCGGACGTCGATGACCCGTCGTCGGGGCGCACGTCGGAGAGCACGGGCGCGACGGCGTCGCGCACGGTGAACGTCCAGAACCCATCGCGGACGTTGCCGGCGCCGTCGGTCGCGTGCCAGGTGACCGTGTGGGTGCCGTAGGCGAGATCGGCCGCGGGAACGTACGAAGCATCGTTGCCGGCGATCGTCATCGGCGCGCCGTCGACGCTGGCCTCGAACTGGCCCAGGCCGCTCGGGCCGGGATCGACCGAGAACGAGACCGGCGCGCGCAGGTCGGTGGTCGGCCCGGCGGGCAGCATCGCCGAGGCTACCGGCGCATGTGCGTCCACCCGCACCACGAGCGGCGCGACCACGCGCTCGCCGGCGGCGTCGGCCACGGTCACGTCGAGCGTGTGGATGCCGTCGCCGAGGGCGGCGGGGGTGGTGGCAAGATCATGGGAGTAGGCGGTGAGGCCCGCATGGATGCCGCTCTGGTGGGCCACCGAGTCAGAGGCGAGCGTCGCGCCGGCCTGGGCCAGGGTGGCAGACGCGACGCCCGCGCCAGCGTCGGTCGCCGCGACGGTGAGCGGCACGGGCTGGCCCTCGTTGTGCCACGTCCCGTCGGCGAGCGCCCCCGAGAGGGTCAGGGCCGGGGCCGTGTCGTCGGTCAGCGTGGCGGTGAGGGTGGTGACCTTGAGGTTGTTGTTCCACTTGTCGGTGTAGTCGCGGGCGATGTCGGTCTTCAGGAAGACGCCGACGACCTGGTTCCCGGACGGGATCGACCACGTGTCGGACGCGTTCCCGGTGGCCGAGTGCACCTGCGCCGACGCCGGGAAGGACTCGCTGCGCAGCCGCGCCTTCATGTACGCCGATGTCCCGGTGGCTGCCGTCTTGTAGTTCACGGACAGGGCCCCGGAGGCGATCGTGGTGGTGGCCGGGGCGTCCCACTGCCACCAGGCGTTGGCGAGCTTGGCCGCCTGGCCGAAGCCGAAGATCCGCAGGGGCGTGGGGTTGGGCACGTCGTCGTCGCCGCACGGGCCCGGGTGCAGGCGTAGGGCACAGCCGGAGAAGCCGCTCGAGCCGGTGAAGGACCACCCGCTCGTGTCCTTGGCGGTGTCGAGGGTGATCGAGTACGTCCCGGCCCGGGCGGCGGCCGGGGCGAGCGCGGTGCTGAGCAGCGCGGCGGCGGCGGCTGCGCTCAGCACGAGGGCACGGAGGTTCACGGGGGGTCCTTTCGGGGAGACGGGGGGTAGCCTCATCGTGCCGCCTGCGCCCGTCACGGGTCCAGACCGCCGTGGCCGCAACTACGCGCCGGAAGTGTCACGCGGCGTGTGACACAGGCCCGTCCGAGCGCCGAGGCGCTACTCTGATCGGCCATGCAAGTGGTCATCCTCTCGGAACGGGCCCTGGCCGACACCGACGACCTCTTCGCCGCGGCCGTGGCCCACGTCGTGCGCAAGCTCGGACGCGTCAAGCCGCTCGACCCCGAGACGCTGCCGCCCGCGCGCGCCCTCACGATCACCGCGCTCGACCTGTGGGCCAGCTCGGACGTCGGCAGCTGGCGGGGCGAGCTCGCCCGCTACTACGAGGACCACATCCCCCTGCGCCTGCGCCCTGATCCCGCGCTGAACGCGGCGCTGCGCCGCCTCCAGACCGCCGGGGTCACGCTCGCCTGCTGGTCACCCGGCCCCGAGGAGGCGGCCCGGATCGTCGTCCATCACCTCGGCCTCGGCCGCCGGATCGAGCGGATCGCGGAAGGGACGTCGGCCGGCGTGGCCGTCCGCCTGGCCGACGAGCTCGCGATGACGCGCGACCAGGCGCTCGTGGTGGCCGAGGACGCCGGCGCGCTCGCGGCCGTGGTCGAGAGCGGGGTCGCCGCCGCCGCGGCCGGCTGGGCGGGCGCCGACCAGGGGATGGCGCCCCCGGTTACGACCCTGGCGACCCCGAACGACCTCGTCGAGCTGGTGCTCGGAGAGCGGGCGACGGCGCGATGATGGACGAGGGAGACCGCCGTCTGGACATCCTGCTCGAGCGGATCGACCTGCTCCGCCACGAGCTCGAGGTGATCGGCCGCCGGCTGGACGGCCTCGAGGGCCTGAACCGGATCGCCGAGGAGATGCACGAGCTGAACGCGTCGCTGCAGACGCTCGCCTACGCCGCCCTCGGCCGGCGCGGGCCGGATGTGCGCCGAAAGCCGTAGGTGTGAATAGATGCGGGCACTGACCCGCGGTGCGGCATCTCACTCCACGGTCACGCCGCGGTCGGCCACGGCCAGCGGCAGCGCTTGGGCGCCCAGGCCGTCCAGCCCGCGCGCCACCGCGTCCGCCCCGCCCCGCTCGCACCAGACGAGCACCGACGGGCCGGCCCCCGAGAGCGTCGCCCCGAACGCCGGCAGGCCGCCCAGCCGCTCGCGCACCGCCGCAAGGAGCGGCACGAGCGCCGCCCGGTAGGGCTCGTGCAGGCGATCGTCGAGCGCCTCGGAGAGCACGTCCGTGCGCCCCTGCTCGAGCGCCGCCACGAGCAGCGCGGCCCGGGCCGCCGTGTGCACCGCATCGGCATGGCCGACCTGCGCGGGCAGCGCCGCCCGCGCCCGCTCCGTCGCCAGCTCGCCGGGAGCGACGACGGCGACGAACTCGACCGGGCAGGAGCCCAGGCGCAGGGCCCGCGCGCCGTCAGAGGCGGTCCACGCCAGCGTCACCCCGCCGAGCAGGGCGGCCGCGACGTTGTCGGGATGCCCCTCGAGCGCGGCCGCCGCCGGCAGCGGGTCGGCCCCGCTCCCCTGCCAGGCCAGACCGGCGGACACGCCCGCGGCGATCGTGGCAGCGCTCGATCCCAGCCCGCGTGCGAACGGGATCCGGTTGCGCATGCCGATGTCGAGGCCGCGCGCGTCCGCGCCGGCCGAGGCGAACGCGCGCACGAACAGGTTCTCGGCATCGGCCGGGACGCTGTCGGCGCCCTCACCCGCGGCGCTCACCCGCGTCCCCTCCCCCGCTCCCCGCCGCACGGCGATCTCGTTGCGCAGCTCGAGGGCTACCGCCAGGCAGTCGAACCCCGGCCCCAGATTGGCGGACGACGCCGGGACGGTGACGGTCAGCTCGTCAGGCAAGGACCGCCTCGCGGGCGAAGGCCAGCTCCTCGAGGCGATCGATGTGCGGCGGGCAGCGCAGGATCTCGGCGCCCTCGGCGCCCGCCGTGTCGGGATCCTTCAGGCCGTGCCCGGTCAGCACGCAGACGACCGTCGAGCCCGGCTCCACGAGCCCGTCGGCGCTCGCGACCAGAAGCGCGCCGACCGACGCGGCCGACGCCGGCTCGCAGAACACGCCCTCCTCCTGCGCGAGCAGCCGGTAGGCGGCGAGGATCGCGTGATCGGGCAGCGCCCGCACCCCGCCCGCCGACTCGGCGAGCGCCGCGAGCGCCTCGTCGAGCCGGGCCGGGTTGCCGATCCTGATCGCGGTCGCCACCGTCTCGGGGTGCGCCACCGGCCGGCCGGTGAGCAGCGGAGCGGCGCCCTCGGCCTGGCCGGCGAGCATGTGCGGCGCGGCGTCGATCTCGCCGAACCCCTTCCAGTATGCGGTGATGTTGCCGCCGTTGCCCACGGGGAGCGCCAGCCAGTCGGGCACCCCGCCGAGCTGCTCCACGACCTCGAACGCCGCCGTCTTCTGCCCCTCGAGGCGGTACGGGTTGACGGAGTTCAGGAGCGCCACGTCGCGGCGCGCAACGAGCTCGCGGACGAGCCCGAGGGCATCGTCGAAGTCGCCCTGCACGGCGATCACGCGCGCGCCGGCGATCTGGGCCTGGGCGAGCTTTCCGCGGGCGATGGCGCCCTCGGGCAGGACGACCACGAGCCGCAGGCCGCCGCGGGCGCAGTACGCGGCGGCCGATGCCGAAGTGTTGCCCGTCGAGGCGCACACGGCCTCGCGCGCGCCCTCCTCGAGCGCCTTCGAGACCGCCACCGTCATCCCCCGGTCCTTGAACGATCCGGTCGGGTTCGCGCCCTCGTACTTCAGGAGCACCCGGCAGCCCGTGCGCTCCGACACGCGCGGCGCCTCGAGCAGCGGCGTCGAGCCCTCGCCGAGCGTCACCACCGGAGTCGCCGCGCTCACCGGGAGCCGGTCGCGGTAGCGCTCGATCAGCCCCGGGGACATCGAACCCGCCTAGGCGCGCACGGGCATGAGCACCCGTTTCAGATCGTCCTCGGCGCCCGGCTCGAGGATCGCCATCACGAGGTCGCCCGGCCGCAGCTCGGTGTCGCCGATGGCGATCTCGGCCCGGCCGTCGCGCGTCACCGAGATCAGCCGCGACTTGCTGGGCAGGTTCAGGTCGCGCACGAAGCGGCCGGCGGCCGGCGACCGGTCGTCGATGGCGAACTCGACGATCTCAAGATTCTCGCGGCGCAGATCGAGCAGCGTCACCAGCTCGTGCTCGGGCAGCTCGTGCTCGATCAGCGCGAGGATGGTGGCCGTCGCCGACACGGTGAGACCGACGCCGACCATGTCGAAGTGCGGCTGGTTGCGGGGATCGTTCACCCGGGCGATGCACTTGGCCACGCCGTACTTCTCCTTCGCGACCTGGCACACGATCACATTGTCCTCGTCGTCCCCGGTCACTGCGACCACCAGGTCGGCCCGCTCGACGCCCGCCCGCTCGAGCACGAAGAGCTCGGTGGCGTCGCCGTAGCGGACGACGTGCTCGAACCGCTCCTCGAGGCGGGCGTAGCGCTCGCGGTCGTTCTCGAGCAGCGTCACCTCGTGGCCCATCTTGAGCAGGGTCGAGGCCAGATTCGAGCCCACCTTGCCCCCACCCGCGATCAGGATGTACACGCGCCCCGCCCGCCGTTTCCTACGCGGCCCGGCCCGGGTTGTCGCAGATGGCCTTGAAGGCCGTGTCGATCACGGCCGAGGTCGCGCACACCGTCTGCAGGCCGAGGGTGGAGTAGAAGGCCGCGCGGGCCGGGTCGAGGATGCGGGTGACGACGCACGGCACGCCGAAGCGCTTCTGCGCCACCTGCGCGATGACGATGTTCGTGTTGTCGCCGTCGGTGGCGATGATCGCGGCATCGGCGCTCTCGATGCCCGCGTCGATGAGCACGTCGGTGTCCAGTCCGTGGCCCTGCAGGAACCGCCCGGGCCAGTCCTCCGGCAGCCGCGCGAGCGCCTCCGGATCCTCGTCGATGACGGTGACATCGTGGCCCTCGCGGGTCATGCGCAGGGCGAGGCTCGACCCCACGCGCCCGCATCCGACGATCAGCACTTTCATGGCTTGAAGCGTACAGCCTGGACGGGGCCTGTGCCTGCCGTGCGCAGCGTTCCACTATCGTCGCGCGGATGAGCGAGATCCGCATCGGGCTGCTCGGTTTCGGCACGGTCGGCTCGGCCGTGCACGGCCTGCTCGGCGACGGCGCCGAGGCGATCGAGCGCGTCACCGGCGGGCCGGTCGTCGTCGCGGCGGCGCTCGTCCGCGACCCGGCCCGGCACCCCACGGCGCCGGAGGGTCTGCTCACCACCGACTTCGCCCGCCTGCGCGACGACCCCTCGATCGCGGTGGTCGCTGAGGTGATGGGCGGCATCGAGCCCACCCGCAGCCACGTGCTCGAGCTGATGGCGGCCGGCAAATCGGTGGTGTCGGCCAACAAGCAGCTTCTGGCTCGCCACGGCGAGGAGCTCTTCGCCGAGGCCGAGCGGCGCGGCGTGCAGCTGCGGTTCGAGGCCAGCGTCTGCGCGGCCATCCCGGTCGTGAAGGTGCTGCGCGAGTCGCTGATCGTGAGCGGCGTGCACCGCATCGACGGGATCGTGAACGGCACGACCAACTTCATCCTGACCCGGATGGTGACCGCCGGCGACTCGTATGCCGCTGCGCTGCGCGAGGCGCAGGAGCTGGGCTACGCCGAGGCCGACCCGACCGAGGACGTCACCGGCGCCGACGCCGCCGCCAAGATCGCCATCCTGGCGTCGATCGCGTTCCACACCCGCGTGCACAGCGATGAGGTCGACCACGTCGGCATCGACGGTCTCGATCTGCTCGACGTGAAGCACGCGGCCGCGCTCGGCTACCAGGTCAAGCTGATCGCCTCGGCGATGCAGGTGGACGGCGCCGTCGTCGCCCGCGTGCACCCGTGCCTGCTCGCCGCCGACCATCCGCTCGCGTCGGTGCAGGGCGCGTTCAACGCGGTCATGCTGCGGGGCAGCTCGATCCGGGAGGTGATCCTCGAAGGCCCCGGCGCGGGCGGCCAGGAGACGGCCACGGCGGTGATCGGAGACCTGCTCGCCGTGATCGGGACGTCGGGCACCGGCTTCCTGCAGCACGACGGCTACTACCGCGAGCTGCACCGGCTGCCGCTGGACGACCTGCAGAGCCCCTTCTATCTGCGCTTCGAGGTCGACGACGAGCCGGGCGTGCTGGCCCAGGTGGCCCGGGCCCTGGGCGACCGCGGCGTGTCGGTGGCGCAGGTGGTGCAGCACTCCGGCGCGGGCGTCCACATCGTCATCCTCACCCACCGCGCCCGCGAGGGCTCGGTGCGGGCGGCGGCGCGCGCCGTCGCCGGGCTCGGCTTCAGCCGGTCCGCGCCTGTAGTGCTGCCGGTGCTCGTACGCTCGGAGTGACCGCGGCGGCGATGACGATCGCGGTGGCGATCGCGCCGCCGAGGCCGCCCAGGGCGAACACGCCGCGCACGCCGAGCACGTGGATGAGCGTGCCCGCGCACACCATCGAGAGCGCGTAGGTGCCGTTCAGCACCGACACGGCAGCCGCGCGGACGCGGCCCATCACGCGGTTCGGCAGGTGGCGCTGGTAGATCAGCATCTCGGCCGTGCCGAAGAGGCCGTTGCCGGCGCCCGAGAGCGCGAGGCCGAAGAGGACGAGCGGGAACGCGGGCGCGATCGCGACCAGGCCGATGCCGAGGCCGAACGCCGCCGACCCGAGGCCGAAGACGTGCAGCGGGTCTCGCCGCGCCGTCAAGCGCGCGCCCAGCCACGAGCCGACCAGCATGCCGAGCCCGCAGGCGCTCATCTCGATCCCGAAGCCGCTCCCGCCGAGGTGGAACTCCCCGGCCAGCGGGATCATGGCGACCACGACGGCGCCGTCGACGGCGATCATGACCGCCACGGCGACCGTGGTCACGAGCACCATGCGCGCCCGCACCAGCTCGCCGAAGCCCGCCGACGCCTCGCGCACGAACCCGCGCCGGGGCTCGGGGTCGGGGCGGGTCTGGCCGTGCAGGCGCGCGACGGCCGCCGCCGCCGCCGCGTAGGCGAGCGCGATGACGGCCATCGCCGCCCGCCCCCCGACCAGCGCGAACACGATTCCCGCCGCCGCGGGAGCCACCAGGACAGCCACCTGATTCGAACCGAACAACGCCGCGTTCGCCCCCGGCAGGCGTTCGTCCGAGATCAGGGCCTGCACCGCCGCCGCCTGAGCGGGCCCATAGGGCACCGCGGCGACCGCGGCCAGGGCGGCTGCCACCAGCAGCTCCCACGGGCGGGTAGCGGCGAGCGCCGCCGTCGCGAAGATGACCGTCTCGGCGAGCGCGACCCCGGTCAGTACCCGGCGCCGGTCGTAGCGGTCGGCGACCACGCCGCCGAACGGGCCCAGGAGCATCGCCAGGCCCAGTGAGGCCGCGAGCACGGCCGACACCCAGTAGGTGCTGCCGGTCATCCGAAGCACGCTCAGCGCCAGCACGATCGCCGTGGCCTCGGTGCCGGCCACGACCAGCACGGCCGAGGTCATGAGCCGGCGCAGATCGGGATCGTGAAGGACGGAGCGCTTCAAGTTGACATTACTTTACACACCCGCGCCCTCCTCTGCAACCTCGGCCGGGAAGTGCGTCACGATCACCCGGCAGGGCGCCTTGCGGAGGATGAAATCGACCGTCTGGCCGAAGAATTCCTCATGCAGGCTGCGGGCGAGGCGGCGTTTGTACGGCGACCCCACCATGATCAGCTGGGCGCCGTACTCGACCGCCGCGTCGACGACCAGCCGCCCCGGGCTGCGCGTGCGCGAGACGACCGCCTTGTACTCGACGCCGTACTCCGACGCCAGCGACGCCGCGAGCGCCTGCACCTCCTCCACCTCGCGCTCGCGCTCCGGCATGGGCCTGTCGATCGGCTCGCGGACGGGGACGTAGAGGGCGCTCACGCCAACCACGACCGCACCGGAGTCGACCGCGAGCCGGCAGGCCGATGCCATCGTCTCCTCGGCGATCGCGTCGAGGCGCTCAAGCGGCACGACGATCGTGGAGTAGGCGATCTCGGTCACGTCCACAGGCGGCGGCGCTCCCTGCTCGACGCTCTCGATGATCGGCAGGCTCGCCCGCACGCGCACGGCCACGTAGAGCACAAGCCCCGCGACCATCCACAGCGGGCCGACGACGCGCGCTCCCGGATGCGTCCCGAGCGCGACCACCCACGCCACGAAGGCGAGCACCGTCCCCACCACCGAGGTGATCGGGATCAGCCGCCCCCGGATCCACATGTTGCCCTTCATCATGAACGGCCGGGGCAGGTCCGGCGCGACGATGCGCAGCCACACCACGGAGGCCTGCGTCATCATGAACGCGATCAGGATGCCGAAGCTGTAGAGCGACGCCAGCGTCAGCGCCTCCTGGCCGCGGTAGAGCGCGCCCACGACGATGAACCCGATCGCCAGGAGGCCCACGCCGAGGATGGCCGCCGGCGGATGCATCACCCGGCGACTGGTGCGCCCGAAGACAGCGGGCAGCTGATCGTGCCGGCCCAGCGACTCGGCCAGACGGCCGCAGCCCGAGAAGCTGGTCGAGATGGCCATCAGGAGGATCGCGCAGGCTGTCATACCGACCCCGAAAACCAGGCTCACATGTACCCAGTGGGGGCCGTGCGCGCCGATGCGGTTGGCGAGACCGAGCATGGGGTCGTTCACCCAGTAGTGGCCGAGCCTCGTCGTGCCGCCGGCTGTGGTGTGCGGGGCGCGGCGGGTCGGGAACGCCGACGCCGCGGCCGTCGCGACGGCGGCGTACACGATGACGACGGTGAACACCGACGAGCGCACGCTGTCGGGCACCGACCGCTCGGGATCCTTGGCGTAGGCGGCCACGCTCGAGACCTTCTCGAGGCCGGTGTAGCCGATCATGGCGATCGGGAACGCAAACGCGAGCGAGTTCCAGGTGGGCACGGTGCCGAGGTCGATGTTGCGGGTGAGCGCGCTCCACGAGAACAGAAGCGCGAGGCCGAGCACGGCCAGGCTCACCTGCACCACGAGGTCGAGCGCCGCAACGGCCACCCCGGTCGAGTAGGCGTCGGTGCGCCGCACCAGCCGCACGATCGTGATGACGACGAGGATCCCCACGGCGAGCCCCGCCGCCTCCCGCACCGAGAACGTGCCCTGCTTGCCGAACGCGCCCGCCACGTAGTGGGGCAGGAAGAGGGCCGAGAGCGAGATGGCGATCACGAAGTCGAGCACCGTCGCCCATCCGGCGATGAAGCCGGCCAGGTCGCCCCACGCCCGCCGCGAGAGCGCGGAGGATCCGCCCGGCTCGGGGATCGTGGCGCCGCCCTCGGCGTACGCCGCCGCCGCCAGGGCGAAGAGCAGGCCGGCGGCGAGAAAGACGATCGGGGTCAGCGAGAGCGCGTACACGGCGGTGATGCCGAGCGCGTAGTAGAGCGACGAGGAGATCTCGCCGTAGGCCATCGCATACAGCGACGGGGCGCCCAGGAACCGGCCCAGAGACGGGATCTTGCGCGCCATTGCGCGGAGAATAGTGACCGCCGTCGACGGGTGCCTGGCACCGGTTCACGGGTGCCGGGCACCGCAACGCTGGTTACCCGGGCAGGGCGCGCCGCATCTCGGCGCGGCGGCGCTCGAGGAACTCGCGCTCGGCCGCGCCCGGGGCGAGCTCGAGCGCGCGCGTGTAGGCGGCGAGCGCGTCGGCCGGGCGGCCGAGCCGGCGCAGCATGTCCGCCCGGGCGGCGTGCAGCAGGTGGTAGCGGTCGAGCGCCCCGGAGGCGGCCAGATCGTCGACGAGCTCCAGGCCGCGCGCGGGACCGTCGGCCATCGACACCGCCGCCGCGAGGTTCAGGTCGACCACCGGCGAGGGGGCGATCGCGGCCAGATCGGCGTAGAGCGCGGCCACCTGCGCCCAATCGGTGGCGGCGGAGCTCTCGGCGCGGGCGTGGAGCTCGGCGATCGCGGCCTGCAGCTGGTAGGGCCCGGGGGCGCCGGCCCGCTCGGCGCGGCGCAGCTCGGCCGCCCCCGACCGGATCATGGCCGCGTCCCAGCGGCTGCGATCCTGGTGCTCGAGCAGCACCATCTCGCCCCCGGCCGTCGTCCGCGCCGCCGACCGGGCGTGATGCAGCAGCATCAGCGCCAGGAGGCCGCGCGCCTCCGGCTCCGCCGGCAGCTGCGAGACGAGCAGGCGCGCGAGCCGGATCGACTCGTCGCAGAGGTCGCGGCGCACGAGATCGTCGCCGGACGATGCCGAGTAGCCCTCGTTGAAGACGAGGTAGAGCACCGCGGCCGTGTGCTCGAGCCGGTCGGCGAGCAGGTGCCCCGGCGGCCGCCCGAACGGAATGCCCGCCATGCGGATCTTCGTCTTCGCCCGCACGAGCCGCTGGGCCATGGCCACCTCCGGGACGAGGAACGCGCGGGCGATCTCGGCCGTCGAGAGGCCGGCCACCAGCCGCAGTGTCAGGGCCACGCTGGCCTCGGCCGAAAGGGCCGGATGACAGCAGGTGAAGATCAGCTCCAGGCGCTCGTCGGGCACGGCGTCGTCCTCCTCGAAGGCTTCCGGTTGCGGCCCGGCGGGCTCGGCGTGAAGCGCGGGCAGCCGCTCGCGCAGGGCGCGCTCGCGGCGGAGGCGGTCGACCGCGAAGTTGCCGGCCGTGGCGACGATCCACCCGAGCGGCGATGCGGGCACGCCGTCGGCCGGCCAGCGCGCGGCGGCGCGGCCGAACGCCTCCTGCACCGACTCCTCAGCCAGGTCCGCATCTCCGAAGCGGCGCATGAGCGCCGCCACCGCGCGTCCCCAGTGCTCGCGGAACGCGGCGGCGGCCGCCTCGGAGGCGCCTACCGCTCCACCAATGGCCGCACCTCGATGCACCCGTGGCGGGCCGTCGGCATCTGCCCGGCGGCCTCGATGGCGTCGTCGATCGACTCGCACTCGACGACGAAGTAGCCGCCGAGCTGCTCCTTCGTCTCGGCGAAGGGGCCGTCGGTGACGAGCGTGCGGCCGTCGCGCACGCGCACGGTCGTTGCGGCCGCCGTCGGCCGCAGCTCGGCCCCGTCGATCATCATCCCCCGCCGCCCCATGTCCTCGGCGAACCGGGCGTACTCGACGTACATCGCCTGGCGGTCTGCCTCGCTGAGCTCGCCCCACTCCGCCTCGTCGGCGTAGATCGCAAGCAGATATTTCATCGTCGTCTCCCTTCGTCTCGCCGGCCGATGGCGGCCGCCGTCCACTGGGACGAACGGCGCGGCCGGAATTCGACACCGCTCACCCGCGTGCCCTCGGCGGACGCATCGCCCGGAGGCGCAGGATGCCGAGCGCGATGAAGACGACGCCGGCCAAGAACCCGCACCTCACCGCCGCCCAGGACGGCCGTCTCGACCAGGAGCGCGACGCCGATCACGAGGAACGCGACCGACAGGATGCGGTTCACGCAGCAGCATGGCATCACCCCGTCGGCTGCGTGCCGACCATCACGCGGCAGTCGGCGTTCCGCAGCACGTAGTCGATCACCCGCCCGAACATGCGCTCGCCGCCGCGCTTGCGCTGCTCGGCGCCGAGCACGATGATCTCGGACCGGCGCTGGCGGGCCTCGTCGACGATCGCCTGGCCGACGTTGCGGGTGCGCACGATGCGGGGGATGACGTAGACGCCGTACTCGCGCCCGAGCGCCGCCGCCTCGCTCAGCTCGTGCTCGGCCTGGCGCGACTCGGCCTCCATCGGCGCCGACAGCGGCAGGTTCATCGGCACCGGGATCGGGTAGAGGGCGACGAGCTTCGTGCCCGACTCGGCCGCGAGCTGCAGCGCGGTGGCCGTCATCTCGTCGGTGACCCGGTGGGCGGTGAGCGGCAGCAGGATCGAGCGGTACTCGACCTCGACCGCCGGCCCGACCATCATCCGCGCCGCCGTCACCGTCTCGGTCAGCGGCAGGTGCTGGGTGCGGCGGTAGACCACGTAGACGATCATCCCGATCGCGAGCCAGGCGATCCCGACCGGCGCGACGCCGTCCTTGAAGTGCAGCGCGACCGTGACCAGCCACGAGGCGCCGCAGCCGATGAAGCCCAGCACGGCGAACAGCGGCATGTCGTATGAGCCCACCTGGAACGACAGCGGCCCGCGCCAGGGCATGTCGGCGGAGCTGAGCGTGCGCCGCATCTTGATCACCGAGGCGTGCGCGAGCGTGAACGACAGCATGGCGCCGAAGGCGTACAGGTTGCCGAGGAACGCGATCGCCCCCGGCGGGATCATCAGCAGCACCGCGAGCACGCTGTAGAGGATGATCGCCACGTACGGCGTGTTGAACTTCGGGTGCACGTGCCGGATCGCCTCCGGCAATTGGCGGTGCTGGCCCATCGAGTACGTCAGCCGCGAGACGCCGATGATGCCGGCGTTCGTCGCGATGATCAGGATCGTCGCGGCGAGGATGGCGACGTAGTAGCCCAGGCCCTCCTTGATCGTGTCTGGGGATGCTCAGGTGCTCGACCAGGCCGGCGACCGGGTCGCCGGCGAACTTGCAGGCCAGGTCGGACGTCGGCTCGCCGAGCTTCACCGCCTTCGGGCACGAGAGCACCGAGCTGTGCGACTCCTTGACCTGCAGCGCGGTGGCCGGCTTGACCGGCAGCGCCGAGAGCGCGACCGACGGCAGGAAGGCGTAGATCGCGAACACCGCGAGCACCACGTACATGATCGAGCGGGGCACGTGGCGGGGCGGGTCGATCGCCTCCTCGGCCATGTTGGAGACCGTCTCGATGCCCGTGTAGGCCACCATCGCCACCGGGATCGACACGATGAAGTTGCTCCACGTCGGCGCCGTCCCCAGGTGGATGTTCGTCTGCAGGACGTGCGGGCTGAACACGGTGACGAGGCCGATCATCACGAGCAGCGCCTGCGTGCCGAGGTCGGTCAGCGCCAGGAAGATGTTGAGGCCGGCCGCCTCCTTCACCCCGACGATGTTGATCGCCACGAGCAGCCCGACCACGACCGCGCCGCCGACGATGTCCCACGGGTGCCCGATCAGGTTCAGGCTGGGATCGAACTTGTTCAGGTAGTGCGGGACGAAGATCGCCGAGATCGCGATCGTGACGGTGTAGTTCAGCATCTGCGCCCAGCCGGCGAAGAACGACACCGCCTCGTTGAACGCGTGCCGCGTGAACGACGACGACCCGCCCGCCTCGGGGAACCGGGCGGTCGCCTCGGCGTAGGTGACCGCGGTGAAGAAGAAGATGGCGCCCGAGACGGCGAAGGCGACCGGCGTCATGCCCAGCGCGTACACGGTCACGAGGCCGAGCGCGTAGTAGATCGACGAGCCGACGTTGCCGTACGCCGTCGAGAACAGCGCGGCGGTGCCGAGCACTCGGTGCAGCCCACCGGCCTGACGGCGCTTCAGCGGCATGCGGTGATTATTACGGGAGTCGGGTCACGGAAGCTGGTCGATGGGGCCTGGCCCCGCCCGCCGGGCGGGGCCAGGCCCCGGTTCTCTCGCCTACCGCGCCAGCAGCGGGATGATCAGGATCGCGACGATGTTCGTGATCTTGATCATCGGGTTGATGGCCGGCCCGGCCGTGTCCTTGTAGGGGTCGCCGACGGTGTCACCGGTGATCGACGCGGCGTGCGCGTCGGAGCCCTTGCCACCGTGGGCGCCGTCCTCGATCAGCTTCTTGGCGTTGTCCCAGGCGCCGCCGCCCGAGGTCATCGAGATGGCCAGGAAGAGGCCCGTCACGATCGTCCCCACGAGCAGGCCGCCCAGGGCCTGGTAGGAGATCAGGCCGACGACGATCGGCACCACGACCGGGATCAGCGCCGGCAGCTGCATCTCGCGGATGGCCGCCCGCGTCACCAGGTCGACGCAGCGCGCATAGTCGGGCTTGGTGGTGCCCTCCATGATCCCGGGCATCTCGCGGAACTGGCGCCGCACCTCCTGCACGACCAGGCCGCCGGTGCGGCCGACGGCGTCCATCGCGAGCGACGCGAACAGGAACGGCATCAGGCCGCCGATGAGGAGGCCCGCGAGCACCCACGGATCGTTGATCGTGAACGTGACCGGGTGGCCGACCTTCTGGCTCAGCTCGTCGCTGTAGGACTGGAACAGCACCAGCGCCGCCAGGCCGGCCGAGCCGATCGCGTAGCCTTTGGTCACGGCCTTCGTGGTGTTGCCGACGGCGTCGAGCGGATCGGTCACGTTGTCGCGCACCTCGTGGGGCAGGTCGGCCATCTCGGCGATCCCGCCCGCGTTGTCGGTGATCGGCCCGAACGCGTCAAGGGCGACGACCATGCCCGCCATCGAGAGCATGGAGGTGACGGCGATCGCGATGCCGTAGATACCGGCCAGCTTGAACGACGTGACGGTGCCGACGGCGATCACGATCACCGGCAAGCACGGTCGCCTGCATGCCGACGGCGAGGCCCGCGATGATGTTGGTCGCGTGACCCGTGAGCGACTGCTCGGAGATGCGCTTCACCGGGCCGAAGCGGGTGCCGGTGTAGTACTCGGTGATGGCCACGATCAGCGCCGTGATGACGAGCCCGATCAGGCCGCAGAAGTAGATCTTGGTCGAGCTCGCGCCACCGGTAAACGATCCGAAGTGCTTGGCCGTGTTCGCGATCACGGGGATGTAGATCACCGCCGAGAGCACCGCCGAGACGATCACGCCCACGTACAGGGCGGAGATCACGCTGATGTTGCCCCACAGGCGCACGCACATGGTGCCGACGATCGACGCCGGGATCGAGAACGCCGCCAGGAGCAGCGGCAGCATGACCGCGTCGTGGTTTCCGAACAGGGCGCCCAGGAACATCGACGCGACCACGGTCACCGCGTAGGTCTCGAACAGGTCGGCGGCCATGCCGGCGTCGTCGCCGACGTTGTCGCCCACGTTGTCGGCGATCACCGCCGGGTTGCGCGGGTCGTCCTCGGGGATGCCGGCCTCGATCTTGCCGACCAGGTCGGCGCCGACGTCGGCGGCCTTCGTGAAGATGCCGCCGCCGAGGCGGGCGAACACCGAGATGAGCGAGCCGCCGAACGCGAGGCCGACGAGCGCCTTCGTCGTCTCGAGGTCGCGGTGCGACTGCGAGCCGCTGCCTATGGCGTCCAGGATGCCGAAGTAGGCACCGACGCCGAGCAGGCCGAGCCCGACGACGAGGATGCCGGTGACCGTGCCGCCCTTGAACGCGATCGAGAGCGCCGGCGCGAGGCCGGACTTGGCCGCCTCGGCCGTGCGCACGTTCGAGCGCACCGCCACGTTCATGCCGATGAAGCCCGTGAGCGCCGAGAGCACCGCGCCGATCAGGAACCCGATCGCCACCTTCCAGCCCAGGTCGGACGTCCACGTGCCGGCGATGCCGATCAGCAGGAACACCACCAGGGCCACGCCCGCGATGGTCGTGTACTGCCGCTTCAGGTAGGCGGCGGCGCCCTCCTGCACGGCGGCGGAGATCTCGCGCATCCGCTCGCTGCCCGCGGGCTGGCTGAGCACCCACCGGGTGAGGGCGAGGCCGTAGACGACCGCGAGCGCG
This sequence comes from uncultured Actinomycetes bacterium, assembly GCA_963813245.1. Classification (GTDB taxonomy): domain Bacteria; phylum Actinomycetota; class Thermoleophilia; order Gaiellales; family JAICJC01; genus JAICJC01. Next base: position 89,532 of record CAWEYE010000010.1, read on the forward strand.
CCGCAGACGAGGGCAATCAGCACAGCATGGCTAGCGAGCGAGCTCACGTGGTGGACTCCTTAGGGACGGAAGACAGAAAGACCCGGGAAAAACGAGCCGGCGGATTGTAACAGCGGTACCGGCCCGCACTTCCGCTCATATGTAGCGCAGGACGAGGTCGCGGATGAACGGATTGAGGACGTCTTGTGCGTGGCCGTAGATCGAGCAGTGGCCCATCCCCTCGAACTCGTGGAACTCGGCGGCGCCCGCCAGCTCGGCCACCTCGCGGCCGTCCTGCGGCGGCGCCTGGACGTCCTCGGTGAACGCGATCACGTGCATCGGCACGGTGCAGGCCGGCAGGGCCTCCATCTGGTCGAACAGGAGGCTCGCCTCCCACTGCGGGATCAGCGAGCGCTCGTTGTCGTCGGTCGAAAGCCACGCCACCAGGTCGGCCCGAGCTTCGGCCACAGCTCGCGGTCGCCGAGCACGCGGGCGGGATACATCATCATCGCGTTGTGAGCCACGGCCATCATCCCGTCGAGCCGGCCGCCCTCCTTGCGCCAGTCGATCTCGGCCTTCTGGTAGTCCCATCCCCACCCCGTGCTGCGCGCACCCGTCCCCATCGTGATGCAGCAGCGCAGCAGGTCGGGGCGGTCGATCGCCACCTGCTGCACGATCGCGCCGCCCAGCGACAGGCCGACGATCGCGACCGGCGGGTCGCAGACCGCCTCGATCACGTCCGCGGCGTCGCGGGCGAACGACTCGATCGGCCACGGCATCGGCACCTCGCACTCGGTGCGGCCGATGCCGCGGTTGTCGAAGGTCGTGTTGCGGAACTCGCGCTCGAAGAACGGGATCTGGTACGGGTGCCAGTCGGCGGCCAGGCCGCCGCCGCCCGAGACCCACACGATGTCGGGGCCCCGGCCGTGCTGGACGTAGTGCAGGCGGGCCTCGTGAGCCCTCGACGAACGCCACGACGGGCTAGAACCGCGCCCCGGCGAGCGCGTTTGCGCAGATGTCGTCCGGCTGCGGGCCGATCTTCGGGATCGACTCGAAGAGCAGCCGCCGCAGCCGCTCGTTGTTCTCGGTGAACACCGCCACGACCGCCTCGTGGCTGACCGGCTCGATGCTCGTGTCGTCCTCGAGGCCGACGTCGTAGTCGGTGATCAGCGAGACGTTGGCGTAGCAGAGGCCGAGCTCGCGGGCGAGCCAGCCCTCGGGGTAGGCGGTCATGTTGATGACGCCCCAGCCCATCGCCGAGAACCACCTGCTCTCGGCCCGGGTCGAGAAGCGCGGGCCCTGGATCACGACCACCGTGCCGCCGTCGCGGATGTCGATGCCCTGCTCCCGGCCGGTGGCGAGCAGGATCCCGCGCAGGTCGGGGCAGTACGGGTCGGCGGCCGACACGTGCGTGGTCACCGGGCCGTCGTAGAAGGTGTCCCTGCGGCCGCTCGTGCGGTCGACGAACTGGTCGCAGACCACGAACGTCCCCGGCGGCAGGCCCGGATCGAGGCTGCCCGAAGCGCACGGGCCGATCACGCGGCGCACGCCCAGCTCCCGCATCGCCCACAGGTTGGCCCGGTAGGGCACGGCGTGCGGCGGCAGCTGGTGGTTGCGGCCGTGCCGGGGCAGGAAGGCCACCCGCTTGCCGCCGACGTCGCCGATCGTGAACGGTCGGACGGCGGCGCCGTAGGGCGTGTCGACCGTGACCTCCTCGGCATCCTCCAGGAACGAGTAGAACCCCGACCCGCCGAAGACGCCGATCTCGGCGGTCGCGCTCATACGTCGCCTCCCGGCGTCCAGATCCGCGGCCGCTCGGGAGCGACGCGGCCGCCGGGCGGCGGCGGCTGCGGCTGCTCGGCCGGGCCGGGCGGCGGCTCGGGCGGCGGGGCGGCGGCGTCCGCCGGCGCCGCCTGCGCGGGCCGCTCGGTGGCATCGGCGTAGGCGAGCTGAAGCTCCGAGAGCGCCCCGCGCAGCGTCGTCATCGACGAGGCGTCGAGCACCTGCTCGAGGACGGGCAGGAGCGCGCGGATGGTCTCGATCGCAAGCCGCGTCTGGTCGAGGTCGTGCTCGTCGGCCGCCCCGCCGACGAGGCCCGTGCGCCGGTAGCCGACGTCGAACACGGTCTGCACCATCGAGACGACCACGTCCTGCACCGGCACGGTGCGCATGAACTCCGCGGCCGCCTCCTGGGCGGTCTGCCCGGCATCGCTCATCCCGTCTCCTCCTCTCTGACCGCAAGCCACTCCAGCACCGAGTCGCGGGTGCGCTGCACCGGCGTGCGGCCACACCTCGTGCACGGTCGATCCCGTCCTCGAGCTCCGAGGCATAGCGCTCGGCGGCCGTCGGCCCGAGCAGCACCCCCAGGTGCGGGGCGATCCCGAGCTCGGCGGCGACCTCGGACACCTGCTCGATCAGCGCCTCCAGCCGATCGCGCGCCGGCACCGAGCGGCCGGCGTCGAGGTCGATCAGCTCGCCGCGTCATGCCCCAGCGGATCGCCCGCCACAGGTTCTCCTCGAGCATCCGCGGCGGATGCGCGGGCAGCGGCCGGCCCTCGTCGTAGTCGCGGGCGTAGTGGGCCGAGAGCGCCACCATCAGCCCCGCCAGCGCCACCGACCGCTCGAACTCCGGCTGGCGCGTCGCAGATGCGGATCTCGACCGTCGGGAAGGCCTGGTGCGGCCGCACGCTCCACCAGATCTCGGTGTGCTCGCGGATCGAGCGGGTCTCGATCAGGAAGCGCACGAACCGGTCGTACTCGTCCCAGTCGCTCGAAGCCGGTCGGGGATGCCGCAGCGGGGGAAGAAGCGGGTGAAGATCTGCGTCCGGGTCGACTGCAGGTGGGTGTGGCGGCCCTCGAGCCACGGCGAGCTGCACGACGCCGCCAGGAGCTCCGGCAGCACCGAGCGCAGCGCGCTCGGTGACCGCGATCGCCCGGTCGGCGCCGCGGATGCCGGTGTGCACGTGGATGCCGAACGTGTTGTTGCGCCAGGCCACGTAGCGCAGCGTCGACTCGACCAGGTGGTAGTGCGGGGTGTCGATCACCTCCTGGTCCTGCCAGCGGGCGAACGGGTGCGTGCCGGTCGCCGAGAGCCGGTAGCCCAGCCGCTCGGCCGCAGCGATCACGTCGGCGCGCCGCCGCGCCATCGTCTCGGCCGCCTCGGCGAACGACTCGCAGCGGCCGGTGCGCACCTCGACCTCGGAGCGGATCAGCTCGCCGGCCACCATCCCGGCGAGCGGCCCCGTGCGGGTGGCGGCGTCGATGCGCTCGAAGCCGGCCGTCATGTCCAGGCCGTCCGCGGCGAGGATCGCAAACTCCTCCTCGACGCCGATCGTGAAGTCGGCGCCGTCCTCGAACGCAGCCCTCGCGGCCTCGAGCGCCTTCAGCGGATCGGTGATCTTGGGCGTCTCCCCCATCGGCCGAGGCACGATACCCGCTGCGGGCCCCCGCGACGCGCGAACTCAGCCGGGAAGCTGGGCGGCGACCCGCGCGCTCAGGTCGTGCTGCGAGAACGGCTTGGTCAGGTAGTCGTCGGCGCCGAGCCGCATCCCGGTCTGGATGTCGGCGTCGGTCGCGCGCGCCGTCAGCATGATGACCTTGAGGTGGCGGCTGCGCTCGTCGCCGCGCAGCTCGGTCAGGACGTCCCAGCCGCTGCGACGGGGCATGACGACGTCGAGCAGGCACAGGTCGGGGCGCAGCTCGAACACCGACGTCGAGCGCGCTCTGGCCGTCGATCGGCGGTCACGACGTCGTAGCCCTCCCGCTCGAGGCGGAACTGCACCAGCCGCAGCAGGTGCGGCTCGTCCTCGGCCACGAGCACGGTATGTCGCCTATCGCTCATCCTCGTCCTCCCTTCGGTGAAGGGGGCTTCCAGTGGCAGCGTCACGGTCACGGTGGTGCCGTGCCCGAGCGTCGATGAGACGCCGAGGCCGCCGTCGTGGGCATCGACGATGCCCTTGCAGATCGCGAGGCCCAGGCCGGTGCCGGGGATGGCCCGCTCGAGCGCGTTGCCCGCGCGGAAGAACCGCTCGAACAGCCGCTCGCAATCGTCGTCGGAGATGCCGATGCCCGGAGTCCGAGACGGTCAGCACGGCCTCGCCGCCGGCGACGGCGAGCGCAACCCCGAGGCGGCCCTCGTCGGGCGTGAACTTGATCGCGTTTGAGAGCAGGTTCGTCAGCACCTGCGCGATGCGGTCGGAGTCGACGGTGGCCATGACCGCCGTCGCGGGCAGGCTGACCTCGAGCCGCTGCTTGCGCACGTTCACCGCCGGGGTGTGGATCTGGACGTTCTCGCGCACGAGCTCGCACAGGTCGGTCGGCTCGGGGCGGATCACCATGCGCCCGCTCTCGAGGCCCGAGAGCGTCAGCAGGTCGTTGATCAGCGTGAGCAGGCGGCGGGCGTTGTGGTCGATGATCTCCAGGAACTCCTCCTGGTCGGCGGTCATCTCGCCCACCTCGCCGTTCACCAGGATGTCCGTGTAGCCCAGGATCGACGCGAGCGGCGTGCGCAGCTCGTGCGAGACGCTCGAGACGAAGTCGGTCTTGAACTGGTCGGACAGCCGCAGCGCCTCGACCTGCTGGGCGAGGGCCGTGTTCAGCTCGTCGAGGCGGGCGAGGATGTCGACGCGCTCGACGGCGACCGCGGCCTCGGCCGCGAACAGGCCGACGACGGCCGCCGCGCGGTCGGAGATCAGCGTCACGTGCCGGTCCCAGGCCACGAGCAGCACGCCCACCGGGTCGCCGTCGCGCAGCACCGGCTGCCACAGGGCGGTCACGAGGCCGGTGGCCTCGACCAGCTGCGGCGAGACGCCGCCGTGGGTCGAGAGGTCGGCGAAGAAGGGCTCGCGGGAGATGAACACCTGGGCGGTGGCCGAGCTCGTGTGGTCGATCGGCACGATCAGCGGCTCGCAGTGGGCGCCGGCCATGGCGGTCGAGACCAGGTTGCCGCGGCCGTCGGGCTCCATCAGCACGGCCATCGCGCCGTCGCACACCTCCAGGGCGGCCTCGCAGATCGCCAGCCGGGCCGACGCGGCGTCGGCGGTGCGCGGGAGCCGGCGCGCGACCTCGGCGACGACCGTCAGGTCGGCCGCGTACTGGAACGCCAGCACGCCCGTCTCCTCCTCGGCCTCGCGCCGGTCGGTGACGTCGCGCAGCGCCAGCATCCGCCGCGTGCTCGCCGGCGTCGCGCGTCGATCGTGCGCGCCGAGGCCTCGAGGTAGCGCGGCGCGCCGGCCTTCGTCTCCCGATCAGCTCGAACGCCTGCTCCTCGCCGAGGCGGATCCGCTCCGCCAGCGACGCCCGCTCGGTCGGGGCGGCCAGGTCGAGCACCGTCAGGCGCAGCGCCTCCTCGGCGGTGTAGCCGAAGGTGGCCGAGAACGCCGGGTTCACGTCGACGATGTGGCCGTCGACGTGGGCGAGCAGCGGCTCGAACGACGCGTCCCAGAGCGTGCGGAACGGGTCCGGCCGCGCGCCCGCCGGGCGACGCCGGAACGGGGAGGCGAGTCGCCGCAGTCCGCGGGGGGCGGAAGCGTTCACACGCGCCGTATCGGCGCTCGCGCCGCCGCCGCGCTTGAGCGCTACGGGAGCGCGTCTGCGAGCAGCTGCCGGGCGATGCCGCTCCCAGCTCCACCGGGCAACGACCGCCGCGCGCGCGACCGCACCCAGCCGCGCCCGCTCGGCCGCGGGCAGGTCGAGCAGCGCGTTCAGGCGGCCGGCGAGGTCGGCCGCGCGTGCCGTCGAACGTGATCCCGGCCTCGCCGAGCCCGCCGCCACCTCGGCCAGGCCGGAGTGGTCGGAGACGATCGGGACGACCGCGCAGGCCGCCGCCTCGGCCGCCACCATGCCGAACGCCTCGGGCAGCACCGACGGCACGACCACCGCCTCGGCGAGCGGCACGAGCAGCTGCAGCTGCTCGTGATCCATCGCGCCGGTGAAGATGACGCCCGGCGGCGCGGCCGCCTCGAGCTCGGCCCGGGCATCGCCGAACCCGACGATCACGAGCCCGACGCCGGGATGGCGCGGCGCCGACGTCGCGCCAGGCCTCGAGCAGCAGGTGCACGCCCTTCTGGCGCATCAGCTTGCCGAAGTAGAGGACGAAGCGGCCCGAGGCCCAGCGAGTCCGGCCGCGGCGCCGGCGTCGGCGATGCGCTCGGCCGGATGGTCGGGCGAGTCCTGGCCGGCGCTCCGCCGCGAGCAGCCGCCGCAGCTGCGGCAGCGACCCCCGCCCGGGCGCGAACCCGTCGGTGTCGACGCCGGGCGGCACGATCCGAAGCGCGCGCCGGTAGGCGCCCTCGCCCAGCAGCTCCTCGGTGACCGCGACGATGTGCTCGGAGCCGGCGAAGACCGCGGCCGCGCCGGCGAGCGACTCCCGGGCCATCGCCGGCCAGCGCGCGGCCGGCCGCGGATCGCGTACTCGAGCTCGGAGCCGTGCACCTTGACCGCGTACGGCGTCTGCCCGAGCCGCAGGCGCGCGGCGGCCACCGGGCCGCCCATGATGGCGTGGTTTGCGAGCACCAGGTCGACCGGCGCGCGGTCGAGCTCGGCCGCGATCGCGGCGACGTTGGCCGCGGTGTAGCGCTCGAGCTCGGCGGCGGTGAAGTCGGCGACGTGCCTGGCCTCGATCGCCCTCGTAGCGGTCGAGCACGAACACGGGCAGGAGCGGGCCGACGTCGGGCCGGACGACCCGCACGCGCGGCCCCAGATCGAACCGCTCGGCCCGCGGCTGCTGGCAGATCAGGCACACGTCGTGCCCCAGCCGGCCCCAGGCCCGGGCGATGTGCTGGGTGTAGATGTTCGAGCCCGTGCCCTCGAGCAGGTAGCCGTGCCACAGGATCAGCCGCATCGACGGCAGGCTAGTGGGTCGGAAGGTGCGTGGCACCGTCTGACGGTGCCAGGCCCGTAATCATGGTCGCTCTAGGTCAGGTGGAAGTAGAGCGCGTGCAGGATCTCGACGACGGGGCTCGACCGGTGCACGGTCACGTCGGCGGGCGTGTCGATCAGCGCGTCGGAGTAGTTGAAGATGATCTTCACGCCGGCCGCGACGAGCGCGTCGGCGGCCTCCTGCGCAGCCCCCTCGGGCACCGCCAGCACGCCGACGATGATGTTGCGGTCGCGCACGGCGGCCTGCAGGCCGGAGACGTCCTGCACCGACTGGTCGCCGATGCTCGAGCCGATCTTGGCCGGTCGGAGTCGAACACGCCGGCGATGTTGAAGCCGTGGTCGGCGAACGTCGGCGACGACGCGATCGCCGAGCCGAGCCGGCCGGCGCCGATCAGGACGATGTTGTGCTGGCCGGAGGTGCGCAGGATCTTGCGGATCTCGGTGACCAGGTAGTCGATGTTGTAGCCCACGCCGCGCTTGCCGAACTTGCCGAACCCGGACAGGTCGCGCCGGATCTGGGTGGCGTTCACGTTGGTGTACTCGCCGATCTCCTGCGAGGAGATCGAGTCGCGCCCCATCTTCTTCGCCTGGGTCAGCACCTGCAGGTAGCGGGAGAGCCGGGCGGCAACGCCGACCGTCAGGCGATCGGATTCCAAAAGTCTCTCCTTCGAGGCGGGGGTTTCCAGCACGGTCTCTCCAGTGTAGCCATCCCGATTTCGACCCCGCGCCGATGGCGTCCCGGGGCTCAGCGCGCCGCCGCGGCCGCGCTCAATCGCCGCCGCAGCTCGGCCGGATCGACGTGGTACTTGAACGCCTTGCGGCCGGCCACGAACACGACCGGGATCTGCTCCCGGTAGGCCGCCTCGAGCTCCGGGTCGCCGGTGATGTCCACACAGACCAGGTCGAATCCGAGCGCGGCCCGCTCCTGCTCGAGCAGCGCCTTCGCGACCTCGCACAGGTGGCAGCCGGCGGCCGAGTAGACGCGCACCTCGACGCTCACGATGCGGTCGCGTAGGCGTCGCGGCGCAGGTATCCGGGGTACTCGATCGCGTCGGTGTAGCGGGCCGCGGACGCGATCATGGCCGCGTTGTCGGAGCAGAGCTCGGGCGCCACGAGCGCGAGCCGGACGCCCAGCTCGCGGCAGCGCAGGGCGAACGCGTCGCGCAGGGCGCCGTTGTCGGGCGACGCCGCCCACGACCGCGAGGGTCGATGCCCCCGTATCGGCGACGGCCGCGGCGGTGCGCTCGACCAGGGCGCGCACGATCGCGGCCTGGTAGGAGGCGGCCAGGTCGGCGCGGGGCACGTCCGGATGGCCGGCGAGGGCGTAGCGCAGGGCGGTCTTCAGGCCGCTGAAGGAGAGGTCGTAGCCGGGGCGGCCCAGCATCCCGGTCGGGAACGCGTGCGCGGCTGGGATCGCCGCCGGCCGCGAGCCGCTCCAGCCGGGCGCCGCCCGGGTAGCCGAGCCCGAGCAGGCGCGCGCCCTTGTCGAACGCCTCGCCGGCGGCGTCGTCGAGGGTGCCGCCGATGCAGCGATAGCCGCGGTGGTCGGTCACCTCGAGCGATCATGGTGTGGCCGCCCGAGGCGAGCAGCGCCAGGAAGGGCGGCTCGACCGGCTCGGGCTGCAGGTAGAGCGCGGCCAGGTGGCCGTGCAGGTGGTTCGACCGGGACGAGCGGCAGGCCGCGGGCAAACGCGATCGCCTTCGCGGCCGAGAGGCCGACGAGCAGCGCGCCGATCAGCCCCGGCCCCTCGGTCACGGCGACGGCGTCGAGATCGCGCGAGCGTCGACGCCGGCCTCGGCGAGCGCCTGCTCGACCACCGGCACGATCAGCTCCAGGTGCCGGCGCGAGGCCACCTCGGGCACGACGCCGCCGTAGGGCGCGTGCACCTCGGCCTGCGAGGAGATCACGTTCGCCAGCACCGCCGCCGTCGCGTGTGACGATCGCGGCCGCCGTCTCGTCGCACGACGTCTCGATGCCGAGGATCACGCCGGGTTCCGGGTCGCGCCACATGATCAGGGCGTCCTCGCGGTTGTCGGTGTAGTACCCGCGGCGGACGCCCGTGGCGACGAACCCGAGCGACTCGTACAGATGGATGGCGATGTGGTTGGAGACACGCACCTCGAGCGTGTAGCCGCGGTCGCTGTCGCCCTCCGTGAGCGCGAACAGGCGCTCGAGCAGCGCCCGGGCCACGCCGCGCCCGCGCGACGCCGGGTCGATCGCGACGTTCATCACGTGCCAGGCGTCGACGTAGCGGGCGACGATCAGGTACCCGAGCATGTCCTCGCCCTGGAACGCGCCCAGGCAGATGCCGCTCGGCTTGGCCAGCTCGCCGGCGAACATCGAGCGCGACCACGGCGTCGGGTAGGACGCGCGCTCGACCGTCTCGATCGCGTCCAGGTCGGAGGTCTTGCAGCGGCCGCAGCTCGACGGCGGTGATCATCGGGCGGCCCTCGCGGCGAGCACGCGGTCGGCGTCCGGGGCGCGCAGGTAGCACGGGTCGGGCGGGCCGGCGACGGCGTGCAGCGCGGCGTGGTGGCGCGCGTGCGGCACGTGCAGGGGCGAGTCGTCCGGCGGGATCTCAGCCCCGTCCAGCAGGTCGCGATAGCGCACGGCGCCGTCGCCGGCCACCACCGCTCCCGGCGGCAGCAGGGCCGCAAGCGCCTGCGGCGTGAGCGCCTGCGGCTCGAGCCCGGCGCCGGCACAGAAGACCTCGCCGCGGCGGGCGTCGATGCAGGCCACGTCGACCTCGGCCGGGTGCCGCAGGGCGTCCAGCGTCGAGACGCCGCGCACGGGGATGCCGAGCGCAAAGCCGAGCGCGCGTGCGGTCGCAAGGCCGATGCGCAGGCCGGTGAAGGTGCCCGGGCCGGTGCCGGCCACGATCAGCTCGACGTCGCCGAGCGGCACGCCGGCACGGCCGAGCAGCCCATGCACGTCGTCGAGCAGACGCTGGGCGCCGACCGAGCGCCCGGCGGTGGCCGACTCGGCCAACACCTCGCCGTGCGCGCTCATGCAGGCCGTGGCGACGTCGGTCGCCGTATCAAACGAGAGGATCACCAATCGCGCGGAGCAGCTCCGTATCGTGGCTTCGAAGCTCGATCAGCCTAGCATCGCCCTCCCCGACCCGCACCGATGCGACCAGCCGCGGCTCGGGCAGCACGCCCGCGCCGGCCTCCGGCCACTCGACGAAGCAGATCGTGCCCGTCGAAGTACGGCTCGAGGTCGGCGGCCTCCTCGACCGTGACGCCCGCCCGAGCGGTAGAGGTCGAGATGGGCGACGCGGCCCGCTGGCCGTCGAGTAGAGGTTCCCGACGGTGTAGGTCGGGCTCGTGACCGGCCCCTCGACGCCGAGCGCGCGGCAGGCGCCGCGCACGAAGACGGTCTTGCCGACCCCGAGCTCGCCCGCCACGTGCACGACGTCGCCCGGCCGCAGGCAGGCACCGCCACGGCCGCGCCCAGCCTGCTCGGTCTCCTCGGGGCTAGAAGAGACCCAGCTGCGCGTATTCGGGCTCTGGCTCGGCGACCGGCGCGGGCGGCGCGGCCGGGGCCGCCTGCGGCACCGGCGCCACGGCTCGCCGCGGGCTCCATCGAGAGCAGCTCCGGGAGCTTGCGCGAAGTCGGCCCGCAGCGTCTCCATCATGGCCGGCGTGTAGAGGGCCGCCGCCGGGTGGAAGATCGGGTAGAGCACCAGGTCGACGCCGGCGATGCGGCGCGGCTGGGCGCGGCCGTGCACGCGGGTGATCCCGTGCGGCTGGCCGGACAGAAGCTTGGTGGCGAAGTTCCCGAGCGTGCAGATCACCCGCGGCCGGATCAGCTCGACCTGCGAGAAGAGGTGGCCCTCGCAGGCGGCGATCTCGTCGGGCTGGGGATCGCGGTTGCCCGGCGGCCGGCACTTGAGCACGTTGGCGATGTACACGTCGGGGCGGGTGAGGCCGATCGTGCCGAGCAGCGGCTCGAGCACCTTGCCGGCCTGGCCGACGAACGGCGTCCCCTGGCGATCCTCGTGGTAGCCGGGCGCCTCGCCGACGAACATCAGATCGGCGTCGGGATGGCCCGACCCGACCACGACCTGGGTGCGCGTGCGCGGCAAGCGCGCACTTCTCGCAGCCCTGCCACTCGGCTGACAGCCGGTCGAGCTCGGCCGCGCGGACGGGTGCATCGCTCACGGGGCGCATTCTGTCACCCGGCTCGGACGGTCCCGGACGGCGTGGAAGCTAGTGGCCGCAGCCGCAGCTGCCGCCGCAGCAACCGCCCCCGCCGCCACCGCCACCGGCCATCACCGGCCTGGGCGTCGCGAACGACGACAGGAGCCGCGTGACGGTCGTCGCGCCGCAGTCGGGGCAGTGGACATCGTCGGCCTCGCCCCGCACCAGCTCTTCGAACGTGCCGGAGCAGCCGGCGCACAGGTACTCGTAGATCGGCATGCCGGAAGCTTACCGCGCCGACAAGCGGGGACAGTCCCCATCCGGGCGCAAGCGGGGCCTGGCCCCGGACGGGGCCAGGCCCCAACCGTCTGGCGAGCGCTATGCTGAGGGGGCAAGCCTGGTATCCGCTCTGGAACTGGAGCCCATGCACACCGACAACCGTCGTCATCGGCGCCGGCCGCGTCGGGACAGTCGTCGCCGCCCGCCTCGGCGCGCGCCTGGTCGCCCGCGGCGAGCGATCCCGACCTGCGCGGCTGCCGGCTGCTTGCGATCGCGACGCCCGACGCCGCCATCGCCGGCGTCTGCCGCGCGCTCGCGCCCCGGCTCGAGCCGGGGGCGGCCGTCGTCCACTTCTCCGGCGGCACGAGCCTCGGACGCCCTCGCGGCCGCGGCCGGGCCGCGAGCCTGCGTGCATCCGCTGCAGACGGTCTGGCCCGAGCGCGGGCCCGACCAGCTCGAGGGCGCCCACGCCGCCGTGACCGGCGACTGGGAGCTCGGCGCCGGCCTCGCCCGTGCGCTGGGAATGATCCCGTTCGCGCTCGCCGACGAGGCCAAGCCGGTCTACCACGCCGCGTCGGTGTTCGCCTCGAACTACCTGGTCACGCTCACCCACGCCGCCGTCGCGCTGCTCGGCCGGGCGGGTCTCGAGCGCGAGGCGGCGCTGACGGCCCTGCGGCCGCTGCAGCACCGCGTCGGTCGAGGTCGCCGGCCTGCCCCCGACCGGCCCGATCGCCCGCGGCGACGCCGCCACGGTCGCCGCGCACCTGGACGCGATCGGCCCCGAGCTCGCGCCGCTCTACCGTGCGCTCGGGCGCGCGACCCTGCCGCTCGTCTCGCCCGCCGCGGCCGCCGCCGTCGCGGAGCGTGCTGTGAAGGTCGGCCTCGTGCCGACGATGGGCGCGCTGCACGACGGCCACCGCGCGCTGCTGCGCGCCGCCCGGGCCGAGTGCGACCGCGTCGTCATGAGCCTGTTCGTGAACCCGACCCAGTTCGGCCCCGGCGAGGATCTCGACCGCTACCCGCGCGACGAGGCGGGCGACCGCGCGATCGCGGCGGACGAGGGCGTCGACGAGGTGTACGCGCCGACCGTCGAGGACATGTACCCGACGGCTTCGCGACCGTCGTCTCGGTCGGCGCGCTCGGCCGCCGGTTCGAGGGCGCCCACCGCCCCGGCCACTTCGACGGCGTGGCGACGGTCGTGCTGAAGCTGTTGCGCGCGTGCGGCCCGACGTCGCCTACTTCGGCCGCAAGGACGCCCAGCAGCTCGCCGTCGTCCGGCGGATGATGCGCGACCTGGACGTGCCGGTCGCGATCCGCGACGTCGCCACCGTCAGGGAGGCCGACGGCCTCGCGCGTGTCGTCGCGCAACGTCTACCTCGTCAGCGCAGGAGCGGCTCGCGGCGCCGTCGCTGCACCGCGCGCTGCGTCGCCCGCGACCCCGCGCTGTGCGAGGGCGAGCTCGACTACCTGGCGGTGGTCGACCCTGAGAGCTTCGACCAGGTCGAGCCCCGGCCGGGCGCGCTCGTGATCGGCGCGGCCCGCTTCGGCTCCACCCGTCTGATCGACAACATCACCCTCGAGGAGGCTTCGTGAAGCTCTCCCTGCCCCAGCTGCACGAGCTGAAGCTGGCCCGAACGCCGATCGTGATGGTCACGGCCTACGACCACCCGAGCGGCCGCATCGTCGACGAGGCCGGCGTCGACATGGTGCTCGTCGGCGACTCGGCCGCGAACATCGTGCTCGGCCACGACCCGTCTCGACGGTGCGGCGCGACGATGGACGAGCTCCTGATCCTGACCCGCGCGGTCGCGCGCGCATGCGAGCACGCGCTCGTGATCGGCGACCTGCCGTTCATGTCCTACCAGGTGTCCGACGAGGACGCGGTGCGAAACGGCGGCCGGTTCATCAAGGAGGCCGGCGCCGACGCCGTCAAGCTCGAGGGCGCCGGCCCGTCGCTGCAGCGTGCGGCTGCGCTCGTCGCGGCCGGCATCCCGGTGATGGGCCACATCGGCCTGACGCCGCAGACCGCGACGATGCTCGGCGGCCACAAGGCCCAGGGCCGCCAGTGGCAGCACGCCGAAGGCGCTGTTCGACTCGGCGGTCGCGCTGCGAGGCGGCGGGCTGCTTCGCGATCGTGCTCGAGTGCGTGCCCGAGCCGGTCGCCGCGGCCATCACCCGCCGGCTGGCGATCCCCACGATCGGGATCGGCTCCGGCGCCGCCACCGACGGCCAGGTGCTGGTGCTGCACGACCTGCTCGACATCCGCCCCGACGCCGACTTCCAGCCGCGGTTCGTGAAGCAGTTCGCCCACATCGGCGCCGCGATGCGCGAGGGCGTCGCGGCCTACGCGACCGAGGTGCGGTCGCGGGCGTATCCCGGCCCCGGAGCACACCTACGCGATCGATCGCGGAGCAGCTGGCGGCCTTCGAGATCGCGGTCGAGGCCGGTGCCGGCGGCGACAACGTGCTCGCCGACTGGTGAGGCCGCTAGGATCCGGCCATGACCACCTACCTGCACACCATGGTGCGGATCACCGATCCGGAGAAGAGCCGCGCCTTCTACGAGGCGCTCGGCTTCACGGCCAGCCGCGAGATGGACATCGTCCGCAACGGCGAGAAGGAGGCCACGAACTACTTCTTCAGCCTGCCCGGCCATCCCGACGTGCTCGAGCTGACCCTGAACCACGACGGCCGCACGTACGACCTGGGCACCGGCTACGGCCACATCGCGATCGGCGTCGACGACCTCGACGCCACGCTCGCGCGAGCTCAAGCGCCAGGGCATCGAGCCCGAGCGCGCGCCCTACCAGGTCAGCGACGGCGGCTCGTGGCTGTGCTTCGTGCGCGACCCCGACGACTACCGGATCGAGATCATCGACCGCTCCGGGTCATAGCCTGACGCCATGTCCGACCCCGCCTCGGCACTCGACCTCTGTCTCCGCTACCGGGACGCCTTCTTCGCTCGCGACGTCGACGCGATGCTCGCGCTCGTCACGCCGGACTTCGTCTTCGAGAACGTGACCTCCGGCGAGCGTGTCGCAGGGGATCGACACCGTCCGCCGCCACATCGCGGCCATCCACTCCCGCTGGCCCGACATGCAGTTCGTCGAGCGCGACGAGGGGGTCATGTCCGGTGAGCATCACGCGGTCGCCGAATGGACGGCGCGGGCGACGCACCCGGACACCGGCGAATTGATCGAATGGGATGGGATCGACCTGATCCAGGTGCGCGACGGCCGGATCTGCCGAAATGCCGTCTACTCGTCGGCCCACCGCGCACGCCCGCAGGTGTCCGTTCCAGCTGGAGCCGACACGTAGGGAGGGGCAGTCGGCCGACGCCGAGAAGGGAGGATGTCACCTATGCGGCCACAGATCGACGCCACGGTCGAGGAGCTCGACGTCGACCCCGGCGTCGGGATGACCCGGTTGGCGCCCACCCGGTCGGCGACGGGCCCGATGCTCGGGGCCCGTGCACGCGCCGACGCCGACCGCTCGGAACCCGGCACGTCCGCTTGAGTGCCGGCTCGCAGCCACGCCCGGCCGCTTAACCGGAGTATCGTCGGCGATATGAGACGATTCCGAGAATCCTCTGGTTGGAGCCTGGCGGCTTGTTTCCTGTGAGACACGTGCGGATGACGGAAGCGTCGACCACCCGCTCGGGCGCGACGCGGTCGGCCTGCTGATCTACACCGACGACGGGCACATGGCGGTCTCGATCGCGCGCTCGGGCCGCCGGCCCTTTGCAGCCGGCGACCTCCTTGGCGGCACCGGCGACGAGAAGGCGCGGGCCGTCGAGAGCTACGTGTCCTACTGCGGCCGGTACGAGCGCCGGGACGAATCCGTCGTCCACCAGGTCGAGATGAGTCTCTTCCCGAACTGGACCGGGCGGGATCAGGAGCGGCGAGTCGAGCTCGACGGAAATCGACTCGCATTGGAAGCGCCGCCGTTCACCATCAAGGGCATGGAGCAGCGAGCCCGCCTCGTGTGGGAGCGAATCTGAGAGACACCTGACGACCCCCACGATGACGACGGCATGGTCCACCATCGGGTTGGGTAGATTCAGAACGACAGGGAGGGTCCGATGAGCTATCGAGTTGCAACGGTCGACGAGCTGCAGGACATCGCCTACCGCGAGGACACGCACATGCGGCCGGTGCGTCATCACCTCGGGATCACGGCGTTCGGGACGAACGCCTGGACAGGCGCCGACGCGGGCGACCGGCTCCTGCCGGAACACCGGGAGGACGAGGGTGTGGAGGAGCTCTACGTCGTCCTGCGCGGCCGCGCGCGCTTCGAGATCGACGGCGACACCGTCGATGCACCGGTGGGCACCCTCGTCTTCGTCAAGCCGGAGGGCAACCGCACCGCCTTCGCGGAGGAGGCGGGGACGACCGTGCTTGCGATCGGCAGCACGGCCGGGAAGCCGTACGAGGTCGGGGGCTGGGAGGTCTGGGCGGATTACGGCCCGGCATACGAGGCGGGCGACTACGAGGGCGTGATCGCCCGCGGCCGCTCGACGCTCGAGGCGAGCGAGTACGCCGCACCCCTGTACAACCTCGCGTGCTGCGAGTCGCTGGCCGGCCACAAGGCGGACGCCATCGGTCACCTGGAGGTCGCGTTCGAGCGGCGGCCGAGCCTGCGCGACCTCGCGAAGGACGACACCGACCTCGACCCCCTGCGGGACGAGCCGGCGTTCCGCGAGCTCGTTGGGTAGCGCTGCCCCGGCGGTGCTCGTCACCGGGATGTCGGGGACGGGGAAGTCGTCTGCGCTTGCCGAGCTCGCGCGCAGGGGCCACCGGGTCGTCGACACCGACGACGACGGGTGGACCTGCGACGTGCCGATCTCCGGCGGTCGGGGATCGGAGCCGCTGTGGCGCGAGGACCGGATCGATGCGCTGCTCGCGGGGCACGACACCGGGGCGCTGTTCGTCTCGGGCTGCGTCGCGAACCAGGGCCGGTTCTACCCGCGGTTCGACGCGATCGTGCTGCTGAGCGCCCCGGCGGAGGTCATCCTCGCGCGCGTCGCGTCCCGCCGGACGAACAGCTACGGCAAGACGGCCGCGGAGCGCGCCCTGATCCTGCAGGATCTCGCCACGGTGGAGCCGCTCCTGCGCGCGGGAGCCACCGCCGAGATCGACACCCGCGCGCCGATCGGCGAAGTCGTCGGCGCGTTGGAGTCCATCGCCGGCGTGTAGAGTCGCGCAGGTGAGCGCCTTCGGGGGAATCGGGCAGCTGGATCATCTCCGCATCTGGGGCGGTGTCACGGCCCAGGCGGTCGAAGGAGAGCGGACGACACTGGCCGTGGTCGACCTGGATCCCGGCGCCACGGTGCCGGAGCACCACCACAGAAACGAGCAGCTCGGCGTTTTGATCCGGGGAGCGATGCGCTTCCGGATCGGCGACGAGACGCGCGACCTCGCCCCGGGAGACACCTGGCGCGTCGGAAGCGACGTGCCCCACGAGGTCACCGCCGGGCCGGATGGCGCCCTCGCCGTGGAATCGTTCGCACCGGCGCGTGCCGACTGGGCCGCGCTCGAGCGGCTGCCCGGCCGCCCCGCCCCGCGGCTCTCCTAGCCGATCAGCTCCGTGAACGCGGGCTCGGCCCGGATCGCATCGAGGTCGGAGTCCTCGGCGGCGAGCCCGCCCAGATCCGGCGCGCGCTCGATCGCGATGCGCAGATGCTCGAGCGCGTCGCCCGTCCGGCCCGCCAGGCTCTCGCAGCACGCCACGTTGTAGATCAGCTGGGCGTGGCCGGGAAGGGTCGCGATCAGATCGCGGGCGCGGTCGGCCGCCTCGGCGTACTCACCCGCCTCATAGAGCGGCCGCAACGACTCCCACAGTGCGTCGGTCTCGACCTCCGGGGGCAGGCCGACCCACGGATGCCGGCGGGAATCGTAGATCGACGTCGTCGGGGGCGGAAACGCCGGGTCGGCGAATGCGCCGACCGGCACCGCCACCACCTCGGGCTCGTCCGGCTCCGTGTGGAAGACCGTGCCGCCGCAGTCGGGGCAGAAGTGGAAGACATGCACCTTGCGGTCCTCCTCGTCCGACGTCCGGGCGTAGTCGCTGTAGCGGCCCGTGACCCGCACCTGATCGGGCGCGAACGCCGCCTGGACGCCGAAGGCGCTCCCCGTCCGCCGCTGGCAGGCGAGGCAGTGGCAGATCGAGATCCGCATGGGATCGCCCGCCGCCTCCAGACGGAGCTGACCGCAGCTGCAGGCGGCTTCCCGTGCCATGCACTGAGCCTACCAGCCGGCGCCCGCCGGCCCGGCGCTGCTCCCCGGACGCTCAGGCGGGTGACGGCCGTAGACGTTGTGACATGCGCCTGGCTCTCGTGCTTCCGCCGCTTGCGGGCGTTGGCCTCGGACTCGGTGCGCTCGCGCTCTATGCGGGCACCACCGGCTACAGCTGCGCCGGGCGGTTCGCGGACACGCGGACGTTCGCCCGTCCTCCCGTTGGATGGCCGGCCTACCTTTGCCTCTCCGTGGTCGTCGTTGCACTCAGCATGATTCCGGCCCTGGTGATCGGACGCACCGCGACGCACGACTGACATCAACGAACGGGCGATACTCCGCCCGGTGTTGTTCACGCCGGACAACCATGAGCCCCTCGCAGGCGGGCCGTGGGACGAGGGCAGCGTCCGCGCGGCCGTTGAGGCGATCGTCGCCGACACGCTGGCGGCCCAGAGCCCCGGCGGCTTCTGGCCCGAGCATCCCGATGACATGGACGCCGCCGGCAGCTGCCCCACCGGGTTCTACATGGGCGCCGCGGGCCTCGTGTGGGCGCTCCACCTGCTCGGACACGACCTGACCGGCACCGCGGAGCGGCTGTACGAGCACTACCTCGCCGAGCCTGACTGGCCCGGAATCGTGCCCGGGTTCATGATCGGCGAGGCCGGCATCCTCTACGCCGCGCGCCGGCTCGCGCCCGCCGCGGCGCCGATGGACGCGCTCGAGCGGGCGGTGCGCGAGAACGCCGGGAACGAGACGAACGAGCTGTTCTGGGGCGCGCCCGGCACGATGCTGGTGGCGCAGGCGCTGCTGGCCGCGACGGGCGATCCGCGCTGGGCCGATGCCTGGCGGGCGAGCGCGGAGGTGCTGTGGTCGCGCTGGCTGCCGTCGGAGGAAGCCGGCTGCGACCTGTGGACGCAGGAGATGTACGGCGACACGGTGCAGTACGTCGGGCCGGGGCACGGGCTCGCCGGCAACGTGCTCGCCCTGTCGCTGGACGGCGGGCTGCTCGATCCGAAGCGCCGCGCGGAGCTCGAGCGGCGAGCCGTGGCGGCTGCCACGACGCTCGCGATCCGCGACGGCGACCTCGCCAACTGGCGACCGATCGCCGGCCGGCCGCTCGCGCATCGCGGCATCATCCGGGTGCAATGGTGCCACGGCGCTCCCGGCATGGTCACGTCGCTCGCCGGGATCGCGGTGGACGACGAGGCGTTCGGCGACCTGCTCGCCGCCGGAGGCGAGCTCACCTGGCAGGCCGGCCCCCTGGCCAAGGGCGCGGGCCTGTGCCACGGCACGGCCGGCAACGGCTGCGCATTCCTGGCGCTTCATGGCCGGCTCGGCGACGAGCGCTGGCTCGACCGGGCACGGCGCTTTGCGATGCACGCGCTGGCGCAGGTCGAGAGCGCGCGGGCCAAACACGGGCGAGGCAGGTACTCGCTGTGGACGGGCGACATGGGAGCGGCCCTCTTCGCCCTGCAGTGCATCGACGGCCGCGCCGGGGTTCCGGGTCTGAACACGCTGTGAGCGCCGCTACGATCGGGACATGATCCCCTTCCAGTGCGGTGAGGACGAGTTCGCAGACCTGGCCGGGCGCCGAGCTCGACGCGCTCCCGGCCTGGATCCAGGAGGCGATCGCACAGCAGAACGTCGCGATCGACATCGAGGACGAGCGGCCGGGGAATCCTCGCACCCTCGGCCTCTTCCGGTCGCAGCGCCTGGGCCGCATCGCCATGAACGAGATCACGCTCTACCGGCTGCCGATCATCCGCGCCGCCGGCGACCGCGGCCGCCTGCGCAGAGTCGTCCACGACACGCTCCTGCACGAGCTCGGGCATCTCTTCGGGATGACCGAGGGCGACCTCGATGGCTACACGATCGGGAACAACCCGCGCCCCGATGCGCAGCCGGTGCACGGAAGCCCGCTCCCCGAGGACGGTGAATGACCGGCGACAAGAAGCGTCGGCCGTGGGTGGTGGCGACCGTCTCGGCGATCCCAAGCCTGTGGAACGTGGGCGCAGACGGCGTGGCGATCGACGAGGACGAGGCGTTCCGGGTGATCGCCGAGCGCGACCCGGGCATCGTCGAGCGATGGGACGAGATCGAGCGCCGCCATCCAGGCGACGAGGACGAGGTCTCCTACCACAGCGTCCGCCAGCACCTCGGGATCGGGTGTCGTGGGCGGACTGCCCGGCCGGGCGCTACACGGCGCCGCCGTTCGCCCTCGACCGGCCTACCGAGAGCGCTTAGCCGCCGCCGTAGGTGATCACGAGATCGGACGCGAGCCCGATCACGTACCCGAGCGTGAGCCCGAGCAGCACGAGCCGGGAGCCGAGGCGGCGGTTGGCGGAGCTCCAGAGCTGGCCGACCACGTACAGGATCGCGCCGGCGGCCAGCGTGTAGAACGAGATCTCAAGCGCGGGCGACGTCACCCGGTAGCCCACCAGGGTGCCGGCGAACGTGGGGCCGCCGCCGATGATCCCCGCGATGAAGAGCCACCGCCAGCTCGGGCGCACCGAGCCGAGCGGCCCGACGATGCCGAAGCCCTCGGTCGCGTTGTGCAGCGCAAAGCCGATGATCAGGGTCGTCGCCAGGGCGACCTCGCCCGCCCGCGCCGAAACGCCGATCGCGAGCCCCTCGGAGAAGTTGTGCAGGCCGATCGCGATCGCGATCAGCATGCCGAGCGTGAGCGACGCGCGCTCGGCGAGCCTGGCGAGCTCCTGGCTCGAGACCGCCCCGCCCGCAACCGCGTCGACGCTGCCGCCGGCCATCGGCGCCGGCGTGCGGCGCACCTGCATCTGGTGCTCGATCCAGGCGAGCCCCAGGCCGCCGGCGAGGATCCCGGCCGCGCCCATCGCGGCCCGCGCGGCGAACGTCCCCCACCCCTGCCCGGCCTTCGCCATCATCAGGCCCGACTCGAGGATCCCGTGGGCGGCGTCGAGCACGTCCCAGAAGATGAAGAGCAGGATGCCGGCCGCAAGCACCGACAGGAACGCGCGCATGCGCTCGCTCAGGCCCTGGAGGCGGCCGACGGGCAATCCGAAGAAGATCGTGAAACCGGCGATCGCGCCGAGGATCGCCGTACGCTCTGGACTCAAGTGCTCATCCGTTCAGGGGCCTGCAGGGGTCGCCCGACGCCATCCGGGCTTAGGCGACCCTAACCCTACCGCATCCCGGCCCCGCGCTGCCACCCTCACCGAGCGGTGTAACCCGCCTGACCTAGGTGAAGCGCCTCACGAACGCGAGCGCCGTGTCGGCCACCTCGCGCCAGCCGCTGTCGATCGTGAGCGCGTGCCCACGGCCGGGGATCTCGACGATCTCGGTCACGCCCGGATTGTGCTGCTGGCGCTTGTAGGACGCGTTAGCGATCGCCCATGGCACGGTGTGGTCCTTCTCGCCCGAGATGATCAGAAGCGGCCCGCGGTCGGGGTTCTTCGTGTCGACCTTCGCCTCGGTCCAGGGGTTCACGTTCGCCGTCGCCGCCTGGAAGAGCGGCGCGCCGGCCGCCGGCACGGCATAGGTCTCGTACAGCTGCTTGGCCTCGTCCTCGCTCACGGCATTGGCGAAGGCGAACCGGAACTGCTCGTAGGTCAGCGGCACCGCGCGGTTTCGGTTGGCGGGGTTGCCGAGCACGGGCGCCGAGGACTTGAGCGCCGAGATCGGCAGCGGCAGCACGCCTCGGAACGGCGCCGGGTCGATGGCGACCGACACGGCCGCGCGCCCGCGTCCCGCCAGGATCTGCGTCAGAAGGCCCCCGAACGAGTGGCCGATCACGGCCGGCCTGGTGGTGAGCTTGGCGATCAGCTCGTCGTAGTGATCCGCCACCTGCGAGATCGTCTTTCCGGCGAACACCTCAGGATGCGCGTTGGCCTCCGCGACGGTGTCGGGATCGTCCGGCCATCCCGGCGTGAGCGCCGTGAAGCCCGCCTCCTCGAAAGCGGCCGCCCACCTGTCCCAGCTGCTCGGCAAGAGCCACAGCCCGTGGATGAACACCACCGGGTTCAGCCCCGACGCGTTCGCCCGCTCGACCTGCTCCTGCTCGTGTCCCATGACAGTTGCCATGTCATCCCCCTTTGTCCAATGGGATCCCGCCTTGCGCCGAGCTCGCAGTCTAGACATCTCTTAGACTGCTCAGGATGTCGCTATCCCGACTGCGCACGCTCGTCGCGTCCGGCCTGGCGCTCGTCCCGGTGCTGCTGCTCGCGGCCGGGGCGGGGTCGGCCTCGTCGACCGCGGCCACCGCGGCGGCAACCCTGCAGAGCCGCGTGTACGCGCCCTACTTCGAGACCTGGAGCGGCGACCACATCTTCCGGGTGGCCAGCCGGTCGGGCGCGCACCACCTCACCCTGGCGTTCATCGAGACGCCGCACGCGGGGATCGTGCAACCCGGCCTGGAACGGCGACAAGCGCCGGCCGACGACGGCCGGGGGCTACCTGAACGGCATCCGCGCCCTGCGCCGCGCGGGCGGAAACGTGATCCCGTCGTTCGGCGGGTATCAGCGCCGACCACGCGCTGACCGAGATCGCCGACTCGTGCACCGACATGACGAAGCTCGTGGCGGCCTACGAGTCGGTCGTGCGCACCTACGGCGTCACCCGCCTCGACATGGACGTCGAGGACCGGTCGCTCGGCCACCTGAAGGGCATCGACCGGCGTAACCGCGCCCTGGGCATCGTCGAGCGCTGGGCGGCGCGCACGGGACGGCGGTTGCGGCTGCAGTACACGCTCCCCGTCGAGCCCGCCGGCCTCGAGGCGGACGGCCTGCACGTGCTCCGAAACGCGATCCGCAACGGCACGCGCGTCGACGTCGTGAACATCATGGTGTTCGACTACTACGACGGCACGACGACCGACATGGCCGCCGCGGCCGAGAGCGCCGCCCGCGGCCTGCACCGCCAGCTGCACGCGCTCTACCCGGGCCGCAGCTCGCAGCGCCTGTGGGCGATGGAGGGGCTGACGCTCATGCCGGGGATCGACGACTACCCGCACAAGACCGAGGTGACCACGCTCGCCCACGCCGCGGCGGTGCGGCAAGTTCGCCGCCGCGATGGGCATCGGCACGCTCTCGATCTGGGCGATCCAGCGCGACAACGGCGGCTGTCCCGGCCAGCTCGGCTCGGACACGTGCTCGGGCATCGTCCAGCCCGAATGGGCGTTCAGCCACACGCTCGAGCCGTTCACGCGGCGCGGCCGCCGGTGAGCGTGCGCGTCGTCGGCGCCGGCCTCGGCCGCACCGGCACGAACTCGCTCAAGCTGGCGCTGGAACGGCTGCTCGGCGGGCCCTGCTACCACATGGTGGAGGTGTTCGAGCGGCCGGACGACGTTCCCGTCTGGCACGACGCCATCCTCGGCCGGCCGCCGGACTGGCGCACCTTCCCACCCGGCTACGTCGCCACCGTCGACTGGCCCGCATGCGCGTTCTGGCCCGGGCTGGCCGCGGCCCATCCCGCCGCGCTCGTGCTGCTCTCGGTGCGTGACAGCGCCGAGACGTGGTGGCGCAGCTTCGAGGCGACCATCCTCGCGGGGCTCTCCCAGCCGGTGCCCGCGGATCGGCCGGACTGGGCGGTGCGGCGCAGGGCCACGCTCGACATGATGGCGGCCTTCACCCCGGACTGGCGCACGCGCGCGGGCGCGATCGCGGCCTACGAGGCGCACAACGCCGCCGTCCGGGCGGCGGTTCCGGCGGAGCGGCTGGTCGAGTGGCGCCCGGGCGACGGGTGGGAGCCGCTCTGCACGCGGCTGGGGACGGCGGTGCCGGCCGAGCTGTTCCCGAACGTGAACTCCACCGAGGAGTTCCAGGCCACACAGCACGCGGACACGACGGGCGGGTAGCACACCCGCCGCGGCGCTTGACTGCGGCGCCCTGCGTGCCGATCACTCAGAGGTGATGTCTCCCGACAAAGACGCGCGCGCACACGCCGGCATGCTCCGCCTGGGCGTCACGGGGACGAGCGTCGCCGTGTTCCGCGCGCTCACCGAGCAGGCGCCGGTGGGGGTGTTCGTCCTGAACGCCGTGGGCGAGTGCGACTATGCGAACGACCGCGCATGCGAGCTGACCGGCCTCGGCCTCGAGCAGCTGTACGGCAGGGGCTGGACGGGCGCACTGCATCCGAGCGATGCCGAGGAGGTGCACGAGCAGTGGGCCCGCGCGACCGCAACCGAGCAGCGCTATCTGAGCGAGCACCGCTTCCTGCGCCCCGACGGGCGCGTGAGCTGGGTCGAGGTCGTGGCCAACCCCGTCCATGACTCGGCGGGCGTGCTGCTCGGGTGGGCGGGGACGCTAGTCGACCTGACCGACCGCAAGCTCGGCGAGGCGCGCTACGCCGAGCTCTTCGAGCACGCCAGCGACGCTGTTGTGACGCTGGGCCCGGCGGGCGACTTCATCTCGGTCAACTGCGCGGCCGAGATCATGACGGGATACAGCCGCGACGAGCTCGCCGCGATGAGCATCTTCGACGTGATCGCCCCCGACGACACGGAGCGCATCAGGCGTCTGATCTCCGGCGAGGTCGAGCGGGATGAGCGCGAGATCGTTGCGCTCGAGCTGATCGGCAAGCACGGCCGCCGCGTGTACATCGAGGTTTCGGCCCGGCGGGTCGTCGACCACGGCAGCACCGTGCGGATCGAGGCGATCGCGCGCGACACGACCGAGCGTCACGAGCTCGAGAGCCGGCTCGACCACCAGGCGGTCCACGACGCGCTCACGGGCCTGCCCAACAGGGTGCTCCTGGTCGACCGGCTGGGACAGTCGCTCGCCCGGTCGCGGCGAGCGGCAAACGACGTCGTCGTGATGCTGCTCGATCTCGACAACTTCAAGCTCGTGAACGACAGCCTCGGCCACGTGGCGGGCGATCGGCTGCTGGTGACGGTGGCGGAGCGGCTGCGCGCGGCGATGCCGCAGAGCTGCACGGCGGCCCGCCTGGGCGCGGATGAGTTCGTGCTCCTGCTCGAGGGGGTCGAGGGCACGCCCGAGGTGATCGCGCTCGCCGAGCGGATCCTGGCCGTGGTGGCCGAGCCGTTCCCGACCGAGACGGGCCCGGTGCACCTGGGCGCGAGCATCGGCATCGCCTTCGCGGAGGCCGATGCGTCGGCCGAGAGCCTGCTCGCCAACGGCGAGACCGCGATGCACCGGGCGAAAGGGCGCGCGAAGGGCGGCTTCGAGCTGTTCGACGGGGCGATGCGGGCGCGGGTGCGCAGGCACATGGCGATCGTGAACCAGCTCCGCCAGGCACTCGTGGACGGGGCGCTCGAGGTGCATTACCAGCCGATCGTGGCGATCGCAGACGAGGCTCCCCTGGCGGTCGAGGCGCTCGTCCGGTGGCCGCATGCCGAGTGGGGCTGGGTGCAGCCGAGCGAGTTCGTCCCCCTGGCCGAGGACAACGGCCTGATCGTCGCCCTCGGCGACCAGGTGCTGGGCGAGGTCGCCCGCCAGACCGCCGTCTGGCGGCGCGAGTACCCCGGCACGCTGCCGATGGGGGCGTTTGCGAACGTGTCTCCGCACCAGCTGTCCCAGCCCGACTTCGTGCCCAAGCTGACGCGGCTGCTGCACCGGCACGGACTGGCTCCGTCCGACCTGGGGATCGAGATCACCGAAGGCGTGTTCCTGGACGAGGACGACTCCGTCGTCACGGACACCATCGCCGAGCTCGCGCGGATCGGCGTCCCGCTCAGCCTGGACGACTTCGGCACCGGCTACTCGGCCCTGGCGTCGCTGAAGCGGTTCCCGTTCGCGTCGCTCAAGATCGACGGCTATTTCATCGGCGCGATCACGGCGCCCGACCACCCGGCTCCGATCACGACGGCGATCGTTGGGCTCGGCCGGGCGCTGGGTGTGACGGTGATCGCCGAGCGCGTGGAGACCGCGGTGCAGCTCGAACGGCTGCGCAGCCTCGGCTGCGATGCCGGTCAGGGCTATCTGTTCGCCCGCCCGCAGCCCGCGCACGCACTGGCCGCCATCCTCGCCGGGGCGATGCCGGACGCCGGCCGCGCCCGCCGCGTCGCCTAGCGAGTCGGCACTAGTACAGCTGCTCGCGGTAGCGCTCGACCATCGCCGCCTGCGACTCGGGCGTCCCCGATCCGGCGTGATCGCGCATCATCTCGCCCATCGTCGGCAGCTCGGCGCGGTCGATGCGCGCGGCGGGATCCCACAGCCGCGACCGCATGAGCGCCTTCGCGCAGTGCAGGTACGCCTGGCGCACGGTGATCTGCAGGACGATCGCGGGCGGCCGCTGGCCCACCTGGAAGCGCTGGACGAGATCGGGATCGGTGCGCAGCTCGGCGGCGCCGTTCACGCGCAGCGTCTCGTCGACGCCGGGGATCATGAAGAGCAGGCCCACATCGGGCCGCTCGGTCAGGTTCGTGAGCGAGTCGAGCCGGTTGTTGCCGGGGCGGTCGGGCAGGAGCAGCGTGCGATCGTCGGCCACCTCGACGAACCCGGGATCGCCTCCACGCGGGGTCGCATCGAGCCGACCGTCCGCGTCGGCCGTCGCCATCACGAGGAACGGTGAGAGCGCGATGAACCGGCGGCAGTGGCGGTCGAGCCGGTCGAGCTCCTTGCGCACGGCGCGCTCGGTCGGCGCGCTGTGAAGCGCCCGCAGCTCGGACTCGCTCGCGATCGAGGCCATGCCGTCATGCTACCGCTCATCCTTCCGAGTCGATCCCATGCCAGGCCGGCACGCGCACCGTGCGCTTCCCCGGCGTGCCGCCGAGGATGACCTTGCGCAGGCTGGTGTCGTTCCCGGTGCTGACCTCGTAGAGCGCCCGCAGCGGGTTCGCCTCGATGCTGATGTAGTAGGTGCCGTTGCGCAGGTTCGTGATGTCGAAGGACTGGCCGGGGAGCGACTGCACGTACGTGTCGCCCCACCCCGACGGCAGCTGCTCGCGCGTCCAGATCGCGGTCTGGTCGCCGCACGCGCCGAGAAAGCCGAGCTGGCCGGGCACCCACTCGGCGCCGCGCTGCACGAGGTCGATCGGGTCGGTCGGAGCCAGGCAGAAGCCGTCCTTCTGGCTGCGCACGACGAGCGAGCGGGTCGAGTTGAGCAGCGAATAGCGCACGAACTGCTGGAAATGCCAGTGCTCGTGGCCGGGGTCGGAGTCATACAGGAGCGTGCCGACCTTGGCCCGGCCGACGGCGACGCCGTGCTTGTAGAAGTACTCGTAGGCGTCCATCACGTTCGTGCCCAGCCGCCGGAACCCCTCGATGTCCATCGGGGCTGAGCCGTGATCCCACACCGTGGCGCCGAAGTCGAGGTAGTCGCGGCCGCTCTGGCGGTCGACCGAGATGCCGAAGGACGGCAGCGGGATGAGGTCGGGCAGCGTCGAGGGAGCGGGATGGGTGTCGATCGGCGCGATCGTCGGCGAGCCGGCGGCCGCCGCATGCCGTGCGCGCTTGGCCGTGCCGCAGCACGGCGGCGGCTTCACGACCGTGAAGGCCACCGTGGTGCGCGCATGTGCCTGCGAGATGCCGAAGAGCCGCGTGTACCGCGGCGGGATCGCGATCGTCATCGAGTAGCTGCCGAGCCGCAGCGGGACCGACGGCGCCGTGTCCCCCAGGCCGACGGCCCAGCCGCGGTCGAGCCCCCACACGTCGCCGAGCGTGAACGGGTTGTAGCCGCAGAACTGCGGGAACGTCGGATTCGCCGGGCCGCCCGGATCGACCCGCTGCATGTTGAACCCGGACGGGCAGAACGTGGCACTGCCGCTCCAGATCACCGCGCCCGCAGAGTTGCGGACGGTGTAGCGCAGGAAGCGGCGCAGGCCCGACCAGCCGTCGTCGACCCACGCGGGCAGCGCCCGCGACTCCCCGCCGGCGATCTGCCGCACCTCGATCGGGCTGCGGTAGCCGGCACGGGTCACGTTCAGCTGGAACGGCCCGCCGACCGAGGCCACGTACGCCCCGACATCGAGGTAGACCGGGGTGCCCGGATACTTGTCGAGCGTCACGCTCGCCGAGGCCCGCAGGAGCTCGAGCCGGCCGCCGGACCCGGTCGCGGTCGCCCCCGCCGGCGAGGACGCCACGAGCGCCAGGGCGGTCATGGCGAGAGTGCAGAGGAGTGTTCGCTTCGGGTGCATGGCCGCTCCAGGGTCGATGGCGTGCCGCTTCGACGCCGATTCTGACGGCTCGGTTCCGCGCGGTGGTGGCGGCCGCGTAACGGATGGGTAACATCGCGCGGCAGCCCGACGGCTGCTCCGACACGCGACGAGGAGGGCCTGGGTGCGCTACATGGTGATCGAGACGTTCACGCAGGGCGCGCGGCCCGTGTACGAGCGGGCCCGCGATCGCGGCCGGATGCTCCCGGACGGGCTCGAGTACGTCGAGAGCTGGGTCGAGCCCGGCCTGGGCCGCTGCTTCCAGCTCATGGAGACCGACGACCCGGCCCTGTTCCAGCAGTGGACGGCGCGGTGGGACGACCTGGGCGAGTTCGAGATCGTGCCGGTGATCGCGTCTGCCGAGGCCGCGGCGAAGGCCCTGGGCTAGCCGTCGGTGAGGAGCGGCGCGAGCAGCGGCTCGCGCGCCGCCTCGGCGCGCAGACGCGGCTCACGCTCGATCGCCGCGGCCAGCCACTCCCGGGCGCCGGCCGCGTCGCCCTGGGCAGCCGCGAGCAGCGCCTCCCCGAAGCAGAGCCCCGGCGAGCCGGGCCGCTCGCGGCGCAGGTCGTCCAGGATCGCCCGGGCCCGCGCCGGCCGGTCGCGCATATGCGGCCGGGCCTGCTCGATCCACTCCGAAGCGGCCGGCTCGTGGTCCGCCGGCCCGCCCAGGGCGAGCACCGCGGTTCCAGCCTCGACGGCCACCGCGTGGCGGCGCACGTGCGCCGCGACGGCGATGAACGTCCCGGCGGGCGCGTCGACCTCCTCGCCGTCGATCCGGAACGCCGCGCGCCCGCGCAGCACGACGTACACCTCGTCGTGGCCGCGGCCGTCCGTCGTCTCCACATGATCTTCCACGACCTCCTGCCCGGCCCGATCGGCCGTGTAGGCGGCCATGCCCACGATGCGGGTGCCGAGGGCCGCCCGCAGCGGATGCCAGCGCAGCTCCGTACCCCGCCACAGCACCGCCTCGACAGCGTCGAGATGGACCGCGGTGAAGGCCCCGGCGGGCGCGGGCGTCCGGCCGCCTCCGTCAGCGCTCGCCGGCGGCACCCCGGGCGGCGGCGGACGCCGCCGAGTCGGCCGCGACGACGACGTCGATCTCCGCGCCGAGGTCGGCTGCGGCATCGCGGAGATGGCCGAGGATCTCGGCGTTCTCGCCGCTCTTGTCCCGGAGCGCGAGGATCTCGATGTAGCCCACGATCACGGCCAGCGGGGTGCGCAGGCGGTGCGCCAGATCCGGTTGCTCTCCGTGGCCCATGCTCGAATCCTACCGGCTCTGCTTCGGATCACCCGATCGGGTGAGGGCACTACCCGAAAGTGGGGGCACACTAGCGGGGGGCACAACGGAGGAGGCATGATGGCTGAGGCAGAGGACGACGTGCGGGCACTTGCGGGTCACATCGATCACGAGCTCGGGCACAGGGTGCACTGGAGGCTCGCCGTTCCCGGCGGCCGCCGCTACCTGGTGTTCGACGGCGACAGCTTCATCGGCGAGGCGGTGGGCTTTACCGGTGTCGAGTCGCTGCTGCGGGCATGGGTGCGGGGATTCGAGGCCGGCCAGTTCCGGGCCGATCTGGACGAGTTCCTGGCCGAGCTCCTGCGCGAGTCCTGAGCCGCGCATCGGCCGGGGCGACCCCCTGGCCGAGCGCGCGGGCCGGTGTAGGATTGTCGTGATGACGCTGACACTCGGCAGGGGGCTCTAGATGAGCGAGCGCACCGATTCCGGGCCGCGCTCGGCGGCCACCGTTCCACCGATCGATCTGCTCGGCGTGGACCACCCCGCCATCATGGCGACCACCGTGTGCTCGATCGTCGAGCACGGCGGCGAGCTCCTGATGGTGCGGCAGCTGAACCGCGAGGGCGAGGAGCGGTGGAACTTCCCCACCGGATGGATGGAGCCGGTGGACGAGGACGGCCACGTCCAGCTCCCGGAGCACTCGGTCAACCGCAACCTGCTGATGGAGACCGGCTACGCGGCCTCCGACGCGCAGCTGATCGGCGTGTCGGTCGTGCGCGAGCACGACGCGGACGGGCATCGCGTCGGCACCTCGCTGCGGCTCAACTACCTGTCCGCGCACCCGCGCCAGACGAGCTACGCGGTCAACGACCCGGATATCCTGGCCGCGCCGGAGTGGTTCGCGCCGGCCCAGATCGAGGACCTGATCAGCCGCCACGAGGTCAAGGGCGAGCTGACCGCGGCCGCCTACCGGCACTGGCGCGAGTACCGCCAGAGCGGGGCGCTGTCGGCCGACGTGATCGACATCCCGAACTGATCCCTCGACGAAATCCGGGCCGATCGGGTACTCTACGGAACGGCTATGGCAGGTCGAATGCGATTGGCACTTCTTGCGGCAACGGTTGCAGCGCTGGCTGCGCCCGTGTCCGCGAGCGCTGCGCTCAGCTCGGTTCCGGCCAGTTCCTGGCAGACGAACGGGCGCGTGCGGGCGATCGCCG
The DNA here is from genome assembly GCA_963813245.1 of uncultured Actinomycetes bacterium. Taxonomy (GTDB): domain Bacteria; phylum Actinomycetota; class Thermoleophilia; order Gaiellales; family JAICJC01; genus JAICJC01. The sequence goes on from CAWEYE010000010.1 coordinate 119,582, forward strand.
TCGGGGCGCACAAGATCTTCATCGGCGGCGATTTCACCTCGGTGCGCGGCCCCGGCGCGGCCGGCGGCGGCACGGCGCGTAACCACCTCGCCGCGTTCAGCCTGACCACCGGCAAGCTGATGCCGTGGAACCCGCGGGCGAACGCGCACCGTCACCGCGCTGCGGCTGAACGCGAACGCGACCACGGTCTACATCGGCGGCGGCTTCACCAGCATCAACGGCCACTCCCGCGCCCATCTGGCGGCCGTGACGGCGTCGGGCTCGACGCTGCGCAAGTGGCATGCCAACACGAACGGCACCGTGTACGCGATCGCGGTCGGCACGCTCCAGGGTGTACGTCGGCGGCAGCTTCGACACGGTCAAGGGCGCGAACCGGCATCGCCTGGCCGCCCTGGGCACGGGCAGCACCGCTCCGCTCGCGCCGTGGCACCCGAATGCGAATTCGACCGTCCGGGCCATCATCGTCTCGCCGGGCGGCGGCAGGGTGTTCGCCGGCGGCGACTTCACGGCCGTGAACGGCAAGTCGCACCCGCACCTGGCGGCCATCCTGACGACGACCGGCGGCGTGAGCGCCTACGGCGCGCACCCGCAACTGGCCCGTCACGACGCTGCGCACCACCGGCAAGGAGCTGGTCGGCGGCGGCGGCGGCAACGGCGGCCACGTCGCGGTGTGGGCGTCCACGAACGGCGCCCGCAAATGGCTCGCCGTGACCGACGGTGACGTCCAGGGTGTGGCCGTCCTCGGCGGCGTCGTGATCGTCGGCGGCCACTTCAACAACTACTGCGTCGGCGGCACCGGCACGGGGAACCCGCTCGCGTGCAACACGCCGACCGCGCGGCGCAAGCTGCTCGCCCTCTCGCTCGCGAAGGGCGCGCTGACCGCCTGGGATCCCGACGCTGGTGGGCAGCAAGGTCGGCGTCTCGGCCGTCGCCGCCGGTGGCGGAGGCGCGCAGGCCGGGGGCGCCTTCACGAAGGTGCACGGGAAGAACCAGCAGGGGTTCGCCCGCTTCAAGTAGCCTTCGGCCACGCCGACCCGGGGTTGTTCGGGTCGTGTGAGGTTTTCGTGAGCGGTGTTGACGCGACCGGGCGCCGGGCGCTATCCCGAGAGGAACGGGAGGCACCCACCGCCCACGACGAGGGAGATCACATGCAGCAGGATTCCGGCAGTTCCACCCTCATTGAGACGATCGCCGACGTCCAGTTCGCCTGCCGGCGGACGGGCAAGGTCGACTGGCGCAGCCGGCCGGCCGCGGACCTCGGCAAGAACGTCGCCCCGCACGGGGTCGCGATCGAGCGGCGCATGCGGCGCGGGCTTCTGCTCGACGGCATCCGCTAGTCAGACCCCGCGAAAGCTGGGCCGGCGCCGCTCGCGAAAGGCAGCCACGCCCTCGGCGAAGTCGGCCGTGGCAGCCGCAGCCGCCTGCAGGTGCGCCTCGAGCTCGAGCTGCTCGTCCAGCGTGTGCAGCGCCGCCGCGTCGAAGAGCCGCTTGTGCAGGGCGATGGCGGTCGTCGGCAGCGCCGCCAGAACCGCGGCCAGCTCGGCCGCACGCGCCTTCAGCCCATCCGCATCCACGAGCTCCGAGACGAGCCCCCAGGCCAGAGCCTCGTCGGCGGAGAGCCGCCGCCCCGACAGCATCCACTCGAGCGCCCGCGCCGGGCCGAGGATGCGCGTCAGGAAGTGAGATCCGCCGGAATCCGGCACCAGCCCGATGTTGATGAACGCGGGCACGAATACGGCCGTGCGGGCCGCGATGCGGACATCGCAGGCCATCGCGAGCGAGAGGCCGGCGCCGGCCGAGGCGCCGTTGACGGCTGCGATGACCGGCTTCTTCAGGTCGCGCAGGGCGAGGACGTTGCGGTGATACGTCCGTCGCAGCAGGTCGTCGATGGCGCCGGCGCTCGTGAGCGCCGCCACGTCCTGCCCGACACAGAAGCCTCGTCCCGCACCGGTGATGACGACCGCGCGCACCGCCTCGTCGCGGGCCTCCTCGAGGGCGGCGCGCAGGCCCTCGTGCATCGCATCGTCGAACGCGTTCAGCACGTCCGGCCGGTTCAGGGTGATGGTCAGCACCGCGTCGCTGCGGTGGAGCTCGACCTCCACGCGGACCTCCTTGAGTCGACGTTTCGGCCCGGCAGTCTACGCCGAGAGCAGCTCGGCCACGCGACCGTCGCCGGTGGCGACGTCGCAGGGCCGGCGGCCGTCGTCGGCACGCAGATCCCGATCCGCGCCGCCCTCGAGCAGCAGCCGCACCGACACCTCGTCGCCGCGCCCCGCCGCGGAGTGCAGAGGCACGTAGCCGCCCTGCTGGCGGGCGTCCGGATCGGCGCCGCGCTCGAGCAGCAGGCCGACGATCGCGGCGTGGCCGCCCGTGGCCGCCGAGTGCAGGGGCCGCAGGAGGCTTCCGTTCCCGGCGACGACGTCAGGCGCGGCACCGTGCTCGAGCAGCACCGCGGCCGCCTCGAGATGGCCGAAGAACGCGGCCAGGTGCAGCGCGGTGAACCCGTCGGCGGCCTCCGCCTGCACCGCGTCGGGGCTCGCCGCCACCAGCTCCGCCACCCGATCGGAGCGCCCGAGCGCCGCCGCCTCGAACAGGTCCAGCTCGGGCAGCGCATCGGCGAGCCGCTCCGCCGCCCACGCGTGCCCGTGGTAGCGGGCCTGCATGACCGCCGAGACGCCGTCCGGCCCCCGCGCCGCCGCGAGCGCCGGGTTTACGGCCAGCAGCCGGTCGATCTCGGCATCGTCGCCCGCCGCGACGGCTGCGAGCATCTCCTGGGCGCCCACCTCGACCATCGCCTCCCCCACTGCCCACCCCGATCGGTTGTGTGGTGGCGAACCTAGTGGACGGCGGGTGCCACTGCAAGCTCAGGCAGCCGGATGGCCGGGCATGTGCGCGTGCTCCCGGCCGATCGTCGTCGTCGCAAACGTGATCACGACGGCGGCGGCGAGCACGATCGGCCCCCACCAGAAGCCGGAGAGGCTGCCGGCGATGCCGAGCGCATGATCCAGCGAGGCCCGGCCCGGTCCCATGGCCGCGACTGCCACGGCGATCGCGCCGATGGTCAGGTTGTACTCGTACCCGCCGGCTGTGACGAAGAAGCCGTTCGGGCGGTGCACCGTCGCAAACGCGTTCAGCATCACGACCGTGATCGCGAGCGCTGCGAGCGGCGTCAGCAGACCGGCCGCAAACAGCACCCCGCCGCCGAATTCGGACAGGCCCGCCATCAGCGCCATCGCCATCGGCCAGCGGAACCCGAGCTTGGCGAACACGGCCTTCGTGCCGGCCGGACCGGGACCGCCGAACCAGCCGAAGAGCTTCTGCGCGCCGTGCGACGCCAGCGTGAGCCCCATCACGAGCCGCAGGATGAGAAGTCCGAGAGTCATCGCTCCACCCCTCCAGAGAATTGCTTGCTCGCTCATGTAATTCCCCCGAGCGGGCTGCTCAAACCAGCAGATCGTGGACAAGCGCGTCGGCGCGGCCGTTCTGCTCTCCCGGCACCCAGCGATACCGGACGGCGTCCATGCGCGCGGCCACGGCGAGCGCCCGGTCGCGCAGCTCGGCGAGCGCGGGGTTTCGGAGCGGACGGGCCGAGTCGCCCAGATGCCGGACGACCAGGCGCGAGTCGGTGCGCAGCTCGACCCGGTCGAGACCGAGCTCGGCCGCCGCCTCGAGTCCCGCGACGACGGCCCGGTACTCGGCGGTGCCGACGGTGGCGACGCCGATCGCGGCGCTCGCAGACGCAAGGTCGGAGCCGTCGTCGGCGCAGATCACGAACGCGTAGGCGGCCGGCCCGGGGTTTCCGCGCGACCCGCCGTCGCACCACACGGCCGCCCATCCGGGCGGCAGTGAATAACCGGTGCCTGGCACCGGATATTCACTGCGGGAGCGCCTGGCGAGCCGGCGCCGCTCCGCATCCTTGAGCGTCTTTCCGGCCTTGCGTACGCCCTTGGTCAAGCCGGGCGCTCGTCGGTGACCAGGTGCTGCACCGGCCGGCGGAAGCCGTCGCGCAGGTCGACGGCCACCGCCGCGGCCACGTCGGGCGGCAGGAACGGCCCCGGCGTCGCGTCGGGCGGATGCCACTCGTGGTGGCGCGGATCGGTCGGCGCGCCGGGCAGCGTCTCGCCGGCCCGCGCGAGGAAGTACAGGATCACCTCGTGGCGGTAGTCGCCGGACTCGACGAACAGGTTCTCGCTCACGTACAGCAGCCGCTCGACGTCGATCACGAGCGACGCCTCCTCGATCAGCTCGCGCCGCAGCGCCTCCTCGGCCGTCTCGCCCGGCTCGACGCCACCGCCCGGGCAGCCAGTAGAACGGCGCCTTGCCGGGGTGGTGGGTGCGGTCGAACAGCACCCGGCCCTCGTCATCGGGGATCACGGCCCGGGCGCGCACCGACATGTCCGGCCCGCCCGCGCGCCGCACCTCACCCGGCGCAAGCGCCCGCTCCGCCTCGTAGACCGGCAGCACCCGGCGCAGGAACTCGCCCGTGTGGCTGCCCGGCGTCTCGGCCACCTCCTCGGGCGTGCCCTGCGCGACCACCTCGCCGCCGGCGTCGCCGCCCTCCGGGCCCGAGGTCGAGCACCCAGTCGGCCTGCTTGATCACGTCCAGGTTGTGCTCGATCACGAGCACGGTGTTGCCCGCGTCGACCAGCCGCTGCAGCACCTGCAGGAGCTTCTCGATGTCGTAGGTGTGCAGGCCGGTGGTCGGCTCGTCGAGGATGTAGAGCGTGCGCCCGGTCGCGACCTTGCTGAGCTCGGTGGCCAGCTTCACCCGCTGCGCCTCGCCGCCCGACAGGGTCGTCGCGGGCTGCCCCAGCCGCATGTAGTCGAGGCCGACATCGTGCAGCGTCTGCAGCCGCCGGCGCAGCTTGGGGATCTTGGCGAAGAACTCGAGCGCCTCCTCGATCGACATGTCCAGCACGTCGGCGATCGACTTGCCCTTGAACTTGACCTCGAGCGTCTCGCGGTTGTAGCGGCGGCCGTGGCAGACCTCGCAGTTGATGTAGACGTCGGGCAGGAAGTGCATCTCGATCTTGATCGTGCCGTCGCCGCGGCAGGTCTCGCAGCGGCCGCCCTTGACGTTGAACGAGAACCGGCCCGGCTTGTAGCCGCGGGCGCGTGCGTCCGGCGACGTGGCGTAGAGCGCGCGGATGTGGTCGAAGAGGCCCGGTGTAGGTGGCCGGGTTCGAGCGCGGCGTGCGGCCGATCGGCGACTGGTCGATGTCGATCACCTTGTCGAACGCCTCGATCCCGTGCACCGACGCGGTGGGCGCCCGGCTTCACCCGGGCGCGGTTCAGCCGGTTCGCGAGCGCCTTGTAGATGACGTCGTTGACCAGCGTGCTCTTGCCCGAGCCGCTGACACGCCGGTGACGCAGATCAGCTTGCCCACCGGCAGCTCGACGTCGATCGTCCTTGAGGTTGTGCTCGGCCGCGCCGCCTGGACGCCGAACCAGCCGCGCGTCGTGCATGCGCCGGTCGGGCACCGGGATCGCGCGCCGGCCGGACAGGTACGCGCCGGTGATCGACTCGCTTCGACGCCATCACCTGCGCCGCCGTGCCCACGGCCACGACACGGCCGCCGTGCTCGCCCGCGCCCGGGCCCATGTCGACGATGTGGTCGGCGGCGCGGATCGTCTCCTCGTCGTGCTCGACCACGATCACGGTGTTGCCGAGCTCGCGCAGGCGCTCGAGCGTCGCCAGCAGCCGCGCGTTGTCGCGCTGGTGCAGCCCGATCGACGGCTCGTCGAGGATGTAGAGCACGCCCATCAGGCTGCGAGCCGATCTGGGTCGCCAGCCGGATCCGCTGCGCCTCGCCGCCCGACAGGCTGGCCGCCGCGCGGTCCAGCGTCAGGTAGCCGACGCCCACGTTCGTCCAGGAAGCGTCAGCCGCTCGCGGATCTCCTTGAGGATGCGGGCGCCGATCGCGCGCTCGGTCTCGCTCAGCTCGAGCGCCGTCGACGAAGTCGATCGCCGCCATCGACCGACATCCGCGTCAACTCCGGCGATGTTGAGGTCGCCGACGGTCACCGCCAGGCTCGTCTCCTTCAGCCGGTCGCCGTGGCAGGCCGGGCACGGCTTGAGCGCCATGTACTCCTCGATCCGCTCCTTCTGGTAGGCCGAGTCGGTCTCGCGGTAGCGCCGCTCGAGGCTCGGCACGATGCCCTCGAACGCCAGCATGTAGCTGCGCTTGCGGCCCATCCGGTTGCGGTAGGTGACGTACAGCTTGTCGCCGCCGGTGCCGTGCAGGAACAGGTTGCGCTGCTCCTCGGGCAGATCGCGCCCAGGGCGTCTCGAGGTCGATCTCGTAGCGGTCGGCGATGGCCTGGATCACCTGCGTGTAGAAGTTCGAGTTGATCACCGTCCACGGCACCAGCGCCCCCTGCGCGATCGAGAGGCTCGGGTCGGGCACCACCAGGTCGGGATCGATCTCGCGCTGGGTGCCGAGCCCGGTGCAGCGCGGGCAGGCGCCGTGCGGCGAGTTGAACGAGAAGATGCGGGGCGCCAGCTCGGGCAGCGAGATGCCGTCGTCGGGGCACGCGAACTTCTCGGAGTAGGTGCATCGTCGCGCCGTCGACGATCGCCACCTCGACCAGACCCTCGGCCAGCCGCAGGGCCGTCTCGACCGAGTCGGTGAGCCGCGTCCGCAGGCCGGCCTTCATGACCAGCCGGTCGACCACCACCGAGATCGTGTGCCGCATCTGCTTGTCGAGATCGATCGGCTCCTCGAGCAGGCGCTGCTCGCCGTCGACCTTGACACGCGTGTAGCCGTCGCCGCGCAGCTGCTCGAACAGGTCGCTGATACTCGCCCTTGCGGGTGCGCACGACCGGCGCGTCGACCGTGAAGCGCGTGCCCTCGGGCAGCGCCGAGCACCTGCTCGACGATCTGCTCGGCCGACTGGCCGGTGATCTCGCGGCCGCACTTGGGGCAGTGCGGGTGGCCGACGCGGGCGTACAGCAGCCGCAGGTAGTCGTAGATCTCGGTGACGGTGCCGACGGTCGAGCGCGGGTTGCGGGTGGTCGTCTTCTGGTCGATCGAGATCGCCGGCGAGAGGCCCTCGATGGAGTCGACGTCGGGCTTGTCCATCTGGCCCAGGAACTGGCGCGCGTACGCCGACAGCGACTCGACGTAGCGGCGCTGGCCCTCGGCGTAGAGCGTGTCGAAGGCGAGGCTGGACTTGCCCGATCCCGACAGGCCCGGTGATGACGACCAGCCGGTCGCGCGGCAGCGCTGACCGTGACGTCCTTGAGATTGTGCTCGCGCGCGCCCCGGATCACGATGTTCTCGTGCGCCACCAAACTCCTTAATGGCTGGAAACCGCATATTCAAGCGGAAAACAGCCATATTCTAGCAACCCCCGCACATACGAACGTGCGTTCGGCAGCCTACCACGGTGGAGCGGACGGAGCTTGTGACGAGTGGCTCAGCCGGTGGCGATCTCGCACCACACGCAGGTGCCGATCCCGGTCTCGATGCCCCAGTCGGCGGCCAGCCGGTCGACCAGCTGCAGGCCCCACCCCGACGTGCTGGAGGAATCGACCGGGCGCAGCACCGGGCGGGTGCCCGTCGACGCGGGATCGAGCACCTCGATGCGCAGGCACCGCGCCCGCAGCTCGATCACGACGTCGATGAAGCCCTCGCCCTCGCGGATGCCGTGCACGATGCTGTTCGTCACGAGCTCGGTTACGAGCAACCGGGCCGACTCGAGCACCGAAGCGGTCAGCCCCGGCTCGAACTGGCCGACGGCACGGCGGGCCTCGGCCACCACCGACGGGTCGCACCCCAGTCGCAGGCGCGCGCGGGGCGCCCCGGCCACGGCGGATACCTCATGCTGGTTCGCAGCTGCCTCCCTGTTCTGCGCCGTCACGCGGGCCCACCTCCGGGCCTCTCCGCGTGGCGCACCCGGCCTGCGGGCCCACCCCGCCCGGCCTGGTGTGTGCTTCCACCCTGGAGCCTAGCGCGTGCGCGGGCGTTTTGGCATGCCACCCGACCGGATGGGTGCACAAATCTACCGCAGCGCGCCGCGGGCCACCCCGGCCGGCTCCAGCCGGGGACGCACGCGGCGATCCTCGGACAGGCCCAGGAGGAGGCCGAGCAGCAGGTCGGGGTCGGGCAGCCGGCGCAGCCCGAACAGGAAGCCGCGCCGTCCGCCGCTGCCCACGACGACGCCGCCGTAGTGCAGCACGCGGCCGGCGGCGGGGCAGACGATCTCGATGTCCGAGATCGCGCTCAGCGGGACGATCGCGGCCCCCCGGCCGAGCAGGACCGCACGGCGGTCGGTCACCACGAGCACCTGCCGCTGCCAGCGCGCGACGGCGCGCACGAGGGTCGCAAGCGCCCGGGCGGCGACCGCCGCCGCCACGAGCACCGGGATCAGCCTGACCGGCGCCGGCAGTGCCAGCCCGGCGGCCAGGATCGCGCCCGCGGCTGCAAGCGCGAGGATCGCGGCGGCGCGCAGGAACGGGCCGAGGAGCACCACTCCGTGCTCGCGGCTCTGCAGGTGCACATGCTCGCCGGGAGCGAGCAGTCGATCGATCTGGGCCATGCCGCGGGTGGATTCGCCGTCCGGCGCCCGGATTCCTCTCTGGAAGGTGTTCAGCGTCCCGAGGTGAAATCAGACTCACAGGGGCGCGCACGACGCACGCACGACCGCAAGGACTGCCGATCATGCAACCGAACACGATGTCGCCGGCGGAGTCAGGGGGGAGCTCCGCGGTCACACACCAGCTCCTGCGGGCGCTCGAGACCGCGATCTACATCGCCGTCGGCGTCTTCCTGACGATCGCCGGCGGGGCTCCTGCTCGTCGGCACCGCCAACGACCTGCGCCACGCCATCGGTGACGGCGACAACGCCGTCAGCGTCGGCATCCTCGTGCTCGACCGGATCCTCCTCCTGCTGATCGTCGCCGAGTTCGTCTACACGCTCGGGCTGGTCGTGCATACGCACCGGCTGTCGGCCGAACCGTTCCTCTACATCGGCCTGATCGCGGTGGTGCGGCGGACGCTCATCGTCACGGCATCGATCGAGAACCTCCCGCCCGGCGGCCACGCGCTCACGAACCTCCTGCTTCAGCTCGGGCTGCTCAGCCTGCTCGCGCTCTCCCTCGCCGCGGCGATCTACCTCGTGCGCCGGAGCGGGACTGAGTCAGCCTGAGCCGGCGCGCTCTGCAGCACTCGCCGTCGACTCGAGGTCGCGCCGCAGCTCCTTGATCTCGTCGCGCAGCTTGGCGGCGTACTCGAAGCGCAGCTCCTCGGCCGCCGCGAACATCTCCTCCTCGAGCTCGATCACGAGCTTCTCGATCTCGTCGCGGCCCATGGCCTCGGTCTCGGCGCCGCGGCGGCGCCGGCCGGGCACGTGCGGCTGGGACTCGAGCGACAGGAACTCGGCGATGTCGGACACGCCCTTCGCGGATCGACGCCGGCGTGATGCCGTGCTCCTCGTTGTAGGCGATCTGGATCGCGCGCCGCCGGTTGGTCTCGTCGATGCGCGAACCGGATCGCCTCGGTCATCTTGTCGGCGTACATGATCACGCGGCCGTTGACGTTTCGGGCCGCGCGCCCGATCGTCTGGATCAGCGCCGTCTGGCCGCGCAGGAAGCCCTCCTTGTCGGCGTCCAGGATCGCCACGAGCGACACCTCGGGCAGGTCGAGCCCCTCGCGCAGGAGGTTCACGCCCACCAGCACGTCGTAGTCGCCGAGCCGCAGCTCGCGGATCATCTTGATCCGCTCGAGCGTGTCGATCTCGGAGTGCAGGTAGCGCGTGCGGACGCCGGACTCGAGCAGGTAGTCGGTCAGATCCTCGGACATCTTCTTCGTCAGCGTCGTCACCAGCACCCGCTCGCCCGCCTCGGCGCGCGCCCGGATCTCGCCCAGCAGGTCGTCGATCTGGCGCCGCGTCGGCCGCACCTCGACCTCGGGGTCGATCAGCCCGGTCGGGCGGATGATCTGCTCGGCGACGTGGGTCGAGTGGCGCAGCTCGAACGGGCCCGGCGTGGCCGACACGAACAGCAGCTGGTTGGCACGGTCGAGGAACTCGTCGAAGCGCAGCGGCCGGTTGTCGAGCGCCGACGGCAGCCGGAAGCCGAACTCGACCAGCGTCTGCTTGCGCGAGCGGTCGCCCTCGTACATGCCGCCGATCTGCGGCACGGTCTGGTGCGACTCGTCGATGATGATCAGGTAGTCGTCGGGGAAGTAGTCGAGCAGCGAGTGGCCCGGCGTGCCGGGCGCGCGGCCGTCGAGATGCCGCGAGTAGTTCTCGATGCCGTTGCAGAAGCCGATCTCGCGCAGCATCTCCATGTCGTACTCGGTGCGCGAGCGCAGCCGGTGGGCCTCGAGCATCTTGCCCTCGGCCTCGAGCTCGCCGAGCCGCACGCGCAGCTCCTCCTGCACCGAGCGGATCGCCGGCTCGAGCTTCTCGCGCTCCATCGCATAGTGCGTCGCCGGGTAGATGCCCAGGTGCTCGAGCCGCGCGTACACCTCGCCGGTCATCGGGTCGAAGTGGGTGATCGCCTCGACCTCGTCGCCGAAGAGGCTGATCCGGTAGGCCGTCTCCATGTTGGCCGGCTGCACCTCGATCACGTCGCCGCGGACGCGGAACCGGCCGCGGCCCATGACCACGTCGTTGCGCTGGTAGTGGATGTCGACCAGCTTGCGCAGGATCTCCTCGCGCGACTTCTCCTCGCCGACCGACAGGAACAGCACGAGCTCGGAGTAGCTCTCGGGCGAGCCGATGCCGTAGATGCACGACACCGACGCCACGATCACGACGTCGCGGCGCGCGAACAGCGCGGCGGTGGCGGCGTGGCGCAGCCGGTCGATGTCGTCGTTGATCGAGGAGTCCTTCTCGATGTAGGTGTCCGACGACGGCAGGTAGGCCTCGGGCTGGTAGTAGTCGTAGTAGCTGACGAAGTACTCGACCGCGTTGTGGGGGAAGTACTCGCGGAACTCGTTGCAGAGCTGCGCCGCCAGGGTCTTGTTGTGGGCGATCACGAGCGTCGGCCGGTTCAGGCTGCTCGATCACCCGCGCCATCGTGTGCGTCTTGCCGGTCGCCGGTCGCGCCGAGCAGGGTCTGGTGGCGGTCGCCGCGGCCGATGCTCTCGGCCAGCTCGGCGATCGCGCGCGGCTGGTCGCCGGTGGGCTCGTAGGCGGCGGAGACGGCGAGATCGGGCATGACTTCCAGTGTATCTGCGCCCCTGTACGATCGCTCACCGTGCCCGCCCCGATCCCGATCCGCTACCCCAGCCCGCCGCTCACCGACGGGGTGATCGTGCTGCGCCCCTGGGTCGCGGGCGACCTCGAGGCGCTCGTGGCGATCTGCGACGACCCCGACGTCGCCCGGTTCACGCCGCTGCCCGCTCCCTACACCGACGCCGACGGGCGGACGTGGCTCGGAGCCGATCTCGGTCGCATGCAGGCGGGCGAGGAGCTCTCGCTGGCGATTCACGAGGCGGGCGACGGCCCGGTCGGCAGCATCGGCGCCCGCCCCGACGCCGACGACCGCGACGTGGTCGAGCTCGGCTACCTGGTCGCGCGGCCGGCGCGCGGCCGCGGCATCGCCACGGCGGCCGTGCGGCTGCTGGCGGACTGGATGCTGCGCGAGTGGCGCCCGGCCCGGATGCAGCTGACGACCAACCTCGACAACGCGGCCTCGCAGCGCGTTGCCGAGCGGGCCGGGTTCCGGCGCGAGGGCGTGCTGCGCTCGTGGGCCGAGACCCGCGGCCGGCGGGTCGACCTGGTCATGTACTCGCGCCTGCCGGGCGACCCGTGAGCGACGCCGATCGTGCTACCCCCGCTGCTGCACGACGGCCGGGTGGGGCTACGGCCGTGGCGGGACGACGACGTCCCCGCGATCGTGGCGATGTCGCGCGATCCGGACACGATCCGCTTCACCAGCGTCCCCGATCCCTACGACGAGGACTCCGCCCGCTTCTGGCTCACGCTGCAGCCCGCGCGCCTGCGGGCCGGCGACGGGGCCGCCTTCGCGGTCGTGGAGCCGCCCGGCGACCGGCCGCTCGGAGCGATCGGCGTCCGCGTGCTGCACGGCCGCGGCTATCGCCGAGACGGGCTACCACATGGCCGCGGAGGCCCGCGGCCGCGGCCTGGCGACCGCGGCCCTGCGGCTGCTCTCGGAGTGGGCGTTCGCGACGCTCCCCGTCGCGCGCATGCAGCTGACGACGCATCTCGACAACCCGGCCTCGCAGCGGGTGGCCGAGAAGGCCGGCTACACCCGCGAGGCGGTGCTGCGTTCGTGGGCCGAGCAGCGCGACGCCCGCGTCGACCTGGTCATGTAGTCGCTCCTCCCTGGTGAATAACGGTGCCTGGCCCGGCTATTCACACCAGCGGGCGCTCGCGCAGGTAGGGCAGCGGGCGCGACGGGTCGGGCGAGTCGATCTCGCGGCCGAGCCGGTGGCCGTCGAAGATCGCGTCGGCGATCAGGCGGGGCGCGACGCAGTCGCCGATCGCGTAGCACGGCCTCGATCGCCGGCCGCCGCGAGCGCGTCCGGGTCGCCCGCGAGGGCGCGGTGCAGGCCGTCGTCGGACAGCCGCTGCGTGACGAGGACGACGCCGTCTGCCTCGCACCCGGAACGGCGCACCGAACTCATCGGCCGCAGTCACCCCTCCGGGTCGATCGACACCACGGTGGCGCCGCGGTGGGCGGCGATGCCCATGTCGTGCAGGCGCCGGCGCAGCCGCACGCCCTCGAGCGTCTGGTCGCAGTAGTGCGCGACGAGGTCGAAGCACGTGAGCAGCGACACCTCGTGCCCCTCAGCGCGCAGCACCTCGGCGATGCCCGGCGCCGGTGAAGTAGCCCTCGTAGTCGACGACACACACGCCTCTCGGCCGGGCGGGCGCGCGCCGTCGACCATCACCTGCTCCGGGGTGAGGACGTGGGCCTGCCCCTGCCCCGCCCCCGGGATGGTCGTGCGGGTGATGCCGGAGAGGCCGTCGGCCGACCAGCGCGCGCCCGTCGCCACGATCACCAGATCGCCCCCGTAGCCACGCGCCGCGGCGGCGTCGAGCTGCGTGCCCGAGCACGAACTCGAGGTTCGGAAGGCGCTCGATCTGGACGCGGCGATAGCCGACCACCCTGCCCCACTCGCCCAGCCCCGGCAGCCGCGTCACCCAGCGCATGCAGCCGCCCATGTCGTCGCCGGCGTCGACCAGGTGCACGAGCTCGAGGCCGCGCTTGGCGAGCACGATCGCGCACTCCATGCCGGCCGGGCCGGCGCCGATCACGAGGGCGCTGCGATCGGCGTTGCGGGCGCGGTCGAACCGCTCCGGGTGCCAGCCGCGGCGGTGCTCCTCGCCGGCGGTCGCGTTCTGCGTGCAGCCCAGGTGGCGGCCCCAGATCGAGCGCGAGTAGCAGGCGTTGCAGCCGATGCACTCGCGGATCTCGTCGTAGCGGCCCTGCTCGATCTTGCTCGGCAGGAACGGGTCGGAGATCGACGGGCGGGCGGCGCCGATCAGGTCGGCGGCGCCGCTGCGCACCACCTCGGCCATCCGGTCGGGATCGGTGAAGCGGCCGACGACGACGATCGGCTTGGCCGTGGCCTGCCTGGCCTGGCCCGACCACTCGAGCTGGTAGCCCTGCTCGAAGAACCGCGACGGGCCGCTGTCGACCCGCTCCCAGCCCGAGAGCGCGCCGATCGTGACGTCCCACAGGTCGACCATCGGATCGGCGCGGCGGATGAACTCGAGCCCTTCGGCGAGCTCGACGCCCGAGCCCTTCGAGCGTGTCGGCGGCGATGCGCACCGCGATCGCGCAGTCGTCCCCCACCGCCTCGCGCACGAGCTCGATCGCCTCGAGCCAGAACCGGGCCCGGTTCTCGAACGAGCCGCCGTAGGCGTCGGTACGGTGGTTGTAGACCGGCGAGAGGAACTGCGTGGGCAGGTAGGTGTGCGATCCGTACACGTAGACGATGTCGAAGCCGGCGGCGCGCGCCCGGCGGGCGGCGGCCACCCACTCCTCCTGCACGCGGCGGATGTCGGCGATCGCCATGACCCGCGGCACCGTGATGCCGTCGAAGTCGCTCGAGAGCTGCGACGGGGCAAGCGGCGGCAGCCGCGACTCGCGCGCCTCGGCGTAGAGGCCGCCGTGCCAGAGCTCGACGCCGGCGAGCGCGCCGTGGCGGTGCGCCTCGTCGGTCATCAGCCGCAGGGCGCGCGCGTCCTCGTCGTCCCACAGGCGCGCCGACACGTACGGCGACTCGTCGGTCTCGGCGCTGATCGAGCAGTACTCGGTGCACACCGCCGCCCAGCCGCCCTCGGCCTTCATCCCCCGAAACGCCGCCTGCGTCCACGGCTTCTCGACGCCGAAGCCCGTGCAGTGCGGCACCTGGTAGAAGCGGTTGCGCAGCGTCTTTGGCCCGATCTGCACCGGCTCGAACAGGATGTCGTGGCGCTCAAGCCTGCCCATCAGCTGTCGACGTCGAGCGTGGCCTTGCGCCGGGCGATGTGCTCGCAGAGCTCCTCGTCGAGGGCGGGGTCGATCCCGGGATCCTCCCACTCGGCCAGCAGGCGCTTCCATTCGGCGGTCGCCGCGCGGTCGGACGTGACCGACCCCTGCTTCTCCCACGTGACGTAGGACTGCGACCGGAAGAGCGGGCTCATGAACACCCAGTCGCGGAAGTGGGCCAGCGTGTGGTCGGCGGCCAGGAACATGCCGCCCGGGCCCTCGGCCCTGATCGCGTCCATCGCGAACTCCTCGTCACCGAGCGCGACCGGCTCGGCCAGGATGTCGAACATGCGCAGGAGCTCGAGGTCGAGCGCGAGCTTCTCGTAGCAGGCCGTCAGGCCGCCCTCCAGCCAGCCGGCCGCGTGCAGGACGAAATCGGCGGGCGCGAGCATCGTCGCCCACAGCGTGTTCATCGTCTCGGCCGCAGCCTGGGCGTCGAGGGCATTTGACGAGCACAGGCCGCCGCCACCGCGATACGGCAGCCCGTAGCGGCGGGCGAGCTGGCCGCCCGCGAGCGTGCCGATCACCGACTCGGGCGTGCCGAACGCCGGGCCGCCGGTGCGCATGTCGACGGCCGTGAAGAACGAGCCGAAGAGGCACGGCGCGCCCGGCCGGATCGCCTGCACGAGCGCGATCCCGGTCAGCGCCTCGGCCACCTGCAGCGCCAGGCCGCCGGCCACGCTCACGGGCGCGGTCGCGCCGGCGAGCAGGAACGGGGTCACGATCACGGGCTGGTTCGCCTGCGCCCACTCGGTGAGGGCGTCGACCATCAGGAAGTCCCACACGAGCGGGCTGTTCGGATTGACGACGCCCATGATCGCCGGCGTGCGCTCGATCCGCTCGCGCCCGCCGCAGGCGATCGCGGCCAGCTCGACGGCGTCGCGCGCCTTCGGCCCCGACGTGCCGTAGCAGACGTAGGGCTTGTCCGACCAGCGGATGATCGAGTAGTCCATGTCCAGATGGCGGCTGTGCTCGCTCAGGTCGCCGGCCTCGACGGTGCCGCTCTGCTGGCAGGTCAGAAGCTGCGCCGTGTGCGCGATCTTGACCAGCTCGACGTGGTCGGCGATCGCGCCCTCGCGGCGGCCGCGCTCCAGGTCGGAGCAGAACGGCGAGCCGCCGACGGGTGCGAGCACCGGCCGGCCGCCGCCGATCGTGACCGCCCGCTCCGGGTTGCGCGGCTCGAGCGTGAACGCCGCCGGCGCGCCCGCCACCATCTCCATCACGAACTCGCGGTCCCAGCGCACGCGCTCGCCGTCGACGTCCTGCCCGAGCGAGCGCAGGAGCTCGAGGGCGCCCTCGTGGCGCACGTCCGTGCCGATCTCCTCGAGGATCGTCATCGCACGCTCGTGCACCGCCTCGACGTCGTCGGGCGTCAGGATCGAGATCGCCTCCACGGCGGCGACTGTACCAGCGCCGCCTGCCCACCCGCTGGCTATCCGGCGGGGTGCGGCTCCTCGGGCAGCGGCAGCGCGATCGCTCCGCTCCCGGCGGGCGGGCGCGGCCGGCGGGGGACGCGGCCCTCCTCGCCGTCACCGTCGTCACCGGACGGGGCCGGCCATACGACCCGCGGCGGACGGTGACGCTCGACCATCATGACGCGCCAGCCCGGCTGGCTCGGGTCCGTCATGATCGTCTGCGTCACGACGCGGTCGATGGCCTTCTGCAGGCGGAGGTAGTGCTTCCCGTCCGGTTCGACCTGCGACGCCTCATCGACCACGAAGTAGCCCCGGCCGGCGACAAGATTCCTGGCGCCTTCGAGCATGCATGGCATGGTACCTTCGGCGGATGAGCGTGGTGATCGAGCAGGCGGTAGCGGTGACCGCCAAGCCGGCCGACGTGTTCGCGTTCCTGCACGATCCGGAGCGCCGGCCGGAGTGGGACGTGATGGTGGACCTGGCCCGCCTGGAGGGCGACGCACCGGCGGTCGGGGACGCGCCTGCACCTGCGCGGCCGGCGCACGGCGCCGTCGTGGGTGGGCGAGTACGCCGAGCTCGACGCGCCGCGTCGGTCGGTGCTGCGTTTCGTGGACGGGGTGGGCATGCCGTTCTCGGCCTTCAGCCAGACGCTCGTGGTCACTCCCGGCAAGGGCGGGTGCACGGTGTCGCTGCGGCTCGAGTATCAGGTGCGGGGGCCCGCGCGGGCGCTCGAGTCGGTCACACTGCGCCCGCGCCTCGCCGGCGCGGTTCGCAAGTCGCTCGCACGGATCGCGCAGAGGTTCGGATGAGCGCAGCCGAGGGGCCGCGCATGGCCGCCGACCGGGATCTCGTCTTCGCCGACTGGGATGCCGTCACCGAGCGGGTGATGTCGATGATGAACGCCCATCTGCCGATCCCGAACGGCACGCTCCTGGATGCGACCTGCGGCACCGGGATGGCATGCGACGCGGCCGTGCGGCTCGGCTGGAACGTGATCGGCGCCGACGCCTCGCCCGCCCTGCTCGACCGCGCACGCGAACGCCTGCCCGGTGTCGACTTCGCGGTCGCCGACGTCCGCCGCCTCTACGACGGCGTGCAGCAGAGCGTCGATGCCGTGATCTCGATCGGCGACGGCCTGCCGTCGCTGCCGACGGCCGATCGCGCCGCCGCCGTCGAGCGGGATGCGCCGCTGCACCCGCCTGGGCGGCGCCACCATGATCGCCGTTCGCGACTTCCCGGCACTGAAGTCGGCCGTGTGGCGGGACGACCCCGTCTGCCGGGTCACGGCGCTGTTCGTGACCCGCCGCAGCGGCGCGATCGACTACACGCTCCAGGTCGAGGACGCCGAGGGCCTGCGCACCCAGACGCGCCGCCTGCATCCCGTGTCGGAGCTCGAGCTGCGGGAGGAGATGGAGGCGTGCGGTTTCCGCGTCCGGCGGACAGGGAAGATGCTTGGGCGAGTGGTGTTGTCCGGCGTGGCGGTGTGACGTTTCGTGAACCGGGAGGGCCAGGTCTCCGTCGAGCTCGAGGGCGTCCCCGAGACGCTCCTGTGGACGCTCTACCATCGCGCGACCGAGGCGGCGCCGGCCCGACACGGTGCTGCGCGACCCGAAGGCGGTCGAGCTCCTCGCCCGGATCGACTTCCCGTTCGAGGCCCGGTTCGGCCCGGCATCCCCGGCCCGGGCGCAGTGGCAGGCGCTGCGCGCCGCGTGCTTCGACCGCCAGGTCGTGCGCTTCCTGTCGGATCGGCCCGACGCCACGGTGGTGGCGCTCGGGGAGGGGCTCGAGACCCAGTTCTGGCGCGTCGACAACGGCCGTGTGCGCTGGCTCACGGTCGACCTGCCCGAGACGATCGCGGTGCGGCGCGAGCTGCTCCCCGAGCCGCCGCGCGGACGGCTGCTGGCCTGCTCGGCGACCGACACCCGCTGGCTCGACGAGGTCGACACCGCCGCCGGCGTGCTGGTCACGGCGCAGGGCCTTTTGATGTACCTCGCGCCGGCCGAGGTGCACGACCTGCTCAGAACCTGCGCCGACCGGATCCCATCCGGTGCGCTGCTCTTCGACGCCGTGTCCCGCCGGCTCAGCGAGCGCAGCATGCGCGGAGGGCTCGGCGGCGCGGGTGGCTACACGCCGCCACCGTGGACGTGGGGGATCGATGCCGGAGGAGCGCCGCTTCATCCGCAGCCTCGAGCACGTCGCGGCGCTCGAGACGCTGCGGCTGCCGCGCGGGCGCGGGCCGGTGTTCGGCTATCTGGTGCCGGTGCTCGGCCGGCTGCCGCGGCTGCGCAGCGGGCTGCTCTCGATCATGCTCGCGCGGCTGGCGGTGAATAGCCGGGCCTGGCCCGTGAAACGGGGCCAGGCCCCATGTATTCAGCTTCAGACCGTAGGCGCGGCGGTACAGGGCCTGGGTGGCGCGGACGTCCCTGACGTAGTCGCGCGTCGCGGTGAAGCGCAGGCGCACCGTCTGGCCCCTGGGTGTGTGGGCGATCCAGTCGTCGACGTTGGCCTGGCCGGCGTTGTAGGCCGCCAGGGCGAGGTCGGTGGCGTCGCGGCGACCGGCGTACTTGCGCTCCAGGTGGCCCAGGTACCAGCAGCCGTAGCGCAGGTTCAGGTCGGGCACGTACAGGTCCTGGGGAATCCGGAAGTGCGCCGCCGCCCGTGTGCACGGCGATGCCGCGGGCGGTCGACGGCAGGAGCTGCATGAGCCCGATCGCCCCCGCGCTCGAGCGGGTGTCGGGGCGAAACCGCGACTCCTCGTAGATGACCGCCGCCACGAGCGCCGGGTCGAGGTGGTAGTGCGCGAGTAGCCGACGATGTCGCTGCGGTAGTTCAGCGGATGCCGGAAACGCACCCACCAGTCCGGCTGGGTGTGCTGCAGGTAGACGTATCCCGCCCCGGCGACGACCACCACCGCCGCCAGCCCCACGAGGGCCCGCCTGATCATCGCAGCAGCCGCTCCGCCAGCCCGGCGACGAACCGGTCGAGGTCGTCCAGCGTGCCCGTGTTCTCGTAGACGTAGTCGCTGCGCGCGATCTTCTCGGCCTCGGGCAGCTGGTGCGCCATCTGCGGGCGCGAGCCGGGCCGGCGGCCCTCGCGCACCTCCGCCGGGGCCGTCACCGTCAGGATCGCGTCGTAGCGGTCGCCGACGCCGACCTCGAAGAGCGTCGGCGCCTCGTGCACGAGCAGGCGCTCCCCGGCCGCCGTCTGCTCGTCGCGCCACCGCGTGAACTCCTCGGCCAGGAGCGGCAGCAGCAGCCGCTCCAGCCAGCGCAGCTCCTCGGCGTCGGCGAAGACGATCCGCCCGATCGCCGCCCGGTCGACCGCACCGTCGGGGGCGATCACGCCCGCGCCGAAGTGCCCGGCCACCGCCCGCTTCACGTCGTCGCGCGTGTACAGGAGCCGCACCGACTCGTCGCTCGAGAGCGTCACCGCGCCGTGGCGGCGAAACGCGCGCAGGGCCTCGGACTTGCCCCCGCCGATGCCGCCCGTCAGCCCCACAAGCACCGGGCGGCGGGACACCTCAGGCGTCGCTCGTCGCCTCGTCTTCCGGGTCCGCGGCAGTGGCCTCGGCGACCGGCTCGTCGGCGGCAGGCTCCGGCGCGGGGGCCTCGGCAGCAGGCTCGTCCGCAGCCGGCTCATCGGCAACCGGCTCGTCGGCGGCAGGCTCGTCGGCAGAAGGCTCGTCGGCGGCCGCCTCCGGCTCCTCCTCCTCGGAGGTGGCCGGCGCCTCGGCGAACACCTCTTCGGACAGGCCCAGCTCCGGCACCTCGGCCTGCGGCCGGCCTCCCGGCAGGCCCAGATCGATGGTCTTCACGGGCTCGTCCGGCTCGACGCGGCGCAGCGACAGCGAGAGGCGGCGGCGGTCGGGATCGATCTCGATGATCTTGACCTTCACCTCTTCGCCCTGCTGCACGACCTCGCGCGGGTTCTCGACGTGATGCTCGGCGAGCTCCGAGATGTGGATCAGGCCCTCGACGCCGGAGACGATCTCGGCGAACGCGCCGAACGTGACCACCTTCGTGATCTTGCCGGCGACCACGTCGCCCTGCTGGGTCTCGTCGATGACGCGCTGCCACGGGTCGGTCTGGGTCTGCTTGAGGCCCAGCGAGATGCGCTGGCGGTCGCGGTCGACGTCGAGCACCTTCACGCGCACCTTCTGGCCGATCTCGAGCACCTCGGACGGATGGTTCACGTGGCTCCAGCTGAGCTCGGAGATGTGGATCAGGCCGTCGATCCCGTCCAGGTCGACGAACGCGCCGAAGTCGACGATGTTCGAGATCTGGCCCTCGACCTCGACGCCCGGCGACAGCCGGTCGAGGATCTGCTGGCGGGCCTCCTTGCGCTCCTCCTCGAGCACCGCACGGCGCGACAGGACGACGTTGTTGCGGCTGCGGTTGAGCTCGATCACCTTGCAGAGCAGCGTCTGGTCGCGGTACTCCTCGAGATCCTGGACGCGGCGGATGTCGACCAGCGAGGCGGGCAGGAAGCCGCGCACCCCGAGGTCGATGATCAGGCCGCCCTTGACGACCTCGATGACCTTGCCCTCGACCGGCTCGCCGCTCTCGGCGGCCGCCTCGATGCGCTGCCACGCCTTCTCGAACCGGGCCCGCTTCTTCGAGAGGATCAGGCGGCCCTCGGTGTCCTCCTTCTGGAGGACGAGCGCGTCGATCTCCTGACCGATCTCGACCTCGTCCTCGGGGTTCACCGACCGCCGGATCGAGAGCTCGGCGATGGGGATGACGCCCTCGGACTTGTAGCCGATGTCGACCAGGATCTCGTCCTTGTCGACGCGCACGACGGTGCCGGTGACGACGTCGCCCTCGTTGAAGTTGGTCAGGGTGCGGTCGTAGTCGGGGATGAGCTCCCCGTCGACCTCGATCATCCAGGTATCGGTATCGGTATCTGTCGTAGCCATGAGAAAAAGCGTGTGAACCTATGCAGCACAGGACAGGCGGGTCCAGGCCCTGCCGCCGGCGTAGTATACAAACGGCCTCAGCCGCTGCTGAGCAGGTGCCCGCCGGACTCGATCGCGGCCGACCGCGGGCCGAGCGTGACGCGCCCGGCCGAGCCCAGCGTGACCGTCGCCGTGAAGTCCGACGGATTGACCGCGACGGCCGCGTTCGGGTAGGCGCGCGTCCACACGCCGCCCGTGCTCGGTCGGGGGCGTCGTCGGCGCCGTGCCCGGCTGGATCGCATACAGCGGCGAGTCGGCGCTCGTGGGCGCGACATAGGCGGAATCGCGGGGGATGGCGACGAGCAGGAAGCTCGCGAGGCCGTACAGCATCTGCGCCCGCGACAGGCCGGGCGGGTCGGCGACGTACGTGCCCGACTCCCATCCGGCGACGTGGGTGTAGAAGCGCAGCTCGGTGTTCCACGCGTCGCCCGTAGAGGCGGCCGAACCCGTCGCGGAGGATGACCGCGTCGGTGCTGTTCACCTGGTCGAAGTTCACGATCGCCGGCGGGCCGTTGTCGGCCAGGAGCGAGTAGCCCTGGATCTTCAGCGCGGCGCGCACCAGCGTGAGCGCCTGGGCGAGGTAGTGGCGCCGGTGCACCTCGGTCATCGGCTCGCCGGTGGCGGGGTCGATCGGCGTGTCGCTCCAGTCCGGGTCGTTGTCGGCGTCGATCACGTCCACCCCGGTCCATCCGCCCGCGGCCAGGCTCTTGCGGACGTGCAGGGCCCAGGCGTACTGATACTTGGGGTTGCTGAAGTTGAGCAGCGCCCAGTCGGCATGCTCCACGGGGTGCACCTCGGTGCCCTGGGGCGAGTGCAGGATCCAGCCGGGGTGATGGGCGCGCACCCAGGTCAGGCCGAACCCCGCCAGGCCGCAGTGGTCGCAGGCATACAGCAGCGAGCGCTCCTGCCACGCCGCCACGCTCGAGTACGGCTTGCGGATCAGGCTCGGCAGCGTGCCCCACGACTGGGGCCCGAGCACCGCGGTGTACTGGACGCCCAGGCAGCGGGCACGAGCGACCGTCGGCGCCTTCGCGGGGGCGAACGCGAGCGGCACGCCCGGCCGGCGCAGGCCGGCGCACGCCGGCGGGACGGTGGCGGCCGAGTGGCCCGCGCACGAGACCGCCAGGAACACCGCCCCGAGGGTGACGGCCGCCGTCAGGAACCGCATCGAGTGCAGCGGCCGGACGGCATCCCGATCACTCCGCCGTCGGGCGGCGTGATCACCGCCACGACGTCGACGGCGAGCTCCGCGCCGCAGTGGCGGCAGAACCCGCCCTCGGGCGGATGGTGGCTGAGGGCGAAGACGATGTCGGAGTCGACCCCGGCGCCCTGCGCCGAGACGACGCCGCGGCCGTCGCGGACGCGGCCGAACTCGAGCCGCACCTCGCCCGTGCGGTCGTCGCCGTCTGAGCGGACGCTGCCGATCGCGACGCCCAGGGCGCAGTCCAGGTCGTCGGCGGCCACCGCCGGCAGGTAGAGCTCGGCGACGACGTGCTCGTCGCGCTCGCCGGCGTCGATCCACAGATAGGTGCCGGGCTCCTCGCCGCGGCGGGCCGGCAGCGCGCTCAGCGTCCCGGAGATGTGTGTCCAGGTCATTTCGCCTCCAGCCAGGTCGCGCCCACGCCCACGTCGACCGCCAGCGGCGGATCGAGCGGATAGGCGCCCGTCATCTCCTCGGCCACGAGCGCCCGCAGCGCCGACACCTCGCCGTCGGCCGCCTCGAACAGGAGCTCGTCGTGGATCTGGAGCACGAGCCGCGAGCGCCGGCCCTCGTCGCGCAGGCGCCGGTGGGCGCTGATCATCGCCACCTTGATGATGTCGGCCGCGCTGCCCTGCATGACCGTGTTCACCGCCAGGCGCTCGCCGAGGCTGCGGGTCTGGAAGTTGGACGCGCGCAGCTCGGGGATCGGCCTGCGGCGGCCGAACAGCGTGGTCACGTAGCCGTCCGCCTTCGCCCGCTCGATCGTCGCCGCGATGAACTCGTTCACGCGCGGGAAGCGGGCCAGGTAGGTGTCGATGAAGCTCTGCGCCTCCTCCCGCGAGATGCCGAGCTGCTCGGACAGGCCGAACGAGCTGATGCCGTAGATGATGCCGAAGTTGACCGCCTTCGCCTTGTTGCGCTCGTCCCGGGTGAGCTCGGCGGCCGGCTTGCCGAGCACCTGGGCGGCGGTGACGCGGTGGATGTCCTCGCCGCGGGCGAAGGCCTCGTGCAGCGCGGGCTCGCCCGACAGGTGGGTGAGGATGCGCAGCTCGACCTGCGAGTAGTCGGCCGAGAGCAGCTTGAAGCCGTCGCCGGCCACGAACGCGCTTCGGATCTCGCGCCCGAGCGGGGTGCGGATGGGGATGTTCTGCAGGTTCGGGCGGATCGACGAGAGCCGGCCCGTGGCGGCGGTCGTCTGGCTGAACGTCGTGTGCAGGCGCCCGTCGGCCGGGTCGATCAGGTCGGGCAGCGGCACGAGGTACGTGTTCAGGAGCTTCGACTGCTCGCGCCACTGCTCGACGACGTCGACGATCGGGTGCAGGTGGCGGATCTTCGCCAGCACGCGCGCGTCGGTCGAGTAGCCGGTCTTGCCGCGGCGGTCGGACGGCAGCCCGAGGCGCTCGAAGAGCACCTCGCCGAGCTGCTTCGGCGATCCGATCACGAACGGCCCGCCCGCGAGCTCGTGGCAGCGGGCCTCGAGCTCCTCGACCTGGTCGGCCAGCTTGGCGGCGATCTCGGCCAGGCGGTAGGTGTCGACGCGGATGCCGACGGCCTCCATCGCCCCCAGCACCGGCACGAGCGGCAGCTCGATCTGCTCGTAGAGCGCGGTCATCTCCCGCTCGGCGAGGCGCTCGGCGGCCCGCGGGTGCAGGCGGCGGATGGCCGCGGCGGCGCGCACGAGCGCCGCGGTCTCCTCGTCGGCCTGGGCCTGCAGGCCCAGGCCCGCCTCCTCGGCCATCTCGTCGATCTCGTACGTCGCCCGGCCGGGATCGAGCAGGTACGTCGCAAGGGCGGTGTCGCCCGCGGGCGTGAGCGCCGGATGCTTGAGGCCGTGCGTGATCACACGGTGGTCGCGCAGCGCCTCGACGACGCGGGCCGTCTCGGCCTCGGCGACGATCACGTCGGCGCCGTCCGCCCGTCACCGCCGCCCGGCCGCCGCCGACGGCGAGCGCGACGTCGGGCGCGAGCGCGCGCACATCCGCGAGATCGCCCTCGCGCCAGTCGATCTCGACCCCTTCGAGCACCTCCGCCGGCGCTCCCGGGACCGCCTCCTCGAGCTCGTCCAGGCGCTTCAGGATCGCGCGCAGCTCGAGCTTGCGGAAGAGCTCCTTCATCGAGGAGCGGTCCGGCGGCGCGGCCACGAGCCCGTCGAAGTCGACGTCGATGTCGAGGTGGCGGTCGATGGTGGCAAGCTGCTTCGATCGCACCGCGTCGTCGGCCGCCGTGCGCAGGTTCTCGCGCCGCTTCTCGCCCGGGACGGCGTCGAGGTTCGCGTAGACGCCCTCCATCGACCCGAACCTGACCAGGAGCTCGGCCGCCGTCTTGTCGCCGATGCCGGGCACCCCCGGGATGTTGTCCGACGTGTCGCCCTTGAGGCCGATGAAGTCGGGCACGAGCTCGGGGCCGATGCCGTAGCGCTGGACGATCCGCTCGGGCGTGTAGACCACCACGTCCGACACCCCCCGCGGCGTCATCATGATGCAGACGTTCTCGGAGGCGAGCTGGAAGGCGTCCCGGTCGGTCGAGACCACGCAGACCTTGTGGCCGGCCGCCTCCGCCTTCGTGGCAAGCGTGCCGATGACGTCGTCGGCCTCCTTGCCGGCGACGCGCAGGTTGCGATAGCCGAACGCCTCGACGATCGGCTCGAAATACGGCACCTGCTGGCGCAGCAGGTCGGGCATCGGCCGCCGGTGGGCCTTGTACTCGGCGTCGAGCTCGATGCGCGCGGTGGGCTTCTCGTCCCAGGCCACGAGCACGGTCGCCGGGCGGTAGTC
Organism: uncultured Actinomycetes bacterium; assembly: GCA_963813245.1. Classification (GTDB taxonomy): domain Bacteria; phylum Actinomycetota; class Thermoleophilia; order Gaiellales; family JAICJC01; genus JAICJC01. The sequence goes on from CAWEYE010000010.1 coordinate 144,378, forward strand.
GGCCAGGAGCTTCATCAGCATGTTCGCCATCCCGAGCAGCGCGTTCGTCGGGAACCCGTCCACCGTCTGCAGCTCCTCCGGCAGGGCGAAGAAGGCGCGGTAGGCGAGGCCGTTGCCGTCGACCAGGAAGACGTCGCACTGCTTGGCCGGGGTGTCGTCGAGGTTCAGATCCTTCGGCTGAGCCTGCTTGACCGTGGCCATCCGTCGCAGCGTATCCGAGCAGGGTCGCGCAGGCACGCGCCCGCCCGTTACTCTTCGCGCGTGCCCCGCAACCCGTCGGTCTCCTACAGCCTGACGATGCGCGTCGAGATCCCGGCGGTGGCCGGCTCGTTCGCGAAGGTCGCCGCTGCGATCGGAGAGGCCGACGGCGATCTCGGCGCGATCGACCTCGTCCGCGTCGCCAAGGGCTACCGGGTGCGCGACATCACGGTCTCGGCCTCGGACGCCGACCACGGCCAGCGCATCGTCGACGCCGTGCGCGAGCTCCCCGGCGTGCGGATCTCGAACGTGTCCGACCGCACGTTCCTCATGCACCTGGGCGGCAAGATCGAGGTCCAGAACAAGGTTCCGGTGAAGACCCGCGACGACCTCTCGATGGCCTACACGCCGGGCGTGGCCCGGGTGTGCATGGCGATCAACCGCGACCCGGACAAGGTGCGCGCGCTGACGATCAAGCAGAACAGCGTGGCCGTCGTCACCGACGGCACCGCCGTGCTCGGCCTGGGCGACATCGGGCCGAAGGCGGCCATGCCCGTGATGGAGGGCAAGGCGATGCTCTTCAAGGAGTTCGCGGGCATCGACGCCTGGCCGCTGTGCCTGGACACGAAGGACACCGACGAGATCATCATGATCGTGAAGGCGATCGCACCCGGGCTTCGGCGGCATCAATCTCGAGGACATCGCAGCGCCCCGGTGCTTCGAGATCGAGGGCCGGCTGCGGCAGGAGCTCGACATCCCCGTCTTCCACGACGACCAGCACGGCACGGCCGTCGTCGTCCTGGCCGGGCTCCTGAACGCTGCGAAGGTGGTCGGAAAGCCGATGGAGGACCTGCGCGTCGTGCTGGTCGGGGTGGGCGCCGCCGGCGTCGCCGTGAGCAAGCTCCTGATGGAGGCGGGCGTGCGCGACATCGTCGGCTGCGACCGCGAGGGGGCGCTCCATCCCGGCAAGAAGGGGCTGACGGCGATCAAGAAGTGGTATGCGAAGAACACCAACCCGCGCGGGTTCGACGGCACCGCCGACGAGGCGCTGCGCGGCGCGGACGTCTTCCTGGGCCTGTCCGGCCCCGGCGCCGTCTCGGTGGAGGCCGTGAAGACGATGGCACCGGACGCCATCGTGTTCGCGATGGCCAACCCCGAGCCAGAGGTGCCCCCCGAGGAGCTCGAGGGCCACATCCGCGTGATCGCGACCGGCCGCTCCGACTACCCCAACCAGATCAACAACGTGCTCGCGTTCCCCGGCATCTTCCGCGGAGCGCTCTCGACCGCCGCGACCGGCATCAACGAGGCGATGAACCTGGCCGCCGCGCGCGCGATCGCCGCGGTGATCCCCGAGGACGAAGTGCACGAGGAGTACATCATCCCGAGCGTCTTCAACCGCGCCGTGGTCGAGTCGGTGGCGGCCGCCGTCGCCGAGGCAGCCGTCGAGACCGGGGTCGCCCAGCGCAGCGTCGAGCCGCCGACCGACCCGTCGGCCATCTACCGCTGAGTCGAGGGCAGGGGAAGCGGGGCCTGGCCCCGGTTCCCCGGGGCCAGGCCCCTCAGTCTGAGTCGGTCTTACGCGGCTTCGCTGCGCAGGCCCTGAATCTCGTTCAGGGCTGCCAGCTGCTGCAGCGCATCTGCCTCGAGCTGGCGGACGCGCTCGCGCGTCAGGCCGACGCTGCGGCCGATGACGTCGTAGTTCTGCGGATCGCCGCCGTCGAGGCCGAACCGCATCTCGAGGATGCGGCGCTTGCGCTCGGACAGATGGGCGAGACCGGTCACCAGCATCTCGCGGCGCAGCGTCTCCTCGACGATCTCGTCGGCCTTCGGTGCGTCGGCGTCGGCGATCATGTCACCCATCTCGGAGTCGCCGTCGTCGCCGACCGGCGTGTGCAGCGACGACGTGCGCGGAAGCGCACGCGCGTCGACCACGTCCGGGACGGTCACGCCGCTCGCCAGCGAGACCTCCTCGTCGGACACGTCGCGGCCCAGCCGGGCCTCGAGCGCCGCTCGGGTCGCGTCGACGCGGCGAACCCGCTCCGACACGTGCACCGGCAGGCGGATCGTGCGCGACTGGTTGGCGACCGCCCGCTGCACGGCCTGGCGAATCCACCAGGTGGCGTACGTCGAGAACTTCAGGTCACGGCGCCAGTCGAACTTCTCCACCGCCCGCACGAGGCCGATCGTCCCCTCCTGAATCAGGTCAAGGAACGGCACCCCGTGCCCGCGGTAGCGCTTCGCAACCGACACGACGAGGCGCAGGTTGGCCTCGATCATCCGGCGCTTGGCGATCGGGTCGCCCTGCTCGACGAGCTTGGCCAGGCGCTGCTCGTCTTCCTTCATGAGCAGCGGATGGCGCGAGATCTCGTGCAGGTAGCGGTCGAGGCTGTCGGTCGGGCCGGCGGCCGCGACCTCGGCCGCCGCGGCAGCCGCCGCGGCGCGCGCAGCGGCAGCGGCGCCGGGATCGGCGTCGCCTGCCGGTACGATCTCGACACCCTGCTCCGACAGCTCCGTCGTCAGGGCCTCGAGATCCTCATCATCAAGGTCGAGGTCGACCGCGACCGCCGCCAGCTCCTCTTCCGCGAGAAGCCCGCGATCGTCAGCCGACTCGATCATCAGCCGCACACGCGGCTCGTTCATAAGCTCGGTCATCATCCCTCGATAGCCCGGTGACGGTTGCCCGCCCGGGCCTGGTGGTTACTTTCGATGGCTGCCTGCCTGAGAGGTGATGCGGTCAGGCTTTACCGCTGTTCGGCTCACGCCGGAGCAGCTGTCGTCGGGGGCAGCCCCCACCCCGACGAATGTATTGTAGCAGAGGGGCGCAAGTTTCGCCTATCTGGCGGCATCCGAATTTAGGGAACATTCATACGGCGGATCGGCTCAGTAGCGATCCATGTATTCGTCGATCTCCCACTGGTGCACCTGCTCGTTGTAGGCGGCCCACTCCTCCCGCTTGAGGCGCACGTACTCGGTCGAGATGTGGTCGCCCAGCGCCCCGCGCATCACGTCGTCGGCCTCGAGCGCGTCCAGCGCATGGGACAGGTCGTGGGGCAGGCTGCGGATGCCGAGGGCCTCGGACTCCTCGCCCGTCAGGTGATAGATGTTGCGGTTGACGGGCTCGGCCGGAACGAGGCCGCGGCGGATCCCGTCGAGGCCCGCCTCGAGCATGCAGGCGAGCGCGAGATACGGGTTCGCGGTCGGATCGGGCGTGCGCAGCTCGATGCGGGTCGAGCGGCCGCGCTTGGCGGGCACGCGGATCGCGGCGGAGCGGTTCCCCGGCGACCAGGCGATGTACACCGGCGCCTCGTAGCCCGGCAGCAGCCGCTTGTAGGAGTTCACCGTCGGATTCGCCACCGCGGTGATCGCGGGCAGGTGCTCGAGCACGCCGGCGATGTAGGAGCGGCAGTCCGCCGACAGGCGCAGCTCGTCGGTCTCGTCCAGGAACGCGTTGTCGCTGCCGCGGACGAGCGACTGGTTCACGTGCATGCCGGAGCCGTTCTCGCCCTGGATCGGCTTGGCCATGAACGTCGCGTGCATGCCGTGGCGGGCCGCGACCACCTTCACCACCATCCGGAACGTGACCAGGCTGTCCGCCGTGGCGAGCGCGTCGGCATGGCGGAAGTCGATCTCGTGCTGGCCGATCGCCACCTCGTGGTGGGCGGCCTCGAGCTCGAAGCCCATCTGCTGGAGCGTCACCTCGATGTCACGCCGGCAGTCCTCGCCGCGGTCGAGCGGGGCGACGTCGAAGTACGTGGCGGCGTCGTGCGGATCGACGGTCGGGTTGCCGTCGGGATCGAGCTTGAAGAGGAAGAACTCGGCCTCGGGGCCGACGTTCATCGTGTAGCCCATGTCGGCGGCCTTCTGCAGCACCCGCTTCAGGTTCGTGCGCGGGTCGCCGGCAAAGGGCGTGCCGTCGGGATCGGCCACGTCGCAGATCAGGCGGGCGGTGCGGGACGCCTCGGTGCCGCGCCACGGCAGCACGGCGTACGTGTTCGGGTCGGGCAGGAAGTACATGTCCGACTGCTCGATGCGCTTGAAGCCGCGGATGGACGAGCCGTCGAACATGAGCTCGTTGGCGAGCGCCTTCTCGAGCTCGTCGACGGGGATGGAGACGTTCTTGACCGGACCGTAGGGCTCGGTGAACTGGAGCCGGACAAACGCGACGTTGTCGCGCCGGCAGCGCTCGATGACCTCCTGCCTATCCATGCGGCACCCCTCTCGGTTGACCCGGTGAAGCCGCGTAGTCTAACCGCGCGGCCGACGGACCGACGCGTGCGCGGCCCGGCGATGCGCCGGGCCGCGCACATGGCTCAGCTCGGTGGGATCAGGCCGCCTCGGCGACCGCCGTCTCCTCGGCCCGGGAGAGCTCGGACTCCTCCACGCGATGCGTGCGGATGAAGGCGAAGGCCACCACGGCGCCCACCAGGGCCACCGCCGCCGAGTAGCGCAGGCTGTGCGACAGCGAGTAGATGAACACGTCGGACGGGGCGTGGCCGGCGGCCGCGCGCGACTTCGACAGGTGCTCGAAGATCGCCGTGAGGCTCGCGACGCCGAACACGCCGCCGATCATCCGCGTCATCGACAGCACGCCGGAGGCGGCGCCCGCCTTCATGCGGTCGACCGAGCTCATCACGGCCGCGGTCATGGGCGACATGACGGTGCCCATCCCCAGGCCGCCGACGATGAACGCCGGCAGCAGGGTCAGGTAGCCGCTGCCGTCGCCGATGCGCGACTCGAGCGCGAGCGACGTCGCCACCAGGGTCATCCCGACCGTGAGCAGGCCGCGCGACCCGAAGCGGTCGCTCAGCCGGCCCGGCGATCGGCGCCGTCGCGATGATCAGCACCGTCATCGGCAGGAAGCGCACGCCGGTCTGAAGCGGCGAGAGCCCCTCGACGTTCTGCATGTAGAGCGTGATGAAGAAGAACGTCGCGAACATCGAGAACGTGACCAGGAACGCGACCACGTTGCCCGCGTTGAACGTGCGGTTGCGGAAGAACGTCATGTCCAGCATCGGGTCGCGGCCGCGCAGCTGCAGCAGGATGAACGCGACCAGGCCGGCCACTCCGACGCCGTACTCGGTCAGGATGCGGGCCGATGTCCAGCCGTAGTCGTTGGCCTGCACGAGCCCGAGCACGAGCCCGCCGAGCCCGAGCGACAGCGTGACGATGCCGAGCCAGGTCGACCCGGCGGATCGCCGTCTCGTCGCGCGACTCGCGCACGGCGTACATCGTGAGCGGCAGCGGCGATCAGCGCCACCGGCACGTTCAGGAAGAAGATCCACTCCCAGCCGGCCTTCTCGACCAGCAGGCCGCCGACCACCGGGCCCATCCCGAGCGCCATGCCCGAGATGCCGGCCCACAGGCCGAGCGCGCGGCCCAGATCCGGCCCGCTGAAGGTGTGCGTGATGATCGACAGCGATCCCGGCATCAGGAATGCGGCGCCGGCGCCCTGGATGGCTGCGGAATGCGACGAGCTCGTTGATCGAGCCCGACAGCCCGGCGCCGATCGAGCCGAGCGTGAACACGACCAGGCCGGCCATGAACATGCGCTTGCGGCCGAACACGTCGCCCAGCCGGCCGCCGGTGACGAGCAGCACGCCGAACACCAGCGTGTAGGCGTTCACCGTCCATGAAAGCCCCGAGATGGACGCGCCGAAGCTCGACTTGATCGCCGGCAGCGCGATGTTCACCACCGTGTTGTCGAGCATGACCATGAACAGGGCGAAGCACATCGCCCCGAGCGTCCACCACTTGCGATTGTCCTCAGTGATTGCAGGCACTTACGCTCTCTCCTCTGTCCTCGGCGGCGGCCAGCACCCGAAGGAGCGACCCCCGCATCTGCTCAAGCTCTCGCGCCGGAAGCACGGCGAACGACTTGCCCACCTGATCCGCGAACTTCGGCAGCCGTTCCGCCAGCTGCCGGCCCTCGTCGGTCAGGGCCACCCACACCACCCGCCGGTCGCGCTGATCGCGCTCGCGGCGGACGTGCCCGGCCCCTTCGAGCCGGTCGATGACCCCGGTCACCGTCGAGGCCAGCATGTGGCAGTCGCGGCCGAGATCGCGGGCCGACGCGCGGCCGCCGGCGGTCTGCAGCACGTGCAGCGCCATCGCCTGCGGCATGGTCACCCCCTGCGACTCGAGCAACGGCCTCGTCGCCCGCTTCGCCTGGATGGCAACCTCTCCCCACAGCCGCCCGACCTCGGCGGCCAGCTCAGCCTTCGACGTCGTTCGTGTGGCCATAGTTCGCGTCGCTTCCTTTCATAGAAAAAACTTTCGTACACGAAATATAGCGACGCGAACGAGCGCGCGCAAGTGCGACCGCACATCTCACCGTCTCACCTCCCGCGGGGACGGGAGGGGGCTACACGCGCTCGGCGGCCGAGGCGATCTCCTCGGCCACCTCGGCGATGTCGCGGTTCGCGTTCCACACCTGGCGCTGGCGGTCGGCGCCGTTGCCGTTCTCGAGGATCCAGTCGATCCGGGCGAGCTCCTCGGCGCAGCCGAGCTCGCGGGCGATCGGGCGCAGCTCGCGGATCCGGCGCTTGGCCAGCGTGCGCGCCGCCATCTTCACGCGCTTGCCGGCCGCCAGGTCCATGAGCGGCGCATCGAGCCCGTAGCGCAGCGCGAGCCACTTGTTCTCGGACAGCAGCATGCGGTGATACGAGAGCACGTCCTCGCCGGCCTGGTAGCGGTCGAGCAGGAGCTTCACGAGGCACTGGACGTAGGCGGCGAGCGCGATCGCGTCCTCGACCCGCGTCTGGCAGTCCATCACCCGCAGCTCCAGGGTGCCGAAGCGCGGGTGCGGGCGCACGTCCCACCACAGGTGGGTGTAGTCGCCGATCGCGCCGGTGGCCTCCATGAACCCGACCGCCTCGGCGTAGTCGCGGTAGTCGTCGAATCGGGGCGGCAGGCCGCTGCGCGGGAAGGCCGAGAAGATCATCGCGCGGCTCGATGCGAGCCCGGTGTGGTCGCCGCGCCAGAACGGCGAGTTGGCCGAGAGCGCGAGCAGCACGGGCAGCTCGATCAGCACGCCCTCCATCACCGCCAGGCAGGCCTCGGGCGTGGGCACGGCGACGTGCACGTGCATGCCGAAGACGAGCTCGCGGCGGGCGACGTACTGCAGCATCTCGACCAGCGCGCGGTAGCGGTCGCGGGCGGTGATCTTCTGGTTCTCGAACAGCGAGAACGGGTGCGTGCCGGCCGCGCCCAGGCGCATCTTGTGCGTCGCGGGCCTGGTGGGCGACGTACTGGCGGATCAGGCGCAGGTCGGTCGCGGCCGCGGCGATGTCGTCGCAGACGATGGTGCCGGACTCGAGCACGCACTGCATCAGCTCGGGCTTCAGCCGGTTGGCGAGCTCGCCCTCGGCGGCCTCGGCGAGCAGCTCCTCGACGCCCGGAGACGAGGTCGAACCCGGCCGGGTCGAGCAGCATGTACTCCTCCTCGATGCCGACCGTCAGCGGCGGCCCCGAGCCGAAGCGGTGGTCGAGCACGCTCGACCGCGCGCTGCCCTTGCCCCCTCCGTCGCCTGTGGACTCGGCCATGAGCGCAGGTTGTACCCCATTTCGGCCCCGGTGCCAACGCGGCGGTAGCATTTGCCACTCTCCCGGCCGAAGTGGCGGAACGGTAGACGCACGCGACTCAAAATCGCGCGGCCGCAAGGCCGTGTGGGTTCGACTCCCACCTTCGGCACCTCCGCAGGACCGACGCCGCGTGAGGCGTCAGCAGACCTTGAAGCCCGCCGCGGTCGGGATATAGGCGCAGGTGTCGCGGATGACGCCCGTGGGCTTCACGAGCGTCGCCCGGTCGCCCGTGTTGTTCCAGACGTCGTTGCCGAGGCCCCAGTAGACGTTCCTCGCACCGTCCGTGCCCTTCCCGGTGCGGACGTGGACGGAGCAGCCGCCGCACAGCGTGTACTCCGGGAACGTGAACCGGTGGTGCTGGTGGTCGTGCAGCCGCCACCCCGTCAGCGCCTTCGCGCTGCGGCCGTTGTTCCGGATGGTGACGTATTCGGCCACGAGGCGCGCGTTCGATCCCGTGTCCGAGCCCGGCGGGTTGTACCGGACGACGGTGATGTTGATCGCGGCGGCTGCCGCCGCCGGGAACGCGAGCAGAGCAAACGCTGCGAGCAGGACGCATCGGCGCATCGGTGACCTCCCACCGGGACCCGGTCCGTCGGAGCGTAGCCCGCTCGCGGACGTGGCTCTCTACGCGGCCTGCGGCTCCGCGTATGTGTCCACCACCTCCAGCAGCCGGCGAACGCCGATCGGCTTCGTCAGGTACGCCCGCGCCCCGAGCCGCTGGAGCCGGTCGAGCTCGCTGCGCGTGACGTCGGCGGTCAGCACCACGACGGGGATGTCGCGGGTGGACGCGTCGCGGCGCAGGGCGGTCAGGACGTCGACGCCGCTCATGTCCGGAAGGTGCAGGTCGAGCAGGATGAGGTGGGGCAGGTGCTCCTGCGCGAGCTCCACGCCCATCCGGCCCAGCATCGCGGGCAGCAGCCGCACGCTCGGCCGGCGGGCGAGGATCTCCCCGACCAGGGTCACGTTGGCGACGACATCCTCGACGTACAGCACCCGCCGCTCGGTGGCGTACTCGCGCACGGCCAGCGGGCCCTCGTCGCCCGCCATGCTCGGCGCGACCACCTCCGGCTCGGCCTCCGCCAGCTCGACCCAGAAGGTGCTGCCGACTCCGACCGTGCTCTCGACACCGATCGCCCCGCCCATCGACTCGATCAGCCGGCGAGACAGTGCGAGCCCCAGTCCGGTGCCCTCGATCCCTGTCGCGGCTGCGCCGAGGCGCTCAAACGGCGTGAACAGCCGCGGGAGCAGGTCCGGCGCGATCCCGGAGCCGGTGTCGGTGACGACGATGCGAACGCGGCGCCGGCCCGCGCCGGCGACCTCGACGCGCACCTCGCCGCCGGAGCGGTTGTACTTGATGGCGTTCGAGACGAGGTTGATGATCACCTGGGTCAGCCGCTGCTGGTCGGCCAGCACGTCGGTGCCCGCCGCCGTTGCGAAAACCGGCGGGTGCAGGGTGATGCCCCGGGCGGCGGCGACCGGCCGCATGAGCTGGAACGCCGCCTCCGCCAACGGCCGCACCGGCACCGGCTCCGGCGAGACCGAGACCGTCCCGGACTCGATCCTGGAGAGGTCCATGATCTCGTCCACCAGCGCCAGCAGGTGCTCGCCGGCGACGTGGATCATGTTCACCCACTCCCCCGGCTTGTCCTCGAGCCGGCGCAGCCGCAGAAGCTCGCTGAATCCCATGATCGCCGCGAGCGGAGTGCGCAGCTCGTGGCTCATTCGCGACAGGAACTCGTTCTTCGCCCTGCTCGCCTTGCGCAGCCCCTCGTTCGTCATCTGCAGCTGCTGCGACCGGCGCACGATCTCGGCCTCCATCCCCGCGGCGCGCTCACGCATGACGGCCGCGGCGGCGGCCTGCTCGTCGCCCAGCTCACGCAGACGCACGAACTCGGTCACGTCCTCGACGCGGTGGATCACGTAGCGCACCCGCCGCCACTCGTCCAGCACCGGTGAGTTGAGCGGGCTCCAGTACCGCACCTCGAACCCCCCGCCCTCGCAGTCGGGGCGGCGGATGTCCCATCTCTGCACGGCCATCGCGTCGGGCACCCCGCGCTCGAACGCGCGTTCCAGCGAGGCCCGCAGGTTGCCGACCCCGGTCGCGTCGGGGTCGTCGGGATTGTCAGGGAAGACGTCGAAGACCCTGCGTCCCACCACGTCCTCGCGCCGCACCATCGCGGCCGTCAGATAGGCATCGCTCACCCCCACGATGCGGAACTCCGGATCGAGCACCAGGAACCGCCCGGGAGCCGCCTCGAACAGCGCCTTGAAGTCGATGTCCGCGCTGCTCGACTCGAGGTTCTGGCTGTGCATGAGGTGGCCTCTCGGATGGTCTCGTCTGCCCTGGGCGTGCCCGGTCGAAACGGGCGCGGAAGCCGCAGGATGCCACGGAGGCCGCGCCTCCGTCATCCGCGCAGACACGGAAACGGATACGCAATTTCTCCGCCTCCAACTCGCTCTCACACGGCTCCCACATGCGGGGGCGAAACTGGCACGCGGACGGCCGGGTCTTCCGTCGCGGCAATTGCCCGCTCGCGATGGAAGGCCCGGCCACCTGCCCCGGACGCGGGCTCATATGCTCTCCCCGTGTTCCTGAACATCCTGGTCGCGATCGACGGATCGCCCCACGCCGTCCGCGCGCTCGACGAGGCCGTCGACCTGGCCCGCGCCCAGCGGTCGCGGCTGACGCTCATCAGCGTGGCCTCCCGCACCGCCTGGCGGCTGGTGGCGGGACCGTACGCCGGGCTCCTGCCCACCCAGGAGGACGCGGATCACGAGGCCGAGTCCACCCTGCGGGCCGCCCGCGCCCGCATCGGCGACGACATCCCGGTCACCACCATCGTCGGCCAGGGGCCGGCGGCCCCGGCCATCCTCAAGCGGGCGGTCGAAGGGACGCACGACCTGATCGTGATGGGATCCCGGGGCCGGGGCGGCGCGGCCGCCGCGTTGCTCGGGAGCGTCAGCCACGACGTGCTCCACCACAGCCGCCTGCCGGTGCTGATCGTGCACGCGGACGCCGGCGCGCCGGGATTCGGGGCCGGGATGGCATTCACACCACCGGTGGGCTAGAACCCCGGTATGCGCATCGCCATGCTGACCGGGGGCGGCGACTGCCCGGGCCTGAACGCCGTCATCCGCTCGGTGGCGCGGTCGTCGATCGACCACGGCGACGAGGTGATCGGCGTGCTGCGCGGCTGGCGGGGGATGATCGAGGGCCAGACCCGGCCGCTCGGCGGACACGAGGTCTCGGGCCTCCTGCCGCGCGGCGGGACGATCCTGCGCACGTCGCGCACGAACCCGTTCGACGTCGACGGCGGCGTCGAGCGCGTGCTCGAGCACATGCGCGGCCTGGACGCGCTGGTGGCGATCGGCGGCGAGGACACGCTCGGCGTCGCGGCCCGCCTGAACACCGAGCACGGCGCGCACGTGGTCGGCGTCCCGAAGACCATCGACAACGACCTGCGCGGCACCGACTACACGTTCGGCTTCGATACCGCCGTCTCGATCGCCACCGAGGCGATCGACCGCCTGCACTCCACGGCCGAGTCGCACGACCGCGTGATGGTGTGCGAGGTCATGGGCCGGCACACGGGCTGGATCGCCGTCATGGCCGGCATGGCCGGCGGCGCCGACGTCATCCTCATCCCCGAGCTGCCCATGACCGTCGAGCACTGCTGCAACCTGATCAAGAACCGCCACGCCCGGGGCAAGGACTTCTCGATCGTCGTCGTCAGCGAGGGCTACCAGCTGCACTACGAGTCCGGCGAGTCGCGCGGTGTCGCGTCGACGTCGGCCGACGTCGACGCGTTCGGCCACGCCCGGCTGGGCGGCGTGGGGGCCGCCCTTGCGTCGGAGATCGAAGATCGCACCGGGTTCGAGACCCGGGTGACGACGCTTGGCCACATCCAGCGCGGCGGCTCGCCGACCGCGCGCGACCGGGTGCTCGCGACGCGCTACGGCCTGAAGGCGGCCGAGCTCGTGCGCGAGGGGGCCTGGGGCATGATGGCCTCGCTGCGCGGCGACGAGATCGTGGCGGTGCCCATCGCCGAGGCGGTCGCCGAGCTCAAGCTCGTCCCGCAGGAGCTCTACGACCAGGCGGCCGTCTTCTTCGGCTAAGAGTGGTGGTTAGCCGCGCGTATCGCCGCGCAGGATGTCGAGCGTCGAGGCGATGCCGTGCCGCTGCACCCATCGGCCGAGGATGGCGGCGTCCACCCCGGCGCTCTCGAGCGCAAGCACCTCGTCGCGGTGCTTGATGCCACCCGCCGACAGGACGACCTTGCCGGCCGGCACCTCCTCGAGCAGCGAGAACGTGTGCTCGAAGTCGGGGACCTCCCTGCCGTCGCGGATGTTCTGGATCAGGAAGGAGTCCGGGTCGAGCAGCTCGAGGACGCGCTCGACCTCTTCCTCGTCGGCGACCTGGACGACGACGTCCAGGCCGAGCTGGGCGGCCACGATCTGCATCTCGGCGAACTCTTCGTCGTCATCCTCGAAGGCCTCGGCGATCAGGACGACGCCGTCGGCGCCGCCGAGGCGGCTCTCGTACAGCTGATAGGGGTCGATCAGGACGCCCCTGTGCAGCACCGGGAGGGACGTCTCCTCGAAGCCCGCCGGCGCGGCGTCGCCCGCCACGGCCAGACCGGCCACCCCGGCCGCGCCAGCCTCGGCCAGCAGCCCCGGGTCGGCCTCGGAGACGCGCAGCACGAAGGAGATCTCCTCGCCCACGACCGCCTCGGTGAACGGGCGGATCGGATCGAGCGCCTCGACGGCCTGCTCGAGCTGGGCGAGCGGACGCGCGCCGCGACGTTGCTCCAGCGCCCTGCGGCTGGAGGAGATCATGCGGTCAAGGGAGGCCATCGACCGCCCGTCCGATGAACTTCTCAGCCGGTAACGGAGGCATGCGAGGACAGTCTAGATGAATACGCGCCGACCGCTCAGACGCCGAGCCGGTCGAGCTCGGCGGAGTCGCGGCGCCAGCGCGGGCGCACCTTCACCGAGAGCTCGAGGAAGACGGGCGCGCCGATGGCCAGCTCGACCGCGGGCCGGGCCTCGCTCCCGATCCGCTTCACCATCGCGCCGTGGCGGCCGATCAGGATGGCCTTCTGGGACTCGGTCTCGCAGATGAGCTTGGCCTCGACCAGCGTCCGGCCGCGGCCGGGCGTGATCGACTCCACGAGCACTGCCACGGCATGCGGCACCTCGTCGCGGGTCAGCTCGAGCGCGCGCTCGCGCACCAGCTCGGCGACGCGATGCTCGAGCGACTGGTCGGTGGTCATGCCGGGCGGGAACCACGCCGGCCCCGCGGGCAGGAGCGCCAGCAGGTCGGCGAGCAGGGCGTCGACGCCGTCGCCGGCCCGGGCGCTGATCGGGTGCACCGCGTGCGGGTCGCCCAGGGCAGCCGCCTCGGCGAGCACAGGCACGATGCGCTCGGAGCCGAGCCCGTCGGTCTTGTTGACGGCGATGACGCACGGGGGGGCGCCCTGCGCGAGCACACGTGCGGCGATGTAGCGGTCGCCGGGCCCGATCGGCGTGCGCGCGTCGAGCATGAGCAGCGTCGCGTCCGCGTCGGCCAGCGTCTCGTTCACCGAGTGCTGCATGCGCTCCGTCAGCCGGTCGAACGGCTTCTGGAAGCCCGGCAGATCGACCATGACGAGCTGGACCCCGGGCCGGTGGACGACCCCGATCGCGCGCCTGCGGGTGGTCTGCGGCCGGGCCGAGACGGCGGCCACGTGCTCGCCGACGAGCCGGTTCACGAGCGTCGACTTGCCGACGTTCGGCCGTCCGGCCAGCGCCACCAGGCCCGAGCGGTGCTCGGGCTCGCTCACAGCTGGAAGCGCTCGGGAAGCAGCTCGTCGAGGCTTGCGGCCACGACCTCGCCGCCGCGCCGGTAGATGACGGTGATGTCGGGCGAGAACTCGGCCAGAACCTGCCTGCAGGCGCCGCAGGGCGGCGCCGAGTCGGCATCGGCGTAGACGGCGATGGCGTCGAAGCGGCGGTGCCCGGCCGTCACGGCCGCGAACACGGCCGTGCGCTCGGCGCAGAGCGTCATCCCGTAGGAGGCGTTCTCGACGTTGACGCCGGTGATGGGGTCGAGGCCGCCCTCGGGCCGCAGCGCCGCGCCGACCGCGAAGCGCGAATACGGGGCGTATGCGTTGACGGCGGCACCCTGTGCGTGGGCGTACAGCTCGAGCTCGGATGCGGATGCGGAGCGCATCCCGGCATGGTAGTTGGTGGCCTCACGGCGCAGGCAGCGTCGTGCCTCCGGGCGCGGGCAAGGTGACCGTGCCCGCCCGTGTGGCGACGGTGGAGGTTGGCGCCGGTGGCGGCGTCGCCGGAGCCGCGGGCGCCGAGGGCGTCGAGGCAACCCGGATGACGGTGCGGTGGTGCGTTTGGGCGCGGCGCGGGTGAGCGCGCCGGCGCGGGTGGCGTGCGTGCGGCCGCGCCGGAGTGCTCGCGGCGGGGCTGGGGACGGCGGGCGTGCGCACGACCGCGGTGGTCGCAGGCGGCCCGGCGCCGGAGCCCGGGCTCGGGGAGGCCGCCCCCGGGCGGCTACCGTGGCCGAGCAGGGCCAGGACGGCGAGGATCGCGACGGTCGCGATCGGCAGGGCGGCCAGCCCGAGGCGGCGCCGCGCACGCGGGGCCTTGATCGCCGGGCCGTCCAGGTCGAAGTGCTCGTCGAACAGCCGCTCGAGACCGGGAGGGTCGACGGCCGGTCCCGTGCCGGCCCCGGGGATCGCGACCCCGCGCTGCTCGAGGTCGTCGAGGCACTCCGAGAGCCCCGGGAACGCGCCCGCACGGGCACGCTCGGCCCACTCCTGCAGGCCGGCCGGTGGCTCGAGCGACCCCAGCGCGGCGGCGCACACCGCCGCCAGCACGCGCTGGCCGTCGCCGGGCGCGACCGGCGGCCGGCCGCCGCCCTGCAGCAGCGGCCGCTCGAGGAACGGGGTCGGCCCCGGCCCGACGGCGACGTCTGCGAGCGCCGCCGCGTCGGGTGAGAACCCGGCGGCGGCCACCCGCTCGGCCAGCCTGCCGAACGCCAGCGTGAGGCGCGCGGCGTCCTCGGCGGTGGGCCGGCGCAGCATGCGCCAGCGCTCGACCGGAAGCCCCAGGCTGGGCGGCAGGACGAGGAACCAGCGGTCGCCGTGGCGGCCGAAGTCGAGCACGCCGCACACCTCGCTGCAGCCGATGCCGCACCAGCGGGCCACGGCCTCGGCGAGGCCGGCCTCGTCCCACTCGCCGCCGGCGAACACGATCCGCACCTGCGCCCCACGGCCGGAATGGGTGTCGAGCGCGTCCACCGGGCCGAACGGATGCGCGGCCAGCGCGGCCGGGCTCGTGAGGTAGCGGTCGGCGATGACGTGGGAGCGGGGCGCGGGATCGGCCATGTCTCCCACGCTACGCGCAGGTGGTGTCACGGTCAGCACGCGACGTGTGCCAACTTCGCAACGAACCAGCCGCACCGCCGAACCGGGGTCTGACCCCGGGTCAGGTGAGCGCTTGGAAGATCGCCGTCGTCACGAGCGCCCCCAGCACCCCGCCGTAGAGCACCTCGAGCGTCGTGTGCACCCCGGCCTCGACCCGCGTCTGCGCCACCAGCACCGCCATCACGAAGGCGAGCGTCGAGACGAGCACCTGGTTCTCGTAGCTGTGGGTGACCAGGGTGATCGCCGCCCAGCCGCCGAAGGCGACGGCCGCGTGGCCCGAGGGCAAACCGCCGCGCAGCGGCGAGCCGGTGCCGAAGTAGGCCTTGATCCCGATCACGAGCAGGATCACAACGGCGATCGCGATCACGGTCAGGTGCACCGGCGAGCGGCGCACGGTGTTGATCGCGCGCTGGCTGGGATTCTGCAGGCGCGGGGCGAACACGAGATAGCCGACGAAGAGCGCCGTCACCGCCGAGACGAGCACCATGCCCGCGGCGATGTCCTTGGCGGCGCGGGCGCGCGGGTCGAATGCCGGCGTGGCCACGTCGATGGTCATCTCGAGCGCGGTGTTCGCCATCTCCATCAGCAGCACGAACGCGACGGCGAGGATCAGGGCGAGCATCTCGATCCGGGTCACGCCGAGCGCCACGCCGAGCGGCAGCACCGCCAGCGCCACCAGGAAGTGGACGCGCATGTTCCGCTGGGTGCGAACGACGTAGATGATGCCCTCGAACGCGTAGTTGAAGCTGTTCACGAGGCCGGTGGCCTCGCGCTTGGCGGCGCTGAACGGGGCGGCGCGCCGGGCGGCGCGCTTCGTCTCGTCGCCGCTACGCAGGACGGGCGGCACGGGCGCCGAGCTCCTCGACGATCTGCTCTTGGCGGGCGATCATCTCCCCATCATCGGCCTCATGGTCGTATCCCAGGAGGTGCAGCGCGCCGTGGACGAGCAGATGCTCGAGCGGTGTCCCCTGCGCGCGGGCGACGGCGGGGCAGATGACGACGTCGCCCAGCTGCCGCGGGAGGTCGCCGGGCAGCGGGTCGCGCATGTCGAGCGGGAACGACAGCACGTCGGTCGGCTCGGGCTTGCCGCGATGGTCCGAGTTCAGGCGCGCCATCTCGGCCCGGCCGACCACGGCGAGGCCGACGTCGCCCTCGCTCACCCCCTCGGCGGCGAAGGCGGCGGCCAGCACCGCCGCGGCCGCCTTTTCGTCGAGCGCGATCCGGGCGCGGTTTCGCACCTCGACCGCGACGGTCACTCCCGCGCCCCCTGCCCCGATGCCTCGCTGTGCTCGCGGTAGGCGCTGACGATCCGCTGAACGAGCTTGTGGCGGACGACGTCGGCGTCGGAGAAGCGGATGAACGAGATGTCGGGCACGCCGTCGAGCACGCCCATCACGTTCACGAGGCCGGAGCGCTGGTCGCGGGGCAGGTCGATCTGGGTGATGTCGCCGGTCACGACCACCTTCGAGCCGAAGCCGAGCCGGGTGAGGAACATCTGCATCTGCTCCGGGCTCGTGTTCTGGGCCTCGTCCAGGATGATGAAGGAGTCGTTGAGCGTGCGCCCGCGCATGAAGGCGAGCGGCGCCACCTCGACCATGCCCTTGTCCATGTAGGACGCGAGCCGCTCGGCGTCCAGCATGTCGTGCAGCGCGTCGAAGAGCGGGCGCAGATAGGGGTCGACCTTCGCCAGCAGGTCGCCGGGCAGGAACCCCAGCCGCTCACCGGCCTCGACCGCGGGACGGGTGAGGATGATCCGGGCCACCTCGCGCTCCTGCAGCGCCGCGACCGCGAGCGCGATCGCGAGATACGTCTTGCCCGTGCCGGCCGGCCCGATGCCGAACGTGACCGTGTTCGTCCGGATCGCATCGACGTAGCGCTTCTGGACGACCGTCTTCGGCGTGACCTTGTTGCCGCGGTGCATCCAGACCACGTCGTGCAGGATGTCCACCGCGCGCCCGTCCTCGGTGAGGACGCCCGCCACCGCGTCCACCGTCTGCGCGCCGACGCTGACCCCTTCGGCCACGAGCTGGGCGAGCTCCTCCACCACCGATCGGGCCCGGTCGACCGCGTCGTCGGCGCCGTCGAGCGTGAGCTCGTTGCCGCGCAGGTAGGCGTTCACGCCCGAGCGCTCGGTCAGGGCGTGCAGCATCGCGTCGCGGTTGTTCCCAAGCTCCGCGGCGAGCTCGTTTCCAACCGACATCTGCACACGGGCCATTCGCCGATAGTGTAGAGGCCGGGCCTCAGCCCGCCGTGGCTTCGCCCGTCACATGCGCGCTGCCGGCCGTGATCGCCGCGACGGCGGCGGCGCTCGCCTCGCCGAGCCCGTGCCGGGCCGCCAGCCAGCGCGGGTCGTTCGTGGTCAGCCAGACGCGGCCGTCGGCGTCCTCCCACGCGAGCGCCCGCAGCGGCAGGTCGATGCCCGCGGTCTGGCCGTCCAACATGAGCGGCGTGCCGCCCCGAGGGTGGCCGAAGAGCAAGAGCTCGGTCGGGCGCAGCCGCATCCCCACCTCGGCCGCCCCCGCGGCGTGATCGATGCGGGCGAACACCCGCATCCCGGCAGCCTCGGCGGCGGCCGCCAGCCGGTCGATGGTCGCGGACACCGGGTGGGGGCTCGCGATCGTGATCAACCCGTTGCCATCCATGCCGGTGCCTCCTATCCGCCCGCCGAGAGCCGCTCGCGGACGAGCGCCGAGGCGGCCTTGCCGTCGACGCGCGCCCGCCCCGCGCTGGGTGACGAGGCCCATCACCTTGCCCATCTCGCGCATCGACGTCGCGCCGGTCTCGGCGATCGCGGCATCCACGAGGGCGGCGAGCTCGGCCGCATCCATCGCCGCCGGCAGGAACTCGTCGATCACGGGCACGTCGGCGTCCTCCTTGGCCGCGCGATCGGCGTGGCCGGCGGCCCGTAGGCCTCGGCCGCCTCGAGCCGCTGCTTGCGCTCGCGCCGCAGCACCGCCTCGGCGTCGGCGTCGGTGAAGGCGCCCGCCGGGCCGTCCTTCTCGGCCTTCTGCAGCGCGGAGAGCATCAGCCGCAGCGCGTCGACGCGGGTGCGATCGCCCGCCCGCATCGCGATGTGCAGCTCGGACTGGACGCGCTCGATCACACCGGCACCCCCACGACGGCGTCGCCGTCGGTGCCCGCGCCGATCACGTCCACGATCCCGCCCGGCACGGCGCCGGGGACGACGAAGGCGGTCAGGTCGTCGCTGTGGCCGCGCCCGCCGGCGGTCTCGACCAGCACCCGCTCGCGGCCGGCCGCGCTTGGCCGTCGCGGTGGGCGGCGCCGCGCGCGTCGGAGAACGCCCGCAGCTCGGCGCGAGCGGCGGCGCTTGACCGCGGCGGCGACGCCGGTCGCGGCCCCCGTCGGCGGTGCCGGGCCGCGGCGAGTACGGGAACACGTGCACCTTCGTGAACCCGGCCGCGGCGGCCGCGCCGGAGCGTGTCCGCGAACGCGGCGTCGGTCTCGGCGGGTGGCCGACGATCACGTCGCTCGTCAGGTTCACGCCCGGGGACGCGCTCCCGCGCCCGCTCCATCTTCGCCAGGAACCCGGCGGCCGTGTAGCGGCGGCGCATCGCCCGCGAGCACGGCGTCGAGCCCGACTGCATCGGCACGTGCAGGTGCGCGGCCGACGCCGGGGTGGGCGAGCGCGTCGAGCAGGGCAGTCGGTCAGGTGGTTCACCTCGATCGACGAGAGCCGCACGCGCTCGATGCCGGCGACGCCCGCGACGGCGACGATCAGGTCGGCCAGCCGCATGCCCGCGGCGCGGTCGCGGAAGCAGCCCAGGTTGATGCCGGTCAGGACGACCTCGCGATGCCCCTGGGCGGCCCGGCG
Organism: uncultured Actinomycetes bacterium; assembly: GCA_963813245.1. Lineage (GTDB taxonomy): Bacteria > Actinomycetota > Thermoleophilia > Gaiellales > JAICJC01 > JAICJC01. The sequence goes on from CAWEYE010000010.1 coordinate 163,410, forward strand.
GGCGACCTCGGCCAGCACCCGGCCGGCCGCCCGGCTGCGGCTCGGCGCCCCGCACCTGCGGGATGACGCAGTAGCTGCACGCGAACGAGCAGCCGTCCTGCACCTTCACGTAGGCGCGCGTGCGCGCGAAGGCGGGCGCGGCGCCGCCCGGCACAGCCGAGCCCGCCCAGCCCAGCCGGCCACCGCGGCGGGCACGAGCTCGGCGCGGGCCGGGCAGCACGGTGACGTTCGCGGCGACGCCGTCGAGGCCGGATCCGCGCAGGTTGGCGGCGCACCCGGTGACGAGCACCCGCTCGGCGGTGCGCGCCGCCCGGCGCACGGCCTTGCGCGACTTCGCCACCGCCTCGGCGGTGACGCAGCAGGTGTTCACGACGCGCACCCGCGCCTCTTCGGCGGCCACCTCGGCATGGCCGTCGCCGGCCAGGCGCTCGCGCACCGCCTGGGCGTCGGCGAGCGACACCTTGCAGCCCAGGAACTCGACGGCGAAGGTCGCTCATCCCAGGAACCCCATCTCGCGCAGCGCCAGCGCGGCCGCCACGATCGCGGCGGTCTCGGTGCGCAGCACGACCGGGCCGAACGTGGCGACGGCGACGCCGCGCGAGCGGGCCAGCTCGAGCTCGGCCTCGGAGAAGCCCGGCTCGGGACCGATCAGAAGCGTCGCCCCGCGCCGGCCGACGATGCGGTCGGCGAGCCCGCCCGAGGCGCCGGTGTGGCTGAGCACGACCGCCTCGGGCGAGAGCACGTCGGCGTAGTCGGCGACGCGGCAGCACCTCGGGCACCTGCGCCTGCTTCGACTGCTTGGCCGCGGCGGCGGCGACGCGCCGCCAGCGCTCGATGCGCGCCTCGGTGAACTCGCCCTTGAGCAGCTCGCAGCGCATCGCGCCGATACGGGCCACGCCGAGCTCGGTCAGCTTCTCGACCGCGTCGTCGGAGCGGCCGCCCGGCTGGGCGAGCCACACGGTCACGGGCGGTGCGGTCACGGCGGCGATCTCCTCCAGGAGCTCGAGCCCTCCGGCGGTGACGCGGGCACGGTACGCGCGCCCGCCGGCGGCGACCTCGCAAGTATCGCCGACGCGCAGGCGCAGCACCTGCTCCAGGTGGCGGCGGTCGCGCGTCGCCGAGGACCGCGACCCCGTCCGGACCTCGGCCGCGAAGAACCGGTAGGTGTGGCGGGTCACGGCCGCACGAGCTCGGCCGCCCAGCCGTCGACGACGACGCGCTCGCCGCCGGCCACCGTCTCCGGGTCGAGCAGGCCCGACGCCAGGATCACGCGGCGGCAGGTCGGGCCGCTCGAGCAGCCGCCGCAGCAGGCCGAGCTCGAGGTTCGCGATCCAGAGCGGCGCCGGCGGCAGCGGGTCGGCCAGCACGTCGGCCTGGGCCACGGCGAGGGCGACGCCGTTTCGGGCCGCGTTCTCGGCCGCAGCGCCGACCGCGAGCGGATCGATGTCGAAGCGCCGCCAGCGACGTCGAAGCCGAGCTTGGCGGCCGCGATCGAGAGCACACCCGACCCGCAGCCGAGATCGAGCGCCGGCTGCGGCTCGAGCCGCTGCAGCAGCTCGAGTGCCGCGCGCGTCGAGCCGTGCCCGCCGGTGCCGAACGCGCGGCCGGGGTCGATGACGATGCGATGGGCTCGCCACCGGCCGGGGGACTGTCCCCGCTTTCCGGCTGCCGGCCACCACGGCGGGCCGATCCAGACGCGGCCGACCGTGCACCGGACGGTGGTAGTCGCGCCAGCGGTCCTCCCAGCCGGGCTCGACGTCGTCGGCCTCGAGGCCCGCCGGCCGGCGCCCGCTCGGCGTAGCCCGCCAGGATGACGTCGTCGCCGTCGCGCTCCTCCTCGAGCCCGTCCGGGGAACAGGTCGAGCATGCGTGCGAGCGCCGGCTCGGCCTCGGCCGCCGGCACCCGCAGCCGGTAGCGCTTCACCGAAACGCGGTCCGCAGCCGGTGGAAGAACCCGTCGTCGGCCGCGTAGGTGCCTTCGTCGACCGTCGCCTCGAACCGGTCGAGCAGCGAGCGCTGCTCGTCGGAGAGCTTGCGCGGAACGCAGCACGTTCACGACCACCCGGTGGTCGCCGCGGCCGCGGCCGCCCAGCACCGGGACGCCCTTGCCGCGCAGCACGAGCACCTCGCCCGGCTGCGTGCCCGGCCGCACCTCGAGATCGTGGCTGCCGTCGAGCGTCTCGACGGTCACGCTCGTGCCCATCGCCGCCTGCGTGAACGGCACGTCGAGCACCGACACGATGTCGTTGCCCTCGCGCTGGAAGCGGCTGTCCTCGGCCACCGTGACGCTCACGTACAGGTCGCCGCGCGGAGCGCCGGCCTCGCCGGCATGGCCGCGGCCGGCCAGCCGCAGGCGCTGGCCGGTCATGATGCCGCCGGGGATCTGCACCTCGACCGGCTCGGTCGTGCGCCGCGGCCGCGGCCGCGGCAGTCGGTGCACGGCGAGTCGATGCGCGCGCCCCGGCCGCGGCAGGCGGGGCAGGTCGAGGTCTGCACGAACTGGCCGAACGCGGTGTTCGAGACGTGCTGCACGTGGCCGCTGCCGCCGCACGTGGGGCAGGTGGCGGGCGTCGTGCCCGGCTCCGCGCCGTTGCCGTGGCAGCGGTCGCAGGCGCCGATGATGTCGACGTCGACGCTCGCGCGTGACGCCGAAGGCCGCCTCGGCCAGCGTGAGCTCGACCGCCGCGGCCGCGTCGCCGCCGCGAGCCGGGCCGCCGCGACGGTCGCCGAACAGGTCGTCGCCGAAGAACGCCCCCAGCAGGTCGGACAGGTTCGAGAAGTCCATGAACTGCTCGGGGTGGAACTGGGTGCCGGCCATGCCCGGCGTGCCCGAACCGGTCATAGCGTGCGCGGGTGTCGGCGTTGCTCAGCGCCTCGTAGGCCTCGGAGGCCTCGCGGAAGCTGCTCGGCGGCCAGCCGGATCGGGGTTGACGTCGGGATGCAGCTCCCGCGCCAGCTTGCCGGAAGGCCTTCTTGATGTCGCCGTCCGAGGCGTCCCGGTCGACGCCGAGCACCTCGTAATAGTCGCGCTTGGTGGCCACGCCCGTAGTCTACGGGCGGTCGATCACCACTCGTGGAACCCGCGGGTGACGCCGCTGTGGTGGCACGTGCGCCAGGAAGATCGCCAGCGTCGTCGCCCATCCGAACAGCACGGGTCGCTTCGAGAGCAGCTTCATGTCTTGCCTCCAGTCCCCGCCTCCGGGGAGGTTGCCCGAACTACCAGCGCACGTCTTGCAGCGCCTCCGCCGCGCGCCGGTAGAGATCTGCGGCTCGCGCCGCGTCGCCTCGCTTCGCCGCCACATCGCCGATCGCTACCCACGCGCCGGCCATGTGGCTGATCGACTCCACCGCGGTGAAGCAGTCCGCCGCGGCGGTGAATGAGCCCGCTCGGCCTCGTCGATGCGCCCGCACGCCAGTGTGCGCGCGCCCCATCACCAGACGAGCGTTCCCCTCTTCTTGTCGGTATTCCTCGCGTGCGCCCAATAGCTCGATCGCGCGATTTGCGCTCTCGACGGCGCCCTCGGGGTCACCGCTGTGCAGCCGCGCGGACGCAAGCGACGAGGCCGCGAAGGCCGCGTCGACGCGGTTGTCCTGCTCGACCGCGATCCGGAACGCCTCGCGCAGGAGCGGCACCGCCTCCTCCGGCCGGCCGGTGATCGCGCGCAGCTGGCCGAGGTTGTTCAGGAGCTTGCCGACGTACTCGTGATCGGCGACCCGCTCGAAGAGCGCCTTCGAGCGCTCGGCATAGTCGCGCGCCTGCGCGTACTCGTTGCCGGCGCTCGGCCACGAGCGACGCGTCGAGGTACGTCTCGGCCAGCACCCGGTCGTCGCCGAGCCCGTGCGCGAGCTCGAGCGCCGCCGTCACGTCCTCGGCCGCCGCGGTGAAGTCCTTCTGGCGGCGGCGGATCTTGGCGCGCGTGTTCAGGATGCGCGCCCGCAGCGCGTCGGACGGCTCGTCCGCGCGCGTCGCGCAGCGCAGCGCCTCGTCGAGCGCCGCCACGGCCGTGGCGTGGCTGCCCATCTTGAACCGCACGACGCCCGAGCCGGTAGAGCGCGAGCGCGCGGTCGTGGTCGCTGCCGGCCTCGGCCAGCGACACGGGCGCGGTCGAGCGCCGCCGCCGCCTCGGCGAGCCGCCCCAGATGGTGCAGCGCCCAGCCGTGCGCGAGCGCGTGGCGCAGCTCGAGCCGGCCGCCGTCGCCGGCGCGCGCGACCTGCGCGCGCACCGACTCGAGCGTCGGCCAGCGCATCGGCGTGGCGGTGCGGCCTCGATCGCCGCCTCGGCCCGCACGAGCGCCGCCTCCGCGGCAGCGACCGCCGCCGGGCCGGCGTCGCCCTCGAGCTGCGTCCGGTCGACCCCCAGCCGGATGCCGAACCAGTCGAGCGCGGCGTCGGAGGCCGGCGACTTGCCCAGCTCGACCTGGCTCACGTACTCCTTGCTGAAGCGCTCGCCGCCGAGCTCGGCCTGGGTCAGGCCCGCCGCCACGCGCAGCGCCCGCACGCGCGCGCCGGTCCCGGATGCCGGGTCGGCTGCGCTCGTGCGCGGGCGATGCGCGGTGGCGACGGTGCGTCCTCCTCTCCCCATGCGTCCCACACTAGCGCATCGAGAGTTCACTTGACTAGTCCACGCCGATCCGCTGCCGTCCAGTTCGGCAGTACCCTTTTCATAAAGGAGATCCAGCCGGTCAAGTAGCGTCGACTGCGATCTACTTGATTTACCCCTTTTTGTGTACTTGACCAACCCGGCCCGGCCAACCTATGGTGAGACCACAACGCGAGACGGCGAGGCCGGGAAGCGATGACGCAGATCAACCCAAGTCGGTGGGCCGCCGGCAGAGGAACTCGAGATCTGCGGGGGTCTCATCGCATCCCGGATTAGGGGTCGGAGTCATAGGCGCGGCGGTGAGGACTGGAGCCCCTCACCGCCGCGCGACTCACGGTCCGGGGCGATAATCGCCGCGTGGCACCGCTCTACGGCATGCACGGACGGATCGTCGCGCAGCCCGGCAGGGGCGACGAGCTGGCCGCGATCCTGCGCGAGGCCGCGGCCGGGCTCGAGCGAACCCGGACTGCCTGCTCTACGTCGTCAGCCGCGCGCTCGACGACGCCGACAGCGTCTGGGTGACCGAGGCGTGGGCCGACCGCGCCGCGCACGCGGCGTCGCTGCAGGATCCGGCCGCCGGCGACCTGATCGAGCGCGCACGGCCGCTCATCGCCGCCTTCGCCGACCAGGCCGAGTTCCGGCCCGGAGGCGCGGCAAGGCGGCTGCGCTCACTCCTCGTAGATGTCGGCGACCCACTCCGACAGCGCGTGGGCGGCGCCGCGCACCGAGCGGATCGCGACGGCGTAGTCCATCCGCATCGGGCCGATCAGCGACACGGTGCCCAGGTTGCGGGTGGCGAGACCGTAGTTGGCCGCCACCATCGCCAGGCCGCGCATGTAGGGCACCGTGTGGTCGGAGCCGATGCGCAGGTACGGCCGCGGCGACTCGAGCGCCTCGCGCAGCATCGCGAGCACGCCGACCCGGCTCTCGAGCACCCGCACGAGGTCGTTGATCTGGTCGAGGTCGGCGAACCGCATCTCGTCGAGCAGCCGGGCCGCGCCGCCGACGTAGAGGCCCTGCTGGCCCTCCCACACGAGCTCGGTGAACGCGGGCCGCAGCGCCGCCAGGAACGCCGCTCTCGCGCGGCGAGAGGCCGGGCTCGTCGAGCCGGTTCTGCAGCATCCGCCCGCCCAGCCGCACGCCCGTCAGCTGCTCGTTCAGGAAGGCGCGCGCCCACTCGGCCAGCTTGGGATCGACGGCCGACTCGAACGGGAAGATCTTCTTGGTCACCCCGCCGGTGGAGGTGATCACGACCACCATCACCACCTGCGGCTGCAGGAGCAGCACCTCGATGTGGCGGATCTCGGTGGTCTCGAGCGGCGGCGCGGTGACGAGCGCCACGAGCGACGTCACCTGCGAGAGCATCTCGGTGGTCGTGCGCAGCGCCGTGTCGACCTCGCTGCGCACCGTCGAGAGGTCGACCGGTAGCGGCTCGACGACGCCCGGCGGCTGCTCCAGGAGCTCCTCGGCGTACAGCCGGTAGCCGGCGTCGGTGGGCACGCGGCCGGCCGACGTGTGGGGATGGTCGAGCAGGCCCGAGCGCCTCGAGCTCGGCCAGCTCGTAGCGCACGGTCGAGGCCGAGGCATCGACCGCGCCGGCCTCGACGAGCGCCTTCGAGCCGATCGGGTGGCCGGTCGCGATGTAGGCGCCGACGACGCGCGTCAGGATCACGAGCTGGCGCGGCGTGAGCGGCGGGCGCGCGCTCATCGCAGCACGCTCGCGACGACGTCGTTGGCCAGGAAGCCGGCCGCGGTCGGTGAGCGCGATCGTCTCGGCGTCGCGCTCGACGAGCCCGGCCGCCGCCAGCCGCGCGCAGGCCGCCTCGTCGACCAGCGCCGCAAGGCCGTTCAGCTGCAGCGGCCGGTCGAGCCGCAGGCCGAGCATCAGCCGCTCCATGCCCGCGCTCGGAGGCCGAGAGCAGCTCGACGTCGTGCGGCGGAGCGGCGCCGGCGGCCGCACGCCGCGAGATAGCCGCGCAGGCTCGGCCGGTTGCGGCGCCGCTCCAGGCCCCGCGTCGACACGGCGCCGACGCCGATGCCCGAGGTAGTCGTGGCCCGAGCCAGTAGCCCAGGTTGTGGCGGCTCTCGCGTCCGGGCAGGCAGAAGTTGGCCGTCTCGTACCAGCGGTAGCCGGCGCCGCGCAGCGCCGCGACCACCGTCTCGTAGTGATCCTCGAGCGCCTCGGCCTGGCGCGTGCAGCTCGGCGCCGTGATGGACGGCGAAGCGCGTGCCGGGCTTGGCCTCGAGCTCGTACCAGCTGATGTGCTCGGGCCGCAGCGCCAGCACGGCGTCGATGTCGGCCGGCGAGATCGGCGCCCGACTGTCCCGGAACCCCAAACATCAGGTCGAGGTTGAGGTTGTCGTGCCCGGCCGCGCGCAGCGATCGCGACCGCCGCCGCCACCGTCTCCGGCAGCGCCCGCCGCTCGAGCGTCGCGAGCAGGTGCGGCCTGGAAGCTCTGCGCGCCCAGCGAGATCCGGGTCACGCCGCCGTCGCGCAGCACCCGGGCCTGGGCCGGGGTGACCGTCTCGGGGTTGCACTCGACGGTGACGTCGGCGGCGCGCGGAAGCCCGGCGAGCAGCGTCGCGAGCAGGCGGGTCGGCGAGCAGTGAGGGCGTGCCGCCGCCGATGTAGACCGTCTCCGGGGCGAGATCCGCCGTGCAGCGCGCAGCTCCGCGAGCAGCGCATCGACGTAGCGGGCGTGGACGTCCTCGTGCCCGGTGACCGTGACGAAGTCGCAGTAGCCGCAGCGGTGGGCGCAGAAGGGCACGTGCACGTACAGGTGGCGCACGCTCATGCCGCGCCCTCGCGGTTGATCTCGAGCACCGCCAGGAACGCCTCCTGCGGCACCTCGATGTTGCCGACCTGCTTCATCCGCTTCTTGCCCTTCTTCTGCTTCTCGAGCAGCTTGCGCTTGCGGCTGATGTCGCCGCCGTAGCACTTGGCGAGCACGTCCTTGCGCTTCGCCTTGACCGTCTCGCGGGCGATCACGCGCGAGCCGATCGCGGCCTGGATCGCGACCTCGAACATCTGCCGGGGGATGCGCTCGCGCAGCGCCTCGACGAGCGCCTTGCCCTGGCGGTAGGCGTTGTCGCGGTGGGTGATCAGCGACAGCGAGTCGACCCGCTCGCCGGCGAGCAGCACGTCCACCTTGACGACCTGGCCGGCGCGGAAGCCGAGCAGCTCGTAGTCGAACGACGCGTAGCCGCGCGTGCGCGACTTGAGCTGGTCGTAGTAGTCGAGCACGATCTCGGCCAGCGGCAGGTCGTAGATCGAGCTGCACCCGCTCGGGGCTCAGGTACTCCATGTGCCCGAAGGTGCCGCGGCGCTCCTGGTTCAGCTCCATCACCGGCGCCGACGTACTCGGTCGGGCAGATGATCGACGCGCGCACGTACGGCTCCTCGGTCTCCTCGATCGAGCCCGCGTCCGGCATCTGGGCCGGGTTGTGCACCTCGATCCACTCGCCGTCGACCGTCTGCACGCGGTAGGCGACGTTCGGCGCCGTGACCAGCAGGTCGAGGTCGTGCTCGCGCTCGAGCCGCTCGCGCACGATGTCCATGTGCAGCAGGCCGAGGAAGCCGCACCGGAAGCCGAACCCGAGCGCCCGCGACGTCTCCGGCTCGTAGCTCAGCGCCGCGTCGTTCAGCTTCAGCTTCTCGAGCGCGTCGCGCAGCTCCGGGTACTGGTCGGAGTCGGTCGGGAAGAGGCCCGCGAACACCATCGGCTTCACGTCCTGGTAGCCGGGCAGCGGCTCGGCCGCGCCGCCCCGGAACTGCGTGAGCGTGTCGCCGACGCGCAGCTGCGAGACGTCCTTGAGGCCGGTGATGACGTAGCCCACCTCGCCCGCCGAGAGGTGCCGCGCCGGGCGCATGCCGGGCGAGAAGAAGCCCAGCTCCTCCGACCTCGAAGCTCGTGCCCTGGGCCATCGCCCGCAGCCGCTCGACGCGGCTGGAAGGTGCCGTCGACGACGCGCACGAACGCGACCACGCCCCGGTACTGGTCATAGGACGAGTCGAAGATGAGCGCCCGGCCGGGCGCGTCCGGCTCGCCGCTCGGCGCCGGCACGCGATCGACGACCGCCTGCAGCACGGCCTCGACGCCCGAGCCGGTCTTGGCCGAGATCCGCAGCACGTCCTCGGCCGCGCAGCCGACCAGGTCGGCCACCTCGCAGCGCCACGCCGTCGGCATCGGCCGAGGGCAGGTCGATCTTGTTCACCACGGGGACGATCTCGAGCTCGTTCTCGATCGCCAGATAGGCGTTTGCGAGCGTCTGCGCCTCGATGCCCTGGGCGGCGTCGACCACGAGCAGCGCGCCCTCGCACGCGGCCAGGCTGCGGCTGACCTCGTAGGTGAAGTCGACGTGGCCGGGCGTGTCGATCAGGTTGAGCTCGTAGGTGCGCCCGTCGGCCGCCGGGAAGGCCACCCGCACGGCCTGGGCCTTGATGGTGATCCCGCGCTCGCGCTCGAGCTCCATCGAGTCGAGCATCTGCTCGCGCATGTCGCGCTCGGCCACCGTCCGCGTCAGCTGCAGGATGCGGTCGGCCAGGGTCGACTTGCCGTGGTCGATGTGGGCGATGATCGAGAAGTTGCGGATGGTGGAAAGCGGCACCCATGTAGCGTACTGGCGCGGCCTGCCGGGCACTCTCGCGGCCTCGCGGCCACCTGAACCCTCAGCGTCTACTTGAGGATGATGATCAGGCCGCGCGGCCGCGCAGGCGATCGGTCAGCGCCCCGATCACCTCCATGTCGGTGAGCTGCAGGATGCGGCCGGCCGCCAGGTACGCCGCGCCGCCTGCGCGTGAGCGCGAGGCCGACCGACACGATCTGGGCCGGCAGCGACCGGCCGAGGATCTGGTCGAGCGGCCACCACACCCCGAAGGCCGCGGCCGTGCAGTAGACGGTCGCGACCACGATGCCGGCGCCGTCTCGCCGGCCACCTCGGTCAGGTGCAGCCGCCCGACCTGGCGGCGCAGGAGCACGCATCAGCACGAGGGCGTTCGTCGTCGTCACGATCGCGGTCGAGAGCGCGATGCCGGCCGCGCCGAACGGCTTGTAGAACGCGAGATCGAGCACGGCGTTCAGGAACAGGTTGCCAACGGCGACCCGGGTCGGCACCTGCGGCATCTGCAGGGCGAAGAACGCGCGCGTGAGCAGGAGCGCCACCCCGTTTCCGACCAGGCCGAGCGAGAAGGCGACGAGGGTCGTCGCCACGTGCGTCGTGTCCGTCGCCGTGAAGCTCGCGTGCTGGAAGAGGACGCGGGTGATCGGCTCGGCGAGCGCGATCGAGATCGCCGCCGCCGGCAGGAGCAGGAACAGGATCGTCCGCGTCGCCCGCGGCGAACGTGGTCGCGAAGCCGTCGGCGTCGCCGCGGGCGGCGAGCTGCGAGATGCGCGGGAAGAGCACCGCCGAGACGGCGACCGAGAACAGCCCCTGCGGCAGCATGAACAGGCGGAAGGCGTAGTTCAGGTAGGCGTCGGCGTGGCCGCCGGGCACGAGCGTCGCGATGGCCAGGTCGAGCGTGAGGTTGAAGTTGATCAGGCCGAGGCCGATCGTGACCGGGATCATCAGGCGCAGGATCCGGATCACGTGCGGGTTGCGCCAGGCCAGGCTGAGCACGATGCCCGGGTCGCGCCCGCGCAGGAGCGGCAGCGGGATCACGAACTGCACGATGGTCGCGACGCAGCACGCTGATCGCGTAGGCGCGGGCGCTGCCCGGCTCGAGCACGAGCGCAACGATGATCACGCCGTTCCACGCGATCGGGGCGAGCGCCGGCAGGCCGAAGATCTCGTACGAGTTCAGGATCCCCGTGACGACGCCGGTCATGCCCAGGATCGCCACGATCGGGAACATCCAGCGCGAGAGCTCGACGACCAGGTTCGGGTCGATGTTCTGGTTGCCCGGCACGAAGAGCGGCATCAGCCACGGCGCGACCAGGATGAAGAGGGCCGAGAGGCCGCCGAGGATCACGGCGGCGAGCCACAGGACGACGCTCGCCACGCGCCACGCCTCGGGCTCCTTGCCCTCCTCGCGCAGCTGCACGAACACCGGCACGAAGGCCGCCGAGATCGCGCTGTCGGCGACCAGGCTGCGCACGAGGTTCGGCACGTTGAACGCGATCAGGAACGCGCCCAGGGCCGGGCTCGCGCCGAAGAAGCGCGCGGCCACGATCTCGCGCACGACGCCGGCCACCCGCGACACGGCGGTGGCCGCCCCGAACACCGCCGTCGACGCGGCCAGACGCCTCTGCTCGCTCATCGGCGCGAGAGTCTATCGACCCGCTGCTATGCTCCTGCGGCCCCGCCGGCAGGCGGGCGTTTGCGTGTCAACCCGAAGGGAACCGGTGGCCAACTCGAAGCAGCAGGCAAAGCGCGTACGAACCGCAGCGCGGCAGCGGCTCGAGAACCTGCGCTACCGCACGCAGATCAAGACGCTCTTCCGGCGCCTCTCCGAGGCCGTCGAGGCGGGCGACTCCGAGCAGGTCGACGTCGGCCCACAAGCGCCTGGTCGCCCTGGTCGACAGGGCGGCGGCCCGGCGCGCGATCCATCGCAACGCGGCGGCGCATCGCAAGTCGCGTGCGGCCCGGATCGTCAACCGGACGAACGTCTCCGCGTAACCAGGCCGAGCAGGATCAGGGTCACGCCGACGGCCTGGGCAAGCGCGAACAGGGTGTAGCTGCCGAGGCGGGTGGCGCTCGAGGCGAGCGCGATCACGGCCACGCCGGCGGCCACGAGCAGCGGCCGCGGATCGCGGCGGCGGCGGGCCGACAGGATCGACCCGACCAGACAGGACGAGCGTGCCGGCCGAGTTGAGCGCGATCGCCATCACGGTCGGCCACGGCCCCTTGAGGGCGCCGTTCGGCGGCGTCGCGCCGGCGCGGGCGAGCTCCCCGCCGTCGACCCGCGCGGCCAGCACGGCGGCGGTCGCCGCGAAGGTCAGGAACAGCATGGTCGCGGCGACGAGGCGCGTGATCGTGCGCCCCGGCAGGACGAGCAGCATCTCTCCGACGGCCAGATAGGCGACGACGAGCACGCCGCCGCTCAGGTAGTAGATCCGAAACGGGATCGCCGACCAGCCGCGGGCGGCGCCGTCGAGCAGCGCGACGCGAGGCGACGGTGAAGAGCGCAAAGCCGATCGTCCACGCGATCAGCGGCGCCCGCCGCGATCGGCGCCGACAGCCAGCCGCCTGGCGACGATCGCGGTGCAGGCCGCCGCCACGCCGGCCGCGACCGCGGCCGCGAGCGTCTGCGCGCTCATCCGCCGGTGATGTCGGCCAGCGCGAGCTCGAGCTCGAAGCGCGAGTCGACCCGGCTGCCGCCCTTGACCGCCAGGTCGAGCGCGGCCAGGCGCACGATCGCCCGCCCGAGCTCGGCCGGCTCGAACCGGCGCGCCTGTGCCACCAGCTTCTGCGCCGGGAACGGCTTCAGCCCGAGCTCGCGGGCGATGTCGGCCTGCGCGGCGCCCGCTTCGACCAGCACCGCGGCGCGGTGCACGCGGCGCACGTGCGCCGCGAGCTGGGCCACCACGCGGCCGACGTCCTGCGGGCGCTCGACGTCGGCGGTGGCGAGGCCGATCACCGCGGCGGCGTCGCCGCGGCCCCAGGCATCGGTGATGTCCCACGGCTTGATGTCGGAGCTCGGGATCACCAGCCGCTCGACGTCCTCGACGTGGGCGGCTCGCTGCCGCAGTACGCGATCAGCTTGTCGGTCTCGAGGGCCAGGTCGCCCACGTCCTCGCCGACCAGCTCGACCACCCGGCGGGCGACGGCGGGCGGGCAGGGCGAGCGCGCGTCGGCGAAGCGGCGCACGACCCAGTCGGCCGCCTGCTTGCGCTCCGGCGCGTCGAAGAGGCGCACCTCGCCCACCGCCTCGACCGCCTTGACGAGCGGATGCTTCGGGCCGAAGCCGGCGGCTCCGAAGAGGCCGAGGCAGGTCTCGGGCGCCGGCGAGCGCAGGTAGTCGACGATGGCGGCGACGGCGTCGTCGTCGAGCGCCTCGGCGTTTCGCACGAGCACCAGCCGCCGGCCCGGGAAGAGGCCGAGCGCGTTGCAGGCGCCGGCGACGTCGATCGGATCGTCGCCGCCCGGCGAGAGCTGCTCGACCGACTCGGGCGCGAACCGCGCCCGCAGCCTGACGATGGCGGCGTCGACCTTCGGCCAGTCGCTGCCGGCGATCAGGTAGGCCGGCTTCATCTCCGCCTGTGGCTGCGTACTCACCCTCTACCTGAGCCTTAGAGTTGCTCTGATCGCGACCGCGCCGGGACGCGCGGCGCCCGCCGCTCACCCTGGCCGGAGAGCACGCGCGAGCGCTCGACGAGGTCGGCGAACGTCGTCGTCTCGAGCACCGACCGGAGCATCCCGCGCGCCTCGAGCCACACGCCCGGCAGCGCCTCGGCGCCGGGCGGATAGGTGACCTCGTCGGGCCGCACACCGGCGACGGCGGCGATCGGCCCGTCGACGATCCTGATCACGTCGGCGATCGAGATCTCGCTCGCCGGGCACGGCCAGCCGGTAGCCGCCCTCGGGACCGCGCTGCGATGCGACGACGCCGGCGTGCTTGAGCTCGCCGAGGATGTTCTCGACGAACTTGAGCGGCAGGTCCTGCGCCCGGGCGACCAGCTCGCCCTTCAGCGGGCGCGCGCCCTCGTGCGCGGCGAGCACGAGCACGGCGCGGACGGCGTAGTCGGCCTTGGCGGAGAGCTTCATGGTGGAGGCATTCTCGCACGCCGGGATGCGGCGTGCCGGACGTGCGGGTCCGGCCGGGTGACGGTCGACACCCCACACCCGGTCGAGGCGACGGTCGATTCGATATGTCACGGCGCTGTACGTTACGCAACTCGCACGAGCGATCGAGACATCCCGTAGCCGATCGACGGCCGTTATGTGTCGACGTTCGTTGGGGCTGTTCCGCCTGCCGTCCGCGCGCATGACGCTAGAGCGCGCTCAGGCCGGTAGGCCGCGACCACGGTGAGAGGCCAGCCGATGGCCCAAAGCGCGAACAGTGCGATGAGCACCCTATCCGTCGCCGTCCGCACCGATGACCAGCCGCACGCGATGAGCAACGCTTTCCATCCCCCGAGGACGAAGCCTGGAATCAACCAGTAGGCGCCGATGAGGGCGACGGACTCCAAGCCCTACCACGAGACCCAGTGGAACCGGACGTCTACGGGGAGGAAGAGTGGGGTGACCATAACGTCGAGCGCGATGACTGAGGCGACCCACCAGGCAACCAGCCAGGATGACGTCCGCCGCGACCAGCCCCAGTGATGCACCGGCAACACGGGTCAACCATACCTGTGTCAACCGTTCGCGTCGAGACGGGGCCCCGCCCTCTCCGACCCGCGCGGCGGCTCAGCGCAGGAGGCGTCGCCTCGTTGGGCTCCGACCTCTGATTCGGTGTCGACACTGAATCAGATATCATGCCTCGATGCAGCCCGAGTCACTCCTGCTCGCCGAGGCCCGGCGCCGCGCGGGCATCTCCCAGCGCGAGCTGGCCCGGAGGGCCGGCACGTCCCAGGCTGCGGTGGCGAGGATCGAACGCGCCCGCCAGTCGCCGAGCGCCGCGACGTTGCGGCGGCTGATCGCCGCGTGCGGTGTCGATCTGCAGCTGGACATCCCGCCCGAGGCGCAGCGCGAGCGGCGGACGCTCGACGATCGGCTCGTCCTCTGCGACATCGGCGGCGCGGCGTACGCCTTCCCGCTGGCCGCGGTGACCGAGGTCGTTCCGTACGTCGAGCCGCGCCGCCTGCCGGGCCAGCCCCCCCACGCCGGCGTCGCCGTCGTGCGGGGGCGGGTGCTGCCGACGGTCGATGCCGCGGTGCGCCTGGGCGTTCCCGCGACCGACCCACCGCGGCGGATGGTGCTGCTCTCAACACGGTCGGGGGTGCACGCGGTCTCGGTCACCGACGCGAGCGACATCACCGCGGCCGAGGCGCACCGGCTGAGCCCACCGCCGTCCGGCGCCGCGGTGTCGCCCTGCGTCTCCGCCCTCGTCGAGATCTCAGGTAGCCTGATAGTCGTGCTCGATCCGGACGCGCTCTGCGGGTCTTCGTAACAGGGCCAGCCTGATCACGTCCGATACGTCACGAGCACGCCGCCGCCACCGCCAGAACGTATCCGGCGAGCACGTCGGCGAGATCGAGTAGCGGTACGGCGAGCGGCGCCCACACAGCATGCGCCACGATCCCCGCCAGGGCCAGCCACAGGATCGGCGCCACCGCCGGTAGTGCCAGCAGATTTGCCGGCACGGCCATCGGGCTCGCCCGGCCGAAGTGCCACCACACGATCGGAGATGTCACGACCGTGCACGCCACCGACACCGCCGCCGCCTGTCCGAGCACACCCCGCAGTCGAGGCGCAACGATGAAGATCGCGAGCACCGCCGCGAACGAGAGCTGAAACCCCGGATCGAAGAGCTCGAGCGGATTCAGCCCCAGTACAACAACCGCCCCACACGCCAGCAAGTGCCATCGTGACACAACCCGCGACCCCAGCCACGCGACCGCGACCAGCACCCCCGCCACCCCGGCGCGCACGATCGACGGCCCCGCCCCGGTCACAAGCACATACGCAACCGTCACCCCCAGTCCCGTCACCCGCGCGGGCACTCCGATCACCCCCACCGCCCCCAGGCACACCAGCGTGAACGCGATCACGAGCGCCACGTTCTGACCGCTCACGGCGACCAGGTGGTAGAGGCCGCTCGAGCGCAGCTCGGCGCGCGTGGCGGCGGGCAGCCCGCCGGTGTCGCCGAGCGCGATCCCGGCGACGAGCGCGCGCGGCGGCGCGGGGTCGGCGCCCACTCCGAGGTGCGCGAGCGCCGCGCGGTGGACGCTGTCTGCCGCGCCCCACACCCCGCCCCGCCGCCCCGTGCGCACCGCCTCTGTCGCTCGCAGCTCGAGGTGCGCGCCCTGGGTTGCGTAGTAGTCGCGAACGACCGGATCGAGCGGCTCGTAGCGGCCGTCGACGCGGTAGATGCCGCCCTCTTCCAGCCGGATCCCGGGCGCCGACAGCACCACCGTCTCCCCCACCCCGGCCACCGCCGCGAGCCCGCGGCTGCCCACGGGCTGGCCGGTGACGACGACGACCGCGCCGTGCACTCGGCCGGTCGCGAGCGCGCGCCGGTCGAGGGCCGCGACGCGCGCGCTCCCCAGGAGCAGCGCCGCCGCCGCGACGCCGGCCGCGGCCGCACGCATGCGGGCGGAATCGCCGAGGAGCACGGCAGCGAGCGCGAGCAGGGGCCGGGCGAGCGCCGCTGCGGCGAGGCCGATCGTGGCCGCGAGCGCGAGCCGTGTCGACCCGGTCACAGGGTCACGTGACCGTGCAGGGCCGCGAGCCTGGCCGGCCCGATCCCGCTCACCTGGTCGAGCTCCGCCAGCGACCGAAACCCACCGTGGGCGGTGCGGTAGTCGATGATCCGCTGCGCCAGCGCCGGCCCGATCCCGTCGAGCGTCTCGAGCTGCTCGAGCGTCGCCGAGTTGAGCGACACCGGCGCGGCCGGCGTGGGCGCCGGGCCGGCGCCGCCGCCTGTCGCGCCGGGTTCGCGCGCCGCGCCGGGGCACGATCACCTGCTCGCCGTCGGTCAGCCGCGCAGCCAGGTTGACCCCGGCCAGGTCGGCCCGGCGCCGCGGCCCCGCCCTGCGCACCGCCTCGAGCACGCGCGCGCCGGCGGCCAGCCGGTAGACGCCCGGCCGGCGCACCGCGCCCGAGACGTCGACGACCAGGACGGGCGCGGCCGCAGACGTTGCCTGCACCGGCGTGCGATCCGCGGTCGATGACGGCGCAGTATCCCGAGGAGGACGACGAGCCGGGCTGGTACTTCCAGCCGACCAGGAGCACGACCGCGATCGCGGCGGCGTAGAGTGCGATCTGGCGGGGCGCGAGGGTGGGCATGGCGGCAGGATCCTCCCGGCCGCTGTCACGGATCCAGGCCCGGGCCGTGCCGGGGGCGTCACGTTTGTGTGCCGCCTGCCGCGGGTAGGGGCACGGGTTTGGGAGACTCCCGAGCATGACGACGACCGAGGTCACGGCCGGGGCCGGCATCCAGTTGCGCGGCCTGACGAAGTCGTTCCGCGTCGCCGCAGGGCCCGGTGCACGCCGTGCGCGGCATCGACGTCTCGATCGCGCGCCGGCGAGACGGTGGCGCTGCTCGGGCCCGAACGGCGCCGGCAAGACGACGACGATCGACATGCTGCTCGGGCTGACGACGCCGGACAGCGGGTCGGTGTCGCTCTTCGGCCGCTGCTCCGGAGCGACGCGATCCAGGACGGCGCGATCGGCGCGATGCTCCAGACCGGGTCGCTGATCCGCGACCTCTCGGTGCACGAGCTGCTCGAGATGATGGCCTCGCTCTACCCGCAGCCGCTTCGACGTCGACGACGTGATCGAGCTCGTCGGCATCCGCGCGATCGCCGAGCGCCGCACGCAGAAGCTCTCGGGCGGCGAGACCCAGCGCGTCCGCTTCGCGGTCGCCCTCGTCAGCGATCCCGGCGCTGCTCGTGCTCGACGAGCCGACCGTCGCGATGGACGTCGAGGGCCGGCATGCGCTTCTGGGACACGATGCGCGGCTTCGCCGCCCGCGGCAAGACGATCGTGTTCGCGACGCACTACCTCGAGGAGGCCGACGCGAACGCCGACCGGGCCGTGCTGATGGCCCACGGCACGCATCGTCGCCGACGGGCCGACGACCGAGATCAAGGCGATGGTCGGCGTGCGCACGATCCGCGCGACCCTGCCCGGCGTCGACATCGCCGAGCTCGAGGCGCCTGCCCGGGGTCACGTCGGCCGAGCGCCGCGGCGAGGCGATCATGCTGCACTGCGCCGACTCCGACGCCGCCATCCGCGCCCTGCTGGCCGCGCACCCGGACGCCCGCGACATCGAGATCACCGGCGCCGGCCTCGAGCAGGCCTTCCTGCAGCTCACGGGAGTCGAGGCCGGCGCTGATCACCTACGCGAGGTACGAGATCTTGCGCACGTTCCGCAACCGCCGCTTCTTCGTCTTCTCGATCGGGTTCCCGCTGGTGCTCTACTTCCTCATCGCCGGCGCCCAACCGCAACGAGCAGGACTTCGCCGGGAGCGGGCTTTCGGCGCCGCTCTACTACATGGTCGGCCTCGACCGCGTTCGGCACGATGAACACCGTGCTCTCGACCGGCACCCGCATCGCCGGCGAGCGCGCGACCGGCTGGAACCGGCAGCTGCGGCTGACGCCGCTCTCGACCCGGGCCTACTTCCGCACCAAGGTCGTCGTCGCCTACCTGCTGGCGCCGATCACGATCGTCGTGCCTCTACGCGTCCGGGCATCTCGCTCGGGGTGCACCTGTCCGCCGGCGAGTGGGCGCGGATGACCGGCCTGATCCTGGTCGGCCTGGTCCCGTTCGTCGCCCTCGGCGTGCTGATGGGCCACCTGCTCACCACCGACTCGATCGGCCCGGCGATGGGCGGGACGACGGCGCTCCTGTCACTGCTCGGCGGCGTCTGGTTCCCGATCACTAGCGGCACGCTGCACGACATCGCCGAGGCACTGCCGTCCTACTGGCTCGTGCAGGCGAGCCACGTCTCGATCGGCGGGGGCGGCTGGGGCACACTCGGCTGGCTGGTCATGGCCGCGTGGACCGTCATCCTGGGGTTCGGCGCCAGCTTCGCCTACAAGCGGGACACGAAGAAGGTGTAGCCGTGCGTGGAGGTGCCTGGCACCGGCCGCGCCGGTGCCAGGCACCTGACTACTTCGGTGACGAGGCTGACCAGCTTGCCCGGCACGACGATCTCCTTCACGACGTCGCGCCGTCGAGGTGCCGGGCCACGTTCGGCACCGCCCGCGCCTGAGCCAGGACGCGGTCGCGCTCCGATGTCGGCCGTGGGCGTCGAACTCGCCCCGCAGCTTGCCGTTCACCTGCACCGCGTAGGTGACGTGGTCGGAGACGAGCATCGCCGGGATCGGCCTGCGGCCACGGCGCGTCCCACAGCCGCTCGCCGCCCAGCCGCTCCCACAGCTCGCAGGCGATATGGGGCGCGTAGGGCTGGATCAGCGACACGGCGGTCGCGACGGCGAAGCGGCGCTGCTCGGGCGTCGCGTCCGGCGCTCGCCCGCAGCGTGTTCACGAGCTCGTGCACGGCCGACTCGGCGGTGTTGAAGGCGAACCGCTCGCCGATGTCACGCGTCACCGCGTCGATGGTCGCGTGCGTCTTTCGGACGAGCTCGGCCGCCGGGCCCGTCGGCCGGCGCTGCGGCCGGGATGCCCGGCGCCATCTCGGCGACCGACTCGACCGCCAGCGCGCCACAGGCGGCGCAGGAACCGGTTAGCTGCCCTCGACGCCGCCGTCGAACCACTCGGCGTCGCGCTCGGGCGGCCCCAGGAACAGCGAGTACAGGCGCACCGTGTCGGCGCCGTAGCGGTCGACCATCGCGTCGGGCGAGATCACGTTGCCCTTCGACTTGGCCATCTTGGCGCCCTTGTAGTAGATCATCCCCTGGGTGAAGAGGTTCTCGAACGGCTCGGTGAAGCCGAGGTAGCCCAGGTCGTACAGCGCCTTCGTGAAGAAGCGCGCGTACATCAGGTGCAGGATCGGCGTGCTCGACGCCGCCGATGTACTGGTCGACCGGCAGCCAGGCGTCCACCGCCTCGCGGCTGAACGGCGCCTGGTCGTTGTGCGGGTCGGCGTAGCGCATGAAGTACCAGGACGAGTCGACGAAGGTGTCCATCGTGTCGGTCTCGCGCTTGGCCGGCCCGCCGCAGGCCGGGCAGGTCGTGTTCACCCACTCCTCGGCGGCCGCCAGCGGCGAGCGGCCGCGCGGCGCGTAGTCGGCGACGTCGGGCAGCACGACCGGCAGCTGGTCGTCCGGCACCGCCACGATGCCGCAGCCCTCGCAGTGGACGACCGGGATCGGGCAGCCCCAGTAGCGCTGGCGCGACAGCAGCCAGTCGCGCAGGCGGTAGGCGATCGTGCCCTTGCCGAGCCCTTGCTCCTCGAGCCGGGCGATGATCGCGCGCGGCGCCCTCGGGCGCCGCGAGGCCCGTGAACTCGCCCGAGTTGACGAGCACCTCGTCGTCGGTGTGCGCCGAGTAGGCGGTGTCGGCCGACGGCCTCGCCGCCGCGGGGAGCCACCACCGGCCGGATCGCGAGCCCGTGCGCCTGCGCGAACTCGAAGTCGCGCTCGTCGTGGGCCGGCACCGCCATGATGGCGCCGGTGCCGTACTCGGCCAGCACGTAGTCGGCCACCCAGACCGGGATCTGCTCGCCGTTCACCGGGTTGGTGACGTAGCGGCCGGTGAAGACGCCGGTCTTCTCGCGCGCCTCGGCGCCGCTCGACCGCCGAGCGGGCGGCGGTGTGGCGCACGTAGTCGGCCACGGCCTGCGCGTGCTCGCCGCCTGCGGCCAGCTCGATCGCGCAGCGGGTGCTCCGGCGCGAGCACGAAGAACGTGGCGCCGAAGAGCGTGTCGGGCCGGGTCGTGAACACGTTCAGGGCGGTGCCGTCGTCGAGGGCGAAGTCGACCTCGGCGCCGTGCGAGCGGCCGATCCAGTTGCGCTGCATCGTCACGACCCGCTCGGGCCAGTGCACCTCGGCGAGGTCGTCCAGCAGGCGGTCGGCGTAGGCGGTGATCTTGAACAACCACTGCTCGAGCGTGCGCGCCTCGACCTCGGCGCCGCAGCGCTCGCAGCGGCCGTCGATCACCTGCTCGTTCGCGAGCACGGTCTGGTCGTTCGGGCACCACTTGACGGCCGCGCTCTTGCGGTAGGCCAGGCCGGCCTCGTACAGGCGCAGGAAGATCCACTGCGTCCAGCGGTAGTACTCCGGGTCGGCCGTCGAGAGCTCGCGCTTCCAGTCGATCGACCAGCCCATCCGCTTCATCTGGCGGCGGATCGCGGCGATGTTCTCGCGCGTGGACTCGGCCGGGTGGCGGCCGGAGCGGATGGCCGCGTTCTCGGCCGGCAGGCCGAACGCGTCGTAGCCCATCGGGTGCATCACCCGATAGCCCATGCGGCGGCGGTGGAGCGTGACGACGTCGCCCATCGTGTAGTTCTTGACGTGGCCCATGTGCAGCTCGCCGGACGGGTACGGCAGCATCTCGAGCACGTACGTCAGGTCGTCGGCGGAGTCGCCCGGGCCGGGGTTCGGCACGTCGAAGACGCCCTCGCGCTCCCAGATCTCCTGCCAGCGCGTCTCGACGGCTGCGGGGTCGTAGCGATCCATGCGCGGATTCTAGATGGGCGGGCCGACCGGCCCAGCCTCACGTGCCGGGCTTGACCACCATGTCGAAGATCACGGCGCAGCAGCAGCACGAGCTCGATCCGCGACACGAGGAAGATGCGGCGGATGCGCGCCTGCACCTCGGCCGACTCGACGCCGCTGCGCGCGGTGGCCTGGCGATGCGGCCCGACTCCGGGCCGAGGTAGCCCGCGCCGACCGCGATCGAGAGCACGATGATCGCCAGGCCGAACTGCACCCAGCCCTGGCTGTAGCTCCATCCGCCGCCGCTCTCGTGCACGGTGAAGACGCCCGAGACGAGCAGGATCAGCGACGACGGGATGAAGATGCGCGTGCCGACGAACTCGGTGTCGCCGGCAAACGCGGCCACCCTCACCGGGTCGTTGGTGCGCACGGCGAGGAACGCGTACACCTGCACGATGCACGCGCCGCCGACCCAGACGACGGCGGACAGGACGTGCACGAACTTGAACGCGGAGTAGTGGTTGAGGGCGAGCGCGATCACGGCGGGCGGTGTTCTACCGGTTCGGGCGGGCGCGGTCAAGCGCGAGCCGGCCGCCGTCCTCTACGATCCATCCCGGATGATCCTGCGCCAGTTCCTGTATCCGCAGACCGCCTGCGCGAGCTACCTCTTCGGCTGTCTGACCCACAGCCGGCTTGGCGTCGTCGACCCCCACGTCGAGCTTGTCGACCGTTACCTCGAGGCGGCCGAGGCGGCCGGCGCGCCGATCGTGGCCGTCTTCGACACCCACGTCCATGCCGATCACGTGTCGGGCCTGCCCGACCTGGTCGCGGCGACCGGCGCCACCGGATACCTGCCCGCGGGCGCGGGCGTCGAGTTCGCGCACCAGCCGCTCGCGGACGGCGAGCGGGTCGAGCTCGGCAACACGATCGTGACGGCGCTCGCGACCCCGGGCCACGCCCCCGCCCACCACACCTACCTCGTCGCCGACCTGCGCAGGGACACGGACGAGACGTGGCTCGCGTTCACCGGCGACTCGCTGCTCGTGAACGACGCCGGCCGCCCCGACCTGCACGCCGGCGGCGGCGACCCGCGCGACCTCGCGCGCATGCAGCATGCGTCGATGCGGCGGCTGCTCGAGCTGCCCGACTAGGTTCTGGCGCTGCCCAGCCACTACGCCGGCTCGGTGTGCGGCCGCGGGCTCTCGGGAAACCCGCTCTCGAGCATCGGCTTCGAGCGGCGCCACAACGCGTCGCTGCACGACATGGGCGCATCGGAGTTCGTCGAGGCCCTGCTGCTGAATCTTCCGCCCGCGCCGCCCGATCAGGCGGCGATCGTCGCCGCGAACCGCGCGGGCGCCCTGGAGCACACTTAGATGATTGATTCCACGCCGCCGTGATGTCCTGGGCGGCTGCGAACCGAGCAGCGCAAGGACGCAGGGAGCGTTCATACTGGGCCAAGTATGGGCGCAACCGAGGACGCAGCGATGCGACGGTTCGCAGCCGCAGCCCCACCACGCACCGAACCCCCACCACAGCCTGACGTCCAGGCGCGCGGCGGCGTGGAATCAATCATCTACTAGCGCATGTAGCGGCGCACGGCGAGGCGCGACTTGAGCGCGTGCTGCTCGGCCCGGCCCTGGACGCGCGCGGCCATCATCACCGGATCTCGCTCGTCGGCGTCGGCGTCGCTCTCGGCGGCCTCGGCG
Organism: uncultured Actinomycetes bacterium; assembly: GCA_963813245.1. Classification (GTDB taxonomy): domain Bacteria; phylum Actinomycetota; class Thermoleophilia; order Gaiellales; family JAICJC01; genus JAICJC01. The sequence continues at coordinate 185,887 of CAWEYE010000010.1, forward strand.
ATCTGGACGACCATCGCGCGATCGTGCTCGGCGATCGCGGCGACCTCGCAGCCGATGCGGTAGCGGCCGAACGAGATCGGCTCGGCCCGCATCACCAGCGCCTCGAGCGTGATCGGGCGGGCACCGATGTGAATCGAGAGCATCACCCGGTCGCCGACCGTGAGCGCGAGCTCGGTCACGAAGGCGACTCCGCCCTCCGAGAGGTCGGCCGTGCGGACGTGGAAGTGCTCGCCGTCGGGAAGCGCTCTCGATCGCAGCACCACGGCCTCGGCATCGTCGCTGCGCTGCGCGCGCTTGGTGCGGCGGTGGCCAGGCTGGTGCACGATGTCGATGACGCGCAGATGCAGCAGGGTCTGGTTCGACGACTGGAAGTAGGCCTTCTCGATCCGCAGGGAGATGTCGTAGCCGCCGCCGTTCTGAGTCGCGCAGCGGGCACACGACGACGAGCTCGGGCTGCATCAGCATCTGCGGCGCGTAGCCGATCAGGAGGCCGCGGTCGAGGTCGGCGAGCACCACCTCGGCGACACCGCCGGCCGAGAACACGCCGATCGGGGTCGGCAGCGGCGGCAGCAGCGACAGGAACTCGTCGAGCAGAAGGCCGTCGGGATCGGGATCGGGGAGGCACGTGGGCGAACTCGGACATGTCGTCCCAGTCATCGGCGCGCGTGCCACCGGGCTTGAACGCGCGCCGCAGAACGCGCCGGCGGGGACTGTCCCCGGTCGTGGGACAGCCCCCGCCGCGTTGCGTCGCTAGTAGGTGAGCAGCAGCTCGACCCGGCGGTTGAGCGCCCGCCCTGCGGCGGTGGCGTTCGTCGTCCGGGGGTGGCTCTCGCCATAGGCGACGGCCCGGCAGGCGACGTGCGCGCGGTGCGAGATGAACGCGCACACCGCGTCGGCGCGGGCGAAGCCCGAGCCGGTAGTTGGCGGCCGCCGAGCCCAGGCTGTCGGTGTAGCCGGTCGCGACGACCCGCCTGGCGCCCTTGAGCTGCCCGATCAGGCCCAGCAGGTAGCTGCGGCCGGAGGGCAGGAGCACCGCCGAGCCGCTCTCGAACCGCAGCGCACCCGGCGTCACATCGACGCGGGAGGAGACGACGTGCACCGTCTGCTTGGCGACGAGCGGCGGGTGCCGCCCACGGGCAGCGACCGCGACCGTGGCGACGACGTGCACTCCGCCGGGCTGGTCTGCCAGCTTGCGGCCCTTGCCGGTGAGCACGACCTCGACCTTGCCGTGGCGGCGCTGGTGATAGCCGTGGAACACGCGCACCGCGTGGCCGATGACGATGCCGCGGGCAGTCGTCAGGGTGACCTCGCACCGCGCGATCCTGCCGGTGGCCAGGCTGCAGCCGACCTTGATGCTGTGCCCGGCGGGAGCGACCGCCGGCAGGCCGACCCGGGGATGCGATCCGACGACGCGGTGCTTGACCGTCCACATGGCGGAGGCGGCGGGGCCGAAGTCGCCGTCGGCGTTGACGCCGTGGACGCGGAACACGTGCTCACCGAGCCCGAGGCCGGTGTAGGTCTGCGGCGAGGTGCACAGGTCGAACTGGCCGCCGTCGAGGCTGCACTCGTAGCCGATGGTGGCGGCTCCCCACCACGGGTCCGCCGAGTACGCCGTGCCGTTCTCGTGAATCGCGAAGAGGCCGGGGGCCTGGCTGGCATCGACGCCGTTGTCATCCTCGTAGAACAGGGCGGTCGTGGTGTCCTCGAAGCGGACGCTGATCGCACCGGGCGTATCCACGCCGCCGACAGCGGTGACGAGCTTCGAGCCGTTGATGAGCACGCCGTCCGTGCCGGGGTTATCGCCGGCGCCCCCGGCGCTGGCGACACCGGGAACGGCCAGGAGCAGGATCGCAGCGGCGATCACCGCGCGTTTGAGGGACATGGTGAAATCCTTTGGGTCGGGGTCGGGTGCAACGCCCCTTGTGTTCGTCCCGCGCCGATCCGTGTCGACGGCCGGCGGCGGGAGCCCGGCTCCCATTGCGGGGTATCTTCACTTGCGAGTTTTCGGTACTGCTCGGGTCCCTCTGCGGTACCATCGGCCGGTGCCCGCCGACCTGATCCTGCGAAACGCGGTCGTGCACACCGTCGCGCGCCCGACGCACCGGCGCCGCCGTCGCGATCGACGCCGGCCACATCGTGGCTGTGGGGAGCGGGCAGGACGTCGACGGCCTACGCGGCCCCGGCACCCGCGTCGTCGACCTGCAGGGCGCGCTGGTGCTGCCCGGCTTCGCTGGACGCGCACTGCCACCTGGGCATGAGCGGCCTCGGCACGACCCAATGCGATCTCGAGGGCAGCCACGGCGCCGACGAGCACCTGCGCCGGATCGCCGCGTACGGGGCGGCGCACCCCGACCGCGAGTGGGTGGTCGGCGGCGGCTGGTCGATGAACGACTTCCCCGGCGGGACACCGACCGCGGCCGCGCTCGACGCGGTCGTGCCCGACCGGCCCGCCGTGCTCACAAACCGCGACTACCACGGCGCGTGGGTCAACTCCAGGGCGCTCGAGCTGGCCGGCATCACCGCGGCGACGCCCGACCCTGCCGGCGGCCGGATCGAGCGCGACGCCCACGGCGCGCCGCTCGGGACGCTGCAGGAGCAGGCGATGCACCTGGTGCTCGACCGGACGCCCGCGCCCACCCACGCCGAGCGCGTGGCCGGCATCCGGGCCGGCCAGGACTACTACCACCGGCTCGGGATCACGGCCTGCCAGGACGCGCTCGTCGACGCCGACTGGCAGCGCGCCTACGAGCACCTGGCCCGGTCGGGCGAGCTCGGCCTGCGGGTGCGGGGGGCGCTCGAGTGGGACGCTGGCCGCGGCGACGAGCAGCTCGCCGAGCTGCGTCGAGCGGCGGGCGAGCGGCAGCGTCGGGCCGGCTCGCGTGCGGCCACGTCAAGTTCTTCCACGACGGCGTGGTCGAGAACCGCACCGCGGCCATGCTCGACCCGTACCTGGACGACGCCGGGCGGCCGACCGGCCGAGTACGGCATCGACATGTACGCACGCGGCCGACCTGGAGCGGTTCGTGCGGCCTGTGCGACGCGGCCGGCTTCGGCGTCCACATCCACACGATCGGCGACCGGGCGGTGCGCGAGTCGCTCGACGCGCTCGAGGCCGCCGATCGGCCGCAACGGCCGCCGCGACGCCCGCCACCAGCTCGCGCACGTCCAGTTCGCCCACCCGGACGACCTGCCCCGCTTCGCGCGCGCTCGGGCGTGATCGCAAACGTGACGCCGCTGTGGGCGCGGCTCGAGGAGTACGTCGACCAAGCTGACGCTGCCGTTCGTCTCGGACACGGCCGCCGCCGGCATGTACCCGTTCGCAAGCATCCTGCGGGCCGGGGGCGCGCTCGCGTTCGGAAGCGACTGGTCGGTGTCGACGCCGGATCCGCTGCACCAGCTGGCGACCGCCGTCGCCCGCGTCGACCCCGAGGGATCGGCCGCCGAACCGTTGCTCGCCGGACGAGCGGCTCGACCTGGACGCGGCGATCGCAGCGCACACGATCGGCGCCGCGCACGCCTGCGTGGCTCGACGCGGTCACGGGCTCGATCGAGCCGGGCAAGCTGGCCGACCTGGTCGTGCTCGACCGCGACCTGTACGACCTGCACGCCGCGCGACTACCTGGGCGCGCGCGTGCTGGGGACGCTGGTCGAGGGCGAGGTCGTGTACGCGGCCCCCGAGTCGGAGCTCTCACTCTCGACCTGAGCGTTAGGCTGCGCGCACAACCACGAGCGTCCCCAGCCGGGCAACCCGGCGCAGGAGCGCGATCGCCGGCAGGCCGGCGTGGATGCAGCCGTTGCTGACCGGCCCCATCGGGCCGGGGTGGATCGCGATCGTGTCGCCGCCGGCCCAGGTGGGAGCAAGATGGGTCTGGTGGGCCGAGAGCGCGAGCGCAAACGGCGCGTACGGGCTGCCGACCGGGAACCGCACCCGGTCAATCACCGAGAACCGGCCGACGGGGGTCGGCGTGGCCGGGGTGCCGTGCCCGATCGGGAACGACCCCAGGAGGCGGCGGCCGCGCAGCACCCGCAGGCGGCCCCGGGCCAGATCGACGACGACCCGGGTCCGCGACCACCGCAGGGGGAGCGAGCGCAGGTCGAGATGCACGACCCGGCTGCGCGCGCCCACGGGCACGAGCGCGGAGCCCCGCGTGCCTTTGCGCGCGAGCACCGGCACCCACAGCGGCTCGCCGAACTGCGTCTTTGCGGCCACCCGCCCGAAGGGCGTGCGCAGCGGCCGCAGCAGCTTCGCCATCAGATAGGTGCCGCGGCCGCTCGGCCGGGCCGGCACGTGCCAGACCGCCGGCGCATGGGTCTGCGCCGCCGGCGGCGGAGCATCCCGGCGCACGGGCGCGGGGTGCTCCGCCGCCGATGCCCCGGCACATGCGGTGCAAACACAGGCGACCACGACGGCCGCGCCCCAGACCCGAAACCCCATCCCGGAAAGCATACGTCGGCGGTCAACCCCTGCGGTATCGTGCGCCGCATCCGACGACGCGCCCCGAGGCGACCCGCTCGGCGGGTCTCTCTGGGGCACCCCCAGGGGAACCGGTGTCACCACGCATCGCATCGCATGCGCCTCGCTGCGCCTCCGTCGCAGGTCCGCGCACGCAGGACAGGGACAGTTGGGGCGCGTCGCCGGACGCTCTCGCATGACGCAGTGGAGCCGGACGGAGCGCGCCCGGGTCGCCCGCGCGACGGCGGCGGCCTTCCTGGACGGCGATTGGGAGCCCGCCGGCATGGCCACGCGAGCGGCGGCGGCCTTCGGACGGCGGCCGCGCTTCATTGCGGGGGTCGCCGCGGAGGTTGCGGCGACCTACCGCGAACGCCCCGGCCGACCGGCCGCGCGAGCTCGCGGCCGTGATCGAGCGGAACCTCGACCGGCTCGACACCCGCGGCCTGCTCCCCCAGCCGCCGCGGCATGTGCCGACGGCGGTCTTCGCGCCGGCGATGGGGCGGATGCGCTGGCCGGTGCCCGTGCTCGACACCCCGGCCGACCTGGCCGGGATGCTCGACCTGCACCGTGGCGAGCTCGCCTGGCTGGCCGACCGCCGCGGGCTGGAGCGGCGCGCCCGCGACCTGCGGCTGCGCAACTACCGTTACCGCTGGCTGGCCCGGCCCGGTGGGCCGCCGCGGCTGATCGAGCAGCCCAAGCGCCTGCTCAAGGAGACGCAGCGGCGGCTCCTGCGGGGGATCCTCGAGGCGATCCCGCCGCACGACGCCGCCCACGGCTTCCGCCGCGGGCACTCCGCGCTCACCCACGCCCGCCGCCACACCGGCCGTGAGGTCGTGCTGCGGTTCGACCTGGAGGACTTCTTCGCCTCGATCCCGGCCGGCCGCGTGTACGGCGTCTTCCGCGGCGCCGGCTATCCGGAGGCGGTCGCGGCCGACCTCACCGGGCTCGTCACGAACACGCTGCCCGTCGCGGAGTGGGCGGCGGCGCCGCGGGCGGCCGACCCGGCCGTCGGAGCGGCACACCACCGCCTGGGGCGGCGGCTGGCCGCGGCGCATCTGCCGCAGGGCGCGCCCACCTCGCCGGCGCTCGCGAACCTGTGCGCGTATCGGCTCGACTGCCGCCTGGCCGGGCTGGCCGACGCGTTCGACGCGACCTACACCCGCTACGCGGACGACCTGGTGCTCTCGGGCGGATCGCGCCTGCACGCGGGCGCCGCCGCGGTGCGGGCCGCGGTCGAGGCGATCGCGCTCGCCGAGGGCTTCCGGGTGAACCCGCGCAAGTCGCAGCTGATGACCCGGGCGGGCCGTCAGCAGGTGTGCGGGGTCGTCGTCAACGCCCACCCGAATGCCGCGCGCGCCGACTACGACCGGCTGCGGGCCGCGCTGCACGAGGCCGCGCTGCGCGGGCCCGCCGCCGCCAACCGCGCCGGCGTCCCCGACCTGCGCGCCCACCTGCTCGGGAGGATCGGCTGGGTGGAGGCGCTGAACCCCGCCCGCGGGGCGAAGCTGCGGCGCCAGTTCGCCCGCATCGACTGGCCCTAGGCCGGGGACAGTCCCCAAACACCGGGGACAGCCCCCACGCAGCCTCAGGTGCCTGGCACCGTCGCGGTGCCAGGCACCGCCCACGGGGAACCGGGGACAGTCCCCCGCTCCAAGAACCGTCACCGAGATGTCACGGCGCTCGTTCGGGGCCTGGCCCCGGTTAGACGCCGATCGGGTGCCAGACGGTCTTTGCCTCCATCAGCGGCTCGATCTCCCACACGCTCTGCCCGGTGGCCGAGCCGCGCACGACCCGCTTCACGTTCTCGGCCGCCAGCCGCTCGAGCTCCGCGGCGGCGTCGGCCGGCGCGCCGGTGAGGTCGATCGCGTTCACGTCCATGTGGCTCGCCAGGATCTGCGCGACCTCGGCGGAATCGCCGGTGAGGATGTTGACCGCCCCGGCCGGCATGTCGCTCGTCGCCACCGCCTCGGCCAGCTCGACCGCGGCCAGGGGATGGGCGCTCGAGGCGACGACGACGGCCGTGTTGCCGCCGACGAGCGCCGGCAGGAGCCGCGACACGAGCCCCTCGAGCGCCGGCTCGGGCGGGGCCAGGATCGCGACCACGCCGGTCGGCTCGGGGATCGTGAAGTTGAAGTACGGCCCGGCGACGGGGTTGGCCCCGCCCAGCACCTGGGCCAGCTTGTCCGCCCAGCCCGCGTACCAGACGACCCGATCGATCGAGCGCTCCACTTCGTCGGGCCCGGAGCAGGCCGCCCGAAGGTCGACGGCGCGCGTCTCCATCATCTCGGCCAGCCGGTAGAGCACCTGACCGCGGTTGTAGGCGGTCGCGCCCGACCACTTCGCGACGGCCGAGCGGGCCGCGCGGACGGCGTCGCGGGCGTCCTTGCGCGACGCGCGGGCGACGTTCTGGCCCTCGGCCTCGTAGGTGCGGCCCGACTCGGAGCGCGGGAACGCGCCGCCGATGTAGAGCTTGTACGTCTTGCGCACCGGCAGGCGGGTCACTCGTCGAACCTCAGGTAGGCCTCCAGGCCGTGGCGGCCGCCCTCGCGTCCGAACCCGGACTCCTTGTAGCCGCCGAACGGCGAGGCCGGGTCGAAGCGGTTGAACGTGTTCGCCCACACCACTCCCGCCCGCAGCCGATTGGCCATCCACAGGATGCGCGACCCCTTCTCGGTCCACACCCCCGCCGACAGGCCGTACGGCGTGTTGTTGGCCTTCTCGACGGCCTCCGCCGGGGTGCGGAACGTGAGCACCGAGAGCACCGGGCCGAAGATCTCCTCCTGGGCGATGCGGCTCGACTGGGCGACGTTCGTGAAGACGGTCGGCGCGAACCAGTAGCCGCGCTCGGGCAGCACGCACGGCGGCTGGTAGATCTCCGCCCCCTCGGCCTCGCCGCTTGCGACCAGCTCGGTGATCTTGTCGAGCTGCGCGCGCGAGTTGATGGCGCCGACGTCGGTGTTCTTGTCGAGCGGATCGCCCACCCGCAGCGTCCCGAGACGGCGCTTGAGCTTGGCGACGAGGGGCTCTGCGATCGACTCCTGCACGAGCAGCCGCGACCCCGCGCAGCAGACGTGGCCCTGGTTGAAGTAGATCCCGTTCACGATCCCCTCGACCGCCTGGTCGAGCGCGCAGTCGTCGAAGACGATGTTGGCCGCCTTGCCGCCGAGCTCGAGCGTGAGCGGGATCCCGCGGCCGGCCAGCTCGCGCTGGATGGCCTTGCCGACCTCGGTCGAGCCGGTGAAGGCGAGCTTGTCGATGCCCGGGTGGCGCACGAGCTCGGCCCCGGCCGTCCCGTCGCCGGTGAGGATGTTGACCACCCCGGCGGGAAGCTCGGCCTGGCGGCACACGTCGGCGAACATGAGCGCCGTGAGCGGCGTCGTCTCGGCCGGCTTCAGCACCACCGTGTTGCCGCAGGCGAGCGCCGGCGCGACCTTCCAGGCCAGCATCAGCAGGGGGAAGTTCCAGGGGATGATCTGGCCGGCGACGCCGAGCGGCCGCGGCCGCCGGTTCGGGAAGGCGTACTCGAGCTTGTCCGCCCAGCCGGCGTGGTAGAAGAAGTGCGCGGCGGCCAGGGGCAGGTCGACGTCGCGCGACTCCTTGATCGGCTTGCCGCCGTCGAGCGACTCGGCGACCGCCAGCTCCCGCGCGCGCTCCTGCAGGATGCGGGCGATCCGGAAGAGGTACTTGGCCCGCTCGGCCGGGCGCAGCGCCGACCAGCCGTCCTCGTAGGCGCCGCGGGCGGCCCGCACCGCCAGGTCGACGTCCTCGGCGCCCGCCTGCCCCACCTCGGCGAGCGCGCCCTCGTCGGCCGGGGAGCTGGTCGTGAACCATTGGCCCGTGCGCGGCTCCACCCACTCGCCGCCGACGAAGAGGCCGTAGCGCTCGCGAAAGCGGACGATGTCGCGCGCCTCGGGAGCGGGCGCGTAGTCCCACTCGAGCGGTGCGGGCGCGGCCGCCGGCCGATGCTCGAGATCGGCCATCAGTCGATGCTGAAGTGGTCGGGGGATTGGTAGGCGCCGGTGCGCTGCTTGCGCATCTGCATGAGCACGTCGTTCAGGAGCGACGAGGCGCCGAACCGGAACTTCTCCGGCGTCAGCCAGTCGCGGCCGAGCGTCTCGTGCAGCACACACAGGTACTGGATCGCGACCTTCGAGTGGCGGATGCCGCCCGCGGGCTTCATCCCCACCTGGCGGCCGGTCTCGGCCTCGACGTCGCGGATCGCCTCGAGCATGCACAGCGTCACCGGCAGCGTCGCCGCCGGGCTGACCTTGCCGGTCGACGTCTTGATGAAGTCGGCGCCGGCGGCCATCGCCAGGAGCGACGCGCGGCGGACGTTGTCGTAGGTGCCGAGCTCGCCCGTCTCGAGGATCACCTTGAGGTGCGCCCGGCCCGCGGCCTCCTTCACGCGCACGATCTCGTCGTACACCTTGGCGTAGCGGCCCGAGAGGAACGCGCCGCGGTCGATCACCATGTCCACCTCGTCCGCGCCGAGCTCGACCGCGGCCCGCACATCGGCCAGCTTGACCTCGATCGGCGACTGGCCCGACGGAAACGCCGTCGCGACCGACGCGATCCGCACCGTGCGATCCTCGCCGAGCCGCTCGCGCGCGACCGCGACGAGGTTCGGGTAGACGCACACGGCCGCCACCGACGGCACGCTCGGATCCGGGTCGGGGCGCACGGCCTTCGCGCACATGGCCGCCACCTTGCCGGGCGTGTCGGCGCCCTCGAGCGTCGTCAGGTCGATCATGCGCACGGTCAGGTCGAGCGCGGCCAGCTTCGACTCGCGCTTGATCGAGCGCTTGGCCAGATCGGCCGCCCGGGCCTCGAGCGCGACGGCATCGACGGCGCCGATGCGCGGCAGGCGCGGCTCAAGCGGCAACTCGAACCCGCGGGTGAGGGTGGCCGTCCCGTCCATCAGCCCGTCAGTGTAGATCCTTCGACTCGAACCACGAGGGCGGACACATGGACCAATCGGCATCCACGGCGAATGCCAATTGGCCCGGACGGCGCGCCATGAGTATCACCGCGGGGGCGGCCCGTTCCCGTGCCCGACCAGGTCATCCCACCGCGTCATCGCCGAACCGTACCGCCAGGCGCCCGTCGCCCACCCGCGCGAGCACGTAGATCGCAAACGAGATCGAGCTGATGAAGAAGCTCGTCGGCCACGGCTGCACCAGGCTGAGCAGGATGCCGCCCTCGGTCGCGACGAGCGCGATCACGATCGAGACGAGGATCGCCGTCGCCGGGTTCGCCGTGAGGCGCTGCGCGGCGGCGGCGGGCGTGATCACGAGCGTCAGCACGAGCAGGACGCCGACGACCTGGATGGCCTCGGCGGTCGTCAGCGCGAGCAGCAGGAACGTCAGCACCGAGAGCGCCCGCACGGGCACGCCGCGGGCCTCGGCCACCTCGGGATCGATGCTCGAGAAGAGCAGCGGCCGGTAGGCGGCGGCGATCCCGGCCAGCACGACGACGGCGACAGCGACGAGCGCGGCCAGCTGGCGGTCGCTGACGCCGACGATGCTGCCGAAGAGCAGGTTGGTGGCCTCGGTGGCGTAGCCCTGGTAGAGGCTCAGGAAGAGCACGCCCAGCCCGAGCCCGAACGCGAGCACCGCCCCGATGGCGCTGTCGCGCTCACGCCCGCGCAGCGAGAGCAGGCCGAGCACGGCGCCGACGAGCAGCGAGCCGCCCATCATGCCGATCACGGGATCGATGCCGAGCACGAGCGCGCCCGCGGCGCCGGTGAAGCCGAGCTCGGAGATGGCGTGCACGGCGAAGCTCGCGCCGCGGGTGACGACGAACGTGCCGATGGCGCCGCTCAGAACCGCCACGACGCCGCCGGCCAGCAGCGCCGTGTGCACGAAGTGCTGCCCCAGAAGCTCGGTGAACATCAGCGCGGCCCGGCCGGGGCATGGTCGTGGTGATGGACGCCGTCGTCGTCGGGGGTGCCGACCACGACGATCCGCCCACGCACGCGCAGCACGTCGACGGGAGTGTCGTAGAGCCGCGACAGCGTCTCGGTCTGCAGCACCTCGTCGGGCGTGCCCATCGCCCACCGCCCCGGCGCCAGGTAGAGCACGCGGTCTGCGACCCGCAGGATCGGGTTCACGTCGTGGGTGACGAACACGACCGGTGTGCCCGCGTCGCGGCGGCGGCCGTCGAGCAGGTCGACGACCGTCCGCTGCGACGCCAGGTCGAGCGAGAGCAGCGGCTCGTCGGCCAGGAGCAGGGCCGGGTCGGAGACGAGCGCCTGGGCGATCCGCAGGCGCTGCTGCTCGCCGCCGGAGAGCCGCCCCACCGGGAGCTCGGCGTGTGCGGCCGCGCCGACGGCCGCAAGCGCGCGGGCGACGCGCTCGTCGGACGCCCGCGAGTGCAGCCCGAGGCCCCACCGGTGGCCGTCGAGGCCGAGCCGGACGAGGTCGCACCCGCGCACCGGCGTATCGCGGTCAAACGCGCGCTGCTGGGGGACGTACCCGATCTGCGCCCTGGCCGCGGCCGGAGGCCGCCCGGTGACCGAGACGGTGCCCGCGCTCGGCGCGAGCAGCCCGAGCAGGATGCGGACGAGCGACGTCTTGCCCGTGCCGTTCGGGCCGAGCACGGCCATGAACTCGCCCTTGTGAAGGTCGAAGCTCAGATCGTCCCAGAGCACGCGCGCACCGAAGCGCAGCGACACCTGCCGCGCCCGCACGACCGGCTCGGGGCCCGTGCTCACAGGCGCAGAGCGCGCTCGAGCGCCCGCGCCTGACCGAGCTGCCAGGCCTGGAACCGCAGCCCCGCAGGCAGCGTCTCGCTCACGCCGATCACCGGGATCCCGGCGCCCTCGGCCGCTGCTCGGATGCGGTTCGTGATCGGCGAGACCGTCTGGTCGTTGTACAACAGCACCCGCACCCGGCGCCCGGTGAAAAGGGCGGTCATCGCGGCCACAGCCTGCGGTGAGGGCTCGCTGCCGTCCTCGATCGCCCGCGAGAACGCCGCCGGCGTCAGGTTGCGCAGGCCCGCCGCGGCCAGCAGATACCCCGGCACGGGCTCGGTGTAGGCGACCGCCGTGCCGCCGAACCGCGCCCGGATCGCCGCCACCTCGCGCCGAAGCGGCGCCAGGCTGCGCTCGAAGCGGCGCAGGCCGGCGCGGTAGGCCCGGCGATGGGCGGGGTCGGCGCGGCTCGAGCCCTGCCGCGATCGCCGCGGCGATCCGGTCGAGCTTTGGCACGTCGTACCACAGGTGCGGGTTTCGGTGGGCGCCGGTGACGCCGAGCACGTCGGCGATCGTGATCACGATCCGGTGTGAGCTGGGTGCCGCATTCTCGAGCTTCTGCATGAAGCTGTCGTAGCCGACGCCGTTTTGGACGACGAGCGCCGCACGGGAGACGGCGAGCCCGTTGCGAGTGCCGGGCTCGAAGAGGTGCGGGTCGGCGTTCGGGTCGCTCAGGATCGAGGTCACTGCGACGCGCGATCCACCGATCTGGGAAACGATGTCGGCGTAGAAGTTCTCGGCGGCCACCACCTCCACCCTGCCCCCCTGCCCGGACCCGGACGAACCGGTCGCGGCCAGCCCGACCCCCGCGGCGACGAGCGCCACCGCAAGGCCGACGTACCCGAGCATCGTTCTCGACACCACCGCACGCTAACGGAAATGAAAACGGATGTCAATCACACTCTTGAGATCCGCGGGCGCGGCGACTACGCTCTTTGGGTGGACACCGGACGCAATCGCCGAAACCGCGAGGCCCTGCTCGACGCCGGCCGCTCGATCGGCCACGCCTTCAGCGTGCGCGAGCTGCACGAGACGGCCCGGCGCGATCAGCCCCGCATCGGCCTCACGACCGCCTACCGCGCGATCGAGCGCTGGCGCGACGAGGGCCTGGTCGAGGAGGCCGGCACACGCTCCGGCGAGGCGGTGTTCGTGATGTGCGGCACGAACGGCCACCACCACCATCTCGTGTGCGTCGAGTGCGGCGCCATCTCGACGCTGGAGGGCTGCGCGCTCGTGTCGCTGCGCCAGGCGGCCGAGGCGGTCGGGTTCGAGCTCTCCGACCGCGCGCTCCAGTCCCTGCCCGGCCGCTGCGCCCGGTGCGCGAAGCGGTGAGCCTGCTGCGCGATCAGGCCCGGGCCGCGGCCAGCCCGGTCTTCGGCATCCCGCTCTCGGTGCTCGACGTGGCCCCGGTCGCGAGCGACTCGACCCCGGTCACGGCGCTGGCCGACGCGACCGCCCTCGCAGGGCTCGTCGACCGCCTCGGCTATCACCGGCTGTGGTACGCCGAGCACCACAACATGCCCGGGATCGCCAGTTCGGCCCCCGACGTGCTGATCGCAAACGCCGCCCCTCGCACGACCCGGATCCGGCTCGGCTCGGGCGGCGTGATGCTGCCGAACCACTCGCCGCTCGTCGTGGCCGAGCGCTTCGGCACGCTCGAGGCGCTGCATCCGGGCCGGATCGACCTCGGCATCGGCCGCGCCCCCGGCACCGACCAGCGCACCATGCAGGCGCTGCGCCGGCTCGGCGGAGACGACGACCTGCTCGACCTGCTGCACGAGCTCTACGGCTTCTTCAACGGCTTCGCGCCGGGCGACGCCTACGAGGGCATCCACGCCGTGCCCGGGTACGGCTCGGGCATGCCGGCCCTGTGGCTGCTCGGCTCGAGCGGCTACAGCGCCCAGGCGGCCGGCCTCATGGGGCTGCCGTTCGCGTTCGCGCATCACTTCAGCGCGCAGAACACGCTGCCCGCGCTCGAGCTCTACCGCTCGCGCTTCCAGCCGTCACCCGACCTCGAGGCCCCCTACGCCCAGGTGACCGTCTTCGTCGTCTGCGCCGAGACCGACGCCGAGGCGCAGCTGCTGGGCTCGGCGATGGCGCTCAGCTTCGCCCAGCGCCGCAGCGGCCGGCCGCCCGGGCCCCTGCCCACGCTCGGGCAGGTGGAGCGGCACGCATGGACTCCCGACGAGCGCGCCTACGCCGACGCCTACCTGGGATCGCAGGTCGTGGGCAGCCCGGCGACGGTGCGCACCCGCCTCGACCAGCTCCTGGCCGAGACGGCGGCGGATGAGCTGATGGCGATCGCGAGCGTCCCGGACGCGGCCGCACGATCGCGGTCGTTCACGCTCCTGGCGGAGCTGGCCCAGCTCCCCGCAGCGTGATCCCGCCCGGCTAGCGCCAGGGCATCGTCGCCCGCTTGTGGGCGTCGACGTCGGCCCGTGGCGCCCGGCCGCGCCGCCAGACGATGAAGAACCCGAACGGTGCCGCGATCAGTGGCAGGCCGATCACGAGGAGCGGCACGAGCACCCACGCCTTGGCCAGGTTGTTGCGCGCCGGCAGCCCCTGGGCGTGCGGCGCGAAGTCGGGCTCGGCGGTGATCGTGGCCGGACCGCCCGACCCGGCGAACTGCGCCGAGGCCGCCATCGACGCGACCAGCCAGCGGCCGCCCACCTGCTGCACGTGGGTCGTGTACACCTCGACACCGGCGTTGCTGCCGGGCTTCGGGTGCACCATCAGATCGAAGGTGACGTCACCAGGCGCGACGGTGATCGGCCGGATGCCGAAGCTGTTCGCCGCCACCGGATAGGGGAACACCGGCAGCGAGCCCGACCGCCACTGGGCGCGGGTCGAGCCCACGCGCATCGACGGCGTGGCCAGATCCCAGGCCCGGCCGGGATGCACGCGGCCGATCGCCTCGGGGATGAACGTCTTCAGGAGCACGCGGATGTCCCGCAGCTCGCCTTTCGGGATCGCCGGCGTCGACGTGGCCTGCGCCGGTGCGGCCGCCACCAGGGCCGCCGCGGCCGTGCCCAGCATGATCACCCACCGTCTCACTCCTAATAGAGTGCCACAGGTCAGCCGACGGCTTCGGCCGAAGTGCGCTCGGCGACGGCGGCGGCCCGCTCGATCCACGGCTGCGCCCGCAGCTCCGCGAAGATGTCGCGCGCCTCGGCCAGCAGGGGCTCGGCCTCCTCGCTGCGGCTGTCGGCGATGAGCACCTCGGCGCGCTCGAGCATGGTGACCGCGAGCCAGAAGCGCAGGCCGAGATCGCGGAAGACGGTCTCGGCGGAGACCAGGTGCGCCGTGGCACCGTCGGCCGACTCCGCCAGGCGGGCTCGCGCGCGGCCGGCATGGGCACCGAGCGAGGGCGGCCGCAGGCCCGGCGGGATCGCCTCGATCCGGCCGACTACCTCCTCGGCCTTCCCCCGGTCGCCGCGCGCGAGGGCGGCCTCGAGCGTCCACATGAAGCCCATCTTGGCGTCCTGGCCGTCGAGGCCCAGAGTGTCGCCGAGCGCGAACGTCTGCTCGCCGGCGGCGACCGCCTCGGCGTGGCGGCCCTCGGCGTGCAGGACGCAGGCGTTCGCGGCCGCGAAGCCGGCCCGCTCCTGGACGTCGGCGGAATCCTCGAGGCGGGCGTAGATCTCGAGCAGCCGGCGGGCCGCGGCGACGTCGCCGCGGTTCACGTGGATCTCGAGAATCGAGCTGAGCGGGCTCAGGAGCGTCCCGCCCGTCGGCAGCATCTCCTCGGGCAGCTCGTGGTAGGCCGCGATCGCGTCGTCCCAGCGTCCGAGCATGTAGAGCGGATAGGTCGATTCGCTGAGCGCGAACCACTCGTGCGGCCGGCTGCCGACAAGGCGCGCGAGCGCGGCCGCCTGCTCCAGGTGGCCGAGCGCCTCGACGTAGCGGTCGCGCCGGAACGCGAGGTCGGAGAGGTTCGAGGCCGCGCGGCTCGCCTCCTCGCGCAGCTCGTGCTTCTGGGCCAGCTCGAGCGACAGCTGGAAGAGGCCGCGGGCCTCCTCGGGATGACGCCCCGACGCCCCCACCATCGCCTTGATCATCACGGCGTTCGTGAGCACCGTCGGCATGCCGCGCGCCTCGGCGATGTCGAGGGCCTCCTCGACCAGCTCGGCGCAGCGGGCCACATCCCCGGAGAAGTAGAACGCACCGGCCAGCCGGGTGGTGAGCGTTGCGAAGCTCTCGTCGGGCGGCTCGTTGCGGAGCACGTCGTGGGCCTGCTGCATGCGCTCGAGCGCCTCGGCCAGCCGGCCCTGCATCTGGTCGATCCGTGACCGGACGACGAGCACCCGCGCCGCCGAGCCGTGCTCTCCCGCCGCCTCGTAGAGGGCATGCGCGCGCTCGGCGAGCTCGGCGGCCGCGTCCTGCGCCGCCGCGCGCAGGGCCATCCGGGCGGCGCGGTCGAGCAGGCCGGCCTCGGCCAGCGGCGTCTCGCTCAGGCCGGCGGCCTGGGTGTAGTAGCGCTGGGCCTCGGTCGGAGCACCCAGCGACTCGGCCCGCTCCCCGGCGCGGACGAGCAGCTCGCTGGCCCGCCGCCTGACCGCCTCGGCGCCGTCCGCGTCGGGCGCGGCCGTGTAGGCGTCGATGTAGTGCGACGCCAGCATCTCGACGATCTCGTCGTCGTCGGCCAGCGTCCGCTCGAGATAGGCGGCCGCCGCCAGGTGGCGATCGCGCCGGTCGCGCATCGCCAGCATCTCGTAGGCCACCCGGCGCATCAGGTCCTGCAGGAAACCGTACTGGCCGTGCTCGGGCGAGCGTGGGTCGGCCTGGATCGACAGCACCTCCTTGCGCACGAGCGCCGCCATCACCGCCTCGACGCCCTCGGGGTCGATGCCCGAGAGCGCCTCGACCGCCTCGCGCGTGAACGTCTTGCCCAGCACGGCGCCGTCCTGGACGACGCGGCGCTCGTCGTCGGAGAGGCCGTCGAGCCGGGCGGCGATCAGCGCGTGCAGGGTCTCGGGCACCTCGAGCGCCTCGACCGGCCCGGCCGGCCGGTAGACGCTGCCCTCGCGCACGAGGTGGCCGCGGTCGAGCAGCATCCGCACCGTCTCCATCGCATATAGCGGGACGCCCTCGGCCCGGGCCAGGATCTGGCCGCGCAGGGTGTCGGGCAGCCCCGGCACGAGCCCCTCGAGCAGCGCGCGCATCGAGTCCTCCGACAGCGGCTCGAGGTAGATCGACGTGAAGTTGCGCTTGCCGGCCCCCCAGGTCGCGCGCCGGTCGAGCAGCTCCGGCCGGGCGGCCGTGACGACGAAGAGCGGGCTCTGGCGCGACCAGTCGAGCAGGTACTCGATGAAGTCCAGCAGCGACGCATCGGCCCACTGCATGTCCTCGAAGACGAGCAGCGTCGGGTACGCGTCGGCCAGCCGCTCGAAGAACGTCCGCCAGGCCGCGAACAGGTCCTCGCGGCCGAACGGGCTGCCCTCCTCCATCCCGATCAGATGCGCCACCCGCGGCTCCACGAAGCGGCGCTCGTCCTCGTCGGTGATGTGCTCGTCGAGCACCTCGGCGAGCTTGGCGAGCGCCGTATCCGACGGCTCGTCCTCGCTGATCCGGCAGCGCATCCGCACCATGTCGGCCAGCGCCCAGTACGTGACGCCCTCGCCGTAGGAGAGGCAGCGGCCGCGGTGCCAGTAGATCACCTGGGCGAGGCCGTCGAAGTACTTGTAGAACTCCCACACGAGCCGCGACTTGCCGATCCCGGCGATGCCCGTGACCGACACGAGATGCGCCCGGCGCTCGTCCGCCGAGGCGTGGAACAGATCCTTGATCTGGCGCAGCTCGCGGTCGCGGCCCACGAACGGCGCCTCCAGGCCCTCCGACTTGAGCGCGCCGCGGGCTCCCGACACGACCCGCACGGCCCGCGACAGCCGGTACAGGCCCGACTTGCCCTTGAGCTCGTGCGTGCCCGCGTCCTCGTAGACGATCGTGGGCTCGGTGGCCCGCCTGGTCGGCTCGCCCGCGAGCACCTGGCCGGGATCGGCCAGAGCCTGGATGCGGGCGGCGGTGTTCACGATGTCGCCCGCCACCATGCCCTGGCCGTCGGCTCCGACCGTGACCGTGGCCTCGCCCGTGAGCACGCCGGCCCGCGCGCGCAGCCCGGCAACGCCGATCTCGTCTCCGAGGGCGGTGACCGCGGCGACCAGGTCGAGTGCCGCCCGCACGGCCCGCTCGGCGTCGTCCTCGGTCGCGATCGGGGTGCCCCACACCGCCATCACGGCGTCGCCGATGAACTTCTCGACGGTGCCGCCGTAGAGCTCGATCAGCCGCCGCGACGCGTCGAAGTAGCGCGACAGGAGCTCGCGCACCTCGTCCGAGTCGCGCCCCTCCGAGAGGGTGGTGAACCCGACGAGGTCGGCGAAGAGCACCGAGACCAGCCGCCGCTCCGCCACGGCCGCCGCCGCGGGCACTGCCGGCGGGGCCGCGGCGGGCGGGGGCGCCGCCGAGACGAGCGACGCCCCGCACTCGCCGCAGAACTTGGTGCCGGCCTCGACCGCCGAGCCGCACGCGGGGCACGCCCGCTCGAGGCCGGCGCCGCACTCCCCGCAGAACTTGCGCCCGGCGCTGTTCTCCGTGCCGCACTTCGGACAGTTCACGCCCCAAGTTTACGGTACGTCGTCAAGCGATTCCGGGCGCTCGTTCACCGCGCCTGCGCTTCCAGGATGTGGCTGTGCGTCAGTGCCTCCCGCGATGGGCCGAGTCGGCGGCTTTCGCCAGCGCATGCGCCGCCGCGAAGAACTTCTTCGACTGGCCGTCGAAGAGGCCGTTCGCCGTCAGCGCGTTCACCGCCGCCATCGCGCCGGAATTGTGCACCGTCGAGGGCCTGATCACCGAGCACTTCGGCAGCTGCTGGCTGATGAAGTCGGCCGGCTCGGGCATGATCAGGTTGGTCTGGAAGCGCTCGCCCCCGAACGGCGGCGAGTTGAGATCGGGGAACGTGACCCCGGTCTCGGGATCCTTCACGCCCGCGAGCGGCTGGGCGACGGCGTTTCCGGCCTTGTCGTGCCACACGGCGAAGTGGTTCACCTCGACGCCGCCGATCGAGACCACGATCCGCAGCACCTCGAGGCTCGAGACCTTGAGGCTCATCGTCGTGTACAGGCTCGACCCGCCCTGCTCGATCATCGCGAAGTGGAACCCGGCGGTGTTGGCGATGGCCTGCATCCGCATCTGCTTGGCGGTTGCCGGCGGCACCGGCGCGGACATGTTCGGCGGGGTGTCGGAGTCGTTCAGCGGGATCGCCGGCTCGTCCTTGATGTTCACGGCCTGCGGGAACGTGGCCCCGAAGTCCGGGTTCTGCGTGCTGCGGTAGCGCGTGTACCAGCTCGTGTCGACGTTCAGCTTCTGCAGGTTGGTGAGCCGGCCGACCTGACGGGCGCCCGTCGCCTTGCTGCTCGGGAGCGTGCGGAACTCGTCCAGGTTCACGGGCTCCTCGCCCTTCGAACGCAGGTAGGCGTTCAGGAAGTCGGCATGGCTGCGCTCGTCGTCGGTGTTGTCGGAGATGTACTGCGGCATGTCGCCGTCGAGGTTCTCGAGCGCTGCGATGTAGGCCGGGTTGCCGCCGTTCACGCCGCCGAGCTCCGCATACTGCTGCCACAGGTCGGTCTCGAGGAGCTCGGCCGCAGCCAGGAAGCGCAGGATCGCGGCGTCGCCGCGCGAGAGCCGGCCCGAGCCGGCGAACGCGGCGGCCGTTCCCAGCGCGCCTCCGGCGAGCGCCGTCGCGCCGGCGGTGCCGACGCCCATGAGGAACCCGCGCCTGCCGACGACCTTGTTCCAGTGCGACTCGAGCTCCTCCGCCGCCGGCGTGCCCTGAGTGGTATGTGTCGATTCCATCTGCCCCTCCCGTTCGTAGGTATGCCCGCTCCCGCGGTTACGGGGCCGGCGAGGGGGTGGTTTCGGCGGGTGTGAGGCCAGTCACCAGGTACCGGTGACTGTGCGCTGCGTCACGCTCCGAGCGGTGAAGCGCTCAGCGGGTGTGGTGGTCGGCGATGTACTTCTCGCCCTCGTCGCAGAAGAGCGTGACGATCGTGCGCAGCTCGGGGCGCTCGCTGCGCAGGCGCTTGGCGGCGACCATGTGCGCGCCCGAGCTCGGCCCGACGAAGATGCCGTGCTCGCGGGCCAGCCGCCGCATCTCGGCCACCGCCTCGTCGCTGGAGACGCTGACCATGTCGCCGATCTCGGAGCGGTGCCGCGCGATGATGCCGGGCACGAACCCGTCGGCGATGCCCTCGATGGCGTGCAGGGCGATCTCGCCGCAGCAGATCGTGCGCGACTCACCGGGCTCGAGGCCGAGGATCAGCACGTCCGGGTTCACGGCCCGGAAGGCCTGCCCGACACCGATCAGCGTCCCGCCGGTGCCGACGCCCGCCACGAGGGCATCCGGCGGGGCGGGCAGCTGCTCCAGGATCTCGGCGCCCAGCCACTCGCGGTTCTCGATCACGTTCCACTCGGAGTCGAACTGGCCCGGATGGAAGTACCCCGGCCGCTCCCCCAGGATGCGGGCGTGCTCGAGGGCGGCCGTGACGTGGAAGTCGCCGATCAGGAGCACGTCGGCGCCGTGGGCGCGCGAGATGGCGATCCGCTCGGGGCTCATCCCCTCCGGCATCACGACCAGCATCCGGTAGCCCTTCGCGGCGGCGACCATGCTCATCGCGTTCCCGGTGTTGCCGCTCGAGGCCTCGACGATCGTGTCGCCCGGCGTGATCAGCCCCTCGGCCTCGGCCCGCCCGATCATGTAGCTGGCCAGACGAGCCTTCACCGACCCGGACGGGTTCAGGTACTCGAGCTTGGCGTAGACGCCCTCGATGGCGAGCAGCGGCGTGCCGCCGATCGCCTCGACGACGGAGGTCGAGAGCGGCGGGGCGGCGCGGTGGGTGTTCGTGTCGATGATCACGTGTCGAAAACGGTACCAGGACCCTCAGTCCTGCGGCGTCCAGGGCACCGGGAAGGCGACGCGCAGCCGCCGTCCGCCCAGGGTGCCCGTGGCGAGCGCCGGCCCGCCGCCCGGGGCGGTTGAGAACGTGAGCACGACCCGGCCCGAGGCGCCCCGCGGGCCGGCCAGGGTGAGGGTCGCCCGCATGCGGTGCGCGGCCCGGTTCCAGATCGCGGGGCCCGAGACCGCCAGGTCGGAGACGAAGCGGTCGGCGTGAAAGCGGATCTGCAGCGGCCGCTCCGAGTAGTACCCGCCGAGCACCCTGAACCGGCCGCCGCGCAGGCCGTGCCCGTCCACGCCGAACATGAGGTTGTACCAGCGGGTGAACGCGTCGCCGACGACCGCGCCCGCCGCCCAGGCCGCCCGGCGCGCGGCCGGCGTCGAGCGGTCGCCCGTGAGCGCATGGGCGGGCGGCCCCGCCGCAAGCACGGCCGGGAACCGGGCCACCTCGACCGCCGGCACGTGCCCGGCGCACGAGGTGTCACCCGCGCCGAGATGGGCCAGGAACCTGCGCACGAGCCCGCTCGCGCAGCCCTGGAAGTCGGCCAGCGCGCTCACGTGGTTCGTGTTCGCGCACCTGCACGTAGGTGGAGTCGGGCCAGGCCGCCGCAGCCCGGCGGGCATCCCCCACAGGCGTCGCCTGGTCGAACTCGCCGTCCAGCACCAGCACCGGGACGTGCGGCCGGGGGCCCGCCGGAAACGGCGGGTCGGGGAAGCGCGGCGCCGGCCAGCGGACGCATCCGAAGACGAGCTGGTTCTCGTCCAGCGAACCGAGCCAGACGCGCTTGGCAAACGGCGCGAACACGCCCGCCGGCAGCCGGTCGATGGCGCGGCGGAGCTGGGCCTGCCGCGCCGTCGGAGCGGCGCCGACGTCCCAGATCGTCGGGTAGTCGTGGCAGGAGACGGCCGCGAAGTCGCCGACCGAGTATCCCGCCGCGCCGCCGCCCGCGGCGTCGAACGAGACATCCTCGGCCGCGAGGCGCATGATCGGCGCCCGGTCGCCGCTGCCGTAGGCGTGCAGGGCGCCCGGCAGGTCGCGGAAGAACGTGTAGCTGAAGGTGGCGTCCTCGACGAGCTGGGCGAAGAGCGGGGGCGTCAGATGGACGGGCTCGACGAAGCCGTCGGCGTCGCGGCCGACGCCGACGAGCGGGTGCGCGGCGAGCGAGCGGCTGAACGACCCGATCGAGCGCAGGATGCCGTGGCACGCGCCGGCTCGCGCGCACAGCGCCCGCCACGCGTGGCGCAGCGAGACCGACTCCTCCGGCTCGAACGGGTGGAAGGAGTTGTCGTAGGTGCCGTCGAGCACCGCCGCGCGCACCATGCCCGGGTGGTGCAGCGTGAACACCTGGGCGGCGTAGCTGCCGTAGGAGTCGCCGTAGACATCGACCGTGCCGATGCCCAGGCCGCGCAGGATCGCCGCCAGGTCGTCGGCCACCGCCGCGCTGCCGAAGGCGCCGGCCCGCATCCCCAGCTGCCGCGCGCACGCGGCCGCCGCCCGCTCGTAGACGCCGACGCCGTTTTGGAGCGCCGGGCAGTCGATCACGCTCGACCCGCCGGTGCCGCGCTGGTCCATCACGATCAGGTCGTGGGTGCGGTGCAGCGGCCCGAGCATGAAGAGGTAGCTCTGGGCCGATCCGATCGACGGGTAGCCGGGGCCGCCCTCGAACGCCACCACCGGCTCGGCCGCCGCCGCGTTCTGGTCGGTGTGCCGGTACACGCGGAACTTCACGGTGAGCGGCCTGCCGATCCCGGGGTGCGACCAGTAGAGCGGCACCGGGATCGACCCGCACTCGATCAGCGGCTTGCCGCCGCAGGGGGCGAGCGCGATCGGGCTCGCCGCGACCGCGGGGCCGCCGACGGCGGCAGCCGCCACCAGGCCCGCCACCGAGGCGACGAGTGTCCGAACGTGCATGCCGGGGAGTGTCCCACTCGGCCCGATTGCTGTCTAGATGAGTCACTCCGGATCCCTGTGATGCGCTGGGTGGCGAGAACCGAGCCTCGCAAGGACGCAGGGAGCGTGCATAGTGGTGGAAACTATGGGCGCGACCGAGAAGCGTTCAAGGGCCTTGCCCTTGAACGCGGTCTGAGGCGTCTGCGATTCACGCAGACGCCGAAGGGCGAGGCGACGGTTCGCAGCCGCAGCGCCACCAACGTCACGCCGACCACCAGGTGTCACCGCGGCCAGGCGCGCAGGGATTCGGGGTGCCTCATCTACACTCGGCCGCATGTGGCCCGACGGCATGCGTGCGGCGGCCGCCTTCACGTTCGACTTCGACGCGGAGGAGGTCTGGATCGGCGACGACCGGGAGAACGCCGACCGGCCCGGCGTGCTCTCGCAGGGCACCTACGGCGCGAAGGTGGCCGTGCCCGAGATCCTGGCGCTCCTACGCGGGCACGACCTGCGGGCCACCTTCTTCATCCCGGGACGCGTCGCGGAGCGCTACCCCGAGCGGGTGCGCGAGATCATGGCCGACGGGCACGAGATCGGCCACCACGGCTACACCCATACGTCGCCCGCGAACCTGGACGCCGCCGCCGAGCGGGACGAGCTCGTCCGGGCACTGGACGTGCTGCGGGGCTTCGGCGCCGACGTCGTGGGCTACCGGTCGCCATCGTGGGACTTCAGCCCGCGCACCCTCGACCTGCTGGAGGAGCACGGATTCACCTATTCGTCCAACCTGATGGACGACATCCGCCCCTACCGGCACCCGGACAAGCGCCTGGCCGAGCTGCCCATCCAGTGGATCCTCGACGACGCCGCCCACTTCTGGTTCGACGGCCGCGAGAGCTGGCTGCGCCGGATCTCGACTCCGAGCGAGGTGCGCGAGATCTGGGAGGCCGAGTTCGAGGGCATCCGCCGCCTCGGCGGCGCCTTCGTCCTGACCATGCATCCGCAGGTGATCGGCCGGCCGGGCCGGCTGCCGCTCCTCGACGGCATGATCACGCATGTGCTCAGCCAGAAGGACGTGTGGGTGGCGACGTGTCGGGAGCTGGCGGAGCGCGTGGGAGCCCCAACCACCTAGATGCTCGCGCTGCTCGACGCCGGGAGCGCACGTCCCGCGCTCGTATCGCCAGACGACGGCACGACGGTCACGCATGCGCAGCTCGCCGCAGCGGCCGCCGGCATGGCCGGGGCGCTGGCCGCGGCGGGCGTCGGCCGCGGCGACCGCGTCGCCGTGGTGCTCCCGAACGGGCCCGAGATCGTCGCGATGCTGTTCGCGCATGGCCGCGCTCGGCGCCGCGATCGCCCCGCTCAACCCGGCCTACACCGAGCCCGAGTTCCGCTTCTACCTCGACGACCTCGATCCCGCAGCTGCTGCTGTCGTCGCGAGCCGGCTCGGCGCCGAGCGGCGCGGGCCGCGGCGGCCCGATCCCGATCGCGAGGAGGTCGCCGCCGTGCGGCCTGCCGGCGACCTGCCGCGGCTGACCGCCGGCGGAGACCGCGGCCGACGGCGGACGTGGCCGCCGGCGAGCCCGAGCGACGTCGCGCTGCTCCTGCACACGAGCGGCACGACCTCGCCGCCCCAAGCAGGTGCCGCTGCTGCAGCGCAACCTGACCGCCCAGGCGCGCGCGATCGCGCGCCACTACGAGCTCGCCGACGACGACGTCTCTACTGCGCGATGCCGCTCTTCCACGTCCACGGCCTGGTCGCCTCGACCCTGGCCCAGCTCGCCGCGGGCGGCACGGTGATCGTCCCGCGCCGCTTCAGCCCGCGCCGGTTCTGGGCGCAGGCCGCGCGACTGCGGCGTCACCTGGCTCTCGGCCGGCCCGACGCTGCACCGCATGATCCTCGACCAGCGCCGGCGACGCCGGCGGCGCCGCTGCGGTTCGTGCGCTCGTGCAGCTCGGCGCTCTCGCCCGAGCTGATGCGCGAGGCCGAGGCCCGCTACGGCGCGCCGATGATCGAGGCCTACGGCATGACCGAGGCCACCCACCAGATGCCGTCCAACCCGCTGCCGCCGGCGCGCGCGTGCACGGGCTCGGTCGGCATCGCCGGCCGGCGCCGAGATCCGCATCGTCGACGCGGCGGGCAGCGACGTCCCGCCGGCGCGCCGGGCGAGGTCGCGATCCGCGGCCCCGGCGTCACCCCCGGCTACCTCGGCAACGCCGAGGCGAACGCCGAGGCGTTCTTCGACGGCTGGTTCCGCACCGGCGACCAGGGCCGTGCTCGAGGACGGCTACCTGCGGCTGCGGGGCCGGCTCAAGGAGATGATCATCCGCGGCGGCGAGAACATCTCGCCGTACGAGATCGAGGAGGTGCTGCTCGCCCACCCGCAGGTGGCCGAGGCGGTGGGCTTCGGCGTCGACGACGACAAGTACGGCGAGACGGTGGCCGCCGCGGTCGTCCTGCGCGGCGACGTCGGCGCCGAGGAGCTGCGGCGAGCACGCCGCGGCGCTCGCTCGCGGCGTTCAAGGTGCCGGACCGCATCCACATCCTCGACGAGATCCCGAAGACGCCGACCGGCAAGGTGCAGCGCCCGCGCATGGCCGCGCGACCTGCGAGGGGCAGGCGGAGTGAGGTTCGCGGTGCTCGGCGCGGGCGCGATCGGCGCCTACGTCGGTGCCGCGCTCGCCCAGGGCGGCGCAGCGACGTGACGCTGATCGCCCGCGGCGCGCACCTGCAGGCGATGCGCGCGCGACGGCGTGCGGGTGCAGAGCCCGCGCGGCGACTTCGTCAGCCACCCGGCCGCCACCGACGACCTCGACGCGCGTCGCCGACGCGGACGTCGTCGTTCGTCGGCCTGAAGGCGTACAGCCTGCCGGAGATCGCGCCCGCGATCGGCGCCGCGCCTGCGGCCGGCGGCCGTGATCGTGCCCGCCCAGAACGGCGATCCCGTGGTGGTACTTCCAGGCGCACGACGGCCCGCTCGCCGGGCGCACGCTCGAGAGCGTCGATCCCGGCGGCGTCGATCAGCCGCGTCGATCGCGGCCGAGCGCGTCGTCGGCTGCGTCGTCTACTGCTCGACCGAGATCGTCGAGCCGGGCGTGATCCGCCACATCGAGGGCACGCGCTTCGCGATCGGCGAGCCCGACGGGCGAGCCGGAGCGAGCGCTGCGGCGCGATCTCCGCGGCGCTGTCGCGGCCGGGCTCAAGTGCCCGGTCGACGCGCGATCTGCGCCACCAGATCTGGCTGAAGCTGATCGGCAACGTCGCGTTCAACCCGATCACGACGCTGACCCGCGCGACGCTCGGCGAGCTGCGCGGCTCCGGAGCGCGCGCTGGCGCTACTGCGCGCGATCGTGATGGAGGAGTGCGCGGCGGTCGCGGCCGCGCTCGGCGTCGAGCTGCCGGTCTCGATCGACCGCCGGCTGGAGGCGGCGCTCGCGGTCGGCGACCACAAGACGTCGATGCTGCAGGACTTCGAGGCCGGCAAGCCGCTCGAGCTCGACTGCATGACCGGCGCGGTGGTCGAGATCGCGGATGCTCTGGGGTGGAGGTGCCGAGCACGCGCGTCCTGCACGGCCTGATCAAGGCGGTCGAGGAGCTGCGCGATGCCTGAGCCGCGCTGGGCGATCGCGACCCCGCACACCGCCGCGACCGCCGCCGGGCGGGCGGCGTTCGAGGCCGGCGGAAACGCGGTCGACGCCGCTCTTGCCGCCGCGTGCGCGATCGCCGTCGTCTACCCGCACATGAACGCGGCCGGCGGCGACGTGATGGCGCTCGTGCACGACGGCGCGGCGCACGCGGTGAACGGCAGCGGCCGGGCGCCGGCGGGGATCCGCCCGGGGCCGGTGCCGCTGCGCGGCGTCGGCGCGATCACCGTGCCCGGCGCCGTGCGCGCGTGGGAGACGCTGGCCGAGCGGTGGGGGTCGTGGCCGCTCGCGCGGGCGCTCCAGGGCGCGGCGGGGCTGGCGCACGGCGGCGTCGCGGTCGCGCCTTCGCTGGCGCGGACGATCGTGGATTGCCGGGAGCTGATCGCCGCCGACGCCGGCCTGGCTGCGGTGTTCGCTCCCGGGGGGCGGCTCCTGGCCGAGGGCGAGACGCTGGTGCAGGAGCGGCTTGGCGCGACGCTCGAGCGGTTGGCCGAGCGCGGCGCCGGTGATCTCTACGGCGGCGAGACGGGCGCGATGCTGGTCGCGGGCCTCGGCGCTCTCGGCGCGCCGATGGCGCTCGCGGATCTCGAAGCGCACCGGACGGACGTCGCGCCCGCGTTACGGCATCGGGTGCTCGACGAGGACTACCTGACGATGGGACCGAACTCCCAGGGCTACCTGCTGCCACTGATCATGGACGTCGTCGCACGAGCGGGCCTGCGCGAGCCGTTCGGGCGCGGCGCGCCGCTGCTCGCGTCGGTCTTTGCGAGCGCCGCATGGGATCGTGACCGCCACCTGGCCGACCCCGATGCGATGCGGGTCGGGGTCGAGGAGCTGCTCTCGGACGCGCACGTGCAGGCGATTGCCGACGAGGCGGTCGGCGGCCCTCGGGCGGCGTCGCCGCGGGCGACCGGCGACACCATCGCCCTGGTCGCCGCCGACGGCTCGGGCCTCGCCGTGTCGCTCATCCAGAGCATCTACTACGGGTTCGGATCGGGCGTGCTCGAACCGAGCACCGGGATCCTGCTCCACAACCGCGGCGCCTGCTTCTCGGCCGACCCGGCCAGCCCCAACGCGCCCGCGCCCGGCAAGCGGCCGCTGCACACGTTGATGCCGCTGATGGTCGAGCGCGAGGGCCGCGTGCGCTGGGTGGCCGGGACGATGGGCGGCCACGCCCAGCCCCAGATCCACGCCCAGCTCCTGCTGCGGCGGCGGGCCGGTGCCGACGCGCAGGCGGCGGTGGCGGCGCCGCGCTTCATCGTCGGCGATGTCGAGCCGGGCGCGGCGGTCGCCGTCGAGGCCGGCCTCGACTCCGCCTGGCAGGTGTTCACCGACGTGGGCGCGCCGCCGGTCGCGATCCCGCCCGGCAGCGGCCTCGCCGGCCACTCGCACGCGATCGCGGTGGCCGACGACGGCGCGTTCGACGCGGGCTCCGACCCGCGCGCGGACGGGGCGGCGGCGACCGGCGGCTGAGCCCGGTCAGTCGCCGACGGCGAGCATCGTGGCGCTCGGCCCCGCGGGTCGGGCGCGACCGGACTCCGGCGGCAGGATCGGCGAGGCGTTGAAGCCCTTGACGGTGAGCCAGATCCCGAGCGACAGCTCCCACAGGAACTCCGGCGCCGTCGCGATCGCCTGAGCGGGGCCGCCCTCTGCGAAGACTCCGACCAGCACGAGGATCCCTGAAAGGCAGATCAGCGGGCCGCCGACGAGTCCCAGCACGGCCATGCGCCGCGGCACCAGGGCCGATCGGTACATCAGGTAGCCGAGCAGCATCCCGTTGCCGATGCCGACGACGAAGCCGGGTCCGAGCAGAAACGTCCAGTCCTTGATCGCGGCGAGCGCCACGGCGAGCGTGCCTGCGTCCGCGCCGTTCGCGGCCTGCTGCTGCAGGCTCACCACGCCAAGCACGCTGACGAGGCCGATCGCGATGAAGGTGGACTCGACGAGACGGGCCGTGACGTACCCGAGCGCGAGCATGTGGTTCTGGCGCTTGAGGATCGGATACAGGACGACGGCCGTGGCGACATTCGCGACGATCAGGAGCAGCTCGAGCGATGCTCCGACGAGGATGCGGGTGTTGTCGGCACCGGAGCCGGCGATGTAGGCGGCGGGGTGGCGGAGAACGGGTTCGAACAGATACAGCGCGGGGATCGACGTGATGTAGGTGATGATGAACAACACCCCGGCCGCAAGCGAGATCCGTCGGTTTGAGGTCACGTTGGCTCCTTCCCGTCGCGACGTGCGACGTGGTGTGCTGGGCCGCACCGACCTCTGCGAAAGCCGACACGCTGGGCCGGGCGGACTTCTGCCCGGAAGCGCAACCGCAACGTTGGGTCTCGTACCGAAGCGGACAATCAGGGTATCACGCGAGTCGCGGATGGCGAATTCTGCCAATTGACATCCACCATGGATGTCAATTGGGTGGTGTCCGCCCCGCCAGCGCCAGCGCCCGCAGCCGCGGCACGAGCGCTTCGTCCTGCACATCGGCGAAGAAGGCGACATCGGCCGCCTCCACGTCGGCCAGGGCGCCCTGCAGGCGCTCGCGCCCCGCCGGCGTGATCGTCACCCGGACGCTGCGGCCGTCGGCGGGGTCGCGCAGCCGCTGCACGAGACCCGCCCGCTCGAGCGCGCGCACGACCTGGCTCGTCATCATCGCGTCGGTGCCGGCGTGCTCGGCCAGCCGCCGCTGAGAGGGCTGCTCGCCCTGCTCGCCCAGCCACCAGGCCGAGGCGAGCAGGACGAACTGGACATGCGTCAGGTCGTGAGGCGCAAGCGCGGCGCGCATCGCCCGCTGCCAGCGCATGGTCGCGTGCCAGAGCAGGAACCCCGGACTCTCCCAGGCTGAGGAGTACTCCGACCTCACGCCGGGAGCGTACGCCCCTGGGCGGCCGCCGCCAGAGCCGCGACGCTCTCCGGCAGGTCGGCGGCGACCGCCGGTCCGACCTGGTCGGCGTCGGGCCCGTCGGCGTCGATCTCCACGACGATCCGCGCGCCCTCGCCGCGCGGCTCGACGCGGTGGCGGAAGCGCAGCACGAGCGGGCCAAGGCGCGTCTCGTCGGCGAACCCCGTCCCCTCCTCGACCGCGGTGATCGTGAAGGCGATCGGCTCGGGCATGCCCTGCGGATGCAGCGTGCCGGTGCTGCCGGCGGCGAACGGCCCATCGAGCGTGGTCGCGACGAGGCTTGCGTCCCAGGCCGGCCAGCCCTCGACGTCCGCCCAGAGGGCGAAGACGGCCTCGGGCGAGGCGGGCGTGTCGTGCGTGTGCTCGGTGTTCCACATGGATGCTCTCCTTTCGTATGTGCGCATATCTTATGCGCGCATACTGTCTGTGTCAAGCGCTGCGGCGAGCACACGGAGAAGTCCCGCCGTGGGGGTGCGTGGCGAGACGCTCCCCCACGGCGAGGCTTGGAACGCTACCTAGCTCGGGTCGGGGACGATCCGGATGTACGGCTTCGGCTCGTCCCAGCTGCCGAAGAGCTCCTTCGCCTGCTCGTTGTTCACCGAGCCGGCGATGACCACGTCCTCGCCCTTCTTCCAGTTCACGGGCGTCGCGACCTTGTGCTTGGCGGTGAGCTGGAGCGAGTCGAGCACGCGCAGCACCTCGTCGAAGTTGCGACCCGTGGTCATCGGATAGACGAGGATCAGCTTGATCTTCTTGTCCGGCCCGATGATGAACACGTTGCGGACGGTCTGGTTGTCCGCCGGCGTGCGGTCGGCGGGGTCGCCGGACACATCCCCGGCCAGCATGCCGTAGGCCTTCGAGATCGAGAAGTCCCTGTCGCCGATCAGCGGGTAGTTCGGCGCAGTGCCCTGCGTCTCCTCGATGTCCTTGAACCAGTCGTCGTGCTTCTCGACCGGATCGACGGAAAGCCCGATGATCTTCGTGTTGCGCTTGTCGAACTCGGGCTTGATCTTGGCCATGTAGCCGAGCTCGGTCGTGCAGATCGGCGTGAAGTCTTTCGGGTGTGAGAACAGCACCGCCCATGAGTCGCCGATCCAGTCGTGGAAGCTGATCTTCCCATCCGTCGTATCGGCAGTGAAGTCCGGGGCCGTGTCATTGAGCTGCAACGCCATCGTGCGGTTCCTCCCTCATGCATCCAGCAGTGTTTGGATCCAAAAGCATACCGTTTCCCGGTCTGCTTCGAACGCAGGCGGCAGCGGCGGCAGAGGGGTGTCACTCCCGCCGCCTCCAGTCACGGAAGGCAGCGACCAGGCGGTCGCGGAACACGGGATCGAGCGCCTCCGGTGCCAGCGTCCCGGCCAGGCGCACGGTCTGGCGCATCTGGTCGAGGTACGCCGAGCAGCCGTCGCAGCCCGTCAGATGCGCCTCGAAGCGGACGCGGTCGATCTCGGCCAGGGCACCGTCGAGGTAGTCCGACACGAGCTCCACCACCTCGCGGCAGACGAGATCGTGCGTCGGAGAGACGTTCATGCCGCCACCTCGGCGAAGTAGGCCTCGAGCCGCGCCCGCACCTTCGAGCGAGCCCGGTGCAGCAGCACGCGCTCGTTGCCCTCCGAGAGCCCGAGCGCATCGCGCACCTCGGCCGCCGACCAGCCCTCGACATCGCGCAGCGTGATGACGTCGCGCTGCGCCGGCGGCAGCTCGCCGATCGCCGCGAGCACGAGCGTGCGTGCCTCGGCGCCCAGGAGCACCGACTCCGGCAGCTCGGCCAGCGGCCGGGGCGGGCTCCCCCAGCTGCCGTCCGGCAGGAAGCGGTCGGGATCGACCGCCGGCCCATCGTCGCCTGCAAGCGCCGAGAACGGCACCGAGCGGCTCTCGCGCACCCCCCGCGTCCTCGCCTGATTCACCAGGATGCGGTAGATCCACGTCTTGAGCGACGACCGGCCCTCGAACGCCGGCAGCCCGCGCAGCACACCCAGCCAGGTGTCCTGGACGGCCTCCTCGGCGGCACTGCGGGTGCGCACGTACATCAGCGCCAGCCGCAGCAGCGAGCCGTGGTATCGCTCGACCAGCTCGCGGAACGCGTCCTCGTCACCGCGCAGGAGCGCCGCCACGGTGCGCCGATCGTCCTCGCCGAGGGCGGGTTCGGGGGCGTCGGGGTCGGCATCTCGGGTCATCACGAGGAGGAACACGAGCCTACCGTCCGGCGAGTGCCCCGGGTGTTACGCCGCGCGCGCGCCCGTGATCGCCACCCGCATCGATCGCAAGCGACAGGGAGCAGCGCGATGCGCGGGCGCTCGTCCGAACGGGGCTCGCTCTCGGGAATCCTCGGCGCGATTCCGGATCCGGCGGCGGCCGCCTCGTGACCCAATTGGCATCCACTGCGGATGTCAATTGGGAGGCGGGCGCTTCACCGCCGCCGGGCCAGCGCGCCGTGCCAGTAGGCCGCCGACTCCACGAGCTCGGCCACCACCTGGTCGTCGTCCTGCTCGAAGCTCGGGATCACCTCGAGCACCAGGGCGACCGCGCGCGCGCCCGACGCGTCAAGCGCGTCCAGAACGCGATCGGCGGCGATCCGGCCCCTGCGCGTTGTCGCTCGGCGGTGAACGGCCAGTGGTGGTCGGCGTCGGCGTCGCTCTGCTGCAGGTGCACGACCGGGGCGTGGGCGCCCAGACGCCGCAGCCACGCGTACGGGTCGCGGTCGTCCCCGCCCGTCCCCACGACGCACTGGTGGCCGATGTCGAGGCACAGCGCGACCGCGGCATGCGTCGCGTCGGCCGGCGCGAGCAGCGACTCGCACCTCGGCCATCGTCGACGGCTCGCGGCGCGCGGCCATGTTCTCGAACAGGAACGCTTCGAGGCCGCTGCCTCGCGGCATGGCCGGCCAGCTCGCGCAGATCGGACCTGCAGGCCGGCCCAGAGCTCGCGGCGGCGATCCGCGTCGTGCCAGTCGGCGACGCTGAAGGCCCCCGACGTGGCCTCCGGCAGCCCGGCCGCCGACGAGCGCGGTGAAGTCGACCGCGCGCCGCAGCCACAGACGAGCCCGCCGCCGGCTCTCGGCGTCGGGGTCGAGCAGCAGGTTGCGGCCAGTAGGCGCCGAGCCCGGTGAACGTCGAGTGGACCGCCACCCCGTATCGGCCGCAGGCGGCGGTCACGGCCGCTGCCTGGTCCGGCAGCGATGCGTCGGCGTCGAGGTCGACCAGATCGAGGCAGTGCTGCACCATGTCGAGCCCGAGCGTGCCGGCGACGAGCTCCGCCCACCGTCCGGCTCGGGCCAGCGCTTGACGGCGAAGCAGGTGTTGATGCCGAGGCTGTACGTCGGGACGCTCACGATTCGCTCCAATCCTGCCGCACAGCGGCTGCCGCGCGCGTGTGCTCGTACCACTGCAGGCGCGCCGCCAGCCGCTCGGAGCCGGCAGACGGCTCGTACCGGTGCGCGGCGGCGAGCATCGCGGCGACGCCAGCCGCAGCCTCGTCGGCGAGCCCCGCAGGCCGGCCGCCAGGAGCGCCGTGCCCGTCGCCGCGGCGTCCGCGCGCAGCGCCAGCACGGGCCGGCCGAGCAGGTCGGCCTTGATCTGGGAGAGCACCGGCAGGCGACCGCCGCCCCCGGCCACACGCAGCTCGTCGAGGGGCGAGCCCGCCGCTTCGAGCTCCCGGAGCGCCCCGCGACGCCGAAGGCGATCCCCTCGAGCACCGCGTAGGCGAGCGCCGGCCGGTCGTGGCGGTCGGAGAGGCCGACGAACGCACGCCCGCAGCGCCGGGTCGTCGCGCTCGCCGTCGCCGAGGTAGGGCAGGAACAGCGGGGCGACGTCACGGGCGTCGGCCCGCGTGCGGCGCAGCCGCCGCCGCAGGCGCTCGGCATCGGCCGCCAGCGCCGCGTGCCCCGCATACCCGAGCCGCCGCACCGCCCAGTCGATCGCAGCCCCGCTCGTGTTGACGCCGAGCTCGGTGCGTGAAGCGGTCGGGGACGACGTGACTGTAGTGGGTCACCCGCACGTCGGCGAGCGGCTCGATCACCGCGGAGTTCAGGCACGACGAGGCACCGGCCATCTCGCTGATCGGCCCCGGGTCGACGACGCCGCTGCCGAACGCGGCGCACTGGCTGTCAGCCGCGCCGATCACGACGGGGATGCCGGCGGGCAGGCCGGTCTCGGCCGCCGCGGCCGCGGGCGAGCTCCGCCGCCGTCGCCCAGGACGCCAGCACCTCCGGGAACAGGCCCGGGTCGACGTCGAACCGGGTCGAAGCATGTCGTCGGCCCAGCGCCGCTCGCGCAGGTCGAAGAACACGGTCGAGTTGGCGTGCGGTCTCGTCGGTCGCGTACGCGCCCGGTCAGGCGCCGCAGGACGACGTCGCGCGGCTGCAGGAAGCTGCCGCGCCGCCGCGAACACCTGCGGCTGATGCCTGCGCAGCCACAGGAGCTTCGGGCCGACGTGGAACGCCTGGGCGACGTGGCCGGTGCGCGCGTGCATCGCCTCCACGCCGATCGCTCGCGCATCTCGGCCGCCTCGGCGATCGCCCGGTTGTCGCGGTAGAGCATGCCCGGGCCGACCGGCTCGGCCGTCGGCGTCGACCGGCGCCACCGTCGGGCACTGGCCGGTCAGGCCGATCGCCGGCCGACCGCGCTCCGCGCTGGGGCAGCGCGACGGCCAGGCCGGCGCAGCGCCGAGACGCGCGTGCTCGCGCCAGTCGCCGCGTCCTGCTCGGCCCAGCCGGGCTGCGGCGTCGTGCGTCGCGATAGGGCCGCCGCACCTCGTGCGACGACGGCCCCGGCCAGGTCGACCGCCACGGCCCGCGCGCCGGTCGTGCCGACATCGACGGCGACGAGCAGCGGGCCGGCGGCGCATCATCCGCGCACGAGCTGGTGCGCCTTGCAGCTTGTCGCCCGCAAGCACGATCAGCGCCCCGTTGAGCGCAGCCGGTGCCGTAGTCGCTGCCGGGGTTGACCGCGAGCGTCTTGCCGATGCGGCGAAAGCCGGCCGACTCGTGCACGTGGCCGTGCAGGCTCGACCATCGGCTGGTGGCGCTCGATCGCCGCGCGGACGGCGGTGCTGCCGACGGGTCCCGAGCTTGACCTGTCCCGCCGGCTGTCTGCACGGCGAGATCCGGCATCGAGCACGGGCGCCTCGTCGAGGCCGCTGTCGTACGGCGGCGACGTGGGAGTTGAGCACGAGCGCTGGCGCGGCTCGGGCACTGCAGCGAACAGCTCATCGATGCGCGCGCCCGAGCTCGTCCTCGGGCATCTCGCGGTAGCTGTCCCAGGGCGTCGGGTTCGAGCAGCCCCAGCGAGACGCAGCTCGTGGTCGTCGCCGAGGTCGAGCACGCGGCCCTCGGCGTGCTCGCCCCAGGGCGCCGCGTCGAGCAGCGCCGCCGAGCTCGGGCGGGTCGTCGTTGCCGAGCATCCAGAACGACGGGCATGCCCTGCGGGCGCAGGCGCTCGTCGGCGAGCTCCATCCAGCGCTCGCAGCCGCTCGCGCATCAGGTCGAGGAGCAGCGTCCTCGATCGTGCCGTCGGCGACGCGCGGCGCTCGAGGTCACCGGGCGTCGAGCGCCACGGGTAGTAGCCGAGGTCGGAGATCAGCCGCTCGACTCCGGCGCAGCTCGTCGCCGTCCTCGATGTCGTGGCGGTGACCGCGGAACGTCGTCGTGAAACGGCCGCCGCCGAGGTCCTCGATCGCCTGGATCGCCTTGCCGGCGATGTCGCCGCCGAGGATCAGCACGTCCGGCCCGTAGACGCGCGCCGCCGTTGAGGAACTTGCGGAAGCACTTCTCCGAGCCGTGGACGTCGGTGGCGAAGAACAGGCGGATGCGGCGGGCCATCGCGCTACCCGGCCCACGAGCGCTGCCGCGCGACCGCGCGACCCGCTCGCATCATCGCGGCGACGCGGCCGGGTCGACCGGGTTCCAGGTGTAGCCGTCGACCTTCAGGCTGGTGCCGACGATCGGCGCCGTCGGCGAGCCGCCAGGACGTCGCTCGACCGTCTCGTGGTTGACGCCGGTGTTGGCGAGCACGGGCACGTCGCGGCGCGGCCGTCCTTCGCCTCGCGAGATCTCGTCCATGCTCGCGCCGACCCCGGCCGCCGGCCCGGAGATGAGGAGCGCGTCGACGCCCATGTAGGCGGCGCTCGCCGCGCGCTCGGCGACGGTGCGGCCGCCGACCGAGCGGCTGAACTCCGGCGTGATGTTGGCGAAGATCGCGACGTCGTCGGCGCCGATCGCGTGCCGGTAGCCGGCCGACCTCGCCGTAGTCCGGGCGCGAGCAGTCCCATGTCGCTGTCGAAGACGCCGGTGAAGACCTCGCGGACGAACGACGGCGCCGGTCGCGACGGCGACGGCCACGCTCGCCGCCGCGTCCCACAGCAGGTTGACGCCGTACGGCACGCGGATCTCGCGTCGCAGGCGGCCGATCGACGGCCGCCATCGCCGCCGCGACCTCGACGCCGACCGCCGGTCGAGTACGGGATGTCGTTCTCGTTGCAGAACAGGACCGCGTCGACGCCGCCGTCCTGGAGCGCCGCGACGTCACGCGCGAGCCGCCGATCGCACGATCGCGTCCATACCGCCGGCGGCGTCGTAGCGCGGCCGGCCCGGCAGGCCGTCCAGATGGCACATCGCGATCAGCGGCTTCTCGACGCCGAAGATCTGCGTCAGGTGCCTGCATCGCTCACTTCTCCTTGCTCGACTGGCATCGGGTCGCGGCCGTCCGCCGGTCGGAGCGCGACGCGACGACCACGTTCACGCCCCGAGCGCCGCAGCGCGTCGAGCTCGCGCGTCGGCGGCGGCTCGTCGGTGATCAGCGTGGTCGATCGCGCTCGCCGGGGCGACCGCGGCCATCGTCCGTCACGCCGAGCTTGGACCCGTCGGCGACACGACCAGAGCGCGTCGCTGCGCTCGATCATCAGGCGCTGGATCTCGGCGGCCTCGTCGTCGAGCTCGGTGATGCCGTGGCCGGGCGCGTGAGCCCGGCCGCGCCGAGCACGGCGACGTCCGCGTGATAGCGGCGCACGGTCGCGGCGGCCACCGGGCCGACGCAGGCGAGCTCGTCGGTCAGCACCGCGCCGCCGAGCACGACGACACGGCCCGCGGCGGGTCCCGAGCAGGCTCGCGACCGGCAGCGAGCCGGTGATGACCGTCAGCTCGTCGCGCGGCGGCAGGAACATCGCGAACTGCTCGGTCGTCGTGCCGATCCCGACGAAGATCGAGCGCGTCCGGCGCCAGCGACTCGGCGGCGCGCATCCCGATCAGGCGCTTGGCCGGCGCGTTCTGCGAGCGCGCGGGCGTTGAACAGCAGCTCCATCGAGCGGGTGATGTGGGCGGTCGCGCCGCCGTAGGTGCGGCGCAGGAACCCGTCGCGCTCGAGCCGCGTGATGTCGCGCCGGATCGTCATCTCGGACACGCCGAGCTCGGCCGCCAGCTCGCGCGATGTGGATCGTCTGCTCGCTCGGCGACCCGCTCGAGGATGCGGTGCCGTCGATCGACGGCGAGCATGACGGTCATCGTGTCGTCCGACTCGTGGCACGCGACAGACTACGACACGTTGATCGTAGCGCTCGCGCGATGTCGAGATGTCTGATCTTGGCGGAAGATGTTCGATCTTGTTACCTCCGATGAGCGATCGTTAATCACGGTCAGGAGCGAGCCGACGGCAGGCGTGGGTACGCCAATGGGCCGATCGCGAGCGAGCCGGCAGTCGAGCAGCAGCTGTTCGTCCGCCGCAGCACCGGACTCGTGCGCGAGGCCTCGGCCCTCGACGCCACGATCTTCAACGCCGTGTTCTCGGCGCCGGTCGGCGCGACGCTCGCCTGGGGCGTGTTCTTCGCGCTCACCGCGTTCCCCGGGATCGGACCTGATCGCGGCGACGCTGTGGTC
Source organism: uncultured Actinomycetes bacterium (assembly GCA_963813245.1). GTDB lineage: Bacteria > Actinomycetota > Thermoleophilia > Gaiellales > JAICJC01 > JAICJC01. The sequence continues at coordinate 222,343 of CAWEYE010000010.1, forward strand.
GCTCGTCCTCAACATCCCGATCCTGATCATGATGGCCCTGCTCGCGTCGTCGATGCCGCAAGACCGGCGGCGACTACGTCTGGGTCAGCCGGATCCTGTCGCCCCCGGCCGCGCTCGTGTCGAACTTCGGCGCGGCGTTCTCGGCGATGATCGGCGCGACGTTCTGGGCGCGGTACTTCCCCGTGTTCGCGCTCGGGCCCGTGCTCGTCACGCTCGGCGTCGATCTTCAACAGCCACACGCTCATCAGCTGGGGCACGCACGTCCAGACGCGACAAGGGGTGGATCTTCGTCGGCGGCCTGCGTGATGATCGTGCGCGATGACGCGCGATCCTGATCGCCGGCACGAAGACGACGTTCCGGTGGCAGAACGCGTTCTGGATCATCGCCACGCTCGGGCACGCTGCTCGCGTTCGTCGTGCTCCTGTTCGGCTCGCACGGGCAGCTTCCTGCAACCACTTCAACACCGTCGTCGCACACGTTCGGCGCCCACGGCGACGTCTACCACGAGCGTCGATCACCACGGCGAAGGCCGGCGGCGCCCATCCCAAGGCCTTCGGCGTCCGCGACCGCGCCCAGCCATCTTCGTGATCATGACGTTCATGATGTGGAACTGGTGGAGCGTCTACCTCTCCGGTGAGCTCAAGAGCGCGTCGAACCGCAACCGCCAGATGGGCGATCATGTTCGGCGCGCTGATCTGGGACGTCGATCGGCCTCGATCATCGGCGTCGCTGCTGATCTACAAGGTCGCCGGCTACTCAGTTCATGGTCGGCGCGAACACCGCGCCCAACGCCGGCCTACGTCCTGCCGACCGGACCCTTCTACCACTTCTTCGCCGTCGCTGGTCGTCAACAACAACGTGCTGACGACGATCATCGTGGCGTCGTTCCTGTTCTGGAGCCTGCCGGCGATGGTCGGCAACACGTTCATGCCGGTCCGCAGCGTGTTCGCGTGGTCGTTTGACCGGCGTGCTGCCCGAGCGGTTCGCCAGACGTCAACGAGCGCTTCCACTCCCCGGTGCCGGCGATCCTGCTCGTGATGGCGCATCGTGACCGCTGATGCTCGCCTGGAGCGTCGACCGCGACGACGTTCCAGACCTGCTCGCGCTCGGCGTGCTCGCCGGCGTCGTGTGCGTGGCGATCGTCTGCGTCGCCGCGTTCGCGTTCCCGACCGGCGGCCGCGACCTCTACGACGGCTCGCCGGCGAACGTCAGCGTTCGGCGGCATCCCGCTGCTGCAAGATCGTCGCGCCGCTCTCGTTCGTGGCGATGGCGTTTCTCGTGTACGACACCCTCAAGTATCCGGCTCTCGCGCTCTCCGGCGACGCGAGCCACAAGTGGTACGTGCCCGCCTTCATGCTGGGGACGGCGGCGTTCGGGCTGATCATCTACTACGGCGCGCGCTTCTGGCGCAAGGGCGGCGGCGTCGATGTCGACCTGGTCTACCGGGAGCTCCCGCCTGACTGATCTGAGCTCCCGTTTCCACCCGAGAACGACGAAGAGCGAGCCGCCCGGGGGCGGCTCGCTCTTCGTGCTGGATGGGGCAGTTGGGGCTTAGGAAGCGGCGACCGGAGTCGACGTCGGGGCCTTCGGCGAGCGCCTGCCGAAGACACCGTTCAGCGCGTTCTCGGGATTCCGCAGTGCTCCGCCGATCGCGAGGATCGAGAAGCCGAACCCGGAGAGCACGAGCGCCACGCCGACCACGATGCCGAACAGGGCCAGCTGGCTCGCCATGAACGACGCGTTGAGAGCGGTCGTCAGAGCGGTCTCGGTGACCCACACGTTGCGGGCGCCGTTGGAGACGGGCTGCTTCGTGGTGGGATCGACCGCAGCGGCGGTCGGGACATCGGTGCCGCCACCCGGCATGAGCTGCGCCTTGGGCGTACCCGGCTTGGCGACCCAGATGCCCATCTGCGAGTACAGATAGCCGCCGGTGGCCTCGAGGGCGTGCACCTGCATGTACTCGGCGAAGCAGCGAGCCCGCGAGCCGGAGTTGATGTCCTTGTTGGCGACGCTGCAGGACGGGATCTTGACGTTCGTGAGGTGGGCCTCCTTGACGGCGGCCGTGATGCCGGCCGGGGTCATGTCGGCGGTACCGACGATCTTCTGATCCTTCAGGCTGTTCGTGACGGTCGACTGACCGTTGACGCCCATGACGATCGCAACGACGCCGAAGACAATGAGGACGAGACCCGCAACGAGCCCGCCGATTTCCAGAACCTTGCGCATGTGAAAACTCCTTCTCGCTGTTGTGGTCGTGCGCTTTACAAGGACTGCCGATCCGTAGCGCTCGCGCGATTTCCGCCTCGCATCGACTTGAAGCGCATCATCGGCCCACCCGGTGGGTGTCAGCATCCGGGCGGGGACGGATCTTGCGTACGGATAATCCGCACAGGGGTACGCGATCCTCCGTCAGACGAGGTGCAGATCGCGCCGCGTGCGGCGGCCGCTCGAGGCGCCTGGAAGCGGCTCCTGGAGCGGGTTTGCGAGCGGCACCTGCACGTCCAGAGACTCCATGCCGCGCAGGACGCGAAGATCGAGGCGGCCCGCGGGCGCCGCATCGGCGATCGCGGCATAAAGGCCGGCGACCGAGGTCAGAGGGCGGGCTCCGGCCCGCTCGAGGACGTCGCCGGGGTGCAGGACGTCACGGGCGGGGCTCGCCTCCTCGACGTCGCGGACGAGCAGGCCCGCGCACGCCGGCAGGCCGACGGCCCGGCGCATCGCGATCGTGACGTGCGCCGGCGAGAGCGTGAGGCCGAGGCGAACGCCCGAGCCGGCCGGCGGGAGCGATCCCTCGTACTCGACCAGCAGCTTGCGGAGCAGGGTGGCGAGCACGGCCCGCTCGTCGTCGTCGAGCGCGACCAGCAGGCGGCGCTCGTTCTCGAGGTGCGCGGGGACGACGCGCTCGAATACCAGGCGCCCCTGCTCGGTCAGGACGATCAGGCTGTTGCGGCCGTCGCCCGGGTCGGGGCGCCGCTCGACCAGGCCGTCCTCGGCGAGGCGGTCGATGCGCACGCTGATCGTCCCCGAGGTCAGCCCGAGCTCGTCCATCAGGGTGCGCTGCGGCACGCCGGCGGCCCGATCGAGACGGGCCAGGGTGACGAGCACCGCGAAGCCGGGGGCCGACAGGCCGTGTCCCTCGAAGACCGCCTCGAGCGCGCCCTCGATGTACGTCCGGGCACGCGCGAGCCGTGCGACGATGCCCACCGGCGCGAAGTCGAGCTCGGGGCGAACGCGGTTCCAGTCGGCGATGAGGCGATCCACGGAGTCGGCCGGGATGCGGCTGTGGTCCATGCCTCAGCCCTCGTCCCGGAGCAGCCGGAAGGCGAGCCGCCGGCCCATCCCCTGGCTGAACGCCAGCTGGAACCAGAGCCGGGCGACGCCGTCGAGCGTCCCGGCGGCGCCCAGGTCGCCGATGCGGACGGGATCGAGGCCGACCGCGCGGATGATCGCCTCCACCGTCTCTCCGGCGGGCCCGTCGGGGCCGCACCAGAAGAGCGTCGCCGTGGTGCCGCCGAAGTCCGGATTGTCGAAGTTCTCCCAGCCGACCGAGCAGAAGGCCCGGGCGACGGTCGCACCGGCCGCGTCCGCCGCCCAGGCGTCGAGATGGTTCAGGGATCCGCCGGTGCCGCCGGCGACATCGTTCGTCGCGTCGATGACGACCTTGCCTGCGACGCGCCCCCCGTGCTCGCGCGCGAAGGCCGGGATCTGGGCGCCGGGGATGGCGACGATCACCGCCCCGGCGGCGGCGACGGCCTCCTCGACGGTCGCGATCTGCACGCGCGCGTCGATCTCGTCGCGCTGCGCGCTCAGCGGGGAGCGCACGCCGACCGTCACCGTCTGCCCGCTTTCGGCGAGCCGCTGGGACAGGGTGCGCCCGATCGCCCCCGCCCCGATCACCGCGATCTGCATGGTGTCTCCTCGAGTCGTGATTCGCTGATCGGGTGAGTCTATCGTCGCCAAACGTTGTACACAAGCCTTGAATTCAAACTAGTTGAAGATAACGCGTCATGTTAGTCAGGGTTAAGGACGTTGTGAAGTTCCGATGGAAGCATGTGGAAACCGGCAGAAATGGCCGATGATCGCCGCATGCCCCGCTCCCAGCGCCTCCTCCTCACCGCCCTCGCCGCCATCGTGGCCGCGACCGCCCTGCTCGTCTCGCCCGCCGCGGGCGCCACGCCGCCGCCGCCGTCGTCCCGGTTTCCGAAGATGATCTTCTACCGCCAGTTCAAGCTGCCGCTCAAGCCGCACACCTGGACGCTGTACCAGGGCCAGCCGGCGTGCTGCAAGGATTCGCTCTGGGCCAAGTCGCACGTCGTGTCGAAGGCCGGCGCGCTGCGCATCCAGACCTACCGCGACCCCCGGTTCGGAAACGCATGGGTCTCGGGCGGCGTCTCGATGGCCCGGCTCGTGAACCAGACGTACGGGCGCTGGGTCGTGCGCTTCCGGATGCCGCGCGGCACCGGAGTGGGCATGGACGTCGCGCTGCGCCCGTCGGGCGGCGGCACGGTCGTCGACTGGATCGAGGAGTCCTCCGACCACGGCGCGCTGCGCAACATCGAGACCGCGACGCTCCACTACGGCAGCACGCGGGTGCACGCCAACGTGCGCGCCAACTTCACCAAATGGCACACGATGACGCTCGCGTGGGTGCCCGGCCAGATCACCGTGCGCCTCGACGGCCACCTCTGGGCGAACTACCGCAGCCACATCCCCTCCTCGCCGATGCATCTCACGATGCAGACGAACACGGGCACGAACGGCTTCTCGGGGACGCTGCCGAACTCCACCACCCCGCGCAAGCTCGCGCTCCAGATCGACTACGTCGCGGTCTACAAGTACCGCTGAGGCTCCCCGTGCCGGCGGAAACGCTTCGGCGTTCTCGCAGCGTGGAAGTTGACAGTTGCCGTTGCTGCAGGATGATGGAGTAGCGAGCTCTCGTCCCGGACCGTGTTCGCCGACGCAAGCACGCCAACACGCCGACAGAGGAGAGTGAACTCTCGTGGAGAGAAGCGACGTTTCCGACACCCCCCAGGAGGCCGCGTACAGGGCCCAGCTGGCCGCCTACTTCGACGCGGTCATCAATCACGGCGAGGCCGGGGACATCCTCCGCAACCTCGAGCGGGCGGTCGAGCGCCTCGCGTTCGTGCGCTCCTGCATCATCCCGTTCACCGTCAACGCCGACGGCGCCCTGCACCAGGATCCCTACCACCCGATCGAGGTCATCAGCGACGAGCTGAACTACATCGGGTTCCCGGCGCCGCTGCTCGACGACGTCGAGCCGCAGCGCGTGGGCGGCGCGGTCAGCGAACGCTGACGGGCCGCTCGACGGCGTAGAGCTGCCACTCGCCCGGCAGGCCCTTGAGGGTGGCGCTGCCGCCGTGCTCGAACCGGATGCCCGACCCGACGACGAGGTCCTTGACGGTGCTCGAGACGAGCACCTCGCCGGGCGCCGCCTGCGCGGCGACGCGGGCGCCGATATGGACGGCGATGCCGCCCACCTTCCCGTCCACCACCTCGCATTCGCCCGTGTGGAGCCCGGCGCGCACCTGCAGCCCCACCTCCTCGACCGCATCGGTGATGGCGCAGGCGCAGCGGATGGCGCGGGCCGGGCCATCGAAGCGCGCAAAGAAGCCGTCCCCGGCCGTGTCGACCTCGTGGCCCGAGTACCGCACGAGTTGGCGCCGCACCAGCGCGTGGTGGCGCTGCAGGAGCACCTTCCACTCCCGGTCGCCGACCTCGGCGAGCTTCTCCGTCGAGCCGACGATGTCCGTGAACATCACCGTGGCGAGCACGCGGTTGTGCTCCACCTCGTCCCACTCCCCGCTCTCCCAGATCTCCGACAGGAACCGCCTCGCCTCCCCGGCGAGCTCGTCCGGCCGCACCCACCAGCCGTGGTCATCGCCGGGCAGCTCCACCATCTCGGCCCCGGGGATGCGCTCGGCGATGTACCGGCCCTCCTCGAGCAGCCACACGGGGTCGCCGACCGGATGCAGGACGAGGGTGGGCACGGTGATCGCCCGCAGGACGTGGCGTACGTCGGCGCCGCGGTTCATGCGGATGAGAGCGCGCACGGCGCCCGGGCTGGCGCTCATCAGCACCCACTTGCGCCACCACGCGCGCGCTTCCGGATCGTCCGCGATGCTCGGTGAGAGGAACTTCAGGCGCACGTCCAGCCATTCGTCGGAGCCGATCGGGGGAACTTCGGGCGCGGCGATCAGCTCGTCCCACTGCGCCGGGGTGAGGGCCCACGAGTAGTCCTCGGCCCAGGTGTGGCTGGCGCCGGTGCCGTACAGGATCGCGGCGGCCGTCCGCTCGGGTAGGTGGCGGCGAAGAGCAGCGTCATCGGCCCGCCCTCCGACACGCCCATGATCGCCGCCCGCCGGGAGCCGACGGCGTCCATCACCGCGCGGATGTCGTCCATGCGCGTCTCGAGGTCGGGGACGCCGGCGTCGCGATCCGAGAGGCCGGTGCCGCGCTTGTCGAACAGGATCAGGCGCGAGAACTGCGCCAGCGCGCTCAGCGTGTCCCGGGCCGGACCCTCCCACGCCGTCTCGAACGCCGAGAGCACCCAGCCGCCCACGAACACGAGGTCGAACGGGCCGTCGCCGACGACGCCGTAGGCGATGCTGACATCCCCGCTGCGAGCGTACTGCACACGCGGCGCTTCCATCCGGTGAGTATCGCACCGGTCTAGACCTGGCCGGGATAGAAGCCGAGCCGGGCGAGCGGCTCGACGATCTCGTGCTCCTCGTAGGAGAGGTGCGAGAGCAGCGCGTCGGTGAGGAAGTCGATCGCGGCCTGGATCCCCGCGTAGCTCCCGGGGTGGTTGAGATGGTCGACGAGCGCGCGGTCGACCGCCTGGACGGCGTCGTGGATCGCCAGGTGCTCGTCGCGCAGGCGGTCGATCACCGGTGCCAGGTTCGCGTCGCTGCGGACGAGGTGCGGGAAGACCGCGTCGTCCTCGAGGCCGTGATGCTGGGCGACGATGCCGCAGTAGCGGGCGCAGAAGGCCCCCACCGCCCAGTCGTTCTGGCGCAGCGCCATCTCGTTCAGGGCGGAGCGCGCGGCGCCGGCCGTGAGGGCGCCGTCGCGCACCTGCGCCAGCACGTCGCGCAGCTCGCGGAGCTCGCCCCGGAGCATGTCGTGCACGTCGACGAGGTGCTGGCCGACGAGCCGGCCGCGCCTGGTGTAGGTGACGTCGGGCCCGGACTCCGGCCGGTGCGGCCGGGTCGCCTCGTCCCAGGCGGTGGCGGCGCTCAGGCGCGCGCCGTCGTCGGGGGTCGGCGTCACCCCGAGGCGGTCGTATTCGGACGTCGTCTCCCGACCGGTCACGGCGGCAAGCTAGCCGCATCCCCCGCGCGCCCGCCGCCGCTACCGGCGTGCGCAGTTCTCCGAACGCCGATCCGTGGCCGCCCCGATGCGGAAACGGGCGCGCCGTGCCACTGTGGAGTGGTACGCCGAGAGGAGACGCCATGCAAACCCCAACTCACACCTGGGAGCGCCTTGCCGCGCTTGATCCGCCCGTGGCATGGCGGCCGTGGCTGCAGCGCCACGAGCGGACGATCGCGCTGTGCGGGGCGATCTTCGTCGCCGGCATCGCGTTTGGGGCCGGTGGACGGTCGAAGAAGACCGCGGTCGTCGTCCGGATCCACCACAACCAGTTCCGGGTCACGAACGAGGGGACGATGGGTCTCCTCGCGAGAGCCGCCCGCCGTCGATGAGAGATGGAGCTAGTCGGGCTCGAACCGACGACCTCCACGCTGCCAGCGTGGCGCTCTCCCAGCTGAGCTATAGCCCCAAGTCGGGCCGCAGTATACCGCCACTTCCGCCGGGTTAAGACGCCGGGGTGAGCGGCCCGATCGGCCGGACGGCCATACCGCGCGGCTCCGCCAGCCGCTCGAGGACGAGCGCCGTGTCCGCGATCGCGACCCCCGACAGGTGCTGGTCGCGGGCCGTGAAGTCGGCCACGATCTCACCCAACGCCGCGGCGTAGGCCCGGTCGTCGCCGTCGCCGAGGGCGGCGAGCGCCCGACCGGTGCGCGCGAACGAGTCGCCCCCGGCGAGCATCGTCGCCACGTCGGGCCGCTCGCCCACGGCCACCTGCGCCAGCGCCCGCAGATACGCCGAGGCCGGCGTGTCGGCCTCCCCCACCTCCCGCAGCGCCTGGCGGGCGATCGGCTCGGCCCCGTCGCCCAGGAGGAGCGCCATCTTGAGCGCGCCGACCAGCCGCCCCCAGCTGGCGGGCCCCGACTCGGCGTGCGAGGCCAGGTAGGCGTCCCGGGCCGCGAGCAGGGCCGGGCGGGCATCGCCTCCGCGCAGCAGCGCCCGGTAGGCCTCGGCCTCGGCGGCGAGCGCGGCGTTCAGGTGGGCGCCGGCGCTCACTCGAGCGGCTTTCGCCCGGCGAAGCCGTCCTGCGGCGAGTGCCAGAAGGCGATCCGCTCCTCGCCCACGTGCCAGCACAGGAGCGCATCCTGGCCGTCGACCTCGGCGGGGAAGTCGATCAGGCCGCGGTCCATGTCCTTCACCTGCACGCCCTGATCCGTGAAGCGCGCGACGATCTCGTTCAGCTCCGCATGGGCGGCCTCGACCGCCCGCTGCAGGTCACGCACCTCCGGCCGCTCCATGTTGCCGCCGTTTGATCCGATCGCGATCACGAGCTTGCGCCAGCGCGACTCGAGGTCGCGGAGGGCCGCGCAGGCCTCGACCATCCGCTCCGCCAACGCCCGCAGCTCGGAATCGAGCAGCTGCTGCGCCTCAGCGAGGGTGAACCGCCGCTCGTGCTCCACCGGCCTCGGTCACCCGGCCGCGTAGGTCTCGCTCGGCACCTGCCCCCACAGCGCCTCCAGGCGGTAGAAGGCGCGTGCCTCGGGCGTGAACACGTGCACGACGACGTCGAGGTAGTCGAGCAGGATCCAGTCGCCCTGGCGGTGCCCTTCGATCCGCCGCGGCATCAGGCGGCCGTCGTGCTTCAGCGTCTCGTGGATCTGGTCGGCGATGGCCTGCGCCTGGCGAGGGTTGCGTCCAGAGCAGATCACGAAGTGGTCGGTGTAGCTGACCACCTCGCGCATGTCGAGGATGACGATGTCGGTGGCAAGCTTCTCCGCCGCCAGCGAGGCGATGCGGTGCGCCAGCTGGGTGGTGTCTGTCAGGCCGCGATCCCCATACCGTCGCAATCAGCCTAGCACGGGGTCGGGCGGTACAGCCCCTCGCGCCCGATCGCCGCGACCACCCCGGCCGGCACCAGGCCGCTCACATCGATGCCCTCGGCCACGCTGCGGCGAAGCTGCGAAGACGCCGCGGCGACGGGCTGCATCACGAGCTCCTCGGCATCGTCGGCGTGCGGGGCGCCGGGACGGGCGGCCACCGCCACCCGGGCCAGCTCGCGCACACGATCGGGGCGATGCCACGACCCGAGCGCGGCCAGCTGGTCGGCTCCCAGGATCAGGTACAGCTGCTGGCCGGGGCCCGCGAGCCGCTCGAGCGTGTCCACGGTGTAGCTCGGGCCGGGGCGGTCGAGCTCGAGCCGGCTCACCTCCACCCGGGGCTCGTCCGCGAACGCCGCGAGCGCCAGCCGATAGCGCGTCTCGGCCGGGGTCTGCGGGGCCGGCCGGTGCGGCGGTTGTGAGCTCGGGACGACCAGCACACGGTCGAGACCGAGCTGGTCGCGGGCCGCGCGGACGACGGCGAGGTGGCCGTTGTGGGGCGGATCGAACTGCCCGCCGAAGACGCCGAGGCGGGTCACGGCCAATTGGCATCCGTGGCGAATGTCAATTGGGTTCGCCCCGCGGCTGGAACGTGAACCTGTGCGTGCCCACCAGGATGTCGTCGCCCGGCCGCGCCCCGGCCGCCCGCAGCGCCGGCTCCACTCCCAGCTGCTCGAGCGCGGCCGCGAGCGCCGCGACGTCGTTGCGATCGTCGGGATCGAGGCCGTCGGCCTGCCGCTCGAGCTCGCGCCCGGCCACCCGCAGGGTGCCGGCATCGCGCAGGATGCGGAAGCGGCGGCGCGTCGGCGGCGCCGGGCGGTAGACGAGATAGTCGGCGAGCTCGGGCTCGACGGCCTCCTCGGCGGGGGCCTCCGCCGGGAGGGTGGCAAACAGCGTCCGCCGCAGGTCGGCGATGCCCTCGCCCGAGGCCGACGAGCAGCCGAGCGCCGCTCCGGCGGCCGCGACCGCCGCCTCCCGCTCGCCCGGCTCGAGCAGATCGATCTTCGACAGCACGAACAGCTGCGGCCGCTGCGCCAGGCCGCCGCCGTGCAGCTCGAGCTCGCGATTGATCGTGACGCGACTGCGCTCGATCTCGGCCGGATCCGGGCCGGCCTCGACCAGGTGGATGAGCAGCCGCGCCCGCTCGAGGTGGGCGAGGAACTCGTGGCCGAGCCCGACACCGGTGCTCGCGCCCTCGAGCAGGCCGGGGACATCGGCGACGGTGAGCTGGCGGCCGTCGTCTGACTCGACCGTCCCGAGCACGGGCTCGATGGTCGTGAAGGGGTAGTCGGCCACCTTCGGCTTGGCGTTCGAGATCCGGCGCAGGAGCGAGGACTTGCCGGCGTTCGGGAATCCGAGCAGGGCGGCGTCGGCGACGAGCTTCAGCCGCAGCTCGAGCCACGCCTCGTCGCCCGGCTCGCCCACCTGGGCGGTCTCGGGCGCGCGCCGGCGGGCGGTGGCATAGTGGCGGTTGCCGGCCCCACCGCCTCCGCCCGTCGCGACCGTGACCCGCGCGCCCGCGTGCGCTAGATCGGCCACGAGCTCGTCGGTGTCGCGGATCCGCACCTGGGTGCCGACGGGGACGGCCAGCTCGAGTCCCTCGCCGCGGCGGCCGGCCTTGCCCGCGCCCTTGCCGTGCGTGCCCCGCTTCGCCCGGAAGTGCGAGGCCTGGCGGAAGCGCGACAGGTCGCGCAGGTCGGGGTCGGCGACCAGGACGACATCGCCGCCGTCACCGCCGTCACCGCCGTCGGGGCCGCCCTTCGGCACGAACTTCTCGCGCCGGAAGCTGATGCAGCCGTCTCCGCCGCGGCCGGCCTCGACATAGACCGTGGCTCGGTCGGCGAACACCCGCGGGCCGCGCTCGGCTCAGGCAGCCGGTTCGGAGGCCTGCACGCTGATGTAGCGCCGGCCCTTGCGCTGCCCGAACTCGACCGTGCCGTCCACCGTGGCGAACACCGTGTCGTCGCTGCCCAGGCCCGCTCCGGCACCGGGGTAGAAGCGCGTGCCCCGCTGGCGCACGATGATCGCGCCCGCCGTCACGGTCTGGCCCGAGAACACCTTGACGCCCAGTCGCTGCGCGTGTGAGTCGCGCCCGTTCTTGGACGATCCGAGACCCTTCTTATGCGCCATCGCCCGTGTCCTCCTTCTTCGCCCTCGTCCGCCGCGGCCGCGCAGCCGGTGCGTCGGCCTGCTCCGCGCTCTCGGCCTTCGGCTTCGCCGCCGCCCGTGGCTTGGGAGCCGCCTTCGGCTTGGCCGGCGCCCGTGCCGGGGCCTTCGCCTCGGCGGCGGGGGCCTCGGCCGGCTCGGCCTCAGGCTTGCGGGCCGGTGCCCGCTTGGGCCGCGCCGAGCCGCCGATCGACTCGACCGAGATCCTGGTCAGCTCCGACCGGTGCCCGCGCGTCTTCTTGAAGCCGCGCTTCGGCTTGAACGTGAACACCTTGATCTTCTCGCCGCGCAGATGTTCGACCACCTGCACCGAGACGGTGCCCTGCAGCTTCTCGCGGTCGGTCACGACCTCGTCGCCGCCCGTCATGAGCACGTCCGGCGTGAACGCCTCGCCCGCAGCATGCGGCTGCCGGTCGACCAGGAGCTTCTGCCCCTGCTCGACGCGGTACTGCTTGCCGCCGACCTTGATCACCGCGTACATGAGCCGCGGAATGGTACCAGAGCATTACCCACCGAGGATCTTCCCCAGGAGCCCGCGCTTGCGCTCCGACTGAGGCTGCGCCCCGTCGGCGGCCGGCGCGGCCGCAGCCGGGGGCTCGGCCGGCGGGGACACCACCTCCGGAGGCGGTGCGGCGGGCGCCGCCGCCGGTGCGGGCTCGGGGTCCGCGGTCGCCGCCGCGGCCGTGGCCGTGCGCTTGGCGGGAGCCCGGCGGCGCGTGCGCGGCGCGGCGGCCGGTTCGGCATCGGCGGCCGGTGCCGCCGCGCTCGGCTCGTCAGGCTTGGGAGCCGCGCCGGGGTCGGCGTCCGCCTGCGGGGTCGATCCGTCCGCATCGGCGCTCGCCGTCCGCGAACGCCCACGCCCGCCGCGCTTGCCGCGGCGTCGGCGCTTGGTGCCGGCGGCTTCGTCGCCGGTCTCAGCCGCGTCGACTACATCGGCCGCACCGTCTGCGCCGGCATCCGCGCTCGCATCGGCTGCCGCCGGCTCGTCGGCAGACGCCGCCTCGGCGGGCGCCGCCTCGGCCGCTGCCGTGTCGGCCGCCGGCTTGGCCCGCGTCCGCCGCCGCGGCTTGGGTGCAGCCGTGGCGTCGTCGGCGGCCTTGCCGGCGGCGTCGGCCTCGGTCGTCGCCGCAGCCGCCGCGGCCGGCTTCGCCGGCGTCTTGCGGCGCGTGCGCGGCCGGGTGCGCTGCTCGAGCTCGAGCCGCTCGCCCACCTCGCGGTCGAACTCCGGCAGCTCGTAGTCGCCCGGCTCGGGCGGCAGATCGATCGCGGTCGGCTTGGCGTCGAGCAACGTGGCGTAGGCCACCGTCCGGGTGGCCCGGTCGATGCGCACCTTGTGCTGCTGGCCGACGTAGCCGATCGCGCCGCCCACCACCACCGGGTAGCCGCCGTCGACCCTGGCGACGCCGTCGGTGATGTTGTACATGTGCGGCTCCGAGATCTTGACGGTGCGCTCGTCGCCGTCGGCGAACGGCAGGCCGTCGCCGTCGATCTCGGCCCGCGAGCCCTCACGGATCACGTCCACCTCGCTCAGGAGCATCCGCTCGACCGGCTCCAGGGTGAAGAACTTGCGCGTCTCGCGCTCGAGCTCGAGCAGCTTCATGCCGCCCGCGCCGACCAGGCCCGAGGCGACCTTCGCATTCAGCCGCACCAGGAACGCCTCGGCGCCCGATGACCGGGCCAGCCGGCGCAGGCGCCGTTCGGCCTCGACGGCCATCGTCTGCTCGGAGAGGACGACGCCCTCGCCGCCGCATGTCGGGCAGGTGCGGGTGAGGATCTCGCGCACGCCCGCGGTCACGTTCTGGCGGGTCATCTCGACCAGCCCGAGCGGCGAGATCTCGACCAGATACGTCTTCGTGCGGTCGTTCTCGAGCTCGGCCTGGAGCACCTTCAGCACCTCGGCCCGGTTCTTCGCCGACGCCATGTCGATGAAGTCGATGACGATGATGCCGCCGATGTCGCGCAGGCGCAGCTGGCGCATGACCTCCCGCGCCGCCTCGATGTTGTTGCGCGTGATCGTGTCCTCGAGCCGCCCGGACGAGCCCACGAACCGGCCCGTGTTGACGTCGATGACGGTGAACGCCTCGGCGTAGTCGAAGATCAGGTAGCCGCCGGACGGCAGGTCGACGCGCTTGTTCAGCGTCGAGAGGATCGCCTGGTCGACGCCGTAGCGCTCGAACAGCGGCACGCTGTCGGAGTAGAGCTTGATCCGGTCGACGAACTCGGGCTGCGTCGTGCGCACCCAGCCGAGGATGCGGCGGTACTGGCGCTCGGAGTCGACCAGCACCTCCTGCACGTTTCGCGCCAGCAGGTCGCGGATCACCTTCAGCGACAGGTCGGCCTCGGCGTAGACGAGGCTCCCGGCCTTCGCCGGCTTCGCCCGGGCCTCGACCTGGGCCCACATCTTGTGCAGGAAGCGCAGGTCGCGCTCGAGGTCGTCGGCGGTGGCGCCGGCGGCCGCGGTGCGGACGATGATGCCGCCCTGCTCAGTCTCGAGCGACTTGGCCAGCTTGCGCAGCCGCTCGCGCTCGCCGTCGGGCAGCCGCCTCGACACCCCGGAGCCCTCGCCGTGGGGCGAGAGCACCAGGAAGCGGCCCGCGATGGAGAGCTCCATCGTGACCCGCGGCCCCTTGGTGCCCATCGAGTCCTTGACGACCTGGACGAGCACCTCCTGGCCGGGCTTCAGGAGCTCGTCGATCTTGCGCCGGCGGCGCGACTTCGGGTCCTGGCCGGGGACGACGACGTCGTCCACATACAGGAACCCGTTGCGGGGCAGGCCGAGGTCGACGAAGGCCGCCTCCATGCCGCGCAGCACGTTGTCGATCTTGCCTTTGTAGATGTTTCCGGCCAGCGAGCCCTCGCCGCGGCGCTCGATCAGCGCCTCGACGGTACGGCCCTCTTCGACCACGGCCACCCGCAGCTCGGACAGGTCGACCGAGATCAGGATGGTCTTCGATACGTTCGATGTAAGTGTCAAGTGCGTACTCCCACCGGCTGGTCGCGAAGGCAGATGCGCGTCCGTACCAGCCGCTTGATGTTCGCGGTGCGGCCGATGAGGCCGGCAACCGCCTGTGCAATCTCCTCCGGGCGTGCGGTGCCGGCTTCGGTCATCCGAAGCTCCATCCGCAGCAGTCCCGGCTCGTGCTCGATGCTCGAGCAGTACGTGCGGACGTCGATCCGGCGATCGGCCTTGCCCGGGGCGGTTCGCACCACCTCGCAGCTCTCGGCCTCCGCGAACGCGTGCAGCGCGCGCGGCCAGTCGACGTCGTCCTCCACCTCCACGTCGTAGGCGGTCGCCTCCACACGGGCGGCGGCCGTCCGGCCTTCGGCCGGCTGGACGCCGACCACGGTCATGCCGTGCGGCAGCTGCGCGTCGAGCCGCTCGGCCACCTCGGCCGGGTCGGGATCGTCCACGAGCTGCACGTCGGCCAGGTCTGCCAGCGCCTGCACACCGACCGCCCGCGGCATCGCGAGCGAGATCACAGGACGAGGCTTCATGCCCTTCGACAGGGCGATGTCGTAGCCGGCGCGCCGCAGCGCGCCGAGCAGCGTGTCAACGGTTTCGAGGTGCGACAGAAAGCGCGCCCGTCCGCCAACCGCAAAGGTAATTCGATATGTCAACGATGTGTCTCAACTTTCAAAATGCGCGGAGACCGGGGTCTGACCCCGGTTTCCGGTCAGCTCACCAATCTGTTGCGGACGGGGCCGAAGCACGCACCGCAGTCCGTGCATCCGTCCCAGCGGCAGTCGCCCGTCGCCACCTCGGCGCGGCTCTGCCCCCACTCGTCCAGCAGGAACTCCTTGGAGACGCCCGAGCGCACGTGATCCCACGGCAGCTCGTCCCACTCTCCAAACTCTCGCGTGGCCTGCTCGTCGATGCTCGAGCCGCAGGCCGCAAACGCCGCCTCCCAGGCGGCCTCCTGGTACATCTCGCTCCAGGCGTCGAAGCGCGCACCCGCGCGCCACGCCCGCTCGATCACGTCCGCCAGCTCCTCGCCGCCACGGGCGAGCGCGCCCTCGAGCATCGACGTGCCCAGGTCGTGCAGCGAGAGCCGGATCTGGCGGGTGGGCATCGCCCGGCGCATGTACGCCTGCTTCGCGTCGAGCTGGGCGCGGCTCGACATCCCCTCCCACTGGAAGGGCGTGTGCGGCTTGGGCACGAAGTTCGAGACGCTCACGTGCACCGAGAACCGGCCGCCGCCGGGGCGCACCCGCCGCCCGATCTCGCGCGCCCGGATGCCGAGATCGACGATCCCCTGCACCTCGGCGTGCGTCTCTCGCGGCAGGCCGATCATGAAGTACATCTTCAGGCTGGTGTAGCCGGCCTGGAACGCCGCCTCGATCGCGCGCTCGATCATCTCGTCGGTGATCGTCTTGCAGATGATGTCGCGCATCCGCTGCGTGGCCGCCTCGGGCGCCAGCGTGATCGAGCTCTGGCGGGCGTTGGCGGCGGCGGTGAGCGCCACCGGCCCCGTGTCGACGCGGTTGGACGGAAGCGACAGGTGCAGCGTCGGCAGCCGCGTCTTGATCTTCTCGATCGCGGGCACGATGCCCGTGTAGTCGCTGGTGGCAAGCGACGTCAGCGACAGCTCGTCGTAGCCGGTGCAGCCGAGCTGGGCGAGGCCGGCCTCGGCCACCTCGTCCGGCGAGCGCTCGCGCACGGGCCGGTACCACGTGCCCGCATGGCAGAAGCGGCAGCCGCGGGTGCAGCCGCGCATGACCTCGACCGACGCCCGCGAGAAGATCGCCGACGAGTACGGCACCACGACCCGGGTCGGGTGCGTCTCGATGCCGAAGTCGGCATAGACGGCGCGCTCCACGGGGTGGCGTCCGCGCCCCGGCAGGTACAGGTACGGGTTCTGGGCGAGGGCCGCCATGCGCGCGGCCCGGCCGGGCACGGTCGCGATCACGTCGAGCACCGCCTCGAACGCGCGCTCGGACTCGCCCATGAAGACGGCGTCGAAGAACGGCCCGAGCGGCGCGGGGTTGGAGGCGCTCGGGCCTCCGGCCACGACGATCGGATCGTCGTCGCCGCGATCGGCGGCGCGCAGGGGGATGCCGGCCAGATCGAGCACCTCGAGCACGTTCGAGTAGGTCAGCTCGGCCTGAAGGGTGATCCCGAGCAGGTCGGCCTCGCGCACGGGCCGCCACGACTCGAGCGTGAACAGCGGCAGGCCTTGCCGGCGCATCGCGTCGGCCATGTCGGGCCACGGGCAGTACACCCGCTCGGCCGCGATGCCCTCGCGGCGGTTGATCTGCTGGTAGAGGATCTGCAGGGCCTGATTTGAGATCCCGATCTCGTATGCGTCGGGATAGCAGAGGGCGACGAGCGCGGTCGCCTGCGGCTTGCGTACCTGGTTGGCCTCGCCGCCGATGTAGCGCGACGGCTTTTGCACCGTCTCCAGCACGGCCTCGATCCTGTCTTCGAGCAGGGCTTTGCCCATTGCACCGCATGGTAGTCGACGGTGTTAAGGGGACGCGGGGACTGTCCCCGGTTTTCGGCTACGAGCGCAGGCGCTCGGCGAGCGTGCGCAGCTTGGAGACGTCGGCCACGGCCCCGCGCTCGAAGTACTCGACCGCCGCCCGTCCGATCGCCCGCGTGCCCGAGTAGGCGACGCCGCCCTTGATCACCCAGCCGGCGACGGGGACGACATCCAGGAGCTCGCGCGCGGCCGCGCGCAGGCCGAAGCCGGCGCCGAGCAGGCCGAGCAGCTCGACCGCCCGGTCGGGGCCGACCTCGACCCCGTAGCAGACGCCCAGGTGCAGCATCAGGCGCATCTCGACCGCGGTCAGCAGCGGCATGTCGGCGCCGGGGATCCAGATCGCCGCAGCGATCAGCGCGTTTCGGCGCGCCGCCGTCTCGATCATCGTCTCGACCACGAGCGGCCGCAGTGCGGGCAGGCGGGCCGCGAGCGCCGGCCCGGACGTGCCGGCCTTCGCGGCGATCATGCGCAGCACCCGCTTGGCCGGGAAATGGCCGGTCTTGATCGCAAGGACGTTCTCGGGCTCGATGCCACGCACGCGGGTGGCCTCGACCGACGCGTCCATGGGCAGCTCGACGCCTTCGAGCAGAACGAGTAGCGGACGGTCGGCGCGGCCGACGACCTCGAGGTCGGCCCGCGTCTCGTCGTCGAGGGTGTGCGTCACCTCACCGCCGTAGACGATCACCGACGCCCGCCGCAGCTGCGCCCGATCCTCCGGCCGCAGCCGCCGGATCGCGAACGACTCGACGGCCGACGTGTTGCTCCACTTCGCGCCCAGGAGCGCCGCCCGCACCCGCTCGACCGGCGCCGAGCGCCCGCACAGGATCACCGGGCCGACGCCGGTCGCGTCGTCTGAGACCTCCTTCAGCGCCTTCTGCACCATCGTCGCGGATGCGACCGCCCCGAGCCGCTTGCTCACCTGGCGTACACCGGCTCGTCGGCGGTCTGGGCGTGGACGTGGATCGCCTGCAGCACCCCGATCGCGAGCAGGTTCGTGATCGTGTGCGAGCCGCCGAAGCTCATGAACGGCAGCGGGATCCCGGTCACGGGCGCAAGGCCGATGGTCATGCCGATGTTGATGAAGATCTGGAAGAGCAGCATCGACACCACCCCGGCCGCCACCAGGCTGCCGAAGGTCGAGCGCGACTTGGTGATCACCTTCAACCCTCGCCACAGGAGCAGCGCGTAGAGGCAGATCAGCCACGCCGCGCCCACGAAGCCACGCTCCTCGCCCACCACGGCGAACACGAAGTCGGTGGGTGCCTCGGGCAGGAAGCCGAGCGAGGTCTGCGTCGCGCCGACCTGCGGCGTTCCCGGCGCCGTCGCGCCGGTGCCCGTGCCGCCCAGGCCGCCGTGCGACACCGCGATCACCGACTGGTGCAGCTGGAAGCCGTTGCCCTGCGTGTCGTTCGGGTTGGGGTGCAGGAAGTCGGTCAGGCGTGAGATCTGGTAGCCGTGCACCACCTGCACGCCCATCCCCGGCAGGATCGAGAACACGAGCGCGACGGTCACCGCGACGGCGATCGCCATCCAGACGAAGTGCTGCCAGGGGATGCCGTAGACGAAGAGCATCCCGAGCATGATCGCCACGTAGACGAGCGTGGTGCCGAAGTCGGGCTCCTTGAACACGAGCATCGCCGGCAGGAGCACGTAGAGGATCGCAAGCAGCGTCAGCCGGGCCGGGCCGGTGATGCCGCGGCGCGAGGCCAGCACCGCCGCCAGGCCGACGATCAGCAGCAGCTTGGCGAACTCCGACGGCTGGAACTGGAAGGCGCTCAGGTTGATCCAGCGCTTGCCGCCGCCGATCGAGGTGCCGGCCGCGAGCACGGCCGCGGTGCTCAGCAGCACGAAGGCGTAGAGCGCCCAGCGCACGCGCCGCATCAGCGTCGGCGGCACCGCCGCGACGGCGAGCATCCCGACCGTGCCCACGACGACGTACAGCACCTGGTGGCCGTAGAGATTGCCCGCGTAGTGGCGCGAGACCGTCTGCATGATCCACAGGCCGAAGGCCGAGATCGAGAGGGCGGTCGCCAGCATCAGATAGTCGAGGTGGCGCAGGTAGTGGTTCATCGCGACTGGTCCTGCCCGGCGTGGAACACGAACTGGCGTTGCGGTGCGAAGAACGACTGGAACACGCTCGCCGCCACCGGCGCGGCCGAGACGCCGCCGTGGCCGCCGTTGTGGATGAACGCCACGACGACCAGCGAGCGGTTGCCCTGCGACGCCCAGCCCGCCCACCAGGCGTCGGCGCAGTTCGGGCAGGTCGCGGTCGGCACCTCGGCGGTGCCGGTCTTGCCGTACACCGTGGGCGAGAAGTGGCCGAAGGTGGCGGTCGAGGTGCCGTCGCCGGCGTGGGTGGCTCCGTACAGGCCGAGCTTGATCTCGGCGAGCAGCGTCGGGGAGAGCTTCAGCCGCCGCACCGGCCGCGGATCGATCGCCCCGCCCGGCGCGACCTGGGTCGTGCTGCCGGGCTGGAGGATGGCCTCGCCGACGTGCGGGGTGACGACGTCGCCGCCGTTCTCGAGGGCGGCGTAGGCGACCGCCTGCTGCAGCGGCGAGACGAGCAGGTTGCCCTGGCCGATCGACATGTTGATGTCGTCGCCGGGGAGCCAGCTCTGCTCGATCTGCTGCTGCGCCGGCGTGCCGAGCCAGTTCTGCTCGGCCTTCCACAGATGGTCGGGCACGACGCCCGCCTGCGCGCCGCCGGCGTCAAGCGGCGGCGCCGTCCCGTAGCCGAGCTGGCGGATCCAGCTCTGGAACTGGTCGTTGCGGCCCCAGAACAAGTCGCCGAGCTGATAGAAGAACGTGTCACAGGAGACCTCGAGCGCCTTCGAGAGATCCATCGATCCCATCGAGAGCGGCGTCCAGTCGTGGAACACGGTCTTCTGTTTGGCGATGTCGTTGCGCGAGATGTACTGCCCCGGGCAGTCGAGCCTCTGCCCCGGCGCGAGGATGCCCGACTCGTAAGCCGCCGTCGCCGTGATCGGCTTGAAGGTCGAGCCGGCCGGATACGTGCCCTGGAACGCCTTGTCGTAGGCCGGCGTGAGCTTGCTCTTGAACACGGCGCCCGAGCCCTTGTACGGCGGCACGTGCACCATCGGGCTGTACGTCGGCCCCGACGCCATCGCGTAGATGGCGCCGTTGGAGGGGTTCATCGCCACCACCGCCCCGTAGTCGGCCGGCTGGCCGTCGAGATGGGCGATCCCGAGCCCCTGCACGATCGCCGCCTGCGCCGCGCGCTGGAGCTTGGCGTCGATGGTCAGGCGCAGGTTGTTGCCCGGCACCGGCGACTGGGTCAGGTAGGCCGGGCCGACGGGCGCGCCGGAGGGGTCGACCGTCTCCTGGATCTGGCCGTCCTGGCCGCGCAGGTAGCGGTCGTACGTCTTCTCGACGCCGCCCTGGCCGGCGGTGCCGATCGTCGGCAGCTTCTCGCCGTAGGAGCGATCGTGGATGTTCTCGGCCGTGATCGCGCCCACGAATCCGATCAGGTTGGGGTTGATCGGGCCGAACTCGCGCAGCGACGGGTAGCTGCGCTGGTACAGATGCTCGAACTGGACGCCGGCGAAGAGCCACCGGCGCTCGAGGACGTACGCGGTCATGCGCCGGTCGACGGCGAACGGCAGGGTCACCGGGTAGCCCGGGTTGGCGCTCGCCAGGCGGGCGAACACGTGCCACATGTGCGGGTAGGGCACGGCCAGCACCCAGGCCAGCCGCTTCAGCACCCGGCACGGCGGCACGAGCGGCACCGGCTGCTTCGACCCGAGCGTGGTGACGCACGCCACCTGGCCGAGCCGGGCGGCGTCGACCTGCACGGCGATCGCAGCGGTGTTCGAGACGAGCACGTTGCCGTTGCGATCGAGGATCTCGCCCCGCGGCGAGGGCACGTCGATCGTGCGCACGCTGTTCTGTGCCGCGGCCGCGACGTACTGGTCGGAGTGCAGCACCTGCAGCGCCCACAGCCGGAAGAGCAGGACGCCGAGCAGCACCGCCGCGATCACGCCGAGCGTCGCCGCCCGGATTGCCAGAGGCACCGGGTCGGGCGTCGCCTCGGGTCTAGACGGCGGTCGCTGTAGATACATTGGCGCGCATGCGGGCCGGTCGGAAGAGCCGCCGCAGGAGCGGCAGCAGGATCAGGGCGAGCAGGGTCGTCTGCAGGATCGAGGGCACGATCTGATGCCACACGAGGTAGCCGATGTCATAGCCGTAGCCGAGCAGCACCTCGACGGCGACGAGGGCGATCTCGACGAGCAGCGCGCCCGCGATCACCCAGGGCAGCGGCCGCGGCGGCGCCGGCTCGAGCATGCCCGCGCCCGCCTCGCCCCGGCCCGAGAACGTGGTCACGGCCCAGGCGCACGCCAGGTAGGCGAGCGACGTCATGCCGAGGTGCTGGTAGAGCAGGGCGTCGAGCAGGAAACCGCCGGCGAACCCGGCCACCGCGGCCAGCTCGAGCCCGCGCCAGAGCGCCAGCGCCACGACCAGGATCGCGACCAGGTCGGGCCCGCCGCCGAGCGGATAGAACTGCGGCGTGACGGACACCTGCACGACGACCAGGACGAACACGCACACGAGCGCCTTCAGATAGTCGAGCCCCGCCACTAGTGGTGCGTCTCCAGGACGATCACGCCGTCCAGGTTGGTGAAGTCGACGAACGGCGTCACCTGGATCTGCATGTTGGGGCTGCCGTCGAGGGGCGTCGCCTGGGAGACGCGCCCGATCGCCAGGCCGTCTGGGTACATCGAGTTCAGCCGGCCGCCGCTGCCGGTGGTGATGACCGTGTCGTTCGTGCGCACGCGCACGGCCTTTGGCACCTGCAGCATGTTCAGCTCGCCCGGCGTGCCCGTGGCCGCGACGATCGTCCCCACAGCCCCCTGCTCGCCCAGCACCTCGGCCGTGACGCCCGTGGTCGGATCGAGCAGGAGCTGCACCGTCGCCGTGCTCCCGGTGACCTCGGAGACGCGCCCGACGAGGCCGCCGCCGTCGGACGACGGCGCCACCACGGCGTCGTTCTTGCTCACGCCCTGATCGCTGCCGATGCCGATCATGACCGTGTTCGAGAGCAGCGGGTGGAACTGGACGATCACCGATCCCGAGACGAACTTGAACGACGGGTTCTGCTCGCCCCAATGGGCGAGCGCCCCCAGGGTTGCGACCTGGGCGGCGAGCTGCGCGTTGCGCGCCGTCGCCAGGCCGAGCTTGACCTTGAGCGTCTTCAGCTCGGCGGTCTGGTTGCGGGCGTGGATGAGGCCGGTCGTCCAGTGCCAGCCGTCCACGAAGGGCCGGGTGACGCGGTGGGCGACGGACGCGAACGGGGCGGTCAGCTCGACGACCCCACGTTGCATGGAGCCGACGACGCCGGTCGACCCCTCCCGATAGGACATCGTCAGGAGCGTGAGCGAGGCGGCGACGAGCAGGCCGACTACGGCCCGCCTGCGTATGACACGGTTCTTGCTTAGAAGCATTCCTCAGGGCGGGTCGGAAAGCGCGATTCTACCTGACGGCCCGGAAACTTCCCGCATATGCACGCCAACCCGGGTCCAATCTCCGAAGGGATACTCGGGCCATGAGCAAACAACGCGCACTCACCATCGCCGGCATCGTCGCCGGCGTCTTCTTCATCGCCGTCGCCATCATGTACTGGACGGTGCCGCCAAAGTCGCTGCCGCTGCCGAACTTCCTCGGGCACGAGAGCGGCGTCTCGGCCGTGCACGTGAAGCACGGCGTTGCCTCGTTCCTGGTCGGGCTGGCCTGCTTCGTCTTCGCCTGGTTCCAGAGCGGGCCCAAGCGCGAGGGCACCGCCCACCCGGACGTGCAGGCGTAGCGGCTCGGTCAGCTGACCGCGAACCAGATCGAGAGCACGATGCCCTCGACGAAGCAGAACGCCGCAAACGGCGTCAGCCGTTTCGTCTCGAAGTAGCGCATCAGGAAGCGCACCGACAGGTAGGCCGTGAGGGCGGAGCAGAGCGAGGCGGCCACCGCCGGGCCGCGCACGCCGTTGCCGTCGGAGCCCAGGAGCACCGGGATCTTGAGCACGGCGGCGGCGCCGATGATCGGCGTCGCGAGCAGGAACGCGAACCGGGCCGCGTCCTCGTTGGAGAGCCCGACCAGGAGGCCGCCCCCCATCGAGGCGCCCGAGCGCGAGAAGCCCGGGATCAGGGCGATGGCCTGCGACGCTCCCACGCCGACCGAGTCGCGCCAGCTGGCGCGCTCGGCGATGCGATGGTCGCCGTCGGCCTCGCCCTCCGGGACGCCGGGCGCGCGCCGCCGCAGCCGCTCGGCGAAGAACAGCATGATGCCGTTCAGGATCAGGAAGAACGCCGCCGACTGGGCCGACGCGAACACCGACTGCAGCTTGTCCTGCAGCAGCAGGCCCAGGATGCCGGCCGGGATCGTCGCCACCACGATCAGCCAGCCGAGCCGCCCGTCCGGGTTAGTGGGCGCGATCTCGCGCTCGCGGAGCGACCGCCCCATGCCCGAGAGGATGCGCACCCAGTCGCGCCAGAAGAACCCGAGCAGGACGATGGCCGTCGCCAGGTGGGTCGCCACGAGGAATGCGATGAAGTACTTGTCCTCCTGGTGGATGTCCCACCCGAACACGCGCGGCGCGATGACGCTCTGCCCCAGGCTCGAGATCGGGAACAGCTCGGCGAAGCCCTGCAGCAGGCCGAGCACGACGGCCTGCCCATACGAGATCGGTCCGGCCAACATCAGCACGAGCTGCCCCCTCGGTCAGTGAGATCGCGCAAACTCAGTAGTGACGGCGCCCGTTCCGGCGGCTCGCGGAGTAGGTCTGGTTGGCGCGGTAGATGACCTCGAACTCCTCGAGCGAGCGGCCCGAGCCCACCGCGACGCACGTGAGCGGCGACTCGGCCAGGTGCACCGGCATCTGCGTCTCGGCGCGCAGCCGGTCGGTCATCCGCTGCAGCAGCGCCCCGCCGCCGGCGAGCACGATCCCGCGGTCCATGATGTCGGAGGCGAGCTCCGGCGGCGTCTTGTCGAGGGTCTGCTTCACGGCGTCGATGATCTGGTTCAGGGGCACGTCGAGGGCATGGCGCACCTCCTTGGAGGAGAGCACGACAGTCTTGGGCAATCCTGTGACCAGGTCGCGGCCGCGGATCTCGGCCTCGACCTCCTCGGGCAGCTCCGCCGCCGAGCCGATCTCGAGCTTGACCTCCTCGGCCGTGGACGGGCCGATCATGAGCTTGTACTCCTTCTTCACGTGCTCGATGATCGCCTCGTCGAGCTCGTCGCCGCCGACGCGGATCGACTGGCTGACGACGATCCCGCCGAGCGAGATCACCGCCACCTCGGTCGTGCCGCCGCCGATGTCGACGATCATGTTGCCGGTCGCCTCGGACACCGGCAGCCCGGCGCCGATCGCCGCCGCCATCGGCTCCTCGATCAGGAGCGCCTGGCGAGCGCCGGCGGACTCGGTCGCCTCGATCACGGCCCGCTTCTCGACGCCGGTCACACCGGAGGGGACGCACACGACGACGCGGGGATGGGCGAAGCGGTTCTGGTGCACTTTCTGGATGAAGTGCCGCAGCATCTGCTCGGTCACGTCGAAGTCGGCGATGACGCCGTCCTTCAGCGGCCGGATGGCCGAGATGTTCCCCGGCGTGCGCCCCAGCATGCGCTTGGCCTCGACGCCGACCGCATGCACCTCGCCGGTGTGCTGGTCGATCGCGACGACGGACGGCTCCGAGAGCACGATGCCGCGACCGCGCACGTAGACGAGCGTGTTGGCCGTGCCAAGGTCGACGGCCATGTCGCGGCCGCCAAGACCGGTGAGAGAGTTGAGGAAGCTGATGGTGTACTGCTCGGGATTTGCTGCAAATCGCCCCAAAAACGGCTAATCGATTCTAGCGTATCGCCGCAGCTGCCATCGCGTCGATCAGCGCCGGGACGGGCAGGCCGACCACGTTTGAGTAGTCGCCGGCGATGGATCGCACGAGCGCCGCCCCCAGCCCCTGCACCGCGTAGCCCCCGGCGCGGTCGCGCCACTCGCCCGACGCGAGGTACCAATCCAGGTCGCTCGGCGCAAGCGGCGCGAAGGTGACGTCCGTGACGGCGCTGCGCACATGCTCGACGCCGTCGCAGCGTAGGCACAGGCCCGAGTGCACCGCATGGGTGTTCCCCGAGAGCAGGCTCAGGTACTCGCGGGCCTGGTCCTCGCCGGCCGGCTTTCCGAGCACACGGCCGCCGACGACGACGATCGTGTCCACTCCCAGGACGCGGTCGCCCTCGACCGACGCCGCCTTCGCCCGGGCGTGGGCGACGGCGATCTGGGCCGGCTCGCCCGGCAGCTCGGGCTCGTCGTAGTCCGGCGGCACGACGTCGAAGTCGATGCCGAGCATGGTCAGGAGCGCGCACCGCTGGGGGGAGCGCGATGCCAGCCGCAGCCGGCCGAGGTGCCGCAGCCCCTCCGGGATCATCCCCGCAGCTCGGAGTCCGCGAAGAAGATCGCGATCTCACGAGCGGCGGAGGCGGGCGAGTCGGAGCCGTGGACGACGTTTCGGCCCAGGTCGAGTGCGAAGTCGCCCCGGATCGTGCCCGGCGCCGAGTCGAGCGGGTTGGTGGCGCCCATCATGGACCGCACCGCCGCGACGGCGCCGAGCCCCTCGATCACCATCGCCACCACCGGCCCGGAGGTGATGAACTCGACGAGCTCGGGGTAGAAGGGCTTACCGACGTGCTCGACGTAGTGCTCCGCCGCCTGCTGCTCGCTGACGCGGACGAGCTTCAGGCCGCGCAGCGTGAAGCCGCGCCGCTCGAAGCGCGAGACGATCTCGCCCACGAGCCGCCGCTCGACGGCATCGGGCTTGACCAGGAACAGGGTGCGCTCGACGTCTGCCACGATCGCTTGACCGGCCCGCTCAGGCCTCGGTCGTGGTGCGCTGGCCGGCGCCGCGCCGCGGCCGCTCCGGCGGGGGCAGGGTCGTGGCCACCGTCTCGCAGTACGGGCACAGACGCCAGGTCGGGTCGAGCGGGGCCTTGCACCGGCGGCAGGCCTGCTTCAGCTTGGTGCCGCAGTGGGGGCAGGACAGGAAGCTCGCCTCGGAAGGGTTGCGGCAGTACGGGCACACCGAGTCGGCGCCGAGCCGGCGCTCCATCGCCCGGATCTCGAGCTCGCGCTCGTGCACGTCGGCGATGTACTCCGGCGGGCGCAGGATCAGGTAGATGAGCACGCCGACGAACGGGAAGCACACGGCCGTGGCGACGCAGACGCCCACGATCACCGGGTCCTCGACCCGCCGGCGGGCGTCCTTCCACGTCCAGAACACGAGCGCGGCGTAGAGCGCGATGACGAACAGGATCGAGAGCTTCTCGAACGCCGAGAAGTAGCTCGAGCTGAAGAAGTTCGTGACGCTCGAGAACGAGCCCGAGTCGGTGGTGGTGGTGGGGGTGGTTGCGAAAAGCACGCGAAGTCGCTCAGTGTACGGCCGCCGGCGCGGTTCCGGCGCCGGCTGACCGTGTGGTCAAGTCATGGAGAAGATACAGCGAACCGCAAATGACGACCGCTCCCGACGGCCCGGCCAGGGCCAGGGCGCGCTCTCGAGCCGCCACCGGGTCCGGCTCGGCCGGCCCTCCGGTGAGCGCGCTCAGTGTATCCGCTGCAAGCGCGCGTGAATTGGTCGATTGTGTAGCAACGATCTCCGGGCAGACCTGGCGCAGGAGCGCGACCATCGCCCCGACATCCTTCTCGCCGAGGGTCGAGAACACCGCCACGCAGCGGCGATCCCCGACGATGCCCGGCAGCTCGGACACGAGCCGGCGCATGCCCGCCGGGTTGTGAGCGCCGTCCCAGATCTCGAGCGGCGCGGTGCCGCGCACCTCCATCCGCCCGGGGATGCGCACGGCGAGCATCGGGGCGGGGTCGATCGCGCGGCCCATGGCGAGCTCGATCGCCGCGTGCGCCACCGCCCGGTTCTGATCCTGATACGTGCCGGCCACAGTCACCTGCTTGACAGTACGCGCCTGGGGCACAAACCCCTCCCAGCCGGACTCGCCGACGACCACCACTCCGCCGGCCGGGACGACCGCCGCCTTCTCGGCCGCGATCGCCTCGCGCGTCTCGCCGAGGAGCTCCGTGTGCTCGAGCGAGACGTTCGTCAGCACCTGAACGCGGGAGCGGGCGAGCACGTTGGTGGCGTCGAGCCGCCCGCCCAGGCCGGCCTCGACGACGGCCCACGCGACCCTCGCCGAGGCGAACGCCACGAAGGCCGCGGCCGTGAGCGCCTCGAACTGGGTCACGTCGGCTCCGACGGCCGCGCGCACGCGCAGCACCGCCGCCTCGTAGGCCGCCGGCTCGATCTCGGCGCCGCCGATGCGGATGCGCTCGCGAAACGACGTCAGGTGCGGCGAGAGGTAGGCGCCGGTGGCGATGCCCTCGGCGAGCAGGAGCGCCTCGGCGTAGAGCGTGGTCGAGCCCTTGCCGTTCGTGCCGACCACGTGGACGGCGTCGAACGCGCGCTCGGGATTGCCGAGCGCGTCGAGCAGGCCGTGCATGCGCTCGAGGCCGAAACGCATGCCGAAGAGCTCGAGCGAGTCGATGTAGGCATCGGCGGTCGTCACCGCAGCTCCCGCAGCCTCGCCTCCAGCTCCTGCACCTCGACGCCGAACCGTGCCTCCTTGGCCCGCTCCTCCTCGACCTTCGCGGCCGGGGCCTTTGCGGTGAAGCGGTCGTTTGCGAGCATCGACCGCGAGCGCTCGAGCTCGGAGCGGGCGCGGGCGATCTCCTCCTCGAGCCGCGCGCGCACGACGGCGGGATCCTCGGCCGCGGCCTCGACAACCCAGGACGTCACCGAGTCCTCCACCACCTCGGTGGCGCGCGGCACCAGGGCACGCACGAGCGCCGCCGCCGCGAAGCCGTGCGGCAGCACCAGGCGCACGTCGGGCGTCGAGCGCGCCTCCGAGACGGCTGCGATGGCGGCCTGGACGTCGGCCTCGGCGCCGGGATCCCGATGCTCGGCGACCGCCGCCGGGAACGGCTCGAGCATCAGCAGGCCGCGCTCGCCGGGCAGGTGCGACCACACGGCCTCGGTCACGAACGGGCACACCGGGTGCGTCAGGAGCAGGATGCGCTCGAGCGTCCAGAGCAGGTTGGCCGACACGTCGCGGCGCGCCGCGGCGTCCGCCCCCTGCAGGCGGGGCTTGGCCGCCTCGATGTACCAGTCGCAGAACTCGAACACGAACGCGTACAGGGTCTTCACCGCGGCGGCGAACTCGTACTGGTCGATGAGGCCGACCACCTCGGCGAGCGTCGCGGCCAGGCGCGAGCGCACCCAGCGGTCGGCCGGCTCCGAGCCGGCGGGCGCAGGCGCGACCGACGTGTCCGCCTGCGTGACCACGAAGCGGGCCGCGTTCCAGAGCTTGTTGGCGAACTTCGCCCCCTCGGCGATCGAGCCCTCCGCGAAGCGCACGTCCTGGGTCGAGCTCATCTTGAGCAGGCCGTAGCGGGTGGCGTCCGCCCCGTAGGACTCGACGAGCGCGAGCGGGTCGACCCCGGTGCCGAGTGACTTCGACATGCGCCGGCCGTCGGGGGCCTGGATGGTGGCGTTGATGATCACGTCCGAGAACGGGATGGCGCCCATGAACTCGAGCCCCATCATCAGCATCCGCGCCACCCACAGGTTGATGATGTCGCGGGCCGTCGTGAGCACGTGCCCGGGGTAGTAGCGCTCCAGGCGCGGATCGTCGCCCGGCCAGCCGATGGTGGCGAACGGCCACAGCGACGAGGAGAACCACGTGTCGAGCACGTCGGGATCGCGCTCGAGCAGGGCCGACCCGCACTCCGCGCAGGCGGCCGGCGCGTCGAGCGCGACCGTCTCGTGCCCGTCCGGGCAGTACCACACCGGGATCTGGTGGCCCCACCAGAGCTGCCGCGACACGCACCACGGGCGGATGTTCAGCATCCAGCTGAAGTAGGTGTTCTCCTGCGTCTTGGGGTGGAAGCGCACCCGCCCGGAGCGCACCGCCTCGTTGGCCGGCGCGGCGAGCTCGTCCATGCGCATGAACCACTGCAGCGAGATCAGCGGCTCGATGCGATCGCCGGTGCGGTCGCAGTGGCCCACCTCGTGCTCGTAGGGCTCCTCCTCGCCGAGCAGCCCCTGAGCGAAGAGGGCGTCGCGCACCTTGCCGCGGGCCGCGTCCGCGGGCAGGCCCGCGAACTCTCCCGCGAGGTCGGTCATGCGGCCGTCGTAGCCGATCGCCGAGAGCTCCGGCAGGCCGTGGCGGCGGCCGATCTCGAAGTCGTTGGGGTCGTGGCCCGGGGTGATCTTGAGCGCGCCCGTGCCGAAGTCCATCTTCACGTAGTCATCGGCGATGATCGGCACCTCGCGGTCGACGAGCGGCACGATCGCGGTCCGCCCCACCAGGTGGCGGTAGCGCTCGTCGTCCGGGTGCACGGCCACGGCGGTGTCGGCCAGGATCGTCTCCGGCCGCACCGTCGCCACGGTCAGGAAGTCGTCGGTGCCCTTGATCCGGTAGCGCACGTCGAACAGGGTGTCGACGGCGTGCTCGTAGCGCACCTCGAGGTCGGAGATCGTCGACGCGCACGTCGGGCACCAGTTGATCAGGCGGTTGTCGCGGTAGATGTAGCCCTTGCGGTAGAGGCGCACGAACATCTCGAGCACCGACCGCACGTAGGCCGGGTCCATCGTGAAGCGCTCGTGGTCGTAGTCGAGCGTGCAGCCCAGGCGCTTGAACTGCTGGATGATCGTGGCGCCCGTCGCCGCCCGCCACTCCCACACGCGCTCGAGGAAGCGCTCGCGGCCGAGATCGAAGCGCGTCGTGCCCTCTGCCCGCAGCTGCTTCTCGATCACGGCGTGGACGGCGATCGAGGCGTGATCGGTGCCGCAGATCCACAGCGTGTCGCGGCCCTGCATCCGCCGCAGGCGGATCAGCGTGTCCTGGATCGAGCCGTTGAGCGCATGGCCCATGTGCAGCTCGCCGGTGACGTTGGGGGGCGGCAGCGCGATCACGTACGGCTCGCCCCCGGACTCGGGCCGGCCGGCGAAGACGCCGGTCGCCTCCCAGCGGGCGAAGATGGGCTCCTCCTGCGATGCGGGGTCGTAGCGGGCGTCCATCGGGAAATCGTAGTGTGCAGGCCGAGGTCAAGTTCCCGGCCGCCACGGCCGATCTTCCGGGCATGACCCGCGACACCAGCTTCTGGCACCACTACCTCGTCCAGCACCCGGCTCACGGCGTCCTCACCTTCTCGACGAACGCGGCCGTCGCCGCGCTCCTCTGCCTCCTCCTGCTCGCATGCTGGACGACCACACAGGTCGCCGCCCGCTGCGGCAAGTGCGAGGCCATACCGGCCCGCTGCCGCTGCGCCGTCCACCGCTGATACCGTAGCGCTCGTGCACACGGTGTTCTTGGGGTTCGGCCTGGGCTTCCTGGTGGCCCTGCAGCTCGGGCCGATGTCGCTCTTCCTGATCCGGTCGACGCTGCGGCAGGGCTGGGCCGTGGGGCTCGCGATCGGCGCCGGGATCGCGGTCGTCGACGGCGTCTACGCGACGCTCGGCGCGGCGGGGGCGGTGCCGCTGCTCACGATCGGGCCGCTGCGGGTGGTGCTCGGCCTGGTTGGGGCCGCGGTGCTCATCGTCCTGGGTCTGCGCACGCTCTGGAGTGCGTTTCGCGTCCGCACCGGCGGCGAGCTCGAATTCGAGGTCTCCGGCCCCCGCCGCGCGTTCCTGACGTCGCTCGCCGGCACGGCGTCGAACCCGCTCACGATCGCGTCATGGGCGGCGATCTTCGCCGCAGCCAGCGCGGGCACGGGGCGATCGCCCGGCGCCGCGGCGCTCGTCGTGGCAGGGGTCACGGTCGGCAGCGCCACCTGGGTGGGCATGCTCGCGAGCGCGACCGCCATCGTGCGCCGGGCCGTCGGCGCGCGGGCGATCCGGGCCGCCGACGCGATCGCCGGTCTGGGCCTGCTCGGCTTCGGCGGCGCGCTGGCCTACGGCGCCGTCCACGACCGCTGAATACCGGTGCCAGGCACCGGATATTCAGCCCATGCCGCTCCTCCTGCATGATCCGACCGCGAGCCTCGTCCTCGGCGCGGCGGCCGTCGCGATCGTTGCCGGAGAGGTCGGCGCCACCTATCTGGGCCAGGCCCGAGACGGGGAGCACCGCCCACTCGGCAGCCTGGCGGAGTCGCTGCTCCTCGTGCGCCGCCGCGGCGGCGTGGCATCGCATGACCGAGGGACGAAGTGGATCGTCGCCCTCGTCGCCCGCATCGGCATCTTCGCCGGGCTCGCGATCGCGGTCCTCGTGCCGGGGCTGCGCGCCTACGCCAACGACTGGTGGACGTTCGGGCTCGGGATCGCGCTCGTCCTCGCGGGCGTCCTGCTCCGCGGCTGGGCGATCATCAGCCTCGGCCGGTACTTCCGCCGCGAGGTGACGATCGAGCCGGGCCAGCGGATCGTGCGCCGCGGGCCGTACCGCGTCCTGCGCCACCCCTCCTACGCCGGCCTCCTGCTCACGTTCGCCGGACTGGGGCTCGCGTTCGGAAGCTGGGTCAGCGCGGCCGTCGCACTGCTCGTCGGGTTCGCGGGGATCCTCCCGCGCATCCGCGTCGAGGAACGCGCGCTCGCCGAGGAGTTCGGCGCCGCGTACGACGACTACGCGCACTCGACGGCGCGCATCGTCCCCCACGTCTGGTAGGAGCTAGGCCGACTCCTCGCGCAGCTCGTCGGTGACGTCGAGCTCCTGCCCACCCTCGGTGACCAGGGTCGGATCGAGGTGCTTCTCGATCGTCTCCTTCGTCACCACGCACTTGTTCACGTCCTTGCGCGACGGCAGGTCGAACATGACGTTCAGGAGCGCCGACTCGATGATCGAGCGCAGTCCGCGGGCGCCGGTGGCCCGCTCGAGCGCGCTGTGGGCGATGGCCGCGAGCGCGTCCTCGGTGAACACGAGGTCGATCGAGTCGTAGTTGAAGAAGCGCTGGTACTGCTTCACGAGCGCGTTCTTGGGCTCGAGCAGGATCCGGATCAGATCCTCCTTGTCGAGCGCGTGCACCGCCGAGACGACCGGCAGGCGGCCGATGAACTCGGGGATCAGGCCGTAGGAGATCAGATCCTCCGGCATCACCTGCGGGAAGAGGTCCTTCGACGGGCCGTGCTTGCGCGAGCGCAGCTCGGCGCCGAACCCGACCGAGTTGCGGCCGATGCGGCGCTCGATGATCTTGTCGAGGTCGGCGAAGGCGCCGCCGCAGATGAACAGGATGTTCGTCGTGTCGATCGACAGGAACTCCTGGTGGGGGTGCTTGCGCCCGCCCTGGGGCGGCACGCTCGCCACGGTGCCCTCGAGGATTTTGAGCAGCGCCTGCTGGACGCCCTCGCCGCTGACGTCGCGGGTGATCGAGGGGTTGTCGGCCTTGCGGGCGATCTTGTCGACCTCGTCGATGTAGATGATCCCGGTCTCGGCCTTCTTCACGTCGAAGTCGGCGGCCTGGATCAGCTTCAGCAGGATGTTCTCGACGTCCTCACCGACGTACCCGGCCTCGGTCAGGGCGGTCGCGTCGGCGATCGCAAACGGCACGTTCAGGATCCGCGCGAGCGTCTGGGCGAGCAGGGTCTTGCCGCACCCGGTCGGCCCCAGGAGCAGGATGTTCGACTTCTGCAGCTCGACGTCGGAGTCGGTCTGGCCGGCCATCTGGACGCGCTTGTAGTGGTTGTAGACGGCCACCGACAGCGTCCGCTTGGCCCCCTCCTGCCCGACGACGTAGTCGTTCAGGACGGAGTAGATCTCCTTCGGCTTGGGCAGGTTGTCGAGATCGAGCTGGGCGGGAGTGGTCAGCTCCTCGTCGATGATCTCGTTGCACAGGTCGATGCACTCGTCGCAGATGTAGACGCCGGGGCCGGCGATCAGCTTCTTCACCTGTCGTTGCGACTTGCCGCAGAAGCTGCACAGGAGCTGTTCGTTGGTGTCGGTGGGTCGTGCCATCTAGTGGTGGGCGATCACGCGGTCGATGATCCCGTAGTCCTTCGCCTCGTCTGCGCTCATGAAGAAGTCCCGCTCCGTATCCCGAGCCACCTTCTCGATCGGCTGACCCGTCTTGTCCGCGATGATCTGATCGAGCCGCTTGCGCAGGTCGATGATCTCGCGTGCATGTATCTCAATATCGGTCGCCTGGCCCTGAAATCCAGAGCTGACCTGGTGAATCAGGATCTTGGCGTTGGGGAGGGCCATGCGCTTGCCCTTCGTGCCGCCGGCCAGGAGCAGGGCGCCCATGCTCATCGCGATGCCCACGCAGATGGTCTGGATGTCGGGCTTCACGAAGTTCATGGTGTCGTAGATGGCGAGACCCGCATAGACGCTGCCGCCGGGGGAGTTGACGTACAGCGAGATGTCCTTGTCGGGATCCTCGCTCTCGAGATGCAGAAGCTGAGCCACGATCAGGTTGGCGATCTGGTCGTCGACGGGCGTACCCAGGAAGATGATGCGCTCGTTCAGCAGGCGCGAGTAGATGTCAAACGACCGCTCGCCCCGGGACGTCTGCTCGATCACCATCGGAATCAGTGGACTCACGTGTGCTCCTAAAGGTCAGCCGGCTACGTGGTGCCGGGGGTCCAGATCGGGGATGATTTGGCGCTCGACTGCGCGGTTTCCTTCTCCGGCGTCCACAACTTCTCTTTCGCCTCGGCCTGCTCGGCCGTGATCGGCTTGGCGCTCTCGGTGACGATGTCGAGCGCCTTCTGGGCGGCCAGGTCCTGCCGCAGCGCCGTCAGCGTGGCCGGATCGGCCATCAGCCGCTGCACCGACGCCTCGACGTCCTCGTCGGCCTCGGCGGCCTGCTCTCGCACCCAGGCCTCGACCATCTGGTCGGAGACCTCGATCCCCTCGGCGGCCACCACGGCCTCGAGGGCGAGGTCCTTGCGGACGAGATCCAGCGCCTGCGTGCGCATGTCGGCGACGAGGTCCTCGGTCGTCATCCCGGTGACCCGCAGGTAGTCGTCCAGGGCGATGCCGCGCGACTGCAGGGTCTGGCTGAGCGAGCGGGTCATGCTCTGCAGGCGGTTCTGCACCAGGGCGTCGGGCACGGGCGTCGAGAGCTCTGCACCGAGCGCATCGAGCACCGACGAGCGGAACCGGCGGTCGGCCTCGGCCTCGACAACGGTGCGCACCCGCTCGTGGATGTCGGCGCGCAGCTCGCCGAGCGTGTCGAACTCGCTCACCGACGTCGCGAACTCGTCGTCGAGCTCCGGCAGGAGGCGCTCCTTGACGTCGCTCAGCTTGACGTGGAAGCTGACGGGCTTGCCGGCCAGGTGCTCGGCGGCGTAGTCGGCCGGCATGGTCAGAGGGATGTCGCGCTCCTCCCCCACCTTCATCCCGACCAGCCCGCGCTCGAGATCCTCGACCAGCCGGCCGGCGCCGAGCTCGACGGCGTACTGCGAGCCCGCGCCGCCCTCGAACGGCTTGCCGTCCATGCTGCCCTCGAAGTCGATCACGAGGAAGTCGCCCTCCTGCGCGCCGCGGTCGACCGCCACGAGCTCGGCGACGCTGTGCCGCAGCCGCTCGATCTCGCCGTCGACGGCCTCGGCGGGCACCTCGGGCTCCGGCTTCACGCCCTCGAGCCCCTTGTACGACTTCACCTCCGGCGGCGCCTTCACCTCGACCTCGGCCGTGAAGGCGAACGGCGCGCCCTCGGCGGGCTCGTCCGTCCAGTCGATCGTCGGCCGGTCGATCGGGTCGATCCCGACCTCGGCCACGGCGCGCGAGTACCAGCCGGTGAGGTGGTCGCGCAGCGCCTCCTCGACGACGGTGTCGCGGCCGACCTGGCGCATCACGAGCGGCTTGGGCGCCTTGCCCTTGCGGAACCCGGGCACGCGCACGCTGCGCGACAGATCGGACAGGGCGTGGTCGAATGCGTGGTCGACATCGCCCGCCGGAACCTCGATGTCGAGGCGGACGCGATTGTCGGCGAGTTCGGAGACCTGGGTCTTCATACAGGGGGTGACGCCAAGGGTCAGCGCCCCCGGGGCCGTTCTCTAACCTTAGTCGCGCCGCGGCGGCTATGCCACCGCGCGGACGGCCGGGTCAGGGCGCCGCCGCAGCCGTCTCGGCGGCCGCCTCGGCAGGGGCAGCGCCCGGGCGGACGAGCAGGCGCTCGCGGGGGACGCGCTCGAGCCACGCCCCCGCCGCGAGCGACGTGATGATCGCGAGCAGCACGAGGACGGCGTAGAACGGCTGGCTGATGATGCCCGCCGCGAAGGCCGTCGAGGCGACCACGATCCCCGGGCCGCCGCGCGCGTTCATCGCCACGGCCAGGTTCAGCGACGAGCCGCCCGTCTCGCCGGCGGCCCGGGCGCCCAGGTAGACGCTGATCGACTTGATCACGCACGCAGCGAGCAGGAAGCCGATGAAGAAGACGACGCTGAAGCCGTGGACGAGGTCGAGGCCGAGCCCGATCATCGCGAAGTAGATCGGGATGAAGAACGCGAGGGCGAAGCTCGTCACGGCCATCGTGGCCTCGGACGGCTCCCGCTCCGTCGAGCCGACGACGATCCCGGCGACGAGCGCGCCGAAGAACGCTTCCAGGCCGAGGCCGAGCGCCGCGATCGTCGCCAGGAACATGAACGTGAGCTGGTGGGCGATCGGGCTCGCGCGCTGGATGAGGTTCACCTTGAGGCCGCCGACCCAGCGGTAGAGCGGCGGGCCGACCACGAGCGACACGCCGAGGAAGGCCAGGGTCGCGCCGATGTGGTAGATCATGTCGGCAGCGGTGCCGCCGCGCAGCCCGAGCGCCTCGGGGAGCCCGAAGAGCGTGCCCGACTTGGCTCCCGCGTAGCCGATGGCGACCGCGAGCACCACGTAGAGCACCAGGTCCTCGAGCACCGCCACGCCCAGTACGACGCGGGCGAAGGTCGTGTCGAGGATGCCCAGGTCGTGCATGATGCGCGAGATCACCGGGATGCTGGTGACGGCCATCGCAATCGCGAAGACGAGCAGGAACGACGTCGAGTTGCCGTTCGGCCCCCACATGCGGTGCAGGCTCGTCACCTGCAGGATGACGACGCCGGCAACGAACGGGATCACCATCCCGGTCGCGAACACCGCGGCGACGGTGCGGCGCTCGTCGCGGTGAAAGACGCGCCGGATCTCGGTGCCCGTGATGAAGAGGAGCAGCAGCAGGCCGAGCTGGTTCACAGCCGAGAGCACGGTGGGCGTCGCCCCCGTGGCCGGGAAGAGCCACGACTGGGCCGACGGCGTCAGGTAGCCGAACACGGTCGCGCCGAGCAGGAGGCCGCCGACCACCTCGCCGATCGCGCGCGGCTGGCGGAACCGCACGAACACCGCCCCGACCGCGTGCGCGGCCAGCAGCAGCGCTGCGAGCGCCATCAAGAGGTGCGCGACATCCGTCGTCGCCAGGGACATGCCTGCTCTCCTTCTTCCGCCACGCGGGGCCCACTCCCCGCTCCCAGACGAGCCTACGGTCTGCGCGCCGGCCGGGCAACCCCCGTGAGGGGGAAGGGGCAGGTGAGACGCAGCCGCCGCACCCGCGCCTAGAGTGCCGCCCCGTGTCAGCACCGAACGTGAGCCTCGAGGAGCGCTACCGCGCCCGCAGCCTCTGGCTCGACGGCGTGCCGGGGCCGCTCGTCCCCCGCCCCTCGCTGCCGGGCGACGTCGACTGCGACGTCGCCATCGTCGGCGCCGGGTTCACCGGCCTGTGGACGGCATACCACCTCGCCCGGGCCGCTCCGGACATGCGCATCGTCGTGATCGAGCGCGAGATCGCCGGATTCGGCCCGTCGGGCCGAAACGGCGGCTGGGTGTCGGGCGGCCTCATCGGCAGCGCCGGCACCTACGAGCGCTCGCACGGGCGCGACGGCGTCGTGCGCGCCATCCGCGAGACGCATGCCGCCGTCGACCACGTCGCCGAGGCGGTTGAGCGGGAGGGCATCGACTGCCGCTTCCGCAAGAGCGGCTCGCTCTTCACCGCCACGTCCGAGCCCCAGCGCGAGCGCCTCCTGGCCGGGCACCGCGAGCTGCGCGCCCTCGGCATCGGCGAGGAGGACGTGCGCCTGCTCGACGGGGCCGAGTCAAACGCCATCGTGCGCGTCGACGGCTGCCTGCAGGCGTCGTTCACGCCCCACGCGGCCCGCGTGGACCCTGCCCGGCTCGCCCGCGGCCTGGCCGAGGCCTGCGAGCGCCTCGGCGTCACGATCCACGAGCGCACGGCCGCGACCGCCGTCGGGCGCGGCCGCGTCCAGACCCCGCAGGGCATGGTGCGGGCCGATGTGGTGCTCCAGGCCACTGAGGCGTACTCCGTCGAGCTGCCGGGCCAGCGGCTGCGCTACCTGCCGCTCTACTCGCTGATGATCGCCACCGAGCCGCTCCCGGCGGCCGTCTGGGACGAGCTCGGCTGGACGGACGGGGTGCTCGTGAGCGACAGCCGCTACCTGTTCTTCTACGCGCAGCGCACGGCGGACGGGCGCATCGCGCTCGGCGGGCGGGGCGCGCCGTACCAGCTGCGAAAGCCCATCGACGAGGGCAACGAGCGCAACGCCGAGGTGCGCTCGCGGCTCGAGCGGGCGATCCGGCGCCATTTCCCCGCCGCGGCGCGGGCGGCCGTCACCCACCACTGGGGCGGGCCGCTCGGCGTGCCCCGCGACTGGTCGATGTCCATCCACTTCAACCGCGCGACCGGCTTCGGCTGGGCCGGCGGCTACGCCGGCCACGGCGTCGTCGCCGCGAACATCTCCGGCCGCACGCTCGCCGATCTCGTGCTCGGCCAGGACACCGATCTGGTCAGCCTGCCATGGGTGGGGCACCGCAGCCGCCGGTGGGAGCCCGAGCCGCTGCGCTTCGTCGCCTCGCGCGCGATCGTGCGGGTGCTGGGCAGCGCCGACCGCGCCGAGGACGCCACCGGCCGGCGGGCGCGGCGCACGCGGCTGCTCGCCCCCGTGCTGCCACCGCACTGACCGCATCATGCGGTGCGACTAGAGTGCGGCCATGCCCGTCGCACTCATCGCGCTGATCCTGATCATCCTCTTCTTCGCCTTCGGCCTGGGGATCCTCGGATTCACGCTGCACATCCTGTTCGTGCTGCTCTGGTATGGCATCGGCGGTCTGATCGTCGGCGGTCTGGGTCGCCTGTTCGTCCCCGGAAAGCAGGATCTCGGTCTGGTCGCGACGGCCCTGTTCGGAATCGCCGGCTCGCTGGTGGGCGGCGTCGTCGCCCGGCACTGGCTCGGACTCGGGGCCATCGGCGAGTTCCTGACCGCGGTCGCCTGCGCGGCGATCCTGGTGCTGATCGTGAGCGGCACGTCGTCGCGCCTGCCCGCCCGCTCCTGAGCGCAACGACGAGACTCAGGCCCGGCCGAAGGCGCACTCGGCCGCGTCGATGCGGAGCGGCTCGAGCCGCTCTCGCTGACGCTCGGCGCGGCTGACCAGCACATCCAGGTCGACACCGAGATCCGTGTCGGGCAGCAGCTGCTGCAACGACCGCCAGCCGAGCCGCTTGCCCTCGATGCCGAGCGACAACGCTTCGGTCTCCATCAGACGCGACAGGTGCCCACTGCCCGTGACGTGCTCGTCGAGCTTGATCCGGCTCGCCGTCTCGAGCATCCATCCTCCGGCCTGCTTGAGCGCGCTGCGGGAGATGCCAAGCGTCCTCATGACCCGCTCGAGGCTGGCACGGTCGGTCTCGATCTCGGTCTTCAGCCCGTCCAGGAAGCCGCCGAAGGCGGTGCCGTCGTTGTGCGCGCGCATCCTGTCGATCAGCTCGAGCGCGGCCTCCGATCCGGCCAGGTGGTCACTGAGGTATCCGTGCAGTGGATCCGAAGGAGACATGCCTGCGGCGTACCCGGGCGCCGACCCCGGCAAACGGGCAGGCCCGCGTGTCAGCCCGCCGCGTTCGAGGCGCATCAACAGGCATGACCCGTCCTCCGTATGGAAGTCACGGGCCGGCGCACAGAATCGATGCGGGCGAGAGGACTCGAACCTCCACGGCCAGGGCCACCGGCTCCTAAGGCCGGCGCGTCTACCAGTTCCGCCACGCCCGCGCGTGGGCGAAGTATCCTACGGGCACGCGGTGGCCGTAGCTCAGCTGGTGGTAGCCCCTGGTTGTGGTCCAGGAGGACGTGGGTTCGAGTCCCACCGGTCACCCTCTCTCTCGCGCGCCCGTAGCTCAGGGGATAGAGCAGCAGACTTCGAATCTGCCGGTCGTCCGTTCGAATCGGACCGGGCGCATCGCCTGTCCAAGCCGATCATGACTTGCCCGGTCGCCGGCGACCGGCGGTCAGTGCAGCGGCGCGCGGGCGAAGATGTCGCGCACGGCGTTCGTGTCGCCGGGGACGAGGTTCGTTGCGGGTGAGCTCCACGCCGCCCGGAGGCCGTCGGCCGAGAGGGCGGCGACGCGAATCGGGCCGTTGGCCTGGGCGCCGGACGTCGAGACGTCGACGCGGACGGTGGTGCCGAGCGTGCGATCGCGGAGGAACAGATCTCGCTCGCCATTGGTGTCGCCCGGCACCAGGTTCGTCGCGGTGGATGAGAACAGGCAGTAGCGGCTGTGGTCCGAGATCGCGATGCCGAGGCTGCTGCCGTTCGCCTGGTGCTCGCTGAAGGAGAGGCTGATGCGATGGATCACGCCGGTCGCGCCGTCCACGACGAAGACGTCCCGGCTGCGGTTCGTGTCGTTGTTCAAGCCCTCGCTCGACCGGCTGGTGACGAGCACGTAGCGGCCCTGAGGCGAGATCGCGTTTGCGATGTCACCGACGTGGCTCGAGACGGTGCGCGTCGTCGCGCCGGCGACGTCGCGAACAAAGACGCCTCCCAGCCTCCGCGGCGGCGTTGGCGATGCGCTGACGCCCGCCTTTCTGAAGAGGACGAAGCGGCCGCCGGCCGACATCCCGCCGAGCGACACGTCCGGTCGGTCGCGCAGGTTCAGCTTGACGCTGGGCGGGAGCATGGACACGGTGACGCAACCGCCCGGGGCGGCGAGACGGCAGCGCTTGACCCTCCCGGAGTCGACCGTGTCGAACGCAAAGAAGCGCGCACCCAGCGAGACGACCATGTGCACGGGTACACGCCCCCCAATCCGAAAGTTCCGGATCTGGCGTGTCGTGCCGGCCGTGCGGTCGCGGATATAGACAAACCGGCACCTGGCCGGGCACCCCGGCGCGAGGTTCGTCGCAAGAGTCGTGAACGTGACAAAACGGCCGTCCGGCGAGATCGCGAGCCCCTGCGGAATGGTCGCCCCGTTGCCCTCCACCCCCGCCGACGAGACGCTGACCCGCTCCGTCGTGTGCAAGCGCATGTCGCGCACGAACACGTCCGCGACGCCGTTCCCGTCGCCGGGGACCAGATTGGACGCATCCGAGATGAACGCGATGTAGCGGCCGTTTGCCGAGATGGCGACGCCGCCCAGCCCGCTTGACCCATTCGCCTCGGTGCTCGCCGACGACACGCTGACACGTTGGGTGCTCGGGGCAGCACCGACCGCCGGCGGCCCCGATCCGGCCACCACGCCGGCCGCCATGACCACTGCGCATCCCACTCGACCGAGCACGCCAGCCAACCTCCAGATCCCCGCCCTGGAGGCAGCCTACGTCACAATCGTTACAATTACAAGGTGGGGTGTCGAGTCAGACGGCGGTGGCCGCCTTCGCCTTGCGATCCCACCCGTGGAACGGCGCCAGGTCGCCGGCCTCCCACTTCTCGCGCAGGCCCGGAGTGCTCAGGTCCCAGTCCTCGCGGATCTCCTGGAAGAGCGCCCGCAGATCCCGGCGGAGGTCCTCGACCGACGGCCGGCCCCAGAACCAGTAGCCGTTGTAGACGGTGTGGATGACGCGCCCGGGCTTCAGCACGAGCGTGTACGGGATCATCGGATCGTTGTCGGGGTCGGTGTACTCCTGGATGTCGAGGTCCTGCTGGACGGTGCGCTCGGGATCCGACAGGAAGGGCCACTGGGCGCCGGTCGAGGCGCGGAACTCCTGCAGGGTGTGGTGCGGGTCGGTCGCGATCGTCAGAAGGCGCGTATACGCCACCGCGAACTGGGGGTAGGCGGCGGCGAGCTGCAGGTGCTGCTGGTGCTCCTTCGGGCAGTAGTGGCCGCGGGCCAGGAGCAGCACCAGCGGGTCGTTACCCTGCAGCTCGCTGATCCGGCGCGGGACATTGGCGTGGTCGGGCAGCTCGTAGTCAGGGAAGACCCCGCCGGGCACGATGTCAGCACGCATGTCGACTCCTCGATCGGGTGCGGTCGCAGACAGGGTCGCGTGGCCGCCGGCGGGTCGCGCCCGTCGAAGTCCCTGGGCGACACCGCTACCGCCCGGTCAGCCACTCCCAGATCGCGCTCGCGACGAGGCCCGGCAGGACCGCCCACCACGGGCTCGAGAGGCCGACGAGACCGACGAGCCAGCGATCGAGCGCGAGCACTGCGCCGATGAACGACTGATCGACGCACGCAGGGTCCGGGCCGGCGGACCAGACCGGTGACGCGTCCAGGAACGCGGTGCCGACGGCCATGC
Organism: uncultured Actinomycetes bacterium; assembly: GCA_963813245.1. Lineage (GTDB taxonomy): Bacteria > Actinomycetota > Thermoleophilia > Gaiellales > JAICJC01 > JAICJC01. The sequence continues at coordinate 263,666 of CAWEYE010000010.1, forward strand.
CGGTCAGGCTCGAGACGGCGACGAAGAAGAGGCCGACGAGGAAGATCGGCGCAAGGGGGATCAGCCACCACAGGCTGGGCTCGCGCGGTCGGGACGCCATCGCAGGGGTCGTCCACCGGACCACACGTGGTCTTACAGCATCAGTGCAGCGGGCCGCGGGCGAAGACGTCGCGGACGGCGTTCGCGTCGCCCACGACGAGGTTCGTCGCGGCGGAGCCGAACACGGCCCAGCGGCCGTCGGCGGAGAGCGCCGAGAAGCGAACGGGGCCGTTGGCCTGCGCGCCGGTCGCCGACACGTCGACACGGGTGGTCGTGCCGTGGAGGCGATCGCGCAGGAACAGGTCGGTCTCCCCGTTGGTGTCGCCCGCAACCAGGTTCGTGGCGGTCGACGAGAACAGGCAGTAGCGGCCGTGGCTCGAGATGGCGATCCCGAAGCTGCTCCCGTTGGCCTGATGCTCGCTCGAGGAGACGCTGATGCGGTGGGTCGCGCCCGTCCTGCCGTCGCGCACGAACACGTCCGCCCGCCTGTTGGTGTCGTTCGGCACGAGCTTGCCCGACTTACTCGTGAAGAGGGCGAACCGGCCCTGGGGAGACAGGGCGTTCGCACGGTCGCGCGGGTTGGTGGTCACGATATGCGTGGTGCCGGAGGCGACGTCTCGCAGGAACACGCCGCCCGCACTCACCGTCGGCGGCTCCGGGAAGCCCCCCTTCCCGAAGAGGATGAACCGGCCGCCCGAGGACATCCCACCGAGGAACGAGGTTGGGTCGGCCTCGTCCACCTTGACGCTCGGCGGGAGCACCGACGCCTCGACGCACGTTCCCGTGCTGCGACGACAGCGAACGACTGCGAACGGGCCGTTGTCGTCCCACGCATAGAACCGCGCGCCGGCCGACAGGATCATGTGCCCTGTGGACGGCGCGTTGCGCTCCGGGATCAGCATCCGCGTCGTGCCGGCCGTGCGGTCGCGGATGTAGACGTCGGTGCAGTGATCGGGAGCGCAGTCCGTGTCGTCGTTGCCCGGCGCCAGGTTCGTGGCGAACGAGGTGAAGGTGACGAAACGGCCCTCCGGCGAGATTGCGAGCGAGTCCGCGGTACTCGCGTCGTCACCCTCCACCTCGGCGGTCGAGACGCTCACCCGCTCGGTGGTATGCAGCCGCAGGTCGCGGACGAACACGTCCGCAACTCCGTTCGCATCGCCCGGCACCAGGTTCGATGCGTCCGAGAGGAACGCCACGTAGCGGCCGTCCGCCGAGACGGCGACGCCGCCCTGTCCGCTGCCCGCATTCGCTTCGGCGCTCGCCGACGACACGCTCACGCGCACCGTGCTCGGGGCCGCCGCGGCCACCGGCGCCGTGACCAGGCCGGCAAGGCCGATCGCCATGACCGCCGCCCATCGCGCTCGACCAACCACGCCGCGCCCACCTCCCGGTCGTTGCCGTGGACGGACAGCGTACGTCACAATTGATACAGATTACAACTCGGACAACAACGCGGACCACGGTCACCGGGTGTCGCGGTTGGGCCGGTCGCCCGTGTCGTGGTATCCCGGTGTACCCGAAGCGGGGGCGGCGATCCCCGGGCGGGCGATGGTGTGCAGCGGCGGCCGCTGCCGATCCACGGGGTGTGAGCGAGCACCTGCCCCTCGAGTTCCACCATGCCGCGCTGATCGAGCGCATCGTCCGCGGCGCGGTCGACGACGACCCCGTCAGGATGCACGGCGCGATCTTCGCCGCCCTGGAGATCCACGGGCCCGCGAGCGCCCGCGACGACGTCTTCACACAGGCGCTCGGGGTCGTCCAGGAGAGCCACAGCGACCGCCAAGTGGTCATGGCCGACGCGATTCAGCAGCATCTCGACCACCCGCCCTGGGCGGAGGTGTAGCCACCACCGGTGGCGGCGGATGTGAGCGCGACCCCGCGCGGGGTCGCATGCCATCTGGTACCACTCCCGGGCGCTCCGCCGCTCCCGCCCCGGCCCTTTCATGGCTGGACACCGCGAACGGCGTCGGGTGGGGGCGGCAGGGGCCGAAGCCCTGATCAGGCTCCGGTCGGCGCCGACTCCCGCGTCTGCGCCGCGCCGGCGGCGGGGAGCATCGGCGGGAACCGCGCCGTCGCGACGGTGCCGCCTCCGAGCGCCGGCTCGAGCGTCAGGACCGCGCCGGTGGCGTTCGCAGATCGCCTGTGCGATCGCGAGGCCGAGGCCGCTCCCGGCGACGCTCGCCGGCGGCCGAGCCGCGGTAGAAGCGGTCCAACGCCCGCTCGCGGTCCTCGCGCGAGAGGCCCGGGCCGTGGTCGCGCACGGCCAGGGTCGGTCCGGACGCGTCGCTCACCGTCACCGTGACGGGCGTCCCCGGCGGGCTGTACTTGAGGGCGTTGTCGACCAGCACCCGCACCAGCTCGCCGAGCCGGCCGGCGTCGCCGGAGACCGACGGTCGGCTGCAGGTCGGTCTCGAGCGGCCGCTCGGGATCGAGCGCGCGCATCTCGTCGCAGGCCTCGGCCGCGACGCTGTCCAGGCGCACCGCCGCCGCCTGCACCGCCGGCTGCCGGCCTCGGCCAGCGAGAGGAGCTCGGACACCGTCGCCGCCAGGCGGCGCGTCTCCGCGCGATCACGGCAGCCGACTCGTGCACCAGCTCCCAGCTCCTCCGCGCGTCGACCGAGCGCGCGACGATGCGGGCGTGGCCCTGGAGCGCGGTCACCGGTGTCTCGCAGCTCGTGCGAGGCGTCGGCGACGAACCGCTGCTGCTCGTCGGCGGCGCGCTCGGCTCGCTCGAGCAGCCGGTTGAACGCTGCGGCGAGCCTGCCCAGCTCGTCCGGCCGGCCCTCGTGAGCCGGCGGTCGAGCGCGTCGCCGGGGATGTCGTCGACCTGCTGGCGCATGCGGTCGACCGGTCGCAGCGCCCGCCGGGCGAGGAACGCTCCCATGCACCGCCCGCCGCGATCAGGATCCCGACCCGACGGCGACGAGCGTCCGAGCAGCGTCGAGAGGCGTCGAGCGGTCGCGTGGTTGGAGAGCAGCACGATCCGCTGGCCGCCGTCCGGCGCGGGCCACCGTGCCGGGTCGAGTCCGCCCGGCGCACGGGCGACGATCTCGCGAACGGCGGCCAGCGTGGCGCCGCCGGCGCCGGCGGTGTCGCTCTGGACGACCACCGCGCCGGAGGAGTTGATCGAGCCAGATCCGGGCGCCCGGCCCGGCTAGCCGGTCGAGCGGCAGCTCGTCGGGTCCTCGATCGACGCCGCGCTCTTGGCCAGCCGTGCGCGCGGCGTGCTGCGCCTCGACGTGCAGGTCGGAGCGGACGATCGCGTAGGTGATCGCCGAGGTGGCGACCACCAGCGACCGCCATCACGATCACGAACCAGGCCGCCAGCCGGAGGCGGACGCTCATGGCTGATGGTGTAGCCGACGCCGCGCACGGTGCGGATGATCGAGGTCTCGGCCGACGTGTCGAGCTTGCGCCGCAGCGCCGAGACGAAGAAGTCGATCACCTTGCTCTCGCCGAGATACGTGAACCCCCACACGCCCTCGTAGATCTGCTCGCGCGTGAAGACCCGCCCGGGGGCGTGCATGAGGAACGCGAGCAGGTCGAACTCGCGCGCCGTCAGCTCGACCGGCGTTGCCGTCGACGGTCACCTCGCGCGAGTCGAGGTCGAGGCGCACGGGCCCGACCTCGAGCGTCGTCTGGTCGCCGCCCGCGCGGCGGGTGAGCGCGCGCAGCCGGGCGAGCAGCTCCTCGATCGCAAACGGCTTGGCCAGGTAGTCGTCGGCGCCGGCGTCGAGCCCGACCACGCGGTCGCCGACGCGGTCGAGCGCCGTCAGCATCAGGATCGGCATGTCGTGGCCCGAGCGGCGGGCGCGGCGGCACACGCTGAGGCCGTCCATGTCGGGCAGGCGCACGTCGAGGACCACCAGGTCGGGCTGCTCGCGCTCCATCGCCGCGAGGCCCTCGGCGCCGGCGCCGGCGAGCTCGACGCGGTAGCCCGCCTCGCCCAGCTCGAGCTCGAGCACGCGGGCGATCGCGGGGTCGTCCTCGACGACCAGGACACGTTGGGCAGGGGCGGTCACGCGCCCACGATAGCTGCGCTTTGGCGCCCTCTCCGAATCCTTACCAAACCGGCGGCCAGACTCTTACCCGCGCCTCGCCGGGGCATTAGGCGCGGCACCTACGGTGGGATCGGTAACAACTCGTAAGGAGATCCAGCATGTGCACTCGAGAGACCCGACCTCACCCACCTCGCGACCGCAGGGCGGGCCGACCGATGATGCGCCGCATCTGGGCCGCCGTCTGCACGGCGTTCGCCGTCGTCGCCGTGTTCGCGGTGCTGACGGTGACGCACCGCCAGTCGGTCACGTCGGCGGCAAGCGGAAGCCAGGTCGTGCTGGTGCGATCGGCCACGGGCGCGCTCGTGCCCGTGACCGTCCCCGGCGTCCACGCGACCACGCAGTCCTCGCCGGCGGCGGGCGGCTCGATCGTACAGGGGCCGAACGGCCAGATCACGGCCGTCACGTCCCCGACGCACCCGACCTCGCGCTCGTCATGAACCGCCGGCTCGAGCAGCTCAGCTTCCGCGCGATGGGCACGTCCTGCAGCGCCACCGTGACGATGGGCGCCCGCGACATCTGGTCGGCCGAGCGCGCGATCATGGCGGCGCGGGCCGAGGTGGCCGCGTGCGAGCGGGCGCTCTCGCGCTTCCTGCCCGCGAGCGACCTCTCCCGGTTGAACGCGGCATCCGGCGACTGGGTCGCAGTCGACGCGCGCCTGATCGCCGCACTCGCAGCGGCACTCGACGCGCGGGACGCGACCGGCGGCCGGTATGACCCCTCGGTCCTGCCGGCGCTGATCGCGGCCGGCTACGACCGCTCCTTCGAGCAGCTGCGCCCGCGCCTGCCCATCCGCCTGGATGGGTGGCGCGCGGGCGCGGCGATCGAGATCGACCGGGAGGCCGGCCGGGCCCGGCTCGAGCCGGGCACGACGGTCGACCTCGGCGGGATCGGCAAGGGGTTCGCCGCGGCGCCGGGCCGTCGCCGCGATGCAGGCGGCATGGCCGCTCATCCCGGGCGCGCTCGTCGACCTGGGCGGCGACCTGGCGGTGCGCGGCACCGCCCCCGACGGCGGCCCGTGGCGGATCGCGGTCGCCGACCCGCACGCGCCGGGCGAGCGGGTCGGCATCCTCGAGGTCACCGCGGGAGGCGTCGCCACCTCGGGCCGCGACCAGCGCCGCTTCGGCCCCGGGAAGCGGATGCACCATCTGATCGACCCGCGCACCGGCGCACCGGCCGGGCCGGGGCCGCTTGCGGTCACGGTGGCCGCGCCGGATGCCGCCGAGGCCGAGGCGCACTCGACCGCCCTCGCGATCACGCCGGTCGCGGAGGCGCCGCGCCTACGTCGCGGCGCGGCCGTGGCTGGCCGCGGTGGTCGTGCCGCACGACGGCCCGCCGTTCCGCGTCGGAGGCGACCGACACGGCCCGCTCCCTCGAGCTCCTGCACGGGATCCCGGCATGACCGTCCTCGCCGGCCTGCCGGTCGCCTGGCTGCTTGCGCGAGCGGCCGGGCTGGTCGCCTTCGGCGTCCTCACCCTGTCGGTCTGGCTCGGGCTCGGCGATGAGCACGCGCATCGTCGCGCCCCGGTACCGCGCCCGCCTGCTGGGATGGCACCGCACGCTGGCGTGGACCGGGCTCTCGCTGGTCGGCCTCCACGTCGGCGGCGCTGCTTGCCGACCCGACGCTGCACTTCGCCCCGGCCGCGGCGCTCGTGCCCTTCGCCGCCCCGTGGCGTCCGGCCGCCGTCGCCGCCGGCGTCTGGCCGGCTGGCTCTCGCTCGCCCTGGCGGCATCGTTTCGGTTCCGCAAGGCTCATCGGCCAGCGCGGCTGGCGGCGGCTGCACTTCGCGAGCTTCCTCGCGTTCGTGCTCGCGCTGTGCCACGCGCTTGCGTCCGGCACCGACCTCGCCGGCCTCGGCGGGCCGATCGTGGCCGCGGTCGCCGGCGGCCCGGTGCTGTTCGGCTCCCTCCCGCGGATCCTGACGCCGGCGCGGCCGCGCCGCGCCGCGAGGCGCCGCCGTGACGCGCGCCGGGCTCAGCCCGCGGTCGGGACCTTGCCCCAGGCCGGAGGTGACCGCGATGTCCGCCATCGCCTGCGCACGCTCGCCGCTGCTCTCGGGCGCGTGCACGCGAACGCGGTAGGGCGTGTCGCCCATCGGCGAGACGACCGCGCCGTAGAGGCCGGCGGAGGCGCTGCGGACGACGTCCTCGGACGCTCCCGCGGCGACGGTCACCCACCGGTTGGGCCGGAACACGTTGAACCGCACCTGCGCGAACACGACATCGTCGAGAGCATCCATCTGGCGCTCACGCTAGCGACCGCGCGCCCTACGTCGACCCCCTTTACAAAGGCTCCCAACAAAATTCGGAGGCTCGTCACAAAACGGTCGATGCGGGACTCTCGAAACTCGCATATTCCGCCGCAAACGAGGCACACGTACACTGGGACATGTGGAGATGGGTGCTTCCGGTCGCGGCCGTCGCCGCGGTCCTGATCGGGTTCCTGGCGAGCCAGAACGGACCGACCGGCCATGTGAGCAGCCATGCGCCGCCGACGACGACGACCCCGCCGCCGGCGAACCACCGGCCCGCCGCTTGGCGTCGCTCTGCGGCAGCCGCACCGGCACGCGCGACGGTGCGCCACGTGATCTGGATCTGGTTCGGCAGCCAGGGCGTACAGCCACCTGATCGGGAAGGTGCAGGATCGCGCCGTACATCAACCAGCTGGCCGGCCAGTGCGGCCTGGCGACCCGGTACTCGTCGATCACGCATCCGGCGATCGCAAACGACGTCGGGCGCGCTTGGCCGGCGACCCGCACGGGCTCGTCCACAACTCCTGCGCGCCCTGCACGACGACGGCCGCATCGCTGCTCTCGCAGGTGCGACTCGTGGCGCGCCTTCGTCGGCGGGATGCCGACGACCGTGCCGCAAGCTGGCCGCCCCGAGGAGCGGCGTACTCACGGCTCTCCAACCCGCCCACCTATCTGACGGTCCGCGGGTGCCCGCGGTTCGACCTGCCGCTCGGCACGACCACGCAGGGCAGCCTGCAGCGGACGCTCGCGGCAAACGCCCTGCCCGCGTTCTCGCTGATCGTGCCCGACGGCTGCGCGGACACCTCCTTCAACAAGCACTGCGGCGGGACGCCCAAGCGCGCGAGGTTCGTCGCCCGCGGCGACCTGTGGCTGCGCAGCTGGATGCGGCGCGATCACGACGTCGCCGGCCTACCAGTCCGGCTCGACGGTGATCTTCGTCACCTGGAACCAGGCCGTGCCGGCCAAGCCGCTCGGGGCGGGCTGCACCGCGCCGAACGCCCTGCCGGAGGCGTGCCACGTGCCGCTGCTCGTGATCTCGCCCTACGTGAAGTCCGGCACGAACGTGCCCATCCGCTTCAGCCACTACAGCCTGCTCAAGGCGACCGAGAAGCTGCTCGGCGCGCGGTCGCTGCTCGGCCATGCCGGGGATGTCCGCGCCGGAGATCTGGTCGGGGCGTTCGGCCTGTGAGCCGGTGGTGGCCGGCGGCCGCGGCGGCGACGCTGCTGCTCGCGGCGGGCTGTGCCACCGGCGGGTCCGGCAGCACCGGGCCGACGTCGGGGTCGCTGCCGCCCCTGCCGCCGCCGTTTCACCCGGCGGCGCCCGCCGGCGCGACCACGCCGTGGGTGACCACCGCGGGTGGCAAGTTCGTCGACCAGAACGGCAAGCAGGTGATCCTGCGCGGCTTCGACGTGCCCGTCGGGCAGTCCGACCTCGCTCCGATCGCCGCGCAGATGGGCGCGAACTTCGTGCGCATCTACGTCGGCTGGAACGCAATCGAGCCGCGCCCGCCCGTGCACGGCCACTACCGCTGGGACACGAAGGTGCTGGGGCAGCTCGACAAGGAGGTGGCCGCCTACCAGGCGGCGCACGTGAACGTGCTGATCGACTTCCACCAGTTCCACTGGTCGCCGTACTTCGCCCAGGCCACGTGCAAGGCCGGCAAGAACGTGTGCCGCGCGAGCGGCGTGCCGGCCTGGTTCTATGCCGGCGGCCGCTTCGACGCGACCAAGCGCGGCGAGGCCGACGCCCAGGCCGCGTTCTGGACGACCGAGTCGGCGCGCTCGCAGGGCTACTACGCCGCGTTCGCCGGGATGATCGCCGCCCGCTACGCCTCCGCACCGAACGTCGTCGGCTACGAGATCTTCAACGAGCCCCATCCGGGCCGGCTCGGCGACACGACCGACGCGACCAACATCATGCTGCGCTGGCAGGCGGGCATCCGCCGGGCCATCCAGCAGGTCGACCCGACCCGCACCGTCTTCATCATGTGCCGCGGCGGCGGCGAGGGCGTCGGCACGGCCAGCCTCGCCCCGTTCGGCTCGCTCGACCACATGGCGCTCGATTGGCACGACTACTTCAACGGCGGCTCGGGCGGCTTCGACGCGGCCGGCGACAACTGGGTGCCGTCGTGGAGTGAGACCCACAACCAGGCGACCCCGAGCTACACCGGCACCGAGCAGGCCCAGGCGCGCGTTCTGCGCGTGCCGCTCGACCGCGCCCGCGCCCTGGGCATCCCGCTGCTCGTCGGCGAGTGGGGCGTGCACACGGGCGCGCCCGGAAGCGCGGACTACCAGACGCAGATGCTCGACCTCTTCGGCAAGGGCGGCGTCAGCTGGGCGCGCTGGGTGCTCTCGACGAGCGGCGGCTTCGGCCTGCTCAACAAGGGCGGCACGGTGACGCCCGAAGCGGCACAGCTCACGAGCGCGCTGAAGGCGCCGGCGGCGCCGTAGCGGGCTAGTACGGCGCCGCGTCGGGAACCGCGGTTGGTGCTGAGGCACGCCCGACCACCCAATTGGCATCCGATGCAACTGCCAAGTGGCAGAGGCACGGGAACGGTCGATTGGCCACTTAGACCGCCGAACAGAATGACGTCTGGCTGACAGCCGAGTCGTGCGGAGGTCGGTGGGTGTCAGTCGTCCAGGCGACGCATGAGCCGCAGCGAGACGCGCCCTTCGAGTGCCGTCCCCCAGGCCGGACGGTCGCCGCGCACACGGAAACCGCGCGCGAGGTAGAAGGGAAGTCCTTTCGCGTTGTCGGGCTCGACGCTTACCCACTGCTCGTGTGCGCCGTGCGCGCGCTGCTGCTCGGAGATCGCGTTGAGCAGCAGGCTGCCGATTCCTTCGCGACGCCGCGCGGGATCGAGGTAGAGGACGAAGACCTCGCCCACGCCCGACTCGATCATGCCGCCGCCTCCCGCACCGACCACGGTGCCTTCGTCCACCGCGACGATCCAACCATCCCAGTCGTGCGGCGCAACGATCTCGCCTGCGATTCGCTCCAGCGTGTAGTACTCGGCGATGGCAGACTCGATTCGTTCAGGCTCGTAGATGTCGTGGTAGGTATCTCGCCAGCCTCCGGCGCATACGTGCGCGATGCCTTCGGCATCGTCGGGTTCGGCTCTGCGGATGACGATGCGGCCGATCACATCGACGATGATCGCAGACGGGTGTCGGTCGTGAGGCCGCTTGGGCCTAGCAATCACCCAATTGGCATCCGATGCGCATGCCAATTGGGCAAAACCGCCACAGCCGGGAGCAAGTGGCCATCCCGCCCACGGCCAAGTGGCCATCAAAGGCACGGCCAGTCGCCGCCGCCGCCCGGCCCCCCCTCGACTACCCCGAGCTCGCCACGGGCGCGGCCGGCCGCCGGCCTCGGCGTGAGCGCAGCGAGCCGCCGAGCAGCTTGAGCTCGACGCGGTCGCGGAAGTGCCAGAGCAGGGCGCAGTACGCGACCGTGGCCACCACCGCCCAGACGACGAACGCCGGGATCGTGGTGCCGACGGTGACGCGCAGGAGCAGGCCGAACACGCCGTAGCAGACGAAGGCGCTGCCGCTCGCGGCGGGGAAGCCACGGCCGAACGGGTGCACCCGAAGGAACGCCCGCACCTCCGCGAGCGGGAACACGTTGTTCACGAGGATGCTCCCCGCCCACGCGATGGCGGCGCCGGCGATGCCGATGCGCGGGATCAGGAGCAGGCTGAGCGCGATGTTCACCGTCAGGGCGACGATGACGTTGAAGAGGTTCCAGAAGCTGCGGCCCCCCATCAGCAGCACCATGTCGACCGGCCCGATCCCGGTCGCCACGAGCATCGTCACCGCCAGGATCTCGAGCGACGACGCGCCGGCCACGTACTGCGGCTTGAACACCCGCAGCAGCAGGGGCGCGAACACGGCCAGGCCGAGGTACATCGGCCAGGCCATCAGCACGAGCCACGCCGTCGCCACCTGATACACGTCCATCGCCCGCTGCCGGGCGCCGCTTCCGAGCAGCTCGGAGAGCTTCGGCCCGATCACCTGGATGATCGCCATGTTGACGACGCTCCCGGCCACCAGGTAGCGGGTCGAGGCGGTGTAGATCGAGGCGTGGGCCGTGTCGAGCAGCGAGCCGACCATCAGCGTCCCCACCCACAGCGTCGTCACCTGGAACACGCCGGTCAGGCCGCGCGGCGCGGTGAACACCCAGAACTCGTTCGCAAGCCGCCGCAGCGGCGTCGCCGGCTTCGTCGCCTGCTCGCGCCGCTCGACCCGGCGCACGAGCCGGCCGAGCCAGATGAGCGCGACCGCGAAGGCGATCCCGATCGGCAGGCCCCAGGCGATCGCGACGGCGACGCTGCCGCCTCCGGCGATGACGGCGACGGCGACGGCGAGCGTCTGCACAGCCGCCTTGCCGATTCGGTCGACCAGGGCGTTCGGCACCATCGTCCCGAAGCCGCGGGTCGCGGCGATCGCCACCGTGTAGGCGGACGACAGCGGCACGAACACCGCCAGGACGCGGATGTAATCGGCGACCGCGCCGGCGTCGGCCTGACGGTGGTTCGTGAAGAGCTCAGCCAGCGGGGAGGCCAGGGCGAAGGAGACGACCGCCAGGACGACGCCCGGCCACGAACGACGGCACGAGGCCGACGTTCAGGCTGCGGCGGACGTCGGCCACCCGCCCCTCGACCCGGTAGCGGGGGATCATCCGCGTGAGGCCGGTGTCGGCGCCGAGCTCGGCCGTATTGGACAGGATCAGGAAGAGCGCCACCGCCTCGAAGAACGCGCCGGACGCGCTCTTCGTCAGCGACCGCGTGACGACGACCACGAGCGCGAACTGCAGCAGCCCGTTCACGAGCGCGCCGATGAAGTTCAGCGAGCCGCCCCGCGCCACCATGCGCAGGTCCTTCGTGCGCTCCTGCTCGGCCGTGGCCGGCTGCTCGACGGCCGTCACCGCCCCGCCCCGTCCCGATCCGTGCTCGCCCACCCCATGCCCATGCCCAGGTACTCCTCCAGCCTCCGGTTGGGCGCGGCGTAGTGCGCCTCGAGCCGCGCCCGCGTCTCCACCCCCATTCCTGCGGAGGGACGCGCATTGTAGGCCTTGAACTGCGGTGGGCTCGCGGGGTCGGGCAGCCCCAGGAAGCGCAGCACCTGCGCGTAGCCGGCCTGCGGATCGGCGAAGAAGCGCTCGTACGAGAGCACGAGCATGCGCTCGGCCGGGAACCGCTCCCGCCACGCCAGCAGCTGGTCGACGTACTCGCCGCGGGTGACGTAGGCGTGGTGCTGCATGGCGCGGCTGTCGTAGGCGGGATCGGCCAGCATCCGCTCGCGCTCGCCGGCCAGGCGCTGCGGCTCGAGCTCGAGCGCCCGCTCGAACGTCTCGGCATCCTCGAACCCGCGCGCGTACTCCTGCCGGTAGTGGGAGAAAGCCCGCTCGACCGGGTCGCGCAGCATCGCGATCACCTTCGCATCGGGAACGGCCGCCGCCGCACGGGCCGGCCCGTGCGGATGGAACAGGTAGTAGGGGCTGCCCTCGCCGGTCACGATGGGGCCGCCGAACTCGCGCTCGCGCCGCCGCCGCGCCGCCTCGGTCGGGAAGTGCGCCCGGTACCAGCGCAGGCTGCGGTCGGCGTGCTTGTCGAAGTAGTGCACGCCCTTGCTGGGGATGGCGGGCAGCACCTGCGGGTGCTCGAGCAGATAGCGGTAGAGCGACGTGGTGCCGCTGCGCTGCGCCCCGATGATGAGGAACTCGGGCAGGGGCCGCCGCGACGCGTTCAGCATGTGCCAGCCCGTGAGCGCCTCGCGGCCGGCCGTGATCACCGGCGCCGGCAGCCGCGAGTAGTTGTCGTTGGCCGATCCGCGCTCGCGGGGCATCAGCCGACGCGCTCCAGCGGGGTCAGGAGCACCGGCTGCCGCAGGCTGTAGCCGAACCGGCTCACCCGCTCCTCAAGCCTCTCCACGGCGTCGGCGATGTCGGCGCCGGTGCCGGGGCTGCGGCGCGCGATCGTCCAGCGGCGGAAGTACGCCTCGTTGATATCGCGCTTGACCTCGAGCCCGCTCGGGCGGGGCTCGACGCCCACGAACCGGAACACCTCGGCGAGGCGGTCGTCGGGGCTGGCCACGAACTCCTCATAGCGCATCACGTGCAGGTGCTCGACCCGGGCGGCGTCCTCGAGGAGCAGCTCGTGGCAATGCAGCCAGTGCTCGATCAGCGACGAGTAGGTCATCCGCCGCCACAGCCGCCGCGAGCGCCCGAACTCGCGCGTCGCTCCCGCGACCGCCACCGGATGGCGCACCAGGACGATCATGCGCGAGCCGGGAAAGAGCGCCTGCAGGAACCGCGTCCGGATCATGTTCGGCGGCGACTTCTCGACCAGCACAGGCCGGGACATGTCCCAGTAAGGCCCCCACTGCTCGAGCAGGAGCCGGCGGCTCTCGGCGGAGACGAGCGCCGAGGCCTCGGTCAGGTGGGCCGCGGGGTCGAAGCCAAACCGGCCCGGGCCGCCGTGGCTCCTGCCGGCGCGGTACACGGTCTGCAGGTGCTGGCCCTCGTCCTCCCTCGCGCTCGTGCCCGAGAAGCCCGCCACCAGCGGGTGCTCCGCCAGGCAGCGCGCGAGCAGGGTCGTCCCGCTGCGGTGCAGGCCGCCGACGAACACGAACGTGTGCTCCTGCCAGTCCATCTCTACCCCGGGACGAGTGCCCGCCGACGAGGGATGCCAACCCCGCGCGCGGTCGCCGGGTGCTGCGCCGGCTGCGGTGCCCGCATCATCTCACGGTAGGCGATGGCGGCCGCGCCCCTCACCGATCGCCTACCGGGATGCATGGCGGAGATAGCCGTAGCGGAGCAGCAGCGGCCAGGTCACCAGCACCACCAGTGAGCGGGTCTTGCGGGCCATGCCGGTGCGCCAGGCCTCGTCGGCGCGCACCTGCTGGCGCCCGTGCGCGAAGCGCATCGGGTTGCCGCGCACACTGTGCTGCCCGGCCACGTGCACGGAGTCGCCCACCGCGGACAGGTCGTGCGCGCCGGACTCGCCCATCGCAGCGAACATGCGCTCGAGCTCGGCGCGCGGGTCGGCCGCCAGCGACTCGTAGCGCATCCGCACGGTCGGCACGCCCAACCGCCGCAGCGCGTCAAACGCCAGATTGCACTGCATCCAGCGCACGCCCGCCTTGAGCGGCGAGAACTCCTGGAAGTACGCGCCGTCGCCGTTTGTGACCTCGGGGCGGGCCACCCGCTTCATCCACGAGTGCACGACGCCGCGGCTGTCGCGCACGAGGTGCAGCACCCGCAGCCGCACGCCCGCGGTCTCGGCCGCACGCAGGAAGTAGGCGTAGGGTGGGTTCTTGGTCGAGTCGACCACCACCTGCGCACCCGCCACGGTCAGGATCGCGCGGTAGAGGTGCGGCCGTCAGATCGCCGTAGCGGTGCACCTGGCGGGCGTGCTCGGGGGCGAGCTTGCCCATCGCGAGCAGCGGGATCTTGCGGTGGCGCAGGACGGCCGCCTCGAGCGCGAGCACCTCGTCCACGTCGACCGTGTCCCAGCCGCCGAAGGCCTCCGGCCGACGGCCGTCCAGAACGGGCACTCGGCGAATTGCAGGCCGCAGCCGCACAGCTCGTTGCCCGCCGGCCCGGCCTGCCATACGTAGCGCAGCTCGCCGACCGAGACGAACCCCGGCACCTCGGCGAGCACGTGGGCGAGCAGCGTCGAGCCGCTGCGCCCCCAGCCGCCGATGTAGAGCACCGGGACGTCGGTCATGCCCGCCGCCGGGAGACCGGCGCCGACCGCACGACGTTCTTGCTCGCACCGTTCGCCTGCATCATCAGCTCGTCGACGAGCTGCTCGAACATCGCGACCGCGCGGGCGGGGCCGGCGCCGGTCGGCGGCAGCTGGGCCTCGGCGCTCGCGGCCGAGGGCGGCGTCGAGGCTCGCACGCAGGCTCGTCCTCGGACTGGGCGAGGACGATCGCGCCCTCGGCGGCGATGCGCTCGGTGAACGAGCAGCTGGTGGTCGTCGACGTGCTCGCCGTAGCGCTTGCGCCGCGGCACGACGATCGGCCGCTTGCCGAGCGTCGAGGCCAGCATGATCGTGCCCGGCCCGCCGTGGCAGACGACGACCGCGGCCTCGCGCACCATCGCCTCCATCTCGGCGTGGCCCAGGTACTGGCGGTGCTCGGCGAGGCGCGGGACGGCCGAGGTGCCGGTCTGGACGAAGCAGCGGGCCGAGTCCGGCGCCGCCGCCCTCGAGCCAGGCGTCCATCCAGCGCGAGAGGCGATCGAAGGGGTGGTAGTCGGTGCCGACCGAGGCGAACACGAGGGGCAGGTCGTCGCTCAGAAGAGCCCCCCGATCACGCGCGCGCCCGGGTAGAACCGGCACTGCTCCTCCCACTGCACGAGGAACAGGCTCGAGAGCGGGCGGCACAGGCGACCGGTCAGCGTCGGCGAGTCGATGCGGTCGTAGACCTCGAGGTACACGGTCGGAATGCGCAGGAGCCGCGCGACGATGAAGAACGGGAACGCCACGGCGGCGCCGTCGGAGACGACCACGTCGGGACGCAAGCGCGGCAGCATGCGCACCGCGAGCAGCAGGTTGCGCAGCGCGTTTCGGAAGTTCCGCGTCGTCGGGTGATAGGCCCAGGTGACATCCTCGTCCTGCAGGAGCGACCGGCTGTCGGGCAGGTCGAACGTGACCCACCGGCGCTCGTGCTTGCTCCACCACGGCTTCAGCTGGTGAAGCTGGATGAGATGGCCGCCCGAGGAGCAGACCAGCACGACTCTCACAGCAGTTCGGTCTCCCGCGACTGTCCGGGCTGCGGGACGGCGTCGGCCGGAGCGGGCGTAGACGCCCACGTAGCCGCCGTACTCCTGCGCCTCGTCCGGAACGCCGCCGACGAACACGAACCCGAGCCGCGGTGCGGCGCACGCCTCGAGCGCACGGCCGAACGCGACCAGCTGCGGCCGGCTGGCGAGCCGCGCCCGCGCAACCGCGACCACGGCGTCCACCTTCGTGCCGAGCACCATGGCATCGGTCACGGGCAGCATCGGCGGCACGTCCACGAGGACGACGTCGGCGCGGCCGCGCAGCTCGCGCAGGAGCTCGGTCATCGCGCGGCTGTCGAGCAGCTCGGCCGCGTCGGCCGGGATCGGGCCGGCCGGCAGCACCTCGAGCAGCCCGCCGCCGCCTCCGGAGCCGTTGGAGCTCGACGTCGAGCGGATGGTCGCGGCTGACCTCCACGATCGTCAGAGCATCGCCGAGCTGGCTGTGCCCCGACAGGATGTCGCTCACGCCCATGCGGTCGTCGAGGCCGAACACCCCGCCCAGCGCGGGGCGGCGCATGTTCGCGTCGACGACGACCACGTGCTGGCCTGCGCGGGTGAGCGCCACGGCCAGGTTGGCGATGGTGGTCGAGGTGCCCTCGGCGTCGGACGCGGCGGTGAACATGATCACCTTCATGCCGCGGCGCAGCGTCGAGGACAGGTTCAGCTTGAGGATGCGGAACGCCTCGGCGGTCGGCATCTGCGCGCCGCCCTGCGGCGAGAGCAGCACCACCGGGTACTCGCGCAGCGCGCGCGGCCGGGTGGGGACGCTGGCCAGCAGCGGCAGCCGCAGCCGGCGGCCGACCTCGGTGACGTTGCGGATGCGCGTGTCGAGCAGATCCTGCAGGAAGGCGAGGATGATGCCCAGGATCAGGCCGAGGACGAGGCCGATCGCGGCGTTGCGCGCGGTCTTCGGCTGCGTCTGGTTGGCCGACTGCGCGCCACGGCTGACGAGCTGGAGGCTGGATCCCGCACGCGCTCGCCGCCTTCTTCTGGGCGATCTTGTTACGGTCAGGGCCGATCGCCTGGCTCTGGTCGAGCGCGATCGTGGCGGCAGCGACGCTGCCCGGATGCGCCGATGTTCTTCTGAGATCTCGGGTTGACGGCGTCGAGCTGCGCCTGCAGGATCTTGAGCAATCTCGGCCGTGAGCGCGAGCGCCGCCTGCTGGCTCGAGTATGCGTTCGTCTGCAGCGCCCACGCGTTCGCGAGCTTCTGGGCGGTGAGCGAGTTCGTGTCGGTGACGGTGAAGTCGATCGCGTCGAAGTTCGGGTCGGGCACGATCGTCGTCTCGTTCAGGAGCTGCGAACCCGTGATGCCGCTCAGGCCGCTCTTGGCGACGACGTAGTTCGCCGCCCGCAGGGTGTCGAACAGCGGGGCGTTCGTCGTCGACCACTGGTTACCGGTCGAGCCCTTGGTGCTCGCGGTCGACGTCGTGGACGACGTGTTGACGAGCTGCGAGGTCGCGGCGAACAGCTTCTGCTGCCGCTCCGAGAACCCAATCGCGGCCGCGGTGACCATGACCGTCACGAGCAGCGCGATCCACTTGCGCCGCCACACAACGCCGACGTAGTCACTCAGCGAAACCGACTCATACCATCCGTTTTCCACCACTCGGTCCTCTCGGGTCGTCTGCGATCGGGCATTCTCGGCATGGCCGAGCACGGCGCCGCCACCAATCGGCTCCACCCGGCGTGGGGACGCCGGATTATGGGGGGTGCTGGATCGTCCAGTAACACCCGGCCTCCCCACCCAATGGTACTCCCCGCCGGATTCGCGTCAACCCTGCAGATTGGCAGTATTGGCACGTGATTGACGGGTTCTCGGAGCCTCCACGGGTACGGTGTTCGGCATGAGGGATGCCGACGCCTGCATGCGCGGGCTGGCCGTGACGGGCGACCGCGTCCACGCCGGGCCCGACCGGCCGCCGGGCTGGCGCGCCGTCGACCGCTACGTGGTGCTGCCGTCGCTGCGCCGGCCGGGCATGCTCGTGCCCGAGTCCTCGCCCCGCGCCGGGCGCCGCCGCCGCGCCGCCAGTTCCTGCTTCTTCCAGGCCGCGGGGGCGCGCGGCGACCGAGGCCGCGGCGACGGCGCTGCGCACCGGCGCTGCCCCAGCGGGTCGGCCGCAGCCGCCTGGCGGTGTCGGTCGCACCCGACGTGGCCGACGCCGAGCTGCCCGACCTGGTGCTGCGCCATCATCTGGCCGTCGCGCTCGGCAGCGGCGCGGTCGACCTCGCGGTGCGCGTCGGCGCGACGCGGCCGAACGGCAAGCCGGTGGTGCAGGTGTCCGAGCGCGAGCGGGCGCGTGCTCGCGTACGCCAAGGTCGGCTGGAACGAGCTCACCCGGCCGCTGGTCGCCGCCGAGGCCGAGGCGCTGCGCGGCTTCGCCGCCCGCGGCGAGGCGCCGCGCACGTTCCGGGTGGCGCGGCTGCTGCACGCCGAGGGGTGGCATGGGAACACGCTCACGGTCGTCGAGCCGCTGGTCGGCGGCGCGCCGGTGCGCGCGCCCGATCCGCCCCGCGACGCCACCCACGAGCTGGCGCTCGGCGGCGCCGTCACCCGCGCGCCGCTCTCCGAGAGCGACTGGTGGGCGTGGATCACGCTGCGCATCGACGCGGCCGGCGCCGACCTGGGGCCGGCCGCCGAGGCGATCGCGGCGGAGGCCGGGGCGACTGCGCTGCGGTTCGGGCGCGGCCACGGCGACTGGACGCCGTGGAACATGCGCCGCGTCGACGGCCGCCTGTTCGTGTGGGACTGGGAGCGCAGCCGCGACGGCGTCCCGGCCGGCCTGGACGCGCTCCACTACGGCCTGCTGGTCGCCCTGAACGCCCGCAAGCTGCCGCCGCCGCGGGCGGTCGCAGACACGCTCGAGCGCGCCCCGGCGTGGCTGCGCGACCTCGACCAGCCGCCCGAGGCGGCGCGGGTGATGCTCTGCCTCGAGCTGCTGGAGATGTCGCTGCGCTACGCCGAGGCCCGGCGGGCCGGGGTGACGTGCGGCACGACCGCTTCGGCACCGCGCTGCGCGACCTGCTCGATGTACCGCCGGCGGAACGGCCGGTACCATGAGATGACCGCATGAGCATCTCGATCTCCAGCCTGGTCTCCCTCGCACCCGTCTTCGGCGTGGTCGTGGTGGCGATCGTCTCGGCATTCCTGCTCGCCCGCGGCGATGACGCGGCCCGCACGCGCAGCGGTCGCTGAGCCGACCGGAGCGGCCCTTCGCGCGGTCGGCGAGGCGGTGGCCGCGATGGCGGCGGCGCCGTCGCTCGAGGCCACGCTGCGCGGCCTGGTGCAGGCGGCACGGCGGCTCGCGAGCTGCCGCTACGCGGCGGTGGGCGTCCCCGACGGCCGTGGCGGCTTCTCGCACTTCATCACCGACGGGATGAGCGACGAGCTGATCGCCGCCATCGGCCCGCTGCCGCGCACCCACGGGCTGCTCGGCGCCATGCTCGAGCGGCCGCTGCCGCACCGCACCAGCCAACATCTCGCGCGATCCCGCGCTTCCGCTGGTGGCCGGCCGCACACCCGCGGATGCGTCGTTCCTGGGCGTCCCCATCGTCGCGGCGGGCGACGTCGCGGGCGCCTTCTACCTGACGGACAAGATCGGCGTCGACGAGTTCTCCGACGCAGATCAGGAGCTGATCGAGCTCTTCGCCGCCCACGCCGCCGTCGCGATCACCACCGCCCGCGTGCACGAGCGCAGCCGCGAGCTCTCGGTCGTCGAGGAGCGCAACCGGCTCGCGCGCGACCTGCACGACGCCGTCTCGCAGACGCTCTTCTCGCTCAGCCTGACGGCCGAGGCGGCGGCCGAGCTGGTCGATCGCGACCCGGCCGCCGCGCGCGTGCAGCTGGCACGAGGTGCGCCGGCTGGCCGACGAGGCGCGTGCCGAGCTGCGCTCGCTCGTGTTCCAGCTGCGGCCGGCCGACCTCGAGGCCGACGGCCTGGTGGCGACGCTGCGAAAGCACGTCGAGGTGATCGGCCGCGTCCACCCGGCGCAGGTCGCGATGACCGTGCGCGGCGATGCGGCGCCGGGCGCAGGCACCGAGCGGGAGCTCTTCCGGATCGCCCAGGAGGCGCTGCAGAACGCGCTCAAGCACTCCGGCGCCGGACCGGATCGGTCTCGAGCTCGAGCTCGACGCGGCCCGCACCACGCTCGACGGTGACCGACGACGGCGCCGGCTTCGACCCGGCCGATCCGCTGCTGCGCTCACAGCACCTGGGCCTGACGGTGATGGCCGAGCGGGCGCGTGCCGTCGGCGGCCTGCTCGAGCTGCGCTCGGCGCCCGGCGCGGGCACGACCGTCCGGGTCGAGGTGCCGCGTGCCTGAGGCGCCCATCCGGGTGCTGATCGCCGACGACCACCCGGTGGTGCGCCAGGGCCTGCGCACGTACCTCGAGCTGCAGCCCGACATCATCATCGCGGGCGAGGCGGGCGGCGGCTTCGAGGCGGCCGCGCAGGCCGAGCGACTGCGGCCCGACGTCGTCCTGCTCGACATGGTCATGCCGGAGGGCGACGGGATCGAGGCGCTGCGCCGGATCCGGGCGGGCGGCGGCGGCGCCGCGGGTGGTGATGCTCACGAGCTTCCCCGCCGACGACCGCGTGCTCGATGCGATGCGCGCGGGAGCGGCCGGCTACCTGCTCAAGGACGCGCAGCCGGCCGAGCTGCTCGCCGCGATCCGCGCGGCCCACGCCGGCGGCGCGCCGCTGCATCCCGACGCCGCGGCACGCGTCGTCGGCGAGCTGCGCCGGCCGGCCGGCGGCGGCCGTCGAGCTGACCGCGCGCGAGCGCGACGTGCTCGACGCTGATCGCCCGCGGGCTGCCGAACAAGGCGATCGCGCTGCGGCTCTCGCTGTCGGAGAAGACCGTGAAGACGCACGTGTCGGCGATCCTGCGCAAGCTCGACGTCACCGACCGCACCCAGGCGGCGCTGCGCGCGGTGCGCGAGCGGCTGGTCGACGTCGAGGGCGGGGAGCTGCCGGGCGGTACGCTTGCACCGGGGGGCGTAGCTCAGGGGATAGAGCAGCAGCCTTCTAAGCTGACGGTCGCAGGTTCGAATCCTGCCGCCCCCGCTCCGTCACCCTCCTCGGCGGCAAGCTGCTCGCCTCGGATCGCCGCACCTGCATCGCGTGCTCGCCTCTCGTGTTCACGACCTCGGGGAACACGAACGCTGCCCGCCGGGCGGCGTCCCGTCGCTCCCGCTCGCATGCGAGTGTGATCCGGCGATCGCCACGTGGGTAGCGGATCTGCACGTAGTGGAGCTCGTCGCCGCTCGTGTGCGCGTTCTCGTCGGACAACCGCCGGACTTTGGCCGGGTGGTGGGAACGAGCCGCCCCGCTGGACTGCGGCGGGCATCGTGCTCATGGGAGGTGTACCGTTCGGGTCAGCGTCTGACTTCGCCCGGGCCCATGCCCCCCGCTTGTGTGCAGCCGGCCGTCGCGCATCGACATGCCAGGGGGGCTGATCCGAGCGAGTGGCATGCGCGAGCCAGGCACCGACGCCGCGGAAACGCGGCTCAACCGGCTGTTGAATCTGATCCTCGAGACGGCCGTCGACGTGCTTGCGTTCGACGCCGCCACGGTCACGACGCGGCACTCCGACGAGGGCCTCGCAACCATCGCGGCGACCGACCAGCGCCTCGTGGCGCTCGACGATGCCCAGTATGAGTCGCGCGAGGGCCCGTGCCTCTCGGTGCTCGATCCGCACGACCCGGTCTACATCGAGGATGCCGCTGTGGAGGACGAGCGGTGGCTCCACTTCACCCGCAGCGCCGCGCAGCTCGGCGTGCATTCCACCCTTTCGATGCACATACCGACCGAGAGCGCCGAGGTGGCCGCCTCCCTGAACTTCTACGCCAAGCGCCGGCTCGAGCTCGGCCGGCAGCAGCTGTCTGCCGCCGAGAGCTTCGCGCACCAGCTCGCCGCCGCGATCCAGAGCGTCGAGGCCTATCGTGCGACCGCCAAGCTCGCTCCACGACATGTCCGAGGCGATGCGGTCGCGGGCCGTGATCGAGCAGGCCAAGGGCATCATCATGGCCGACCAGCACGTCGACGCCGAAACGGCGTTCGACCACCTCGTGCCAGGTCTCACAGCAGGCCAACATGAAGCTGCGCGACGTCGCCAGACGGCTTGTCGAAGAGCGCACCAGGCCGCCGGTACCGAGCTGACGCCACGGTCGCGCTAGCGCACGGCCCGCCGACGGTGTAGCCTCACGCCGACCCCGGCTCTTCAGGACGGGCGTTCGACCCGCTGCATCAGGTGGCAGGCCACAAGCACCACACCAACAGGGCGATTCCGCGACGCGACCTCTCCGAGGCCGGCGGCGCGCGCGTGAGCGACATCGGCCGCGTGCAGCCCGGGCGAGCCGCAGGTGTTCGACTCGCTGACCGTCTCCTGCCGCGGCTGCGGCCGCGGCATCTCTCCCGGCGAGGTGTTCACGCGCCATCCGGTGCCCGACGACAGGCGCGATGACCTGACGGCGCCGTTTTGCGAGACGTGCCGGCCGATCGTGCCCGCCGAGCCCGACATCGGCGAGGGCGCCTCGCCACAGGATCTGATCAGCGCGCTTCGCCGCGGCCTGGAGCGTCAGGCGCGGACGGAGAGCAGCAGCGAGGTCTGAGCGGGGCTCGCTAGGCGGTCTTGGCGAGCGGGACGCTCGGGGCGAGCGCACCCGCATGATCGGCGATCAGCGCGGCCGTCCGCAGCTGCGGCACGCACAGTCCCGCGGCGCGGCCTATCAGGATGACCCCGATCGCGATCCCGGCCGAGCGCACCGGTACGGCGGCCACGGTCGGCGGCTCTCCGTGCGAGCACACGCAGCTGTTCGCGAGCGCAGCGTCGATCAGGCTCTGGTGCGGCCGGTCGGCGGCATTGGGCTCGGCGGCGAAGAAGGCGGCCCAGTCGGCGCCCACGAGGCCGGGCAGCTCGTCGGCGACCAGGAACGCGGCCTGCTCCGAGCTGCCGCAGACCTGCAGGCGCCGCAGCATGGCCTCGGTGCGATCGAGTGTCGGATCGTCCGAGGGGGAGCGGATGAGCATGCCCGCATCCTCCGCCGTGGAGGCGCTGCTGTGAATCCCGGTATTGGTGGAGGTGGAGTCACCGCCGGGCAGGCGGCGACGTCCACTAAATGAGGTAGCCACCGGCCAGGGCCCGGAACTCACGGGTCTGCGTGTAGTTGCGCGGCCGCGTCAGGCGATAGGCCGAAAAGGCAACCGGAAGGGCCACAGCGGCCAGGGTGGCCAGCCCGACTATTCCCGATGATCGTTTCACGGAACTGCTCCTTGGGAGGGTCACGGAGTCATTCGCGTATATCGGCCGCGAGGCCCAGAACCTGTAGCCCTCGAGCGATCGGACGCCGGGGATTCAAGGGGCGCGAGGCGACCGTGCCGATGACACTCGTCCATGCGTGCCCGGATCCTCCTGCTCGTCGCCACAATCGGCCTCTGACTGCTCCCCCCGCAGGGGCGATGCCGCTGCAGACGGTGCACCTCGGCGCTCTCGCACCGGCGGTGCCGCAGCGACGCCGGCCGCACGCCCCCGGACGGACTGCCGACGCATGCGTTCACGCTAGTCGACGAGTCGTCCGGCACCGTCGTGCGCGCCGTTCCCCGCGGCCGCATCCTGGGCTCGCTGCCCGCCGACGGACGCCGCTCGGCACCCCCACCTGGCTGTGGGCGGTGCGACGAGCCGCGACGGCCGCTGGGCGCAGGTCGTGCTGCCGTGGACGCCGAACGGGCGCACCGGCTGGGTGACGCTGCGCGGGCGCCGTGAGGTGCACACGCGCATCTGGGTGCAGGCCGACCTCTCGCAGCGGCGGGTGATGCTGATGCGCGGGTCGCGCGTGCTCGCCGTCGTTCGTCGCCGCGATCGGCGCGTCGGACTCGCCGACGCCGATCGGCCGTTTCAGCGTCACCGACCCGATCGCGACCGGCGACGCGTCCGGCCCGTACGGCTGGTACGCCTTCGGCCTGTCCGGCCACCAGCCCCACCTGCCGCCCGGGCTGGAGCGGCGGCGACCAGCTGGCCATCCACGGCACCAACGACCCGGCCGTCGCTGGGGACGGCGGCGTCGGCCGGGTGCCTGCGCGTCTCGGCGGCCGCCCTCGCCGTGCTCAAGCGCGCGCTGCGGCCGGGCACGCCGGTTCTCATCCACCCCTAGCTAGCGGCCGCGGCGCACGCGGACAGGGCGCAGGCCCGCCGCCATCAGGCACAGGCCGAACGCGCCGTAGGCGACGTCGAGCCCGAGCTGCGGGCCGCCGTGCCATCCCAGCATGAGCGTCTCGATCGCAAGCCAGGCGAGCAGGACGAGCCCCGCGCCGAGCGCCGCCGGGCGAGCGAGGCGAGGGCGCGTCAGCACTGCGGCGGCCGCGAGCGCCATCCCGCCGCCGATCACGACCATCAGGAGCACGCCGGGGATGGTGTAGTCGGGCAGGAGCGTGTGGTCGATCCAGGCCGTGTCGAGGCCCATGCCGTCGCGGACGAGGGCGACGCCGGACGGGACGGCCGGGATCGCGACGAGCAGCTCGATCGCGGCCAGGATCAGCCGGGCAGCGGCGCGAGGGCGCGCTCCATGCGAGCGTGATCGAGAACGTCGATCCGGCTCGTGCCGGCGATGAGGCCATCTCACCACCTCTCCCTCAGGATGACCGCCGCCGGGGAGTCGAACCCCGGACGCCCGGGTCATGCCGGGCTCGACCGCGATCAGCGGGCGTCGGTTCCTTCGGCCTCAATCATCGACGCGTGGCGGTGCGTTCTTGCATCCGGGCGGACACCGATCTCGCGCACGGGTTTCCCGCGCGCTCAGGCCGTGCGCGACGCGGACGTCGAGATCCTCCAGGGCGTCGGCGATGCCTGTCGCCCACTCCTGGATCGCGTCCCAGTCACGGAAGTCGCCCTCGCCGGCGTGCACCGCGCGGGCGATCGTGCGCTGGACGAAGCCGAGCCTCCGCATCTCGAGCCGGCCGGCGAACACACGGTGCTCACGCGGGTGGGTGGCCGTGACGAGGTCGTCGATCTTGACGGCCATGTCCGCGCCCGGCTTGGGCGGGTCGCCGATCGGGCCGCTGCTGAAGAGCCACGTGGGCCTCGCGGCGAGCTCTCCGGCGTGGCGCTCGACGAACGCCCGGGCCGGACTTGATCCAGTCGCCCATGTAGACGGCGCTTCCGACCACCACGGCGTCGTAGCCGTCCGGCGTGAGCGCGTTCTCGACCTCGCGGATGTCGGTGGCGATCCCGCGCTCGGCGATGGTGGCGCCGATCAGGTCCGCGATCTCGCGGGTGGCTCCATGCCGACTCGCCGAAGCAACAAGCGCATTCATCAGACATCACCTCCGTGTGTCACCCATCATGATCGCGCCGCCTCGGCGCGCCCGCATCGGGGCGCCCACGTAGGCCCCCGTGTGGTTTTCTACGGACCGACGTCAATGCAGCGACCCGGGTACGCTTGGTCGCGACGGGACGTGGCGCAGCCTGGTAGCGCACCTGCTTTGGGAGCAGGGGGTCGTCAGTTCGAATCTGACCGTCCCGATAGCTGGAAACCGCTTGGTTGCGCCGATTCGATCGGGTGGCAGCAGATGCGACTCGCAAGCAGTGACCCACTTCTGACACATCAGCAGCCCTCGAAGTAGGCGCTGATCGGCCTCACACTGGTCAACCTGCACGTCGACCCCACCGATTGACGCCGCGCCGCGAAGCTGTCGGAGACGGTACGCCAACCGGATTGGCGAACCGCTTCTTGAAGCACGGCGCTCAGGCTCGATCTGCCTCCGCCCTGAACAGTCACCAGCGGTCAGGGACGCCCTTGAGTTCGTGCTCGCCTCGATCGGCGAACACGAGTCCTGAGCCGGCGGTGCAACGCTGAGGACTCGTGGTGCAACCGATGGCGACCCGTCAACAGCCCATCTCATTTACTCGACGCTCGCTCTCCGGAGCAGGAAACGCCTGGCCTCCCTCCCCCACAGCGGCCAGCTCGACCCGGAAGTAGTCGTTGAGCAGTCCCAGATTGCGTTCCTGGACGTCCGGCACGAACCGGGTGTAGTGCTTTAGGGTCGTGCCGATATCGGTATGTCCGAGTTGGCGGCTGACCCAGTACACGTCGGCCCCGGCCGCGAGAGCGAGGGTGGCGAAGGTGTGCCGACACTGATAGGGCGGCCGCCGTTCTACCCCAGCATCGGCGAGCGCCTTGTACCACGCTCGACGCCGGAAGTTACGAAGGTTGATGGGGCCACCCTTCGGTGCCTTGAAGACCAACTCTGAGCCGGCGAGTGGCCGGGGCATCGCCGCCAGAATGCCCAGGGCCACGTCGGGGAGAGCAACGGTTCGCAGTGCCCCATCCGTCTTGCCGGTTCTCTTGATGATGTCCGTCTTGCCGCGCCCGTTGAACGCCTCGGCGTAACTCGAGCCGGGGAAGTGGCTGTTGATCGCCACGAGCAGGTGATGGCGGCGCGTCTCCTCGTCGCCGCCGGCGTAGACCTTCGGCGTCCGCTCCATCTGGCGGGCCGTGTGGCGGATGATGTCGAGCAAGTCCTCGTAGTCGCGCTGGGCCAACGCCGGCTCGGGCGGGTGCGCTCGACTCCTCTCGGCGCGAGCTCGTTCCCGGCGTCGCGGCGGGCTCGGCGCTGCGTAGGTCTGGGGCGGCTTCGCCGGCCCGTCCACAGGTAAGTCGAACGCCGCCAGGCGCCGCTCGTCGGCAATGAGCTGCTCGCGCCGTCTCGTAACGGCGGCGCCGATCGCGCCTTCTAGATTGCCGTTGAACTGCTGGAGATCAGCGCGGGCGAAGCCGAGGCGCTCCTCGACCTGTGCGATCTGGCCCTCGAGCCGCTGGCGAAGAACATCCCGCTCGGGCTCGCTATCGCGCGGAAACTCGGTCGTGACGATGACCGCGCCCCCGGCGATCTCAGCCTGGGCGTGCAGCAGCTTGAACCGGCTCGCCTGCAGCTTGAACACCTGCGGATCGCCCGTGAAAGGCACCCTCAGCCTGACGCGCACGCCGGGAATCAAGGCCGGCCGGCTGCGGTCACGAACGTCACGGCTCCAGACGCCGCTGACGTCGACCTGGGTGTCCGACTGGCTGATCGTCCGCTCGTTCATCAGAAGCACGGGCGCGTCGACCTTGAAGCGCTCGTAAAGGTCAGCGATCAGATCAGCCTCGCTCGCAGCGAGGAGCTCGGCTTTCGGCATGGTCGCGAGGGCGTCGCGCATCTCCTGCTCGTGGTGCGCGAGCGCGTCGCTCAGGCGTCCGCTTGCGAAGAGGTTCTGCGGCCGACTCATAGCCCGAGTCTCGCAGCCGGAAAGGACAGCATCGAGGCCCGGAGCCTTCGATCGCCTACGACTTAGCGAACGGCGTCCAAGACTCGGCGCGGCGGAATGGCGAAGACGCTGTTTCGACGCTGGCCGACGAACACTCGCGCCGCTTGGTCTGCTGCTCGCGCCCACTCGTCCTGGTTCGGCAACCCGAGCGGCATGTCCACCGTCACGACCTTGCACCGCGCGAACGCCACCAGTGCGGACGCGACGTCGTGGTGGACAGACGCACCGGCGAACACGCCATCTGACAAGCGCACCCCGACCCAACCATGCTTGTACGCATCGAGTCCGGCGACTTCCATCCAGCGACTCTACCAATGCCCGACGAGTCCCCTCGCCGCTGTCCAGTCAACCCCCGCGCCAGAACCGGGCCCGGCCCATCGGGGCCTTGACGTCCTGCGCTCGAATACTGGGCGACCGCGCCGGCAGGTACGACTCGATGACGACATGCTCCCGGTCTGTATTAGGCCGAACCTCAAGCGTCTTTAGGCGTTCGACCGCTTCCTCGTACGTGCGAAGACCTGTGGCATGCCGACGAGTCACGCGGCCGGTTAGCCGCGCCCGACGGACTATCCGCCACATCTGTTTCTTCCGCTTGCTCACCATGCACGCCCTAACGGTCGATGTTCTCTTTGCACGCCGGCGGGCCGGCACGGCGGTCTGAGCGCCGTTCTCGTCGCATCTGATCCAGGCTGAGTCGTATGCTCGACTGCAACGCACCGCAACTGCCAGTCCGCGTCACTCATATGCAGGGGACAGAGGCAAGAGGTTTGGTGCGGAGGCCCGACGTGCGGCCATACGTGCCTCACCGGCGAGACGGTCGGCTCGTTTGTTACCTGCGGCGTGGTCGTGCCATTGGTCTCCGCAGGACGCCTCGTATCCGACCTGGGTGCTTGTGATCTCGTCCGCCCGGTCGTCGCCGCATGTCGGACACTTGGCGACGTGTCCCCGCATCCACTCGAACCGGACGTTGTCATGCCGCTCGACAGCGGCGATGAGGCACTGCCAGAGAGGAACGTTGGCGACGGGGCGGCCACCGAGTGTCCGCCAGTTGCTCGAACGCCACTCCAGCAGGTACTCACCAGCACCGTCCACCGTGGCGAAGCCCTTGACGACGTACCTGCTATCGCTGACGAGTACCACGTCCTGCCCCTCGGGGAGCGAGCCGAGCGCGTACGTGGCCGCAAGCAGTTCGGCCTGCTGGTTCGTGGCGTCCGGCACCGGGACGCTCCCTTCCCGGACGAGCAGGCCGTCTGCCAAGGGAATGAACCCGATCCCTGCTGGGCCTCCGGTGGTGCCGCTGCCATCTGAGTAGATCGTGAAGCTCACGGCCACTTCCTTCCTGACGCCCGACGTTGACTCGTCCTTCATGGTTTCGGCGTCCGAACCCTTCTCCGAAAGCCCCACGGTGGTCGGCCCGTTGTGCCGACGCTCGGGTGCAGGGCTTGGAGGTAACTACTTCAACGCGGGCTTGGTCGAGCGTCGAACTGCAACTCACCGAGGCGGTGACAGGGTCGTCGAGCGTGACACGTTCCTGACACAGAAGCAGCGCGAAAGGGTACGAGCCAAGACGAATCAGCTGCCCCACAGAAGGCGCGAAACAGGCTTCTGAACGACGATCTGCGACCCCTCGCGAAGCCCTGCGAACCTCTCTGAGATGCTTTGGGAGCAGGGGGTCGCGAGTTCGAATCTCGCCGTCCCGATAGCTGGAAACCGCTTCGTTGAGCGGGATCCGTGGTCGAGCAATCATCGGGCCTCGCCGCCTTGGCCCGGTTCTGACACACGCTCTCCCGCGTCGCGGTGCGTACGGAGAAAGGTGACCGGGCGCCGGTCTGGTTCAGATGAGCCCGCGTCGCGTTCGTGCCGCACACGATGATGTCCGACTCGAACTCACCAACCTGCGTCACCGCGTCCCAGCCGCACGCAGATGCTGGGACTCTGCATGTCTGTATGGGACACCCTGGCCGTTACCACGCGCGTTACCAGAAGCCAGACCCGCCGCGGGGTGAGGGCGGGGCCGGCGCGCGATCGCTCTCGGCGGTGTGCAGCTCAACCGCGCAGACTCTACCGATCTGCCGCGGTCAAGCCGTCACGTAGGGCGATCGCCGCGGCCTCGCCACGGGTGTGCGCGCCGAGCTTGTGCAACACCGCTGAAACCTGGTGGTCGACCGTTCTCGGCGACACCACCAGGCGCGCGGCTATCTCGGCGTTGCGCAGGCCGTCGACGACGAGCGCGAGTACCTCGAGTTCGCGCGAGGTGAGGCTCGCGGGATTCGTCCGCGCTGTGCGGTATGGACCGCGGGGTACGCGTCGCACGCCGCGCTTACGCAACCGCTGAGCCACGATCGCCGCCGCCGGGCGAGCTCCGAGACGATACAACTCGGCCACTCCGCGCCCCAGAGCATCGTCGTCGTCCGCATCGCCTAGCGCCAGCGCAGCCTCGTACGGGCAACCGAGCTCGGTCCAGAGCAGGGCGGCCTGCTCCCAGTCGCCGGAAACCGTTGCAGCGTCCGGTCCGCAGGCGCCCGGCGTGCTCTCGCGCACGCCAGCGCGCCATCTCCAACGGGACAACTCGCCGACTTCACGCCAAGCGCGTTGGCGGATGGCAAGGTCGAGCGCCACCTCAGTTGCCGTGACGACTTCGTCGCACCTCCCTCCAGCCAAGCCGCTTCGGCGCCTGCCACAGCCACCGGCGCGAGGGTGTAGAGCCGGCCGTGCCGCTCGGCAAGCGCAGCGGCGCGGTCGAGCGGCTCCGATGGCTGTGGATCGCCCCGTCGCGCCCGCACCAGGCCGAGCACGACGAGCGAGCAGAGCGTAGGGATGATGGAGGGGCCAGGGTCGTGCAGGACGAGTGTCGCGACGTCCGTCGCCTCGCTCCAGCGGGCGCGGTCCAGCGCCGCGCGCGCCCGCGAGCTGTGCAGGTAGCGCTGGTGGATCTCGAGGTCGTGCTCGGCACAGTACGCGATGCCGGCCTCGACGTAGCGGTCGACGTCGGCGTAAGTGCGCTGACGAAGAGCGATCCAGGCCAGGTTGACCCAGATGCGACCGGCCTGGCGCTCGAGGCCCGCCTGGTCGGCCAACGCGAGCGTGCGCTCGAGCCGCCTGCCGCTCTCGAGCGCACCATTCATGTAGCCCACCACATCGATCGTCACACGCGCGCCGAGCACGATCGCGCTCTCATCGAGCCGCTCTGCGAGCGCGTTCGCCCGCATCGCCCAGGCAACCGCAGTCTCGGCGTCCTCCCACGCCACGAGGTCGGCGAGAGTGGCGTAGGCCAGCGCCAGCTCTGGTCCCGGCTCGAGACCCGCGAGCACGTCCACCGCGTCGCGGCGTGCACGCTCGGACTCGGCGATTTCGACCAGGACACCAGAGCATCTGTGAGAGCGCACAGAGTGCCGCCGCTTCGCTGCGGCGATCACCAAGGCCTCGATAACACCCTAGCGCCCACTTCTGCGCAGCGACGGCGTGGTCGATCTGATCGGTGAGGTAGCACTCATGCGCTCGCCGCTCGAGCAGCCCGGCAAGCTCGGCGGCAGGCAAGCTCCCGGCATAGCAAACGGCGCGCCCGTACTGTGCGGCCGCCTCACGGTGCGCTCCGTGCGACGCAGCGCACTCACCGGCGGCTGTCGCGTACTCTAGGGCGGCGGCCGCGTCGCCTGCGTGGTCGGCATGGTGGGCGAGCTGAGCGGGGTCAGGTATTCCCACGGGCGGGTTGCGCAGCGCCTGCAGCACCCGCCGGTGGAGCATGGCGCGCCGATGCGGGCCGATCGACTGCTCGACCGCAAACCGTGCGAGTTCGTGACGGAACCACACCGTATGACCGTTGCCGCGCAACATACCCGCGGCGAGGCATGTGTCGACGTGCACTGCATCGTCTGGCACGACCTCGTCGAGCACCCACAGCCCGACGTGGGGCGGGACGACCGCCACCGCCTCGAGCACGCGCCCGCGCGGCCGCGCCGAGGCGGCTCATCCGCCCGAGCACAGCGTCGCGCACTGTTGGCGGGAGAGCCGTGCCGCCGCCCGCCAGCACCTCTGTGACGAAGAAGGGATTGCCTGCCGTCTTGACATACAGCTCTTCGGCATCGACACCATGCGGGCCTGCAAGCTCCTCCACGGCGCCACGCGACAGTGGCGGCAAGCGCAACTGCACGACGCCCGGGGCTGTGCCAAGCTCGCCAACGGCGAGCCGAACGGGATGCGCGGCGTCGAGCCCGTCGTCTCGGTACGTGACGACGACCAAGGCGCCGAGGGTCTCCGCCCGCCGCGCGAGCAGCCTGATGACGTCGAGGGTCGCCTCGTCAGCCCAGTGCACGTCCTCGACCACCGCGATCGTCGGCGTCACCACCCCCAGCTCCTCCGTTAGCGCGAGGAAGACCTGGTAGGGCTTCTCGCCGTTACGGACGGAGGTCAGGACGGCGCCCTGCGCCGTCGCTGCGATGTCGATGAACGGGCTCAACGGCCGCGGCGTCTGCAAGGCGTCGCAGGCGCCCCACATCACCCGCGTATCCGCACTGCGCGCGTCGCAGAACCGCCGCACGAGCACGCTCTTGCCAACACCCGCTTCGCCTGAGAGGAGCACGAGCCGTCCGACCCCCGACGCCACGCTCGCGAGGCTCTCGTCAAGCGCCTCGGCGAACGCCGCGCGCTCGAGCAGCGCAGGCTCATGGACCGCGCCGCCGCTTGTCGCCACCCTCCCCATTCTTGAGCATCGTGCGCTTCCGCACGAGCGAAGTCAAGCGTCGCGGCTCAGCCGCTCACGCCGAAAGTTGATTGGCCCTGGGCGAAAAGGTAGGCAACTCTCCCCACGCGCGCGTTGCCACCGCCCCGCATGGTGGTCCTTGTCGTCATGCCGACCGGGAGGGGACACACGGTCAATGACCACCTTCGCTACGTGCCGGCGCCTGGCCCCGGCGAAGGCCCCGCTAGTTGTACTGACCACGGACGTGTGAGACGCGGCTGGTTGGTGGCCGTGCGTTGAGCGAGCCGTGTGGCCGGTGGTGGTTATACCAGCGGATCCAGCCGGAGAGTGCGGTGGTGCCAGGGAGGGGTATGCGTAGCGGTAGGCGGTGGCGTTATCGGACAAGACGCGTTCGATCACGATGCCGTGTTCGGCGTACCAGGCCACGGCGCGCGAACGCGGCGCAGGCGTGCTTGTCCTGCCCGGCCAGGACCTCGGCGTAGGCCAGGCGGGAGTGATCGTCGATGGCGATGTGCAGGTGTTGCCAGCCGGCATGGCGGCTGCGGGGCACGCCGTCGTGCAGGATGCGCTTGCCGACCACGTGGAACCGGCCCAGCTTCTTGGTATCGACACGCAATAGCTCACCCGGACGCTCACGCTCATAGCGACGCACCGGGTCACGCTCGGGCCGCGGCAGACGCGAGCAGCCCCACCGCCGCAACACCTTCCCGACCGTCGAGGCCGGCCGACCCGTGATCGCCGCGATCACCACCGGCCCCGCCATCGTGCGCTGACGGATCGCCACGATCCGCCGCTCCTCCTCAACCGCCAACCGCCGCGGCTGGCGCCGCGGCGTCGAGGGCGATCCCAAGCGCCCCACCACCCTGCCGATAGCGAGCCCACAACCGGTACCCCGTCGCCCGGCTCGCGCCGCACGCCGCCGCCGCCTCCCCGGCCGCATGCCCGACTCGATCAACCCCACCATCCGACACCGCGACTCCCACGAAAACCGCATCCGACGGGGCTGCTGCATAACCTGCATCATCCGGGCCTCCTTTGCGACCTATGGACTTCGACATCCACAAGGCTCGCGGGAGGCCCGGACAACGTCAGCCGTCTCGCAGGTGTGTGGTCAATCCAGCTACTCGTCGTGGTTGTCGCAGCCGTGCGGACCCCCGTGACGAGACGTGGTTGATCTTCCAGACGTCCCCAGCGAGGGTCGTGACGAAGGCGGTATTGCCGACGAAGTTGAGGGAGGTTGGAAGGTTCAGCTTGTCCACCAGGACGAAGAACCCGCCATGACGGTTGACAGCTAGCAGCCTGCCGCTGTGCGGCAACGCCGGGCTGCCAGGCGCCACGTCGCCCGGTGAGTCACCCTGCGAGAGCGCGTAGAGCCCCCCGCCGGGGCCGCATTCGACGTCGGTGAGCAGACTGTAACCGGAGGCTACGTAGTGAACCCGTGTGGGAGCGCTGCGCCTGAATGAGACGACCTTCCCGGTCGCCGGGAGATAGGGTACCGGGCCCGCCTCGGACATGAACACTCTGCGGTGGGCGACCGCCAGCCCTGTGGGGACGATGTTCTTGAACTGAATCAGCTGTGTCACCTTGCCGGCAGCCGACACATGGAGCACCCGATTGTGGTGTCCGTCGGTGACGAGGAACCCATGGGCGACGGGCTGGAGCGCGAACTGAACGCCCATCGACAAATCGAACGGGGTGGATGGAGGATTCGCGAGAGACCAGGCGCCGATGTCCGCCACAACCGTGAAGCCCGGATCATCAAACCGGTAGATGCCGTCGACGCTCGTTCCTCCGACGTCGGGTCCGACGACCGTCACCAACACGTACATCGTGCTCCCGACAAAGGCGACGTCGATCGCCCCGCCGAGGGGAAGTACCCGGGCAGGAAGTCCACTGGCGAACGTCGTGGCCTTGCCGTTCCGAGGATCGATGCGCGCGATCCGGCCGGCATCCCCCGGCCCGGACCCCGCTTCGGCGACGTACAGTGCACCATCTGGCCCGATAGTTGCTCCCACCGAACCCTTTAGCCCGTGCGCAAGCAGCGTAACCTTCATCCGATGCTGCGGGGCGTGCCTATTCTGTGCGGCGGTGACGGGAGAGGCTGCGGCGACGAGGAGCGCAACGAGCGTTGACGCACCCAGCGCCAACAAGATCAGTCCCCACCGCGAGTCGCGCATACGTAGAGCACGTTGCATGGATCCTCCTCTGGATGGATGGCAGACGGGCAGACAGACGATTACCGTCGCCGTCTTGGTGATCGTCGACCACGGCACCCGGCGCCTGAGCCGGGACGTTTGCCCCGTCGAGGTCGGGCAAGGCCATTGTGCCGGGGCCTCGCAACGAGCGCCTCGAAAGAACTGCCTATCTTTTCGGTGACAGCTGCCCATCTTTCGGGCGCGGCGGTCCTACCGGACGCCGGATCACCGGCATCGCTGACACACAAGCGGACGCTTCTATGTTGTCAAGGCTGGTGTGGGAATGTCGCGTAGTCGGTGGTAGAAGTGGCGGGCGAGTGCGCGTTTGACGCAGCGGCGTGCTTCTCGCGTGGTTTTGCCGGCGGCGAGGAGACGCTGGTAGTAGGTGGCCGTTTCGGCGTGGTGGTGGATGCGTTGCAACGCGATCACGTGCAGCGCCCAGTTGAGTTGGCGATCGCCGCCCCGGTTGAGTCGGTGGCGGTGCTGTTGGCCGCTGGAGGCGTCGACGGGGGTGGTGCCCGCGAGTGCCGCGAAGGCGGCCTCGCTGGTCATTCGGTTGGGATCGCCGTTGGAGACGGCAGTTGCGCCGCGCGGACTGCTCCGACGCCGCATTCGCTGAGTAGTTGCCGTGCCGTCTCGGCGATGATGACAGCGTGGTCGCGGTCGATTTCGGCGATCTCGTCGGACAGGCGCTCGGGCTGCCTTCTTGGCGAGACGGTGTTTGGACAGGGGCGCCAGCTGGTGGCGAAGCGGATCAGGCGCGGTTACGACCAGCGCGCTCAGCTGGTTGAGCGCCGCGGTGCGCACCCGCGCGGCACCGCGCCGCTCCGGCAAGAGCAGCCGCAGCTGCTCGCGCTAGCCGCCACCATGAGGCACCTCAGCCCCTCACCAGAAACGAGTCCGCGCGCCGCCAAGGCCGCGTCGATCAGGTCGTTCTTGCCGCGGCGACGCTCGCCACGCCGCGGCCGCTCACACTCATACATGCGACGATTTCGTCGAAGGGGATCGAGTGGCGTCGGATCCAGCCGGAGAAGAGGACGCTTGTGTACGGCTTGAAGCAGCGAGAGTTCTCCTTCACCCGGATGCCGTTTCCGACCAACCCGAGGATGCAACTCGGCGCCTGGGCATGCGACGAACCGCCGCAGCCGCCCATGAGCCCGGCGAGTGTCGCCGCCAACAGCGCGAACACGGTGATCCTGCGTATCACACCCGCCCTCAGTTCGGTCGAAGCAGGCCGACCACCGGCCGACCTACCCGATCAACTCCCGTAGCTTGGCGTCGCGCGCCTCGATTTGCTGAACGAGCTGCTGCGTGAGGGTTGCGATCTGCGCGGCTAGAGCCCCGAGATCGCTATCTCCTGACCGCGCAGTCGCCGGCGTGGCGCGCGTCGGCGCGGCCGTGGCGGGCCGAGCTGCCCGTGTGGTCCGCTTGGGCGTCGTGCTGGCTCGGCGCTCGCCGCGACGTCGGGTTCTCGTCGCTCCCTGGGTTCGCGCTACGCGGTAGAAGTTCGCGGAGACGGTGCCTGGCGTCTGGCCACGCTCGGTGGCAACCGCGGCGAACGCCTGCGTCCGGGTCTTGCCCTCGCCGACGAGTTCGTTCACGCGCTGGTAGACGGCTGGACCGATGGTCGCCTTTCGAGGCATCTGCTGCTCCTTGCACGTTGGAGGATGGGCCGGCCGAGCGTCCCCGGCGGGTAGATCGCACCGATAGGTGTCGATGCGACCGACGGCAATCCTATCGACGATACGTGAGGCGTAGCTTGGGAAGCGTCCAGCATCCGGACACGCCCTCGCTATTCCAGCGGGTCGTGGCCGACCTCGCCGCTAACCGCACGCTCGAACGCGACTGTGGAATCCAACAGAACTGCAAGATGGACTTAGGGTTGCCGCCGCGTGCGTGGCCACTCACCTTGGTCTCCCCCGGATGAACGCGTCTCATGTAGCCAGGTACCTATAGGGGTGGCCACATCGGGCGATAAGATCGGTCGATGAATGCGTTGGTGCCGTGGGCGCTGGCGGTCGCGGGGGTCCTAGCGGTCGGCGTTCGTGGGCGCCTATCTCCCCGATCGCGTATCGGCCTCGCGGCGTTCGTCCTCCTCGTGCCGGTGGTCTTGACCGCTCCGACGACGTTTCGCGCTGACTACAACAGCGCGAGGACGTTCTATCGGCTCCGCGGCTCGGTCGAGCCGCGGCCCGCATTCCTCCAGCAGCGAAACCAGCGGTTGGTGAACGCGGCGCTTGCGCGCATCCCGTCGGGAGAGCCGTATTCCTGGGCGGCGGTGTCCAGGAAGGGCGTCACCGATGCCCCGCTCGGCTATGGGTTCTCGTTCGGAACGGTGTGGGCGCAGTTTGAGCTGGCTCCGAGGGTCGCCGTGACCGGTGTCCCAACCCGTTGGGTGCTCGTCCTGCGCGGCTCGCCGCGCGCTGCCGGCGTCGTCCCCCGGCACGCCTGGCGGTTCGGCGACGACTGGCTCGTCGAACGATGACGCCGGCGCTCGTCGGCGTCGTCATCTGCGAGGGTGTCCTCCTTGTGCTGGGAACCGGCGTGCTGATGGCCGCGGGTACCTGGGAGGGCCTGGGCGTCTGCGGCCGGGTCGGTCTGGCGGCGTTCACCGGAAACGCGACGTTCATGGCGCTGGTCCCCCCGCTCGTCTACCTCGGCCTCTCGCCGACGCCGATCGTCGTCGGCGCAGTGACGGCGGTTCTCGCCGCCGCCGGAGTGCTCATGACCCGCCGCCGCGCACCGGCCGACCGTCGGCCTGTCGGCCGCGGGCGGTGGAGCGGTGTGGTGGTCGCGCTGTCCCTGGTGGTGCTCCTGCCGCTGTCGGTGCTGAAGCCGTTCTCCGAATACGACGGCTTCCTTGACTGGACGCTGAAGGCGCGCATGTTCTACGGCCACGGCGGAGCCGTTGCAGGAGCACTCCCGGCGGACTTCTACCATGACCGCACGTACGCGTACGCGAACCGTGAATATCCGATCGGGCTGCCCACACTGCAGGCGTTCGCTTACCATCTCGCCGGGACGGCCGACGCGCGGATGGTGCACATGCTCTCGTGGGTCATCTTCGCGGCATTCTTCGCCTGCGCGTGGGCGCTCCTGTGGCGGCACGCGCATGCGAGCGTCCTTGCGGCCGGGCTCGTGGTCGTGGTGGTTACGCCGCAGGCAGGCTCCCTGCTCCTTTACGCCTGGTGGGACATCGTGCTTGCGTGCTTCACGGTCGCCGCAGCCCTGGCGATGGGGTCGTGGCTCGTCGGCGACGGGGATGACCGACTGGTGCTTGCGACGGTCTTTTCGGCGGCCGCGCTGGGCACGAAGGAGGAGGGACTGGCGTTCACCGCGGTGCTCTATGCCGCCGTGTGCGTCTGGCTCGCCGCCGGCCGGGACATCACGCGACTGCGCCGCGTCCTCGTGTCGGCGGCGGCCGCGGCAGCCACGGCGGTGCCGTGGCAGGTGTTCAACAGGATCCACGGACTGAGGAACGCCAACATCAAGCCGTCCCCCGGCCGGATGGTCGGCCAGGCGGGCGACGTCCCCAAGATCGTGCACGTGCTTGCCGGCCTGTTCGTGTCGACCGCATGGCTCGAGATCGGGCCGCTAGCGGTTGTCGCCGCCGGCATGCTGCTCGTGGGCCATCGCCGTCCGGGGGCCGGGCTCGCATATCTGACCCTGCTCGTCCTTCAGGTTGGCGCGCTCGTTCTGGTGTACTGGAATCACGCCGTGAACCTGACGTACCTGCTCAACACATCCGCGTCGCGTGTGATGACGACGCCCATGCTCCTTAGCGCGGTCGCGCTGCCCGTCCTGGTCGGCTCCGCGCTCGCGGACGGCCCGGAGGCTGCCACCGCCTCGGCCGACACCTGGGCCGGATCAGATGGACCAGCCCCACCGGCGGGCGTGCCCGGCAGGCCCGTGTAGGTCCAGGCCCGAGCGGCGTCGGCCCCGGCCGCGAGTCAGCCCCCATCCTGCCGCCACACCCACACCACCGCCCAGACGAGCACCGTGAGCATGACGAAGGTCACGACCGACGCGACTACCACTACTTCGGCGGCGACATGTGGTCGTGGAGCCGGATCTCCGAGACGACGCGGTCGAGCGCGTCTCGGCCGCCTTCAGCCAAGACATCGGAGGTACTGATGATGCGGACTTGCGTTGGAGTTCTGCCCGCGGTCGAGGGTGTACCGGTCTACCACGTCCGCTGGCAGATGATGCGCGACACTCTTGAGGCGAGCGCAAACCACCTAGCTCACGACTTCCGCGTGATGCTTATAAAGGAGGGCCTGGTCATGCCGAGCCGCATAGCTCCCGCCGACTGGGAAGCATGGGCACGCAGCTTCGAGATCACCGACCGCATCTTGGAGGTCATGAACGAGGCTCAGCCGCACCTGATCAAGCTCGAATCCGGCTACCTGCGGACAGGCCCCACCACTACGAACGCCACGAACCTTCTCCGTATTCACACGTTCGAGCACACGCAGTTTGCGCTGATGTTCAGCCCCGGTCGCCACCACGGCTACGAAGGCCACATTGGACTCATCGCACTCAACTCAACGGTCGAAGACCCGAAGGAGCGCAGGCAGCTTGCCGAAGCCACCGTCCAGAAGCTTGGATCACAGGCGTGGGTGCACTACGGCGACTGGGTCGGAATCTACGCCCCTGTCCAGCTCATACTCGGGGACTCCCCCGACTTCGCCTCGCAGGTTGAAGCCGCCGTCGCATTCGCTGACCACTCACTGAACCAACTCCGCAAGGTCGGGTACGTCATCTCCGCAGCAACCTCCGCGAACGCGTCGACCATCGAGGAGATTCCGTTCGACTCTGCGGAGTGGGTCGGCCGAGAAGTCCGCTACCCGAGCGACATGGACACGATGATCCGTCAGGCCGTGACACGTTCTTGACACAGAAGCAGCGCGAAACGGCACGAGCGACGACGAATCTGCAGCCCCGCAGAAGGGCCGAAACCGGCTTCTGAAGGAACAACCGCGATCCCCCGCGAAGCCGGACGAAGCCGTCGAAGATGCTTTGGGAGCAGGGGGTCGTCAGTTCGAATCTGACCGTCCCGATAGCTGTTTTCCGCCGTTTCAAGCCAAATCCGGGGTGGCGGCCGGCGGAGGCTGGCGGAACGCCGCCCAACCGACATCGCGTCGAAATAGCGCAAGGCGAGGGAGGGTGTGCGTCGGCCTACTGCGTGTCGCTGCAGCGCCACGACGGAACGTCGCCGCGAGATCCACGACTCGGACGATGAGGGCGTCGTCGAGTGGGACCTACCCTTCTCCACTGATGTCCGGTGCGTAGCTTTTACGGACGGCGTGCGGTCGTTCGGGTGATCTTCAACCCGACAACTTGACCGCACACGGCGCGCGCCGATCATCGGGTCGCGGGTCCTCAGATGGGGGTCGCGCAAGTCCCTATCGCCGAGGAGGCATGGTTCGATGCGTACGCCACGTGAAGATCGCTACCGCGGGGTCATTGGCAAGTTGACCGTTCGCAAGAAGCTTTATGGGGGGTTCTTCACCATCGTCGGATTGATGGTCGGCCTCGGCGCTCTCAGCCTGATCGAGATGGGGAGCATCCAGAGCTCGGCGGTCTACCTGGGCACGAACACCGTCCCCAGCGTCGAGACCATCGGCGTCATCAACGGCGCCGAAGGCGACTACCGGGTCGCCCAGCTCCAGCATGTGATCGCCACCTCGACGACCGAGATGGCGAAGCAGGAGCAGGTGATGAAGCAGAAAGCGGCGCTCATCAATGGGCAGCTGAAGCTCTACCAGGGCATGTTCACGAACGCGCAGGACCGCGCCCAGTGGCAGAAGGTTTCGTCGGAGTGGCGATTGTACGTGTCGCAGACGGGCCAGCTCGTGCCGCTGAGCCGGGCCTTGAAGACCGCGCAGGCGATGGCGCTCATGAACGGCGCCGCAAGCACCACCGATGCGCGGCTGTCGGTCGACTTGAAGCGTTGGAGCGATCTCAACAAGCAGTGGGGCTCCCAGTACCTGCATCAGTCGGAATCCGCCTATAGCACGAGCCGGCTGCTCGTGATCGGCCTGCTCGTCGCCGCCGCGCTCATAGCGGGCGTGACCGCCTTCTTCATCACCCGCGGCATCGTGAACGGCGTGAAGCAGGTGCTCGCCCGGATGCAGAATCTGGATGAGCACTGCCTGGTGTCGCTCGACAACGGGCTGACGGCCGTCGCGGCGGCTGATCTGACCGTGAAGGCCGTGCCGTCAACGACGCCGGTCGAGCAGATGGGCGGCGACGAGATCGGCGACCTTGCGCGCACATTCAACTCGATGCTCGCCAAGGCGCAGCACGCGATAGAGAGCTACAACGAGATGCGGGCCAACCTGGCGGACATGATCGGCCAGATCGGCCACAGCTCGGAGACGGTCTCGGCGGCATCGCAGGAGATGGCGTCCACATCCGAAGAGGCCGGCCGTGCGGTCGGCGAGATCGCAAGCGCGGTCACGAACGTCGCCCAGGGCGCAGAGCAGCAGGTGCGACTGGTCGCGCAGACGAAGCGGGTAACCGACGAGAGCGGCGTCGTCGCACAGCAGGCGCACGACGTCGCCGAGCAGGGCGTGGCGACGGTCGCGAAGGCGGATCAGGCGATGACCGCAGTGCGCGAGTCGTCGTCGGCGATCGCCGACACGATCCACACCCTGGCAGGCAAGAGCGAGCAGATCGGCGGGATCGTGCAGACGATCACCGGGATCAGCCAGCAGACCAACCTGCTGGCCCTGAACGCGGCCATCGAGGCCGCGCGGGCGGGCGAGCAGGGCCGCGGCTTTGCCGTCGTCGCCGAGGAGGTCAGGAAGCTGGCCGAGGAGTCACAGCAGGCCGCCGCGACCATCTCGGGCATCGTTCGCGAGATCCAGGACGAGACCGAGAAGGCGGTATCCGTTGTCGAAGACGGCGCCCGCCGCACCGAGGAAGGCGCAGTGGTCGTGGGCGAAGCCCGCGTCGCGTTCGAGGCGATTGGAGCCTCCGTCGAGGAGATCCGGGCCAAGGTCAACGACATCAGCGGCGCGGCCGATGAGGTCGCCGTGGTCGCCGAAGCGTCGTCCGCCTCGACCGAGCAGGTGTCCGCGTCGACCGAGCAGACATCTGCCTCGGCACAGGAGATCGCCGCCTCGGCGCAGGAACTGGCGAAAACCGCTGAGGGCCTCCAGACCCTCGTCTCACAGTTCAAGACGGCCTAGCTGTGCTGCCTACGGACGTGTGAGACGCGGCTGATGGGTGGGTGGCCGCCGAGAGAGGCGTGGGGTGTGTGGGTGTTGTACCGAGCGCAGGTAGCCGGGGAGGGCTTGGGCGCGGTGGCTGCTGGTGGGGTAGGTGAAGCGGTATGGGCTTGCCCCGGTAGCGTTGACACTTTGGGATGAGGCGCGTGGGCGTCTGGAGAGGAGTGTCTGGTGCCGAAGGGATGGGTGTATCCGGCGGAGTTTCGGGCGGAGGCTGTGCGGTTGTTTCGCTCGGGGGATCGGTCGTATGGGGTGGTGTCGAAGGAGTTGGGGGTTGCACCGGAGTCGTTGCGGCGGTGGGTGTTGCAGGCTGATATCGATGCTGGCCACTCGGAGGGCTTGTCGAGCGAGGAGCGTGACGAGTTGCGCCGGCTGCGCAAGGAGAATCGTGTCTTGCGGGAGGAGAAAGAGATCCTCCGCAAGGCTGCCAGTTTTTTCGCCAGGGAGAGCGAGGCACCGAGGTGAGGTTTCGGTTCGTCGTGGCGGAGCGGGCACAGCACAAGGTCTCCCGGCTGTGCGCGGTGGTGGGTGTGACTCGGCAGGGCTTCTACGCCTGGCTGGGTCGCGATCCCAGCGCCCGGGATGTCCGCGATCAGCAGCTCAAAGAGCTGATCGCGGATGCGTATGAGAAGAGCTGGCGCACGTATGGCGTGCCGCGGATGCATGCCGAGCTACGCGACCAGGGCATCCAGGTAGCCAAAAAGCGGGTGGCTCGCCTGATGCGTGAGCTGGGTATCGAGGGCGTCTCACGCCGCCGCAGCCGCAAACGCACCACGATTCAGGCCGAGGCGGCCAAGGCCGCACCGGACCTGCTCGAGCGCAGGTTTGCCGCCGACAGGCCCGATCAGGTGTGGGTGGCGGACATCACGTACATCCCCACACACGAGGGGTGGCTGTTCCTCGGCGCCGTCGTGGATCTGTGCTCCCGTAAGGTGGTCGGCTGGTCGATGCGAGCCGACCTCCAGGCAGACCTGGTAGTAGACGCCGTCTCAATGGCCATCGCTCGACGAAAGCCCGCCGCCGGCGTCGTGCACCACAGCGACCGAGGTAGTCAGTACGCCTCGCTCGCATTCGGCACCACGCTTGGCGACTCGGGCCTGGTCGCCAGCATGGGAAGCCGCGGCGACGCCTACGACAACGCCCTGGCCGAGAGCTTCATGAGCACCATCAAGATGGAACTGATTGAGCGCCAATCCTGGAAGACCCGAGACCAAGCCCGCCTCGCCGTGTTCCGCTACATCGAATCGTTCTACAACCCGCTGCGCCGCCACTCAGCGCTCGGCATGCACAGCCCCGACGAGTACGAGAAGATGATCACCAACCAACCAACGGCGGCCACAGCCGCCTAAACACGAGCGTCAACGAAAACGGGGGAAGCCCAAGCCCACGCCAACGTTCGGGTCGGAGGGTCGTCTCGAGCGGTGGGGTTCCAGTCATTTGGTCGTGCCTGGATGCCGCCGCCATTGGACGCCAGGGGTGGCCGGGCCGCGGCCGACAACAGCGTCGGCCCGCCACCCCAGGCGATCTCGTTAGGTGCGCAGGATGGGCGCGGCCGAGGGGTGGGTGGGTCCGCCTTCTGTGCCCCTCGGCCCCTGTTTCCGGGAGTGGCCGTGGTGCGCGTTTTGTGGGCAATGCGCTGAGTGGCGCGCGGGTGGCCGATTGCTCCCGGGTTGGTCGGATCGGGATTACCCAGCCGTGGATCGGTTGAAACGGGGCTCTGGTCACACGAGTCGAAAAATGCCTGCACCTGGCCGCACGATGGATCCCGCCCAACCAGGCGGGAAACCGGCGGAGGCGTGCGACTCCCCGGGGCGCCGGACGCGGGGGAAACGGCGCCGACGATATCGAGTTACTTGCCCTCCCAACTTGCCTGCACGAACGACCACCCTCGCAATCCGCCTGGTTGAGCCGAATACGCCACCCCACCCCCGCTGCTTTGGGAGCAGGGGTCGTCAGCGCGTAAGCGATTCGGGCTGGGTGGGTGACTCAATGCCCTCCGTGATCGCGACCGCTGAGGTTGACCCACGTCGCGAACGCCTCTGCGATGAGCCTCGCTTGAGACCACGCGGCGGTCTAGCGCTTTCCCGGTGACGACCGACGGCTCAAGGGCGAAGTCCGGAGCCAGCCGCGCTGCGGTGGTGCAGACCGAGTCCACTAAGCGAGGAGACCCGTCCCGTCCTGAGAGTGGCATTCGGATAACCCGCAGTCGGCAATCACCGTTTTAGCGTAGGCAGCGTCTGTTAGGGCGGTCGATTACCGGGGAGCGCCTCGGTGCACTGGTTCATCGTGGTCTGGAGTCGACATTTTCGTGCCCTCGGACATCATCGTCACCCGCGTTCTGGCGCCAGCTCATCGGCGGGGCGTCGGGCTGCGCGCCGCGCCATGTCGGACGAGCTCGCAGGACACGCCGGGGACATGGTGAGGAACGGCGGGTTCTTGTGACGCTTCAAGGACATCTCATGCGCCTGTTGAGCGATCGTGTGCTTCGCGCAGCGACGGTGCTGGGCGGTTTGTACGTGGCGCTCTTCTTCGTTGCGGCGCTGGTGTTGCCTGATGCCAGTTTGCGAGCCCGCGTCTTGGTGGACCTGGTCTATCCGATCCCGGAGGCGGCGGCGGTCGTGCTGCTGGTTGTGGCCGGTCGCCGGTCGAGTCGCGCGCCCTGGTTTTGGTACCTGCTTGCGCTCGGCATGGGCGCGGGGTTTGTGGGCGATGCGAACTGGGCGGTGTATGACTTGGTCTTGGGAGCGCCGCCGACGCCGTCGTTGGGTGACATTGCGTACGCCGCGCAGCCCTTGATCATGATCGGCGCGCTCTTCGCCGCCTTCCGGATCGCGCGTCCACGCCTGGGAGACTTCGTTGACTTGGCAGTGCCGTTCGCAGCCGTGTTCTTCGCGGTGTACCAGTTTGTGATCGAGCCGCAGCTGTCCGCCGGCGTCTCGCCCGCGACGCTGCCATCCGTGGTGGAAACGCTTGCGATGGTCATACTCATGCTCTTCGCCTCCGTGGTCGTCGCGAACCACCGAGGCATCCCCACGAGCGTCGCGGTCTTCTACGCAGGCACCCTGGTCGGCACGTGCAGCTACCCCGTTTACGCGTATGCCGTGTCGGTGAGCTCGTGGCAGCGGATCAACTGGATCTATGCGGGGTTCCAGGGGTGGTTCGTGCTGATCGGGCTGGCGGCGCTTGTTCGCATTCGACTCGGCGAACCGCCGTGGATGCCCAAACACGCCGATCGGAACGTGAACGCTTGGATGCTTACCGCAGGGCTTGCTCTCGTATTGGCGATAATCGCGGCGACCACGCGGAATGGACGACTCGATCCACTGGCGCCCTACGTCGCGGTCGCTGCGATCTGTGTTGTGATCCTCCGTCTTCATCAGATCGTGCGACGACAGACCCGTCTTTCCCGTGAGCTCGACTCTGCGCTTGGCGAACAGCGGCGGCTGGCGACGACCGACGCGCTCACCGACGTGCCCAACCGACGAGCGTTCGACGAGCTTCTCGCATCAACACTGCATGAGGCGGCACGGGCAGGTGGGTCAGCAGGACTCGTCATTCTCGACCTCGACGGCTTCAAGCGCATCAACGACGGGTACGGCCACCCCACAGGCGACGAGGTGCTCCGGGAGGTTGCCGGGCGCCTCCGCCGCGCCGTTCGCGGTGCGGACGGCTTGGCG
Organism: uncultured Actinomycetes bacterium; assembly: GCA_963813245.1. Lineage (GTDB taxonomy): Bacteria > Actinomycetota > Thermoleophilia > Gaiellales > JAICJC01 > JAICJC01. The sequence goes on from CAWEYE010000010.1 coordinate 307,913, forward strand.
CGAATCGGCGGCGAAGAGTTCGCAGTCATCGCCCCCGACCTCAGCCAAGATGAGACCGCAGCCGTCGCCGAGCGGTGCCGCTTCGCCATCTCTGCCGGGCCGTTCACCGTCGGCACCGACCAGATTACGGTCACGACGTCTGCGGGCACCGCCCACTATCCGACAAACGCCACCGGCCCCGACTCGCTCGTCCAGGTCGCCGATCGAGCGCTCTACCAAGCCAAACAGCAGGGTCGAAACCGAGTCCAGGCCGGATCACTCGGCGTTCACGTGCAATCGCTACCCGTTCCCGACACCCCAGCGCTCAGCTCCCTCGAACGGCTCGCTGACCAACTCGATCACGAGCAGGCAGACCAAGAGCACAGCCGAGCCATGATGGACCTCGCCGGCCAGCTCTGTGACCGGCTGCAACTCTCAACCACCCAACGGCGCCACTGCCTCCTCGCGGCGCGCCTCCACGACATCGGCAAAATCGGCGTGCCGAGCGAGATGCTGGCAAAGCCAGGGCCGCTCACGGACGCGGAATGGGTCGCTATGCGCACCCACGTCCGCACGGGCGTCGAACTCCTGCGCCGCTATCCCGAAACCCGCGACATCGCTCCGATCGTCGCCCAACACCATGAACGACCTGACGGCACCGGCTACCCAAACGGAACCCGATCGGCCGGCATCTGCATCGAAGCCAAAATAATCAGCGTCACCGACGCCTGGACAGCGATGCTCGCCGACCGCCCCTACCGCCGCGCCAGAACCCACGACGACGCCCGCAACCGCCTCCTAGCGGGCCGCGGCACCCAGTTCGACCCGACCATCGCAGACACCCTGCTCACCATCCTCAGCGAAGACACCCAACGCCGCGCCGCGTGACCTCGACAGCGCTCGCCGCTGGCTGGTCTGGAAGGCGCGGCCCAAGCCGACAGCTCGAAGGGCGCCAGCACCCGTCCCACACGACCCTAGACCGACGAACCCGGCAGACTGCCCGGCCCGCCGTCTCGTTCGAGACGTGCAGCGATGAACACGGATCGCGCCCAGCGTGCGCGCTGCACGAATGTCAACCGCCATGCGAGGCCGGTGCCGCCACGCCCGGCAAGGCGAGGGGCACCGGATTGAAGAACGCTCCCTCCGCAGGGTGATTCCTGCGTCCTCTCCCGGGTGATTCCGGCGCCCGGTATCCGCGTCGATACCAACCTCATCTCATGCACGGACGTCCCGTGCCAAGCCAGGAAGAGGGGTCTTCATCATGCTGAACGAGATTCGAACCGACGTCGCGTCCGAGGCCGGCCAGACGATGGCGGAGTACGCCGTCGTCCTCGGCGTCATCACCATCGCCGTCGTGGTCACCCTGGGCCTGCTCAGCGCCGCCATCAAGAACCTGCTCAGCAACGTGATCTCGGTCCTCTAAGCCCCAGAGCCACCTCCGGACACGCCGTCGGCCCACCTCTCCCGCAGTGGGCCACGGCGTGCTCCGTTAGCCAGCCGCACTTCCGAAGAGCGTCAACCGGTCGAGGCTGTCTCCGGTCAGGCTTGCGTGGGCGTGGTCCTCGAGGCGGACTTGGAGCGCGGCCCCGAGAGATTCTGCTCAAGCGGGGCGAGGCCAGGTCGATTGATGAGAGAGATGGGACAACGACGACGCCATGTCCGCGCCCGTACCGATCGTGTGGTCACTGTCTGCGCCATCGATCGCGTGACCGGTGAGCCTGCCGAGGAGGGCGTCCCCGCGTGTGTGCGTGATATCTCCGCCGGCGGTGCGCTGCTGGTCATGACGGAACCCGTATCGCGCAGCAGGCGCGTCCAGATCGAGATCGAATGGACAGACCCGGCCCTCTCACTATCTCTGCGCGGACGCGTCGTCCGGGTCACCGCACACGAAGACCGAACGGAGGTCAGCGTCGAGTTCCACCACGCCGACTGGATACCAAGCCTCGCGATCGTGCGCTGGGTGCTCAACGAGGCGAAGCGAACCAACCAGATGTCCGACCGCGTCGTGTAGTCGGCACGCCGCGGGGTCGTCGACCACGGCAGGCTGGACGGTCGCCGACGCGCTGGATCGCAGGCCCAGTCGCTGATCGCAACGCGGTTATGCGCCCGCTAATGCCGATCGAGATCCACTCCGGCGGTACTTCGAATCATTGGTTGAGTTCGACGGTGTAGGCGGTTTTGGCGTCGGGGTTGACATCGACATCCGCGCCACCCCCGTCAGCATCCCGCCACCATTCAGCGCCTCCGCGACCGGTTGATCGGCGTGGATCCGCTCAACCTGAACGAGTGCGAACGCCGCTGCGTCCCCGACCTGCACTACAAACCTGTGGGAACGCCTCACCGGGGCGCGGCGCGGCTTCGGCGCGATCGAGATGGCGCTGTGGGACATCCGCGGCCACACCGAGAGCCGCCCGCTTCACGCCCTGCTGGGCGGCGCGGCGGGATCCGGCGCACCGTCGAGTTCGTGCGGGCATGCGAGATCTTCGGAATCGGATTCTGGTTTCCACAGCGGCGACACCGGAATCGCCACCGCCACCTACCTCCACGTCTCGGCAGCGCTCGAGCCGATCCGCGAGCCCAGCCAAGCTCTCCTCCACCGGACAGCCGACGACGTCATCCAAGAAGGCCCTTTCTGCCCGCGCCGCGTCCCCACTGCGCCGGGACTCGGAGTGGACCTCGATCCCGCGGGGCTCGAGCGCTGCCACCAGAGGTACCTACAGAAGGCGAGTTCCCATCAGGGATGGCCTCACGACCGGAGGCATCGGTCGGAAGCTTCGGCAGCCTTTCCCGATTCTAAGCAAGTATCGGTAGCAGCGACGAACGATGCGGTCGATCTGTATTGTCGGAGAGTCGCTCCGGTGGGCTTCGGAGCCGGTCGGTGCGCGAACTGTCACGGGGATGTGTGGCTGATGAGTCCAACCGGGAGCGACGCCCGCCAGCTCACGCATACCCATGCCGGCATCTACCCGGGCCGCCTGGTCAGCCGACGGCACCCGCATGCTGGCCGCCTACCCCGCCACCCACAACGGCCAGCTCTACGCCGTCGACGTCGCCTCGGGCTCCGCCCGGCCGCTAACGCCGTTCGTCGGCGACCTCTTCCCGCAAGGACTCTCCCGAAATGGTCGCACCGTCCTTGCCGCCATCGGCTGTGGCGGCCTCGCCACCCCGTACGGCCTCGTCGAAACGATCCCCTTCACCGGCGGCCACGCGACCGTCATCATCCGCAGCCCCTGCCGCGCCAGCTCCAACTCTCCGAACGCGACACCATGCGCGACCAGTACGACGACCACCTCGAGGCCGCCGGATGTACGTCGCATGGTCGTGCGCTGGCGCAGGTCGGTGTTCTCGCCGTGCACCAGGATGTGCGCCGGCGTTCCGCCACCAGCATCGCCTCAGACACCACCGCGGCATCCAACCCGTCCACGCGAAGCTCCGCGCCAGGCCACAGATACTCGCCGCCGTGCAGGATCGAGCTTGTGACCGCAGCCAGCGTGCGCGCACGCAGCACCGAGTCAAGCGCAAGCGGCAGGCGACGGTAAAACAGCGCGTCGCGTGCCTGATCCCAGTCGTATTCCGACGGTGGAGCAGGGATCCGCGCCGTTGCCTGAGCGGCCGCCATCTTCCGATAGTAGGGAAGGCATCATCATCGATCGTCACCCGCACGGGTGAGAGGCACCCGGGTAGACGAGTGCGCGGCGAGCCAGTCACACAAGCCAACGGTCAACCGCGCGGCCGAGTCGGCTCGAACCGGCCATCTGCGCACTCCGCCGCTCGCGCCCGCGACGTGGCCTGGCCCGTTGCTGCGTGTGACGCTCGTGCCCGCTCCGAGAGGCTTACTTCCCGGCGGCGTGTTCCTCGGCCGTCAGGCCGGTGCAGACCCATTCCCACCAGCCGTTCTCCCGCCCGTCCGGGTCGCCGGGAATAAACACGTGGTATGCGACTGTGCGTTGGCCGGAGCGTGGACATACACGCTCTTCGACCTGCACGCCGGGGCGTGGGTCGCTGACGAGGCAACCATCGGGCATGGTGGCAAGCCTAGCGATCAGCCCTCCCGTGGCGCGATCGGCGCGCGGCAAACGTACGGTCGCCGCTTCCACTCAGACCCACGTCCACGCGGACGATGACCAGCCGCGTGAGGCCGGGTCACGTCTTGCGGTCAGGCTTCGGGGTCGGCCAATGGCCCAACTCTTCGCCAGGCCTCCCCGGACGGAATCCCCGTAGGAGGGAGCGAGCGGCCAGCTTCAAGATCCTCCCGATCACCGCGACGCTGACTGATGGAGATCTCACAGGCGAGTCGCCACCCGAGGCACGTGGTTCCTTGCAAGATGTGCGGACGGGCGGCACCCGCCCACAGTCTGAAGGCACCGGCCCACAGTCTGAAGTTACTTGCCGAGCGAACTTGCCCGCACGAACGACCACCCTCGCAATCCGCCTCGTTGAGCCGAATACGCCACCCCACCCCCGCTCCTTTGGGAGCAAGGGGTCGTCAGTTCGCATCTGACCGTCTCGACTGGAATCTACGGGGTCGCCGGTGACGTCTGCGACCCCTGTGCGACCCCGCCGCGAACGGGACGATCCGGCTGATGCTGTCCGGCATCCACGACGCGAGCACGTCCGCCTCATCCCACGATGGGAAGCGTGGCTCGCGCTCATGGTGGCGCGGCGGCTGGATGTCGAAGATGTGCGCGTCGACGACCTGGCCGCGCTTGCGCGCATCGCTCAGGATCTCCTTGGCGATCCGCAGCACCACCTGCGCCATCCTCGGCGGTGCTTCGCGAGGGCGGCTACGAGATCCTCGACTTCGGCACAGGTCAGCGTCTGCGAGAGGGTGTGGATAGCCACCCGTAGGACGCAGGGCTGCCCCACCGCAACACGCGGTTGCGAGGGCGAGACTCGGACTCATGACCAGCCGTGACCGTTTCCGCACGGACGTCTCGTCGCTCCCGACACTCCGCCGACGGATCGTCCAGCCGCTTCTGCCCGTCGCCTTCACCCCGCGGCCGATCCCAGACCCGCCGTACACCAACGCCGGCCGATGATCAACCATAAGACAAGATGCCGGCGCTCTTGTTGGCCCAAACCGCTGCTGGCCGTCGCCCAGTCGGGCCGGCCGGACTCGCCCGCACGGGATTGCAAAGCGGGTGTTCGGCGGTACCTTCGGTGTGGCGGGCAGGGTCGGCCGCCGTTCACCGAGCGGCGGCCGACCGGCACTCAAAGAAGGTGGGTGATGAGGGGGCGTCAGGTCTACCGCCGACTGCGACGCCGTCGCACGAAACCGATTCCTCAGGCTGGGAGGATTGCATAGGCAAACGCTGACATGTACCCTGGCGCACGCGGGCACAGAAGGGCGAGGGCAGATGCACACGGGCAACTACGTGCAGGTGCGCTATCCACAGGGCGGCCGGTGGGTGACCGTTGCGGTGTCGGACACGCGCGCGAGCGCTGCGAGGCTCGCAGCCTGCGCCTACCGGGAGCGTCACAACCCTCGAGGCGAGATGCCGATGCAGGTGCGGATCGTTAGCGCCGCCCAGCTCGTGCGTGAGGGCGGCGAAGAGGAGATCCGCATCGCAGACGCTGAGCTGATCAGCGGCACCAGGAGCGACGGCCTCCCACGCGCCGGATAACGGGTCGGAATTGGGCGGGGCCGTGGGGCCATTCCTTTTGGGGATGTGCGCGACCTCGCGGGCGTCCCCAGCGCCAAAGGGTTTGCGCGGACGGTCGCCGGGTGCGTGGAGGCGGTTAGGGAATTGCGATCAGTGTCCAGCCGAGCGTGGGTGTGCGTGCGGTGATGACACCTGAGTCGAGTTGGGTCCAGCCGTCGGGGGCGCGGCCGGTCCATGTGTGGAGGTCGGACGGCAATGGTTTGCCTGGCGGAGGCGGCGATCGGAGGTTGCGACCACCACGCCGCTGTCTCCCTCTCCGGCAACGATCTTGTCGGCGTCGCCTCGTCGCGCCGGCACTCGCAAGTCTGCGCTTCGGGGAATCGAAAGTCGACATCGAGCTGACGCAGCCCGGCGGTGGTCGTTCACCCACCAGCGCATGTACAGGTTCTGGTCTGTCAGCAGGCCGGGCATGACCGTCACCGTGACCCCGCACAGCACTCCCCGCAGCTTGCCCAGGTTCGACTTCATCGTCCCATCCAACGCGCCCAAGGGGCGCTACTTGTCACCCAGGAACGACTCGCGCATGGCGCGCGCGTCCAGATCGAGATCGCATGGATGGCCCCACCGCCGCCCGCCACCCTGCGCGGCCGAGTGGTTTGAGTCGCCGCCTCCGACGCCGGCGCCCAAGTCAGCATTGAGTTCCAGCACGCCGACTGGACACCGCGCTTCGCGATCGTACGTTTGGGTACTGCAAGAGGCGAAGCGAACCAAGCAGATGTCCGCCCCCGTCCGCTCCTGAGTCGGACTCGATGGCAAGCAGCCCGTCTGGTTGCCTTGCTCGATGCGGACGCCTTGTGGCGCATCACGGCCGGGATAGATGCGATGTGGTGTGCGGCGATGAGGGTTGTGGACGCGCCGAGCGCCTCTGACGATGCCGTCGATCGAGGCTGTTGCGGCGCTAGTTGCCGTGTTCGTCGGACTGATCGCCGCCGTCGAGTACCGGTTCCAGTCTCTCCGTAGAACGGCGTGCCGGCCGCAGCCCGACGCTTTCGCATTGCACTGCCGGGGTTGTGTGCGCCCAACGTCCGCCACGCGCGCATGTGGACAGGACACGATCAACCGCACGGCGGTTGACCTGTGGCAGCGTAAGTGGGTTGTTGGAGGTGGCCCTTTGGCGTTCGAGGTGAACGTCGCGCCATCCCGGCGCCGGTAGAGTTCTGGCACCGCCAGGATGTCCGATTAGGGGGAGAAGCGTCGCCGCAAGGGACTTTGGGACAGAAGCGCGTGATGTCGGTGACGCTCGGGCCGGAGGCGTATCGAGCGCTGTACGAGTTCGGCCCTGATGGTGTTCTGTTCACGTCGCCCGATGGTCGGGTCTTGGCTGCGAATCCGGCGGCGTGTCGGCTGCTCGGCATGACGGAGGCGGAGATCTGCGCGCGCGGCCGCCAGGGGCTGGCGGACGCCTCGGATGAGCGTTGGGGCGATGTCGTCGCGGAGCGCGAGCGCACCGGCCACGCGCATGGAGTTGCGCGGATGGTCCGGGGCGATGGTGTGCGGATCGAGGTTGAGATGAGCAGCCGGCTCTTCACTGATGCGCAAGGCGTTGCGCGCACGTGCACCGTGATCCGCGACGTCACGGGGCGGGTGCGGTTGGAGCGGGAGTTGACGAGGAGCCGGGAGCAGTTGGCCGAGGCCGAGCGGGTGGCTCGGATGGGAAGCTGGGAGTGGACGCTCGTCCCGGAGCGGATCACGTGGTCGGACGGGCTGTTGGAGATCTACGCGCTTTCGCGGGAGGAGTTCGACGCGACCTACGAGGGCGGTCTTCGCCGTGTCTACCCGGACGACCGGGAGCTTGTCCGGAGCACGCTGGAGCGTGCGATCGCGGAGCGCTCATCGTTCAACTTGGAGTACCGCGCGATACGGTCTGACGGCCGCGTGCGCGTGTTACGGAGCCATGGGGACATCACAGTCGATGAGAACGGCGAGCCGGCGCGTGTGGTCGGGGTGGTACAGGACATCACCGAGGGCAAGCTCGCCCAAGACGCGCTCCAAGACACGTCGGCGGAGCTCGGACGCCGTGCCTGGGAGTTGCAACGACTTGCGCTTCGCACAGTCGCTGACGACTCCCTGATCCCCGTCGCGCCGCTCACCTCGAGGCAGACCCAGATCGTCGACATGATCGCCCAGGGCCTGACCAACGCAGCGATTGCTGACCGGCTCGTCGTGACAGAGGGCACCGTGAAGTGGCACGTCAAACAGATCCTGGCCAAGACCCGATCCGCCAACCGAGCCGAGGCGATCGCACGCGTCCTCGGCGAGCCCGGACCACCTCCGAACGCCCGTTGACGGTGTTCGCCTCGCGGGCGCCGGACCAGCTTCGGACCGCTAGCCGACGCTGCCAGCAACCCGAATAGGGACGCGGACCTCTCGATCGGGTAGTCGAAACTACACTTTCGGCGCTTGCGAACCGGTTGTGCCGTCAACGAAGATCGTCGACAATGCACGGGGACGTCCATACCCCGGAGATCGCATCGGGCAATGGTGTGATCCCCGTTTCCATCATGCTGCGGCTCACCCAGCCGTCGAGCGATCGCGGCACTGCGGAGTGTGGGCCGCATCCTCGGTCGTCTTGCTCGAACGGAGCGTCGGCGGTCGAGTCGACCGACCGGCGGCCGCGGATGCGAGGTGGACAGGAAGGCCGTTCCCTGCGGAGCGACAGACCGGTCGGGGCGCGGCAGGCGACGGCCGCCGCGCCCCGTATCCGGCCGAACACGTGGACGGCTCACATCAGCACTCGCGCCTTCAGCCGTTTCGGGCGCATTGGCGACCTCGGCCCGCAAGCGGCGCTCAGTCGCCAACGCGGCCGCTCGGAGACCTCGTCAGCGTCGGGACCCGCGCACGGGCCGCCCACTTCAATGTGCATTCAGGAGCCACGCCGCGCGTGATCGAGATCGAATTCTCACCCGCTGAGTTGGTGCAGCGGATCGTGTGCGGTGCACTTGAGCATGATCCGGTCCGGTTGCATGGCGCGATCGTGGCAGCCCTCGAGATCCACGGCCTCGACGTCGCCGAGCGCAACGTATTCGCTCCCGCACGAGCGGCGGCCGCCACGTTTCCCGGCGACAGTCGCAAGACCGTCACCCACGCGATCGACGCCCACACCCGCCGCGGCTCCGGAACCACCCGGGTCGCCAACTAGCTAGCGGTGTCCATGAGTCGGCGTGTTGGCCCGCAGGGGGAGGAGAGGGTGTCAGATTCTGATCACGAGTCAGGTCGTGCTCGGCTTGTGGCTGCGACGGCGGAGGCAGGAGGGGGCGCTGATACTTCTGCGGTCATCCCGGCCTCGCCGTTCGATTTCGTCGCGTCGAAGGTGCGTGTGCCCGGGGTGCGTTTGGACTCGGTGCCGCGGATTGGGCTCGTGAACAGGCTGCGCGCGTCGTCTTCGTGGGCGCTGGTGGTGGTGACCGCGCCTGCGGGCTATGGGAAGACGACGCTGCTGGCGCAGTGGGCGGGGCGCGACGAGCGTCGGTTCGCGTGGGTGTCGATCGACTCGCATGACAACGACCCGGTCATCCTCCTGCGGCACATCGCGGTGGCCGTGTCGGGGACAGGGCCGATCGGCCCGGCCGTGCTGCCCGCGCTGCGCTCACCGGGGCGGGCGATCTGGAGGGTGGGGCTGCCGCGGCTGGCGACGGCGATCGCGGCACTCCCGCACCCGTTCGTGCTGGTGCTCGACGGGGCCGACCTGCTCGAGTCGCAGGAGTCGCTGGATGCGCTCTCGACGATCGCCGGGCAGATCCCTGAAGGCTCGACGCTCGCGCTGGCGGGACGCGCGCAGCCGCGGCTGGGAGTGGCGCGTCTGCGCGCCTCGGCGCGGCTGTTCGAGATCGGCCCCGAACGGCTTGCGCTCTCACGCCGCGAAGCGCATCTGCTGCTGCGGGCGACCGGACTCAAGCTCACCGACGGCGACGTGGCGGAGCTCGTCGCCCGCACCGAGGGATGGCCTGCCGGCCTGTACCTCGCGGCGCTGACGCTCCACGGCCGCGAGGCCAGCGGGGATCGGCCGGTGAGCATCACCGGCGCGGATCGCTATGTCGCCGAGTACCTTCGCTCGGAGCACCTCGCCCGGCTGGAGCCGGACATGCGTGAGTTCCTGGTGCGCTCATCCGTGCTCGGCAAGATGTGCGGCCCGCTGTGCGACGCCGTCCTTGAGACCGAGGCGTCGGGCGCCCGGCTCGAATCGATGCGTGAATCGAACCTGTTCCTGGTCGCGCTCGACGATCACTGCGAGTGGTATCGGTATCACCACCTGTTCCACGAGCTCCTGCGCCATGAGCTCAGCCACAGCGACGCCGAGGCGATTCCCGCGCTCAACCGCCGGGCGGCGGACTGGCACGAGGCGCATGGAGAACCCGCGGCCGCGCTCGAGCCGGCCGCCGACTCGGGCGACATCGATCGCGCCGCGCGGATCTTCGCCGAGGTCGCTCTGCCCGCCTACCACACCGGCCGCCTGACCGCAGTCGAGGGATGGCTCGACCACTTCCCCGACGACGAGCGGCTCGCCCGGTACCCCGCCGTCGGCGTGCTCGGAAGCTGGATCCACGCGCTGCGCGGCCGGCCGGCCGCGGCCGAGCACTGGCTGCGCACGATCGAGCGTCGCGCCGACACCGGCCCCCTGCCCGACGGAACCACAACGGCGCGTCCCTGGATCGCCGTCCTGCGGGCCGGGCTGTGCCGCGACGGCATCGAGCAGATGCGCACCGACGCCGAGGACGCCCTCATCGAGCTGCCCCGCGACAGCCGGCTGCGGCCGGCCGCGCTCACGATGCACGGGGCCGCGCACGCCCTGCTCGGCGACACCGAGCAGGCCGACCTGATCCTCGCCCTGGCGACCGACGAGGCGACCCGCCTCGAAGCAACCAACACCCGCCTCATCGCCATCAGCGAGCGCTCGCTCCTGGCCAGCGCCCGTGGCGACCAAGCCGCAGCCGACGCGCTCGCGTTCGAGGCGCGCAGACTCGCCGCCGACGCACACCTGGACGACTATCCAACCACCGCCCTCGAACTGGCGCTGTGCGCACGCGGCCACCTACGCCACGGCCGGTGGGACGAAGCCCGGACCGACCTCACGAACGCCCACCACCTCACCCGGTCGCTCCTGGACGCGCTGCCGTGGTTGGCCGTCCAAGCAAAGCTCGAACTCGCGCGCGCACACCTCACACTCCGCGACGCCAACACCACAGGCACGCTCCTGGCCGAGATCGACAAGATCCTCAACGACCGCTCACCGCTCGGCGTCCTCGCACAGCAGGCCGAAGACGTGCGCCAGCAGATCACGCGCACGCCCACCACCGACGGCCACACATCCAGCCTCACGACCGCAGAGCTGCGCGTGCTCCCCCTGCTACAGACGCACCTATCATTCCGCGAGATCGGCGAGCGCCAATTCGTGTCCCGCAACACCATCAAAACACAAGCCATCTCCATCTACCGCAAACTCGGCGTCACCAGCCGCAGCGCGGCAGTGCAACGAGCGGCAGCAATCGGCCTGATCCCCGCCGACGAGCTGGCCGCCAAGTAGGTGCGTTCCACGAACTCCTGCACAAAAGGGTTCGGAAAACTACCGACGGAATGCCAGGGGACGCACCGATGCAGATTCGCACTCAGCCCGCGACGCTGCAATGGCGCGGCTTTCAGTTCAGAGGATCGAGGAGGCGACGATGACCACGAAGACGATCACAACGCTACGACCGGCCCACGGCCGGCAACACCACGTTCTACACCTAGGACGGCGTGCCGCCGTGGATCCCAAGGTGCACACCGAGACGCGACGGGCGCGACGCGACGCGCTCCACGCGGCAAAGCGCATTCGCCGGGTCGGCGTGACCAGGGCGGTCACCGACAAGCATGTGGCTCGAGACCTGCGCCGGGCGAGTCATCACGCGTCGAGGGCCGCCCACTTCGCGGTTCGCCCCGCCAGGACGAAAACGGTCACGCTGCTCGGCGCAGGGGTATTCGCCGCAGTCGCATACGGCGGATGGAAGTCCTACTCGCCGTAACGAGCGAGCTACTCGGGCGCGGCTTCGTGTCCCTTTGACGTCCTGGCGTCTGATTGTCCAATCACGCTCGCCGGGCGTTGCCACGAGACGCATCGGTGCGGACCCGCATCCCCAACGTAGTTCCCCGAACTATCCGGGACCCGTCTGCGTGGCACGGAGAAACTACGGATGCGATTAGGGGGTGCCACGGATGCCTCCCGCGCGGGGGATGGTCACGATCCAGGAAGGAAGGAGGTGCACTATGGCTACTGCCACAATGGGTACAGCAACGCACGCGAAGCGTGAGACGATGAAGCTGACCGGGTGGGCGGTGTTCTCGAGCGTCGTGCTGCTCGTGGTCGGTGGGCTGAACCTGATCAACGGGTTCACCACCCTGCAGCACACCAGCTACTACACCAGCCACCTCGTCTACACCAACATGACGTTCTGGGGCTGGGCGTTCCTGGTTTGGGGAGCGCTGCAGATCCTGGCCGGCGCGGTCGCGCTCGCCCGCCATGAGTCGGGCGCGTATCTGGGCGTGGTGCTTGCCGCGACGTCGGCGATTCTCTGGTTCTTCATGATCTTCGCTGCACCGTTTGCAGCGCTGCTGGGCGTGACCGTGAGCCTGCTGGTGATCGGCGGGTTCACAGCCGGCATGCATCCTGACGAGTACTAGGACGCAGCCGACGGCGCATCTGAACGCCGGGCGAGGCCGGACGAGCCCCGCTCGGCGTTCACCGAGAAGGCTGCCGTTTGGGCACGGTGGCACAGGGAATTTGGGGTTTTGCCGCGCCCGGGTTCGGGGGTTTCGCCGATGCGCCGCGGCAGCCGACTGTGGCACCGTGCGAGCGATGGATGACTTGGACGAGATTGCCAGGCGATCCACGCGGCTCCAGGACCGGTTCGTCAGTGCCGTGACGTTTTCGGCTGCTGCCGCGGCCGCGGCCGTGTTCGTCCCCGCCGAGCGGTCGTTCATGGTCTTGGTGGCGGCCTGGGCCGCTGCGTGGGCGGTGATCGAGGTGACCCGGCTGTGGGTCGTAGCGGGTGACCGGGTCGCGGCGCTTGATCGCCTCGTGTTGGCGGGATCGTCGGATCCGCGCTGCGAGCAGCGACGCTCACAGCTTCGATCCGCGCGGGTTCACCATCGCCTCGCCCAAATGCTGCGGCAGACATGTCAGCAATCCCACCACAGAAGCCCCGGGATCCTGAGCATGTGGCTGCTCGACCGGCGCGCGGTGCGAGCCGTCGAGGATGACCTGGTGGAACTCGCCCGGGTCTTCGACAACGATGCAGGCCACCTTCCGCCCGAGGCCGTGGTGCGAGCCCGTATGCTGATCGCCCCGCGGTCGAGCCCTCTCTACACCGTCACGTATATGGATGCCGTCTCGAGTACGCGCGCGATTCGAGAGGCACAGCTGATGATCGCCCGCTGCCGCGCCGAGCTCCACCGCTACGCCCCACCGCGTGGCGGGCCTGGTGAGATGCCGTAGTTTAACCCGCCTGACCCACCCGGCTCTGCCCCGCCAGGCCGTTCCTCGAGCGTCCGCCGCGCACGTGCGCGCGAGGCACGGCACCGCCTATGCCCGGTGTACCAGGGAAACCCCGATCGCGTCGATGAACAGCAGCGCTGCCAGGCCCCGAAGTGCGTAGATCGTCACTGCCGGCTGATGCTGGCTGGCCTTCTCCTGGGCGGCCTTCATCAGCGCCATGGCCTTCTCGCCATGTACCACGTAGAAGACGACGGGCCCCCACACAAGCGCGGTCGCGAGCGTGACATAGACGACGACCAGCTCGGCCTGGGCCGAGTTGCCCGCGCCGGCGGTCGCAATCAACGCTGCCGCAAGGGCAGTGAGCACAAGCCGCTTGGGCCCGCCGATACCGAGCAGCAATCCCACGGCCAGTGTCGTGAGGTATCCCAGCCTGCTGAGCCGAGCAAGCAGCGCATGCACTCGCGACTTGGATTCGCTTTCCGGCGGTGGTCTGCGACGGACGCGGCTCGCAAGCCAGACCAGCACACCCGCGAGCGCCAACGCGAGCGGCGCACGAATCCCTGGATACGACCTCCTGCTCGACCCGACCGCTGCGAAGTCGAGGACCACGAACAGCGCGCAGGCCGCCAACTGGCCAGCAACGAATCCAACCCCCAGCCCGAGCGCCTGTCGGCGTCCAGCCCCCATCGCGGTCATCGTGGCGGCAAGCGCGAGCGGGCTGAACGCCGCCAACAGCGCATACAAGAGAAGCTGGACCACATCACCAAGCGCCACGACACCCACCGTAGTCGCTCTGCCCAAGCCGAGGCGATCCACGGCCACCTCGCACAACCTGTACGGCGAGGGTTCGGCCGCGGGCCGATCGCGTCGGGGCAAGCCGATTTCGTGGACCTCGTCAGCGGACGACCATCGAGAACTCTCGCAAGCCGCTCGTCGCCGCCAGTAGGGATAGGAGAGCGGCCCTACCCTGGGAGATGGGGCCTGGGCCAGGCTTCTCCCTCCGTACCCAGGGCGGGCCGCTCCGCGGGTAACGTGGCTTGAGGGAGCAGCAGCCGCCTCATCGTGGGCGGGTGGAATTGCCGGCTCGCCGGCCCCCATCTACCCATCCGGGATCCCCTTCGGGGACTCACTCGTAGTACGCGCTGGGCTGGCCGAAGGGCGCCGCGGTCGGCAGGTGTCCCGCAGTCGATATCGGCCGCCGGCGCCTACCGGGAGCGTCACAATCCTCGAGGCGAGACGCCGATGCAGGCAGGTGCGGATCGCTAGCGCCGCGCAGCTCCTGCGTGAGGGCGGTGAAGAGGGGCTCCGCATCGCAGACGCTGAGCTGATCAGCGGCACCAGGAGCGACGGCCTCCCACGCGCCGGATAGCGGGTCGGATCACCAGTCGGAGTCGCCGATCGCGACGTCCTTGTGCGCCCACATGTAGTAGGCCGTCGACTGGCCTTCGTCGTTCGCTGTCGCCGCGTCCCAGTCATACAGCGTGTAGCGCCCAGAGGCGCCGATCGAGATCCACTCCGGCGGAGCCTCCGCCGCCGTCAACTCTTGCCCATCCCAAAGGCCGCCAGCGAAGACGAGCAGCATAAACCGGGTGCCAGACACCGGCTGACCGTACCATCCGACGTATCCGCTGTTTCGGTGGGTGACCCGGGTGCGCGGCGTGGCGCGGCCACTGGCCGCTTGGGCAAGCGGCCAGTGGGGTGCGGCGCGGCCGTCGCCTACCGCGGAACGGGACGCAGGACGGGCCTGCGCGACCCGTGTGGTTGGGAGCGGTCGTCCCGAGGGGTCACTTGGTGTCTAGGCAAGTTGTTCGAAGCCGACCGCTCGGAGAGATAGTGCGCCTCCGCCCGCGGCTCGACCCTCATCCCATGCGGATGACTGGTAATAACTGGTAAGTCACGCCATCCGGTCGGCCTCGCCCTTACAGCCGCGAGGGCGTGGCCACCGCTCGGGCGAGTTACTCGCCGAGCTTTTCGTGCACGACGCGAGCGACCACGTCCAGGCTCAGTCCTTGGCGCTCCATCTCCTCCAAGGCCTCGCGGACGGGAGCCTCCTCGAGTTCCTTTGTGTGGGCGACAACCACATCGCGGAACTCCTGCCAGAGCAGATCGCGATCGTGGCTTGACACCATCGCTTTCGCGAGAAACGTCGCGGCTTGTTCGGCAAGAGGGTCGATCTTGTGGCGCTGTGCGTCCCCTACGGCCATGCCTGACCTCCTCTCCGGAAACCGAGCGAATCGGGCCGCGTGAGCCCGAGAACGTCGCGAAGAGACGCAGCATACCTGCGTGGCGGGGGGAGAGGCCACCGCGGAGATCGGGCACCGCGGTCCCCGCCGATACAGTGGCGGTGTGGAAACCGTCGTCGTCTTTCTCGGGGCACTGGCCGGAGCCGTCATCGGCGCCTACAGTGGCGTGACGATTGAGCGCCTGCGCGGCCGGCATGAGCGTGTCCTCCAACGCCGTGACGACATCAAGCAGGGGCTGCTCGCCATCAACGAGCACGCGGCGGCGGCGCTACGGATCTGCGCTGACCTCCAAGCAACGGAGCACTGGCCGACGCTGTACGACGACGACTGGCGAAAGGTGCGCGCCAAACAGCTCCCTGGCCAAGCCACCGACATGCTCACCGCGCTGGCGCGCGTCGAGCTGTTCTTGGCCAACCCGTCCACCATCGAGCAGCGCGTGAACGAGTACTTCGACATCCTGATCGCCCCCGACAACGATGATGAGGAGCACGAGCAACGCCGGTTCACGCGTGCCACAGCCGCCCACACGGCCCTCAAGCACGCAATCCGCGAGGAACTAGAGCCCGTCACGGCCAACCCCGACTGGGCCGCGACAGCGAAGCGCGTGCCATCCCGGCTCGCATCCCGCGTTCGCTTGGCATACCTCAACCAACGCGGCCGGACCTGACAGGAAGCGTCGCGCGCTGTCCCGCGTCGAGCGCGGCGGGTCGATTCCTTGCGGGCCAGCTGCGGTCGCCTGCGCGGCGACGGCCGTCTCGGCTGTCGCCACGTGGGCCAAGCGAGGCGGGCGGTGCCCGCGTAACCTCGGGCGACATTCCCCGGTGTTTAGGCGTCCCGGGGGGCGGCGCGGCGTGGCATTGCGCGCAGTTGGGGATGGATCCCGCGTCGGCGAAGCGGATCAACCCGCACCGCCGGCCGGGTCGGCCGGCCGGAGCGAACTCGGCGCCTGATCAGCGGGCGCCGTTGCCGGCGGTTCAGATGCGGCGTGGGTCGTCGGGGTGTCCGCCGAATGCCGCGCGGACCACCGCTGCGATCACGGGATGGTCCGCGTCGCGCTCGGGACGGATGACGACGCCCTCGGCCACGGGTGGCGATGGTAATGGCGGCACGCCGTTCGCGCCTCCGGCCACGCGCCCGCACAGCCCCAGCCAATCGTGTTGTCTCGGGCTACTGTGCGTACTGCCCCGCGGCGTGACCATTCGACGACTCGCCCGGACGGGCGCATACGGAGGTGATCGGATGAACGACAAGCCGAACTGGCAAGTCGCGCACCTCGACGACATCGAGCGGCGCGGCAGAGATCTCCCGGTGCGCGAGCATCTGGGGGTCCACGCATTCGGAATCAACGCCTTCACGCCCAGCGAGGATGGCACGCTGGTCAATGAGCACGACGAGGCCGGGTCGGGCCAGGAGGAGCTGTACATCGTGCTCGACGGGAAGGTGACCTTCGAGGTCGACGGCGAGGCGGTCGTCGCACAGGCAGGGACACTCGTGTTCGTCGGGCCGGAGTCGCGGCGGAAGGCGACCGGTGACGGAACCGTCCTCGTCGTCGGCGCCACACCCGGCGAGGCGTACCACGGGGTCGACTGGGGTGACGCGTGGCCGTTCCACAGTGCGTCCATGACGGCCTACGGCGAACAGCGGTATGCCGACGCGCTCGAAGCGGTGCGCGGTGCCCTCGAGCGCATGCCGGACCACGCGGGCTTGAATTACAACTACGCGTGCTTCGCAACGCTCGCCGGCGACACCAGCGACGACACGTTCGCCCACCTCCGGCGGTCCGTCGAGCTGCGCCCGCGGTTCCGCGAGGACGCACGCAGAGACGACGACTTCACTGCGGTACGCGACGACCCTCGGTTCGAGCAGGCTCTTCGCTGAAATTCTGACGTACCGATAGCCGTCGTCTACGCGGCATTCCGCGACTGGACGCTCTCCGCTGCCGGCTGCGGCCGTCCCAGCAGGTAGCCCTGGACCGCTTCGCATCCGAGCGCACGTAGGTAGGCGAGCTGCGTCTCGGTCTCGACCCCTTCGCCGATGACGAGCAGGCCGAGAGCCCTGCCCCAGCTCGTTCGCGCCCGCGTGCGTACGACGCCCTCCTTCTCGCGGAGCGGTCGCTGGGTCGACCCGGCAACGGCGAAGCACGCGATCGCCGCCAGCCACAACGCGTCGACCGGGCTGCCGTCGACGTAGCCGGAGTGGAGCACCTGGTAGCCGTAGATGAGATCGGCGACGAGGAACATCGAGAGCGCGACGCTGAAGATCATCAACGGCCGTCGGGTCGTAAGCGACCGTCCCCGCAGGAGCAGTGCCGACAGGCCGACCAGCAAGACGACGTCGCCGACCGGGTAGGCGACGGTGAAGACGCTCTGGAGAAGGTTGCCGTTGTCGGCCAGCGCGGTCGGGCCGAGCACGACGTAGCAGACGACAGCCGACCCACCCAGGCTGACCACGGCCAGGTCGATCCACAGCCGCACGCGCTCGCCCAGCCCGACGGTCGACGCCATCGGCAGCGCGAGGAGCCCGGCCAGCACGAGCGGGTAGAACGCCAGGTAGAAGCCGTCGGCGAGCGACGGGTACGGCGATGGGCCGGCCAGCTCGTAGATGGTGTAGGTCAGGTCGCCCACGAACTGCGCCGCGGCGGCAAGCGCGAACAGCCTCCACGCGCGGCACGTGCGCGGCGAGGCTCCTCACCTGCCTCGAGGCTCGCGCCGCCATCACGACGGCGGCCGCGTCGACCGGCAGGAAGAACACGTTCGAGAGCAGCGCCTGCTGGTCGGCCGGGCCGAAATGGGTCAGCTGCCAGACCGCGTACAACGCCAGGTAGGCGACCAGAGCAACCCCGGCGGGGGTCGCCTTCGCGCGCATGGCAACGATCCGTCCCATACACACGCAATCGGCGGACACCGCGCCGGGGTTAGCGCCCGGGCGTCACTTCGAGCCTGACGCGGCCCATTCGACCGCGGCGGGGAGACGCACGATTGTGCGCTCGCTGGGGGTGAACCGGCGCGCCACCGTCCCCTCGAGCTCGTAGTCGATCAGCCGCGGCATGAGCTCCTCGAGCGCGATGCGTGCTTCCATCCGGGCAAGCGGCGCACCAAGGTAGTGATGGATGCCCTCGCCAAACGCGAGGTGGCGTTCGGAGGCGCGAGTGATGACGAGCTCATCCGCGTCCGCCCAGCGGCGCTCGTCGCGGTTCGCCGCCGCCCAGACGAGGACGACGCGCCCCCCGGCCGGGATCGCGGTGCCGTGCACGCGCACGTCACGGGTCGCGACACGCGTGAACCACTGGAAGGGCGCATCGAAGCGCAGGAGCTCTTCGACGGCCGCGGGGACGAGCTCGGGCGAACGTCGCAGGAGCCGGCGCTGATCGGCGAACCGGTGCAGGTGAAGCAGCGCGCTTGCGATCAGGGCGCTCGTCGTCGAGATCCCGGCGACGAACAGCAGCAGGACGCTGCCGAGCACCTCGACCTCGGACAGGTCGCCCGCTGCTTCGGCCCGAACGAGGACGCCGAGCAGGTCGTCGCGCTCGTGCGCGCGCCGGGCGACCATGGCGGCACTCACGTAGTCGCGCATCTCATGGCTCGCGCGCAGACCGGCTTCCGTGAGCCCGACCCTGCCGGGGATCCGCTCGAGCATCGCCGCGTGCCAGCGAGCGAGCTCGGGGCGGTCCGCCTCGGGGAACCCCAGCCAGCCGGTGATGACCGCCGCCGGCAGGGGATAGGCGAGGTCGCGGGCGAAGTCGACCGTCCGGGCCTCGACGAGCCCGCCGATCAGCTCGCGCGCGGTGGTCCTCACCGTGTGCTCGAGATGGGTGCGCACGGCGCTCGCACCGAACTCCCTCTTGACGGCGTCGCGCAGGCGGGTATGAACCGGCGGATCCGCGCTGCTCAGCTCGCCGGCCGGGGCAAACAGCAGCCCCGTGTCGTCCAGGTCGTTGCCCTCTGCGCTCGAGAACGTCGCCCAGTCGCGGGCGCCGGCCTGGACATCCGCGAAACGCGACAGCGCCCAGAACTCGCCGCCGTTGGTGCGGCCCGCGTACACGGGAGCCTCGTCGCGCAGCCGCCGATACAGAGGATACGGATCGGCCTCCAGCTCGAGCGGGTCATATTCGAGGTCGGGGTTCACATGCACTGCTCGCCGCGCTCGGCGTCCTCCGGGAGCGGAGACGTTATCTCACACCAGGACCAGCCCGGCCGGACGCGGGGTCGGCGCCGAGGGCCGGGCTGGGATGCATCGCAACTCGTGGTGGCCACAGCGGGCGGCGATGCACCTCCAACGTACGCGCGCCGGCGATCCCGCACATCCGTGGAAACCCCTGAAATCGGCAACCTTGACGGCATGCGACCGGTACTGCTAGGGTCACTTCTGGTATTCGTTTTGTCTTAGTGGTGGACTATGCCGAGGCCGTTCGCGGCGTGGTCGCTCGACACGACCGGAGGTCGTCGCCAATGAGCACCGCATCGTCGTCGGGGTCCGTCCGCCGACCTGCCGATCTACACCCGCAAGGCGACGGGCATGGTGCGCGAGATCCCCATGCTCGACGAAGTCGGTCTTCAACGCGACTCCGGGCCGCCGGTCGGCGTGATCATCTTCGGTCTCTTCGCGCTTCTGGTCTTCCCGCAGTCGAACATCTACGTCACGGCGATCCTTGCGCCCGTGTTGGGATCTTCGTGTGGGCGACGTTCGCGCTGATGGCCGCGGCGATGCCGCGGCTGGGCGGCGACTACACCTACAACACGCGCGTTCGCAAGCCGTGGATCGGCCTGGCGGCGAACATCGGCGGCGTCATCTCGCCGGCGTCTGGCGCTGGCTCTGGGCGACCTTCATGGCGACGCCAGGGCATCTCGCCGGCGCTGTCGGTGATCGGCGTGACGACCGGCTCCGCGCGCTGTCCGGCTGGGGGCGGATTCTTCCGACTCATCGAACGACGGTGTTCATCGTCGCTCGTGATCCGCCTTGCGCGATGTCCGTGCTCTCCGTACCTCGGCACCGAAGGTGGCGTTCTGGTTCATCACGTGCTGTTCCTGATCGGGTGGGCGGTCTCGCGGTGTCGTTCCTGAACCTGCTCTTCACCAGCCACTCGCAGCTTCGTGTCGACGGTCAACCACGTCGGCGGCCCAACGCCTACGCCGAAGACGGTGCGCTGCTGCAGACGGCCAGGGCCTGTACCCGTCCGAGGGCGGCTACTCGTCCGAAGGCGACGCTGGGCGCGCTGTACTACTGGTCGATCAACAGCATCTGGCTGTTCTGGGGGACGTACACCGCGTCCGAGTTCCGCGGCGGCGGTCGTCGCAAGCGTCAGCTGGCGGCGATGGTCGGCACGGCGTGGTTCAGAGCGGCATCGTCTTCCTGGTGGTCGTCGGTTCCTGCACACCGTCGGCTACAACTTCTTCGTCGTCCGTCGCTTGCGGGAACTTCGCACCCGTCGCAGGGCCTGTCGGTTCTGCCGGATACGCGTACTTCACGGCTTGATCGCGGGGAACACGGTCGTGGTCACGTTGCTCGCGCTGGCCTTGGCTGGGCTGGTGGATCCCGGGCCTGTTCCATCAACGTCGCGATGTGCCAGCGCGCGCTCATGACCTGGTCGTTCGACGGCCTGCTGCCGCGCCGGCTCGCAGGTCGCCCCACCCGGCACACCCCCCGACGCGATCGTCGTGACGCTCTGCTGTCGATCGCGATGGCCGTCTGGCTGCTACTAGGCCAACTTCTTCCAGTTCTTCGCTGATCGCCGCCGTCTCGGCCTACCGTGCTGGTGCTGGTCGTGGGTCACCGCGACGATCATCAAGCACCGGCGCCCCGACCTCTACAAGGGCTCGGCCGCCGAGTGGCGCGTGGCGGGCATCGAGGTGCTGCCGGTCGTCGGCGTGCTGTGCGCCTCGTCGGCATCGCGGCGATCGTGCTGCGCTGTTCGTCTACCACGAGGAGGTCGGGCTCAACGATTCCACGCCACCGGATCTACCTGCGGGGATGTTCGTGATCGGCGCGATCTGGTGGGCGGTCGCACGGTCGCTGCGGCGCGACCAGGGCATCGACCTCTCGCTCGCCTACAAGGAGATCCCGCCCGAATGAAGCTCGCCGCAGAAGAGGCGGCGGATGCGGCAAGCGGAATCTGCTTCTTCACACGACGTGCACGGCTCCGACGGTGCTTCCGCAAGTTCCTCAACACCGCGAAGTTCTACGACGCCGACTACCTCATCCTCGGCGGGGACATCACCGGCAAGACGATGGTCCCCGTCGAGCGAAGGGCGCGCGGCTGGAGCGCGTCGTGGGACGAGCACGACTACCGCGACCTCGACGAGAAGGAGCTCGCCGAGCTCGAGCAGATGATCCGCGACCCGGCCAGTACCCGATCGCCGGGGAGCACGACGAGCTGCTGGCAGCTCGGGACGAGGAGCACCGCGAGCGTGTCTCGCCGCGGTCGTCGAGAGCATCGCCCGCTGGATGGCGATCGCCGACGAACGGCTCGCTCGGGACGGGCATGCGCTGCTACGTGACGCCCGGCAACGACGACTTCTGGGAGATCGACGCCCGCTGCGGGCGGCCGAGGACGTCGGGTTCGTCGAGGGCTCGCGCGTGCGTCTGGACGACGACCACGAGATGATCACCACCGGGCTTCTCCAACCAGACGCCGTGGCAGACGCCGCGCGAGCTCGACGAGGATGGGCGCGGGGCGGGTCTGGAAGATGTTCGAGGACGTCGAGGATCCGGCCGGGTCCTGGTCGCCCACCCGCCGCCGTACGGCACCGAGCTCGACAAGGCGCCGGCGATCGACGCCGAGTTCCGCGTGCAGCCGGAACCTGGCCACGAAGATGGGCTCGGTCGGCTCGACCGCCGTGCGCACGTTCATCGACCAGCCCCAGCCGCTGCTCAGCCTCCACGGGCACGTGCACGAGTCGCAGGCGGCGCAGCGGCTCGGGCGGACACTGTGCCTGAACCCTGGCTCCGACTACGCCGACGGCACGCTGCTGGGCGGCGCTGATCACGTATCGCACCCGGGCGGGTGCTGTCACACCAGCTTCGTCGCGGTCGAGGGATGAGTCCTTCGCGACCGGCCAGGTCGCCAGCGTGCGCTGCAGCTTCCTCCGACCGCGGGAACGTCTCCCAGTCGCCCCCTCCGCGCAGACCGCGCGCCGCAGACCCGCCGGACGCAGGTGCCTCGCGGTGCTGCCGTGCCGTGTGCGGACGGGCGAGGTAGCCGCGGCAAACGCGTCGCCCGCGCCGATGGCGTCGGTCAGCCCGTGGGGTACGGCGGCTGGCTGTGCGCGCTCCGCCGATCACCGCGACGGCTCCGAGCTGTGCGCGCTTGATCATGCACCTTGGACGCCCGTGTTCGCGACTCGGGCCGCCAGCTCGACATCTTCTGGCGCCGTGTTCACAAAGCGCACGTCTCCTCCTGCCGCCGATGTAGATGTCGACGTGCTGCGACAGCGGCACCAGCAGCTCGGCGGCTCGATCGCTGCCCCACAGGCCCTGCGGAGGTTGGGGTCGAACACGATCGTCGCCTCCGCCCGGCGGGCGCGAGTGAGCGCTCGACGAACGCGTCGTGCGCACTCTGCGACAGCAAAGCGGTGATGCCGGTCGTGAAGAAAGAGCGCGCAGTGCTCGGTGAGGGTCAGCCAGTCGTCGCCCGGGCGGATGCGGCTCGCGGCGCTGCCGGTGCAGGCGTAGACGGATTGGAGCCGTGGCCGAGCGGTCGATCGCTCGCGGAAGTAGATGCCGAGTGGGCGCGTCGGTCGCCAGCGACGTGCGAAACGTCAACGCCGGTCCCCGCAGTGTCTCGGTGACGTAGGCCCCAAGCTCGTCGTCGCCCACACGGCCGCGAGGCAGCAACGAAGACCGAGGCGGGTGGCGCCGATCGGACGTTGCATCGGCGCTGTGCCATCGCCGCTCGAACGTTCGGCACCGGCGCGCAGCGGCCGATGCGATCGGGCAGGAATGCGACCAGCGGCTCGCCGACGCCTACCAGATCGAAGGTCATGGGGTTGGGGTACGTCATCCTCTCGGCGGCGGAGTTGTGTTGCGGCCGCGTTGTGCTCACGGAAGCGGGCGGCGTAACGCACAAGCCCTGCTCGTCGATGGCGACACCCAGCCCCGGTCCTGTCGGACGGGGCATTCGCCCATTCTCGTAGGTGAGGGCGGCGTCGCGAAGTCGTGATCGACGAGGTCCTGGTCGGCCTGGCCGGCCAGCAGGAAGTTCGAGCTGGAGCATGCGACCGCGAGTGCGGCGCTCATGACGATCGCCGAGGGCCCGAACGAGTGGCAGACGACGGGGAGGCCGGCGGCCTCGGCAAGCGCAGCGGCCTTCTTGAAGCCCCAGATCCCGCCCTCCTGGTGGGGGTCTGTGAGGATGACGTCACAAGCACCGCGCTTGATCAGCTCGAGGATCGCAAACCCGCCCCACGACGCCTGGTTCGCGGCCACCGGGACGCCACCCGCCTCGCGAACGTGCCGTAGCCCGTCGAAGTCGTACATCATCGTCGGCTGCTCGATGAACTCCAGGTCGTACGGGGCCAGCTTGTGCGCCATCCGAACGGCCGTCCCCGGAGTCCATGCCTCGTTGGCGTCCGCCCGCAGCCGCGGCCGGGGGGCCGATCGCCTCGCGCACCTTGCGGACGACCTCGACATCGCGGTCTTCGTTGATCCCAACCTTGACGTAGAAGGTGCCAAAACCGCGCTCGACGCCCTCCCGCGCATAATCGGCCATGCCGTCGATGTCCTCGTTCCCCCACACATAGAACATGGCGGGCAACGACTCCCGCAGCGGGCCGCCGAGCAGCTCCACCACCGAGATGTCGCACGCCTTTCCGAGGATGTCCCAGCAGGCCATCTCGATGCCCGCCCAGACGAGGCCGGAGGTCTGGCGGAAGTAGTGCCACCCACCCTCACCGATGATCCGGGACGTCAGCACCTCGATCTGGCGCGGGTCGCGGCCGACCACCATATCGGCCATCGAGCTGATCAGATCCTCGACGACGACCGGAGTCGGCCCGAATCCAACGACGGATTCGCCCAGGCCGACGATCCCTGCGTCGGTGTGCACCTGGATCACGGCGCTCGTCATCCCCTCGCGAACGCCCCACGCCCAGAGCTCCGTGCGCGCAAACGGCACGGTGATCATCGTCGACTCGATCCTCGTAATCCGCATCGTGAATGTCTCCTACTGGTTACAGGGTGTGCTCGAACTGGGTCAGAAGCTCGTTGCCATCGGCGCCAACCAGGAACATGTGCTCGAGGCGCATCCCGCCCCAGCCGGCGCGATAGACGGAGGGCTCGACCGCCATCACCATCCCTTCCTCGATCCGGCGGGCGTTGTACGGAGCCAGCCGCGGCTCCTCTCGACCACGAGGCACCCAGCGCGTGCCCCGTGTGATGCGGGTACCCGCCGAACCCGGCGAGACGGTCGCGGACGACCCGATCGACGTCCTGCGCCACCACGCCGGGCCGGCACGCGGCGATGCCCGCGTCGAGTGCCCGTCGCAACGCGTCGAACACGCGCCGATGTTCGGCGTCGGGACGCCCGACCACGACGGCGTTGGCCGAGTCGCCCCATGCGCCTCGCACCCACGGCGCGACATCGGTGAGGACGATGTCTCCCGTCTCGATCGCGCGGCCGGTCGGCTCCCACGGCGGTGCGGCCGACGCCGGCCCGGCCGTGAGGTTCAGGAAGGTGGGCACCCGCATCCCCGCGTGGCGATTCATCTGCGCCTGGGCGATGCCGGCGAGCTCTGCCTCGGTCAGCCCGGGCTCGACGCGCTCCTTGACGGCTCGCTGAGCCACGTCGGCGAGAGCCGCCGCGGCGCGCAGCGCATCGACCTCAACCGGAAGCTTGACCGCCCGGGCGGCAACGACATCGGCCTCGACGTCGGACAGCTCGAACCCCAGCCCCCGAAGCTCGTCGGCGACCCGCATCGGCAACCAGCCGGGCTCGACGCCGAGCCGGCCTCCGTCACAGCCGCACCGGGCGAGCGCCTCGGCGAGCGCGTTGGATCGCTCCGCTCGAGGGACCGGCTCCGCCAGGTAGTCGTAGGAGCGATACACGATCGACTCCGTCGGCAGGGCGTGGGCCAGCGCAGCATATGCATCGGCGACGACGAGCACGGCGGCTGCGGGCGCGACGACAAGGACGGCGGGATCGGCGACGTAGGGGTGCGCGACCGGATAGTCCTCGACCGGCGCGGCGTACCCCGTGAGATTCGCGACCGTCTCCGGATGGGAGAGCACCGCCTGATCGACGTCTCGGCGGCGAAGCGCGATCCGCAGGCGCTCGATCGGCGACGCGGTCGTCAACGCTGACCGGCCCCGCTGCGGCGTGCCAGCGTGGCGCGGAAGCGGTAGCGATCGCCGCGATAGGAGATCTGTGCGTGCTGCACCGCGACGCCGGCCTGGTCGTAGGTCGTCTGGCGGGCAACCAGGAGCGGCTCGCCGGGGCGCACACCGAGCAGCTCCGCCACCTCGCCGTCGGCCGCCCGCGCCTCGACCGAGTAGTCGGCGTGGCTGACGACAATACCGTGGTCGTTCTCGAGCGTCCGATAGAGCGACATCGAATCCAGGTCCTGCTCCAGGAGGCCAGGCACAAGCGAGGACGGGACACGGCTGTCGTCGACCGCCGTCGGAACGCCGTCGAGCAGCCGCAGCCGCACCAGCTCCACGAGCTCCGAGCCCGGCGCCACCTGGAGGAGCTCCGCCTCGTCGATCGACGCCGGCCGAAGCCGGGCGCGGATGATCTGGGATGTGGGTTCGAGGCCGCGGGCGCGAGCCAGCTCCGAGAACCCGAGCAGTTCGTTAGGTGCCTTCTCCAACGCGCCGGCAACCAGCCAGCCACGGGGCGCCGACACGAGGACGCCGTCGATCTCGAGCTGCTTCAGCGCCCGGCGGAGCGTCACCCGACTCACGTTCAGCCGCTGGCACAGCTCTCGTTCGGGCGGGAAGCGGTCACCCGGTGTGAGCGCGCCGCTTCCGAGCTCCGCCGCCAACTGGTCGTACACCTTCTGATACAGCGGTCGAGAGCTGCGAGAGAGGATGTCGGCCACCGGGCCACGCTACACGGCCAAGA
The DNA here is from genome assembly GCA_963813245.1 of uncultured Actinomycetes bacterium. Lineage (GTDB taxonomy): Bacteria > Actinomycetota > Thermoleophilia > Gaiellales > JAICJC01 > JAICJC01. The sequence goes on from CAWEYE010000010.1 coordinate 334,319, forward strand.
CAGGCGGCGCAACCGTTGGTTCGCAAGTGGGCATATCACGGTTCTCATTGGTATGCTCGCAGGAGCGGTGCGCCGGCACCGCACCCCAGCCATGCCTCGTCACTTTCACGTCATCGCCGCGCTCCTCACGCCCTTCACCGACGACGGCGACATCCACGTCCCAGCGCTTCGAGCCCACCTCCACCGGCTTGCCGACTGCGGGATCGACGGCGTCATGACGGCGGGTACCACCGGCGAGGGGCCGCTTCTCACCGACGAGGAGACGCTCACCGTCCTGGGCGAGGCCGTCGACGTCGTCGCCGGCAGGCTGCGTGTGTACGCGCACGTGGGACGCATCGGCACCACCGCGACGGTTGACCTGGCCCGGCGGTCGGTCGCGCTGGGCGCCGATGCGGTGACCGCGGTCTGCCCGTTCTACTACACCCTCACCCAGGCCGAGCTCGTGACCCACTTCCGCGCGCTTGTGGGTGCGGTTCCAACCACGCCTGCGTTTGCCTACAACATCCCCCGTTGCACCGGCAACGACCTCACCATCGCGGCGCTCCACGAACTGGCCGACCTCGGCCTCACCGGGGTCAAGGACTCCACCCGCGACGCCAACCGCCACCGCGAGCTGACGGAGCTCGCGGCCGCGCGCGACGGCGCGTTCCTCGCCTTCATGGGGTCGGACGGCCTCATCCGCGAATCGTTCGAGATGGGCGGCGACGGCATCGTCTCCTCGATCACCAATGTCGCTCCGGAGCTCGTCCGCGACCTCCGCGACGCGCTCCTTCGCAACGACCTTGCCGAGAGCGAGCGCCTCGCGGGCGAGCTGGCCGAGCTCAGGAAGCGGACATCACGCGCCCCGATCGCGGCGCTCAAAAGCCTCCTGGCAGGCGCCGCGACCGAACCTGGGGACACCTACCCGACCCACGTCCGCTCACCCCTCGGCTCCGGCGCGGCGTAGCGGCATGCGGATCACCGACATCCGCGCCACCCCTGTTAACATCCCCTTCCGGGCGCCCTATGTCTACGCGCTCGGCTCGACCGCGTCCGTGACCAAGACCATCGTCGAGGTCGAAACGGACGCAGGCATCTCCGGCATCGGCGAGGCCGCCGACGGCGACCGCACCGCCACGATCCTGCGCCTCCGCGACCGGTTGATCGGCGTGGATCCGCTCAACCTGAACGAGTGCGAGCATCGTTGCGTCCCCGATCTGCACTACAACCTGTGGGAGCGCCTCACCGCCGCGCGACGGGGCTTCGGGGCGATCGAGATGGCGCTTTGGGATCTGCGCGGCCGCGCCGAAGGCCGTCCGCTCCACGCCCTGCTGGGCGGCGCGGTACGCAACGAGATCGAATTCACCGAGTACTTCTCATTCCGGCTCGAGCGTGACGGCCACGGCGGCGAGCAGACGGCCGCCGACATCGCCCGCTACTGCGCCCGCATGGTCGAGGAATACGACTCGCCGACTTTCGAGGGCAAGATGGCGACGGTCGACCTCAACCACGAGATCCGGATGGTGCGCGAGGTCCGCGAGGCGATCGGCGCCGAGCGCATGCTGCGCCTCGACGCGAACGGCGGATGGACCGTCCCCACCGCGCGCGAGGCGCTCCACCGTTTCGAGCCATACGCGATTCGAAACATCGAGGAGCCGGTGAACACACTCGAAGAGCTGCGCGCGCTGCGCCCGCATACCAGCATGTCGTTCTCGGCGCACCACGTCGATCTGCGGCGGGCCGTCGACCTGGGCGTGCCGGACTTCTTCGTGCTCAACCTCGTCGAGCTCGGCGGCATCCGCCGCACCGTCGAGTTCGTGCGCGCGTGCGAGATGTTCGGGATCGGATTCTGGTTTCACAGCGGAGACACCGGAGTCGCCACCGCCGCCTACCTCCAGGTCTCGGCAGCGCTCGAGCCGATCCGCGAGCCCAGCCAGGCCCTGTTGCACTGGACCGCCGACGACGTGATCCAAGAAGGGCCGTTCTGCCCGAGACGCGGCCGCCTGCCCGTACCGCAAGGGCCGGGACTCGGAGTGAATCTCGATCGCGTGGCGCTTGAGCGCTGCCACCAGCGCTACCTGCAGGAGGGCGAGTTCCCCTCCGGGATGCCGTCGCGGCCGGAAGCAACGACCGGAAGCTTCGGAGGCATCTCGAGATTCTCGAGACGCGGGGCGCTATGCGGCCATCCGCCAGCGGGGCAGGTTGATCGGCGTCTCGGTGGTGAGCAGGGCGAGCCGGCCGTCGATGCTGACCGGCACCGAGTCGCCCGCGGTGAGCGCGACGGTCACGACATCGTGGTCGATCGTCACGCGCACCCTCGAGCCGCGGTAGCAGAGGGGGAAGCTGAGTCGCTGCCAGCCGGCGGGGGCTTGGGCGCCAGGTGGAGCGCATCCACGGCGGGGTAGACGCCGCCGCAACCGATGACGACGGCCTGCCAGATGCCATGGCGACGGCAAGCCCGCCAGGCGGGTTTCCAGGAATTGGTTGCGGCGAGGCGAAACTGGCGAGCGTCACATGGCGACCAGCCGATGAACCGTGTCCGCTTGGGCGACCGGCCCGCGCCCCCGCCGAACATCGACTCCGGCGTCACGACCCCTGCGATCGTCTCGGCGCGTCCGGCTGCCGCCGCGGCGACTCCGCCGAGCTATCCTCACGACACCGTTCACGCCGGACACGGCGCCGGAGGGCCTGTCGATTCGCACGCTACCCGCTGGGTGGTGCCGCTGATGCTCGGGTCGTTTGCCGCGATCGCCGTGCTGATCGAGCCCACGTTTCCCCGGCTCGACGTACCTGTACGGCCGCGAGATCAAGCAACTCGCCGCCGACCCGAGCCTGCGACTGCCCAAGCAGGCGTCGATCGCGATCCGGCCGCTGTTCGCCGTGCTGCTCGCCCTGTTCGCCCTTTTCGGCGCCGGGCGCTGGCGCGACCGGGCCCGCCTCGCGGCCGTCGCCGTCGGACTGTACGTGCCCGTCACCGTCGCCACCGATGTCGCGCTCGCGAAGCTCGGTCGCTACGGCGCGCCGTCGCCGTTCATGGCGCGCGGCAATCTGATCATCGGCGTGATCGGGATCCTCATCACCGCGGTGTCCGTGCTTCGCATGCGCGCGCCTGCCGCCGTGACGTGCGCGTGTCGCGGCGGGTGCCGGCGGCAGCCGTGGCGCCCACGTTGCTGCTCGCGTGCGCGATCGCCGGCGTCGACCTGGTCGTGGCGGAGTTGCTGCGCGCGGGAAGGCACTCGGTGATCGACGCTCGAGCAGGTACCGCTTCTTGGCGGCGCCGGGTCGGTGGTGGTGCTCTTCTTCGCGGTGCTTCCCGCCGTCATCTGCCTGCTCGGCCCGATCGCGGACATCCTGATCGCGCACCCGTTCCGACGGTGGTTCGCGCGGCCCGACGCCGCGGAGCGTCGCGTTCGTCGTGCCGGCCCATAACGAGGAGGGCCTGATCGGCGACTGCATCCGCGCGCTCGACGCCGCCGCCGGCTGCTGGGACGGCGACCGTGGCCGCCTACATCGTCGAGAACGGCTCGTCGACGCGACGCCGTATGAGGCCGCAGCAGGCGCTGGCCGAGTGTGCCCACTTGGACGGCCGGGTCATCACCGCGCCGCCGCTCGGGAAGTCGCGCGCCCTCAACGTCGGCCTCGCCAACGCGAAGGAGGAGATCATCGTGCCGGATCGACGCCGACACCGTCGTCACCCCGCCGCTCCTGGCGCGAATGCTGCCGCATTTCGCCGAAGCCCGCGTCGGCGGCGTCGGCGTCCTGCCGCTGCCGCGTAACGGAACCGGCTGGATCGGGCGGATGCGGGCGATGGAGACGTACTACGGCGTCGCGTTCAAGCGGGCCGCCCAGAGCGTCTGCGACGCGGTCACCGGTGTCTTCCCGGCGCGACCGTCGCCTATCGGCGGTCGATTCTGCTCGACCTGGGCGGATTCGCGGAGGGCGTGAACGGCGAGGACGCCGACGTCACCGTGCGGGTTGGCCGGCTCGGCTACCGGATCGTGTCCGACCGCCGCATCCGCGTCTACACCGACGTGCCGCACGGCCTCGGCCAGCTGCGCGAGCAGCGCATGCGCTGGGCGCGTGGCCTGTACCACATGATCGCCCGCAACCGCTCCGCGATCTGGCGGCTGCAGGGGCTGCGAGGCATGTGGATGCTGCCCTGGGCGTCGTTCGTGATGTTCCGGAAGCTGATGCTGATCCCGTTCGCGTGCGCCGCGCTGGCGACGATGCATCGTCCACTCGCGCACGCTTCCGCTGCGCGAGGTCGCGGCGGCGGGCGCGATCCTGCTCGGTGTGCAACTGCTGCAGATGGCGCTCGTCCTGGCCTGGTGTCGCCGCGTCGACCTGGTCGCATACGTGCCCGCCTACCTCATCTTCCGGCTCATCGTCACCTACTACGCGCTCGAGACGCTGCTGTCGCTCTCGCTGATCCCAGCCGGTGCCCGTCGGCCGGTCGGGGCCACCGGGGCGGCCGTCCGGCCCATCCTCGCCTCGGAGGGGCGCGCGTTCGATGTCGTCTTCTTCCCGCAGCCCGCCAGGTGCATCGCCGGCGGTCGGGACCGACGCAGCGGTGACGCGCCACGCGGGCGCCATCCTCCGCGTGGTCGTCGTCGGCGTCGTCGGCTGGGGACTGCTGATCGGCATCGCAGCCGCGGTCATCCTCCACCGGAACGAGGCCGCCGCCGCCGCGCGGAAGCCACAGCCGGCGCTGCACGTCTCACTGATCCGGCGGGAGCGGTGGGCGTGGTCGCACTTCCCCGCATACTCGGGGACGATCCCCGTCCTCTGCTACCACGGCATCGGCGTCCAGCACAACCACCTGACGGTGACGCGGCACCTGTTCGCAGAGCAGATGGAAGCGCTCCAGACCGCCGGCTTCCACACCGTCTCCATGGCGACCTACGCGGCGTTCATCCAGCACCGGCCGGTGCGGCTGCCGAGCCGGCCGATCCTGATCACCTTCGACGACGGCCGCGTCGACTCCTACCGCGGCGCCGACCAGGTGCTGGCTCGCCACCACTACCAGGCAACCATGTTCGTCGTTGCCGCCTGGCCGACCCAGCACCCCGGGTTCGCCCTGCACTGGTCGGAGCTCGAGCAGATGAGCCGCAGCGGCCGCTGGACGATTCAGCTGCACGCCGGCCGCGAACACACGCACCTGGCCGTCGACGCGCGCGGGGACGTCGGCGAGGCCTACGCCTACCGGCGCTTCGTGACGACACCCGGCGGCGGCCATCTGGAGAGCTTCGCCGCCTACCGACGCCGCGTGAGCGACGATGTGCGCTGGGGCGAGCGGCAGATGCGCGTGCACATCCCCGGCTACCGCCCCTACGCGTTCGCGGTCCCGTATTCGAACTACGGTCAGCGCCGAACGAACGATGCTCGCATACCCACGTTCTTCCTCGGCATGCTCCGTCGTCACTTCGCCGTCGTCGTCGACGGCGACTACCTCGATGAGGGCCACGGCCGTCCGGAGGAGCCCAAAGGGCGCACACCGCCTGGCCTGACCTACCGCATCACCGAGGGCCCGCTGATGGGCATCGCCCCGCTCGACTGCCGGTTGCGCGACTTCGTGCTGCGCGTGCCGCTCTGGCGGGAGTACGCGTGCATCCAGCCGGGGCCGGTCGGAGCCATCCCCCACGACTCGGAGGACTGATGCGTCTGAGCGTCAGCCTGCTCGCGGTCTGCGCCGTCTGCACGGCGTGCGGCGCGACGCGACTCCACGTGGCGGCGCAGCATCCGGTGGCGCCGGTCGTCGTCATCCACGGCGAGGACCTGGCCCTGCTCGAAGCTCCACTACCCGCGCATCGTGAACGAGATCACCGGTAGCCCGCACGCCTACGTCATCGGCGCCCCGGACGGCCACCAGGATCAGGTGCCGCCGGGATCGCGCGCGCATCCCACGCTCATGTACACGAGCTACGCCCGATTCGCCCGCGACGTGACCACCGATCGGATCGACCCGGTCGTCGACACGGTGATCTACGACCCGGAGAGCTGGTCGCAGACACCGCTTCGGGAGAGGCGCGACCCGCACCGCTACATCCACCGCTTCATCCATCTCGCCCACCGGGCCGGCTTCACGGCCATCGTCTCCCCGGGGCGCGACCTCGCCCTCGCGCGGGGCGGTTGCCGCAAGCGCCGGGCGGAGCGTCTCGACGCTGCGTACCTGCGCTGCCGCTATGCCGCCGACGCTGTGGGCGCCGACATGATCGTGCTCCAGACCGGCGCCGACGAGCTCACCGCCGGCGGCCTGCGCCGGTTCCTGGCGAAGGCGGTCGCCCAGATCCGCCGCGCACAGCCTCGCGTCTCCCTGCTCGGCGTGGTCACGACCGAGCCCACCAGCGACACGCGTGCCTGGCCGGGCGGCCTCCTCCGCGCGACCCGAATCCAGCTGGGGAGCCTGAACGGCTTCTCGCTCAATTTCACCGCCGAGACAGCGGTGCTCGCGGCCGACTACCTGCGTGATGCCGAGCGCAACGGTGCGCTCCGCGGCCGGCGCCACGTTCAGCAGGCGACCTCGTAGCCGTCCTCGGCCGCGCACCCGCGCAGCAGGTCCTGCCCGGCGGGCGAGGCCAGGTACACGGCCAGCTCGCGCTGAAGGAGCGGCTGGCTCGTCGTTCGGAAGAAGCTCCACCAGATCGTCCGGCCGGGACCGTCCCCGTCGGGTCGTGTCCAGGCCGCACCGGCCGAGCCGTCCGCCGCGAGCCGGGCGACGAGCCGCAGGCCGTCGATCCGCTCCTTGATCCCGGTGCCCCGGTCGTGCCGCAGGGGGCGCAGGTAGCGCCCGGCCGTGGCGATCAGCTCTGCCGCCGTGAGCGCGGCGGTGATCTCCGAGGTCTCGGCGAGGATCAGCTTCATGACGGGCGGGCGGCGGGCATGGCGAGAATCTGTAGTACCGGCCTCGCCCTGCGCCTGATTCCGGCGTGTGTCGGCGGCTACACGCCGGTTTGCCGCTCGGGCGGAATCTGGGTGATGCCGAGTGCCGCCGCGAAGGCGGGCGCCAGCGTGAGCATCTGCTCGACCTCCATCGACGTCCCGCGCAGACCGTCGACGCCTTCGACGTCGTCCATCCGGCAGTGGACGAACTCGGAGCCCGTGAAGTGGGTCTGCGCGAACGACGCTCCGGTGAGGTCGCAGTCGCTGAACCGCACGTGGTCGCACCGCGCGCCCATGAAATCGGCGCCCCGCAGCGTGCACGACTCGAAGGTGACGCGAGTCAGCCTGGCGTGGTGGAACATGGCGAGGTCGGCGGCGCACTCCCGGCACACGACGTCGCCGACGTCGGTCTCGGCGATCGCGAGACCGGTCAGGCGGCAGCGCACGATCTCGACCCGTGACAGCAAGCCGCCCCGGATGACCATGTTCGCGAGATTGGCGTCGCGGACGACCACGTCGGTCAGCCTCGCGTCGGTCAGGTGAGCGCCGCGCAGATCGCCGCCGTCGACCGCGACCTCCTCGAGCCGGGCGTCAGCGGCGGAGCCGCCCTCGCACCGCGGCCCGCGCAGCTCCACAGCCGTCAGCTCGAGCGCATCCTCGAGCCTGCACACCTCGGGCCCGGGGGCGAGCCGCGCCGGGAGCCGCGGCGCGGCGGGGGCTGACACGGGCGGCATGCGCCCAGTCTAGGAGCGCAGCGGGCCGGCCGTCCCTGGCGCCGGGCATCGCACGATCCGGGGAGGCGCCCCACCCGAACGGGGGAATCTCGGCCGCATCGATCAACACCCGCGCGCGCGAGACGATCTCCCGGGGCATGATCATGACCCTCCCCCGGCTGGCGGTGAGCACGATCGCCGCCCTCGTCGCTCTCGCCGTGCCGGCCACGGCGCCCGCCGCCTCCGCCCCGCATCGGCTCGCGAGCGTCGGCAACTGGGTCTGGGACTACCAGCAGATCGGCCCAACCGATGCTGCGAAGTTCCACGGGGCGACCGGCGTCGTCATCACCACTCAGCGCCACACCGCGGAGGCGCTCGCCGCGATCCACAGCGAGGACGCACTCGCCTTCAGCTACCTGAACGTGTATTGGCTGCCGAAGGGGCAGATGTACGACGGCGTCGACGTCGCCCAGCACCCCGATTGGGAGTTCTGCGGTGCGCACCACACGCCCCTCCCGGGCCGGACGACCGGCGTCGCGGGCCATAGGGTCACATGGGTGTACCCCGATCTGAACGAGGCCGGCATGCACTCCGCCGTGCTCGCATATCTGCAGGGGCTCAAAGCCGAGGGCTACGACGGCGTGTTCTTCGATCGCGGCATCGTCGCGCTCCGTCACGGCGCCCTCCCACGGGCGGTCAGCACCTGCACGGGCGACCCGGTGACCTCCGGCGCGACCTTCGCGGACGCCTACGCCCGGATTGTCCGCGACGCCCGCGCGCTGGGGCTGCACATCGTCTTGAACTACGGCAGCGGCCGCCTGCCCAGGAGCGTCGCGGGCGCTGTCGGCCGGGTGATGCAGGAGGATGCCCCGCGCTCCTCGCCCGCCAACGACATCGCCGTCGCGTTCGCCCGGCGCGCGATGGAGTCGCGCCGCCGGACGCGCTACGTCGAAGAGGTGAAGACGAGCCGTTCGGGCGACCGCGCGGGCGCGTTCCTCGCCTGGACGGAGGTCGCCCTCTGGCCGATCGACGTCGACATCAACAGCGGCGACGCCGGCTGCGCGGGCCTTGCGGCAACGGCGGTCTGCTTCCACTACGGCACGTTCCCCCAGCTGACCGGCGTCCGCCGCGGGTCCGCCGTCACGGCGCACCCGGCACGGTCACGGTGCCACGGCCGAAGCGCCACCGTGTGTCTGTGGGAGCGGCGCTGGAGCCAGGCGGTGGTGGCGGTCAACGAGACGCCGCGATCGGTCCGCACCGTGCTCACGGTGGGCGGGCGGTGCCGGCGCGTCGTCGACATCTGGTCGGGGCGGCGGATCGCCGCCGGGCGCTGCGTGCGCCGGTTCCGGGTGACGATCCCGCCGCACAGCGGCCGCGTCTACCAGGAGGCCGCGCGGCCGTAGGATGGAGTGGCTCGCTCCCGGTCCCGCGCCGCCAGAGCGAGGATTCGGCGCGGCGCGGAGCGGGTACGCGCCTGGAGAGGAAGCATGAGTCACTCCAACGAAGGGTCCGCCGCTGGATTCCAGCAGGACCTCACGGCGGTGCCGTCCAGCCTGGCGCTCGTCCGCCACGAGCTCGACCGGCTCCTGGCCACGCAGCGCGTTTCACACCGTCGCGTGGCCGACGTCCGCGTCGCGGTCACGGAGGCCTGCGCGAACGCGATCGTCCATGCCTACGGAGACGGTGAAAAGGGCACGGTGCGGGTCACCGCCGCGATCGAGCAGGAGATGCTGGTCGTGACCGTGCGTGACTACGGCGGCAGCATCGCCGACCGCCGACCTCCGCCGGCCCTGGGCATGGAGGTGATGCGAGCGCTGGCCGACAGCGTCTCCATCGAGGCAGCCGACCCGGGCATGGTCGCGCGGCTCGTGTTTCAGCTCTAGCGTTCGATATACTGAACACTTGTCCTCGCGCGACCCCGACCCCGGCGACCAGGCGAATCGGCTCGGCGCGGCGCTGCGGCGCCGGCGCGACGAGCTTCACCTGTCACTGCGCGAGGCGGCGCGCCGCATCGGCATCTCGCCGGGCTACTTGGTCGCGCTCGAGCACGGGCGCAATCCCTCGACCGGCCGCGCCCCGATGCCGTCGCCGCCGATCCTCGCTGCGATCGGACGCGTTCTCGGCGTCGACCTCGCGACCCTCCTCGACCTCGCCGGCGTCCCGTCCCCGCACCACGCGCACGTCCTCCTCTACCAGACCGGCTCGGCATCCCGGTCGCCCGCGGCTGCGGCGAGGCGCCTGTTCGCGGGCCGGGTCGACAGCTGGGTCGAGATCGCCGAGCCGGGCCGCTACGACCCGAAGCAGACGCTCGCGGCGCTCGCCGACGTCCTCGCCGAGGCCCCGTGCAGCGGCGAGCGGCCCCGGCTCGGCATGCTCTTCGGCGCCAACGCGAGCGTGCTGCGGTCGATCGCCGATCCGGCGGCGCTGCTCGCGACCGAGGCCACGTGGGAGCACGATGTGGCGGCGGTGTGCCGCGCCGCCACCGGCTCCGACCCGGCGGCGAACGTGTGCGCCTACCGAGACGCCGACATCCGGGAGCGCGCCGACCAACTGGACACGCTCGCACTCACACTCGGGCTCGTGCGCACACACCCCCGGGTTGCGGTCGAAGATCGCGACGGAACCGTCGTCACCGGGGCCCAGGCGATCGAGGCGATCCTCCAGCGAGCCCGGCCGGCGGGTATCAACAGCAGCACCTGGGCAGCGCTCGCGGCCGCGGCTGCCGCCGGGCTCAGTCGCGGCGAGGTCGTCGCTCCCGGCCGATGAGCGGGCGGGCGGCGACCGGGGCCGCCATGATCGTCGCGACCAGCGCCGCCATCCAGATCTCCGCGGCGATCGCGCATGACCTGTTCGGCACGCTCGGCCCGTCCGGCGTCTCGGCGCTGCGCTTCGCCCTCGGGGCGGTCGTCATCCTGGCCGCCGTCCGGCCCCGCCTGCGTGGGCGCGACCGGGCGACCTGGATCGCGATCGGCGCCTACGGCATCTCGCTCGCCGCGCTCAACCTCACCTTCTTCGAGGCGATTCAGCGGCTGCCGATGGGGATCGCCGTCACGTTCGCGTTCGTCGCGCCTGTGGGCATGGCGCTCGCCGGGTCGCGCCGCCGCCGGGATGTCGGCTACGCCCTGCTCGCCGCCGCCGGGGTCGTCACGCTCGGCGGCGTCGACCCACCCGGGTCGACCGCCGGTGTCGGATTCGCGCTGGCGACGGGTGCCGCCTGGGCCGGCGTCGCCTACGCGGGGCGGAGCCTCGGCCGCCGCACCCGCCGTGTCGATGGGCTGGCGCTGGCCATCCCCGTCGCCGCCCTCGTCACGCTTCCGCTCGGCGTCGGCCGGATCGGTGCGATCGACGCGCACGCGCTCGGCCTCGGGCTCGTGATCGCAATCGGCGGTCTGATCCTCCCGTTCGCACTCGAGCTCGAGGGGCTGCGCCGGCTCGAGCCGCGCATCGTCGCCGTCATCTACAGCGTCGACCCCGCCATCGCCGCGCTCGTCGGCCTCGTCGCGCTCTCACAGGCTCTGCACCCGGCCCAGGTTGCCGGGATGATCGCCGTGGTCGCCGCGAGCGCCGGCGCGACCCGCGGAGTCGCGTACTCTGTCGGCGTGGCGAACCTGATCGACTCCGGCTGGGCGGCGTGGCTCCCGTTCGAGCTCGTCGCGGCGCTCGAGGCGCGCGACGGCGGGTCGGCGGAGCGGCGGGCGTTCCGCAAGCGGCTCGAGCACGGGCCGAGCGACGAGGACCGCGACCGCTGGGAGCGGTTCGCGCTCGTGTGCCCGTCGCGGATCGACCTGCCCGCAGAGGACGACCTCGACGAGCAGGAGGCGGATCGGGTGCTCGACGATCTCGGGCTGCTCGCCGCGGAGCCGGAGTCGGTGGAGCTCGTGCTGACCCTCGACCACGACGACGTGCGCGAGCTCGAGCGGATCCGCGCCGCACGCGACGTCGGCCCGATCGGGGCCGTGCCGGCCGGGTTGCCCGAGCTCGGCAACGTGCTCGGCGGCGGCAAGACGGGGCGAAACGACCCCTGCCCGTGCGGATCGGGCAAGAAGTTCAAGCGCTGCCACGGCGGCTGAAGCCGGCCCTGACCGTAGCTCAGGCTGCTTCGGGCGTCTGCACCGGCAGGCGCACGCCCACCGTGTAGGCGGCCTTGTCCTGCCACACCTCGACCAGCGCGTCGTAGAGGGGCCGGGTCGAGTGCAGGACGTGCAGGCGGCTGAAGCTCACGCCCTGCTTGCGCAGCTCCACCTCGCAGTAGGCCAGCACGCGGGCCTCGACGGCCGACCACTCCCGGCTCTCGGCTAACTTCGCGGTGGTGGGCTTGGGCGTCGCCATGGCTCACCTCTCTCATCGGCCGCAGCGGCCGTTTCCTGGACCACCGCCGCTCTCACGACTCGCCGCCCCCGGCGCTGGGACCGCCGAGGGGGCGAGCCGAGATCGCTACGCCGTCGTGTCGACGTGAACGCTCGTGCTGAGTGGATCGCGGCCCTTGTCGTTGTCGCCGCCGACCTTGTCGACATCGCCGTCGTGGTCGGAGTCCTTCGGCTTGACCGGCTGCTGCGCCGCCGGATGGATGTGCGCCGCGTGCGCGGCTGCCCCGCTGATCGGATTCGTCATGTGGTGCCTTGCCTTTGCCTTTGCGGTTCTCCTGCCCACCACCGTCATCGGCAGACACTGCGTGGAGTTGCCCGGCGCCGCGGCCGGGGATTGGAGCTGGATTGACACCGGGAGCCGCGCGCGGTTGCACGTTCCCCGCAGCGTCGATCGGGGCCGGCCCCGATGGCGCGGGCACGACGACCTGCGAGGATGGACGCGAAGGGAGGTGCGCTTTGGCAACTTTCTCGGACAAGCCGGCGCGGTCGGAGCATGACCGCGTGCAGTGGTCGCGCCTCGCGATCCGCGAGACGTGGGGATCGCTCGCCATCATGACCATGTGGATCGCCGTGTCGGTGGATGCGATCTGGGGGCCGGACATCGTGAGCTCGACCCCCGGCGGGAGCACGACATCGGTACCATCGGCCGTCGTCGTGGCCCTGTTCGCGTTTCTCGGCTCGTGGATCGTCGCGCGGTACTGCTTCGGAAGCGACCGCAAGAGCTGACCCGCGCTGAGGGTGGGTCATACTGCGGCCACCCGACCGCGAGGAGGACGGATGGCCGCAACCCCACATGCACGGTCCGGGAGCCTGCGGACGGCTGACGGGCGCACGCTCGCCTACCGCGACAGCGGCGAGAAGGACGGCATCCCGATCATCGCGCACCACGGCACGCCCGGCTCGCGCCTCGACCGGCACACCGACGAAGCCCGCATGCTGGCCGACCTCGGCGTGCGCATGATCGCGTTCGACCGGGCGGGATACGGCGGCTCCGACGCCAAACCGGGCCGCCTGGTGGTGGATGCCGCCGACGACGTGGCCGCGCTTGCGGATCACCTCGGCATCGACACGTTCGCCGTGATGGGCACCTCGGGCGGAGGTCCGCACGCGCTCGCCTGCTCGGCCCGCCTGCCCGAGCGCGTCCGCAGGGTTGGCGTCGTGGTCGGCGGCGCGCCGGCCGACGATCCCGAGTTCGACTTCCTGGCCGGCATGGGCCAGCTCAACATCGACGAGTTCGCCGCGGCCGCCGAGTCGGAGCAGGCGCTCGCCGCCTACCTGCAGCCGATCGTGGACGAGTTTCTGCACGACCCCGACGGCGTTCTCGACCAGCTTGCGGCCGAGCTGCCCGCGGCGGATGCGGAGGTGTTCCGCCGTCCCGCGAACCGTGCCATCGCCCGCGAGTCGGTGCTCGAGGCGGTGCGCCAGGGCCCGCGCGGGTGGATTGACGACGACCGCGCCTTCGTCACCGGGTGGGGGTTCGCACTCGCCGACGCACGCTGCGAGACGCGGCTCTGGCAGGGCGAGCTCGACGTCCTCGTGCCGCGGGCCCACTGCGCATACCTCGCGGCCCGGTTGCCCGCTGCCAGCTTCGACCTCATCCCCGGCGCCGGGCACGCGCTCGCCGACCACCTACCGGCCATCCTCGCCTGGGTGGCGGGTGCCGAGCGCTGATCAGAACGGCGGCCGCGAGACGTAGTAGCGCGACCCGCCGCGCCACCGAAACGCGACCAGGAGACTGGTGCCCGTGCGGGCCGCGAACCGACGGCAGCGGACAGCCCGGATCGCATTGATGACGCCGAGCCCCATCACGAGCCCGATCCCGTCCGGCGAGACGCCTCCGAGCCAGCCGATCGCGAGTATCACGGCGAGTCCGGACACCCCCCAGGCGATCGTAGCCGGCAGGTAGCCGGCGAGCGTCTGGCGGGGTGCCCACGGCGCCAGCTCCGGCGCCCGCTCCGCGATCTTCTCGGGCGCCGAGACCGTCCTCATCACCAGATCGAGCCCCGTCGCGAGCACGGCCGCGATGCAGAAGCCCGCCACGAGCTGGGGCGCCGACCGGTGGCCGGCGACCAGCGCCACCGCGAGCGCAGCCAGCGCCGAGCCGATCAGCACGCCGGCGTGGGCCGCGTACCGGACATCCGCCGCGATGACCGGCGCGTTCTGCAGATCGGGCGTCGCGTTCAGTAGAGCGCAGACGTTAGCAAGGGGGCGGCGGGTGCCGGGACGAGCTGGCTCAGGCGGCCGAGGCGTGGCCATCGGCGAGCCGATAGGCCCACCAGAGCACCGTCAGCTGCATCACGGCGCCGATCGCGTCGGCCACGATCAGCGGGGTGTTTCCGAGCGCGAGGCCGTACATGAACCAGATCATGTAGCCGCCCGCCCCGATCATGACGTAGCTGCGCGAGAGGCTCTCCGAGGAGCCGGCCCGGCGCATACGCACGATCTGGAGCGAGGGCGAGAGCGACGAGATGACGCCGTAGACGGCGGCGATCAGGGCGAGCTGGTTCGTGAAGCTGGTGAGCATGGGTCCCGGTTCGTGTCGAGGTGAGAGCGGACGCGTGTTCCTTCTCTCCATGAGATCGGCAGACTCCCGGATGTTTCAATGGTGTCTGCGCTCACCACAACACAAACTCAACAATCCGGGCCGATCAAGACCCGATTCGTTCCGATTCATCCTCACCGTCGAGCCACGTGGTCTCGGTGCGCCCGGCCGGGCTGATGCTCGTCATGAGCAGCCTGCCGGAGCCGGTGTTCGTGAATCTGTGCGGACGCCCGGCGGGCGCAATCACGATGTCGCCCGGCGCGGCCACGACCTGGTCGCCGTCGACGCTGAACGTGGCCTCGCCCTCGTGCACGACGAACACCTCGGCGTACGGATGGACGTGGAGTGACGGCCCCAGGCCCGGGGTCGAGTCGACCACGAACGCCGAGATGCCGACGCCGTGCTCCTCGCCTTCGAAGAGGCACGCCGTCGGGCTCACGCGCGGCACCTCGCCTGCCAGGACGATCGGCATGACCGCCACGATACCGGCTCAGGCTTGACGAGCGCCCGCCCGATGCGGTCAACTGACCGTGCGCCTGCTGCCCTCCGAGGACGACCGCCTAGCCCTGTTCCTGGCCAGCGGAGCTGGCGCGCCGCCGCCGCGGCCGCGGCCTGCGCCTGAGCCAGGCCGAGGCGGTCGCGCTGATCGCCGACGAGACGATGGAGCTCGCCCGCGACGGCCTCGCCTACGCCGAGGTCGAGCGGCGCGCCTACGCGGTGCTCGGCGCGGCCGACGTGCAGGACGGCGTCGCCGAGCTGGTCGACCGGATCGAGCTCGAGCCTCTCTTCGCCGACGGCCCGCGGCTGATCGTGCTCATCGAGCCCGTCGTGCGCGACCGCCCGCCCGACCTGACTGCCGAGCCCGAGCTCGAGTGGCTGCCGGCCGAGGTGGCGCTCGAGGTCGAGAACCTGGCCGCGGTGCTGGTCGCCGTCACCTCGCACTTCCACTTCTTCGAGACGAACCGGGCGCTGCGCTTCGACCGCCGCGCGGCCTGGGGCATGCGCCTGGCCGTCGTGCCCCGGGCGTGAAGGTCGTCTTCCCGCCGGGCGGAGCGGCGCGACGGTGCGCCTCCTGCCGTTCGGCGGCGCCCGCGTGATCCGCGGCCACGGCGGCCTGGTCGACGGACCGCCTGGACGAGCCGGGGGCGCTCGAGGCGGCGCTCGCGCTCGCCCGCGAGCGGGGGTACGCCGATGCCGGCGAGTGAGCGCGTCCGCCTCGGCGACGGCGACCTGTGGGTGACGCCGGAGGGCGACGACGCCTCGGGGCCGGACGAGATCGTGCCGGGCTGGGGCGGCACCCATCGCGACGGCCTCGGCGTGCGGGCCCAGCGCGGCGGGGTCGACGTCGCGGTGGTCGGCGGCCTCGTGCTCGACCCGGCGCATTGGCATCCGGCGAACGTCGATCGGCATCCGCGCCGGCCGCGTGTGCGCCGTCGGCCGGGCGGGCAACCCGGACACGATGGACGGCATCGACGTCGTCCTCGACGCCCAGACCGCGCTCGTCGACGCGCGCGGCACGATCGTCACGCCCGGCGCCGTCGACTCGCACATGCACTGGCTCTCGCCGCAGATCGCCGCCGCCGCGCTGGCCGGCGGCGTGACGACGTTCGTCGCCCAGGACTTCGGGCCCGTCTGGAACCTGGGCGCGAACCCGGCCGCGTGCCTGGCAGATCGCCTGGGCGGCGCTCGAGGGCGTGCCGCTGAACGTCGCCTTCCTCGTGCGCGCATCCTCGTCGCGGCCCGAGGGCGTCGAGGAGTCGCTGCGCCGCGGGCGGCGCCGGGCTCAAGATCCACGAGGACGTCGCCGCCGGCCCCGAGCAGCTGCGCTGCGCCCTCGACGTGGCCGACCGCCACGACGTCCAGCTCGCGATCCACACCGACGGCCTGAACGAGGCCCTGCTCGCGGCGGACACCGCCCGCGTGCTCGCCGGGCGGACGGTGCACCTGTACCACATCGAGGGCGTCGGCGGCGGCCACGCGCCCGACCTGCTCGCGCTCGCGGGCCGCGAGCGGCTGCTCACGTCGTCGACGAACCCGACCGTGCCGTTCGGAGTCGGCGCGGAGGCCGAGCACCTGGCGATGGTCGCCGCCGTGCACGTGCTCGAGCCAGGGACGCGCGCGGGCGACGCTGCCATCCTGCGGCAGCGGGTGCGTCCGTGGACGATGGCCGCCGAGAGCGTCCTGCACGACCTCGGGGTGATCCCGATGCTCTCGTCCGACTCGCAGGGGATGGGCCGGGTCGGCGAGACCGTGCGGCGGGCGTTCCAGTGCGCCGCGGTGATGAAGGCCCAGCGCGGGGCCGGCGCCGGGGCCGGCCGACAACGAGCGCGTCCTGCGCTACCTGGCCAAGGTCACGATCAACCCGCGATCACGCACGGCCTCGCGGCCGACGTCGGCTCGCTGCGGCCGGGCCGCCTGGCCGATCTGGTGCTGTGGCGGCCGGAGCTCTTCCCGGTCCGCCCCGAGCTCGTGCTCAAGGCCGGCATGCCGGCCTGGGGCGCCTCCGGCGTCGGCGGCGCGTCGACGATGATGGTCGAGCCGGTGCGCGATCGGCCCGCAGATCGCCGCCACGGGCGCGGCGCCGGCCCGCGTCTCGCTGGCCTTCCTCGCCGGGGCGGCGATGGCCGCCGAGCTACCGACGACGCGGGAGCGGGCCCGGGTGTCGGACTGCCGCGACCTCTCGGCCGCCGACATGGTGCGCAACGGCCGCACGGGCGCGGTGGTCGTCGATCCGGCCGCCCGCACCGTGAGCCTCGACGGCGAGCCGCTCTCGTGCGCGCCCGCGGCCGTCGTCCCCTACTCGGGCCGCTACCTGCTGTGAAAATTTTCCAGCCGCAACGCGCCGCGGTGCGGTAGACTCGCGCCCGGAACGCGACAAGGCAGGAGGTTCAGCTATGAAGCGAGCGGCACTCACGCTCATCCTGGCCGTCAGCCGCGATGGCCGTTCTGGCAGCTCCGGCTCTCGCCAAGACGCACAACGTCTGGCCCGGGCACTCGATCCAGCGGGCGGTGAACCACGCCAAACCCGGCGACACGGTCCTCGTCCACCACGGCACGTATCACCAGACCGTGGCCATCACGAAGAACGACATCAACCTGGTCGGGCGCCACGTGACGCTGCTCCCGCCCGCCAACCCGACCGGCCTGTGCGCTCAGGTGAGCGCGCCGACCGTGAGCGGGATCTGCGTGTTCGGCAAGTTCGATGCCCAGGGCAACCCGGACACGACCGCGCCGGCCCGCGGCAACCGCATCTCCGGGTTCCGGGTGGAGCACTTCAGCGGCGAGGGGATCTTCCTCTTCAACGTCGCCGACACGACGATCACCAACGACGTGGCCGCATGGAACGGCGACTACGGCATCGTCGGGTTCGTGCAGCACGGCGGCCGCTACCTGTGGAACGTCTCGCACGACAACGCCGCCCCGGGCTTCTACCTGGGCGACTCGCCGCACGCCGACTACGTGATCGCGCACAACATCTCGTTCGGCAACGAGTTCGGGATCTTCGTGCGCCACTCCGCGCACGGAGTCGTCCGCGACAACCACGTGTGGGGCAACTGCATCGGCGTGTTCTTCCTCGACGACGGCCAGCCCGGCGGCGAGCACAACCTCACGCTGTCCCACAACAAGTCGTGGGCAAACGACAAGGCGTGCGCGGCCAGCGACGACGGCCCCGCGGTGTCGGGGATCGGCGTGCTCTTCCTGGGCGCGCAGCACTCGGTCGCCCGCGGAAACGTGATCCGCAACAACGTCGCGTCGGGCCCGTCCCCGTTCTCGGGCGGGTTCCTGCTGCTCTCGGCCAAGCCGTTCGGCGGCGGACAGGATCCGGCGTTCGACCGGATCGTCGGCAACACCCTGTCCGGCAACCAGCCGGACGACATCATCTGGGACGGCACCGGCTCGAACAACGTGTTCGAGGACAACAGCTGTTCCACATCCGCTCCCAGCTGGATCTGCAGCTGAGCGGAGCAGCCTCCGCGCCCGGTCCCGGCTCGCCGGGGCCGGGCGCGCGGCACCGCGAGCGCTGGTAATGTCGCCGCGATGAGGATCACGGACGCCGAGCAGCGCAGGATCGCCGTGACGGGAGGCGAGGTGTGGGCGGCCCGGCTCGGCCCGGCCGACGGGATGCCGGTGCTGATCCTGCACGGCGGGCCCGGCGCGGCCTCGTACTACATGGAGCCGCTGGCCGAGCGGCTGTCGGAGCATCGGCCGGCGATCGTCTATGACCAGCTCGGCTGCGGCCGCTCCGAGCGCCGGACGACACGTCGCTCTGGACGGTCGACCGCTCGGTCGAGGAGCTCGACCAGGTGCGGGCCGCGCTTGGCCTGGACCGCTGCCATCTGCTCGGGCAGTCGTGGGGCGGCTGGCTCGCGATCGAGTACATGGCCCGCGGGCCGGCCGGGATCGAGCGGCTCGTGCTCGCGAGCACGTCGGCGAGCATCCCCCAGTTCATGGCCGAGGCGCGCAGGCTGATCGAGGCGCTGCCGGAGCCGCACCGCGACGGTGCTGATCGAGCTCGGCGCGAAGGGCGAGTACGACCATCCCGACTACGTCGGCCGCCGTCGACGTGTTCTACCGCCACCACCTGTGCCGGGCCGACCCGTGGCCGGAGGCGCTCGTGCGCTCGGGCGAGCAGATGGACGGAAACCAGGTCTACCTGACCATGAACGGCCCCACCGAGTTCGACGTGATCGGCCGTCTGCGCGAGTGGGACCGCACCGCCGACCTCGGCCGGATCGCGCGTGCCGACGCTCGTCACCTGCGGCCGCTACGACGAGATCACGCCGGCGTGCTCCGAGACGATCACGGCCGGCATCCCGGACGCGCGCATGCACGTCTTCGAGCGCAGCGCCCACATCGCCCACCTGGAGGAGGGCGAGGAGTACGCCGCGCTGGTCGAGGAGTTCCTCTCGGCGTAAGAGGGCGTGACCCGAAAGGGTGGGCCGCGGCGGCCGCGGTCGCGCCGCGGGCACGGGCCGCGTATGGTGAAGTCATGGCCCAGACGTCGATACCGGACGCCGCGGCGCCGGCCGCGCGCGACCGCTCCGGGCGCCTGCTCCTGGCCGCGGCCGCGTGCACGACGCTGTACCTGGCCTCGACCGTCTCGGCCTACCTGCTCTCGGAGCTCGGCGGCCGGCGGACGCTGCCCGGCGCGCTCGCCGGGATGGCCGCGATCGCCGCGCTCTCGCTCGTCATCGTCCGGCTCTCGTCGCGGCTCGCCTATCCCGTCGGCCGGCATACCCGGGGCGATCGTCGGCCGGGCCCGCTCGCTGCGGGTTGGATCGGCGGTGACCGCGCAGATCGCGCTTCCTGCTTCTGATCGCACCGCTCCTGACCGTGATCGGAAACTCCGTCGGCTTTCACGGCACCACGAGCATCGCGCTTCACCACCGGCCGGCGGCGGTCGTGCTCCTGCTCACGTGGATCGCGGTCGTGATCGCGCCGTGGATGGAGGAGATCTCGATGCGCGGCTTCCTGCTCTCGGGCCTGTGGGCGCGCTTCGGGTTCTGGCCGGCCGCCGTCGCCTCGTCGCTCGTGTGGGCCGGGCTGCACGGGGTCTCGGGCGTGCTCGTGCCGTTCACCGTCGAGGGCATCGTGCTGTGCTGGATCCGGCGGCGAACGGGATCGACCCGCACCGGCATCGCGCTGCATGCGTCCCAGAACGTGGTCGCCTCGCTCGCATCCGGAGCCGGGCTGCTCATGCTCCCGGCCGTCGCCGCCGTCGTCGTCAGCCTGGTCGTAACCCGCGAGTGGGCACCAAACGCGACGGCCACGGCGGTCTCGCGCCTGCTCGACCGGGCGGTGAGGGCCGCCGAAGCGGTGGCCGCGCGCGTGCCCGGCGGCTCGCGCCCGGCCGTCTGGGTCGGCGCCGGCGCCGCGCTGACCACGGGCCTCGTCCTCGAGGCCGCGTCGCTCGAGCTCGACCTCGGCGGGGGTGCGGTGCTGACGGCGGGCCGGCTCGTGATCGTCGCGCTGTCGCTGCCGCCGCTCGGCTGGCTGCTCCTGAGCGCCCGCAGCGCCTGGCGGGCGCCCGCGGCGGGCTGCGTCGCAGGCGCGATCGGCTGCCTGCTCGTGATCGCCGCCCGCATCGGGATCCTGCTCGGCGACGCCACCCTCGTGCCGCTCGTCGGCCTCGGCTACACGCTGGTCGGGCTCGGGCTGCTCGGACTGGCGACGGCGGCGATCGACGTCCGCGCCCGCATCGGCGCGGCGGCCGCCGGCCTGCTGCTCGCGGCGACGCTCACGCCCGTGCCGTACGTGATCACGTCGGCCCGGAGCATGATCGACCAGTCGCTCGTGACGTCGCTCGCGGCGGCCGCGGCGCTCATATCGATCGGGCTCACCCTGCGCCGTCCGCCGGCGCCGTGGACCGCGCACATGGGCCGGAAGGCGGGGACAGTTCCCGTCGGGGAGCGCCCCTTCAGCGAAATCATCTAGAACTCGGCCCATGCCGACGTCGCGCTGGTCGATCCGCTCCGAGGGCTCGCTGCTCTGCATCGCGTCCACGAACTCGGTGCTCTCGATCGGCTCGGTCGGGTCGGTGTGCTCGGTCGGCTCGATCGGCAGCGCCTGCTCGATGTGGTCGGTGGGATCGTTCGCCTCGTGCGGATCGGCGCTCTCGGCCCGCTCCCGATGGTCGCTTCTGTCCGACCGCTCCTACGACGCCGTGCTCGGCTCGCGCGAGGCGCACACCCGCGCCGGCGGCCTGCGTGCGGTCGAGATCGTGGCCGCCGTGGCGCTGATTGCACTCGCCGGCCGCCGGCTGGAGGGGTGCCGGCGGCCGCGAGCGTAAACGGTGGGGGAGCAGCCCGGAGGCGCTCCCCAACCGGGGAGGGGGCGCGGTCTTACGCCGTCGGCAGGGGGGTGGAGCCGACGGTCTTCGGCGCGCGCCGGCCGAAGATCGAGTTGAGCGTGTTCTCGGGGTTGCGCAGCGCCCCGCCGATCGCGAGGATCGCGAAGCCGAACCCGGACAGCAGCAGCGCCACGCCGACAACGATGCCGAACAGGGCCAGCTGGCTCGCCATGTAGCGACGAGTTGAGCGCCGTCGTGAGGGCCGTCTCGGTCACCCACACGTTGCGGGCGCCGTTGGACACGGGCTGCTTCGTGGTCGGGTCGACCTGGGCGGCCGTCGGCGACGTCGGTGCCGCCACCCGGCATCAGCTGCGCCTTGGGCGTTCCCGGCTTCGCGACGCCAGATGCCCATCTGCGAATACAGGAAGCCACCGGTCGCCTCGAGCGCATGGATCTGCATGTACTCGGCGAAGCAGCGCGCCTGCGAGCCCGAGTTGATGGGCTTGTCCGGCAACACTGCAGGACGGGATGCTTGACGTTCTTCAACCCCGCCGCCTTGACGGCGGCCGTGATCGCCGGCCGGGGTCATGTCGGAGGTGCCGACGATCTGCTGGTCCTTCAGGCTGCTGCTGACGGTCGACCGGCCGTTCATGCCCATGACGATGGCGACGACGCCGAACACGATCAGGATCAGGCCGGCGACGAGGCCACCGATCTCCAAGACCTTCCGCATCGCGAACTCCCTTTCATCTCGACGGCCAAACCGACCGCTTTCTGCCGCCACACATGGCCGTGGGACCACGCCGTCGCAACTCGATCGCCGGCCAAGGGAACTGGGGCCGACGGGGATCTCCGTCCTGTTTGGTCAAGGCGGATCGCGTGCGGGCCGGTCGAACTCTGGCACCGCAGACGCTCGCTACGTCGACGCCCTTCGCCGCAGCGGTGCGCGGAGTCTATGCGCGAATACGCACAAACGCAAGACCAGAATTCGGCCGCTACAGTTTCCTCGGTGACAACGGGCAACTCGCACGCTGTTCACTTGCGCGTCCTCATCGCGAGCGAGCGGCTCGAACGTCTCGAGCAACTCGCTCCGGTCGTGGCCGGGCTCGGGCACGAGGTGATCGCACGGGAGCTCTCGACGGCGAAGGTCGCCACCGGGACGGCGCGAGAGCGGGCGGACGTCGCGCTGGTCGATCTGGGCCCCGATCCGACGCCCGCGCTCGGCGTGATCGAGGCGATCGTCCACGAGGCCACCTGCCCGGTGATCGCGATGCTGCCGGCGAAGAACGCGGCCTCTGTGCGCGAGGCGGCCCGGCGCGGCATCTTCGCGTACGTCCTCGAGAGCGACCCCGATGACCTCCAGAGCGCGATCGACATCACCGTTCAGCGCTTCGGCGAGTATCAGAGCCTGCAGGGAGCGTTCGGCCGCCGGGCGGTGATCGAGCAGGCGAAGGGGATCATGATGGCCCGCCACGGAGTGGATGCCGACGGGGCGTTCCGGATGTTGCGCGAGCACTCGCAGCACAGCGGCCACAAGGTGGCCGACGTCGCCCAGGCGGTCGTCGAGAGCCACCAGCTGCTCGTGCCGCCGGCACCGGAGTAGAGCCGCCGCCTCACAGGCCCGGCCTACCCGGTCTGCAGGTCGCGGCGGGCGAAGCGCTCCACGCGACCCCGGCGGCCACGGCGGCCACGGCGAGCATGACGGCCGTGCCGCGGCGGTCGACCGCGACCAGCGGCACCTGGGTCACGTGGTGGAACGGCGAGATCGTGAGCAGCCACGACGGCGCACTCACGAGCGCGCCCACGAGCTCCCACAGGAACGCGACCGCCGACCAGCCCGAACGCCGCGCCCGGGCTGGGCCGCGGCGCCCAGGCGAAGAGGAGCACGCCGAGCGCCAGGAAGAGCAGCGAGACGGCGATGCAGTTCGCGCCGGCCGCGAGCATGTCGGCGAAGGCCGACGTCGCCGCTCGTGACGGCCGCCCCCGCCCACGCCAGCACGCCCAGCCGCGAGCGAGAGGCCACGGTCGTCGCCCGCGGCGACGCGAGCCGCCCGCCGATCCAGACGCGCCGCGCGACCGGCAGCGCGAACAGCGTCTCGAGCCGCCCGGAGGACTCCTCGTCGCGCAGGCCGCCGATGTGGCTCGCCGCGTAGAGCGCGACGATCAGCGCGAAGAGCGCGAACACCGTCGCCAGATAGCCGGTCGCCGTGGTGATCGGCAGGCCGTAGGTGTGGATCGACACCTTGCGGATCTCGGTCCGCGACGCTGTGCGCGAACGCGCCGAGGGCGAAGGCGAAGCAGCCCTGCGCCGACGAGCCAGCCATGAGGATCGGCAGCTCCGAGCGCAGCGGCGGCCTGCGTGGGCGAGCCGAGCAGCGCCGTCCGCGAGCGCGACGGCCCGCGGCCGCAGCAGGCTCGAGTCGACGTCGCGGCCGCGGGCGACGGCGAGCGCGACGCGACGACGAGCACCGCCGTCGCGACGACGAAGAGGAGCGAGCACGGCCGGGCGTGCGCCCGTCACGGGCCGCAGCTGCTCGATCCCAGCCGATCGGCGTCGCCCAGCGCAGCCAGCCGATGCCCGTGGCCGATGTCGGCGGCGATCCGCAGGAACAGGGCGACGGCCAGGACGCCGCCCGCGAGCGCCTGCGCCGACGCGGCGGGTCGGCGCCATCTGGGAGGCGAGCGCGCCGAGCGCGGCGAACAGCGCGCGCCGGCGCCACGATCCCGGCCGCGACGAGCAGCCGACTGCGCCGGTCGTCATGTCGCCGGGGAGCGTCGCCGACAGCACGAGCGGACGACCGACGTCGCGACCCACAGGCCGCGCACTCGAGCGCGAGCGCGCACAGCACGGCCGCGAGCGCGCCGCCGCGGCCGACCGCGCCGGCGAGGATCAGCTCGTAGCGGCCCGTCGTCCTCCTCGCCCCGCAGCGCCCGCACCGCGGCGAACACCGCCCAGGCCGAGGCCAGGATCGCCGATCATCCCCATCGCCCGGAACTCGACGTAGCCGCCGACGCTCGCCAGGTCGTGCGGGATGCCGTAGAAGAGGCGCAGCGCGATGTTGTCCGAGAACGCGCGCGCGAACTCCTCGCGGGAGGCCGGCCGTCGGGTAGGTCTGGCGGTAGCCGATCACGTTTGCGAGCGCGTACAGCACGGCGATCGCGCGATACACCGCCAAGCGCACCCGCTCGCCGCGCAGCGCGTGCAGGGACCAGAGCCCTAGCCGGCGACCGTGACATCGTCGGCGGCGGCGGTCGTAGTGGGACAGGAACAGCTCCTCGAGCGTCGGCTCGCGGCTGACGAGCGAGACGACGCCGGTGCCCGGCCAGCCGGTCGATCAGCGGCCCGACCGGGCCGTGCACGTCGAAGCGCAGGCGCGTTCCCGCCGACCGCGGTGACCGTGACGCCCTTCGGGAGGCTCGAGTCGAGGCGGCGAGCGCCGTCGTAGGTCGCCTCGACGACGCGCGCGGACAGGTGGCGCAGCTCGGCCAGGGTGCCCTCCTCGACCAGGCGGCCCTCGCGCAGGATGCCGACGCGGTCGCACAGCGCCTCGACCTCGCTCAGGATGTGCGACGAGAGGAACACGGTCTGGCCGGCGGCGCGGGCCTCGGCGACCGTGTCTCGGAACGCGGCCTCCATCAGCGGATCGAGCCCGCTCGTCGGCTCGTCCAGGACGAGCAGGTCGGCGCGGGCCGAGAAGGCGGCGATCAGCTGGATCTTCTGGCGGTTGCCCTTCGAGTAGTCGCGCACCCGCTTGGCCGGGTCGAAGTCGAACCGCTGCGACCAGCGTCCGCCGGTAGCCTCGTCGCATGCCGCCGCGCAGCGCGGGCCAGGAACTCGAGGCACTCCAGGCCCGTGAGCGCCGGCCACAGCATGCGGCTCGCCGGCGACGAAGGCGATCCGGCGGTGCGCCGTCACCGGGTCGCGCCACGCGTCGACGCCGAAGACCGCGACGCTGCCCGGCGCGTCGGCCGCTGCAGGCCGAGCACGAGCCGGATCGTGGTCGTCTTCCCGGCGCCGTTCGGGCCGAGGTAGCCGTACACCTCGACCGGCCGGGATGGCGAGGTCGAGTGCCTCGAGCGCGACCGTCGCGCCGTAGCGCTTGCCGAGACCCGACGCCCGGATGGCGACGTCGCTCTCTTGCCGAGGATCGGCCCCCATGCCGTGCAGGTTACCGGCTCGTGTGCGAGTGCTCGTAGCCATGTGCGGGGGCCGCTCGCGGCACCAGCCGGCCCAGGTGGCCGAGCTTGTCCGGGTTCACGATCGAGCGCACGGTCTGGACGGTGCCGTCGGCAGCGATGTCGAGGGCGAAGACGTTGAAGAGCCGGCCCTCGGCGTCGAGGCTCATCCGGCCGGGCTGGCCGTTCACCTCTGCGGGCTCCAGGTGCAGCCCGAGCATGCGCAGCCGCTCCATGAAGTACGTCATCAGCCGCACGACCCGGTCGCGGCCGTACACCGGGTTCGCGGCGGCGCCGCGGACATTGCCGCCGCCGTCGCCGTAGAACGTCGCGTCGGCGGCCAGAAGCTGCTCGAGCGCCGCGACGTCGCCCTCGCCGGCCGCCGCGAAGAAGCGCCCGGCGAGCCGCTCGCGCTGCTCACGCGAGGCCTCGAACCGCGGCTTGCGATCCTCGACATGGGCGCGGGCACGCACCACGAGCTGGCGGCAGTTGGCCTCGCTCTTGCCCACGATCCGGGCGATCTCGGCGTAGTCGTAGTCGAACACCTCCCGCAGCAGGAACACCGCCCGCTCGACCGGCGTCAGGCTCTCGAGCATGACCAGGAAGGCGAGCGAGAGCGAGTCGGCCGTCTCGGCCTGCTCGGCGACATCCGGCTCGCGCGCTGCGACCAGCGGCTCGGGCAGCCACGGCCCGACATAGCGCTCGCGCCGCACCCGCGCCGAGCGCAGGTGGTCGATCGCCAGCCGGGCCGTGATCGCCGAGAGGTACGCGCGGTCGGACTCGATCTCCGTGCCGGGCGCCGCTCGGTGGTGCCGCAGGAGCGCCTCCTGGACGATGTCCTCGGAGTCGGCGACGCTGCCGGTCATGCGGTAGGCGATCGAGAACAGCAGCGGCCGCAGCTCGGCGTAGTCCTCGCCGGTCATCCCGGCACCTGTGCCGGTGGCCGGTGGGCGGTCAGGGCCGTCCCGTCGGGGAAGCCGGTGCGCCAGCTGGGGTGGCCCGGCTCCCAGCCGAGCTCGCGCTTCGCCTTGGCGTTCGACGAGCCCCGCATCTGGGTCATCATCACGACGCCCGGCTCGCCGACCGCCAGACGCGCGATGAAGGCCGGCACGTGCCGGGGCGGCTTCGCCCCCAGGACCGCGGCCAGGTGGGGCAGCCACTCGGACGCCGGCGCCGGCTCGTCGTCGACGATGTTGTAGACGCCCGCAGCGCCGTGCTCGAGGGCCGCCACCGTGGCCGCGGCGGCGTCGGCGACGTGCACGAACGACCACACCCCGGTCCCGCCCCCGACCAGCGGGAACTTGCGGCGGCGGATCATGCCGGCGTACTCCTCGGCCACCGCCGTGCCCGGCCCGTACAGGCCGCCGTAGCGCAGCACGAGGCCGTCCATGTCCGCGGCCGTCGTCACGGTCCGCTCCAGATAGCGAATCGCCGCGAGTGTCTCGCGCATCGCCTGCGGAGGATCGGGGTCGAGCGGATCCTGCTCGGTCTTCACCGGGCCGCCCGTGCGCGCGTTCGGCCAGCCGGTGAAGCCCTGGGCCAGGAACCGCTTTGCCCCGGCGGCCCGGGCCGCCGCGAGCAGGAGATCTGTGCCGCGCGTGCGCAGCACGTTTGTCTGGGCGAACCAGCGGTCGAACCGGCGCATGTCGGTCGCGCCCGAGAGTGCGGTCAGCTCGTGGATCACCGCGTCGGGCCCGGCGTTTGCAACGGCCGCGGTCACCGCGGCACGATCGAGCGGGTCCATCACCACGGGCTCTGCGCCCGCGTCGTGCAGCCAGCCCGCGTTGCCGTTCGACCGCGTGCTGCCGACCACCGAGTGCCCGGCCTCGACCAGCTGCGGCACGAGCTGCCGCCCGATCACACCGGTGGCTCCCGCAACGAACACACGCATCTTGCACCTCCGTCTCCAGGGATCACGTACCCCGTATGACGAGACGGCTCACGCGCCTGTGACAGGCCCGATCGCGTGCGTGTGCGTGGGTGGCGCTCTAGGCGGCGTGCTCGCGGTCGAGCGCGAGCTCGTCCGGGCCGTAGAAGCGCTGGGCGACTGGGCGGGCCGTGTGGATCACCCCGGCGGCCTCGGCGGGCGGGAGCCGGTCACGCCACGCCCAGGCGTTGGCCCGGCTCTCCATCGGCTGGAAGGCGGTCTTCGCCATCCCCACCCTGCCCCAGGGATTGCGGCGGGCGCCGGGGCCGGCCATGCTGCCCGCCTCGACGGCCTTCTGGGCGCGGTCGTCGAACGGCAGGTCGAGCCGCTCGTAGAGATCGCGGAAGCCGGCCACCGGGTTCGTCGCGAGATCCTCGTAGCGCACGACGATGAACTCGGGGTGGCGATCGATCTGCTGCGCGATCGCCGAATGGATCAGAAGCCACAGCAGGGCTCCGTGGGCGATCGGATCGAGCGGCTGTCCCGCCGCCCGCTCGAGCTCGGCGGCGTACGCGCCGAGATAGCGGTCGACGAGCTCGGGCTGGGAGGCGATGTCGGGCAGGTTGTCGCTCCAGCCGGTGCCGATCCGCTTCAGGCTCGACACGATCCCGGCGGGGTGGCGCACGAGCATGACGACGCGGCAGTCGAGCCGCTCGGCCAGCCACTCGGCGGCGAAGACCATATAGGGATCGTCGATCAGGGGGCGCAGCCCGCGGGCGCGGCCGTACGTGAACGCGGTCATGTACTTGGCGGCCTTGGCCAGATCGTAGGCGCCGCGGTTCGCGCGCAGCTCGGCGGGAAGGTCGTAGCGCAGCTGCAGCATGTCCCTGAACCCGGGCAGGTACTCGGCCTCGTTGTGGGGGCCGACGTACTGGTAGGCCCGCGGCGGCGGCACGCGCAGGATCCCGGGAGTGAGCCCGGGAGGGTGGCGGCGATTGAACGGCTCGTTCACGTGCACGACGTCACCGCCGCCCTCGATCATCTTGGCGACCCAGCTCCCGCCCGAGCGGTGCATGCCCGTGACCAGAATCGGTGACCTCATGCGTCCATTACACCCTTCATGCTCGCCTCCATCGGCCTCGGAACGGAGTGACATTAGAGCCCCGAGGTTTCTCGTCCATTGGACACGCCCTCCCGGATTCAGTCAACCGTGGCGGGCTTGGCGGCCGGCCGTCTGTGAGGTAGGCTGTCAACCGTCCCGGGGCAAGTTCGGCGGCATGGTAGCGGGACAGGGCACGAAGGGGGTAGCGACCGATGGGTGTCAGTCCAACCCGGTTTGCCGTGATCGTCTCGGCGGTTTTGGCATGCCTGATGCTCGGCCTGCTCGTAGGCGTGCGCGCGGGCACGAGCCAGTCGAGCCACGTGCTGCAGGTGCAGACCGTGACGACGACGGCCGGCGTGCGGGTCGACGCCGCCGCGCACACGGTCACAGAGACGATCACGCACACCGTCACGGCCACCGCGCCGGCCCGCACGGTCACGGTGCCGGTGACGGTCACCGCGCCCACTCCCAAACCCGCGGGCCCGAAAGCACACCGGCCAGGCCCGAAACCCGGCCCCGGACACCACCACGGCCCCGGCCATGGGCCGGGCCACGACGGCGGCGACGGCCCGGGACCTGGCCCGGGCGGTTGACCTCCACCCTCGTGGTTCCCTAGAGTCTCGCATGGCCCAGAGCGCGATCCGGGGGCGCATCGTCACGATGGACGCCGCGGGCACCGTGCTCGCCGACGGCGTGGCCTACATCGCGGATGCGACCATAGCCGCCGTGCTCCCGGCCGATCAGGCGCCCCCGGCCGGGTTCGAGCACGTCCCCCGCGTCCGCGCCGGCGGCACGGTCTACCCGGGCCTGATCGAGCTGCACAACCACCTGAGCTACAACTGTCTGCAGCTCTGGCGGGTGCCGCGGCCGTTCGCCAACCGCGGCCAGTGGTCGACCGGTCCGGACTACCGCCGCCTGATCAGCGGCCCGATGCAGGTGATCGGCAAGACGCCCAATCTCGTCGCCCCGCTCGTGCGCTACGTCGAGGCCAAGTGCCTGGTCGCCGGGGTCACGACCAGCCAGGGCATCGCCCTCTACAGCGACGCCGGCATCCGCCGCTTCTACAAGGGCGCCGTGCGCAACGTCGAGGAGCCGGACGACCCCGCCCTGCCAGCGGCGGCGAGCCGCATCCCCGACGTCGCCGCCGCCGACGTGACCAGGTTCGCGGCCGAGCTCGCACGCGACCACCGGCTGCTGCTGCACCTGGCCGAGGGCACCGACGATCCCGCCCGGCGCCACTTCCTCGACCTGCAGCTTCCCGACGGGACCTGGGCGCTCTCGGACCACCTGATCGGGATCCACAGCGTCGGCCTGCACGCCGAGGACATCCCGGTCTTCGCCGCGCACGGCGCCGGGATGGTGTGGTCGCCGCTCTCGAACCTGCTGCTCTACGGCGCCACCGCCAGGGTCGCCGAGATGAAGGCGGCGGGCGTGCCCATCGGCCTCGGCTCCGACTGGTCGCCCTCGGGCAGCAAGAACCTGCTCGGGGAGCTCAAGGTGGCCCGGCTCTACAGCGCGAACGCCGCGCAGGGGCCGATCTTCACCGACCAGGAGCTCGTGGCGATGGTGACGACGACCGCGGCGAAGATGCTCGGCTGGGACGGCGCGATCGGGTCGATCGAGGCCGGCAAGCGCGCCGACCTGATCGCGGTCGGCGGCGCGACGGCCGACCCGTACGCGGGCCTGATCGCCGCCACGGAGCGCGACCTCGTGCTGGTGATGATCGGCGGAGTCGCGTGCGCCGGCCAGCCGCACCTGGTGGCGCCGTACACGCGAAACGGCGAGCCGGTCACGATCGGGGGCCGCACACGCGTGCTCAACTTCGACCCCGCCGGCGCCGATCCCGACGTCGCGCTCATCAGCCTCGCCGACGCGCGGTCAAGGCTGCAGGATGCGCTCGCCAACCTGCCCGAGCTCGCCCGCGCGCTCGAGCCGCAGATCGTGGCGGCCGTCCCCGGCGTCGTCGCGCCCGAGCCGCGCGTGCGCGGCCCCAGGCTCGCGCTCGACGAGATCGAGCACACCCACATGAGCCTGCGCACCGAGCCGGCGGGAGGCGTCGCGGTGCTCCCGAGCGAGCCGATGCTGGCCGCGCAGCCACCGCTCTCGACGGTGCTCGGCCCACTCGCGCTCGACGGTTTGACGGCCGTCGACGACCAGGCGTTCATGACCACGCTCCAGGCCGAGCAGAACCTGCCCGCCTACCTGGCGCCGGCGCTTGCCGCCGCCTACGCCCCGGCGCGGCGCTGAGGCACGGGTGCGGCTCGATCCCGGCGAGGCGCGGGCGCTCTTTGCGTCGGCCGCCGTGGCCAGGCTCGCGACCGTGCGCAGCGACGGCGCGCCGCACGTCGTCCCCGTCTGCTTCGCCATCGCCGGCGGGATTATCTACACCGCCGTCGACGCCAAAGCGAAGCGCACACCCAACCTGGCCCGGCTCGCGAACATCGCCGCCGAGCCGCGAGTCGCGCTCCTGGCCGACCGCTACGAGGACGACTGGACGCGCCTGTGGTGGGTGCGAGTCGACGGCGAGGCCCGCATCGTGACCGATCCCGGCGAGCGCAGCCGGGCGCTGGACGCGCTTGCGCGGGCCTACAGGCAGTACGCGGCGGCGCCCCCGCAGGGCGCCGTGATCGCGATCGAACCGCTCCGATTCAGCGGGTGGAGAGCCTGACGCGGGTCCCGGGAGATTTGACACGGACGTGACAAGGTCTTCACCACAGCCGGAATTTGGGGTACCGTTCGCTGGACACGAGTCGGGGTAGGTGACGCTGTGGGTATCTTCGCGAAGGTCGTTCTGGCCATCGCCATTCTGGTGGCGAACGGCGTGCTGCTGTTCGTGGTCCTGCGTTTCCTGCTCTGGCTGGCGTTCCCCGGCTCGACCGCCGAGGCCGAGCCGACCGCCGCCCACGCGGTCGCCGGGACCGGCGCGGTCGCCGCTGCCGAGGCCGGCGCCGAGGCGATCCCGGCCGTCGCCGAGCCCTGGCCGCCGCCCGCGCCGCAGGCTCCGGCCGCGCCCGGCGCGCTCCCCGTCTTCGCGCCCCTGACCGGCCCACGCCCGCGCGCCTACCCGCACCGGCTTCTGATCGGGCTGCCGGTGATCCTGGCGCTCTTCGCCGGCGGAGTCTGGCTGGGGAGCGTCGTCGGCGGCTCGGGCAGCGCGGCCGCCGCGACGAGGACGCTGCGCGTGACCGGCAAGGTGATCACGGTGAACCACACGGCCGTGGTGCGCGTCCCCGCCCAGAAGGTGCACATCAAGGGCAGCGTCGTCTCGGTGCCCGCGACGACCGTGCACCTTCCGCCCCAGATCCGCACGACCGTCGTCCGCACGACGCACACGACGACCATCAGGCTCCCCGGCAAGACGCGCACGGACACGACCGTCATCACGATCCCGACCACCGTCACCAACCCGGGGACGACGATCACCTTCACCGAGACGACGACCGAGACGGTCACGACGACCGGCACCACGGCGACGTCGGCAACGACGTAGGGCGTGCGGCGATGAGCGTGCTCGTCCTCGTGCACATGCGAGGGAAGACCGACCGGTTGCTCGAGGCGTCCGACCGGCTGGCCGAGACATTCGGCATGCCCGACGGCCTCACCGCCCAGGTCACGGCGCCGACCGACGAGGGCATCGTCCTCATGCAGATCTGGGAGTCCGACGAGCACCGCCAGATCGCCAACGAGAATCCCGCCAACCGGGAGGCGCTGCAGTCGAGCGGGCTTCTGCGCGAGACGCTCTCGGGCTCGGCCGAGGTCTACGAGACCACCCGGGTGACGTTCGCAGACGTGGTCGCCGCCCCGCGTGCGCGCCGCCGCCGGCCGCCCCGGCCGAAGGCCGCCGCCACGCCCGGCGATACCATGTGACCCCACGCGGGCGTAGCTCAATGGCAGAGCAAGAGCCTTCCAAGCTCCAGACGAGGGTTCGATTCCCTTCGCCCGCTCTCTCTCTCGCCTCTCTCTTCGGATAGCTCCGTGCACGAATCGCAGCAGGCTCGCCCGTCGACGCTCGACCGGCGAGCCTGCAGGATGTGCCTAGCCGTGCGGCGGCAGGAACAGGTCGGTGTGGTAGCTGTGCAGCACCGCCGTCACGTGCATCCCGGCGTGCGCAATGGGCGCCCCGATCGGGTTGAGCGTGGCGAGCGTCGGCACACTCCAGATCACATCGCCCGCCAGTGGGTTCGCGATCTTCCCAGAACGGAAGTCGCTGTAGCCGGCGTGGTAGGCGCCGGTCATGGCGAGGGACGCGAGCAGGGCCATCGCGCCGATCATGATCTTGCCGCGCCACTGCTGACGGACCCGCGTCCCGGCGAATGCGGCGAACACCGCCAGGATCGGGAAGGACGACAGCAATAACCCGTCGGCGAGGCCATAGAGCACGCCCCGCCAGGCGACCGCGGCAGCCAGGGTCGCCCCGCCGGGCCGTGACGTCGCTGACTGTTGCAAGACGATCAGCGACAGGGCTCCGGC
Organism: uncultured Actinomycetes bacterium; assembly: GCA_963813245.1. Lineage (GTDB taxonomy): Bacteria > Actinomycetota > Thermoleophilia > Gaiellales > JAICJC01 > JAICJC01. Next base: position 367,204 of record CAWEYE010000010.1, read on the forward strand.
GCACACGAACCCCAACGTGATAGTAAGCGGCAATCGTCGCGTCATCATCGCCCAAAGCGATTGCCGGGTGCTGCGCGCCCAGAGTGCGAAGAACGCAACCACGGCGACCATGTATACGCCGTAGTAGAGGTCGCGCTGCATTCCCAGTTGGTCGGCGAAGACGAAGGGCACGAGAAAGCCCAACGCAAATCCGCCGCTGAGCCAGCGGAGCTGCTCGGACACAGCCGCCGAAAGGTGCAGATGCGAGTGAATCCGGGCTTCCACGACGAATCACCTCCTCTCTATCGGCAGTCTCGCCGCGCGGCCAGGGGGCCCGCATCGGAGTATCCGCGGATGCCCGCTTCGGGTTTCCCGCTCGCGCCGACACCACCCGCGGGCCCGCTGCAGACGGCAGCGGGCCCGGATGCGGTGCGGGTTAGGCGTCCGCCGGAGGCGGGATCGCCACGTCGGGCTCGTGCGGCCCCATGTCGAGCCGGAACGGCGGGTAGGCGTCCGTCATCAGCGCGGCATACGCCGCGACGCGGAGCGCCCACCTGTTGAGGCCGAGCACAAGGTCGAAGATGCTGGGCGGGTAGGTGCCCCGGACGAGCAGCGTGACCACCGCGATCAGCACGAGCAGCCCGACGAGGCCGCCCGAGTTCGTGGCGAAGCACAGGCCGCCGATGATGCCGACGACCAGGTACTGCGGGATCGCGAGCAGCCACCATTTCACCAGCACGAGTCCGCGGGAGAGCCGCGCTGGGTACGCCACCGCGAACGTCGCCGGATAGTCCGTGTGGTGAAGCGTGAACGGCGGATAGCGGTCGGTCCCGTTCGCGTCGAACGCGTAGAAGCCGACCCGCCATGTCCAGCGCAGGACGCCGACGTTGTAGTCGAAGAGCCTGCGCGGATACCGGCCCGTGAAGAGGATCGCGAAGAACGCGATCACGCTCACGAGCAGGAACCCCACCCACAGGAATGCCAGGACGATCAGGTGCGGCACGACCAGCAGCCACTTGACGAGCCACAGCCATCGTGAGAGGGGCGAGTCCATATGCCCCTCAACGCGCACTGGGTACGGTGAAGTATGTGCGGACACGAGTCTCACCTCCTTTCGTGTGCCGCCTGTAAGCATTGCGCGGCGTCGCCCTCTCCGCATCGGTGGAGTCCCTGATTCTGGCCGCCGCGGAGTGCGCACGGTGCGGTTGGCCCTCGAGCGGCGAATTGACCGAGACTGCGGCGAAACGTTCAACTCGCCCGAACCTCCATATTTCGGGGATGCCACAATGTCTGCTACGTGCTTCCCCCGATGCTCACAGGCCACACTGGTGTGAGGCTGTAAGGAGTCAGGCCGGAAGGAGGTCGGGCATGGCCGGGACCAAGGCGCTGCTACCACCGCGATGGTTCGTCAAGACGTTCTGGCATCTCCATCGACGAATCGTCCGAGCGAGCGGGGGCCGCAGAGGGTTGTGGCCTCCGCGCTCCGGGAGATGGGGCGCGTTGCGGCTGACGACAACGGGCCGGCGAAGCGGCGAGCCGCGAAGCGTGATCCTTGGTTACTACGAGGACCGGCCGAACCTCGTCTCGATGGCGATGAATGGCTGGGGTACGGCCGAGCCGGCGTGGTGGCTGAACCTGCAAGCTGATCCACACGCTCTCGTCGAACTCGCCGGTGGTACCCGGTGCGAGGTGCTCGCCAGGCCCGCACTCGGGGAGGAACGTGAGCGCCTGTGGCAGCGCTGGCGCGAGCTGGACAAGAACCTCGACAGCTACGCCGCACGACGCACGCACGAAACGGCGGTCGTCGTCCTGGAGCCGCGCGCAGAGCGCCCGCGAGTAGACTCGAAGGCAGCATGACGACCCAGATGCCTGGCGGCATGCGAGCCACCACTGAACCCCGGAATCGGCGGCGTTTCCGACCGCGACAGAAACGGCTCAACCAGAGTCCCAAAGGCAGCTCTTGGATGCGCCCCGCTCTCCCGGTCAGGCACGCGCTTCGTGCTGCTCTTCCTCGCCGGCGGGTGTGGTGTCCGTCTGAGTGTCGCTGAGCACGGCGCCGGCGGCAGCGCTGACGACGAGCACGAGGCTGAACGCGAACAGCCAGGTGAGGATTGTGAACGTGGCTCCGACGAGGCCGTAGCGGGTGATGTTGGCGGTCATGTTGTGCGGGAGGTACAGGCGACTGCCGACGTTGAAGAGCGTGAGCAGGATCGCCGTCGCGACGCCGCCGCGGCGCAGCGCTCGCAGCGGCACACGCCGTCCCAGCAGGATGGCGGGCGTGACCGACCAGAGCGCGGCTCCACCGATGATCTGCACCAGGAATGCGCTCACCGTGAGGCCGTGGCGGTGCAGCAGGTGAGATGCCGGGGTCGAGAGCGAGAAGTAGACGGCGAATGTGACCAGCCAGACGAGGCCCCAGGCAAGGCCGGTCCGCATCCGTGGCAGGTGCCAGGCGTCCTCGTACAGGTGCTGGAGGGCGCGCGCGAAGCTCACCAGCGAGTACACCAGCACGAGCACGCCGACGACGCTGACGGCCGCCCCAGCCGAGCCAGGTGGAACCTCGAACAGGCGCCGTATCGCGGCCGCCCCCGCCCCGGTGAGAGCAAACCCATCGATGATCCTGTTGGGCAGCGCGTCCGGAGACGACAGCAGTGCGGACACGAGGATCGCCGCCGGCACAACCGCCGTGAACAGCTTCGACCCCAGCGCAAGCGCACGCTCAACCGGGTTCAACTCCGCGATCCGCTCGACCAGCCTCCCAACCAGAGTCTGCTCGAACCGGTCGCGCAGGGACCGAGTGTTCATCTCGGCGACCTGCACTCGGCCGCAGATGGGTTCATCGCCGCAATCGTCACGCGTCCTCGGCCGCCCCGCATCGGTACATAGTGCCTGACTCGCATCGGGACAACTACCGACGGAAGATCCGGATCCACGCTGATGCCGGCTGCTGACCGAACAGAGATCCTCCCCATCTGGGTCGATGACCTCTGGCCGGCTCGCGGCCATGACCACTGCGTTGCCCCGGAGGGGTGAGATGTCGATTTCTGATGGTGATCCGCCCGCACCGTTCGATTTCGTCGTGTCGAAGGTGCGTGTGCCCGGGGTGCGTTTGGACTCGGTGCCGCGGATTGGGCTCGTGAACAGGCTGCGCGCGTCGTCTTCGTGGGCGCTGGTGGTGGTGACCGCGCCTGCGGGCTATGGGAAGACGACGCTGCTGGCGCAGTGGGCGGGGCGCGACGAGCGTCGGTTCGCGTGGGTGTCGATCGACTCGCATGACAACGACCCGGTCATCCTCCTGCGGCACATCGCGGTGGCCGTGTCGGGGACAGGGCCGATCGGCCCGGCCGTGCTGCCCGCGCTGCGCTCACCGGGGCGGGCGATCTGGAGGGTGGGGCTGCCGCGGCTGGCGACGGCGATCGCGGCACTCCCGCACCCGTTCGTGCTGGTGCTCGACGGGGCCGACCTGCTCGAGTCGCAGGAGTCGCTGGATGCGCTCTCGACGATCGCCGGGCAGATCCCTGAAGGCTCGACGCTCGCGCTGGCGGGACGAACGCAGCCGCGGCTGGGAGTGGCGCGTCTGCGCGCCTCGGCGCGGCTGTTCGAGATCGGCCCCGAACGGCTTGCGCTCTCACGCCGCGAAGCGCATCTGCTGCTGCGGGCGACCGGACTCAAGCTCACCGACGGCGACGTTTCCGAGCTCGTCGCCCGCACCGAGGGATGGCCCGCCGGCCTGTACCTCGCGGCGCTGACGCTCCACGGCCGCGAGGCCAGCGGGGATCGGCCGGTGAGCATCACCGGCGCGGATCGCTATGTCGCCGAGTACCTTCGCTCGGAGCACCTCGCCCGGCTGGAGCCGGACATGCGTGAGTTCCTGGTGCGCTCATCCGTGCTCGGCAAGATGTGCGGCCCGCTGTGCGACGCCGTCCTTGAGACCGAGGCGTCGGGCGCCCGGCTCGAATCGATGCGTGAATCGAACCTGTTCCTGGTCGCGCTCGACGATCACTGCGAGTGGTATCGGTATCACCACCTGTTCCACGAGCTCCTGCGCCATGAGCTCAGCCACAGCGACGCCGAGGCGATTCCCGCGCTCAACCGCCGTGCGGCGGACTGGTACGAGGCGCATGGAGAACCCGCGGCCGCGCTCGAGCCGGCCGCCGACTCGGGCGACATCGATCGCGCCGCGCGGATCTTCGCCGAGGTCGCTCTGCCCGCCTACCACACCGGCCGCCTGACCGCAGTCGAGGGATGGCTCGACCACTTCCCCGACGACGAGCGGCTCGCCCGGTACCCCGCCGTCGGCGTGCTCGGAAGCTGGATCCACGCGCTGCGCGGCCGGCCGGCCGCGGCCGAGCACTGGCTGCGCACGATCGAGCGTCGCGCCGACACCGGGCCCCTGCCCGACGGAAGCACAACGGCGCGTCCCTGGATCGCCGTCCTGCGGGCCGGGCTGTGCCGCGACGGCATCGAGCAGATGCGCACCGACGCCGAGGACGCCCTCATCGAGCTGCCCCGCGACAGCCGGCTGCGGCCGGCCGCGCTCACGATGCACGGGGCCGCGCACGCCCTGCTCGGCGACACCGAGCAGGCCGACCTGATCCTCGCCCTGGCGACCGACGAGGCGACCCGCCTCGAAGCAACCAACACCCGCCTCATCGCCATCAGCGAGCGCTCGCTCCTGGCCAGCGCCCGTGGCGACCAGGCCGCAGCCGACGCGCTCGCGTTCGAGGCGCGCAGACTCGCCGCCGACGCACACCTGGACGACTATCCAACCACCGCCCTCGAACTGGCGCTGTGCGCACGCGGCCACCTACGCCACGGCCGGTGGGACGAAGCCCGGACCGACCTCACGAACGCCCACCACCTCACCCGGTCGCTCCTGGACGCGCTGCCGTGGTTGGCCGTCCAAGCAAAGCTCGAACTCGCGCGCGCACACCTCACACTCCGCGACGCCAACACCACAGGCACGCTCCTGGCCGAGATCGACAAGATCCTCAACGACCGCTCACCGCTCGGCGTCCTCGCACAGCAGGCCGAAGACGTGCGCCAGCAGATCACGCGCACGCCCACCACCGACGGCCACACATCCAGCCTCACGACCGCAGAGCTGCGCGTGCTCCCCCTGCTACAGACGCACCTATCATTCCGCGAGATCGGCGAGCGCCAATTCGTGTCCCGCAACACCATCAAAACACAAGCCATCTCCATCTACCGCAAACTCGGCGTCACCAGCCGCAGCAGCGCGATCGAGCGGGCGGCGGAGCTCGGCCTGATCGACGCCGCGGCCACTATCGCCCCGACGGAGCTCACCCGCTCCGGGTGATGGGACGGGTGTTCGCCCTCGGCCGCGGTTGACGCGACGCGCGGCGGGGCATAGCATCGCGGGTCGCACCCAACGGGAGGTCATCATGTCCTGGAACCTCAAGGGGAGCTACGTCGAGACGTGCTCGTGCGAGCTGATGTGCCCGTGCAACCTGTCGTTCGACCACGGCGCCACCTACGACTTCTGTCGCGTGACGCTCGTCTTCAACATCCGCGAGGGCGAGATCGAGGGCACGGACATCGGCGGGCTGAAGGTGGCTGCGATCGCCGACACGCCGAAGGTGATGACCGACGGGAACTGGCGCCTCGGGGTGTTCATCGACGAGCGCGCGAGCGACGAGCAGGCCGAGAAGCTCGTGCAGGTCTTCGGCGGGCAGCTCGGCGGCCCGATGGCGGCGCTCGCTCCGCTCGTGGGCGAGATGCTCGGCGTCGAGCGGGCGGCGATCGAGGTGCACGACGACGGGCTGCGTCACAGCGTCCGCGTCGGCGACGCGATCGACTTCGAGATCGAGGACATCGTGCCGTTCGGCGTCGAGACCGGCGAGCCGGTGCGATTCGCCGGCATGTTCCATCCGGTCGGCGTCCGACCTCACGATGGCGGAGGCGAAGCGCTCGCGGATCAACGCCTTCGGCATCGCAGTACGAGGGCAAGACGGGCCTCTCGACGTCCGAGTTCTCCTGGGCCGCGTGACCCCATGATCGCCCAGCTGCCCGACCGAGCCGGCGGCGGGGGTCTCGCCCCGGCCTTCGCCGCCGCCCGTGCCCGGCTCGGGCTCGTCGCGCTCCTGTTCGTCCTGGCCGGTGTCGGCTGGTGGTGGACGGTCGACCAGATGCGGGGGATGGACAACGGCCCGTGGACGGGGCTCGGGGCGTTCGGCTGGTTCCTCGGCGTGTGGGTCGTGATGATGGCCGCGATGATGTTCCCGTCGGTCGCGCCGACGGTCGCCCTGTACTCGCGCATGACCAGGGAGCGCTCGCCGCTTTCGCCGCTGCTCTTCGCAGCCGGCTATCTCGTGACGTGGGCCGGTCGCCGGAGTGCTCGCCTTCGTCGATCGCGGCGGCCGGCGGCCGGGTCGCGGGCGAACGTGCTCGCGTGGGATCGCGCCGGGCGCTGGGTCGCGGGGGCGACGCTCATCGTCGCGGCCGTCTACGAGCTGACGCCGCTCAAGGACGTCTGTCTCGGCAAGTGCCGCAGCCCGCTCGGCTTGCTGCTCGGCTCCTGGCGCGGCGGCCGCGGCGGCGCGCTGCAGATGGGCGCGAAGAACGGCGCCTGGTGCGTCGGCTGCTGCTGGGCGCTGATGGCGTCGCTGTTCGCGCTCGGAGTCATGAGCATCGTCTGGATGGCCGTCGTCGCCGGTCTGATCGCGGTCGAGAAGACCCTGCCGTGGCGCCGCACCGCCACGTACGGGACGGCCGCGGTGCTCCTGGGCCTCGGCGTGCTCCTGCTCATCTCGCCCGACACGATCCCGGGGCTCACGATTCCCGCAGGCCATCCCATGCCTCAGATGGGCGGGATGGGCTCCTAGCCGACCGCTCGCCCAACGTCCTTCTCACGCGCCGGGGCTACCTTCGCCCGATGGCAGCGCCCACGGAGACCGGACACCAGGCCGCCCGCGATCGACTCCGCCGGCGCAGACGTCGGCGCCGCGTCCGCAACGTGGCGCTGCTCACGATCGTCGTCCTGCTCACGCCGGCCGTCTACTCCTACGCCACGACGATGATGCAGCCGTCGAGCCTGCCGCTCTGGCCGCGCAGCGTCGAGTGGCTGCGGGCCCACCACGGCAACTGGCTCGTCGACGAGGTCGAGCACTACTACTACAGCTGGAAGGCGCCCGATCCGGGCGGGCCGCAGCTGAAGACGCTGCCCACCGTGGGCGTCGGGACGCCGCCGCCGGGCACGACGAGCGCCAAGCGACGCGTGTCGTACGCACCGCCGCCGATACCACCGGTGTTCGCCAACCCGCTGCCCGGCGAGGGCGTCTGGCGGGGGACCGGGCCTACCGTCAGCGGCCGCCCGCCGGTGCTCGTGACGACGTTCCGGACCGAGGTCGCCTATCCCCGGATCGTCGCCTACGTCGCCTGGTTCGACCACACGCGCACGTCGCTCGCCTGGTACCCCGGCCGGTACGAGCCGCCGAACGCCCCCGTGCGCGGGCCGATGTCGATCCCCGCCGGCGAGCGCTGGCGCCTGTACGCGACGTTCAACGGCGGCTTCATCTACGCCGACGGCAACAACGGATCGTCGATCGGCGGACGCAAGTACGAGCCTCTGAAGGACGGCCTGGCGACGATGATCGCCTACCGCGACGGGCGTGTCGACGTCCGCACATGGCACGGCGGGTCCGTCGCCGGGCCCCAGATCGCCTTCGCCCGCCAGAGCCTGCCGCTGATCGTCGACCACGGGCGCCTGAACCCGGCGCTGAACGACAGCTCGCAGTGGGGCTTCACGCTCGGGAACGCGGTCCGCGTCTGGCGCACCGGGGCGGGGATCGACCGGCACGGCAATCTGATCTACGCGGCGGCGGACTACCAGACCGTCTCGACACTCGCGAGCATCCTCAAGCGGGCCGGGGCGGTTCGAGCGATGCAGCTCGACATCAACCCGGAGTGGCCGACGCTGATCACCTACTCGCACCACGGCAGCCTCGACCCGGTGCGGGTGGTGCCGAACTACCAGCAGCCGCCGACCCGCTATCTCGTGCCCGACGACCGCGACTTCTTCGCCGTCTACCGGCGGCTCCCGGGCCCGGTGACCGTGCCGTTCAAGTGATCGCCGGCCCCCGTGCCGGATTGGACGTCAGCGCCGGACGCGGTAGTGCAGGTGGGTGACGCCGCCCTCGCCGGCGAGGATGCGGGTGCGGTCGAGCTCGATGTGCGCGGGCCGAAGACCTGGCCGGTGACACCTTCGGGACGGCTGACCGTCCGCTGATCGGGACCTGGGCCCGCGGAGACCCAGTCGTGCAGCCGCGGCCCGCCGTCGCCGAGGCCGTTGGCGCGGGTCTCGTTGGGCCCGGCGATGAATCCGTCGAGGGACGTGGACATGTAGAGGACGGTCGCGGACATTGCGTCTCCTTCCGTGGTCTGCAGTGGTTCGACCGGTGAGGCGCCGAAAACCAATCGATCAGCGCAGCGCAGCGTCTGTCGCACCGGGCCGCAGCAGCGGCACGGCCGCCCAGCAATAGCGGGTGACGATCGATCGGTACGGGCGGAACCGCTCGCCCAGCGGATCGAGCTGCTTCGCCGTCGGTGGCGGGTCGATGCCCCAGGCGAGCCCGTAGCCCTGGCGCACACCGAGGTCGTCGACCGGCCAAACGTCGAGCCGGCGCAGCTGGAACATCAGGTACATCTCCGCCGTCCAGCGGCCGATGCCGCGGACGCTCGTGAGACGGGCGACCAGTTCCTCGTCGCTTCGTCGGGACGTGCGTGCGAGGACGACGGTGCCGTCCAGCACGCGTGCGGAGAGGTCGCGCAGCGATGCCAGCTTGTTCGCCGACAGGCCGGCCGCGCGGAGCACCTCGTCCGACGTCGCCGTGACCGCCTCCGGGGTCAGCGTCCCTCCGACGGCCGTCTGGAGACGCCCGTAGATGGCCTGAGCGGCATGGCCGGCGAGCTGCTGGAACACGATCGCGCGGACGAGCGCGGCGAACGGCCCGGCCGGGTCGCGGGGCCGGTGGCGGATCGGCCCGACGCGGGCGACCAGCTGGGCGAGCACCGGGTCGCGGCCGGCGACCTCGGCGATGGCGGCGCGGAGCGACGTCGATGCCATGAGGCCGCATCGTAGGCCTCGGGCGCACGACCAGGGCATCCCCCTGGTGCGAATCGGCGGCCGGGGCGCGAGGGTCACGTGCGACCAAGACAACGGAGGCCGCCATGAGCAAGACCGAGGTGCGCAGCAACACTGACGGCGCGATCGCAGGCGTCGGGAAGATCGACATGAACTTCGAGGTGGTCGTCATCCCCGTCTCGGATGTCGACCGCGCGAAGGAGTTCTACGTGGGCCGCCTCGGCTGGAGGCTCGACGCCGACGTCGCCGCCGGTGAGGGCTTCCGCCTGATCCAGCTCACCCCTCCGGGCTCGGGATGCTCGATCCAGTTCGGCACGAACCTCACGCCGGCGGCGCCCGGTTCGGCCCAGAGCCTCTACCTCGTCGTCGCCGACATCGAGGCTGCCCGTGACGAGCTGGTGGCGCGGGGCATCGAGGTGAGCGAGGTGTTTCACGAGGGGGCGATCGGCGATCGCTTCCACGCCGCCGATCGTGTGACCGGGCCGGCGCCCGATCGCAGCAGCTACGGCTCGTTCGCATCGTTCAGCGATCCGGACGGCAACAGCTGGCTGTTCCAGGAGATCACGACGCGGCTGCCCGGCCGTATCGACTCCGCCACGACATCCTATGCGTCGGCGAGCGATCTGGCGGGCGCGCTGCGGCGGGCGGCGGCCGCCCACGGCGAGCACGAGAAGCGCACGGGCGAGGCGGACGCCAACTGGCCCGACTGGTACGCGGAGTACATGGTGCGCGAGCGGGCCGGCGAGGAGCTGCCGACCTAGTAGGCGGCGTGGCGCATGCGCTGCAGCTACGGGAAGCGGCCCGCTCTGCCGATAACTTCAGAGCGTGATCACTCGTCTCTCCTGCGTCAGCCTGCTCTGCCTACCCATGCTCGTGCTCACGGCTTCCGTGGCGACCGGTGCTGCGTCCAGGACTGCTCCCGGCCAGCCGCCCCTCGGGCGCACCCGCGTTGGTGTGGCTGCTCCCGACATCCGCAAGTTCGACCAGCTGACCCGCCACCACGACGACGTCGACCTCAAGTTCGGTGGCTTGGGCTCCTACACATCCGGCGTTCTGACGCATCAGATCGGCGTCGATCTCGCCCACCATCGGATCACGATGTTGACGTTGAACGCCAACGCAAACGGGCATCCGCTCCCGACCGGCAAGCTCGCCGCCGGCGCCGCCGACGCGGACTACGTCGACCTCTCGCGGCAGGCGAACGCCGCCCAAACGCCCGTCTGGATCCGGCCGATGCAGGAGATGAACGGCTGGTGGATGAGCTACAGCGCGTTCAACCAGAACGGATCGAGCCGCGGGCCGAACAACTCGACCGCGACCTTCCGCCAAGCGTTCCGGCGCATCTCGATCATCATGCACGGCGGCACGCTCGCCCAGATGAACGCGAAGCTGGCCGCCGTCCACATGAAGCGGATCCAGGTCAGGCTGTCCGCCTCGGGGATCACGCCCAGCCAACAGGTCGCCATCGTCTGGAACCCGCAGGGCGCCGGTTCCCCTCCGACGGCCGCCAACGCCCCGATGGCCTACTACCCCGGCTCGGCCTATGTCGACTACGTCGCCGACGACCTCTACGCCCAGAACTTCCGCGCGTATTGGAAGGGGGTGCAGCCGCTCTATAACCTGGGCAAGCCGTTCATGCTCGGTGAGTGGGCGCCCTGGGGGACCGACGACAGCGGCTTCGTCGCCCAGGTGTTCAAGTGGGCGGAGAGCCACCCACGGACGGCGGCGATCGTCTACTACGACCTGAACGTCCGCTTCAACCTACGGCCGAGGTCGCTGGCCGCCTACCGCGCCGGCGTCGCCAACCGCCACTTCAAGACCGTAGGCCCGTAGCGTTTACTCGGCGAGCGGTCGGGGCGTGCCGACATAGCGGATCCCGGTCGCCTGGATCTGGCCGGCGTCGATCGCCGCCTGCTCGTCGGCGTACGTGACTCCGGCGAGGTCGGGGAACAGGTACGGCCCCTCGGCGTACACGCGGCGGTGAAACCGCGCGTCCAACGCGGCCACGACGTCGCTGCCGGCGTGCAGGCCGTGGCCCGCCGCCCACGCCGGGAAGTACGCGTCCCACGGCCGGCCCGAGGCGGCCCAGCCGTCGTGTCGGCGGCGCAGCCAGTCGTGGTCGCCGCCCGCGCCGAGCCGGTCGAAGCACCAGCGGGCGGTGGCGGCGTCGAACCGCTCCCACCCCCACTCCATCACGATCAGGATCCCGTCCGGCCGCAACACGTCGCGGATGCGCCCGGCCACCTCGGCGAGGTCGCCGACGTGGTGCAGCGAGTTGGACGCGACGACCGCGGCCACAGGCTGCGGCGGCTCGTAGCGCTCGAACGCGATCCGGTGAAACCCGGCCGCATCGGGCGCCTGTGGGTCGACCCCGGCGACGTCGTAGCCTCCGTCCAGCAGCGCCGGCACGAAGCCGCCGGCCGACCCGCACCCGATCTCGAGCACCGTTGCGGGCGCCGGAGGCAGGTGCTCGCAGACGAACGGCCACATGGCGCCCAGCCATCCACCGGGGACGGTCATGGCAGCATCCTACGGGCGCCGCCCGCCCCGGGGCTCAGCCCTGCTCGACGATCAGCAGGGAGTTGCCGTCGGGGTCGCGGAACCAGAACATCGGCGGCACGGGCCCGCCCATCCGCGAGACCTCGGCGTCGACGTCGACGCCGCGCGACCCGAGCTCGGCGTGCGTCGCGTCGATGTCGGCGGTGGTCAGGGTGATGCCGGTCTGCACCGCGGTCGGGTCACCCGGGCGCGGCGGCGCCAGGGCGATGCCGGTGGTGCCGCTCGGCGGATAGACCTCGACCCAGCGGTAGCGGTCGCCGAACGGGACGTCGGTGCGCTTCTCGAAACCGAGCGACTCGACGTAGAACTCGATCGAGCGGTCCTGGTCGGTCGCCGGGATGATCACGAGGCTGATCCCGTCGATGTGTGTCTGTGTCTTCGTCATGCCGCCCTCCTGCGTCGGTGTGTGCGGGTAAGACCGGCCCCGGTGCAAGATCTCATCGCGCCGGTGCGCGGCCATGGAGAAGATGCGGGGAAGCCTCTCGACGGCGCATCGTATCGATGAGAACATGGCCGGAGACGTGCACCAGAACGAGGAGGAGCCAGGATGACAGCGATCGCACTCACCCGCAGGGCGCTTCGGGGCAAGGGGCCGTTCGTCGTAATGGCGATCGCCGCCGTCGCCCTCTTCGCGGTGCCGGCGGCCGCGCAGACGTCGCCACCCACGGCCGACATGGGCGTGGTCTCGCTCACGCCGTCTCGCACCACCGCGGCCCCGGGCACGCGGGTGACGTTCAGCGAGGTGGTCAAGAACAACGGCCCGGACGCGGTCGAGATGGACACCTTCCCCCAGATCAGGGGCGGCGTCCTCGTGAACGAGGTGTGCCAGGCCGTCTCGCCCGACACGCCGTTCTGCGAGTACGGCGTGGTGCCGGCGGGGACGAGCCTCACGGCGAAGTTCGTCGTCAAGGTCACGGCGACCCACGGCACGCTGACGGTCAAGGGCGGCGTCGTGTCGGAGAGCGCGCTCCAGGACAACAACCCGTTCGACCAGTTCCGCTCGGCGTCTGTGAAGATCAGCTAGACGCCGGCCGCGGGCCGAGCAGGCGTTCCAGCCCTCGCCGGGCCCGCTCGAGCAACGCGGGGTCGCCGAGCATCGTGTAGCTCTGGTGCCCCATCAGCAGGAGCGCGTTGATCTCGAAGACGACCTGCGCCGGGTCGAGCGACCCGGGCAGGTCGCCGGCCGCCTGTGCCTGCGCGACGGCGGCCGCGAGCTCCCCGGACCACCCGACGTTGAAGGCGACGATCCGCTCCTTGACGCGGCCCGGGTGCGTGCTGAACTCGGCGCCGACAGCGGCGAAGAAGCACCCGCCCGGAAAGACGTCGCGCTCGATGTGCGACAGGAACTCGTCGGCCAGCGCCCACAGCCGGGGCAGACCCTCGGGATGGGCGCGAGCCCGGTCGAGCACCTCGTGGGCGAAGATCTCGTCGGCGCGCTCGATGGTCGCGAGCTGCAGCTCCTCCTTCGACTTGAAGTGGGCGTAGAGCCCGCTCTTGCTCATGCCGGTGCGCTCGGCCAGGTTCCCGATCGAGAGGCCGTCCAGGCCGTCGACGGTCGCCAGCCGCGCCGCGGTGTCGAGGATGGCGTCCCGGCTGCGGCGGCCGTCGGACCGCTGCCGGCGCTCCACTGCGACCTCGGTGCTCGGCGTCCGGTCCATCGCCTGCAAGATAGCACGATCGGTCGTATCGCCGGCGTGCCAGAAGGGCGTGCCAGAAAGCCGCGTAGTTTCCCTTAGGGAAGTTACATGGTTTCCTCGATTCGGGCGCGCCGGGATGGCGCTACGGTCAGCCCATGGAGCATCGTCACGATGCGCATGTTCTCATCGTTGGTGGAGGCGGCACCGGCGGGGCCCTGGCCCACGACCTGGCACTGCGCCACGTGCCCGTGACCCTCGTCGAGCGCGGCGAGCTGACGTCCGGCACGACCGGCCGCCACCACGGGCTCCTCCACAGCGGCGGCCGCTACGCGGTCAAGGACAAGGAATCCGCGGTGGAGTGCATCGAGGAGAACCGGATTCTGCGGCAGATCTGCCCCGGCTCGCTCGAGTGCAACGACGGCCTGTTCGTCGCGATCGCCGACGAGGACATGGACTATCTCGACTCGTTCCTCGAGAGCTGCGCCGAGTGCGGCATCCCGGCGCAGCGGCTGACGCGCGATCAGGCGCTTCGGCTCGAGCCGGGGCTGAATCCCGACGTGCGGGTCGCGGTGCGCGTGCCCGACGGGGCGATGGACGCGATGCGCATGCCGCTTCGCTTCTTCGCCACCGCCAGGCATAACGGCGCCGCCATCTCCCCGTTCACGGAGGTGGTCGGCCTCGACGTGCACGACGGCGTCGTCGGCGGCGCGACCCTGCACGACCACGTCACCGGCACCGAGGGACACCTCGCCGCCGACATCGTCGTCAACGCCGCCGGGCCGTGGAGCGAGCGGATCGCCTCGATGGCCGGCGTACAGGTGCCGGTGCGGCCGTCTCCGGGGGTGCTCCTCGCGCTCCGCGGCCGGCTCTGCAACATGGTCGTGAACCGCCTTCATCCCGCCGGCGACGGCGACATCGTCGTGCCGATGCGCGGGCTCTCGGTGGTCGGCACGAGCTCGTGGGTGGCCGACGACCCGGACGAGCTCACCGTGCCGGAGGATCACGTCCGGCGCATGTACGAGGAGGGCGCGAAGCTGATCCCCGCGGTGGCGACCGCCGAGTTCCGGGCGGCCTGGTCGGCGGCGCGTCCGCTGATCGGCTCGCGCGAGGCCGATGCCTCGAGCGGCCGCGAGCTGTCGCGGACGTTCAAGACCTTCGACCACGCCGAGACCGACGGCGTCGAGGGCTTTGTCACCATCACGGGCGGCAAGGGTACGACGCTGCGCGCGATGGCCGAGGTGTGCGCCAACGTCATCTGCGGCAAGCTCGGCGTCGATGAGCCTTGCCGCACGCGCGACACGGTGCTTCTCCCCCACACGGCCTACTACGCCCGATGATCGCCGCCGCCACCCCAACGTGCAGGCTCGAGGTCTTCCGGTTCAAGCGAGGCGCCGACGCCGGCCACTTCGACGCGTTCGACGTCCCCGTCGGTCCGGACACCACGCTGCTCGACGCGCTTCTGTGGATCAAGCACAACCTCGACCCGACCCTGTCCCTGCGGCACTCGTGCCTGCACGCCTCGTGCGGCACATGCGGGGTGATCGCGAACGGTCACGAGGTGCTCGGCTGCGTGACGCCGTTGCGCGATCTGGGCGACCGGGTGACGGTGGAGCCGCTCGACAACATCCCCGTCCTGACCGACCTCGTCTGCGAGGCCGAAGCCTTCTTCGACCGCTTCGCGACCGAGACCCCACCCCTGCGACTGAGCGAGTTCCCGGCGGGCGCGCCGGTGCAGGCGGACAGGCAGGCCGACGGCGAGCGCTTCTTCCGCTATGAGGATTGCATCGAGTGCGGCCTGTGCCTGTCCGCATGCCCGGTCGCGGCCACGTCCGGCGAGTACGTCGGCCCGGCCGCGCTCGTGGCAGCGGAGCGCCTCCTCGACGAGCCGCGCGGATCCGATCCCGCCGATGTGCGCCGGTGCGTCGACACGGCGAGCGGCGCCTGGAGGTGCCATGCCGCGTTCGAGTGCAGCCAGGTCTGCCCAGGCGGGGTGAACCCGGCCGAGCGCATCATGCACCTGCGCGGCGAGCTCCTGCGGCCGCGGGACGATCGCGGGGCGCACCGATGAGCAGCGCCGGCTCCGACCTGCCGGGAGCGGCGCAGCGCAGCGAGCGCGGGCCGGTGCGCCACCACGGGCCGGGACCGGCGCCGTCGGGCTGGCTCGATCCGCGCGGCCGCACGCTCGGCGGGCGCGCTTTCGCCCTCAACCGCCTCACCGGCCTCGGCCTCGTCGCCTACCTCTACCTGCACCTGTGCGTGCTCTCGCTCCTGCTCGGCGGCACCTCGACGTGGGGCAGCCTCCTGCGTATCGTCACGAGCGCGGCGTTCCTCGGCATGGACGTCGTGCTCTTCTTCGTGTTGCTCTTCCACAGCCTGAACGGCGTGCGCGTTGCGCTGATCGGTAGCGGCCTTGCGGTGACACACCAGCGGATGCTCTTCTGGGCGGCCACCGCGGTCGGGACGATCGCGCTCGCCGCCGCCGCGATCCACATCCTCGGGGGCATCTGATGGCCGTTCTCGAGCGGCCCCCGAAGCGCACCGAGGCCCCATGGCAGGCCGGCCGCGACCACATGTGGTGGTGGACGGTCGGGACGGGGACGGCGCTGCTCGTGCTGGTGGCGGTGCACATGATCGCGAACCACTTCGTCGTGGCCGAGGTGGGTGGCCTGCGCACCTACCACCAGGTGATCGAGTACCTCGGCCACCCGGTCATCCTCGTCACGGAGAGCCTGTTCCTGACCGTTGTCACCATCCACGCGATGCTCGGGCTGCGAAGCGTGCTGCTCGACATCGACATGGGGCCGCAGGCGCGGCGACGTGTCGACATCGGCCTCTGGGTGCTGGGATCGGTCACGATCGTCTACGGGCTCGGCCTGCTTGTCACCCTCGCGTCGCGCGCCTGACGCCGTCGCCGGGTGCGGAGAGTCACGGATGGCGGTTCCGCGATTGCCCGCGGCGAAATTCGGGCCGCCGCCCGATGCCCGGGCGCGTGCACACCCATAGCCTCGTCCACATGATCTTCGACGTTGTGGGAGTCGCTCACATGCACAGGGTGGCGCACGATGGCGCTCATGCTCGCCGCCATCGCACCGCGGGCGCCGATGATCGCCCACCGGCTCGGCGTCCGCCTGGTGGGCGGTGCAGGCCTGGCGCTGATGGGCATCGGCTTCCTGATCTTCACGACGCTCGGGACCGGCTCGTCGTACTGGCCGTTCGGCCTCGGTGCCCTCGTCACCGGCATCGGCATCGGCCTGGCAACGGCGCCTGCGACGACCGCGATCGTCTCCTCGCTGCCCCCCGAGCGGCAGGGCATCGCCTCGGCGGTGAACGACCTCACCCGCGAGGTCGGCGGCGCGTTCGGGATCGCCGTGCTCGGAAGCGCGCTCAACCGCGGCTACCGCGCCGACGTCGCGCCCGCCACGCCCGGCCTGCCCCACTCGGCGGCAGGAGCCGTGAAGGACTCGATCGCCGCCGCCGGCCCGATCGCCGAGCGCGCGGGCGCACATGGGGCGACGCTGCTCGCCCAGGCCTAGCAGGCGTTCGTGAACGGCTTCTCCACCGCCTTGCTCGCGGCCGCGTGCGTGCTCTTCGCCGCGGGTGCGATCGTCGCCGTGCTGGCTCCGCCGCGCGCCGAGGTGGAGCGCTCGGCCCCGCGCCGGCCCTCGCGCAACCGGTCGCTCTCGCGCGGGTAAGGTGGGTCGATGGCCCGCATGTCCGACCTCGACGCGCTCGCGCTCGCCATGCCGGAGACGACGAAGGAGCTGTCCGACGGCCGGCCCGCCTACCGCGTGCGCGGCAAGCTCTTCTGCATCCACCGCAGCCGCCGGGCGGACGCGGTCGACCCCGAGACGGGCGAGCGCCTCGACGACGTGCTGATGTTCCGCGTGGCGGATCTCGACGTGAAGGAGATCATCCTCGCCGACGACCGGGGCGTGTTCTTCACCACCCCGCACTTCGACGGGTACCCCGCCGTGCTCGTGCGCATCCCCGACCTGGCCCGGCTCGACCGGGAGGAACTGCGCGACACGATCGTCGAGGCGTGGTGCTCCCGCGCCCCCAGGCGCATCGCGAGGGCCTGGCTGGCCGCGCACGCGCCCGCCGACGGCTGAGCGGCGGGCGAGCGGGGAAACCCGCAGGCCAAGGATCCGTAGTTGCCCCGATGCCCGGCCGGACGGCGTCGCATATCGTCGCCGGAGGAGCAGTGTGCTCCCGATCGTCAAGCGGAAGCGAGGTGCAGAATGGCCGCCGGGACGACATTTGGGAGCGGCCGGCCAACGGCCGGGAGAGAGGTCGTGCCGTCGGCGACGCGCGATGTGGTGTCGGCGCGCGAGCGCACGCCGCCGCCGCCGGCGGCGATGCTGCGGGCGGCGATCGGATTTCGCGTGGACTGCCCCGAGGGCCGCGTCGGGGTTCTGACAGCGGTGCTCCCCGAGGACGACGACGTGGCCCCCGACCGCATCGAGATCGCATCCGGGCTCTTCATCCTGACCGCGGTGACGGTCCCGTTCCGCGATGTCGTGAGCGTCGATCGCTCGCGCCGCCGTGTGTCGATCGGCGTCGTTCCGGAGCGGCGGCGGGGCAGCCGGCGGGCCATCGCCCGCAGGGTGCACGAGTTCCTGCGCGCCGGCGGCCGCTAGACCGGCCCGCCCGCGGCGAGCGCCCGGGCGATGTCCGTGAGCGACAGGATGCCCACCAGCCGCCCGTCTTCGTCGACGACAACGGCCCGGCCCGATGCTCCCTCGGCGAGCAGCGTGACCGCATCGGCGGCCGGGGTGCCGGGGGTCAGGTGGAGCACAGAGGCGGCGGGGAGCATGCAGTCCTCGACGGTGCGCGCATCCCACTCGGCGTGGGGTGTGGTCGCGAGGGCGTGCAGCGGCAGCAACCCCACCACCCGCCCCGCCGAAACGACGGGATAGGCGGTGTGGCGGGCGGTTCCGCGCACACGGTCCGCCACCTGCGCGAGCGAGTCCCAGGGGTCGACGGTGACCGGTGCGCGGGTCATCAGCAGCCCCACCGGCGTGTGCCCGAGCAGGTCACGTGTGAGCACGTGTTGCTCCTCGGCCCTGCCCGCCTCGAGCACGAACCACCCGATCAGGGCCATCCACAGACCGCCGTACGCGCCCTGCAGCGTCTCGAGGAGCCCGAGGCCGATCAGCATGGCGGCGAGCACGGACCCGATCCGGCTCGCGCGATGCGTGGCGACGGTGAGATCGCGCGTGCGCGCCCACAGCAGGGCCCGCAGCACCCGGCCGCCGTCGAGCGGCAGCGCGGGCACGAGGTTGAAGACGAGCAGGGCGACGTTGATGTACCCCAGCCAGGCCAGGACGGATCGCACGGCGCCGGGCTGCGGCCACGCGGCGGTCAGGAGCAGCGCCGCCGACCCGATCACGAGCGTCACCAGCGGCCCCGCCAGGGCGATGCGCAGCTCGGCGCCCGCAGAGGGGAACTCTCCGCCGAGCTTGGCGACACCGCCGAACAGCCACAGCGTGATGCCCTCCGTGCGAACGCCCTCGCGGCGGGCCTGGATGGCGTGACCGAGCTCGTGCAGGATGAGCGAGGCGAAGAACGCCGCGGTCGCGACGACGCCCATCAGCGCATACGTGGGCCACGGACGCCCGGGCGCGTCTGCGGGGAACTCGACGCCGGCCAGCGACCACAGGATGAGGGCGAAGATCCCGAGCCACGTCCAGTTGATGCCGATCTCGATGCCCGCCACCCGGCCGAGCGTGATCGTGGATGCGAAGACCCCGCCTCCGCGGCTTCGCCTCGGCGTCCGCGCACTCCCGCGCGGCTGCGCGGCGGCGGCGCTCACCGCACGCCGGAGGGCCGCTCGACGAACACGTCGTCGCTGGGGTACACCACGCTCTCGTGGCCGTCGTCCTGCCAGCGGACGCGGAACCGCGGCCGCGCGCCTCCCAGCACCTCGAGGATCTCTGCGTCGCGCTGCGGCTGGCCCTGATGGTGCGCGTGCACGATCAGCCGGTCGCCGGCCCTGGGATGCCGGATATGTGCCTGTCGGGTCATGCCGATCCCTCCTCGAGACGTCACCCTTGATCGTCACAGCCGGGCCGGCGGGCCGCATCGGTGGTCGCCCCGATCCCGCCTACGTGGTTCCCCGGATGCGCCCCGGTCGGGAGGGCGGCTTCAATCCAGGCACATGCTCGAGCCCGTCTACCTCGGCCGGGGATCGGTCGACGACCACCGCGGATCATCCGGCGAGGCCGTGGTCGCGGAGCTGCGGCGCCTGGCCGCACCCCTGCGCGGGCTGCGCGTGCTGCACCTGAGCGCCACTCCCTACGGCGGCGGCGTCGCCGAGATCCTGCGCTCCGAGATCCCGCTCCTGCGTGACCTCGGCCTCGTGGCCGAGTGGAGGCTGATCCGCGGCGACGAGCGGTTCTTCGACGTCACGAAGGCGATCCATAACGGCCTGCAGGGGGCCGACCACCCGCTCACGGGGGAAGAGCGCGAGCAGTACCTGGCCCAGTCCGCGCAAAGCGCTGCCGAGCTCGGCAACGGCTACGACGTCATCGTCGCCCACGACCCCCAGCCGCTTGCGCTGCGCTCCTACCACGACGCCGGCGACGCTCGCTGGATCTGGCGCTGCCACATCGACACGTCCGCGCCGAACAAGGCGGTGTGGGCGTTCCTGCGCGAGCACGTCGCGGCCTACGACGCCGCGGTGTTCACCGCCGAGGCCTTCGTCCCGCCGGATGTCCCTCCCCTGGCGGTGCGCATCATCCCACCGGCTATCGATCCGATGAGCCCCAAGAACATGCCCCTCGACGCGACGTTGGCGAGGCGCGTCCTGACATGGCTCGGTCTCGATGTCGAGCTGCCCCTGATGACCCAGGTATCGCGCTTCGACCGGTGGAAGGACCCCTTCGGCGTCCTCGACGCATATCGGCTCGCGCGGCGGGATGTCCCCGGCCTGCAGCTGGCGATGGTGGGGTCGATGGCGCTCGACGACCCGGAGGCGTGGGACATCCACCGCCGGCTGCATGCCGAGGCGCACGGCGACCCCCAGGTGCACCTCTTCACGAACCTGGTCGGCGTCGGCAACATCGAGGTGAACGCCGTTCAGCGCCTCGCCGGAGTGGTCGTGCAGAAGTCGATCCGCGAGGGCTTCGGGCTCGTCGTCTCGGAGGCGCTCTGGAAGGGCACCCCCGTTGTCGCGACCCACGCGGGCGGGATCCCTCTGCAGATGGCCTCCGGGGAGGGCGGGTTCCTGGTCGACTCGACCGCCGAGTGCGCCGAGCGGGTCGTGTGGCTCCTGCGCAACAGGGATGAGGCCCGCCGGATCGGCGCGCGCGGCCACGACCGCGTGCGGGCGCGCTACCTGCTCAGCCGGCTGATCGCCGACGACCTGCGCCTGTACGCCGAGCTGGCCCGGCCCTCAGCCTGACCGCGCGGCCGGCCGTAGTTTCCCGCTCCAGGTTGCGGGGCCGCCCCGATGCGGATCGAAGCGGCGACGGCGATGCTGCAGGGCAGCTCTTGGCGGAATCGAGCCCATGCGCCCGGGAGGTGCACGATGACTGACCAGATCGCCGTGATCGCTCAGATCAGGCCCGGCAAGCGGGACGACCTCGAGCGGATGCTCGACCAGGGGCCGCCGTTCGACCTGGCCGCGCAGGGCTTCGAGCATCACGAGGTGTTCGTGGGCGACAACGACGTCCTCTTCATCTTCACTGGTCCGGGCGCGATGTCCCAGCTCCAGCGCATGGCCGCATCGCGGGCCCTGTTCGGGCACGTCGTCAGGCTCACTGGCCTCGTCTCGGCGCCGCGCGTCCTCGACCGGACATACGAGTGGGCGCTCGGCCCCGGGGCGGGCATCCCCTCCAACTAGACGGGCCGCGCGACCGGCGCACCGGTTGGGGCCGCGGCCACCCGGCGCAGGTGCAGCCGCCGCAGCTCGTCGACGCCCCAGACGATCACCGGGAACGGAACCACGAGCAGGAGCGCCGCCGGCGGCGGCGGGGCCATCCCGAACACGTCGCGCAGCTCCGGCACATACAGGAGCGCCGCGGTGAAGACCACCTCGAAGGCGATCCCCCACAGCAGGAGCCGGTTGGAGAAGAGCCCGATGGTGCGCAGTGACGCGTGCTCGGTGCGCGCCGCCATCGCTGTGCCGATCTGGCAGGCGACGATGCCGACGAAGGTCATGGTGGTCGCCTGCACCCATGCGTGGTGAAGCGGTGCGCCCGATCCGGTCGCGGCACCGGCGCTCCAGCCCGCGCGCCAGAGCACGAAGAAGAACCCGGCCAGCACCAGCACGGCGGAGGTCAGGCCGAGCACGAGCCAGGCGCGCGTGAGCATCGCGCGCTGCACGATGCCCTCTCCCGCGGGCCTGGGCGGCCGGCCCATCAGCCCCGGTTCCGCCGGCTCACGTCCCAGGGCGAGCGCCGGCAGCGTCTCGGTACCGAGGTCGATGGCCAGGATCTGCAGCACGGTCAGCGGCAGCGGGATGGCCCCGCCCGCGAGCGCGAAGCCCAGGAACGGCACCACCTCGGGCGTCGCGTGCGCGAACACGTACAGGATGAACTTGCGCACGTTGTCGTACACGCGCCGGCCCTCCCGCACGGCGGTGACGACGTCCGCGAAGTTGTCGTCGGTCAGCACCATCGTCGCCGCCTCCTTGGCCACCTCGGTCCCGGAGACGCCCATCGCGACGCCGATGTCGGCCCGGCGCAGGGCGGGCGCGTCGTTCACGCCGTCGCCCGTCATCGCCATGACGTGCCCCAGCCGCCGCAACGCCTGCGCGATCCGCAGCTTCGTGTCCGGGGAGCTGCGGGCGAAGATCAGCTCCGGGGTGTCGCGCAGCACCGCCTCGAGCTCGTCGTCATGCATCAGAGCGAGCTCGTCTCCGGTCACGATGGTCGGCGTCCCCGTGACGATGCCGACCTGCCGGGCGATCTCGGCCGCCGTGAGGCCGTGGTCGCCCGTCACGACGATGATCCGGATCCCGGCCCGGTGGCAGTCCTCCACCGCCTGCGGCCACCTCCGGCCGCGGGGGATCGAACATCGCGGCGAGGCCCATCAACGTCAGGCCGGCCTCCGCGTCCTCGCGGCGGTCGGGGATCACGCCGTCAGATCGCGGCGGGCGACCGCGAGCACCCGCAGCCCTCGCCCCGCGTACCCGGCGACCGCGCGGTCGACGTCGGCCCGCGCGCGATCGTCCATCCCTGCACAGCGTTCCAGCACCTCCTCGGGGGCGCCCTTGACGTGCAGCACGAGCCGGTCGCCGAGGGCGTCCACGGTCGACATCAGCCGCAGCGCGGTGTCGAAGTGATACAGGTGCCGGCGCCCGGCCGCCCGCCGCTGCACCGAGACGTCGGCGCCCAGGCCGGCGGCCGCGAGCAGCAGCGCGATCTCGGTCGCATCTCCGCTGCCCTCACCGTCGGCTGCGAGCTCGGCGTTCGAGCACCGGGCCGCGGCCTGCAGCAGGTCGAGCGCGCCCTCCGGAGGCGATCCGGCCGGCAGCGACGTCTGGGGATCGACGTCGACCGATCCGGCGGGCGTCCACAGGGCCGTCACGCGCATGCGGTTGCGGGTGAGCGTCCCGGTCTTGTCGGTGCAGATGACGGTCGCGCTTCCGAGCGTCTCGACGGCGCTCAGGCGCTTGACGAGGGCGCCCTTGCGTGCAAGGACGCGCACACCGGTCGCAAGCGCAAGGGTGATGGTCGGAAGCAGCCCCTCGGGCACGTTTGCCACCAAGAGGCCGATCGCGAAGACGCCCGCCTGGGTGACGCTC
The DNA here is from genome assembly GCA_963813245.1 of uncultured Actinomycetes bacterium. Classification (GTDB taxonomy): domain Bacteria; phylum Actinomycetota; class Thermoleophilia; order Gaiellales; family JAICJC01; genus JAICJC01. Next base: position 390,230 of record CAWEYE010000010.1, read on the forward strand.
AAGCCCGCCACCATGCCGATCGGCACGAAGGCCGCCGCAGCCACGACCGCCACGAGCGTGATCAGCCAGGCGACGCGCTTCACCTGCCGCTCGAGCGGGCTCTCCTCGCGCCCCACGCCCTGCGTCAGCTCCGCGATGCGCCCGAGCTGGGTCGACATCCCGGTCGCGAGCACGACCGCCTGGGCCTCGCCGGCGGTGCAGGACGTTCCGCTGAAGACCAGGTTGCGGGCCTCGAGCGGCGAGGCGCCCGCCGGGATGGGCTCGGCCGAGCGCTCGACGGGCATCGACTCTCCGGTCAGGGCCGACATATCCACCTCGACGCCACCGGCCAGCAGGCGCGCGTCGGCCGAGATCCTGTCGCCCTCACTGATCACGAGCAGGTCGCCGGGGACGAGCGTCTGGGCGTCGACCTGCTGGCGGCGGCCGTCGCGGACGACGGTCGAGCGCGCCGGCATGTATGCCCGCAGCGCCTCGACGGCGCGCACCGCCTGCCGCTCCTGCAGCACCGCGAAGGCGGCGTTCAGCAGGATCACGCCGACGATCACGATCGCGAGCGTCGATCCGCTCGTCGGCCAGGCGAGCACCGCGGCCACCCACAGGAGCAGCGCCAGCGGATGAGTCAGCTGCGCCGCGATCTCGCCCGGGAGCGATGATCGCCGGTGGCTCACGAGCGCGTTTGGGCCGTCGACGGCGAGCCGGTGCGCGGCGTCGGCCGCGGAGAGGCCGCGAGCGGTGGTCTCTGGGACGGACGCCGCATCCTGGGGCGCGACAGCCATGCCTCCAGACTGCCCTCGCGCAGTCCGGGCCGCATCGGGGATTGCACCGAACCGGGTGCCCGGGAATCCCGTATCGGCAGCGCGCCTGCGACCGCTGCGGGTTTCTGCGCACGCGAAGATCAGCGGCCGCCCCGATGCCCGGCGCGCCGCGCCGGCGGATGCTTCAACAGCAGGTGTGGATGCTGCCCATGGCCTGTCGGGTCATGGAGAAGGAGGCGACATGATTCGGCATTTCGTACGGACGCAGCTCCTGGCGGTCGCGCTCGTGGCCGCGGTGATGCTGCTCGGCCCGATCGGTGCGAGCTACGCACAGACGTCGGGCGGCGCACAGTACGGCGGCAATCTCGGCCAGACCGCGCATGGCGGCACGGGCGCGAACGGCGGAACGACCCTGCCGTTCACCGGGCTTGACCTCGGCGGGGTGGCGGGCACCGGGATCGTCCTAATCGCCGCGGGCATCGTGCTGCGGGGCCGGGTCAGGCCGGCGCGAACGCGGTGAGCATGCGCGTGGTCTGATCGAGCAGCTGGTCGAGGCCGGCGCCGCCGATGCCGAGACCGGCGTGGGCGACGCTCAAATAGCCGCCGTGCTCGGCGTGATCTTCGATGTCGACGCTGATCTCCGGGCTCTGGGCCAGCCACCACGCGACCAGCTCGGGCGTGAACAGATCGGCGAGCTGCGCTGCGGGGATGGCCGAGGCCGCGATGACCCGGTAGCGGGTATCCATCTCGGCGGAGATCGTGTGGACGCGGTGGTCGATATGCAGCGCGCGCTTGAGGAGGTCGCGGTCCGGGTAGCTGCTCGGGTGCACGGTCAGCCGCGGCCACCGGGACGCATCCACGAAGACCAGGAACAGGGTGAACCCCACCGAGGTCGCCCCGTCGCCGCCGAAGTCGGCGGTGAAGCTCGGGGAGCCGATCGAGTACTCGACGAGCAGCGTGTCGCGGCCGTCGATCTCACCTCGGTAGGCGGCATCGGTTGTGCCGAGCTCACCCATACGCAGGAGCGGCGTCGTGCCGCTGATCTGCTCGTCGGCCGGCACGAAGCCATGCGCGCCGGCCCACGCCGCGATATCCGTCTCGAGCTCTTCCGTCACGCCCGGGAGTCTACGGGTCCGACTCCCCGGCGTACAGCCTGACCACATCGGTGACGGAGAATTGCTCGTTTCCCTTCGGCTCGTGGGCATACCGGTGATCGCGCTTGCGGTCGTACTCCGCCAGATCGTGCGCCAGTCGCTCCAGCCGTCGGCGGCGGTCCGACAGCAGGAACCGCGCGACTCCGGGCTCGCGATCGCCGGCGACGGCAAGGGCCGCCGCGAGGTGCGCCTCGCAGAACCCGTTCGAATCCGTGTAGGCCGCCCGCACCCCACCCTCCTTCAAGGCATCGACGAAGAAGTCGGCCTTGCGTTCCAGGGCGGCCGCCGCAGCTTCGCAGGCCGGGCAAGGCCGGGCGCGTGCGAGCGACTCCGCACCGGCGTTCCTCGCCGTGTGCAGACGTTCGAGATCCCTCGCGACCAGATGCCCGTAGATGTCGGCGATCGGCATCCCGCTGCCGGCTTGCGCTGTGACGCGATGAAACAGCCACCCGTGGCGCCGGCAGAACCCGCCGCTCGCGGTGAAGCGCGACCGCGCCTCGGGCACCCTGCGCCCCTCGCGCGCGAATGTCGCCATCTCACGCTCCTCGAAGTCGGCGAGCACGCGGCACAAGGCGCACCCGGGCTCGGCGAGCGCCTCGACGATATCGAATGCGAAGAAATCGACCACTGCGACCACGATTGGACAGAGGCCATCAGCGGTGCGCACCGCGGTTAGGGCGAGCCTCATCGCCTCGTTCGCAGAACAGACGACCGGAGTCTACCGGGTGCGGGATCTATACTTTGCGGCCGGCGATGAGGCTCGCCGTCGAGCGCGCCGTCCGGCGCTGATGGCCTCTACCGAAGCTCCGGGGGAACCTGGCGGAGAAGGAGGCCGGTGGTGGTGCCAAGAGCGCGCGCGGAGGCCGGCGGACGTCGTTCGGCGGTCGCGGTCGGACTCGGCTTGACCGGGCTCACGACCGTCGTCGCGGTGACGAGCAGAGCGTCGGTGCACGGCTCGGGCGGCGGCATCGGCGCAGGGTCGGGCGGCGCCCACGCGATCGAGACGGCGCTGCTCGCGCTCGGCGTCGTGGCAGCGCTGGCGGTGACCGGCGCGGTGGCCGCGGCGCTCTGGCCGGCGACGCTGCGCCCGCGCAGGCACGATCCCGATGACCTGCCCATCTTCTCCTACCGGCCCGACATGCCCTGGTGGGTCAAGGTCGTCATGGTCTCGCTCCCCGCGCTCCTGTTTGCAGCCGTGATCGCGGCCGTCATCGTGGTCCATCCCAACGGCGGATCGCCGCCCGCCCAGCGCGTCCTGCCTCCGCGGGCCCCCAGTGCGGGGACCGGGACGGCGCCGCCCGCCGCGGCGGCGCCGCGACCGGCCTCCGGCAGCTCGCCCGTGCTCGCTCACGCCCTGATCGGCGCCGGCGTCGTGGTCGTCGCCGCTGCTGCCGCGGCGCTCGTCGTCAGCCGCCGCCGGCGGCCGCCCCCGCCGGGCGAGGGGGAGCGCGCCGCCCTGGCGGAGGCCGTGGAGTGGTCGCTCGACGACCTGCGCCGGGAGCCCGACCCGCGCCGGGCGGTGATCGCCGCCTATGCCCGCATGGAGCGGATGCTGGCGGATCGCGGTGTCGGCCGGCACGCCTCCGAGGCGCCGCTTGAGTACCTCGCGCGCGTCCTTGCACTGGCGCAGGTCGGCGCAGCGCCGATCCAAGCGCTCACGGGCCTCTTCCAGGAGGCCAGGTTCAGCCCGCACACGATCGGCCCCCGCCAGCGCGACGAGGCCGTCGACACGCTCACGGCGATCCGCGCGGATCTGGAGCGCGAGTGACCGGACGGCCGCCGACCCGGCTCGCGCTCACGGCCGTCCCTGCGCTCATCGGCGCCGCGATCGCCGTGGGCCTGCGCGGGCACCCCGGCCCGGATCGGGCCGCCGTCCTCGCCACGGGCGCATATCTCGTGCTCGTCCTGGTCGCCGGCATCCGCCGGATGCTGCCCGGGCACCGTCCCCCGCCCCCGCCCCCGGCGGGCGAGAGCGTGCGGCCGCTGGCCCAGCTCACGAGCGTCGAGACGTCGGTCGCGCTCTCGCACAGCTCGGCGCTCGAATACGAGCACCGGCTGCAGCGCGATCTGCGCTACGCGGCCGGCGAGCGGCTGCGGCTGCGGCGCGGCATCGACCTGCAGCAGCGCCCGGACGAGGCCCGCACCGTGCTCGGAGAGCGGGCGTGGCAGATGCTCACACAGCGCAGCGCCTGGGACGACCGGATGGCGCCGGCCCCGACGCTTGCCGCGATCGCAGCGCTGATCGAGACGCTCGAGGGGGTGTGAGCTGATGCTCGACGTGGCCGGGCTCGGAGAACGGTCGGGACGGATCGTCGCGGAGGTCGAGAAGGCCGTCGTCGGCAAGCGCGACGTGCTCGAGCTCGTGCTCATGGGGATCCTGGCGGACGGCCACGTCCTGATCGAGGATTACCCGGGCCTCGCGAAGACGCTGATCGCGCGCTCGTTCGCCCGGGCGATGCATCTCGGCTTCGCGCGGGTGCAGTTCACGCCCGACCTCATGCCGGCCGACGTCACCGGCTCGTCGATCTACAACCAGAAGACGGCTGAGTTCGAGTTCCGCCCAGGGCCGGTGTTCACCAACCTCCTGCTCGGCGACGAGATCAACCGCGCGCCGCCGAAGACGCAGGCGGCCCTCCTCGAGGCGATGCAGGAACGGCAGGCCACGATCGAGGGCGAGACACACCCCCTCCCGCGCCCGTTCATCGTCCTTGCCACCGAGAACCCGATCGAGTACGAGGGCACGTATCCGCTGCCCGAGGCGCAGCTCGATCGGTTCATGCTGCGTGTCGGCGTCGGCTACCCCTCGCGTGACGACGAGTGGGGAATGGCGCGCAGGCGGCTCGACCGCAAGGGGGACGAGGTCGACATCGATGCCGTGGTCGACGGCCCGGGCCTGCTCGAGATGCAGCGAGCGGTCGAGGACGTGCACGTGAGCGAGGCGGTGGGCCGCTACATCGTCGACGTCGTGCGGGCGACCCGCGAGTCGGCGCGGCTCCAGGTCGGCTCGAGCCCGCGCGGCACGCTCGCGCTGATCAAGCTGACCCGCTGCCGGGCCGCGCTCCACGGCCGCGACTACGTCGTGCCGGACGACGTGAAGGCACTCGCCGCGCCGGTGCTGGCGCACCGCCTCACGCTCCAGCCCGAGCTGTGGGTACAGCAGGTGCGGCCGCAGGACATCGTCGAGGAGTGCCTGCAGTCGGTGCCGACGCCCGCCGCCGAGGACATCCGGCCCGCGGCCCGGTGACCCGCACCGTCTCGCCCAAGCTGGCCGCGTATGCGGCGCTCGTGGGCGCCGGCCTGATCGCGGCCCTCGTGGCGCGCCGCCCCGAGATCGCGATCGCCACCCTCCCCTTCTCCCTGCTTCTGATCGCGGCGATGCGCGAGCACGTGCCCGAGCTCGACGTCGACCTGGCGCTGGATCGCCCGCGCGCGCTGGAGGGCGAGCGGATCGGCGCGACGCTCTTCCTGCACGCGCGGACGGCGGTGGACCAGCTCGAGCTCTCCCTGCTGCTCCCGCCCGGCCTGCGTGCCGACCAGGGGGCCCTCGCCCTGTCGGCGGTGGCGGGGGAGGAGCGCCGGCTCACGCTCGAGCTGCGCTGCGAGCGCTGGGGCGCCTACCAGGTCGGAGACGTGAGCGTGCGTGCCGGCGACCGCGCCGGCCTCTTCGCCTACCGGCAGGTGATCGACCGCCGGACCCCGCTGCGGGTCTATCCGCGGGCGGAGACGCTGAGGCGCCTGATCGCACCGCGCGAGACCCAGCCCTACGCCGGGAACCTGGTCGCCCGGCGCGCGGGCGCGGGGATCGAGTTTGCCGACATCCGCACGTTCCAGGCGGGCGATCAGCTGCGGATGATCAACTGGCGGGCGAGCGCGCGCCGCCAGAGCCTCGTCGTCAGCGAGCGGCATCCGGAGCGAAACAGCGACGTGATCCTGTTCCTGGACACGTTCGCCGAGCTCCGCGACGAACGGGGCAGCAGCCTCGACCTCGCCGTGCGGGCCGCGACCGCCCTGACAGCGCGTTACCTGGGCGACAAGAACCGGGTCGGCCTGGTGGGGTTCGGCGGGCTGCTGCGCTGGCTCATGCCCGGCGGCGGCCTGCGCCAGCTGTATCAGATCGTGGAGGCGCTGCTCGCGACCGACGTCGTCTTCAGCTACGCCTGGAAGGACGCGGGCGTCATCCCCCGCCGCACACTCCCTCCGAACGCGCTCGTGATCGCCCTCACCCCGCTTCTGGACGAGCGCGGCATCCAGGCGCTGCTCGACCTGCGCGCGCGCGGCTATGACCTGGCGATCCTCGAGATCTCGCCCACACCGTTCGCGCCGCCGCCCCGCACCGAGGCGGCCGTCGTCGCCCGCCGCCTGTGGCTGCTCGAGCGGGAGCTTCTGCGCCTGCGCTACCGGCGGCTGGGGGTCTCGGTGGCCGAGTGGCACCGTTTCGAGCCGCTCCAGCCCGTGATCGAGGAGGTGACCCGCTCACGGCGCTTCAGCGGCATCGCGCACGTGTCCTGACGGGCGGTGCGAGCGTCGCCACGGCGGTGGCGCTGGCCTCCTACCCGTTTGCGGGCGGCCCTCCGCACCGGGCGATGCTGGGCACGGTCGGCATCGTCGCCGTGGCGCTCGTCGCGGCAGCCGTCGTATCGGGGCACGCGGCCGCGCTCCCCTGGGCGCTCGCCGCGCTGGTCGCCGAGTACGCGGGCGCGCGCGGCACCGCTGGCGGCGTCGACGCGGGCGTCCCGATCTACGCGGCGGCGCTCTTCGCCTGCGCCGAGCTCGGGTACTGGTCGTGTGACCTGCGCCGGGTCGGGAGCATCGACGGGCGGGCGATCGCCATCAGACTCGCCACCCTCGCGTCCCTCACCGCCGTGGGGGCGCTCGCCGCGGGAGCCGCGACTGCGGCCGCGAGCGGCGCCGCCCCCGGCGCCGGCGTCGGCCAGGTCGCCGTCGGCACCGCCTGCGCGGTGGCCGTGGTCATGGTGCTCGCCTGGCTCGCCAGCCGTGCCGCAGGCCGTCAGCGGCCGGGGTCGGAGGCCGCGGCGGCAGCGCCGCCGAGCTCGGTTCCGAAGACCCGCCGGTAGGAATCCTCGCCGTAGCTCGTGGGCAGCGGCTCGCCCTCGACGAGCTTGAACGTGCGCTCGCCGGCGCTCGCCCGTTGCGCCCGCAGGAAGAGCGCCGGCGCGGGTGGGTCGACCGAGAATCCGTGGGCGAGGTCGTAGAGGTGGGTCACGAAGAGCACCCGGACTCCCCGCTCCACCAGGGCACGCACGACCTGACGGGCGATCTCGGCCCCCTCGCGCTCGTTCGTAGCGGAGAAGGACTCGTTGCAGAGGAGCACGCAGCCCGGGCCGATCGTGTCGGCGATCGCGCTCATGCGGCTCAGCTCCTCGTCGAGCTTGCCGCTCTCCATCTGCGCGTCCTCCTCGCGCCGGTGGTGGGTGAACACGCCGGCCGAGATGCCGGCGGCGAACGACGCGGCCGCGACGAACATCCCGCACTCCATCATCAGCTGGGCGACGCCGACGCTGCGCAGGAAGGTCGACTTGCCGCCCTGGTTCGCGCCGGTGATCATCACGAGCGCCCGGCCCTCTGCGTCGACGTCGTTTCCGACCGCCCGCCCGTCGAGGTGCAGGCTGAGCGGGACGTCGTAGAGATCGCGCGCCGTCAGGTCGGACGTTCCCGGCGGGCCGGGGGCCGGGAAGCACGTCGGCCCTCCCAGGCCGGTAAGGCGGTCGTGGACGTTGACGCATGCAAGGTAGAAGCCGAGTTCCGCGCGCAGCGCGTCGAAGAAGCTCAGGATGTGATCGGTCGACTGGGCGAGCGCCGTTGCGACGGGGTGGATCCCCCGCCCCCGCAGCTCGCCGAGCGCGCGCAACCCGCTCTCGTCGCGCTCCGCGATCCTGAAGGTGTACCCGCCCCGGCCCGTGGCCGTCGTGATCCGCTCGATGAACCGCTGCACCCGCGGCGTGCGGACGACGTGGTCGGCGCCCCTGCCGCCCTTGCCGAGCCGGGCGCTCATCAGGAGGCCGCCGCGGAACTTCAACCCCTCAAGGTGGCGCTCGACGGCCTCGAGATAGCCGTCCTCGAGCTCGGCAGCGAGCGTCGCGCAGAGCTGCACGAGCCCCTCCGAGCGGAAGTCGGCGGCATGCTCGTCGGTGAGCTGCCGCAGGCGCCGCAGAACGCCGACCAGGATCTCGAGCACCTGCACCGATCCGCGCAGCAGCGACTCCGGGGTGTCCCGGAGCCAGCCGAGCCGAACCTGCTCTCTCGGCGTCGACCCCCTCCAGGGCGATCGCGTACATCGCCCGCACGGTCGCCGGGTGGGCGAGGCAGTCGGCCAGGACGTCCTGGCGGTAGGCGATCGCAGAGGCGTCGCGCAGGCCCGAGAACAAGGCGGCCCGGGAGACGTCGAAGAGGAACTGGTCGCCGTCCGCCATCGCCGCAAGCAGGGTGACGAGGTCGAGGTCCTGGGTGAGGGCCTCGGCGGTCGCGGGCAACTCGGCCTTCGGGTCGAAGTCGCGGTCGCGATGCATGAGGAGCACCTTCACGAGCCGATGCGCTCCCTCAGCCGCTCGTAGGTGAGGCCGTACTTCTCGGCGATCGCCCACGCGTAGGCCAGGCCATCGGCGGGCCTGCGCACGATCCGGTAGGTGCGCACCGCCGGGTCGTCGGGATGCACCGTGCTGACCATGCTGACGGTGGCCTCGCCGAGGGAGGCGAGCTCGTCCACGAACGTCACGCAGATGGCGAGCGCGCCCAGCTCGACGAGCTGCCGCATCACCTCGGTGCCGAGCAGCAGGGCATCGTGAAGCGTTGTCGACGTGAAGCTCTCGTTCATGATGACGACGCTCTCGTCCGTGGCGTGCTCCAGGATCGCGTGGATCCGCACCAGCTCGTCCTCGAGCTTCCCGCGCAGGTTCGAGACATCCTCCTCCCGCTCGAAGTGCGTGAAGATGCGGTCGGGCAGGTGCAGCCGTGCCTCCCGCGCCGGCACCGGCAGCCCCAGGGCGGCCAGGTGGTGCAGCTGCCCGAAGGTCCGGGCGAGGGTGGTCTTCCCGCCCTGGTTCGGGCCGGTGACGACGAGGATCCGCTCGGGCGCGGTCAGCGCCAGGTCGTTGCAGACGACGGGCTCGTGGGGGACGATCTTCTCGGCGAGCGCGAGGTCGAAGGCGCCGGTCGCGGAGAAGTCGCGCGACCGATCGGAGACCTCGGGGAGGGAGAACCGCAGACCGGCGGCCTCGAACCGCCCGATGTGCTCGAGGTAGGCGACGTAGAACTGCACCTCCCGGTCGAATGCCGCCACCGTGTCGTCGACATACCCCGCGTGGCGGGCGCGGTGGGCCTCGAGCCTCCCGAACAGGTCGGGATGCAGCCGCGAGACGCCCTCGAGCACACGCGCCTCGACGTGGTCCATGTTGGCCGGGGAGACGGATCTCAGCCTGTACTCGCGCACGCTCTCGCGCTCGAACTTGGCGAAGGTCGCGCGCACCTCGGCGGTGTAGTCCGCCTCGCCGCCGAACGGGGCGACCCGGACGCGCGCGCCCTGGACGTTCACGCTGTAGCGCACATCGGCGAGATCCGCCTGCAGCGCCGCGCGTCTCCGACGCGAGTGCGGCGAACGCCTCCGACGCGACATAGCCGCTCAGATACCGGGCGAAGCCGAGCAGCCCGCGCGACTCGATGCCGAGCCGCTCGAGCTCGCCGGCGAGCGCGGCCACCGCCCCGCAGTAGATCTCGACGGCATCCAGGAACCAGATCTCCTGCTGATGCTTGTCGTAGAGCTTCTCCACCTGGCCGAGGTGGCCGCGCATCGTGTGCATCTGCTTGGCAAAGGCCCGCACGGACTCGAGCACCGCGTCGTTCCCGAGGTCGCGCACCACCGCGTGGCGGTAGCGCACGGCGTCCACGTCGCGCAGGCAGGCGTGAAAGCAGGGCTCGAGCGCGTACTCCTCGCGGCCGGCAGTCACGGACGCGACGATCTGATCGAGGTTCAGATCGGCGAAGTATGCGGGCTGCTCGCCACCTGCGGCGGCGCGGCTCTCGGGCGTGTCAAAGAGGATGCTTCGGAACATGACTCCGCTCAGCCTGGGGGAAGAAGCACGGGCATGGCGCCTGCTCCGCAGCCGGCCGGCGCTTCAGCTCGAAGAGGTCCATTCCGATCTGGGGATGCCGGCAGAAGCCCACCACGTCGTAGCCGTCGTCGTCGCAGATCGGCGGATCGATCGGCTGCAGGTAGCGGCAGTGGGGACACTGCCGGGGAGCGTACGGCCAGCTGGCGCTGCTCATGGCCCCCAACCGCCCCGGCCGGGGACGGCGCGGGTGAGATCCGAGACGATCCGGTCGCAGCGCGAGACCACGGTGAGGAGCTCGGCCCGTCTCGACTCGACCCGGCCCGCGCCGCGCTCAACCTCGTGCCGGCTGCGCTCGACGGCCGAGCGGACGCCGGCCGCGGCCGCCTCGACGGTCGCCTCGAGCTCACGCTGGTAGGCCCGGATGGCTGTGAGCGTGCGCTCGTCGAGCTGCTGCCGCAGCCGGCCCGCGTGCCGGTCCACCAGCCCGGCGAGCCGCTCCCGCGCCTCCCGCACGACCAGCCGGCGGCCGCCGCGGCCCGGAACGAGGGTGCGGGCGGCCGACACCGCGTCGCCGAGACCCTCGCCCTCGTCGCGCAGCTTGTAGTGAAACGGCGGCCGCTCGCCGAGGGCGATCCGCGGCGCCGGCCACGACGGCCGCTCGCCGAACGCCTCGGCCACGCCGTCGGCGAGCCGGCTCAGGATCTCCCCGACGTGCGCGGCGTAGCGGTCGGCAACCCGGCGCAGCTCGGCCGAGACGGCGGCCTCGCGTTCGCTCCCGGCAGCCTCGATACAGTCACGGACGCGCTCGTCGACCCACGCCACGAGGTCGCGCCGCAGGTCGCGCGGCGACAGGCCCTGGTGCAACTCGGCATGCGCCTCGAGCTGGGCGCGGAGGGCTGCGGCGCGCTCTTCGGCGAGTGTTCGCAGGGGGTTGGCAACGTGATCGCGCAGGGCGGCGGCGACCGACCGCTCGAGCGCGGCCGCGGCGGCCTCGCGGGCGAGGGCGTTGACCTGAGCGGCGAAGTTGCGGGAGCGACCCTCGATCTCGGCCCGCGGGAGGTCGAGCGCGCGCATCTCGAGCGCGGCGGCCGAGCGGGCCAGAGCAGCCGCTCGCAGGACGGCGCGGCTGCGGGCGGCGAGTGCCACGTCGTCTGCCTCCGGGTCGGCGAGCCCGCTCACGGCCCGGCGCAGCTCCTCGACGCCGGTGCCCGCGGTCGCGCTCACCGCGAGCACCTCCCCGGTCCACCCCGCTTCGGCCAGGGCGGCGCGCAGGAATTGCGCCACCCGCCCGCGGTCGTCGGCGCCCAGCCGGTCGATCCGGTTTGCCACCACGAGGCATGCCCCCGCCATGCGGTCGACGGTCGCCAGCAGCTCGCGCTCGGCGGCCGACAGGGGCTGGTCGGCGCTCAGCACCACGACGGCCGCGTCGATGCGGGGGAAGAAGCTCTGCGCCGCCCGCGTGTTGTGCAGGTGCACCGACCCGGTCCCGGGGGTGTCGATCACCTGGAGGCCGCCTGCGAGCAGCGGACTCGGCGTCTCGACCACCGTCAGGTCGACCCGCATCAGGTTGCCGGGGTTCTCCGCCTCGGTGGCGTAGTGCGCCAGGCGGTCGAGCGGGTGCTCCTCGTCACGGCCGTCAAGAAAGTGCACCAGCAAGCGCTCGGCCGCGCCGTACCGCACGAGCGTCACCGCCGACGTCAGTGGCAGGACGCCGGTCGGAACGACCTGGGCGCCCACTAGGGCGTTCACGAGCGTGCTCTTGCCGCGCTTGAACTCGCCGATGACGGCGACGTTCACGCGGCGCGCGAGGATCCGCTCACGGGCGTCCGCCAGGTCGGCCCGCTCACCGTCCGGGAGGAGGCCATCGGGAACGCCGAGCAGCTGCTCGATCGCTGCGAGGACGGCCGCGCACGACGACACCTGCGCCTGGCCGTCGTGCAGTTCCGTCGATGATGACACGCGATTCTCCTCGTCCACCGGGGCGTGAAGTAGAAGCCATCAGCGGCGACAGGTTCATCGCGCGCGGTTCGCGAGCTTCATCGCGTCTGCATGCATCATGCCAGAAGCGGCGTCCTCACTCGCCCTCGGTCTCGCCGAGGATCAGCACGGGCAGCGTACCCTGGCGGGCGAGCCGCTCGGCAAGCTCGTGGAGGAGCAGGCGGCCCGCCCGGCCCGTGCGATGGCGGCCGGCGACGACAAGGTCGAAGCCGTGCTGGTGCGCATACTCGAGGATGTCCTCGGCCGGGTGGTCGCCCTCGATGCACGACGTGCTCGAGCGGCACGCCGACCCGGTCGGCGCGGTCGCGGACGTCGGCCGAGCGTCCGCTCGAGGTGCTCGCGCGCGGCGGCGGTCGACTCGGCCCGATCCTCCGGGTCTCGGCATGCGCGGCGAGTAAGCGACCGACACCGCGACGATGTCCGCGTCATACCGGCGCGCGAGGTCGACCGCGACGTCGAGCGCGTGGCGCGCCGGCCGCGACCCGTCCCAGGCGAGGAGGATGCGGTGGAACATCAGGGCCGCAGGGTCGGGATCAGGGCGAACGTCACGATCAGCGGCGACGAGCAGATACGCGAGGTAGGCCCCGAGCCGGCCGGACTGGAGCCTCCGCGCCTGCTCCGACGACGCCGAGCGCGACCGCCGTCAGCGGGCGATAGACGTGTGCTTCGATCATGGGCACCACCTGGGTCTCGAGGACGAGGGACGGCTCGGTTGCGTTCGCCGGCCGCCGCGGGACGAGCACCCGCCGGTAGCCGTACACGCCGCGCAGGACGACGCGGATCGGGTTGGAGTAGGCGGCCGGGCGTGTACTGGACCCGGGCGAGGTCGACGGCGCGTGCCGCACACCCACGGCGCCGACGCGTCGCACCGGCCGCGGCCGCGATGCGGCGCACGAGCACCGCGGCGGTGAACGCGAACCCGGCCAGCACGAGCGCGAGCCAGGTCGGCGCGAGGACGGAGAAGTCGGGGTAGACCGGGCCGAGCACGAGCGGGTGCGAGATGACGTGTCCGTGCCGGCGTCGAAGCCGAGCGTCGCCTGGAGCCCGTCGCCGACCAGGCGGATCTCCCAGGGCGCGAGCACGCCGAGCAGCAGCGCCGCGAGGGCGAGCACCGCACCGCCGGCGCCGGGCCACGCGGCTCGTGCAGCCGACCGAGGTCGGTGCGGGCGCGGCCGAGCACGATCGTGAGCCGAAGAGCTTCGCGAACGCCAGCAGCCCGAGGCCCGCGGTCAGCGCGAGCGGCCGCGGCGGCCAGCGCCATGAGCAGCCGCGCGAGCGTGTCGTCAGACGGAACCCCTGCAGCAGCGCCTCGAGCGTGAACCACTCGCTGACGAAGCCGCCGAACGGCGGCAGCGCGGCGAGCGTGAGCGTCGCGAGCCCGAGGGCGATCGCGGTGCGCGGCAGCGCTCGGCCGAGCCCGCCCAAGGGGCCGCATCGGCGTGGTGCCGGTCGCCGCGGTCGACCCGTTCGGCTGCAGAGCAGCGCGAGCGTCTTTGCGATCGCGTGGGCGATCACGATGCAGCGTCGCGGCGAGCAGACCGGCGGCCGCGAGCTCCGGCTGGCCGGTGGCCTGGCCGACCAGGGCGACGCCGAAGCCGATCAGCGTGATGCCCGAGTGCTCGACGGTCGAGAAGCCGAGGAACGCGGCGCGTCGTCGTCCTGCGCGATCGCGTACAGGATCCCGATCAGCGCGGTGAGGGCGCCGAGGACGAGGATGACCTCGCCCCACCACAGCGGCGCCGGGCGCGAGCGTCACGAAGACCAGCCGCCAGAGCCCGTAGAAGCCCGGCGCCAGCGCGACCGACATCGTCGCCGCCGCCGGGCCCGGCGCCGCCTCGTAGCCGACCGGCACGGCCGCCTGGAGGGGCAGCAGCCCGATCTTCGCGCGCGAACCCGACGACGAGCAGCGACGAACGCGACGTTGCGGGCGGTGGAGCCGACCTGGCGCGACGTGAGCTGCCAGACGCGCGAAGCTCGAAGCTGCCGGTGCGGCCGTAGAGGAGGCCGAAGGCGGCCAGGAGCGCCGCCCCCGAGAGCTTGTTCAGGCGCGCCGGCGAGGTAGCCGGCGGCGAGCGTCCCGGGCCGGCTCGCGGTCGGCGCTCGCGAGGAGGTAGAGCGCGAGCGTCGAGCGCCTCCCACGCGAGCAGGAACACGAACGCCTGGTCGACGCCGATGACGATCACCGCGACGGCGAGCACGACGAGCGCCGTGGAGGGCTGTGACGACGCCGCGACGGCGGCCGCTCCAGGTAGCGCAGGCTGACCGCCGCCCGCCGTGAGCCCGGCCAGGGCGAGGAAGATGCCCGCCGAGGCCGTCGACCCGCAGCGCGGCCTGACCGAAGCCGAGCCAGCTCCGAGCGAGACGTGCGCGTTCGCCGACCCGAGGGCGGCGGCGACGCCGACCACGGCGGCAAGCAGACGCAGCCAGCGGCGGTCGCGAGTGCACCCGCCCGCGCGCGCGCCGACGGGCAGCACAACGCCGGCAGCCATGAGCAGCGAGCGCCGCCGTCCAGACGGCGCTCATGCCGCCGGCCTCCCCGCGCAGGCACGCCGATCGCGAGCAGCAGGCCGTGCAGCAGCGCGATCGGGGTCGGCGGCGAGCCCGGCACGTAGACGTCGACCGGCAGCACGGCGTCCACGCCGCCGCACCGGCCACCGAGCGCACCGGAGCACGCCTCGGTACCGGCGGCGACGACGGCCTTCGGCTCCGGCATCGCCTCCCACGCGCGCAGGAGCGGGCTCGCGCATCGGCTCGCGAGACCCCGCCGGTGACGAGCAGGATGTCGGCGTGGCGCGGCGAGGCGGTGAAGAAGAGGCCGAGGCGCTGCATGTCGTAGTAGGGGTTGGTGAGCGCCTGGATCTCCCACTCCTCGGACCCGTCGGAGCCGGCGTCGACGTGGCGGATGTGGATCGAGCGCCGCAGCGCGCGCACGTGCTCGGCGAGCGCGGGACGGCACAGTCTCCTCCGCGCCGTCGCATCCCGCCCGACGACGAGGGCATGCGCGGCGTGCGAGCCGCGGTCTCGGCGGCGGGCGCGAACGCGAACCGTCCCGGGTTCGGCCTCGACGCACAGGCCGCAGAGGATGCACCGGCCGCGGTCGAGCGCCACCCGCCCCTCGTGCACGGCGATCGCGCCCGTCGGGCAGAGCGCGGCGAGGCCGCCCCCGGCGCCGTCGGCTCGAGGCACGTCGATCCGGCCGCGGGCGAACCCGTCCGCCGGGCCCGGACCGCGCGGGTAGGCCGTGGTGACGACGCCGCGGGCGCAGGCCGCGCAGGATCCACTCGAGCATCGCGTCGCCTCCGCGGCCGTGAGCCCGAAGCTGTGCTCGATGAACCCGAAGTCGGTGAGCACGTCGCCGCGGAAGCTGGCTCGGCGAACAGCGGCCAGTTGCGGTACGACGGCGAGCGCGATGTGCAGCTCGGACACAGCGCCGCGCTCGATCGCGACCCAGTACACGAGCTCGCCCTGCGGCGCCTCGCCCCAGCCGATGCGCCGCGCCGTCGCGGCGGGCAGCGCCACGCGCAGCTCCGCACTCGTCCGCGGCGAGCCGATCGATCGCTCTGACGGATGAGGTGCAGGCTCTGGCGGATCTCCTCGAAGCGCACCTCGAGCCGCGCCATCGCGTCGCCGTCGATCGCGCGTCACGACGTCGAAGCCCACCGCGGATAGGCGCCGTACGGGCGCTCGAAGCGGGCGTCGGTGGAGACGCCGGCGGCCCGTGCGACCGGGCCGACGCCCGCGAGCGCGTCGACCGTCTGCGCGGTCGAGCCGGCCGGTGCCGATCAGCCGATCGGTGAACGACGTCGTGCGCGAGCAGCATTCGCTGGTCGCGACGCAGGTCGCGCTCGAACGCGTCGAGCGCGCTGCGCACCGCCTCCACGCCGATCAGCGGCTCCGCGCGCGATCCCGCCGGGGACGACCACGCCGCGGCCGAACCGGCTGCCGCAGAGCGCGGCGCGCAGCCGCTGGACGTCCTCCTTGAGGATGGCGAAGCGGGCGTCGCCGACCGAGAGCGCCGTCGTCCTCGGCCAGCGCGGCCGCGACGTCGAGGTGATTCGCGATCCGCTCGAGCTCGGCGTGGACGACGCGCCAGAGCTGGGCGCGGGTCGGCGGGGTCGACCTCGCAGCGCGCGCTCGACGGCCTGGCAGATAGGCGAGCGCGTGCGCGACGCTCGCGATGCCGGCGACCCGCTCGGCGAGCGCAACGCCATGCGTCCGCGGCGACGCCGGCGAAGCGCTGCCTCGAGCCCGCGGTGCTTGAAGACCGGGCGCACCTCGAGCGCCGGGATGTCCTCGCCGCCGGTCTCGATCACGAACTGGATCGCCTCGAAGACGCCGGAGCGGATCGGGCCGTACGGGAGCACGAACACGTCGTCGCCGGCGACGGTCGACGCAGCGCGTCCGGGTCGACCCCGAGCAGCGGCCGCAGGTCGGGATGGCCGTCAGGGACGATGCCGGTCGCGGTCGTGCAGCTCGCGCTCGGCCCAGCCGCGGCCGGCAGTCGCGGGTGAGCGCCGGGTAGGACGCGAGCCGACCCCGTCGCAGCGACCAGCGTGGCGATCCGCTCCTCGAAGCGCGAACGTGACCACGATCTCGCGCTCGATCAGCCTCAGTCGGCGAACATCGATGACGCATCCTGGCGCCGTCGCTCGGCGAGCGCTGCGGCCGCACCGGCGAGGCCGCGGAAGCGTCGACCCGGACGAACTCCTCGCGGGTCGGCGGGGCGGGACGCAGGTGAAACGGCGTCTCGAACCTGGGGCGGCGGGCGGTCGGAGCCGGTCGCTCACCCGGCCGGCGCTCCCGAGGGCGGATCGGGCGCTGCGCAGCAGCTCCGTGAGCGGCCCCGGGACGTGCAGGCCGAGCCCGACGACGACGACCAGGCAGAGCGCCCATCGCCGCGACCATCCACCAGCTCGTCTCGCCGACCGGGACGGCGCGGGTCGGCGGCCGGGAGAGAGCGCCATCCGCCCCGCGTGCCAGATCACTCCGAAGAAGGCGAGGTTGACGAGCACGATCAGGAGCGCGACGCCACACGTACTGCGGACGGGCGAACCCCCCGGCGACGATCTGGAACTCGCTGCGGAAGATGCCCGAGATCGGCAGCCCCGAGAGCGCGAGCGCGGCGACGAGGAACATCGGCCCCGTCCACGGCAGCACCCGCACCGCGTCGCCGACGCGGTCGATCTCCTTCGTGTCGTACCGGCGCAGGATCGACCCGGCTCCCGAAGAACGCGAGCCCCTTCGCGGCCGCGTGGTTGATGACGTGCAGCAGCGCGCCGGCGACGGCGAGCGGCGTCGCCGAAGCCGATGCCGAGCGCGATCACGCCCGATGTGCTCGATCGACGAGTACGCGAGCAGCCGCTTGTAGCTCTCCTGGCGCAGCACGAACAGGGCTGCAACGGCGAGCGACACGGCCCCGAAGACGATCAGCACGTGGCGCGGGAAGGCGACCGCCGCCGGCCACCGCGGTCACCTGGTAGAAGCGCAGGATCGCGTAGAGCGCCGACGACGAGCAGCGCGCCCGAGAGCAGCGCGGAGACCGGGCGTCGGCGCCTCGCTGTGCGCGTCGGGGAGCCAGGTGTGCATCGGCGCGAAGCCGACCTTCGTGCCGAAGCCGACCACGGCGAGCAGGAACGAGAACTTGACAGTCTCGACCGGCAGCTGTGCGGCGGCGCCGAGGAGGGCGTGGAAGCGCGGGAGCGTAGTCGGTCGCCGAGCGGCGCTGTCCCGGCGGCGTACAGGAGGATCACGCCCAGGAGGCCGATCCCGAGTCCGGCAGATGCGATCAGCACGTACTTCCACGATGCCTCGAGCGCGGCGTCGGTGCGGTCGAGGGCGACCAGGAGCGCCGAGATCGATCGTCGTCAGCTCGACGGCGATCCAGAGCGTGCCGAAGTCGGTCGCGAGCGGCACGAGCAAGCAGCGTCCAGCAGAAGAGGTTGAGGTACGCGAAGTACCGGCGCGCGAACGGGCGGTACTCGCCGCCGCGCTCCGGACGCAGATACCCGACCGAGAACACGGCCGCCGCGGCGTAGAGCAGCCCGGTCGCGAGCAGGAAGACGGCGCCGAGCGCATCGAGCCCGAGCCACTGCCCGGCCGTGCCGAGCGCGCTTCCGTCGCGCACGCTGTAGGCGGCGACCCCGGTCACGGCGAGCGAGGCGACGCCCGCGGCGATCGTGGCACCCTGCGCCGCCCGGACGGGCGAGACGAGCGAGACGATCGCCGCCGCCAGCGGCACGCACGAGCAGGACCACGAGCAGCCAGCCCAGTCAGCCGCGCAGCCGGTCGAGGACGTCGGTGGTGACCGACGATGCGCTGCAGCGCCGAGGTACTGGACGAGCACGACGAACACGACGACGCCGATCAGCACGTCGAAGAAGAGCAAGCAGCGCCAGGATCAGTCGGCAGGCCGGGCGCGACCACGAGGCTCGCGAGCGACGCGCCGTTCTCGAGCGCGAGGAAGCCGAGCAGCTGCGACGGGCGTACGGGCGCACGATCATCAGCAGGAACGCGACGAGCATCACGGCCGACCGCGACCCCGAGCGCCGCGAGCGGAAGCGCGCCGTCGCCGCCGAACTGCAGCCGGGAGAGCGCGAAGAACGCGAAGCCGCTGAGCACGATCCCGCGCGAGGACCGCCGTCGGCACCCGCACCGCCGAGGGCACACGTTCAGGCACCTCGAGGTTGCGCAGCACCGCGCCGACGCCCGACCGGCACGGCGAGCGCCTTGAACGCGATCGTGACGAGGCCGAGCGCGTAGAGGCCGCTAGCGTGCCCGGTCACCGCGGCCGCGAACGCGAGCACTGCGATCAGCGCCGAGCTCGAGCCCGTACAGGCGCAGCTGCTCCCAGACGTCCTGCGAGCGCAGCATGCCGAACTCGAGCAGGAGCACGATGACCGCGATGACGTGCTCGATGCCGCCGAACGATCGTCAGGTGGCTGCCGCTCGAACGTCGCGCTGGAAGACGAACGTGATCACGGCGAGCACCGCGAGCAGGAAGCTCGCGACGGTGAACTCGGGGATCTTGTACAGCCGCAGCTTCGCAAACGACGACTCGATCACGACGATCGCGAGGCCGACGACCGAGCGCCTTGCCGAACAGGAACACGATCGCCTCGAGGACGTGGTCGAGCCGCGCATGCCGAGGCGAGCCCCCAGGGGACGACGAGCACGTTGACGAAGATCACGAACAGGATCAGCTGCTTCATCGACGATCCCCAGCGCAGCAGCGCGAACCCCGGCCCGGAGTGCTCGAGCGTCCGCGCCTCCTCGATCATCCCGAACTCGAGCGTCGATCCGTGGTTCTCGACCGGCACGCGACCGGTCTCGGCGAGCAGCACGATGAAGAACGCCGCGGCGGCGAGCAGGTGCGCGGGCCGCACGATCTCGACCGCCGAGGTCTCGAGCGTCTTCACGAGCGCGTACGGCAGGTCGGTGTGCGTGATCAGGGCGACCGTGAAGATCACGATCAGGATCGTCGGCTCCCCGAGCGCGCCGAAGCTGCGCAGTCGGCTCGATCCGAGCTGGGTGTAGGGGCTGCCGCTGTCGAGGGCGGCGAGCGAGACGGCGAAGCTCGCCATCCCGAGCACGAACCCGCCGCCGAGGATGTCGCCCATGTAGCCGAGAGGGAGCGGGAAGTTCGTGAGCACCGGGATCAGCAGCGGGACGGTGGCGTAACCCGCGAAGGTCACGTACGGGGCGCCGCGAAACAGCGGCCCCGCCTCGCCCGGGAGCACCGTCTCCTTGCGCAGGTACTTGGCGATGTCGTAGTAGGGCTGCAGGATCCGCGGTCCGCGCCGCATCTGCACGACCGCCTCGGCCCGGGCGATGAGGCCCATGACGAGGGGGCCGAGCACGAGCACGGTGCCGACCTGGAACACTTGTATCCACCAGTCATTCAGGTACGGCATCGCCGCCTATCGGCTCCTTTCTACTCGGTCGCAGACCACCCCGAGTAGAAGCCATTAGCCGCACCTGCGACGGTTCGGGGCAAACACGGCCCCGCCAGAGCCTCATCTGGCGCCGCGCAGGGTAGCACGCCGTCGAACCCGGTGGCAGACGACCGCGCGCTCGGGTAGCATGGCCGTCGTTCGACGCGATGAAGCTCGCGCACCGCCCCGGCCGCCGACGGCGCCGGAGCTGATGGCTTCTACTTCACATCTCGTTGTGGAGGGAACACGCGCGTGTCGTCACCGAACGGACTGCAAGTCCTTCAGACTGCGATCGTCCTCTTCGCCGCACCGCTCTACGCCGGGCTGCTCGGCCGCGCGGCGGCGATCGTGCAGTCCAAGCGGGGCCCCAGCATCTGGCAGCCCTACCGCGATCTACGCAAGCTGCTCCAGAAGGGCAGCGCGGTCAGCGAGCACGCGTCGTGGGTCTTCCGCGGGGCGCCGTTCGTCGCGTTCGCCTGCTACCTGACAGTCTCGGCGATCGTCCCGATCATCACGGACGAGCCGCTGCCGCTCGCCTTCCTCGCTGACCTGATCGGCGGGGCGTTCGTGCTCGGGCTGGCCAGCTTCGCGATCTCGCTGGCCGCGCTCGACACGGCCAGCCCGCTCGGCGGCCTCGGCGCCAGCCGCACCACGTGGGTCGGGAGCCTGGCCGAGCCGGCGCTGATCCTCGTCTTCTTCACCGTCGGCGTGCTGTCGGCGTCCGACAACCCGTACCTGATGAACCACGCCATCGCCGGATCGCCGTCGGCGCTCGTCCTGCCGACCCACGTCCTCGGCGCCGTCGCCTTCTTCATGATCGTCCTGGCGGAGAACGGCCGCATCCCGATCGACAACCCGAGCGGCACGATCGAGATCTCGATGATCGAGGAGAGCCGCGTGCTCGAGTACTCGGGCCGCGAGTACGCGATCGTCAAGTGGGGCAGCTGGATGAAGCTCTTCCTGCTCTCGAGCGTGTTCATGAACGTGTTCGTGCTGCCGTGGGGCCTCGGCGGGGGTGCCAGCATCGCGGGCGGCGTCGTGGGCGCGCTCGTCCTCTTCGCCAAGCTCCTCGTCTGCGGGCTTGCGATCGTGGTCATCGACAGCTCGTTCGCGAAGCTGCGCTTCTTCCGGATCGCCGAGTACCTGGGCGCGGCGTTCCTGCTCGCGCTGATCGGGATCGCCACCTCCTACGTGATCGGCAAGTGATGCAGAGCCTCTCCACCGCATCCACCAGCGGCGTCCTGCTCGATCTGAGCGCCGTCGTGATGCTCCTGTGCGCGTTCGCCTGCCTGGGATCGAAGCTGTTCGACCGCTACGTCGCGTACTACGGCATCCAGTCGATTGCACTCTCCTTCGCGGCGGCTGTCGTCGCGAACCACACCGGCGCGATCGAGCTGTGGGCGCTCGCCGTGCTCACGTTCGTGATCAAGGGCGTCGGGATCCCGGTCGCCACGCGCCGGTTCCTGCTTTCGCGGCTCGACCTGCGCCGCGATGTGGCCCTTTCGACCGGGCTCTCGACCTCGCTGATCCTGGGCGCGTTCCTGACGGCCTTCGCCTACCTGGTGATCCGCCCGAGCACGCTTCCGCATGCTCTCGTGGCGTCGGCTGTCGTGCCGCTTGTCGACGGCGATCATCCTGCTCGGCGGGCTGTGCATGGTGGTGCGGCGGCACACCATCGCGCAGCTGATCGGCTGGCTGATCCTCGAGAACGGCGTCTTCCTGGGGGCGATCACGCTCGTCGCCACGTTCCCGTTCATCGTCGAGGCGGGCATCTTCCTCGACCTGGTCGCCGCGGTGCTGATCATGATCACCTTCGTCTCCGGTCTGGCGCATCAGCTGGCGACGGCGAGCGCCGGCGAGCTGCGGGGGCTGCGCGAGTGACCGCGCTCGTCATCGTGACCGCGCTCCTGCCGCTGGCCGGCATGCTCTCGCTCCTCTTCGGCGCCCGCGCGCGCGCCGCCGGTTACGCGACGGCTGCCGGAGGCGGCGCCGCCCTGATCGCGGCGCTTGCGGTCGCGGTGCGGGTCGAGGCCGACGGCGAGCTATCAGAGCATGGGCGGCTTCGTCTACGTCGACCCGCTGAGCGCGTTCTTCCTGATCACGGTCGCCGCGGTCATCCTGCTCGCCGGCCTCGGCTCGGCTGCGTACCTCGAGCGCGAGGAGCGCACCGGTGAGCTGAGCGTGCTCCAGGTGCGCCTCTATGTGGCCTTCTTCGGCGTGTTCGCCGCCATGATGCTCGGTTCGCTCGGGACAGGGAACCTCGGCGCGCTGTGGGTGCTGGTCGAGGCGAGCACGCTCGCGAGTGCCGTCCTCGTCGCCCTCGAGGCGCGCGCGACATCGCTCGAGGCGGCCTGGAAGTACATCATCATCAGCTCGTTCGGCGTGACCATCGCGCTGGTGGGCACACTGTTCCTGTACTACGCCGCGACCGCCCTGCCGCTGACTCCCGATCAACGCCTGACCTGGCCGACGCTCTTCGCGCACGCCGCCGCCCTCCAGCGCGACAGCCTCCGGCTCGGCTTCCTGCTCGCCGTGGTCGGCTACGGCACGAAGGTCGGCCTGGCCCCGATGCACACCTGGCTGCCCGACGCCCACTCCGAGGCCCCGAGCCCTGCCAGCGCGATGCTCTCGGCGGCCCTCCTCAACACGGGCATGTACGCGATCATCCGCTTCCAGGCGATCGCCGGCATCGAGCTCGGCCGGTACACGAACCGGGTTCTGCTCGTCTTCGGGTTCGCGTCCATCGCGATCGGCGCGCTGTTCATGGTCCGGCGCGACAACTTCAAGCGCCTGTTCGCGTACTCGTCGGTCGAGCACATGGGGATCATCGCGGTCGCGCTCGGCTTCGGCGGGACGCTGGGCCTGTACGGAGCGCTCCTGCACACGCTGAACCACGCGATCGGAAAGGCGGTGCTGTTCTTGACGGGCGGCGAGCTCGTCGCCCGCTATCACACCCGAAACGCCCGTGATCTGGGCGGCGTGATCACGTCCGCGCCGCTGATCGGGGCAGTCCTCCTGATCGGCTCGCTCGCGATCATCGGCTCGCCGCCGTTCGGCCTCTTCCTGAGCGAGTTCACCATCGTCCGCGCCGGCCTGGGCAATTCGAGCCCGTGGCTCGTGGCAGCACTCCTGCTCCTGCTCGTGCTCGCCTTCGTCGCCTTCCTGCGGACCACGGCGCAGGTCGCCCTCGGCGAGCGCACGGAGCGTGTGGTCGCGGCCCCCGCGACCCGCATCCCCTTGATGGCCTCGCTGCCGCTGCTCGCCGGACTTGCCGCCCTGACTGTCCTCGGGCTGTGGATCCCCGGAGCCCTGAACACCCTCATCATGCACTCGATCCGGGCGATCACGTGAGCGGCGGCCGCCCACTCGGATCGCCCGCCGAGCACGTTACGGCCGCTCTACTCGATGCCGTCCCCGCGGCCGAGCTCGCCGTCGGCGATCCGGTGACCGTCGCGCGGTCGCCGCCCCCGACCTCGAGGCCGCGGCACATGCGATGGCGGCGGATCGACGCGCGCCTCGCCGACCTCTTTGCGGCCGAGGAGCAGGACGGGATCCTGCTGCGGTTGGTGTACGCGCTCGATCGGGAGGGCGGCTACGTCGTCGTGACGTCACCGGCGCCCGGTGACGGCGAGTACGCCGGCCCTGTCGGACGTCGCCCCGGCGGCGTTCACCGAGGAGTGCGAGATCTTCGAGCAGTACGGCCTCCGGCCGGCCGGAGGGAAGCCGCTCAACCGGGTCGCTCCTGCCGCCCCATGACAGGATCCGCGTTCCCCCTACGGTCGGGCCGCCGCACCGCCGAGCCGCGGAACGTGCACGCGCCCGCACCATGTCCGCGGTGAAGCCTTCGAGTTCCCGTTCGGCCCCGTCCGCGCAGCCGGCTGGGAGTCGCTCTACATGGGGCTCGTGACGACCGGTGAGGAGGTGCTCGACCTCTACCTCTTCCACTGGCACAAGCACCGCGGGATCGAACGGCGGCTGACGGGCATGCCGCCCGAGCGGGCGCTGTTCTTCGTCGAGCGGGCCGACGGCCTGTCGGCGGTCGGGAACGGCCTCGCGTTCTGTCACGCGGTCGAGGCCGCCGCCGGCGTCGAGCCCCCGCTCAGGCGGCGCTGCACGCGGGCGATCGCGCTCGAGCTCGAGCGGATCTACAACCACGCGGCGGCGATCGCGATGCTGTGCCAGACCACCGGCCTCTCGGTCGGGCAGGCCCAGGCCGAGATCGCGCTCGAGCGGCTGCTGCGGCTGAACCTGGCCGCGTTCGGCCACCGCTACCTGTTCGACGTACTGGCCGTGGGGGGTGCCCGCCGCGGCCCGCGGCCGGGGCTCCGGAGCGCGCTCGCGGCAAGCGTGCGATGAGCTCGACCGGGTGGTCGACGCGCTGCTTCGACCAACTCGCATGTCGACCGGCTCGAGGCCACGGGCGTCGTGACCACGGAGGCGGCCCGGCGGCTCGCGCTGGTCGGGCCGCTCGCGCGGAGCTCCGGCTACGACATCGACTCGCGCCGCGACCACCCCCGCCCGCCCCACGATGAGGTGCCCGTGAGGGTGGCGGGCCACGCCGACGGCGACGTGCTCGCCCGGGTGCGCGTCTTCGCCGAGGAGATCGCCGAGTCCCGGCGGCTGATCGATGCGCTCGCAGAGTGCGCGGGCGACGGGGGCACCGAGGCGGGCGGCGGCGCCGGGTCCGCGCTCGGGTGGGCCGAGTCGGCGCGGGGCGAGTCGCTGGCGTGGGTCGACCTCGACGAGAAGGGCTGCCTGCGCAGGGCGCGGCTGCGCCCGGCCGGAGTCCGCAACTGGCGCGCGTTCGACGACGCCGTCCGCGCGCAGAACGTGTTCACCGACGTGCCGATCATCGAGGCCAGCTTCTGGCTCACGGTGGCGGGGTTCGCCCGCTGATGGCGCTCTGGTTCCTCAGAGGGGTCCGCCGGGGGGTCGTGACCACACGCTACCCCCCCACCACGGACGTCGTGGGCGGACGACCTCCCCACGCCGCCGGGATTCCGGTCGTCGCTCCTGACGCCCACGCTGGCCGACCGGCTCGTCGGGAGCTGCGCGTTCGGCGCCCTGCGCCGCGACGACGGCCACCTCGTGATCGACCTCGGAGCGTGCACCGGCTGCGGGCGGTGCCTCGAGCTCGCGGCCGATGCCGCCGCTCCGCTGCAGAGCTGGGAGCTCGCGACGGCCGATCGCGGCGCGCTCGTGAAGCGCGTCGCGATCAGGGGAGATGCACCGTGAACGCCGGCATCGCGGTCGCGGACGAGCTGCGAGGCGCGCCCTGGCCGTCTTCGGCCGCAGTCTGCACATCCGCACGCTCGACACCGGTTCGTGCGCCGTCTGCGAATCGGAGATCCGCCTGCTGGCTGCACCGCACTACGACCTGCACCGGCTCGGGTTCTTCTTCACGCCCGCGCCGCGCCACGCCGACCTGGTGATCGATCACCGGCCCGGCGGTGCGGGCCATGGACGTCGCCGTGCGAAAGACGCTCGAGGCGGTCCCGGATCCGAAGGTCACCGTCGCCGTCGGCGCCTGCGCCCTGGGCGGCGTGTGGTGGGAGGACGCGTTCGTGCACGGCTCGGTCGACCGCGTCACACCGGTCGATGTCTCGATCCCCGGGTGCCCGCCCAGTCCGCTGGCGCTGCTCCAGGGGCTGCTGGTGGCCGTCGGCCGGCTCGAGGAGAAGGTGTCGGCGCTCGCGATCGACCTCGACGAGGGGCGGCGGCCCGGATGAGCTCAGCCTCGACGACCCTGCTGGTCGCCGCCGCCGTGCTGTGGATCGCGGCGGCCGCCGTCGGATTGACGGCCACGCGCGGGTATCGGATCGCCGCGACGGCCGCGGTCTCCGGCGCGGCCGGCATCGCGGCGACGGTGGCAGGCATTCTCGTCGCGGCCGACGGCGCTTCGAACTCGCTCACGCTGGGCGGGGACGTGGTCGGGCGCTTCACCGTGCAGGCCCAGCCCCTCGCATCGCCCTTCGTCGCCCTGCTAGGTGTGATCGCGATCGCGATCGCCCTCTACGCGCCGAGGTACCACCGGCCCGAGGCGGCGACCGCGGTGTATCTGCGCGAGCTACAACCTGGCGCTGCTCGCGTCGCTCGTCGTGCTCGTCGCCGGCAGTGCGGTCGTCTTCCTGGTCGCCTGGGAAACGATGACGCTCGCCTCGTACGCCGTGATCATCCGCAATCACCGCTCCGATGGCGTCGCCTGGGCGGGGTTCCTGTTCATCGCCATGAGCGAGGTGGGCTTCGCGCTGATCGTGGCGGCGTTCGCCGTCCTCGCGGTGAAGACCGGAAGCATGGACTTCTCCGTCATGGCGACGCGCTCGGGCCACGTCCCGGCCGGATGGCAGGGGGCCGTGTTCGTGCTCGCGCTGCTCGGCTTCGGGTTCAAGGCCGGGATCGTGCCGCTGCACATCTGGCTCCCGGTGGCGCATCCGGCGGCACCGGCCGACGGCTCCGGATACCTGTCCGGCATGGTTCTGAAGCTCGGCATCTACGGGATCGCCCTGTTTGGGTTCACCCTGCTGCCGACCGGCCCGGCATGGTGGGGGCTCGCCACCATGGCGTTCGGCGCGGTCTCGGCGGTGCTCGGCATCCTCTACGCGCTCATGGAGCGCGATCTCAAGCGATTCCTCGCCTACTCGAGCATCGAGAACATCGGCGTGGTCCTGACCGCCCTCGGCGCGGCGCTCGTCTTCGGCTCCTATCACCAGCGCGCGCTCGCGACCTTCCTGTTGCTGGCGGGCCTCTACCACGCCGTCAACCACGGCGTCGCCAAGACGCTGCTCTTCCTGGAGGCGGGCGTGGTCGAGCATGCCGCCGGGACGCGCGACATGGACAGGCTCGGGGGTCTGATCCACCGGCTGCGGGCCTCGGCGGTCGTCAGCCTGGTCGGGACGATGTCGATGGCGGCGCTGCCACCGTTGAACGGGTTCGTCTCGGAATGGCTGATCTTCCAGGGCCTCTTCCAGGGCTTCCGCATCCCCAGCCATACGGTCGGGATCCTGATCGTCGTCGCCGCCGCGTGCCTGGCGCTGACGAGCGGGCTTGCGATCATGGCCTTCGCGCGCGCGTTCGGCATCCCGTTCCTGGGGATGGCGCGGACGCGCGGAGCCGCCCAGGCCTCGGAGCGGCGCCAGCCCGTGGCCGGGCCGGCGCTGCTCGCCGCGATCTGTGTCGCCCTCGGCGTCGGCGCGCCGCTCGTCCTGACGGCGCTTCAGCGGGTGGCCCGCGCCACGACCGGCACGGACATCCACGCGCGGCTGCTCGTCCCGAACCTGACCGTCCTCCCGGCCCACACCGACTTCTCGGCGTTCTCGCCCACCTACCTCGCGCTCTTCCTCGTCGCGGTGACGGCGATCCCGGTCCTGATCGTCCGGCTCAGCCGGCCGCGGGCGGCGACCCGCACCGTGCCCGTCTGGGACGGGGGGATCGTGGAGTTCCGGCCGCGGATGCAGTACACGGCGACCACCTACGCGAACCCGATTCGCGTGACCTTCGAGGGCCTCTACCAGCCCGACGTCCATGTGGAGCGGGCATCCGACGACCCGGCCGGGCGATCGGGCCCCGTTCACTACCGCTCGGTCGTGACGCCGCTCTTCGAGCGCTACCTGTACGGGCCGCTGATCGCGTTCGTGCGAGCGGCTGGCGGCGCTCGTCCGGCCCATGCAGTCCGGCGACGTGAACCTCTACCTGCTGTACGTGTTCCTGGTCGTGATGGTCGCCTATCTGATCTATGCCTACTGAGAGCCTGATCGCATGAGTCCCGCCAAGACCCGCGCTCGCGGCCCTCTGCGCGGCGTCGTCGCGGTGCGCGACGCCGGCCACGAGTGGCGGGCGACGCTCGAGTGCGGCCACGTCGTGGGGCGTCCGAAGCGGTACGGCCACGTCACCGTCTACCGGCGGTGCTACTGCGACGCCTGCGCGCCCGCCACCCCGCGGTGACCCCGGCGGACGCACCTGAGCCTCCGGCTGCCCACCCGATGCTGCTCTCCCGCGGCGTCGCGAGCGTCGGGCTCGCGAGCTTTTTCAGCGATACGGGGCACGAGATCACGACCGCGATCCTGCCGACCTTCGTCACCACCGTCCTGCGCGGCTCGGCAGGGGCGCTCGGCCTGATCGAGGGGATCAGCGACGGCGTGCTCGGCCTGGCGGCGCTCGGCGGTGGAATGCTCGCAAACGACGAGGGCCGCCGCCTCCGTCTCGCTCGCGGCGGTTACGCGTCGATGGCCGCGGCCACCGGCGCGATCGGGTTCGCCGGCGCGCTCTGGCAGGTCGCGATCCTGCGCGCCGCGTCATGGTGCGCGCGCGGTCTGCGCTCGCCGGCCCGCGACTCGATCCTGACGACGCTGGCTCCGCAGGACGCGTACGGGCGCGCATTCGGGATCGAGCGTGCGGGCGACAATCTGGGCGCCGTGGCGGGGCCGCTGGCCGCCGCCGGCCTGGTGGCATGGCTCGGCGTCCGGCCGACCCTGTGGCTCGCCGCGGCCCCGGCGCTACTGGCGGCCGGTGCGATCGGCATCGCGGCATCGGCAGCACGCAGCCTCGGCGCCCCGGTGCGCCGGCGCGTGAGCCTCGAGCTGCGCGGACTCAGGGAGGCGGGCCTCACGCGCCCGCTGCTGCCGGTCGCGATGTTCGAGGTCAGCAACGTCTCGACGACGCTCCTCATCCTCCGCTCGACCGATCTGCTTCACCACGGATCGCGGCCGCTGAGCACCGCCACCACGCTGGCGGTGCTCATCTACGCCGCCCACAACCTTTTCGCCGCCACCGCCGCATTCGCCGGTGGGCGGTGGATCGACCGAGCGGGGCCGCGACCCGCGTTCGCAGCCGGAGCCGGGCTCTACGTGGCGGCGTATATCGCGTTTGCGTTTCCTGCCCACGCGTGGCCGATCCTCGTGATCGCGTTCGCGCTCGCCGGAAGCGGCATCGGGCTGGCCGAGGCGTCCGAGTCGACGCTCGTCGCCCAACTGCTGCCGCCGTCGCTGCGCGGGAGCGGCTTCGGGATCCTGGGAGCGCTGCAGGCCTTCGGCGGACTGGCATCCTCGGCCATCGTCGGCCTCCTGTGGGTCGCGGTGTCGCCGACCGCGGGGTTCGTGTACGCGGCGGCGTGGATGGCGATAACCATCGGCGCGCTCGCAGCCGAACGGCTGCGGAGGTGACGCCGGCCGGCGAGGCGGCTATACTTTGTGGACAAGCGGGATGGAGCTCCCCGCTGAAATTGCCCGTCCTGGGCTGATGGCTCCTACCTCACAGGTAGCGCCAACCCCAGGAGGTTCCCGTGGGCGGTTGCTTGAGGACGGTGATGTGTTCGCAGGAGCACCTCGTCGGTTCGCCTCACGCACGGGGATGGCGCTCGATCACGGAAAGGACGTGAGATGAGCTCCAACCACACCCGCGTCGGGTCGTTCGCGGACGGCCAGGCGGCCGTGCCTGCGGCGCACGCCCCCACCGGCCAGTTCTGCACCGGCCAGGAGCAGCTCGCCGACGTCGTCGACCTGCGCATCGGCGGGTTCGCAGACGGACAGGCGTCCGCCCCGGCCGGCCTGCAGCCGAAGGGGCGGTTCAGCCGCGGCCAGGAGCACGCGGCGCCCCACATGCCGCACCCAGCCCGCATGCGGTCGCCTCACGCTGCCTTCGCCGAGGGCGAGGGCTGAGCGAACGGCCTCAGGAGCCGCCGCGGCGCGGCCGGTGACGCGCGCCCGCGGCAGCCTCCCTGACCGGCCGATCGGGGTCGTCGCGCAGGCGGCGGAGCGCCCGCTCCGCCGCCTCGCCCCCGACCCCGCGCAGGACGACGGCGACGGCCAGACGGACGTCGGTGTCGGCGTCGGCGGCCGCATCCGCCAGAATCGGCGCCACATCGGCGTCAGCGCACCCGGCGAGTGCATAGACGAGCGCGCGTCGCAGCCGCGGATCTGCGTCCGGGAGAGCGTCGCGGACGACATGGTGAAGCTCCCCGCCGAACGCCTCCGCGAGTCCGTTGCGGGCGGCCGCCCGCACGGTCGGGTGGGGGTCTGCCAGTGCGGGCACGAGGATCGCGGTAGCGCCGCGACCGCCCGCACGCGCCGCCGCCCGGCATGCGGCCCGGCGCACCTCCCATGCCTCGTCGGCGGTCAGCGGCATCAGCGCACGGAGCGCGTCAGGGCGAGGCGTGCCCGCGAGCGACCACGCGGCCGCGAGACGGACCTCCGCGTCCGCGTCCCCGAGCAGCGATCGCACGGTCGCGGGCGGGAGCGAAGCCGCGTGCCCCGCGACCGCACGCCGTACACGCGGGCTTGGATCGGCGAGCGCGACTCGCAGGGGGCCGTCGGCATCGGCCGCGAGCGCCGCCACCGCCCGGACCGCCGCGCAGCGGACGTCGACGTCGGGATCGCGGAGAAGCGGCACGCAGACGTGGGCCGATGCAACGCCGGGCCCCAGGGCGGCCGGTGCGTCGAGGGCGCACCTGCGTACCCCGGCGATGCGGTCCCGCAGGGCGTGCGTCAGCGGCGCAGCCGCAGCGTCCCCGAGTTCGCCGAGCGCCATCGCGGCCGCCATCCGCGTGCCGGGCGACGGGGCGGCGGCGAGGCCGTCGGCAGCAGTCGCGACGGCCTGGTCGTCGCCAAGCGCCCGCAGTGTCGCCGCCCAGTCGCGCACAAGGGCGAGGTCGACCTCGAGCAGGTGCGCGCGCAGCGCCCGGCCTCGGACGGCCCGCCGTGGCGTGCGACCCGGGCAAGCGCCGCCCGGGCCACGTCCGCGGACGCCTCGCCAACCGCCTCCATGCGGGCCGGGAGCGCCTCGGGCGCATCGGGCAGCGCCAGCACGGCCCGCAGCCGCGCGCTCGGGTCACGGCGGTCACGCCGACGCCCCGTCCTCACCGCCTGCGCTCCGCCTCGAGCTCGGCCCGGATCTCGGCGAGGGTCGCTGGCCCCATCCAGATCGCCGCGCCCACCACGGAACCGACGTCGATCGCGAGCAGCACGCACTGGATCCAGGTCGGCCATCCGCTCAGGAGGATCAAGGGCGGCGCCGCGATCACGAAGAGGAGCACGGTCGGGCCGAGCGGCCCGTAGACCCGCGAACACGAAGAGGATCAGCTTCCTGAGCCGGCGCATGGACCACGACGGTCGTACGCGAACAGGCTAGATGATTGTCGGCGAGCCGAGTGCGATGCTGTCCGGCGTGGAAGACCGAAACGTGCACGAGGCCGAGGTCGAGTCGCGCTGGGAGGCGGGGCCCGCCGTGGCCCTGGTCGTGCTCCTGCAGGTGGCCCTGGCGGCCATCAGCCAGTCGCAGGGCTGGAAGCTGTGGATGCTGCCGGGCTGGTGGTGGCTGACACCAGCCGTCCCGGAGCTGATGCTCCTGATCGCCCTGGCCTGGTCGCGGCCGCGCCACCAGCTCGAGCAGCTCGGCCACAGGCGCACGGCCGCGCTCGCGTTGCTCGGGATCGTGAGCGCCGCAAACGGCGTCGCCCTCCTGGCGCTGATGGGGTCGGTGCTGAACGGCCACGAGCACAACGGCGGCGAGCTGCTCCTGAAGGGGATCACCGTCTGGACGACGAACGTGATCGCGTTCGGCCTGTGGTTCTGGGGACTCGACCGGGGCGGCCCGGTCAGGCGCCGTGAGCCCGACCCGCCGCCGCCCGACTTCCAGTTCCCGCAGATGGAGAATCCGCAGCTCGCCGCGCCGGGCTGGCACCCGCGGCTCTTCGACTATCTGTACGTGTCGTTCACGAACGCCGTGGCGTTCAGCCCGACCGACTCGATGCCGCTCACGCGCTGGGCGAAGTCGCTCATGCTGGTCGAGTCGGCGGCCTCGGCGATCACCGTGCTGCTCGTCGCCGCCCGGGCCGTGAACATCCTCAAGTAACTACGCAGAAAATCCCATTTACTGCCGATTACTTGTCGTATGTCTTTCGTACCTCAAACTGGGGACGTGCTCGTGCCCGCCCTGAGCGCGGGGATCGTGGCGGTGGCGGCGGCCCTGCTCGCGACATGGGCGCGCCGCGTGCGGCCGGGATCGAGGAGTCGCGCCGCCAGGCGCTCACCGACGACCTGACCGGCCTGGGGAACCGCCGCCGCCTGCTGATCGACCTCGAGCGGGCCATCGCCGAGGGCACCGATCACTCGCCCGCGGTGCTCGCGATGTTCGACCTCGACGGCTTCAAGGCCTACAACGACACGCACGGACATCCGGCCGGCGACGCGCTCCTGGCCCGCCTCGGCACGCGGCTCGAGGCGACATTCACCGCGTCGGGCACTGCCTACCGGCTGGGCGGGGACGAGTTCTGCGTGCTGCTGCACGGCTCTCCGGCCGAGCTCGAGGATGCCATCGGCCAGGCGCTCGAGGCGCTGACCGAGCAGCACGAGGCGATCCGCTCGTCGTGCGGCTTTGCGCTCCTGCCGCGTGAGGCCCGCGACGCGTCCTCGGCCCTGCGCATCGTCGACCAGCGCATGTACGCGCAGAAGGACGGCCACCGCGTCTCCACGAAGCGGCAGGCGCGCGACCTCCTGCTCGCCGTGGTCGACCAGCACGCCCCCGACCTGCGTCCGCACTCCGACTGGGTGGCCGAGCTGGCCCGCTCGGTGGCCGAGCAGCTCGCGGTCGCGGCGGAGGCGATCGACGACATCGTGCTCGCAGCCGACCTGCACGACGTCGGCAAGGTCGTCATCCCCCGCTCGATCCTGCACAAGCCCGGTCCGCTCGACAAGGCGGAGTGGGACGTGATCCGCCGGCACACCCTCACCGGCGAGGCGATCCTGAACGCTGCCCCCGTGCTCGGCGGCGTCGCGGCGATCGTGCGCTCGACCCACGAGCGCGTCGACGGCGGCGGCTATCCCGACGGCCTGGCCGGCGCCGACATCCCGCTCGGCGCCCGCATCATCGCCGTGTGCGACGCCTACGACGCGATGACGAGCGACCGCTCCTACCGCGGCGCGATGACCCGCGCGGAGGCGATCCGGGAGCTCGACGCGCTGCTCCGGCACGCAGTTCGACCCGATCGTCGTCGCCGCCGCGCGCACCGTGCTCGAGCACCCCACCGCGCACCGACCGGCCGGCGACCGCCGGCCCACGCCGCGGACGCCCGACCTCTCGCCGGTGGCGCGCATCCAGGGGCTGGTCGACGTGATCAAGCTCGTGCGCATGAAGGACGACCCCGACCGGCTGCTCGACGAGATCGCCCGCACCGTCGGGCGCGCGCTCGGCCTCGGCACGGTCGTGATCAACATGTACCGGCCCGAGTGGAACGACTTCGTCGTCTCGAGCGTCCACGGCAACGAGGAGGCGCGCGCAGACGCTGCTCGGCTCGACCTACGGGCGCGAGTGGTTCGACCCGATCCTGGCGCCCGAGTACCACCGGCGGGGGGCGTACGTGATCGAGCAGGGCACGTTCGACTGGGAGTCGCACCTCGGCGACCGCTACGTGCCGGCCGCCGCCCCCAGCACGATCCCGAACGCGTGGCAGCCGCAGGACGAGCTGTTCGTCCCGTTCCGGCATTCCGACGGGCACATCATCGGCGTCTTCTCGGTGGGCGATCCCGCGTCGGGCCTGCGCATGTCCGACGAGGAGCTCGACGTGCTCGTCGCCGCCACGTCGCAGGCGGCCGTGCTGGTCGAGGCGGCCCAGGCGACCGCGAACTGCGAGCGCTCCCAGACGGCGCTCACGGAGTTTCTGACCATCTCCTCGCGCCTGCTCGAGTCGGGCTCGGTGCCGGAGGTGCTGCGACCTCGTCTGCACCGGCATCAGCGAGGCGCTCTCGTTCGACAAGGTGATGGTGCAGCTGCGCGACCCCGCCGCCGGCGTGCACCGCTGCTGCGCGTCGATCGGCTGGTCGGACGGCGATCGCGCGCTCACGACACCGACGATGGACGCCGACCTCGCACGCATGCTCGATCCCGAGTTCGAGGTCAACGGCTGCTACCTGCTGCCCGCACGAGGAGGGGGCGGCGCGCTTCTCGCAGGCCTCGACGGCGTACCACTCGCAGCTGAACGGCGCCGGCCCGAACGCCTGGCACCGGCACTGGCTGCTGGTGCCGCTGCGGGCGCGCGACGAGTCGATCATCGGCGTGATCTGGGTCGACGACCCCACCGACCGGCTGCTGCCGCAGCCGCGCCGGCTGCAGGCGCTGCGCCTGTTCGCGAACCTGGCCACGAGCGCGCTCGCCACCGCGACGCTGATCGACGGCCTGCGGGGCGACGACGACGAGGCGGTCGAGCGGGCGGCGTAGCGAGTTTGGCCCTCCGGGGGCTGGGTATCGAGGCCCGATGGCAACCCGATCCGCGCTGGCCGGCATCGGCTACACGATCTCGTGGATCGTCGGCCTCGCGATCTTCTCGTCATCGACCGACGTGCGCTCGTCCGGACCCCACCTCGTGTCGACCTACGCCGGGCATCGCGGCGTGGTCGTGGCGCAGTACGTGTTCACGGAGGGACTGCCGGCGGTGTTTCTCGCGGTGGTGGTCGTGGCGCTGGGGCGGGCGGCGGCCGCGGCGGGCTGGGAGCAGCTGGGCCGAGGTGTGCTGGCGAGCGGGCTTGCGGCATGCGCCGTCTCGCTCGTGCAGTGCGCGCTCGGGGTGTGGTTCGCATGGACGCTCATCCCCGATCGCCGGCTGGGAACGGCAGTCGACGCCTTCGAGACGATCAACCGCCTGGACGGCGTCAAGATGTTCCTGCTCGCGGCGCTGGCGGTCGTCGCGTTCGTGCTCGGCGCCCGCGTGCAGGTCGTGCTGCCGCTGTGGCTCGCGTGGGTCGCGGCGGGCGCTCGCTGTCGCGATCACCGTATCCGGCGTGCGGCGTACCTGCTCCTGCTGAGCGGGCCGGCGCTCGCGGCGTGGGCGTCGCTGCCGCTCCTGCTCGTGTTCGTGACGGGGACGGGGGTTGTGGTGGGGCGACGCTGCAGCGGGGCTTCTCGGGCGTCCAACGTCCGCGGGAGCGGCGCGTCAGGGTACTGAGACGGCTTGGTGACGCAGTCGTCTGCTCCGAGTTGTGTACCGCAGCGATGCTCCAACTAGCGACGGCCCGCCTCAAACCGCACGACATCGGCCGCCTCCCCCGCCAGCGCCGCCCGCGCCGCCTCCCCCACATCCGCCCACCACTCCACGTCGACCGCCAGCCGCCGCCCGCCGCCCCGCGCCGCCCACGTCCCGACGGCCATCCCGTCCACCAGCGCCACCGGCCGGATGAGCCCGCCCATCCGCACCTCGGCACCCGCTCGGGCGGCACCCCGTAGGTGCGGTCCTTCCAGCCCAGCAGGTAGGCGTCGAACGCCGGCAGCAGGCGCGGCGGCAGCTTGCCCGCCGCGCGCCCGCGCGACGCCAGGTCGACCAGCCCGCCGCCCACGTCGCGCAGCGACCTCGCAGCGCCGTCCAGCCCCGCCACCGCGTCGCGCAGCGGCAGCCCCGCCCACAGCGCCAGGTCGGGCGCCGAGGCCGGCCCATGCCCGGCCAGGTAGCGGCGCGCGAGCTCGGCCAACGCAGCCGGCCGCTCGTCCGCGCCCGAGCGCCCGCGGCTCCTCGCCCAGCCAGTCGCGCGACGAGCACGAACGCCTGCTCGGCGCCGTGGAACGGGCCGCGGATGATGCGGCCGTCGAGCGACGGCAGGAACAGCAGGTGCACGAGCGCCTGGTCGGCGAGCGGCGTACCCGGCCGCCTCCAGCCGCTCGGCCGATCGCCGAGCGCCGCAGCGGGCCGTCCTCGGCCAGCATGCGCACGATCAGGTCGGCCGCCTGCCGCGCCCGGTCGGGGCTGTAGCCGCACTGGTCCAGACGGCGCAGGTTGCTCTGGCGCTGGGTCGGCGCCGAGAGCCCGAGCAGCCACGGGTAGTCCTCGCGGCACACGATGTGCAGCGTCCCCCGGCAGAGCCACGTGATCACGACCGCGCCGGCCTCGAGCTCCGACGTTCACGCCGGCGGCCGTAAGCCCGGTCGTCCGCGCCCTCACCGCCAGCCGACCCGCCCGCAGGTTCTGCGACTGGATCGCGAGCAGCCGCCCAGCCACCTCGGCCGCCGATCGCGCCGGCCGGCCCGCGAGCAGCTGCGCGGCAAGCCGCCTGCGCCGCACGACCTCGCTCGGCGGTCACGGCAGCTTGTAGCCCGGCGGCGGCGGCCGGCACTCGCGCAGCATCTCGGCCCGGTTGCGGGCAAGCACGGCGCGTAGGCCGGCGAGTGGCGACGTTGTGCAGGTCGAACGGGTCGTGCAGCTGGTCGTACAGCTCCTCCTCGCCCGTGCCGTAGCGGACGTACAGGTAGCGCATGCTGCGGATGCCGCAGTAGGTCGGCGCGATCGTTTTCGGGCTGCCGTCCCAGCTTCTCGATCAGGAAGGATGTCCGCCACGGCGGGCTGATCGTCGCGCCCTGCACGAGCGGCAGGAAGCTGCGCCCCTCCACCTGCGGGTGGCTCACGCCCGCGAGGGCGGCGAAGGTCGGCGCCCAGTCGGTGTTCACGATCAGGTGCGAATCGGTGCGCGGCGTGGTCGTCATCGGGTCGTAGCGCACGACGAACGGCACCCGGGTGGCCTCGTCGTAGGGGATGCGCTTCTCGGCCGACGGCAGCCGGTGCGCCCCCCAGGCCAGGCCGTTGTCGGAGGCGAACACGATCATCGTGTTGGACAGCCGGTCGGAGGCGCGGAGCGCGTCCACGATCGACCCCACCTCGTCGTCGACCGAGAGCAGCGTCGCGTACTGGCGGCGGCGGAACTGCGCGAGCAGCCTGATCTGGCGCTTCGTCAGCGGCTTTGCGGTCGCTTGAGGTAGGCCGGCTGGCTCGCGTTCACCGTGTCGAAGTTCGGCGGCCGCCACGACGGCAGGTTCTGGAACCGGTCGGCGTACTGCGTCGCCGGCACGTCGGGCTCGTGCGGCGCGATACGGCGCGTAGTAGACGAAGAGCGGCTTCGCGGCCGGCGCGTCGCGGATGAACCGGGCGGCGGCCTCGCCGAAGACCGTGGTCGAGTACTGGTTCTTGCCGTAGTTCACCACGCAGCCGGGCTGGCCGCCGCACTGCGCGCGCGAGTTGGTGTACGTCTGGAAGCCGTAGTAGCGGAAGCCGTAGTTGAACGTGTCCCAGCGCGTCCAGCCCGGCGGGATGTAGGGGCCGTGCGTAGTCGTTCAGGTACTTGCCGAAGAGGCCCGTGTCGTAGCCGGCGCCCTGCAGCCACGTGGCGATCGTCGAGCTGGTCGTCGCCGTACTTGCGGAAGTCGGGCGCGCCGCCGTGCGGGGGCACGTTGCCGTAGATGCCGGTGGTGTGGGAGAAGTTCCCGGTCAGGATCGTCGCCCGCGACGGGCAGCAGAACGAGTTGGTCACGAACGCGTTCTTGAACGTGATCCCGTGGTCGACCAGCAGGGACTGCACCTGCGGCATCGCCCACATCGTGTCGAAGCGCTGGTCGTCGGTCAGGATGAGGACGATGTTCGGCCGCTTGGTGGTCGCCACCGACGCGGTGCCGGCGCCCTTCGGCGGCGGCTCGGTGGTGCCGCCGCCGATCGAGAGGCTCGTCGACCCGCCGCGGACGATGGTCGTGGTCGCCGTCGGGCCGCTGCCGGCCACACCCACGATGCTGGGCCAGACGGCTGCCCGAGTGGTGGCCGATCGAGTAGCCGCCGCCGAACGCGCAGGCCGGCGAGGATCACCACCGCGACGGCGGCGGGGGCACGCAGCGACCGTCTCGGTCGCCGCCTGCGGGTGCTGTTCGGTTCTGTCATCGCTTCCCCGACCGGCGGGGCGGGCCAGTGTACCCCGGTCGAGCGACCGGCGAGTAGGCTCCCCGCGATGGCGCCCGAGCCGGTCAGCGTCACGGTCTACACCGATCCGAGCTGCCCGTGGGCCTACTCGGCCGAGCCGTTCCTGCGCGGGCTCGAGTGGCGCTACGGCGAGCGGCCTCGCCTGGCGCACGTGTGATCGGCCTGTCCGAGGACACGCGCCCGCGAGCGCGCGGGCGTGACGCCCGGAGCGGCGCGTGCGCGGGTGGAAGGAGTACGAGGCCCGCTACGGCATGCCCGTGCTCGAGCACGCCGCGCAGCCGTCTGATCGCCTCGGGGCGCGCCTGCCGCGCCGTCAAGGCGGCCGCGGCGCAGGGCGACGCGGCTCCTGCGCGGCTGCTGCGGGCGCTGCGGCTGGCCTGGTTCACGACCACGCTCCTGCTCGACGCGGACGAGGACATCGCCGCGGTCGCGGACGGCATCGGCCTCGACGGCGCCGCGATCGTCGCGGGCATCGCCGACCCGGCGGTCGAGGCGGCGTACCAGCGCGACCGGGCCGAGGCCCGCAGACGCCGCTCCGACGCGGCGCGCCGGCCGTGGCCCAGGAGCGGGCGGCCGTCTCGGACGACGGCGCCCGGTTCACCGCTCCGAGCCTCGTCTTCAGCCGCGGGTCGAGCACGCCTCGTCGCCGGCGGCTGGCAGCCGTTCGACGCCTACGACCTGTGCGTCGCGAACCTCGCCCCCGACCTGCCCCGCCGGCCGGCGCCCGAGCCGGCCGACCTCCTGGCCGCGTTCCCGGACGGCCTGACGACGGTCGAGGTCGCGCGAGGTGTGCCGGGAGCGTAACGACGACCGCGACACCGGACGCCGCCGCGGCGGCGCTCGCAGACCTCGTCCGTGACGGGCCGCGCCCGGCGGACACCGATCGGCGATGACGCAGGCCTCTGGCAGCCCGCCGCCTGAGCGCGCGCCTGATCCTGGTGCGGCACGGCGCGACCGTCTGGAACGCCGAGGGCCGCTACACGACGCGCAGCGACATCCCGCTCAGCCCGGCCGGCATCGAGCAGGCCCGGGCGACGGCGGCGGCGCTCGCCGGACGAGGGCATCGACCGGGCGTTCTGCTCGCCGCTTGCCCGCGCGCGCGACGACCGGGCGGATCGTGGTCGGCCGCGCAGCGACACGGCGCGCCCGAGGTGGTCGTCGACGAGCGCCTGACCGAGATCGACGCCGGGCCGTTCGAGGGGCTCACCCCCGCCGAGATCGACGCCGGGCCGCTGCGCGAGGCACACGCCCTGTGGCGGGCCGACCGCGACCCGGTGACGCCGCCCGGCGCCGAGACGCTCGACGGCCGCGCGCGACCGCGCGGCGGCGTTCTGCGCCGATGTCCGCGCGCTCCCCGGGACGACCCTCGCCGCCACCCACGGGTCGCTGACGCGGGTGCTCGTCGCCGCCGTCGTGCTCGCGGCGGATCCCGCCGCCCACCGGCGGCTGTGGCTCGAAAACGGCCACTGGGCGGTGGTCGAGCACGGCGAGCGGCCCCGGCTCGTGGCCTTCAACGCGGGCCCGAAACGGTGATACAGAATCGTCACACGTTCGCCCGACGCCGGATTCCGGAACCTGCCGTATTATTGAGCCATATGAAGCGCTCGACTCACACTCATCCTGCTCGCCTCGGCGGCCGTGCTCGCAACGGCATCACCGGCCATCCGCGACCACGACGACCTCCGTCACGCCCGGCGTCGTCCAGCAACGTCGTGAAGGCGCTGCAGGAGAAGCTGATCCGGCTCAAGTACCTCGCGCCGGGCCTCGCCACCGGCAACTACGGCAACCGCACGCTGCAGGCCGTGATGGCCTTCCAGGGGTGGGTCGGCCTGCCCCGTGACGGCGTCGCCGGAGTCGGCCACCTACCGGGCGCTCGCCCACGCCAAGACGCCGGTGTCGTGGGGGCACAACCGCAAGCACATGGAGGTGCACAAGGCGCAGCAGGTGCTGCTCCTGATCGGCAAGCTCGGCCACGTCAAGCGCGCGATCCACGTCTCGACCGCCGGCCCCGGCCACTTCACGCCCGGTCGGCATCTTCCACATCTACCGCAAGGAGATCATGTCGTGGTCGACGCTCTTCAACGTGTGGCTCCCGTTCGCCGACTACTTCACGGGCGGCTTCGCCTTCCACGAGTACCCGGACGTGCCCGGGTTCCCGGCGTCGCACGGCTGCATCCGGATCTCGGACGGCGACGCGCAGGTCGTGTGGAAGTTTGCGACGCTCGGCACGCGCGTCACCATCCGGTAGTCTCCCGGTCGCGGTGGGTGATTCGAGTGCCACGAACGGCCGATCCACGTCCTCCGCGAGGTCGGGCGCGCTCGGCGACCATCGCTACCGCCTGATCGCGTTCGACTGGGACGGCACGGCCGTCACGTCGCGCGCCGAGCGGCCGGTTGAGCTGGGCGCGGTCGATGGAGACCCTGCTGTACGCAGGCGTCACCCTGGTCGTCATCACCGGCACGAACGCCAAGAACGTCAGCGGCCAGATCGCGCCGCTGCTGTCGGTGGCCGCCCGCCAGCGGCTCTTCCTGATGGTGAATCGCGGCTCCGAGGTGTACGCCTACGACACGGCGGGCGAGCTCGAGCGGCTGTGGCTGCGCACGGCGACCGCGGCCGAGGAGGCGGCGCTCGACCGGACCGCAAACGGCGTCCGCGACCACCTCGCCGCCGAGACACGGGCTCGAGGTCGGCATCATCCGCGACCGCCTCAACCGGCGCAAGATCGACCTGATCCCGACCGCCGGAGTGGGCCGATCCGCCGAAGGATCGCATCGGCGAGCTGCTCGACGCCGTGAACGAGCGCCTGGCCGCCGTCCCCGGCGGCATCGGCGCCGTGATCGAGCTGACGCAGCGGCTCTCGAGGCAGGAGGGCCTGCCCGACGCGCGCATCACGACCGACGTCAAGCACATCGAGGTCGGGCTGACCGACAAGTCCGACTCGATCGCCTACCTCGTGCGGCAGCTCGCGCCGGTGCGGGCGATCCTCCCCGAGGAGATCCTGATCGCAGGCGACGAGTTCGGCCCGATCGCCGGGTTCGAGGGCAGCGACTACCGCATGGTCACGCGCCTCGCCGCGGGCGCGACGATGGTCTCGGTCGGACGCGAGCCCAACGGCGTGCCCACCGGCGTGGTGCTGCCTCGGCGGCGGCCCGGCCGAGTTCCTCCGCGTGCTGCGCGGGCAGATGCGCCCCGATCCCGGCGCCCGCGGCCGGCCCTCACCTCACGTCGCACCATGCACCCGCCGATCGAGCGCGCGGCCGACGGCTGGGCGGTCGAGCGCGACGGCTACGACGTCGTCGACGCCGCCTCGGTCGAGAGCCTCTTCGCGCTCACCAACGGCTACATGGGCGTCCGCGGCGCGACCGACGAGGCGAACCCGGGGTCGTCGCGAGCCGCGTACGTCGCCGGTCTGTTCGACGGGCCCGAGGCGGGCGTCGAGGACCTGACGGTCATCGCCGACTGGACGCACACGCGGATCGAGATCGAGGGCCGGTCGTTCCGCCCCTGGGACTGGGAGGTCATAACCCACCGGCGCCGGCTCGACCTGCACACGATGGCGCTCGAGCGCACCCTGCGCTGCGTCGACCCCGACGGCCGCCGTCTGCGGCTCGAGTCGCACCGGCTGGTGAGCCTGGCCCGGCGCCACCTGGGCGCGATCCGCCTGCGGCTCGTGCTCGAGGACGGGCCCGGCGGCGCGCGTGCGCGCTCTACGCCGGGGTGCACACCGACGAGCAGCAGCGGCCGCTGCCGCACGTCCAGGTCGTCGCGGCCGGCCGTGCCGACGGCGTCGACCTGCTGCACACGCGCACGCCCGGCGGCCGCGTCGCCGTCGATGTCGGGCTGGCGGTCGCGGCGCGCTTCGGCGGGGCCGAGATCGCGACCGAGCGCGCGGTCGAGGAGGACGGCTGCGGCCGCTGGGCCGAGGCCGAGCTCGAGCCCGGCGACGAGCTCGAGATCGACCGGTTCGTCGCCGTCTACACGGAGCGCGAGCGGGCGCTGCCGGCAGTCGAGGCCGAACGCGAGGCGCGCGAGGCGGCCGCGCTCGGGTGGGACTCGGTGGTGGCCGAGCACGGCGACGCCTGGGGCGTGGCGTGGGACCGCTCCGACGTCGAGGTGGAGGGCGCCGCGAGCGGCGTCCAGGTCGGGATCCGGTTTGCCATCGCCCAGCTGATCGCCGTCGCCCCGACCGGCCGACGGCCGCTGCTCGATCGCCGCAAAGGGCCTCACCGGCGCCGGCTACAAGGGCCACGTGTTCTGGGACACGGACGTCTTCCTGATGCCGTTCTACGCCGCCGCGCTGCCCGAGGTCGCACGGCGGCTCCTCGAGTACCGGCTGCACACCCTGCCCGCGGCGATGCGCCACGCCGAGGACGCCGGCCTTAGCGGTGCGTGGTTCGCGTGGGAGTCGGCGGCATCGGGCGAGGACGTCACCCCGTCGTTCGTGACGGGGCCGGGCGGCCGCCGGCTCGAGGTGCTGACCGGCCACCGCGAGATCCACGTCGTCGCCGACATCGCCTGGTCGGTGGACACGTACGTGCGCTGGAGCGGCGACGACCGCTTCCTCGACGAGGGCGGAGCCGAGATCGTGCTGCAGGCCGCGCGGTTCTTCGCCACCCGTGCCGAGGAGACGCCTCGCGGCTTCGAGATCCGCCACGTGATCGGCCCCGACGAGCTGCACGAGGACGTCTCGAACAGCGCGTTCACGAACATCATGGCCGCGTGGACGCTGCGCCGCGCGGCGGAGCTCGCGGACGCGCGCCGGGCGAAGGCGACGCTGGGCGAGCCCGGCCGGTGGCGCGAGATCGCCGACCGGATGGTGGTGCTGCGCACCGCCGACGGCCTGCTCGAGGAGTTCGAGGGCTTCCTCAGCCTGCCGCTGCCCCCCGACGAGCGCGCCGGCCGCGACGAGCTCGCCTGGCAGCGCGACCGGATGCAGTGGCGCGACGTCAAGCAGGCCGACGTCGTCATGCTGATGGCGCTGCTCGAGCCCGACTTCACGCCCGAGGAGCGGCTGGGCAACTACCACCTGTACGAGCCGCTGACCCGGCACCTGTCGTCGCTCTCCGACGCCGTGCACTCGCTCGTCGCCCGCAAGCTCGGCCTGCACCGCGAGGCCGACCGCTACCTGAAGCGCGCGTTTCAGATCGACCTCGACGACTCGCGCGGCAACCGGGCCGAGGGGCTGCACATGGCGACCCAGGGCGGCATCTGGCAGGCGCGTGGCGCTCGGCTGCGCGGGCGTGCGCGCCGGCGCCGACGCGCTCGAGCTCGATCCGCGGCTGCCGCCCGGGTGGCGGCGGCTCTCGTTCCGGATCTCCTACCACGGCACCCCGCTGATCATCACC
Source organism: uncultured Actinomycetes bacterium (assembly GCA_963813245.1). Lineage (GTDB taxonomy): Bacteria > Actinomycetota > Thermoleophilia > Gaiellales > JAICJC01 > JAICJC01. The sequence goes on from CAWEYE010000010.1 coordinate 433,193, forward strand.
CTCACCCCGGACGAGATGGTGATCGAGGCGCGCACCGCATCGATCGCCGTCCGGGTCGGCGACCTCGAGGCGGTGGTCGAGGCGGGCACGCCGCTGCGCCTCGCACGCGGCGCCGAAGGCTGGCGCGCGGCTGCCTGAGGGGCCCGGTCTGGGGCCAGATTTACAGATTGTTGACTAATCCGGCGCCTGTGACGGCCGATCACAAGCGCTATGAGCCGTCGGCTGATCGTCCTCGTCGCGAGTGCCCTGCTGGCCACCGGTCTCGGCACCGCCAGCGCCCGCGCCGCGACCGGACACTGGTATCCGGTGTTCCAGGCGATCAACAAGGTGCGGCGCGCGCACGGCCTGCGCCCCGTCGTGCCGTCGCCGCGGCTGCACTGGGCCGCCCGGCACCACTCGAGCGACATGCTCGCCCGCAACTACTTCGCGCACACGAGCCCGACCGGCTCGACGCTGTATGACCGCATCGTCCACTCCGGCTTCCTCACCCTCGGCTACTGGCAGGCGGGCGAGACGCTGGCCTGGGGCACGGGCGTGCTGGGGACACCGGCCGCCGTCGTCAGGATGTGGATGGCAAGCCCCGAGCACCGCGCGATCCTGCTGACCCCGTCGTACCGGTTCGTCGGCATCGGCCGCGCCCGGGGCACGTTCCTGGGACACCCCGGCGCCGACGTCTGGACAGCCGACTGGGGACACCGCTAGCCCTCCGGCAGTACGATGGGGCGCATGGCGCCGACCAAAGTCGTGCTCGCCTCTCCGCGCGGCTACTGCGCGGGGGTCGACCGGGCCGTGGACACCGTCGAGCGAGCGCTCGATCACTTCGGGCCGCCCGTGTACGTGCGCCGCGAGATCGTCCACAACCGCCACGTCGTCGCCGAGCTGACCGCGCGCGGAGCGGTGTTCGTCGAGTCCGAGGAGGACGTGCCCGCACGGGCCGTGCTCGTCCTGTCGGCCCACGGCGTGGCGCCGGAGGTGCACCGGCGCAGCGCGGAGCGGGAGCTGCAGGTGCTCGACGCGACCTGCCCGCTCGTGACGAAGGTGCACGCCGAGGCCCGCCGGTTCGCCGACCACGGCTACACGATCGTGCTCGTCGGCCACGCCGGGCACGAGGAGGTCGTCGGCACGATGGGCGAGGCGCCGGACGCGATCCGGCTCGTCGAGTCGATCGCCGACGTCGAGCAGCTCGAGGTCCCCGATCCGCTGCGGGTCGCCTACATCACCCAGACGACGCTCTCGGTCGACGAGACCGTCGAGATCATCGCCGCGCTGCGGCGCCGCTACCCGGCCGCGGTCGGGCCGAAGCGCGATGACATCTGCTACGCCACCCAGAACCGCCAGAACGCCGTCAAGCGGCTGGCGGCGGTCGTCGACCTCGTGCTCGTGATCGGGTCGCGGAACTCGTCCAACTCGAACCGGCTCGTCGAGGTGACCCGCGAGCTGGGCGTGCCGTCACACCTGATCGACGACGAGCGTGACATCGACCCCGGCTGGCTCGAGGGGATCGAGACGGTGGGCATCACCTCGGGCGCGTCGGCCCCGGAGCAGCTCGTCGACCGCGTGATCGAGCACTTCCGGGCGATGGGCGTCGCCGACGTCGAGTCGCAGGACGCCGAGCCCGAGGACGTGCACTTCTCGCTCCCGATCGAGCTGCGCCGCGCCGTCGGCTCCTGAATAGACGGGGTCTGACCCCGTGTATTCAGCGGAGCGTCAGCAGGGCGTCCACGTTGACCAGCGGGTGGGCGTGGGTGCCGAGCCCGACGATCTTGATCGTGTGGGCGGCGCTCGTGGCCCAGGTGCGGGTGAACACGACCCGGCGCTGCACCTGCTTTGCCGCCCGCAGGTGGACCGTGCCGACCGCGTGGCCGTCGATCAGCACCCGCGCGCTGCCGTAGCCGGGGCCGAGCGTCGCCACCCAGGCGACCTCGCGGCCGGTGAAGTGCAGCGTGGCGCTCGCGCCCGCGGCGGCCGACCGGCGCACGGACCCGCCGTAGGCGTTGGGGGCGCGGCCGGCGCTCCAGCCGCCGCGATAGGCGATCGCGTGGCTCGAGTTCTGGAAGGCGGTCAGCCGCACCGGGGCGGCCGAGACGAACGCCGACGTGTTGTCGGAGCAGTCGGTCGCCGCCACCGCGAAGGTGTAGTTGCCACCCGCCGGCGAGACCGCGGCGCCGGCCGACCGGGACGTCGCCAGCAGCAGCGGCACCGGCGCGTACGGATTGGTGGCGAAGCGGCGCTTGACCTGCAGGCGGCACACGCCGCTGCCCGGGTCTGACGCCGTCACCGCCAGGCTGAGCGGCACCTTGGCCGTGCCGATGGTCGCGCCCTTCGCGATCCTGACCGCGGGCGCCTTCACGATCGGGGCGGTGACGTCGGCGGCCGCCGTCGAGGCGAAGTCGGCCAGGTGGGCCTGCTCGACGACGCCGGGATGCACCTGCCACTCGAGGAAGTCGCCGCCGAAGTACACGTGCTGGCCGTAGGCGAGCTCGGCGTAGACGCCGAGGTCGGAGCCCGCCGCCGCCGGGTGCCAGGCACCGACCGAGGCGTCGACGCCACCCGTCTTGGGGCTGATCATCGCGACCTTGTGGCGCGCATACCGGCCCACCTTGGTGAAGTGGCCGCCCATGACGAGCTGCTGGGCCGCGCCCTGGCCGACGAGGGCGATGGTGTTCACGTTGCCGTTGGCCGACTCCGTCCAGCGCAGCTTGCCGGTGTTCAGCATGTAGGAGCGCACGTGCCCGCCGCCGCCCTTGTCGCCCGCGTACAGGTACGAGGCGTTGGCGGTCAGGGTCAGGATCGAGTCGGTGGGATGCGACTTCCAGGGTTCGAGCGCGCCGCTCGACGGGTTGAGCGCGACGAGGTGCGGCTGGTTCGCGCCGTTCATGTGGTGGAAGAGCCCGCCCACGAACAGGGTGGATCCGTTCGACTTGGGCAGGATCGCCCGCACGGCGCCGTCGGCCTTCGGGTGCCACGCGGTCAGGCCCCCGGTCGCCGCCGAGACCGATGCGAGCCGCGGCCGGCCGTGGCTGCCGATGTGCAGGAAGGCGCCGCCCAGGTACATCCGCGCGCCCAGCTGCGCGATCGTGTAGACGGAGCCGTCCGCCTTCGGCGCCCACGTCCGCAGGGTGCCGGCGGTGACAAGGCTCGCCGGTGCGATCGCGGCCTCGGCCGCGGCATGCGCCCGCGGCGCCCCGCCCAGGCTCGTGAAGTCGCCGCCGATGTAGATCGTCTTGCCGTCGGTGGACACCGCGAGCGAGCGCACGGTGTTGTTGGCGCCCGGGTTCCAGGGCAGCACGTGCCCGTCGGCGGCCGAGATCGCGGCCAGATGGCTGCGCGGGCGGACGGTGCCGTCACGGTCGGTCATCTGCGTGAACTTGCCGCCGATGTAGACGACGTTGTTCACGCGTACGATCGCGAGCACGCGGCCGTTGGCGGTCGCCCAGGGGCTTCCGGCGCAGGGCGAAGGGCGGCCTGCGCGGCGGTGGTGCAGAGCAAGAGGCCGGCAAGCGCGGCCACGGAGAGAAGCGCCCGGCGGGGTCGGGACATGATGATGAGAGCTCCTTCGGTACGTCCAAGCACGTGAGGCCGTGCTAATTCCAGTTTGTGCCTGTTCCGGGTACGCGTCAGCCCCCCGGACGGGTGAGCCGTGATCGCTCGAAGGCGTTAGCCCCGGCTACGCAGGTGCGATCGCGAGCTCGGCACCGGCCTCGACGGCCACCGCCAGCGTCTCGCGTGCGATCCAGTCGCCGTGCTCGGCGAAGGCGCGGCTGACGTCCCCGTCGCTCGACGGGTAGGTGATCCGGATCCGGTCGGTCACCTCGAGGCCCACGTCCTGGCGCTTCACCTGGATCGTCCGGATCACGTCGCGGACGACGCCCTCGAGCCGCAGCTCGGGCGTGATCTCGGTGTCGAGCGCGACCGCGAAGCCGTCGCCGTCGGCGACCGCGAAGCCCTCGCGGGCGCGCGCGCGCAGCTCGAACTCGCCCGGCTCGAGCACCCAGTCGCCGACGTGCACGCGCCCGTCGCGCAGCTCGAACTCGCCCTCGCGCAGGAGGCTGCGGATCACCGCCAGATCGCGGCCGTACTTGGGCCCGAGCAGCTTCAGGAGCGGCATCACCTCGACCTGGGCGAACTCCTCGGCCGACGTGGTCAGCCGCACCTCCTTCACGCCGAGCTCGGCCGCGACCAGCTCGACGTGCTGGGCGATGTGGCCCCGGCGGGCGGGGTCGTCGGTCGCGACGATCACCGCCCGCAGCGGCTGGCGCAGCTTGATGCGGGCGTCGTCACGGCTGCGCCGGCCGAGCTCGACCACCGCCTGCACGCTCTCCATCGCCTCGAGCAGCTCGGGGTCGCGCAGCTCCTCGCGCACCTCCGGATAGCCGGCGAGGTGGATGCCCTGCGGTGCGCCCTCGCACACCCCGCGGACGAGGTTCTGCCACATCTCGTCGGTCAGGAACGGCATCACCGGGGCGACGCAGCGCAGCGACTGCACGAGCGCGTACCAGAGCGCCTCGAAGGCCGCGCGCGCGTCGGCCGGATCGTCCGAGCGCCAGAAGCGCGCCCGCGACAGGCGCACGTACCAGTTGGAGAGGTCGTTCATGAACGTCTCGTACGCGCGCACGAGCCGCGGCGAGTCCCAGGTGTCGAGCGCCTCGCGGCACTCGCCGACGAGCCACTGCGTGCGGGCGGCGAGCCAGCGGTCGAGCGGCCGTGCCGACGTCAGGTCGGGCCCGGTCGGCCAGCAGCTCGTAGCTCGGCGTGAAGCCGTCGATGTTGGCGTAGAGGACGAAGAACGAGTAGGTGTTCCAGAGCGTCAGCAGGCGCCCGCTTCACCTCGCCCGCGGGGCCGTAGCCGAAGTTCAGGTTCTGGGCGGGCTGCTGGCCGGCGTACATCCAGCGCATCACGTCGGCGCCCATGTCCTCGATCGCGTCCTCGAACCAGATCGCGTTGCCCCACGACTTGTGCATGGGCCGGCCGGTCTCGTCGTTCACCTTCTCGTAGGTGAGCACCCGCCGGTAGGGCGCGCGGCCGTCCAGGACGACGCCCATGAAGAGCATCGAGTAGAACCAGAGCCGGATCTGCTCGCGCATCTCCGACACCCAGTCGGCCGGGTACCACTTCTCCCAGAACGCGTGGTCGTGCAGGTCGGCGACCGTCACGCCGACGCCCGCCCCGGCCGCGTAGCCCGCCTCGACGAAGGCCTCGTTGCGCCAGCCGAGCGTCGAGAACGGGACGATGCCGGCGTCGAGCCAGCAGTCGCCCACCTCGGGCAGGCGGTGGGCCTCGCCGCCGCACTCGCCGCAGGCGATGACGACCTCGTCGATCCACGGGCGGTGCAGCTCCTCGAGGCCCTCGGTGCCGCGGAGGGCGCGCTCGAGCAGCTCGGCCTGCGACCCGATCACGGTCATGTGGCCGTCGTCGCAGAAGTAGAACGGCAGCGGCAGGCCCCAGTAGCGCTTGCGGCTGATGCACCAGTCGCCCATGTTGACCAGCCAGTCCTCCATCCGCTTGCCGTACTGGCGCGGCGTCCACTCCACCCCCCGGGCGGCCTCGATCATCGGCCGGCGGATCTCGTCGCAGCGGATGAACCACTCGTCGACCAGGCGGTAGATGAGCTCGGTGCCGCAGCGCCAGCAGACCGGGTAGCGGTGGGTGATCTCGCCGTCGGCCACGAGCCGTCCGCGCTGGCCGAGGTCGTCGACGATCATCTGAGCCGCCTCGGCGGTGACATGGCCGTGCAGCCAGCCGTAGTCGCTCGTGAAGGCGCCCGGCCTCGTCGACCGGGATCAGCGTCGCCAGGTCCTCGCGGCGGCCGAGCTCGAAGTCCTCCTCGCCGCAGCCCGGGGCGATGTGGACGATGCCGGTGCCCTCGTCCATCGACACGTCCTCCCAGGCGACCACGCGGTTCTCGAACCCGATCTGGGCGGCCAGGTCCTCGAACGGCGCCGTGTAGGTGAGCCCGACCAGGTCGGCCCCGCGCACGGTGCCGAGCACGTCCCCGGAGACGGGGCTCGCCTCCAGGCGCGCCGCGGCGACGTAGGCGATGCCGGCCGGCGTCTTCACGCGCACGTAGTCGGCGTCGGGCCGCACGGCGGCGGCCACGTTGGCCGGCAGCGTCCACGGCGTCGTCGTCCACACCACCAGGTACTCGCGGTCGCGGCCCTTGCAGCGGCAGCCGCACGTGCAGCGACGGGTGGGTCAGATCCTTGTAGGAGTCGATCAGCTCGTGCTGGGAGAGCGACGTGCCGCAGCGCGGGCACCAGGGCATCGAGCGATGGCCGCGGTAGAGCCACTCACGCTCGTTGCACTCCTTGAGGAAGCCCCAGATGTAGCTGATGTTGGGGTCGGTCATCGTGTAGTACGACCGCTCCCAGTCCATCCACTGGCCGAGCCGCTTGGAGTGCTCGGTGAGCTGCCCGGCGTAGAGGGCGACGCGGTCGCGGCAGGCGCGGGCGAAGCGGTCGAGCCCGTAGGCCTCGATCTCGCGCTTGGAGTTCAGCCCGAGCTCCTTCTCGACCCCCACCTCGACCCACAGGCCCTGGCAGTCGAAGCCGTTCTGGTACAGCAGGTCGTGGCCCTGCATGGCGTGGTAGCGCTGCCACACGTCCTTGAGCGTGCGCCCCCACCCGTGGTGGACGCCCATCGGGTTGTTCGCCGTGATCGGCCCGTCGATGAAGCTGAACGTGGGGCCGCCGCGGTTGCGGTCGCGCAGCGTCTCGAACGTGCGCTCTCGCTCCCATCGCTCGAGCACACGATGCTCGAGCGCGATGTGGTCCGGCTGCTTGGCGACGGGCTCGAACGGCGGCATCCGGGGAGTCTATTCGGCCGGTGCCGGCGATCGGCCGTCGTCGTCAGCGCGCGGAGCACCTCCGGGGCGTCCGGTCGCGGACGAGCGTGTGCGTGGCGCTAGCCAAGCTCATGCTTGTCGCAGAAATCGTCGAAGGCGGCGTGCTTGGCCAGGTAGGAGCTGAGCTCGGCAAAACCGAACTCGAACCACTCCGTGAGCCACCGCTCGTCGATCTCCACATGCTTGTCGTACAGCTCGTCCATGATCGCTTCCTCCAGGCAACCGGCCCGGCTGACGCGTTTTCCGCCTCGGCTGCCGAACTCCTTTGCGACCGGGCGCTGACGGTCCCGTAATCGACCCGGCCGCGCCCGGCTTTACGGTTCATTGACAATTTCCCGGCCCTTCTGCACCCGGGCGCGGCGCACGGGCGAGCACCTCCCGGACGCAGGCGAAGGCGATCTGCGCCGGCGGCGGCAGCTCGTCCGCGGCGAAACCAGGCGATCTCGGAGACGTCCGACGCCGGCGTCGGCGTGCCGCCGACGATCCGGGCCAGGTAGAAGAGGTTGAGCGTCGGGCGCGTCGTCGGCGCCGTAGATGTCGGGGAGGATCGCCAGAACGCCGCGCCGACGTCGACCTCGAGGCCGGTCTCCTCGCGCGAGCTCGCGCCGCACCGCCGCCTCCCCGTCCTCGCCGGGGCGGATGAACCCGCCCGGGCATGTCCCACATGCCCCGGAAGGGCTCGATGCCGCGCCGCGTCAGCATCATCCGGCCGGCGCCCGTCGACGACGACGGCGCTCGCCGTCGGCGCGGGGTTCTCGTAGAGGACGAGGCCGCAGGCCGGGCACAGCAGCCGCTCCTCGTCGTCGCCGGCGGGGACCGACGCGCTCGAGCGCCGCGGCGCAGCGGGGGCAGTGCGTCCAGTCCCTCACGCCGTCTCCGCGAGCACGCGGTCGGCCAGGTCGCCCCAGCGCCCGGGGCGCATCATCCAGCCGGAGTAGGTGCCGCGGTTGGCCAGGCAGACGAGCCCGACGCCGGCCGGCGGGTCGGCCCACATCAGCGTGCCGGACGCGCCGAAGTGCGAGAGCGTCGCGGCCGACGCGCGCGTCCCCGGTCCAGTGCGGCTCCTTGGCGTCGCGGATGTCGCAGCCGAGGCCCCAGTCGGCCCGCTCCCAGGTGGCGAACGACTCGATCCCGCCGGCGAGCCCGGGGAACTGCACCGCGGCGAACTCGTCGAACGTCTCGGCGGCGATCAGCGGCGCGCCCTGCCGCAGCAGCAGCTGCACGATCGCGGCGTAGGCGGCGCAGGTCGCGAACGCGCCGCCCGCCGCCGTCGCGCGCCGCCGCCACGCGCGCGAGTTGAAGAGCGGCGTCCCCGGCCGCCACAGGCCCGGCTCGCGCACGTCGAGCGCGCGGCGCGAACTCCGACTCGGGCAGCCCCAGGAACGCGTCCATCCCAAGCGGCTCGAACACCGCCCGGTGCACGTACTCGGCGTGGCCGATCCCGGTCGTCTGCGGCCAGGAGCGCGCCCAGCACGGCGTAGCCCTCGTTCGAGTAGATCCGGCGCGTGGCGCGGCGGGCACACCGGCTCGACGTCGAGCGCGGGCACACCCCGCGGGCCGACCTCGGGCAGGCCGGACGCGTGCGCGAGCAGGTGCCGGGGCGTGATCGCCGCCTTCGCGCCCCGTGCGATAGGCGGCCAGGTGCGTCGGCGACCGGCGCGTCGAGGTCGATCGAGCCCTCCTCGGCCGCCACCATCACCGCCAGGGCGACGATCGGCTTGGTCAGCGAGGCGAGGGCGAAGAGCGAGTCGGGGCCGGGCGGCGCCGGCGGCGTGCGCCTCGCGGATCCCGGACGGCCCGACGACGGCGGCCGAGACGGCGGACGCATCCCCCTCGTCCACCCAACTCTCTATCATCTCGCAGGCCACTTCGGGATGGTATTGCCCGTGTAGAGTTGGGAGGCACGATGGCCGAGTTGAGGACACCGGGCGAGCGCTCGACAGGAGGCGACCCCCCGTTCGACCCGCCGCGCGGAGACGAGGGCCTCGACGACTGGTTCGCGCGCCGCCTCGAGGCGCAGGGGATCAAGGCCGGGCGGGCGCGCATCCCGATCGCCCGGATCCTGGCGGTCGTGGCGCTTGTGATCGCCCTGGGCGTGTTCGGCTGGGTGCTGAACACCGCCTCCTCGAGCAAGCAGGCGGCGACGACTCTGACCACCACCACGCCCCCGCCCGCCTCAACCGGCGGGGGCACCACGACGACGACGGGCACGACGGCCAAGAAGCCGACGTGGAAGAAGATCCCGATCACCGTCCTGAACGGGTTCGATCCCGCCCAGAGCGCGGCCGGACCGCGAAGACCCAGCTCGACAAGGTCGGCTGGCACGTCGTCGGCGTCGCCGACGCGTCACCCGTGACGAAGTCGACGATCGTCGTCTACGTCCCCGGCAAGCTGGCCTGGGCCAGGATCGTCGCCGCGCGGCTGGGCCTGCCGGCACCGGTGCCGATCGCCCAGGCTCCGGGCGTCGTCCCGTCGCAGACCGACAGCGTCGCGATCGTGCTCGGCCCCAACCTGCTGCCGAACGGCGCGGGCTGATGGTTGATCGGTAACTCCGGTGATGTCCTGGGCGGCCGCGAACCGAGCAGCGCAAGGACGCAGGGAGTGTTCATAGTGGTCGTAAGTATGGGCGCGACCGAGGACACAGCGGTGCGACGAGTTCGCGGACGCCAGCCCCGCCAGGTCCGCCACGCCACCGCAGCCCGACGTCCAGGCGCGGCGGAGTTACCGATCAACCATCTATAGGCTCTGCAGCTCGGCGAGGGCCGGCGCGTGCCGGATCGCGGGGCTGAGCGTGCCCCACACGAGCAGGAGCCGACGCTGAACCCGGCGAAGCATCGCGACCGTCGCGCGCGCGAGGTCGCGCTCGAGCAGCAGGCCGGCCGCGAGCGGGCCGAGCGGCGCGATCAGGAGCGAGATCGCGCTGCGCACCGTCTCGACGCGCCCGAGCAGCCGGTCGGGCGTCACCGCGACGCGGTAGCCGACGACCACCGAGTTGGTCACCGGGATCGCGACGGCCTGCGGCAGGATCGCGGCCGTGAGCACGTAGACGCTCGGCCAGACGAGGAACGCCGCGATCGTCGAGCGACACCCAGAGCTCGAGCCAGATGATCGCCCGCATCGAGAACGCGGCGGCGCATGAGCGGCGAGGCGAGCGAGCCGAGGAGGGTCGCGGCGCCGAACGCCGCCAGGAGAAGGCCGATCGCGCCGCCGCCGAGCCCCTGGCGCCGGCCGACGACGACGATGACGAGGAAGAGCCCGGGAGCGTGAAGTTGCCGAACGCGAAGAGAAAGGCGCACGCGCGCAGGAACGGCCGGCTCCACAGGAAGCGGAAGCCCTCGCTGATCTGGGCGCGAAGGCCGCCGAGTGCGCGCTCGCGCGGGGCCTGGAACGGCGTCCGCATCGCCAGCAGCGATGCGATCGACGCCACGTAGGACACGGCGTCGACGAGGAACGGCACCGCCCGGCCGAGCTGAAGAGCAGCGCCGCCGAGCGGCGGCCCGGCCAGCCTGACCACGGAGTCGCGCGCCTCCTGCGCGCCCACGGCCGCCGGCAGCTGGGAGGGGCGGATGACGGAGCGCAGCGCCCCGGCCGCGGCGGCGATGAAGACGGTCGCGCCGGCGCCCTTCGACGAACGCGACGACCGGGATCTCCCAGAAGGCCAGGCCGCCGGCGAGCGATCGCGGCGACCAGAGCGAGGCGAGCGCGACGGCCCGGACGGCGTCGGCGGCGATCATCAGCCGGCGGCGGTCGTAGCGGTCGGCCGCCAGGCCGGCCGGCAGCGCGAGGACGGTCGACGGGACGAGCCGGGCGAAGGTGACGATGCCCGCCTGCGCCGGCGAGCCCGTCAGCGCGAGCACGAGCAGCGGGTAGGCGATCGTCGTCGCCTGCGTGCCGGCCGTCGAGAGCAGCTGCCCGGCCTGCAGCAGCAGGAAGTCGCGGTTGCGCCGGAGCGGCAGTGTCCGGGGCGCCGATCGCGGCTCCGGACGGGGTGCGCTCACGGATCGGGAGGCAGCAGGGCGCGGATTCCGCCCCTCGGCGTCGAACCCGGCCGCATGCAGCCGGCGCCATCGCGGGTCTCGATCGACCTCCCGGTCCGCACGATCCTGCGCGTGATCGTGCTGGTGCTGCTCGCCGTGGCGGCCGTCGATCTGCTGACCGCTGTCGGCCGGATCCTGATCTGGCTCGCGACGGCGCTCTTCCTCGCGGTGGCACTGCAGCCGGCGGTGCGGCTGGCCGAGCGGCGCATGTCGCACACGCTGGCCGTCTTCGCGGTGTTCGCCGGCCTGACGGTGCTCGTCGTGGCCTTCCTCGCCCTGCTGATCATCCCGATCGCAAGCCAGGTCGACCATCTGCGCACCGCCGCGCCCACGTACCTCAACGAGCTGCGCCACAACCGCACGATCAACGACCTGAACGACCCACTACCACCTGGTGGCGAAGGCCGAGGAGGCGGCCAAGGCGTATCCGAACAAGGCCTTCGGCGCGCTCGGCAAGCTCGTGAGCGGCGTCGTCGCGACGATCACGGTGCTCTTCCTGACCCTCTTCCTGCTGCTCGAGCTGCCGACGCTCGTCGAGTCGATGCTGCGGTTCGTGCCGGCGGAGCGCGCCGAGCAGATCCGGCGGGTGGGCGGCGACATCAACCGCAACGTCGCCGGCTACGTGCTCGGCAACCTGGTCATCTCGGTGATCGCGGGCATCGTGATCGGGCGTCTCGCTCTGGGATCGCTCGGCGTGCCCTACGCGCTCGCGCTCGCGGTGCTCATGGGGGTGTTCGACCTCGTGCCGCTCGTCGGCGCCACCGTGGGCGCGCTGGCCGCGATCGGCGTCGCCTTCGCCACCCAGGGCGTGACGGCCGGGCATCGTCATGATCGTCGTGAACGTCGTCTACCAGCAGATCGAAAACCACGTGCTGCAGCCGATCGTGTACCGCCGCACCGTGCGAGCTCTCGGCGTTCCTGATCCTCGTCGCGGTGCTGATCGGCGGCGAGCTGCTCGGCGTCCTCGGCGCGCTGATCGCGATCCCGGTGGCCGGCTCGCTGCAGCTGCTCGTGCGCGAGGTCACGACCGGCCGGCAGCGGCCAGGCGACCGTCCCCGACGGGACAGCTCCCCGATCAGGTCAGACTGACGCGCGGAGCAGGTCCCACGCGCGGTCGACGTGCTCGGCCGTCGTGGCGGCGTTCCCGATCGCGATCCGCAGCGCGTAGCGGCCGTGCAGCTGGGTGTGCGAGATGAAGACGCGCGCCGGTCGCGTTCACGCGCTCGACGATCGCGTCGTTCAGGCGCCGCAGCTCGGCCTCGTCGTCGACGCCGTCGGGGTGGCGGCGGAAGCAGACGGTCGAGAACGGCACGGGCGCGAGCAGCTCCCAGCCCGGCTCGGCGCGCGATCGCCGCCTCGAGCCGGCGGGCCAGCTCGACGTGGCCGCCGACGATCGCGCGCAGGCCCTCGCCGCCGTAGGCGCGCAGCACCATCCACAGCTTCAGCGACCGGAACCGGCGCCCGAGCGCCACCCCGTAGTCCATCAGGTTGACGACGTCGTCCTCGCTCGAGCGCAGGTACTCGGGCACGACCGAGAACGCCGCCCGCAGGTCGTCGGGGCGGGCGGTGTAGAGCAGGCTGCAGTCGATCGGCGTGAGCAGCCACTTGTGCGGGTTCACGACCAGCGAGTCGGCCCGCTCGCAGCCGTCGACGACATGGCGCAGCTCGGGGACGACCGCGGCGGCGCCGCCGTAGGCCGCGTCGACGTGCAGCCACATGCCGTGCTCGGCGCAGACGTCGGCCACCTCGGCGACCGGGTCGATGCTCGTCGACGATGTCGTGCCGACGGTGGCCACGGCGGCGATCGGCCGGCGGCCGGCGCGGACGTCGGCCGCGACCGCGTCGCGCAGGACGTCGGTGCGCATCCGGAACTCGGCGTCGGATGGGGATCTTCACGAGCCCGTCCTGGCCGAAGCCGAGCACGATGCAGGCCTTCTCGACCGACGAGTGCGCCTCCTCGGACGTGTACACCCGCAGCGGGGGCAGGTCGTCGCGGCCGGCCATCCCGCGGGTGCGCACGTCGAGGCCGGCCGCCTCGCGCGCGGCCGCGAGCGCCCACAGCGTCGACGACGAGGCGGTGTCGGTGATCTGGCCGAACCAGCCGGTCGGCAGGCCGAGCAGCTCGGCCGTCCAGCGCAGCGTCACCTGCTCGAGCTCGGTGGCCGCGGGCGAGGTGCGCCACAGCATCGCGTTCACGTTCAGGGCGGCGGCGATCGTCTCGCCGAGGATGCCCGGCGGCGAGCCGGTGATGCCGAAGTAGGCCATGAACCCGGGGATGGTTCCAGTGGGTGAGGCCCGGGCACGATCACGCGGTCGACGTCGGCCAGGATCGCCGCGAGCGGCTCGCCCTGCTGCGGGCGGGTGGGCCGGCAGAGCGCCGCGGCGATCTCGCCCGGCTTGACCTGCGCCAGCACGGGCAGCCGGTCGACCTCGCGAGGTAGCGCGCGATCCACTCGGCCGCCTGCTCGAGCGCGGCGCGAAGCTCGTCGGTCGTGGGGCGCTGGCGGGCCGACGCTCAGAGCGCCGCCTCCACGGCGGTCAGGGTGCCGTCGAGGAGCTCGGCGATGTCGTCGATCTCCTGCTCGGAGACGATCAGCGGCGGCGCGAGCAGGAGCGCGTCCATGTGCTCGTTGCCGACCGGCGTCGGGCACGAGTAGATCATGAGGCCGCGGCGCTTGGCCTCGGCCGAGACGAGGCCCGAGATGCCCGCGGCGGCCGGGAAGCGGCCCGCCGTCGGGCCGGCGCAGCTCGATGCCGCGCAGCAGGCCGAGGCCGCGCAGGTCGGACATCGATCGGGTGGCGGCCGGCCGAGCTCGTCGAGCCGCGCCCGCAGCTGCTCGCCGCGGACGTGACGGCCGCATCGAGCAGGCCCTCCTGCTCGATCACGTCGATCACCTCGCAGCCGACGGCGCAGGCGAGCGGGTTGCCCGAGAACGTGTGGCCGTAGGAGAACCCGCTCGGCGACGTCTCGATGACCTCGCGCAGCCGCCGCGCGGCGACCATGCCCGAGAGCGGGACGATGCCGCCGCCGATGCCCTTGCCGAACGTGATCACGTCGGGCACGGCGCCGAAGTGCTCGACCCCGAACCAGCGGCCGGTGCGGCCGAACCCGGTGATCACCTCGTCGGCGACCAGCAGCACCTCGTGGCGGTCGCACACCTCGCGCACCGCGGCCAGATAGCCGTCCGGAAGCGGCACCGCCGCGCCCGACGAGCCGGTCACCGGCTCGACGACGAAGGCGGCCACGTGCTCGGCGCCGCGCGACAGGATGGCCGACTCGAGCGCGGCCGCGCCCTCCTCGGCGGTGGCCGAGTTCGGCACCACGGCGTACTTGCGCAGCAGGAGCTCGAACGGCGCCCGCCAGCGCGATCCCGACAGCGAGAGCGCGCCCATCGTCGAGCCGTGGTAGGACGTCACCCGGCTCAGGAACTCCACCTTGCCCGACTTGCCCTGCAGCTCCCAGTAGAGCACGGCCAGGTGCAGGGCCGACTCGTTGGCCTCCGACCCGGACGAGTTGAAGAAGCACCACTCGAGGTCGCCCGGCGCGATCCCGGCGATCCGCTCGGCCAGCTCGAGCATCGGCTCGTTGCGGAACGAGAAGCGGTAGGTGAAGGCGATCTGCGTCGGCCTGGCGTCGCAGCGCCTCGACGAGCCGCGGATGCCCGTGGCCGAGCAGCATCACCATGGCGCCGCCGCAGGCGTCCAGATAGCGGTTGCCGTCGTCGTCCTCGATGACGCACCCGCTCGCGCGCACGGCCACCGGCAGCCGCCTGCCGGGGTTCGCGGTCATCGAGTAGTCGGTGCGGACGGGGGCGCTCATCTCGGGCCGCACTCTAGACGATCGATTCCAGGCGCCCGGGCGCCTGGGCGCGCACAAGATGCCGTCGGCTTCGCGAACGCGGGCGCCGCAGCCCGCCGCGGCGACAGTTCGCGCGTCGCCCATGCCGCCGTACACTGGCATGTTCAGCGCCCGCGCCAAGTGGCGCGTTCAGCGCTGCGCCAAGCGGCGCGGCCGAGGGCACCTGTTCGGGCCTGAGTCCCACCTAGACGGACTGGCCGGGGGCGCGCAGCGCGGCCTGCAGCTCGACCAGGACCGGCCCGGAGCGGTCGGCGACCGCCGTCTGCAGCACGCCGGCCAGGTCGCCGATCCCGCCGGCGCGCAGGTAGCGCACGCCGCACGCCGCCGCGAGCCGCGGCGAAGTCGGGCGCGTTCAGCTCGACCGCGACCGTGCGGCCGAACAGCGTCTCCTGGTAGTTGCGCAGGATCCCGTAGGCCGAGTCGTTCACGACCAGGACGACGAAGGCAAGCCCCTCGGCCCGGGCCGTCAGGAGCTCATGCCCCGCCATCAGGAAGCCGCCGTCGCCGCAGACGACCACCGTCGGCCGGTCGGGGTTGCGCGGCGGCCGTCCCGAGCGCCAGCGGGATGCCGCAGCCGAGCGCGCCCGACGACGGATAGACGAACCCGCCCGGCTGTTTGGCGTCGAGGTAGAGCGCGGCCCAGTAGGCGGCGACCGTCATGTCGGCGACCACGATGGCGTCGTCGGGGAGGGCGTCGGCAAGGACGTGCATCAGCTCGACCTCGGCGTCTGCCCCCTGCTCTCCGACCTCGGCCGACCGGCCCTGCAGCGCCGCCCGCACGGCCGCCTCGCCGTCGCGGCCGCCGGCGGCCGGGAGATCGGCCAGGAGCGCGGCGCAGAAGAGGCCGGCATCGGCCACCACTCCCTCGGCGACCGCGAACGTGCGCCCGAAGCGGCCCGGATCGAGGTCGACCTGGACGATCGTCTCGGGCAGGGGCACGCGCCCAGTTGGCGGTGGCCTCCTGCGAGAAGCGGGTGCCGAGCGCGAGCACGAGGTCGGAGCGCTCGACGAGCTTCTGCATCGCGGCCTCCTCGACCGACGAGCCGGCGTGCAGAGGATGGCGCGCTCGGAAGGACGCCCTTGCCGTTGTAGGTCGTGATCACCGGCGCGTCGAGCGCCTCGGCGAGCGCGCGCACCTGGCGGCGGCATGCCGGGCACCGCCGCCGGCCCAGATCAGCGGCGCCTCGGCGGCGTCGAGCAGACCGCGCACGCGCGCGACGGCCTCCGGGTCGGGCGCCGGAGCGGCGACCCGCGTGACCCGCGCCGGGACGGCCTCGGTGACGGCCGCCATGACATCGGTCGCGATCTCGATCGTGGCCGGGCCGGGATTGAGCGCCATCTGCCGGAACGCCTCGTCGACGGCGTCGACGAGCGCCTCCGGCGTCGTCGGCCGGGCGTGGAAGCGCGACACGGCCGCGAAGGCCTGCGACTGGCCGCGGCTCTCGTGCAGGTAGCCGCGGCCCGCCCCGACGAGATCGGTCGGGATCTGCGAGGTCAGGTGCAGCACCGGCGTGCTCGAGGCGTCGGCCTCCGACAGCGCCGCCAGCGAGTTGAACGCCCCCGGGCCGGTGCTCGTCAGGTAGACGCCGGGACGGTCGCCGGTGCGCGCATACCCGACCGCGCCGAACCCGGCCGCCTGCTCGTGGCGGACGACGACGCGCCGGATCGGGGAGCCGATCAGCGCGTCCCACACCGGCAGCGCGTGGATCCCGGGCAGGCCGAACACCACCGCCACGTCGTGCGCCTCGAGCGCGGCGACGAGCGCGGCGGCACCCGTGTGCACACCGGTGTTCGAGGCGACCGTCACCGAGCCGAACGGCTACGACTGGCCGGAGGCGATCAGGGCGACGAGGTCGACTGATCTGGGAAGGGCTGAGCGACGAGCCGAACGTGGTCGGCATCGCCGTCGCCCACGGCCCGCCGGACGCCGTGAACGCGGCCGGGTCGGTGATCGACTGCTGGATGAACGCCGGGAGCGGCATGCCCGCCTTCGTCGCGTCGGCCGCGATCTTGCCCAGGTCGGGGCCGATCGTGCCGGTGGCGCCGGCCGCGGCCAGCGTGTGGCAGCTGCCGCAGCCGTTGGAGGCGAACACGGCCTTGCCCGCGGCGGCGTTTCCGGTTGTGCCCGATCCGCCCGTGGAGCCGCCGCCGCTGGTGGGCGGAGGCGTGGACGTGGCGCTTGAGGCCGGTGTCGACACCACGGCGGTGGAGAGCGAGAGGCTCAGGCCGAGGCTGCTCGAGTTCTTCGTCTCGCCGCCTGCGGCCACGATCACCACCACCATCACCACGATGCCGACCACGGTGCCAAGGAGGGCTGCGACGAGAACCTTGATCATGGCGCGGGGACTATACCCTCTCCCTCGGCGATATACCGCATGCAGGGGATGCCCACCCCGGCGTCGAACGCCGACGTGGAACCTCGATGCTCGACAAACGCGACATCCAGAACCTCATGTACTGCGTGCGTGTGGCCGAGACCAGCGGACAGTGGCAGTCGGGCTATCCGGTGCGCACTCCGAACGACCTCGAGTGCAAGCTGGCCGAACTGCTCCGCGAGCTCGACACCCGCCACCCGGTCATCCGCGCCGCGTAGGCGCGGCTAACGGCGGCGGCGGCAACCTCACCGCCCGCAGGCGTCTGCACGCCGTTCTGCGGTATCCGGCGGCCGCCCCGCGCGGTCGATGACGATGGTGACATGTGGTCTCGCGCGCACGCAGCCCTGGCCGCCGCGGCCGTCTTCGCCGCCCTGGCGGCGGCGCCCGCTGCCGATGCGCGCCCGGCCGTGCCCCCGCCGGCGACCCCGCCGACGGCGGCCGCGGTGCGTGTCCCGATCCTGATGTACCACGTGATCGACACGCCACAGCCGGCGACGCCCAACCAGAACCTGTGGGTCGATCCGAGCGAGTTCCAGGCCGAGGTGACGTGGCTCGCCGCCCGCGGATACCACGCGGTCACCGTGGCGCAGTGGTGGAGCGCGTGGCACGGCGGCGCCGCCCTGCCGAGCCGCCCGATCGTCGTCACGTTCGACGACGGCTTCCGCGGGTGGTACACCAACGCGCTGCCGATCCTGGAGGCGCAGGGATGGCCCGGGTCGATGCAGCTCGCGCTCTCACACCTCGGCCGGCTCCAGGCCGTGCCGCCGGGTGGGCTGTCGCCGTACGCGTGGAAGCTCCAGCCCTACATGGTGCGCGAGATGCTCGCCGACGGGTGGGAGCTCGACTCGCACTCGCTCACCCACCCGATGCTCACCACCGTCTCGGCGACGCAGCTGCATGCCGAGGTGTACGACAGCCGCGCCGAGCTGCAGGCGCAGTTCGGAGTCCCGGTGAGCGTGTTCTGCTACCCCTACGGGGACTACGACGCGGCGACGGTGAAGGCCGTCGAGGGTGCGGGGTACGTGGCCGCGCTCAGCACGAACCTGGGCCTCGCGTCCAGCCGCCAGAGCCCCTACGCGCTCGACCGCATCCCCGTCGACCGCGGCGAGGGCGTGGCGGGCATCCGGGCCATGCTGCGCAGCTACGGCCTGCCGGTCTCGAAGTAGCCATCAGCTCGGGGCTACGTTGCAGCGGTGCGCCTCTTCGTCGCCGTCGCGCTCCCGGATCGGCTCGCCGCCATGCTCCAGGCGGCCGCGACCGCCGACCCCGGCCTGCGTTTGACGCCCGGCCGCGAACCTGCACGTGACCGTGCACTTCCTCGGCGCCGTCGACCCCGACCGGGTGGCGGCGCTGACGACCGCGCTCGCCTCCGCCTGCGCCGGGCTCGAGCCGTTCGACCTCGCGTTCGAGGCGGTCGCGCCGGCGCCGCCGCGGCGGCCGCGGATGCTGTGGGCGCGGGCGGCGGCGGCGCCGGAGTACGCGGCCCTCGCGCACGCCGTGGCCGAGGCGGCGGCCGCCGCGGCGCCCGGCGCCCGTCCGCCGCGCACGTCCGCGCCGCACGTGACGCTGGCCCGGGCGCGCGGACGCGGCGAGGGAGTGCGGTGGCCGGCCCCCGTGGCCCTCGCCGACGCGAAGCTGCACGTGCAGGAGTGCGGGCTCGTGCGCTCCGACCCCGGCGGCGGCGGATCGCGCTACACGTGGCTCGCCACGTTCGCCCTCGGGGCGGGTCAGTCGGCCCGGCGGCGGTAGCGCGCCCGCCACACGCGCACCTCGAACTCGGGCGCGCCGATCATCTCCCGCACCCGCGCGGCCGCCTGGCCGGTGCAGCCGGCCACCGCGAGCCACGGCTCCACCGCCGAGGTGCGCAGCCACGTCTCCTCGGCGTCCAGGTGCAGTCCGGCCGCCTGCAGCGGCGCGCGCGACTCTCCCGGCGCGATCAGCCGACCGTGCTCGGGATCGCGCAGGCGCTCGATCTCCTCCCACCTGCGGGCGCGGCGGGGATCGGGGTCGGCGACGAAGTCCTCGAGCACGATCCTGCCGCCGGGCGCGAGCACGCGCGCCATCTCGTCCAGGGCGCGCGCCGGCCGGGCGATGTGGTGCAGCGAGTTCACGCAGGTGACGAGGTCGAACGCCGCCGCCGGGAACGGCAGCTGCTCGGCCCGGCCCTCGACCCGCACGGCCCCCGGCGGGGCGTACTCGAGCAGCGACGGGGCAGCGTCGAGCACCGTCACCGCCGCCACCGAGCCGGTCACGGCCGCCGCGAGCGCGCCCGGGCCGCCGGCGACGTCGAGCATGCGGTCGGTCGGCCGGCACTCGCACCAGGCGACGAAGCCGGCCCAGTCGCGCCCGGCGGTGTGCGCGGCGTAGAGCGCGGCCGTGCGGTCGAAGCGGTTACCCCCGGACAAGCGCGACCGCCTCCTCCCGGGTGGTGACCGTCCCCGCCGCCTGCTCCTCGGCCAGCGGCGGCGACGAGCTCGCCGATGCGCGGGCCGCTCGCCCCCGTGAGCGCGACGATCTCGTCGCCGCGCAGCAGCGGCTCGCGCGACTCCGCCGCAAGCGCGGTGATGAGCCCGATCAGCTCGACGGCCGCCTCGGCGTGGGCGCGCAGGTACGCCTGACGGGCGCGCACGCCGCGGGTGGCCAGCCGGTCGGCCAGCGACAGCACCACGCTCTCGAGCGCGTACGGCGCGGTCGCGGCCGCGTACCGGTAGGCGGTGCGGCGGTCGAACGGCCGCTCGCGCACCAGGAACCCCAGCCGCAGGTGCTCCGCGACGAGCACGCGGCAGAAGCGGATCAGCGCGTGGGATGCCTTCCAGCGCTCGAGCACGCGCTCGGCGGTGTCGGCGCCCAGCCGGTCGTGGCCCATGAAGCTCACCCGGCCGTCCGGCCCGGCCACCCGCGTCGACGGCTTGGCGATGTCGTGGAAGAGCACGGCCAGGCGCAGGCCGATGTGCCCGGTGAAGCCGTTGCCGACGTCGGCGTCGAGCGCCGCCGCGCACCGGCGCGGCGGCCTCGCGCAGGTAGTGCTCGGGATGCGCGGCGATGTCGGCCGCGGCGTCGAGCACCTGCAGCGTGTGCTCGAACACGTCCAGGTGGTGGAACGGGCTCTGCTCGACCCCGCGCATGGCCGCGGCCTCGGGCAGGACGACGTCGAGCACGCCGATGCGGTCGAGCAGGCGGATGCCGGCCTCGGGGTGGTCGGGCTCGAGCAGCCGCCGGATCTCGGTGAGGACGCGCTCGCCGCTCGGCCGGTCGGCCAGATGCGCGTCGCGGCGGGCCAGCCGCTCGGAGTCGGGGTCGACCGTGAACCCGAGCTCGTGCGCCAGCCGCACCAGGCGCAGCAGCCGCAGCGGATCGTCGCTGAACACCTGCTCGGAGACCGCCCGCAGCCGCCGCGCCTCGAGGTCGGCGCGGCCGCCGTGCGGGTCGAGCAGATCGCCGCCCGCAAGCGGCACCGCCATCGCGTTGATCGTGAAGTCGCGCCGGCCGAGGTCGTCGGCCACGGCCCCGCGGCTGGCGGTGATGTCGACCGTGTGCCCGTCGCGCACCACCCGCCAGGCGCCGTGCCGCTCCGACAGCGGGAAGGGAGCGCCGCCGTGGCTGCGCGCGAGCGAGCGGGCGGCCGCCGCCGGGTCGCGCTCGACGACCAGGTCGACGTCGACCACCGCGCCGGCCGAGCAGGAGGTCGCGCACGCTGCCGCCGACCAGCCAGGCGTCCGGGACCGGCGCCGAGCGCGCGGACGGCGTCAAGGCCCGGCAACGACATGCTCCACCCGCCGCGGCCGCGGCGCGAGCGACGTGACGATCTCGTAGCCGATCGTCCCGGCCAGGCGCGCCCACTCCTCGGCCAGGATGCGCTCGTCGCCGTCGGCGCCGATCAGCGTCACCGGGTCGCCCGGCTCGACGTCGCGCTCGCGGCCCGATCACGAACGTGAGCTGATCCATGCTGACGGTGGCGGCGACGCGGCGCCGCGGCCGCCGACGAGCACGTCCGCCCGCCCCGAGAGCACGCGCGGCACGCCGTCGGCGTACCCGGCCGGGACGAGGCCGATCCAGGTCGGCGCCGCGGCGACGAAGCGGCGGCCGTAGCCCGCGCTCTCGCCGGCCTGCAGGAGCTTGACGTCGGCCACGTGGCTCTCGAGCCGCAGCGCCGGCGTGATCCCGTCGCTCGGCCGGGTCGGCGCCGAACGGCGAGAGCCCGTAGACGGCGATGCCGCAGCGCACCGCGTCGAACCGGGCGGCGGGGAAGCGCAGCGCCCCGGCGCTGTTGGCGAGGTGGCGCGGGCACGCCGGGAACCGCTCGGCGAGCGCGGCGAACCGCTCGATCTGCAGATGCGTGAAGCGCTCGTCCGTGTCGGCCACCGCGAGGTGGCTCATCAGCCCGGCGAGCCGCAGGATGCCGGCCGGGCTCGAGCTGGGCGGCGATCCGCAGCGCCTCGGCCGGCGCCATCCCCCACCGGCCCATGCCGGTGTCGACCTTGACGTGCACGCCGAGCGGCTCGCGCGCCGCGGCCTGCAGCCGGGCGAAGCCCTCGACCGACGTGACCGTGACGTCGACGCCGGCCACGTGGGCCTCCTCGCCCGGGGCGAGCGGCCCCATCACGAGCACCGGCACGTCGCCCAGGTCCTCGCGCAGCGCGCGCGCCTCGTCCCAGGTCGCCACGCACAGCCTGCGGGCGCCGGCGCGCAGCGCCGCCCGCCCCACGGCGGCGGCGCCGTGGCCGTAGCCGTCGGCCTTGACGACCGCCCACACCTCGGCCGGACGGGCCGCGTTGCGCAGCCGGGCGACGTTCTCCTCGATCGCGGCCAGGTCGACCGTCACCGTCGCCCGCGCCCGGTGCGTGCCGATCACCGCAGCACCTCGGGCAGGGCGCCGATCACGTCGGTGGCGATGATGCCGGACGGGCCCGAGCCGCTCCGACGCCAGCCGGCCGGCGCGGCCGTGCGCCTCCGCCGCCGCGGCAGGCCGCCGTCCAGGCATCGCCTGACCGCGTGCCAGCATGGCCGCGACGACGCCCGTGAGCACGTCGCCGGAGCCGGCCGTGGCGAGGCCGCTCACGCCGGCATGCGAGACGCACGATGCGGCCGCCGGGCTCGGCGATCAGCGTGTCCGGGCCCTTCAGCAGCACGACGCAGCCGCTCGCTTCGCGGCCCTGCGCACCGCCTCGAGCCGGTTCGCGCGCACCCACTCCGAGGCCTCGCCCAGCAGCCGCCCCATCTCGCCCTCGTGCGGCGTCAGCACCGCCGGCGTGGCCCGCTTGCGCAGCGCCTTCAGGTCGCCGTTGAACGCGAACAGCCCGTCGGCGTCGATCACGGTCGGGCCGGCGTGGCCGACGCCGACCTCGCGGGCGACCTCGATCGCCTCCGGCGTGCGCCCGAGCCCCGGGCCGAGGGCCACGGCATCGGCGCGGTCGAGCAGCTCGAGCGCGTTCGGGAGCGGCCGCACCATCACCTCGGGCACGCGCGCCTCGAGGATGCGGGCGGCCTCGGGCGGCGTCGCCACCCACACGATCCCGGCGGACGTGCGCAGAGCGGCCAGCGCCGCCATGAGCGGCGCGCCCGTGAACCCGCGCGCGCCGCCGACCACGA
This sequence comes from uncultured Actinomycetes bacterium, assembly GCA_963813245.1. Classification (GTDB taxonomy): domain Bacteria; phylum Actinomycetota; class Thermoleophilia; order Gaiellales; family JAICJC01; genus JAICJC01. Next base: position 455,895 of record CAWEYE010000010.1, read on the forward strand.
GCACCGCTCCGGCGCTGTACTTCGGTCGCGGCCGGCCCCTTGCCCGGCACGGTCAGGCCGTCCGCGAGCACGGCCGCGGTGGCCACGTCCGCCTGGGGCGGGATGCCGATGTCGGCGACGACGACGCGCCCGCAGTGGCCGCGGCCCGGCTCCACGGCCGTCCCCAGCTTGCGGCCGTGGAAGCACACGGTCATCTCGGCCGTGACGGCCGTCGCCGGCCACCACGCCCGGTCGACGCGTCGACGCCCGACGGGCACGTCGAGCGCGACGATGCCCGGCAGCCCGCGGCATCGCGGCGATCACGCGCGCCGCCTCGGGCCGCGGCGCGCCGCGGAACCCGGTGCCGAACAGCGCGTCCACGATCACGTCGGCGGCGCTGCAGCCGGCCGCGGCGCACGCCGTCGCGCATCGGCACGCCGAGGCGCACGGCGATCGCGTGGTTGGCACGCGCGCGTCGCCGGGCAGGCCGGCCGGGTCGGCGGCGAGCAGGCACTCGACCTCCCATCCGGCCGCGTGCAGGTGGCGGGCGACGACGAACCCGTCGCCGCCGTTGTTGCCGCCGCCGCAGACGACCGCGGCCGTCCCGGCCGGCGTAAGCGGCCAGGATCTCCTGGGCGGCCGCGAGCGCCGGCGCGCTCCATCAGCACGGCGCCGGGGATGCCGAGCTCGTGATCGCGGCCGCGTCGGCGGCCCGCATCTCGCCGGCGTCGTAGAGCGGGCTGCGTGCGTGATCATGCGTCTGCGACGACGGCCACCGCGGCCGCCATCCCCTTCGAGTGGGTCATGCTGAGGTCGATCGCCCCGGCGCGCACGCGCTCGGCCCACGCCGCGGTGCGGCCGGTCAGGCTCACGCCCGGCTTCGGCCGGCCGGCGATCTCGATCTCGCGCCAGGTGAACGGGACGCCGAAGCCGAGCGCCTTGCCGACCGCCTCCTTGCCGGCGAAGCGGGCGGCGAAGTGCTGGGCCGGGTTCGCCCGCGAGAGGCAGTACTCGCGCTCGGTCGGCCGTGAAGACGCGCTCGACGAAGCGCGGGATGGCGCTCGAGCGCACGGGCCACGCGGTCGATCTCGATCAGGTCGATCCCAACCCGCATCGGGCCATACTATGCTAGGGCCATGCCAAGGGCGCTCCCGCTCACGGGCACGGCGACGTGGTGGCCGAGCACGCTCTACCAGACGACCACGCTCGAGCTGCGCCGCGCCGGCGAGCGGCTGCTGATCGACCCGGCGTCTCGCCGTGGGAGATCGAGGAGGTGCTCGCCGCGTCGGCGATGCCCGTGACGCACGTCCTCGTGACCCACGCCGACTGGGATCACGTGATGGCCCTGGGGATGCTGCCCGACGTGCAGGTCACCGCCAGCAGCGCGGCCGCCGAGCGGATCCGCTCGGGCAGCGCCCGCGCCGAGATCGAGGCGGGAGGGCGCCGAGGTGCTGCTCGCCCACCGCGCGATCGAGCGGCTGCACGTGGAGCAGACGGTCGACCCGCCGGCCGACGTGCGGCTCGGCCCGTGGCTGGGCGTGTGCCGGCCGGGCGCCGGCCACACCGACGACGGCATGGTCGTCTCGCTCCCCGACGAGCACCTGCTCGTCGTCGGCGACTACCTCTCGTCGCTCGAGATCCCGGCGGCCCACGCGTCGGTGCAGGACTACCGCGCCACGCTGCAGATGCTGATCGGCGTGATCGAGCGCGAGCGCCCGCAGTACGTCGTCGTCGGCCACGGCCGGCCGCACACGAGCGAGCAGGCGCTTCGCATCGCCGACGAGGATCTCGACTACATCGAAGCGGTGCTCCGGTATCGCCGACGCCGGGCTGCCCGCCCGACCACGCCGAGCAGATCGCCGTCCCGGAGCGGGCCGCAGGCGCGGCCGACCGGGCCGTGCACGCGGAGAACGTCGCCCGCGCCTGCGAGGCGGCCGGCGCCGTCGCAGCTCCGGGTTGAGCCTCCGCCCCGCCTGCCGATAACCAGAGCATGCTCCGCGCACTGCGCACACTGCTGCACGTTCGCCGCCACCCGCTCGGCCCGCGCGTGTACGTCGCCGGATTCCGCGTCCACGAATGCTGGGCCGGCCTCGTCGCGGTGCTCCTGATCGCCGTCGGAGGCGCCGTCGACCACACCGGCCCGCACCCGCTCGACGCGGCCGTCTGCGTTGTGGCCGTGTGGATGATGGCGAAGGACTGGCCCGACTTCTTCCCGTCGCGCCGCGACACCTACAGCTGGCGCGTCGGCCTGCACCGCCGCGACGCGGAGCCCGTGCCCGTCCGCATCGACGACGAGGCGATAGATCAGAGCTGCGGCGCCTCGGTCACCAGCTGATCGAGGTCGAGCTCGCTGTCGGCGAACGCCATGTGGCCCTCGGCGTCACGCGGCCACTGCGCGGGCTCGCGGTCCCACATCGAGCTCGAGGTCGTTGCCGTCGGGGTCGCTCAGGTAGATCGCCTCGTGGGTGCCGTGGTCGGTCGCCTGCCGGATCGGCCAGTCGACCTCGCGCAGCCGCCGCAGGGCGTCGGCCAGCCCGGCCCGGGTCGGGTAGCGGATGGCGACGTGATGCAGCCCGGCGACGCCGTCGGGCTGCGGCCTGCCGCCGGCCGACTTCCAGGTGTTGAAGCCGAGGTGGTGGTGGTAGCCGCCGGCCGACACGAACAGCATGTCGCCGGTCGTGCCCCAGCCGGGCACGTCCCGGGCCTCCATGACGACGTCCCAGCCGAGCACGTCGACGTAGAACGCGCGCACCCGGTCGATGTCGGCGGTGCGCAGATGGACGTGCCCGATGGTGACCCCCGGGTCGATCGGGCGGGAGCTGCGCGCCGCCGCCACGATCGTTCCCTGGGGGCCGTCGGATGCTGGAGGGGTCGTGTGCATGTCGGATCCTCGGTTCAGGTGTCGGTGCGGGCGGTCAGGAGCACGGCGATGTCCCACGGGTCGCGGACGAGCACGCCGCCGCCGTGCGTCTCGGTGGGGATGCCGGCGCGCTCGATGCGTGCGAGCGCGGCGGCAAGTGCCTGCGGCGTCTCGAAGCACGATCGTCCAGTGCCGCAGGCCGACCGTTGAGGCAGGCGCCGGCGGCACGCCGGCGCCGCGCCACACGTTGATCGCGACGTGGTGGTGGTAGCCGTCGGCGGCCATGAACGCGGCGGTGGGCAGCCGGGTCATGACCTCGAACCCGAGCACGTCGCGGTAGAACGCGATGCCGCGATCGACATCGCCGACGTGCAGGTGGACATGCCCGACGACGAGGCCCGGATCGGCCTGCGGCTGCACGGGCTCGGCCGCGACCAGGTCGAGGAGCGCGTTCAGGTCGAGCGGCGTCGGGCCGCCGTCCCAGCCGGGATTGCGCAGATCGGGCCAGACCTCGCGGGGGCGGTCGGCGGCGAGCTCGATCTCGTTGCCGTCGGGATCGGGCAGGTAGATCGCCTCGGAGATGCCGTGGTCGGACGCGCCGATGATCGGCGTGCGGGTGTCGGCGAGGCGCGCGGCCGCACGGGCGAGCTCCAGACGCGATGGATGCAGCAGCGCGACGTGATAGAGGCCGGCGTGGCGCCCGGCCCGCCGCGCCGCCGGCTCGGCGGCGAGCACGAGCAGATCGTCGCCGCCGCCGGCCCACAGGGTGGCGGTGGCGGCGCGTCGCGCGTGCGCACCCGCAGGCCGATCGAGCGCTCGTAGAAGTCGATCGACCGCTCGAGGTCGGTGACGGTCAGATGGGCGGGGCCGAGCCGCAGGGTCGTCGCAGGCTGCGCCTGGTCCTGACCGACGGCGAGAGAGGTGTGCGTGGTGTCCATGCACGTATTATTGCGCGCTCAACCAGATCGTGCCACGCGGTAGCGCGCTCGCTGAATGTGGCTGGGCGGCCCGGCCCTCGAGCCGGGCCGCCCCACGTGGTCAGATCACGCGCCGCCGCTTCCGAACGCGGTCAGGAAGACCGAGTTCGGCGTGCCGACGCCGGTCACGTCGTCCCAGCCGGGAGCCGTGGAGAGGCTCGAGTCCTGGTCGAACGTGCGGATGCTGTAGAGGTAGCCGTTGAACTTGTCCACGCCGTTTGCGAAGTCGGGGCGGACGTTCGCGCCGGCCACCGGCGTCACATCGGTGAACGCGCCGATGTGGGCCGCCGCCAGCTTGTAGATGGCGATGTTCAGGAAGCCGAGCCGGCTGCTCGCATGCTGCGCCGTGTCGGCGACGACGCCGGCCATGAGCGGCGACGCCAGGCTCGTGCCGCCGATGCGGTACTCGTCGTACTTCACGCCCTTCGGGAAGATCTGCGTCTCCCCGACCAGCATGCCGGTCGTCGGATCGGCGTCGAGCGCGACATCGGGATATGCCCGCCCCGAGCCGCCGTGGACGACGCCGTTCTGGTAGCTCGGCCGCGCGAACACGGACGAGAACCCACCGCCGGCTCCGTACAGGAAGGGATCGGCTGCGATCGGCGTCCAGCTCCTGCCGTCGGCCGAGAGGCTGAACTTGTGAGTGCCCCAGCCTGTCTGCCAGAGCAGCTGATCCCTCGCCCCGATCGCCGTGCTGGTGCCGCCGACGGCGGTCACGAACGGGTCGGAGGCCGGGTAGTCGGTGTCCTTGAACCCGAGCAGGGCCTGCCAGTCGCCGTTGTCCCCGGACGAGAACAGGAAGGTGATCCCCTGCATCTCGCCCTGCAGGATGACCTGCTCCCAGGCGGCGATGTCGCCGGCGGTCTCGCCGACGGTCGGGCCGCCGTACGAGTTGGAGACGACCGACACCTTGTTCTGGTCGTCGACCCGGCCGAGGGCGAACTGCAGGTCCTGGTTCAGGCAGCTCTGGGCGCCGTAGTAGATGACGTGCGCCTTCGTCGCCATGCCGTGCGCAGCCTCGACGTCGAGCGTCTCCTCACCCGCCCAGTCGGCCGGAGTCTGGCACTGGGTCGGGTGCAGGTGGAACGTCCGGGGCATGTTCTGGGTGAACTGGCCCTTGCCGAACGGCTGGTCGCCGTGGCGGCGGGCGTAGGTGTTCGCGTCCTTCAGGATGGTGCCGGCCGCGAAGGCGTCGACGATGCCGATGGTCTGGCCCTTGCCGGTCAGGCCGGTGGCCGAGACGCCGTAGGCGCCGCGGTACTGCCTGGGCGTGTAGCCGCAGACGGCGTAGTCACGCACCTTGCCCTGGAACGTGGGCAGCGGGGTCGTGCCGTCGGCCTGGACGGTCGCCGGGATCGTGCCGTACGTCTTGGAGCACGGCCGGGCGTTGCGGAACCCCGCCGGCGGCGGGCCGATCTGCGGCCGCGAGAACTCGGGCGCCGTGCTCAGGCCGGTCACGCCGAGCACCGACCCCGCCACACCGGCCGGGACGCGGGCGTTCGACGAGGGCGCGCGGACGAGCGTGCCCGCGTGCCGGTAGATGTTCAGCTTCGCGCCGAACGCGCGCTCGGCGGCGGCGACGCTGCCACCCGCGCTGACATAGCGATGCGACGCCTCGACGCCGGTGATCGCCAGGCCTGCCGACCGCAGCCATGCGCTCACCGCCGCAACGGCCGCCGCGGTGGGCTCGTACCGGGCGCGGTACTGCGCCGGCGTCAGGAAGTGGCGATAGGACGCGCTGCCGGGCGTCGACACCGCTGTGAGGGCCGCCCGGAGGGCGGCGATGCCGCCGCGGGGCGCCAGGTAGACGCGCACGTTCACGCGACCGGACGCCTGCGCCGGCCGCACCGCGGCGCGGGCCGCCCACGACGGGGCGCTTCCGTTCAGCGTGACCGAGCCCGCGCTCGCCCCGGCCGCCGTCACCACTCCCGCGGCCGCAAGCATCGCCGCAACGCCGCACGCGGCCATGAGGCCGCGCACCACCGAACGTGCACCCACACCGATCACCCCGCTCCGAGACGGAAGACCCCTGGCAGGCGGGCCGTCTCTGCACACCGCCGGCGAGACGATCTTATCCCGCCGCGCGGGGGGTGCAGCGGGTTCAGGCGGCGGGCGCGAGCACCGCGGGGTGCTCGGAGGCGACGACCGTGATCAGGGCGGCAGCGACGCGCGGATCGAACTGCGTCCCGGCGCAGCGGCGCAGCTCGGCGATCGCCGCCTCGTGCGACAGCGCGGCCCGGTAGCTGCGATCGGTCGTCATCGCGCTGTAGGCGTCGCACGCGCACACGATCCGGGAGACGAGCGGGATGGCGGCGCCCGCCGTGCGGTCGGGATACCCGCCGCCATCCCAGTGCTCGTGGCACGAGCGCACGAGCAGGCCGACATCCTGCAGGAGCCCGCCCACCTTCTCGAGCATGCGCTGGCCGACCTCGGTGTGCGTCTCGATCAGAGCGCGCTCGGCCGTCGTCAGCGGCCCGGGCTTTCGGATGATCTGCTTGGGGATCTCGACCTTGCCGACGTCGTGCAGAAGCGCGGTCAGCCGGGCCTTGTGGCGGTCGTCGTCGGAGAGGCCGAGGCGGTCGGACACCGCCAGCACGAGCGCGACGACGTCCCGGCTGTGCAAGCCGGTGTAGGAGTCGTCCGCCTCCACCACGTCGCCCAGCAGGAGTGCGGTGCCCAGATACGCCTGCGAGAGTGCGAGCGCCTGGTCGACGCTCTGGGTGCGCTGGCGGGCGAACTCGGCCAGGAGCCACACGAGCGGCAGACCGAGCACAACCGCGTAGCGGTCGCCGCGCGCGGCACCGGCGAGCACGAGGCCGAGCGGCGTCAGCACGATGTCGACCTGCCACGCCGCCCGCAGCGCCCGGGCGAGCTCCCGCCGCGAGTGGCCGAGCGCGGCCCACCCGGCGAAGTCGAGCGCGAACTGCAGCGCGAGCGCGGCCGCGAGTACGAGGAGCACCCGTCCGCCGAGCGTCGGCGCCGGCTGGCCGCAGAGCGCGAAAACGAGCACCGGGCCGATCGCGTATCCGGCGCTCACCACGTGCAGGCCGAGCCGGCCGGGATGGCGATCGCGGCGCAGGTGCTCCGGGAGCGTGCTCAGGGCGAACCCGAGGACGACGAGCAGCGGGACGGCCGCCGGCGCGGCCAGGAACAGCATGGGCACGAAGATCAGCTGGGTCGGCACGGCCAGACCGGAGCCGACCTCGAACCGCACCCGGGCGGCGAGCGCGTAGCAGGCGACGAGCAGCGCGGCGGTGACCCAGCTGTGACCGCCCCGGCCCGGCGCCGCCCAGAGGGCGATCGCCGCGACGGCGATCGCAAACGCCGCCACCACTGCGATCGTGGCCCGCGCCTGGCGGCGATCGGGTGCAAGCCGCACGCTCGAGCGCGATTCCTCGATCAGGGTGTCGTCCATAGACCCGATATCGGCAGATGCAAGCCCGACTTTGACTACTGCACGATCACCAATAGAGGGGAGGCGGCGGGCGCGTTCCCTCCCCACCCTGTGTCATACGGCGGTCACCCCCACCCGCCCGGCCCCACCGACCCCCCTGTTCAGAAGGAGCAACTGTGGCTCTACGACCCCACGGCCTGCGCGCGTTCGTGCTCGGTCTGGGCACCCTCGCCGCCACCGTCGCGGCGATGGGAAGCACCGCCGCGGCGGCCAATGCCGCGCTCGGCGTCGCCTGCCCGGATCCAACCTCCACGCCGTTCACGACGTGGGGAGACACCTCGAACTATGCGCTTGCGCCCGACGGCGGGCTCGAGAACGGGGCGGCCGGCTGGACGCTCACCGGGGGCGCCAAGGTCGTCTCCGGCAACGAGTCGTTCGCGGTCAGCGGCCCCGGCAGCCACTCGCTGTCGCTCCCCGCCGGCAGCAGCGCGACCACTCCCCCCATGTGCATCGGACTGGTCTCGACCAAGATGCAGACGTTCATCTCCAACTCCGGCTCGGCGGCCTCCAGGCTGCACGTGCAGGTCATCTACGGCGGCGGTGTGGGATCGCTCGTCGGCGGTCTGGGCGCGGGACTCGGCCTCTCCGACGAGGGCACGTACGCGGCCAACGGCGCCTGGCAGCCGTTGCCGCTGCCGGTGACGATGCTGGGCGGCGCCCTGCCGCTCCTCACCCAGGACGTGCAGTTCCGGTTCACACCGCTTGTGGCGGGGGGGAACTGGCGCATCGACGACGTCTACCTCGACCCGCTGATGCACCGCTAACACCGCGCGTGGGGACGGCGCCTCGCCCCAGCAGCTCTGGCATGCTGCCCGGGTGCGGCGCCCGGTCGTTCTCCTGCTGTTCACGGCCGTCTTCGTCGGCGAGGTGATGTGGAGCGCGATCGTGCCGCTCGTGCCGGCGTTCGCCCACCGGTTCTCGCTCTCGCCGCTGCAATCGGGCGTGCTGCTCGCGAGCGCGAGCGTCGCCATCCTGCTCGTTTCCGTGCCCGCCGGGATGATCGGCGAGCGACTCGGCGCCCGCCGGGTGACGCTGGCCGCGATGGCCGTCCTCGCCGTCGCCGACGCCGGCCAGGGCCTCGCGGGGACGTTCTGGGAGCTGCTCGCGGCCCGGACGCTCTTCGGCGTCGGCTTCGGCGCGCTCTGGACGACGGGAGTGGCCTGGCTGACCGAGGCGGCCCGCGATCACCAGAGCCAGGTGCTGTCGCTGACCGTTACCACCGCCGGTCTCGGCGCCGTGGCCGGCCCCGCGTTCGCCGGCGTGCTGGTGCAGCGGTACGGTCTCGCGGCTCCCTTCACTGTCGCGGCCGGCGTGACCGTGATCCTGGGAGCGTGGCTCGCGCTCGAGCCGTCGGGCAGCGGCCGCTCGGCCGCGCCGGCGCAGGCGACGGTGCGCGCCCTCGCCGCCGCCATGCGGGAGCGCCGCGTCAGCGCCAGCCTCGCCCTGATGGGCCTCGGTGGCCTGCTCGGCGGCGCGGTCAACCTGCTCGTCCCCCTGCAGCTGCACCAAAACGGGGTGACGACCGCCGCGATCGGCGCGGCCTTCGCCGCATCGGCCGTCCTCTTCATCGCGTCGAGCGCGGCGGTGGCGCACATGGGCGACCGCGCCGCCCGGGCAGGCGTTGGTGCCGTGGCGACGGCGATCGCGGCGGCGATCCTCGTGATCGTCCTCGTGAGCACCTCGACCGCGGCCGTGGTCGCCTTCCTCATAGTGCGCGGCCCGGTCTCGGCGGTGATCTACACCGTCACGTTCCCGCTCGGGGTGCGCGGCGGGCGCGAGGCCGGGATCGGCGTCGCCACGATGGCGGCGCTCCTGAACATCGTCTGGGCGCTCTCGACCCTCGTCGCGCCCATCGTCGCCGGCGCACTCGCCCAGACGGCGGGCCCCCGGGCCGCCTACGGCCTGGTCGCGGTGCTCTGCCTGGCTGCCGCTCCCTGGATCGCGGCCGCCCGTCCGGCGCCGGCCGCGCAGGCCGGCGCCGGCAGGACTACCAGCGCTTGACCCAGTCGGCCGTCCACACGCACGCGCCCGTGTGGCCCAGGAAGGTGCCGCACGCGCGGCTGATGCCGATGCGCGTCCAGGTCGGGGACAGCAGGATCGCGCGGTGCTCCGGGCTCGCGAGCCACGCCTTGACGGTGTAGCCGGGCTTGGCGAGGACGCCCGTACCCCAGGCCAGCGTCTCGCCGCCCTCCCAGGAGAATCCCGTGACGAACCCGCTCTTCACGATGCGGTCATAGAGCGTCCCGCCGCCGGGAGTCGTATGGGCGAAGTAGTCGCGGATGACCATGTCGTCCGAGTGGCCCTGCGCGGTGTAGCGCAGGAGCAGCGACGGGCGCACGGCGCCGAGGCCGTACTCGGCCCGCACCATGTTCAGCTTCTCCAGCATCACCGTCCGCGGCTTCAACGTCGCCGCCGCCGAGGACGCAACTCCGAGCGTGCCCACGCCCATCAGTACCACCAGCCCCACAACGAATCCACGCAGTTGAGTGTTCATGCCGGAGGTCTCGGTGCCTGCGGCCCCACACCCCCCCACCGAATCGGCGTGATCGACATCCACCAAACCGTGCGTCCGGCCCTACCCGAACCGAAGGGTGCGCCTCCCCACCCGGCCGCGCCCGGCCGCCGACTACCATCTGCTGGCGCCGCGCGATCGACCAACCGCCCCGCTTGATCCCACTCGCCATCCCCAGCCCCTCGAGCCCCTTCATCTTCCGGTTGGGAGCGTTGCAGCCCCGCTGGTACGGGCTCCTGCTGGCGTGCGGGGTGCTGCTCGCGGGCTGGATGACGCGGCGCGAGTTCCGCCGCCGCGGCATCGACCCCGACCTCGCCTACTCGATCGCCGTGTGGACGGTGCCGTTTGGCCTGGTCGGCGCCCGCCTCTACCACGTCTTCACCGACTGGGGCGCCTTCTGGCCCCACCACCTCGCCGACACGCCGAAGATCTGGCAGGGCGGGCTCGGGATCTGGGGGGCCGTGCTCGGAGGGATGCTCGGCACATGGATCGGTTGCCGGCGGGTGAAGCTAGCGTTCTGGCGGGTGGCCGACTGCATCGCTCCCGGGCTGGTGCTCGCCCAGGCGCTGGGACGGTGGGGCAACTACGCCAACCAGGAGCTCTACGGACATCCGTCCAGCCTGCCCTGGGCGGTCAAGATCGACCCGGCGCACCGCTACGCGCCCTACCAGGCCGACGCCACCTTCCAGCCGATGTTCCTGTACGAGTCGCTATGGGACGCGGCCAGCTGCCTGGTGCTCCTGTGGTTCACGCGCCGCTACTACCGGCGAGTGCCGAAGGGCACCGTGTTCGCGCTCTACGTCGTCCTCTACAACATCATCCGGCTGCCGCTCGAGACGATGAAGGTCGACCCGGCCGACCATATCTTCGGCCAGCGGCTGAACGTGTGGGTGGCGGCGATCGCGCTCATCGGCGGCATCATCTGGTTCGTGATCGCGTTCCGGCGCCGCGGCCCCGAGCCCGCCCCGGTGGCCGCGACGGCGCCCGCCGAGCCGTCGCATGTGCCGACGACGCGGCCCGAGGCGGCGATCGCGGCCCGGCGGGCGTCGCAGCGGCGGCGCCGCTCCGGCGGCTGAGGGGACGGGTTCGCCGCCGGAGGGATGCCCACTCCGGCGGCGAGGTGAGGCCGATCGGTCAGGCGACGGTGATCGTGCCGGACATGTAGCCCTTCATGCTCATCGCGCCGCCCCAGCCGGACTTGCCGCTGCCGCAGGGGTTGTAGCACTGCCAGGTGTAGTGCCCCGGCTTGCCGGTGTGGATGACGAAGGTCGTGACTCCCGAGGCCAGGACGGGCACGTTCAGGTGCATGCCGGGCACCGTGAAGGTGTGGCTGACCTGGGTGTTGGCATCGAGCGCGCGCACCGTGTGGACGGGCTCGGGCATATTCGGCATGCTCGGCATCATGTGCTGCACCTGGATGGTGCCGCCGACGGTGCCCCAGACGTGCGCGTACTTCACGGGCTTCTGCGCAGTTGCGTCGTCGAAGTTGGTGATGCGCAGGCGCACCGTCGAGTGCGCGGGCAGGCTGATGTTCGACGGCAGGAAGGCGATGTCGCCGTCCTTGCCGGTCTGGTCGTCGGTGACGACCGTGATCGGGAACGTCGGGATCTGGTGCGTGCTCGCCGCGGCGGCGGGCGGAGTCTTGGTGGCAGCCGACGAGCTGGCCGTCCCGTAGTCGATGTAGAGGACGAGTCCAACGAGCAGCGCGAACGGAGCCGTCACCAGAGCGAGGAACTCCACGAGCCGTGTCCAGGACTTGAGCGATGTATTCACGAGCGCCATCCGTTTCCGTCGATCGATCACCTGCTTGACGCACAGGCTAAAAAGCAGCCGGCGACCGGTCATCGGCGGTTCCGCGGAACATCGCCCGTGGTTTCACTGAGGTAGTTGTTCGGACAACTACGCACGCCCCGCTGTCCAATTGACATCTCGCACGGATGCCAATTGGCCGGGACGCGGCCCCGAAGAGGGCGCCGGCTGGTTCGCCGCATGCCCTCCGGTCAGTGGGCGACGTTCAACACGATCCGACCGCGGCCGTGCCCGGTCTCGCTGAGCGCGTGCGCGCCGGCGGCGTCCGCGAGCGGGAACGTCGGCCCCACCTGCGGGCGCAGGTCGCCGGCCTCGGCCAAGCGGGCCAGCTCCTGCAGGATCGGGCTCGTCACCTCCGGCGCGTTCGTCCCGGAGGTGCGCACCCCGCGCGCCTCGGCCGTGGCGGTGTCGGGCATTCCGGCGATCACCACGAGGATGCCGCCGGGCTTGAGCACTCCCCACGAGCGCTCGGTGACGTCGCCCCCGACCGTGTCGTAGACGACGTCCACGTCGCTCACGACGTCCTCGAACCGCACGGCCGCATAGTCGACCACCTCGTCGGCTCCCAGCGAGCGCACGAACTCCGCGTTCGCGGCCGACGCCGTGGCGATCACGTGCGCGCCTTTCCAGTGCGCGAGCTGGACGACGAACGACCCAACCCCGCCCGCGCCTCCGTGCACCAGCAGCCGCTGGCCCGGCTCGAGCTCCGCCGCCGCGAAGAGGCCGGCCCACGCGGTGACGCCGCCGACGGGCAGCGTCGCGGCCTGCTCGAACGAGACCGCCGCCGGCTTGCGCGCGAGCGTCGTCTGCGGAGCGACGGCGTACTGCGCATACGTGCCCGCGCCGCGACCGAAGACATCGTCGCCGACCGCGACATCGGTGACGCCGGGGCCGAGCGCCTCGATCGTTCCCGCCACGTCGAACCCGGGGGTGTGCGGCAGCTCCACCGGCATGAACGCCTGCAGATGTCCGGCCCGCAGCTTCCAGTCGATCGGGTTCACGCCGGCGGCGTGCACGCGCACCAGCACCTGGCCCTCCCCCGGCTCGGGCCGCGGCGCCTCCTCGAGGCGCAGGACGTCGGGTGGGCCGTATTCGTGGAACCTGCTCGCCTGCATCCGCCCGTCTCCGTTTCCTACGTTTGGTCGAGAAGCTACGATTTCACTAGCTGGCAGGGCGATCGTAGCATCCCGTAGGATGGATGCATGTCGACCGTGCCTCCCCACGATCCCGTGCGCTGCGACCAGGCGCTGACGAGCGTGTTCGCCCTCCTCGGCAAGCGCTGGACGGGCGTCATCATCGGCTCACTGCTCGACCGTCCGGCCCGCTTCAGCGAGATGGCCGAGGCCATTCCCGGGATCACCGACACGATGCTCTCTGCGCGCCTCGGCGAGCTCCAGGACGCGGGGCTCGTCCGCCGCGAGGTGCTGCCCGGCCCGCCGATCGCATCGGTCTACGAGCTGACCGCGAGCGGCGCGGCGCTGCGGCCCGCGCTGATGGCGCTCGCGGAGTGGGCCGAGGATCACATGGCCCCGCCGCCTGTCGGCGCCCCGTAGTCCCCGACCATCACTGCAGGGGTGGCGCGTGTCGGCCACCACCGCGCCGTTGCGAGCGTAGGCCACAAACCGCACGGAGCCAGGGCACCCCATCGACCGTGAGGTCGCTCTCGTTGTCGTTGAAGCCGGTGATCGCAGAGACCGGCACGCCGATATGCTCGACCTGATCAGCGTTGATCTGGGAGGGGTCGGGTAGCAGCCGGGCAGCGAGCCGCCGACGTGCTCCCCGCCCGGCCCTCCGGCCCAGCCGCCCGTAGGCAGGCCGAGGGCGGAGCACCGGCCGTGCTGACGGGTCGTCGCGGTCGCCTTTCAGTTGCTCGAGGGCGTTTGCCCGGAACAGGCGCAGGGGCTCGCGGCGGTCGCACGGAGGCGGCGCCGACGGACTGGTGCCAGACCGAGCCGCTCGCGGCCCCCACGCGGCGCCGGGCGCAAGCACGGCGATGCCCAGGCCGAGCGCGGGCATGCGATCATCCATCTGAGAGAAGGGTGCGCCGCGCGACGACCTCTCTTGGTGCCAGAGAGTTCAGGTGGTGTGCGCCGAAGCGAGCATCGCCCGGAGGGCGCGCTCGCCGGAGGCAACGCCGGGGGCGCGGAGGCACGCGTTCACGAGGAAGACATCGTGCTTTGGTGTGACGACACGGGCGGTCACGGTCACGGTCTCGGTCGCGCCGAACGCGCGGCAGTAGCCGGGATGCGCGACCGTCAGGTGGATGCCCTGCCGCGGGCGACGAATGCTCAGACCGGGCATATAGTCGGCCGTCCACGTGACCACGACCCCGCCGGGCCGCAGGTGGAGCAGCGGCCAGCCGCACGACGTGGTGGTGCCGCGGGTGTCGCACGGGTCGATCATCGGCTGGGTGCTGAGATCGACGAATCCCTGCGTCTCCGGGCTCATGTAGCCCGGCCGGCGGTGGCTCCACGCCAGCGGGTATGCGAACACGATGCCGTGACCGCGATAGCTGGCGAGGGCGATGTCATTGCCCCGCTGCGACGACGCGGCGCTCGAACCGGACGTCTGCCCGGCGGAGCCGGAGGAGCAGCCGGTGGCGGCGAGGGTGACGAGCGCCGCGGTGAGGAGAGCTCTGCGCATGCACCTCTGACGGCCGCCGGCGGGGATAGGTTCCGTCTGCCGAAGCGGTCGCCGGGGCCGGTGTCGAAGTCTTCATCGTCAAGAACCCGGTCGTCCATGTTCGTCGGCGCCCACTACCAACGAAACGTCCTGATCTCCGCCTCGCACACGGCAGACGCCCGCGCCCGTACCGAAGTTCACGGAGCGCATTGCCCAGAGTGAACTTGTTGCCAGCGGCGGACGTCATAGCAGTGTGGCCACGAACCGCATCAGAGCGATAGCCTCGCGCAGGGCGGCTCGCGCGGCTGTCGTACCGGCTGGGCTCGGCCGTCCCCGGGCGCTCTACGCGCAGCGCGGTTCCGTCGTCTTCGTCTACCGTGGCCGTCGCACCGGCGATGTGCTGGCGACGGAGACACGTCCCGAGTTGTCGGCGGCGGACTGGCGGAAGGAGCTCACCGCCGTGCCGGCGCTGAATCGCCATCCCGACGTCACCGGCACCGCGACCGCCATCCATATCGGAGTGAACGCACGCACCTTGCAGATGGTGAGCCCGTGCGTTTCCGGCTCAGCGATGGACTGGCATACGGGCGACGGCGGGCTCGCGGTCGTGATCGACCGCGACACGCTCAGCGCGCGCGCCGTCACCCGGGCATGACGCGCCGCCGCGCCGCCTTCATCGTCCTGCTGGTCGGACTTGCGACCATCGCGGTCGCGGCGCACGGCCGGAGCGCCCCTGGCGAGTTCTCGGGCGACGGCTGGTATCAGGGCCGCGTCATCGTCTGCCGGCACGCCGGACGCTGCACACAGCTTCGCTACCCGCTCCCCGGACACGTGACCGTCTACGTCGAGTTCACTATCGCCGCGACCGCGAAACGGTATGGCAGCCTGGCGGTTGACAACGACGGCACATTCGGCTGGTGGGCGGCGCCGGACACATACACGGCGACGGTCAAGCCGCGCACGCTCTACGGGCTGCGTGTCGGCACCGTGCGGGTGACGACAACCGCCAACGGGAGAGTCGCCTTTGACCTCTTCTACGGAACGCCGCCGCGGTGACGGCGACCCTCACGGGCACCCAGGGCCGAGGAATCCACGACTCGCGACGCATCGCTCCGACCTCAGACGCTGCGTGACCCGCTGACGATCGTCGCCAGCGTACGAATCCCGACTGGGCCGCCACCGTAGACGTCGCTAACGAGCCGCACCCGCCCAGGCTGCCCTTGACGCCGACGCGGGCCGGGACGGCGCCGCCGTGACGGCCGGGCGGATTCGAGACGGGGTTCTTGCGGCCGATCGGCGGTTGGGTAGTGTCCACGGCTTCAGCCGCCGTTCAGGGCGGCCGTGGGCGGGAAGGCGTGATGCAGGCGTTCGGGATCGTGGTTGCGGTCGTGGGAGGCGGGGTGCTCTGCGCGCTGGCGTTTCGGCGCGCCGCCGAGCGTGTGCGGGTGCCGGCGCCGGTGGTGTTCCTTGTCGTGGCGGCGGTGGCGTCCGACCTGATCGACCCGCTGCGCTCGGCGCTGTCGCCGCGGGAGGTGGGTTGGATCGGTTCGGCGGCGCTGCTGGTGATCCTGTTCGACGGCGGCGTGTCGCTGGGTTGGCATCGCGTCCGCCCGGTTCTGGGGGTCGTCGCGACGCTGGGAGTCTGTGCGACCGGAGTGGCGGCCGGGGTCATGGTGGTTGCGGCTCACTGGGCTGTCGGCCTGAGTTGGACGGCGTCCGCAGTGTTGGGTGTCGCGCTTGCGCCCACCGACCCTGCGGTCGTGTTCTCGGTGGTTGGGGAAGGAGCCGTGGCCGACCGGCCGAAGACGATCCTGGAAGCAGAGTCAGGCGCGAACGATCCGATCGCGATCGCGCTGATGGTCGGGGTGATCGCCGTTGGCACCGGCAGCGGCTCGTGGCTTCCGACGGTCGGCGAGACGCTCGTGCGTCAGCTGGCGATCGGCCTGGCTGTCGGTGTGATCGGGGCGTGGCTCACCCGCTCGCCGCTGCGGCATCTGACGGAGCCACGCGAGACGTTGCAGCCGATCGTCGCGCTTGCTGCCGCCGGGCTGATCTTCGGAGTGGCCGCAGCCGCACACGGATCCGGCTTCCTGGCGGTGTTCGTCGCCGGGCTGCTCCTCGGCGACGCCGACGCGCCGATCGGCGAGGACGTCCGCGCCTTTCACTCCGAGCTGGCGGGGCTCGCCGAGGTGGTCGTGTTCGTCGCGCTCGGGCTTACCGTACACTTGGCCGGCCTCGGCCTTCGGACGGTCATCGACGGGCTGGTGCTGACGGTCATTCTACTTACCGTCGCTCGCCCCCCGGCCGCGATCGCAGTCTTGAAGGCGTTTCGGGTGCCGGTTAGCGAGAGCACCTTCGTCGCCTGGGCGGGGATGCGCGGAGCCGTTCCGATCCTGCTCGCCTCCCTCGCGCTCACCGCCGGCATCGCCGACGCCAACCGCGTCTACGGCCTCGTGTTCATCGTCGTTGCCGGGTCCGTCCTGATCCAAGGAGGCTCACTGCCCTGGGCCGCCACACGTCTGGGAGTCAGGTAGCAGGGCCGGTACCCGACGGCTAGCTGCTGGCAGCGGCTGTCGCCGCTGCGCGCACATGGGTGCGGACGTGCGTGCGTCGCTGGAAGACCATCAGCGCCACCCCGAGAAACGCCGCCGCCCAGACGATTCCCAACCCCAGTTCGACCCACTGCGTGCCGCCGCCGAAGGCGACACCGGATGCGAACTGGGTCGGGCCGAAGGAGGGGAAGTATTCGAGCACCGGCCGGTTGGCGACCGGGTTTCCGACGGGGTTCTGCAGGAACGTGTCGATCAGCCCGCCCATGATGATCAGGAAGAAGCCTTCCAGGTCCCCCTTCACAAGGACGCCCAGCAGCATGCCCAGCGCGCCGTACTCGGCGGCCATCACGGCGAAGCTCACCAGGACGGCGAGCCAGCCGGCGGGGGTTGGCCGCCAGTAGGCCAGCAGGACGAGCGCTGCGTACACCGCCACGCCCGCGGCGACCACGGCCATCCCGGCGGCCTTCGCGGCCACCAGGATCGTCTGGCGGTAGCCGGCGAAGACGAGTCGGCGGTCGAGCGGAAGCGCACGGCGCACCGCCACGAAGACGGCGAAGCCGACGATCAGGGTGAGCGAGTTCATCCCTGCGGTGATCAGGGAGAGCTCGCGACCGTCCGCCCGTAGGATGACGCCACTTGAGAAGAGCTTGAAATGCAGCGGTTTGTGGCTGACGAGCAGCAGCCATGAACAGATACCAGGCCGGGATGAACAGGCCGAGCAGCGTCCACGCAAGGTGGTTGCGGGCCTGGTTGCGCAGCTCGAACCCGAGTGCCGTTGGGAACTGACGGGCGAGCGGCCTTCGCGCGGTCGTCATCGGACCTCCTCGTGGTCGCCGGCTCGGGAGCGCCGGGCGGAACGGCCGTCGTGGAGCTCGATCAGCGCGTCGAAGCGTTCCTCCTCGAAGACGAGGTGGGTGATGACCACGACCGCCCTCCCCGCCTCGCGCAGGTCGTCGACGAGCCCCCAGAAGCGTTGGTACGTCTCCCAGTCAAAGCCCTGGTAAGGCTCATCCAGCAGCAGCACGTCCGGGTCGTGCATCAGTGCCAACGTCAGGTTGAGCTTCTGCCGCGTGCCGCCGGAGAGCTCGTCGACGGCGGTGTCGCGATAGGCCGCGAAGGCCAGGGACTGGAGCAGTTCCTCGGCCCTGGCGACGCTGGTGAGGGCGTGGGCGGCGGCGAAGTACCTGAGGTGCTGGGCGACGGTCAGGGCGCCGTTCAGCACCGGCTCCTGGGGGCAGTAGCCGATGCTGCCTCGCAGGGAGACCGTGCCCGCGTCCGGTGCGAGCGTCCCAGCGAGGATCTGCAGCAACGTCGACTTCCCCGATCCGTTCTCACCGACGACGGCGACAAGCGACCCCGCGTCGACGTCCAGATCCACGCCACGGAGAACCTCGTGCTTGCCGTACGCCTTCCGAATCCCGCGGGCGGTCAGCACCGGGGCTGCGCCCAGGCGCTCCGCGCTTGGATCAATCTGTCCTCGCTCGGGCGGCGACTGTGGTGGGGGCCTTCGCATCGGATCGTCTTTGCGCTTGGGTTGGAGTTCTTCATTCAATAATACCGACCAGTCGGTTTTGATGCTAGCATTGCTCCAAACCGACGCGCAAACCCAGAGGTTTCGCCGGCGGGAGAACGCAGGAGGAGCACCGATGAGCACACACGGCGACGAGTCGCAGAGGCGCTGGGCGTTCGAGTTCTTCCACGACAGCGATCTTGATTGGCTGTGCCGCTACGCCGTGATCCAGTCCCACCGCGGCCGTCCCCTGCGCGAGATCCTCACCGACCGAACGGTGGTCGAACGCTGTAGCGCTGACACGCGGCGGCGCTCCTCGACCAGCCCGACGTGATCGAAGCCGTCTCGAACGACACGCTGGAGCGGCTACACCGGATCACCGATCCGCCGCTGCGGCGGCGATCCAGCCCCGCAGGGAGGCCGAACGTGGGCAACACGCGCCTGGCAGGCGCGGCGTAGGGTGCACGCTCGCTCGGTCGCGCTCTCGTCGTTCGCGTCGCACTGGTCGGCCGATCCCGGCCCGCTGATAGCGGCGACGATCGCCCTCGCGCTCTTCACCCATGGGTTCATCCGGCTTCGCCGACGTGGTCGGCGTGACCACGCGTCGTGGGATCGCGCTGCCTTGTTCGGCCTCGGCGTCGCCGTCTCGGTCGTTCCGCTGGTGTCGCCGATCGATCCGTTGAGCGACGACTACCTGCTATCCGTGCACATGTTCGAGCACGTCGCGCTCGGGGATGCCGGCCCGGCGCTCATGGTCTGCGCAGTACGGGGGCCGTTACTCGTGTTCATGCTGCCCGGCCTCGTGCTTCGCCCGCTTGCGCGCTCGGCGAGGATTCGCGGCGGGTTCGGGTATCTCACCCGGCCACGGGTCAGCCTCGCCGCATGGGTGGTGGTGCTGGCCGCCTGGCACGTCCCCTGGGTGTACGACTATGCCGTCGCACACCAGACGGTGCACGACCTCGAGCACCTCTCATTCGCCGTCGTCGGCGTGCTGGTGTGGATCCAGCTGGTCGACCCGGCCCGCCACGGCCGGCTGCGCGTGCCCCAACGGCTTCTCTTCGCCCTGGCCCTGTTCGTGTTCGGCCAGGTGCTCGCTGACGTGCTGCTGCTCACCCTCACGCCCCTGTATCCGCACTACGCCAACCAGCCCCTCCGGGTGATGGGCATCTCGCCACTGCTCGACCAGCGCCTGGCCGGCTTCGTGATGATGACCGAGCAGGCACTGTCCCTCGGCACCTTTGCTCTCGTGCTCCACCTGAGCTCGCGACCACGTCCTGCCGTCGCCCGCGCGCACGAGGCGACGCCAGCCCACCAAACAGCCTCTGAGACCTAACCACGTGTAAAAACCGACTGGTCGGGTTATAATGAGGCTATGCCGCGTATCAGCGAACAGGACCGAGCCGTCCGCCGCCAGCGTATCCTCGACGCCGCCTGGAGACGACTCGCCACGAACGGCTACCACGAGACGACGGTCGATGACGTCTGCGATGAGGCAGGGGTCAGCAAGGGCGCGTTCTACGGCTACTTCGACACCAAGCAGGCGCTCTTCCTCGCCCTGCTCGAGGAGGAGACCGAGGCGCTCAACCGCGTCGCCAGCGAGCTCGCCCAACAGGAGTTGCCGGGAGCCGAGCGGGTTCGCCGCTTCGTACAGGCCATGTTGGAGGTCGGCGACAACCCCGGTCGGGTGCAGCTGCGCGCCGACCTGTGGGCGGAGCTCGCGGGTGATCCGGTCGTCCGCGCCGCGTTCGCCGAGACGGTCGAACGGCGAAGAACGGTGCTGCGCGAGTGGATCGCCAAGAGCATCGATGCCGGCGACCTCGGTATCGAGTCCCGCCGCGCGAATGCGCTTGCGTCGATCCTGATCGCGATGGCGGATGGTCTGATGCTGCACCGAGCCCTCGACCCGCAAGGGTTTCGGTGGTCGAACATCCGCGCAGTGCTCGATGCGTTGATCGCAGGCATCGACCGCTCACCCTCGGCATGACCGCCAGCCGCCGTGAGGATCGCACCGCGACGATGGCGGTTCCCGGCGACGCCCGCCGCAGGACACTGCTCTGGCTGCACGGCTCGGCGCCCGGCCTGATGGCCTTGGGCGTGGTCGTCGGCATCGGCGCCGGCGTCGGCGCGGTCGCATTCCGCGAGCTCATACTGGCGGCGACAGGACTGTTCACGGGACACTCCGACTACAGCGCCGCCGGGCACGTGGCGAACCCGAACCTGCCCTCGCTCGGAATCTGGTTCGTCGTCGCCGCTCCGGTGATCGGCGGTCTGATCTACGGGCCGCTGATCGCACGGTTCGCCACCGAGGCAAAGGGGCATGGCGTCCCCGAGGTCATGCTGGCCGTCTCCCAACAGGGCGGCCGCATCCGCCCGCGCGTCGCCGCCGTCAAAGCCCTCGCCTCGGCCGTCTGCATCGGCTCGGGTGGCTCGGTCGGGCGAGAGGGCCCGATCGTCCAGATCGGATCGGCGCTCGGGTCAGGTCTCGGCCAGCTGCTGCGAATGCCTGCGCCACGGCTGCGGCTGCTGGTCGCCTGCGGCGCCGCCGGCGGAATCTCCGCCACCTTCAACGCGCCCATCGCCGGCGTCTTTTTCGCCCTCGAACTCATCCTGCGCGACTTCGAAGCCGAGTCGTTCGGCGTCGTCGTCCTATCCTCCGTTATGGCTGACGTGATCGGTCGGGCAGCGTTCGGATCCCAACCCTTCCTGACACTCCCCGCCTTCCACCAGCAGTCGCTCTGGGAGTACGCCCTCTACGCTGGGCTCGGCCTCGCCGCCGCCCTGGTCGGCACCGCGTTCGTGCGCGTGTTGTACGGCATGGAGGATCTCGCCGACCGCATCTGGCATGGGCCGCCCTGGCTTCGGCCAGCCGTCGGAGGCGCCCTCCTCGGCCTGCTGCTACTCGTACTGCCACAGCTGTACGGCGTCGGCTACCCGGTGTTGGAGCACGCGATCGGAGGCGGCTACACCACTCGCTTCCTCGTCCTGCTACTCGTCGGGAAGCTGCTCGCGACGAGCCTGACGATCTCCATCGGCGGCTCGGGCGGGGTCTTCGCACCGTCCCTGTTCATAGGCGCGATGCTCGGCGCCGCCTACGGCAACGTTGCCGGACTGCTGGGGCCACACCTGGTCGGCCAGCCCGGCGCCTACGGGCTCGTCGGCATGGGCGCCGTCTTCGCCGGCGCCGGCCGGGCGCCGATCACATCGGTCCTGATCATCTTCGAGCTCACCGGCGACTACCGCATCATCCTGCCCTTGATGGTCGCAATCGTCATCTCCACCGCAGTCGCATCGCTGCTCGGGCACGACTCGATCTACACCCTGAAACTGCGCCGCCGCGGGATCGAGCTGCGGCACAAGAACACGCCACTCATGCAGCGGCTCACGGTCGCCGACGCCATGCGCGCGATCCCAGCTCCCATAGCCGCCGGCGCACCGGTCTCGGCGCTGCTCGACCGGTTCGCGAGCGGACGCGATCAAGCGCTGCCAGTCGTCGCCGGCGACGGAGCGTACGCGGGGATCATCACGTTGCGAGCGCTCGATGCCGCCGCCGACCAGCCAGACGCCACCGCGGGAGACCTCGCCGTATCCCTCCCCACCGTGGAGCCAGGCCAGAGCCTCGATACCGCCCTTGAACGCCTGTTGCGCTCGGACGCCGACGGCCTCCCAGTGAGCTCAATCCACGGCCACATCACCGGGTGGGTCTCACACCGAGACGTACTCTCCGCCTATCAGCGTCTACACGACGCGGAGCACCCGCCGAGGCACAACGGCAGCGCAAACCGACACGCCTTTCGGCCGCGCGCGCGCGCCGGCGCAAGCTAGCCGCCGGTCTTCCGTCGATATCGACCCGGATGCGATTCCCGGCCACCCATCATGAGACGAGCTTCGTCGCCGGACCGGAAGCCAGATCGCGGTCATCAAGATCGAGGATTGCCGCTGCCGCGTGAAGCCGTCGCCGGAGCTCCTCCCCGGCCTCACGACCCACCGACTGATCCAGCGACGGCGGCGCCGAAACAACGCTCCACAACAGCACCAACGCACGTGGATCGACCGGTGCCCGGTCGATGCGATCGGCCATATCCCGCACGCGCGCATACTCAGCCATCAGCGCCTGGCGCTCATACGCCACCAGGGGCGGCAGCACGCTGGCCCGCAGATACCCTGGTGAGGGGGCCAGCGACCCGTCCACCAACCGCAGCCGCCACCGAAGGTCGCGCGCGAGGCGATGCCGCGCTCGCGGCTTCGCCACCCAAACCAACCGGTGAGACACCGCCCGCTCGACCGGCGTGCGCGCCGACCGATACGTGAACCCCGACAGGATCAGTTCGTCGGCGTACGCCGTGGCGCGGGCGCGCTCGACCCGGCCGATCACGAGATCCACGATCAACACCGCGCTCCCGATGAGAAGCACGAGCCCCGTGTACGGCTCCGGCTCACCCAACGGGGAGAGTCGCCACGCCGCACAACCCACCAGCACCCCGGCCAAGGCGACGCACTGACGCAAAATCACACGCCGCCTGACGAGCGCCTGCGCGAGACAACTGGTCGAATCCGACGGCAACACCCAAGCACCTTTCGGAGGTGTCGATGCCGACCAGACTTCCCGGCGCGCCACCCCGAACCTTATCGCATCACGATGGACTGCACCACCCGTCCGGCCGCGTTCGCCGATCGCTCCGGACGCTCCCCCCTCCACCAAGGCCCGCCGGTCTACTCGACGGTGACGGTCTTCGCCAGGTTGCGCGGCTTGTCGACGTCGAGGCCGCGGCGGGTGGCGATGGCGTAGGCGAGCTGCTGCAGCGGCAGGACGGCCAGCACCGCCTGCAGCTCGGGCTCGGTGCGCGGGATGTAGAGGACGTGCTCGGCCACCTCGGCGATGTGCTCGTTGCCCTCGGTGGCGATCGCGATCACGTGGGCGCCGCGGGCGCGCACCTCCTCGATGTTCGAGACGACCTTCTCGTACACGTGCCCGTCGGTCGCGATCACGACCACGGGCGTCGAGTCGTCGAGCAGCGCGATCGGGCCGTGCTTCATCTCGCCGGCCGCGTAGGCATCGGTCGAGATGTAGGAGATCTCCTTCAGCTTGAGCGCGCCCTCGAGGGCGATCGGCAGGCCGATGTTGCGCCCGAGGTAGAGGAAGAACTCGTTGCCGGCGAAGCGATCGGCGATCGGCTCGACCAGCGTCGCCGCGCTCGAGCGTCGCCTGGACGAGGTCGGGCAGCGCGCGCACCTCCCGCAGCAGCGTCTCGGCGCGGGCCGGCTCGATCGTGCCGCGGATGATCCCGAGCCGCAGCGCCAGCAGGTAGAGCAGGGTCAGCTGCGCGGTGAAGGTCTTCGACGCGGCCACGCCGATCTCGAGCCCGGCGCGGGTGTAGAGCACCGAGTCGCACTCGCGCGTCATCTGGCTGCCCATCACGTTGGTCACCGCCAGCACGTGCGCTCCCCGGGAGCGGGCCTCCTTCATCGCCGCCAGCGTGTCGATCGTCTCGCCCGACTGGGCGATCGCGATCACGAGCGTGTTGGAGTCGATCACGGCATGGCGGTAGCGCCACTCGCTCGCGATGTCGGACTCCGACGGGATCCGCGCCCACTCCTCGAGCAGGTAGCGGCCGACGAGGCCTGCGTGGTAGGACGTCCCGCAGGCCAGGAACACCACCCGCTGCAGGCCGCGGATCCGCTCCTCGCTCAGGTTCAGGCCGTCGAGCTGCAGCTGCCCGTGGTAGAGCCGCTCGCCGATCGTCTCGGCGATCGCGTCGGGCTGCTCCCAGATCTCCTTGAGCATGAACGTCTCGAAGCCCTGCTTCTCGGCTGCGTCGTCGTCCCACTCGACCTCGTGCACCTCGCGCTCGATCGGGGTGCCGTCGCCGGAGAGGAACGTGGCGCCGTCGGTGCGGGCGACGACGATCTCGTCGTCGAACACGTGCTGCACGCGGCGCGTCTCGGCCAGGAACGCGGGGATCGCCGAGGCCATGAACATCTCGCCGTCCCCCACGCCGACCACGAGCGGGCATCCGCGCCGGGCGGCGACCAGCACGCCCGGGCTGTCGCGATGGGCGACCGCGAAGGCGAAGTGGCCGTCGAGGCGCTGGTAGGCCTTGTGCACGGCCTCGACCAGGTCGCCCGTGTAGCACTCCTCGACGAGGTGCGCGATCGCCTCGGTGTCGGTGTCGGAGTGGTAGGTGTGGCCGGCGGCGGAGAGCTCGCGCCGAAGCGCGGCGTAGTTCTCGATGATGCCGTTGTGCACGACGGTCACGCCCGGAGCCCTCGACAGGCCTCGATGGGGTGGGCGTTGGCCTCGATCACGCCGCCGTGGGTGGCCCAGCGGGTGTGGGCGAGGCCGGTGGTCGCGGGATGCGCCGATGCGCCGACCGCGTCGCGCAGCACGGCCACCTTGCCGACCCGGCGGGTGATGTCCGCGCGGCCGTTGATCAGGCAGATCCCGGCGGAGTCATAGCCGCGGTACTCCAGCCGCTCGAGGCCCGTGAGGAGGAGCTCCTTGCACGGCCGGCCACCGACATATCCGACGATTCCACACATACGCTAGGTCGCTCCGATCTCGGCCTCGACGATCCCCACCAGATGGTTGCACACCGCCGCGCACAGCGCGGCATCCTCGGCCTCCACCATGACGCGCACGACCGGCTCGGTGCCAGAGGCACGCAGCACGACCCGGCCGTCATCTCCGAGCTTCGTCTCGGCCGCCTCGACCTCCTGCCAGATCCGCCGCGATCCCGCGAGCGCGGCCCTGTCGGCGGGGACGGCCACGAGCCGCTGCGGGAACGGCACGACGAGGTCGGCGAGCTCGGTCATCGACATCTCGAGGCGGTCGAGCGCCGCGAGCAGCATGAGCGCCGTGGCCAGGCCGTCTCCCGTGGTGTGGTGCGCCAGGTCGACCACGTGCCCGGACTGCTCGCCGCCGAGCGTCGCCCCCGATGCGAGCATGCCGGCGAGCACGTAGCGGTCGCCGACCTCCGTCACCTCGACCGCGATGCCGTTTCGCGCCATCACGCGGTGGAAGCCGAGATTCGTCATCGACGTCACCACCACGCGCTTCACGCCGCGGGCGAGCGCGATCGCGGCGATGATCGCGTCGCCGTTTACCGGCCGCCCGCCGGCGTCGACGGCGAGGCAGCGGTCGGCGTCGCCGTCGAAGGCGAGCCCGCACGCCGCCCCGGCCTCGCGCACGCCGGCGGCGACGGCGTCGAGGTGGGTCGAGCCCACGCCGGCGTTGATGTTGCGGCCGTCCGGCGCGATGCCCAGGTAGCGCGCCGAGACGCCGAGCCGTGTGAAGAGCAGCGGGGCTGCGGTGGATGCGCGCCCCGTTGGCGCAGTCGACGACGAGGCCGCCCGCCGCGGTGACGCCGTCGCCGTAGGTGTCGGCCAGCCAGGACACGTAGTCGGCGACCGCGTCGGGGACGGTCGCCTCGGCGCCACCGGGCGCCGCCGGGCGCCGTGCCGACGAGCTTCTCCACCGCCGCCTCGGCCTCGTCGGCCAGCTTGCGCCCGTCGCCGCCGATGAACTTGATCCCGTTGTCGCGGTAGGGGTTGTGCGATGCCGAGATGACGCAGCCGAGCCTGGCCTCGCTGCGACGGGTGAGGACGGCCACGCCCGGCGTCGGGATCACGCCGGCCCGCAACGCCCGCCCGCCGGCCGAGCGGATGCCGGCGACCAGCGCGTTCTCGAGCCCCGCCCCCGACTCGCGCGTGTCTCGCCCGATCAGGACCGAGGCGCCCGGCCCGGCCCACGCCGCGGCGGCCGCGCCGAGGTCGCGGGCCAGGTCGTCGGTCAGGTCAACGCCGGCGACCCCGCGCACCCCATCGGTGCCGAACAGCTTTCGCACGCCCGTGGACGTGGTACTAGCGCTTCGAGAACTGCGGCCGCTTGCGGGCCTTCTTCAAGCCCGCCTTCTTGCGCTCCACCTGGCGGTCGTCGCGGGTCAGGAAGCCCTGCTTCTTGAGCTCGGCGCGCAGGTTCTCGTCGACGCCGATCAGCGCGCGCGAGATGCCGTGGCGAAGCGCGCCGGCCTGGCCGGAGATGCCGCCGCCGTCGATACGGGCGCGGACGTCGTAGGCGGAGTCGGTGCCCGTCAGCGCAAGCGGTGCGGTCGCGATCGACCGCAGCGTCTGGCGGGGGAAGTACTCCTCGATCGTCTTGCCGTTGACGGTGATGGCGCCCGCTCCGGGCACCAGCAGCACGCGCGCGACCGACGTCTTTCGCTTGCCGGTGCCGCGGTAGGAGACGGCGGTATCTGCCACTAGCGCTCCTGCAGGGGTTCGGGGTTCTGGGCCGCGTGCGGATGCTCGGGGCCCGCGTAGATCTTGAGCTTGCGCAGCTGGGCGGAGGCGAGCCGGTTCTTCGGCAGCATGCCCTTCACCGCCTTGCGCAGCACTTCCTCGGGACGGCGGGCGAGCTGCTCGCGCAGCGTCCGCTCGCGCAGGCCGCCGGGGTAGCCGCTGTGGTGGTAGTAGATCTTCTGGTCGAGCTTCTGCCCGGTGACGTGGATCTTCTCGGCGTTCACGACGATGACGAAATCGCCCGTGTCGACGTGCGGCGTGTAGGCCGCCTTGCGCTTGCCGCGCAGGACGTCGGCGATCTGCGTCGCGAGCCGGCCCAGCGTCTTCGACTCGGCGTCGACGACGTACCACTGGCGCTCGATCTCACCCGGTTTGGCGGAGTAGGTCTTCATGCGACCCGGTACTGTAGTCGAAGGCGGCTCGTGTGTTCCACATCGCCTGGTTGCGCGCGCAAGCGACCTGCTACCGTTCCCCGTATGCGAGAGGTTCTCGACGACGTCCGGCGGATGCTGCGCTCGGGCGACAAGGTTGCCGTCGCCACCGTCGTCGACACCCGCCGCTCCGCGCCGCGGCCGCTCGGGTCGCGGCTCGCGCTCAGCTCGAGCGGCGAGATGGTCGGATCGGTCTCCGGCGGCTGCGTCGAGTCCGACGTCGCCCTGCGCGCCGAGGAGGTGCTGGCCGGCGGCCCGCCGCTCCTGCTGCGCTACGGCATCTCCGACGACGACGCGTTCGACGTCGGCCTGCCCTGCGGCGGCGAGATCGAGGTGTTCGTCCAGCCCGTCGACACCGAGGAGCTCGACCGGGTCGAGGCGGCGCTGGCCTCGGGTGAGCGCCTGTCGGTGACGACGACCCTCGCGGGCGAGACCGCCGGGCACAAGCTGTACGCCGCCGGAGAGCCGCACTCGACGGCCGTCCGCACCGACGAGAGCACCTTCGTCGAGCACTACGCGCCCGCGCCCGTGATGATGGTGTTCGGCGCCGTCGACACCGCCCAGGCCCTGTGCCGGATCGCGCAGCTGGTCGGCTTCCGCACGATCGTCTCGGACGCGCGCGGCAAGTTCGCGACCCGCGAGCGCCTGCCCGACGCCGACGAGATCGTGGTCGGCTGGCCGGCGATGGCGTACGACCTGCACGGGCCCGACGAGGCCACCTACGTCGTCGTGCTCACCCACGACGCCCGCTTCGACGAGCCGGCGCTCGGCCCCGCGCTGCGCTCCGCCGTGCCCTACATCGGCGCGCTGGGCAGCCGCCGGGCCCAGGACGCGCGCCGCCGCCGGCTCCTGAACGCCGGCTACACCGAGGACGAGATCGGCCGCATCCGCGGCCCGCTCGGCCTCGACATCGGCGCGGTCACCCCGGCCGAGACGGCCGTGTCGATCCTGGCCGAGGTGCTGGCCGTACGGGCCGACCGCGAGGGCGGCGCGCTGTCACGCAAGGCCGGCCGCATCCACCCGGAGAGCGTCGCCAGCTAGCGAGTTCGGGCGGGGCCCCGCCGCCCACCCGGCCACCAGTTCCAGTCGCCCAGCACCCGCATGGTGGCGGGCACGAGCAGCGACCGGATCACCGTGGCATCGAGGCCGATCGCGATCGCAAGGCCGAGGCCGAGCTCCTTCACGATCACGACGTTCGCCGTGGTGAAGGCGAGGCCGACGACGACCAGGATCGAGGCGGCCGAGGTGATGATCGGACCGGTCGCGACCAGGCCGATCGCGACGGCGTCGCGGTTCGTCGCGCCGGCCCGGTAGGCCTCGCGAGATCCGCGAGAGCATGAACACCTCGTAGTCCATCGAGACGCCGAAGAGCGTGCACGACGATCACGACGGGCATCGTCGACTCGATGTAGCCGAGCTTCGTGAGCCCCATGAAGCCGCTCAGGTGGCCGTCCTGGAACACCCACACGAGCACTCCGAAGGCGCCCGCGATCGAGAGGCTGTTCATCACGATCGCCTTCACCGGCAGCAGCACCGAGCGGAACGCCAGCGGCGAGCACGAAGTAGCTGGCCGCGAACACGAACGCCACCGCCCACGGCGCCCGGCCCTCGATCTGGGCCAGGAAGTCGAGCTCGCCGGCCGTCTCGCCGGTGACCAGGAAGCGCGGGCCGTGGCCGGGCAGCCGCCGGATGCGGCGCACGACGTCCCGGCCGGCGTCGCTGAACGGGCTGACCGCCGGCGTCAGCTCGACCGCCGCCCCGCGCGGGCCGCGACTCGACCCGGGCCACCCGCGCGACGCCGCGCACGCGCGCAAGGCTGCGCAGGAGCGGAGGCAGCGCCACGCCGTGCGGCACGGCCACGACGATCGGGTTCAGGGCGGCCTGCGAGAACTGCGTGTCGAGCACGTGCTCGCCGCGCCGTGACGCGAACTGCCCCGGCAGGACGTCGGCGCGGGCGACGTTCAGCCGCGCCGAGGCGACCGGCGCCGCCAGCACGCCGATCACGATCAGCGTGGCCACGATGAACGTCCACGGCCGCGCCATCACGGCCCGCGCCAGCCGCTCCCATCCGTGCATGGACGGGGTCTGACCCCGGTGGCGCCTGCGCGGGAGCAGCGGGCCGCGCTCGACGCGGGGGCCGAGCAGGCCGAGGATGGCCGGAAGCAGCGTCACGGCGGCGAACGCGGACACCGCCACGACCAGCGACCCGCCGGCGGCGATCGACGAGAGCACCCGCAGGCCGAACACCCACATGCCGGAGAGGCCGATCAGCACGGCGAGGCCCGAGAACGCGATCGCCCGGCCGGCCGTTTCGACCGTGCGCACGACCGCGGCCTCGACGTCGCGTCCGGCCCGCAACTCCTCGCGGAAGCGCGAGACCGCGAGCAGGGCGTAGTCGACGCCGACGCCGAGGCCCAGCATCGTGGCGATGTTGAGCACGAAGATCGAGAGCGGCACGGCCTGCGCGAGCATCCACAGCAGGCCGAGCGTCGCCAGCACCGCCACGCCGCCGACCGCGAGCGGGATGCTCGCCGCGACGGCCGTCCCGAACGCGAGCGCGAGGACGAGCAACGCCGCCGGGATGCCGATCGACTCGGCGCGGCGTAGATCGGCGGACGTGGCGATCTGGATGTCTTCGAACACCGCGGGCGGCCCGGTGACGTCGACCGCGAACCCCGGCGGCGGGCGCAGGGCCGCTCGGAACCGCTCCACGTAGGTGCGGGCTTTGTCGGGGTCGACGCGCAGCGGGAAGATCGCATACGCGGCCGGCCCGGTCGGGGAGCGGACGATGACCGGGCCGGACACGGGCACCACGACGTGCGGAAACCCGCGCAGGGGCGCGATCGTGCGGCGCAGGTCGGCGACGTCGCCGTGCGGCGCCACCACCAGGAGCTCGGACTGGGGCCGGCTTGGCAGCCAGCGGTGGAGCATGTTCCCGGCCCGCACGGCCTCGGAGTCCTGGGCGATGAACCCGCCCGAGGCCAGGGCGCCCTGCAGCTGCGGCGCGAGCGGCGCGAGCACGCAGACGGCCACGAGCCACAGGCCCACGACGAGCCGGCGGCGGCGGTACACCCAGCGACCCAGGGAGGCGAAGCGCGCTGCCGGCACGCGGGAACCGTATCCGTGGCCCGCCGCGGGCCGTGCACCAAACCGGGGGATTGCGAGCACCCGGGCGGTCTGCCGATAACACTTGGAGATGCGGCGGCTCGCTCCAGTCACCCTGCTGCTTTGCCTGCTTGCGCCAGGAGTGGCGCAGCCTGCCGCCGCGGCCGCGGGCTGCACGGCCCACGTCACCAAGCTGCGCTACCGGCCGCAGATCACCTGGACCTGCGCGGGCGTGGTTGCCCCGACCCCGACGGCGGTCGTCACGCGGGTCGCGACGCACGCGGTCGTCGGCGCCGATCCGCATCACCGGCGCGGGCACGAACGGGCTCACGCTCGACCTGCACGGCGACCTGGCCTCGGGGACGACCTACGCGGTCATCCTGAGCTACGACGACGGCGGCGGGCCGGCCACCCTGAAAACGACCTGGAAGACGCTGCCGCCGCCCGCACACCCCGCGCTGCACGTCAAGTACATCACCGCCATCCCGCCGGCCGCGGTGCTCGACATCGCCCATCGCATGGACGCCGCAAACGTCTTCGCCGTGCCCCGCCCCGCCGACTTCGTCGACGCCGCGACGACCACGCTCTCCGCCGCGCAGTATTCGACGGCGCTGCGCGCCCACCAGTCGGCGCTCGTCGTGACCGATCGCACGGTCAAGAGCCCGGGGGCGCTCGGCACGGCCCTCGCCCAGTACTGCAGCCACGGCCACGGCGTCGTGCTGGGCGGGCAGACGCATTGGCTGAACGGCGCCAACGAGGGCTGGCAGACGGCGAGCGCGATCGGCGGGCAGACGAGCGTGTTCGCGTCGAAGTGGGCGATGTACACCTACGACGACGTCTTCCCCGACCACGTCTCGACCGGCCCCCACCAGCTCGCGCCCGGCTCGGTGCAGCCCCACTTCCTCACCCGCGGCCTGACCAGGTTCACCGTGATCGGCCCCGGATCGGGCGAGCCGATCATCCAGGACTACTCGTCCGGGCACATGCTCGCGACCCTGCAGCACGAGTCGCCGGGCAGCCCGTTCCACACGTTCCCGCAGGTGTTCCTGGCGGAGCGCCAGATCGGCGCGGGCCGAGTGGTCGACCTCGGCTTCCGGCCGTGGTCGTCGGCCGTGACCGACCCCGGATTCAGTGCGGACGTGAGCCGCGGCGGCTTCGATCCCGCCAAGAGCGCCGGCGGCGGGCTCACCGCCCGCTCGCTGTGGTGGGCGACGAACCGCATCCCGCCGACCGGCACCCATTTCAGCCTGAAGCCCGCCAACCCGTCCAACCGGGCCACGGTCGTGTTCGACCTCGCGGCGAAGGACGCCGATCCCGACGGCTTCCGCGACCTGCGCTTCCGCTACCGGGTCGACCACGGCAGCTGGCACTGGGCGGTCGGCAACTCGTTCGTGCTCTACCACCTCGCCCAGGGCAGCGTGCACACCGTCTACGGCCGGGCGGTCGACTCGGGCGGCAACATCGACGCCCACGCCGCCCATTACACGTTCCGCGTCGCCCCCGGCGCGCTCGGCTGAGCGGGTCGCCGCCCCTGCGGGGCACACAACCGCTTCCAGGGGGTGCGGTACAGTTTCGGTCAAGTTGACGGGCCGTTCCTGTATCCGCGCTGCGGCGTTTGCGGCCTGTTGCGCCCTCTACGGCGCCGCCGCCGCGCCGTCGATCGCGTCACAGCCCCACGGACGCCCGTCCGGCCCGGCCGCGCTGGTCGCCGTGAACGGCTCGGCGGCGCCGGCGACGAGCGGTGAGCCGGGCCGTCGGCACGCTCGCCCCCGGCCGGGCGGTCGAGGCGGTCATCGCGTTCAAGCCGCGCAATGCGTTCCTGCTGCGGCGCCTGGCGCTCCACGCAAGCGGGCGGCCCGGCCTCGGCGAGGCGCGCATCCGCAGCCTGTTTGCTCCCGACCCCGCCCAGGTGCGCAGCGTGCGCGCGTATCTGGCCGCGCAGGGCCTCGAGGTCACCGCCCACACCGACATGACGCTGACCGTCGCGGGCACGGCCGCCGCCGCCGAGCACGCGTTCGGGGTCGGCCTGCGCGTCTTCCGCAGCCCCGCGGGCGCGATGTTCCACGCCCCGGCGGGCGCGATCCGGCTGCCGGCCCAGATCGCCGGGTCGGTGCAGGCCGTGGGCGGGCTCGATACCTCCGTGCGCCTGCGCCCCGCGTCGGGCCGACCCAAGCTGCATCGGCTCGCCGCCGGCATCACCCCGAGCTGCGCCGGGGCGACGAGCGCCCAGCAGACGCTCGGCGGCTACCTGCCCGCCGATCTCGGCGGCAGCCAGGCGTACGGCCAGAACAGCCTGATCGCGGGCGGGGCGGACGGAAGCGGCGAGGAGATCGGCATGGTCGAGTTCTCCGGCTATGCGCGCTCCGACGTCGATCACTTCCGCAGCTGCTTCCCGGGCATCACGGGCACCTACGCGCCCGACGCGATCGTCGGGCGGATCGAACCCGGACATGAGCGGCAAGGGCGAGGTCGCGCTCGACCTGGAGGTGGCGATGGCCGCGGCGCCCGACGCCGAGCTGCGCGCATACGTCGCCCCCAACGACCCCAACTTCGCGCCCGCGATCTTCGACCAGATGCGCCAGGACGGGGTCGACATCATCAGCGACAGCTGGGGCGCCTGCGAGCCGCTGATCACGCCCGCGGCTGCTGTCGGCCGAGAACACGTCGCTCGAGCTGGCGGCCGTGGCCGGCATCTCGACGTTCGTGGCCACGGGCGACTTCGGATCGACCGACTGCTTCCCGTTCACGGGCTCCACCAACCTGTTCGTCGACGACCCCTCGTCGCAGCCGTTTGCGACCGCCGTCGGCGGCACGACGCTCGAGGTGCCGCCGGTGTACGGAGGCGCGTCGCGAGACGGCCTGGCACGGGTCGGGCGGCGGCATCTCGATGCACTGGCGCAAACCCGTCTACCAGCTCGGCAAGACGGTCGAACGGTGCGCGGCCGCAAGTGCCGCAGCGGCACGGCGCAGTGCCGCGAGACCCCCGACGTCTCGCTCGACGCGCGCCCCAAACGCAGCGGGTACATCATCTACTGCAACCGCTGCGGCGCCGGGCCGCGGCGTGGTCTGGGCGCCGATCGGCGGCACGAGCGCGGCGGCGCCGCTGATGGCGGCCCTGACCGCCGACGCCGACGAGTCGGCGGGCAAGCAGCTCGGCTTCGCCAACCCGTTCCTCTACGCGCAGGCCGGGACGAGCGTCTTCCGCGACATCGACTCGGGGCACGAACAACCTGTTCGGCGGCAGCCAGCTACACCGCCCACGCCGGGCTACGACCTGGCGACCGGACTCGGCTCGATCAGGGCGGGGGCGTTCGCGACCGCGCTCGCCGCGTACGCTCCCGAGTGCGGTGTCGGTCGACTCCACCGCCCTCGCACGTCGCCGGCCCGGTCGACGGCCGCCGGATCGCGTACGGGCGCAGGGTCACCTTCCGCGGGACGCTCACCGACACGACCACGTCGCAGCCCGTCGCAAACGCGGCCGTGCTGGTCGTCACCAACCTGGAGACGTTCCGCGTCCGCACGAACGCCGCCGGCCGGTGGCAGGTGTCGCGCTCGAAGGCCATCCTGCGCAACGTCAGCTGGCACGCCGTCTACCTCGGCTCCGACACCGAGGCGCCCGCAACGACGCGGGACGCGCCGGATCTACGTCACGCCGCACCTCGGCCTGACCGTCCAGCTCCCGTTCCGGAGCGGCCACTACGTGGCGACGTCCGGGCATCGGCGTTCACGGTCGTCGGCCGCTCCCGGCCGGTGATGGTCGGGGCGGAGGTCGTGCTGCAGGCTCGGCGCGGCCGCGGGCCGTGGGCGAGCGTCGCCGTCAGCCCGGTCGCCGGCGGCGGCCGCTACGCGGCGTCCGGCATCACGCGTCGCCCGCGGCCAGACGCTGACGCTGCGCTGGGCGTACCTCGGCGGCACGTTCCGGCGCTGGCTGCCCGACCACCTCGCGCACCCGCGTGGTGGTGGCGTCGCTAGGTGGCCGGGCGCGATCACGGTGCGCGGCCGCCGACGCCGCCGACTACGACCGCATCGCCCCGGTGGTCGACGAGTGGTGGGGCGGCCGGGCGATGATCGACATGCTGCCGCGGCTCTTCTTCGTGCACTTCGGCGACACGGCGTTCGTCGCCGAGGACGGCGGCGAGCTGGCCGGGTTCCTGGCCGGCTTCCTGTCGCAGACGCGGCTCGACGAGGCCTACATCCACTTCGCCGGCGTCTCGCCCGATCACCGCGGCCGCGGGCGTCGGCCGGCTGCTCTACGAGCGCTTCTTCGCGGTCGCCCGCGAGCGCTCACGCACGGTCGTGCGCTGCGTCACCTCGCCGGTGAACGAGCGCTCGGTGGCGTTCCACCGCGCCATGGGCTTCGACGTCGACCGGGTGGCGCAGAACTACGACGGCCGCGGCGGCGACAGGGTGCTGATGTCGAAGCGGCTGGGTGAATAAACGGGGTCTGACCCCGTGTATTCACTCCCACTCGATGGTGGCGGGCGGCTTCGTGGAGATGTCGAGCGCGACCCGGTTGACGCCCGGGATCTCGTTGATGATCCGGCTCGAGATCCGCTCCAGCACGTCGTAGGGGAGGCGCGCCCAGTCGGCCGTCATCGCGTCCTCCGACGTGACCGCGCGCAGCACGATCGGATAGGCGTAGGTGCGCGAGTCGCCCTGCACGCCGACCGAGCGGATCGCGGGCAGGACCGCGAAGGTCTGCCACAGCTCGTCGTAGAGGCCGGCGCGGCGGATCTCCTCGAGCAGCACCGCGTCGGCGTCGCGCAGGATCTCGAGCCGCTCGCGCGTGACCTCGCCGATGATGCGGATCGCCAGGCCCGGCCCGGGGAACGGCTGGCGCCACACCATCCGCTCGGGCAGGCCGAGCTCGGCGCCGACCCGGCGCACCTCGTCCTTGAAGATCAGCCGCAGCGGCTCGACCAGCTCGAAGTCCATGTCCTCGGGCAGGCCGCCGACGTTGTGGTGGGACTTGATCTTGGCCGCCGTGCGGCTGCCGGACTCGATCACGTCGGAGTAGAGCGTGCCCTGCACCAGGAAGCGGACGTCGCCGAGGCCGCGCGCCTCGTCCTCGAACAGGCGGATGAACTGCTCGCCGATGATGCGCCGCTTCTGCTCGGGCTCGGTCACGCCCTGCAGCGCGGCGAGGAAGCGGTCGGCGGCGTCGACGTGACGCAGCGGCACGCTGGAAGTGGTCGTCGAACGCCTCGACCACCTGCTCGGCCTCGTCCTTGCGCAGCAGGCCGTGGTCGACGAACACGCACGTGAGCTGGTCGCCGACGGCGCGGTGCACGAGCAGCGCGGCCACGGCCGAGTCGACGCCGCCCGAGAGGGCGCAGATCACCTGGTCGTCAGCCGACCTGCTCGCGGATCAGGTCGACCTGCTCCTCGATGAACTGCAGCGCCGTCCAGGTCGGCGGCGCCTGGCAGGCGTCGAGCACGAAGTGGCGCAGCATGTCGGTGCCGCGCGGCGTGTGCGCGACCTCGGGGTGGAACTGCACGGCGATAGAGGCCGCGCTCGCGGTCCTCCATCGCGGCGACCGGCGTGGTGTCGGTCGTGGCCGTGCCGGTGAAGCCGGCCGGGCGGCCGCACGACGCTGTCGCGGTGGCTCATCCAGCCGTCTGGTCGGCGGGCAGGTCGGCGAAGAGCAGGCTCTCGCCGCCGAGGCGTCACCGGCGTCTTGCCGAACTCGCCGATGCCGGTGTTGGCGACCTCGCCGCCGAGCGCGGCCGCCATCGCCTGCATGCCGTAGCAGATGCCGAGCACCGGCACGCCGAGCTCGAACAGCCCCGGATCGACCGCCGGCGCGCCCGGCTCGTAGATCGACGCCGGGCCGCCCGAGAGGATGATCCCGACCGGGTTGCGGGCCGCCACCTCGGCCGCCGGCATGTCGTGCGGCACGATCTCGGAGTAGACGCGGCACTCGCGCACCCGGCGCGCGATCAGCTGCGCGTACTGGGCGCCGAAGTCGACCACGAGCACCGGCCGGTGCTCGACGGCCGCCTCGTGGACGGCCGCGGCCCCGGCCGTGCGCCCGCGGCGCCTCGCTCAACGGCTCATCCCGATCGCCTGCTCCCGCTGGAGCTTCTTGCCCTCGGTCTGCAGCGCCGGCGCGAACATGATCTCGGCCTTCTGGAAGGCCTGGATCGTGTCGTAGCCGGTGGTCGCCATCGACGTGCGCAGCGCGCCCATCAGGTTGAGCGTGCCGTCGTTCTCGGTGGCCGGGCCGACCACGATCTCCTCGAGCGACGCGACCTGCTCGGTCTTCACCCGGGCGCCGCGCGGCAGGCTGGCGTGGAACGTCGCCATGCCCCAGTGGTAGCCGTGGCCGGGCGCCTCGTAGGCGCGCGCGAGCGGCGAGCCGACCATCACGGCGTCGGCGCCGCAGGCGATCGCCTTGGAGATGTCGCCGCCGGTGCGCATGCCGCCGTCGGCGATCACGTTCACGTACTGGCCGGTCTCGAGCAGGTGCTGGATGCGGGCCGCCGCGGCGTCGGCGATCGCGGTCGCCTGCGGCACGCCCACCCCGAGCACGCCGCGCGTGGTGCAGGCGGCGCCGGGGCCGACGCCGACGAGCACGCCGGCGGCGCCGGTGCGCATCAGGTGCAGCGCCGCCTGGTAGGAGGCGCAGCCGCCGACGATCACCGGCACGGGCAGCTCGGCGATGAACTGCTTCAGGTTGAGCGGCTCGACCACGGTCGAGACGTGCTCGGCCGAGACGACGGTGCCCTGGATGACGAGCACGTCGAGCCCGGCGTCGAGCGCGATCTGCCAGTGCTCGCGCACGCGCTGCGGCGTCAGCGAGGCCGCGGCGAGCACGCCCGCGGCCTTGATCTCGGCGATGCGCTGGGCGATCAGCTCGGGCTTGACCGGCTCGGCAGTAGATCTTCTGCATCTCGTGCGTCGCCTCGGCCTTCTCGAAGGTCGCGATCCGCTCGAGCTGCTCGTCGGCGTCCTCGTAGCGCGTCCAGATGCCCTCGAGGTTGAGCACGCCCAGGCCGCCCAGCCGGCCGAGGATGACGGCCGTCTGCCGGCGAGACGACGCCGTCCATGGCCGAGGCCAGCAGCGGCAGCTCCAGCAGGTGCGGGCCGAGCCGCCAGGCGATGTCGACGTCCTCGGCATCGCGCGTGCGCCGGCTGGGCACGATCGCGATGTCGTCGAACCCATACGCACGGCGCGCCTTCTTGCCGCGCCCGATCTCAATCTCCACGGTTGACCGCCTCTCCGGTGATGCCGCATCGCCCCGAACGCAGACGACCCAGGCGGCGGAGTGCCGGCCCGGGTCGTGAGGAGGATCGCTGAGCGCCGCAACGAGCTTTCAAAGTTGGGCGCAGTCTACCAGCGGGTCAGGACGCCGCCCGGGTACCCGCCGGCAGGATCTCCTGCACCTCGACCATGCGCCGCGAACCGGGGCACGTCGCGCGGGTCGAACACCCCGGCGCCGACCGTCTGCGAGTTGGCGGCGCCGCAGGCGAGCGCCCGGCGCAGGCACTCCTCGGTCGGGTGCCTCGGCGGCGTGGGCGGCCACGAACCCGGCCAGCAGCGACTCGCCCGAGCCGACCGACGAGACCGCCTCGACCTGCGGGATCCACGCCCGGTACATGTGCGCCCGGCCCCGCCCCGAGCGCAGCAGCGCGTAGCAGCCGGTGCGCAGCGTGATCACGACGCCGGCGGCGCCCATCGACGCGATCTCGGTGAGCGCGTCCTGGAAGTCCTCGTCGGTCTGGAACTCGTGGCCGACGAGCGCCTCGGCCTCGCGCTGCTTCGCCGAGACGAGGCCGGGCTCGGCGCGTGCAGCGCCTTGCGCAGCGGCTCGCCGTCGCAGTCGATCACCGTGCGCACCTTGCGCCGGGTCATGTCGGAGATCATGCCCGCGTAGAGCTCGGTCGGCACCTTGCGCGGCAGGCTGCCCGCGAGCACGACGGTCGACACCGCGCCCGACAGGTAACGCAGCTTCTCGCGCAGCATCTGCAGCTCGTCGTCGCCCACCTCGGGCCCGTACTCGTAGATCTCGGTCTGCACGCCGCTCGTGGGATCGACCACGACGGTCGACGTGCGCGACTCGCCGCGGATGCGGACGAAGTCGTTCAGGATCCCCTCCTCGGTCATCCCGTCGAGGATGTGGCTGCCGGTGCGGCCGCCGGCCAGGCCGGTCGCGATCACGGGCTCGCCGAGCCGTTTCAGCGCACGGGCGACGTTCACGCCCTTCCCCCCGGGAATCACGATGCCCTGCTGCGCGCGGTGCCGGTGACCGAGCTGGAGGTTGGGAACCGTGAGGGTCTTGTCGACCGCAGCGTTGGCGGTCACGGTGAGGATCATCTGCGTGCCACCCCCATCGGCGGGAGGATTCTATACACGCACGCCGCGCAAGAAACGGTAAAGTGGAGGCATGTTTGCATCTCGCACCCGCTCGATCGTGACCGTCGCGGTCGTGCTCGAGGGCGGCATCGCCGGCTGGGCGCTCGGCGCGGGATGGCTCGGGCTGCTGGTCATGGTCGCCGCCGTGACGCTCGCAGACACGGCCTGGGGCATCGCCCGCCGCGGCGTGATCGCCGACATCGCCGGGCTCGAGGTGGCGCTCGCGCTCGCGGTGATGCTCGCCGTCGGTGCGCCCGCCACCATGACCGCGCTCACCGCGGCCGCCTGCGCCGCCTGGCTCGTGCGCGACGGCCGCGCCGAGCCGCGCCCGCGCCCGTCCGAGGGCGCGTACCTGCGCGACGCGACTATCGCCGGGCCGCCGCAGCAGCCATCGCGCTGACCTGCTCGCGCAGCTCGGCGGAGGCGGTGGTCAGGCAGGAGCCGTCGTCGGCGAGCGGCGAGCCGTCGAGCTGCGTGATCGTCCCGCCGGCCTCGCGCACGATCACCTCGACCGCCGTCGTGTCCCACGTGCGCACCGTCGGGTCGACCATCACCTGCGCCGCCCGCGGGCGACGAGCATGTGCCCCCAGAAGTCGCCCAGCCCGCGCACGCGCCACGCGGTGGCGGAGAGCTCGCGAGTAGAACGGCTCGAGGCCGAACTCCTGCATCGACGCGCAGGCCGGCCGAGACGACCATCGCCTCGGTCGAGCGGCGTCGCCCGAACGCGCGATCGGCTCGCCGTTCATGCGCGCGCCAGCCGCCGGCCGTGGCCTCGTAGGTCTCGCCGAGGCCGGGGGCGTGGCAGACGCCGACGACCACCTCGCCGTCGACCACGAGGCCGACCAGGGTCGCCCAGAGCGGGATGCCGATCATGTAGCTGTGGGTGCCGTCGATCGGATCGACGACCCATGTCGGCCGCCCGGGCACCGCGTCGCCGCCGGCGGCGCTCTGCAGACCGTCCTCCTCGCCGAGCACGTTGTGGTCGGGCCGCGCCTCGGCGAGGCGGCCCGCGGATCGCCTCCTCGGCGGCCAGGTCGGCCTCGGTGACCCACGAGCCGTCGCCCTTGCGGGTGGCCGGCGGGATGGCGGCGGTAGCGCTCGAGCGCGATCCCGCCGCCCAGGAGCGCGAGCTCGCGGGCGAGCTCGAGGTCGGACGCGTGGCGCGCTCACACCGGCGAGCGCCGCCCGGCGCAGCTCGGATGCGGCGGCGCGCACTCCCTGGCGCCAGTCGCCGCCGCGGTCGCGCCACGCGTAGATCACCGAGCGCGACGGCGCGATCAGGCCTCCCGCCGGATGCGCGGCCGTGGCCGCCTGCAGCACGTCGGCCTTGCCGCCCTGCGCGCCCACGCCGGGCAGCAGCAGGATGGCGTGCGGCATCAGCTCGCGGGCGCGCACGACGGCCTCGGGCTGGGTCGCGCCGACGACGGCGCCCACGGCGGAGAGGCCGCTCTCGCCGATCAGGCCCTCGCCCCAGCCGCGCCACCAGCGCCGCGATCCGCTCCCACACGGGCTCGCCGCCTGCGAGCTCGGCCTCCTGCACGTCGGCCCCGCCCGGGTTCGAGGTGCGCGTGAGCACGAAGATGCCCGACCCGTCGCCGCAGGCGGTCAGAAACGGCCGCAGCGAGTCCTCGCCCAGGTACGGGTTGACGGTGAGCGCATCGCCGGCCGCGGCAGCGCCGTCGCGGCGGTGCAGCCAGGCCTCGGCGTAGGCCTCGGCGGTCGAGTCGATGTCGCCGCGCTTGCCGTCGACGACCACGAGCAGGCCGGCGTCGCGCGCATGCGCGCAGACCCGCTCGAGCGCCGAGATGCCGACGCCGCCGAGCGCCTCGAAGAACGCCACCTGCGGCTTGACCGCGACCGCGTCCTCGGCGACCGCGTCGATCACGCCGCGCAGAAGCGCTCGTACGCCCGCGCCCGGCCGGAGGCGCCGGGATGCAGGCCCGTGATCACCTCGGGCGGGAGCAGATCGATGCGGGGATCGAGGCCGACGCAGAGGCAGCTGCGCTTGCGCTCCACCGCCTCGGCGACGCGGTCTCCGAAATTCATCCCCGCAAGGGTACCGTCCGCCGCAGCCGGACGAGGCGCGGCGTCGCATCGGCCAGCGTGCCGGCGTCGACCGCCACCGCGCGCAGGGCCGCCGAGGGGCGGGCGAGGGCCGCCGGCGACGATCCGGGCCTGGTCGGCCTGGGCCGGCGACAACGGCTGCGGGCTGGCCGGCGCAGGCCGTGCGCGAGCGCGGCCACGAGCGCGTCGGCCTCGAGCCGGCCGTCGCCGGCACGCGGCAGGCGGCGGCGGGCGACGACGCGCCCGCCGGCGCAGGCGAAGGCCTGCACGAAGCGCTCGTCGATGTCGGGGGCGAGCACGACGCCGCTGCGCCGCGGCCGCCCGGCGCAGCCGCGCCGAGCGCGCGCTGGCCGCGATCGAGGGCGGCCAGCTGGTCGCGCGCGGCCGCCGCCTCCTCGTAGCGGCGCTCGCGCGCTCAGGCGCTGCCATCCGGCCGCGCAGCCGCTCGTGGGGCGCGTCCGACGGCGCGCCGCCCTCGAGCCAGGCGCGGGCCGGCGTCCACGGCGGCCGCGTGCCGATCCGCCGCGTCGCCGCCGCGGCAGGGCGCGCAGCAGGTGCCGATCACGCCGGCCAGGCACGAGCCGTCGTCGACCGGCAGCCGCGGCCGGCACACGCGCAGCCCGAACGTGTCGCGCACGGCCGCCGCCATGGCCTCGGCCTGCGTGCGCGACGCGCAGCGGCCCGGCGGTGACCGCCGGCGCGGTGCCCGGGCGCGCCGCGACCCGCAGGCGCGGCACCGGCTCGTCGAGCGTGAGCACGAGGTAGCACGCGCGGTCGGGGTTGGCGCCGCGGGTGTTCGCGGGCGGGCGCAGCCGCTCGATCAGCTCGAGCTCGAGCAGCGCCGCCTCGAACTCCGAGCCGAGCGGCCGCGTCTCGACGCGCGCCGCCGCCTCGACCGCGCGCTCGACCGGCGCGCCGCAGCGCCCGGCCGGAGAAGTACGAGCGCACCCGCGCGCGCAGGTCGGTCGCCTTGCCGACGTACAGCACCCGCTCGGAGGCGTCGCGGAACAGGTAGACGCCGGGCCCCGTCGGGCACGCGCGCGGCCAGCCCGCGGCGACCCGCCGCCCGCCGCCTGGCCGGAGCGCACAGGCCGATCACCTCGCCGACCGTGGCGGCGCCGCGCTCCTGCGCCATCCCCAGCAGCTGCACGAGCACCTCGGCGGTGGCCTCGGCGTCGGGCAGCGCCCGGTGGCACGGCCGCACCTCGGTGTCGAAGCGCGCCGGCGAGCGTGGCGAGGCTCATGCTGCGGCAGCCGCTCGCCCAGCAGACGGCGGCCGAGCGCGACGGTGTCGATCACCGGCGCGGCCAGCCGGCCGCCGCGCAGCCGGCGCAGCTCGGCGTCGACGAACCCGACGTCGAAGCGGGCGTTGTGGGCGACGAGCACGGCGCCCGCGCAGAAGCGCAGGAAGTCGTCGAGCACGCGGTCGATGCGCGGCTGCCCGCGCAGGTGCGCGGCGCGATGCCGGTGATGCGCGTGATGATGGGCGGGATGGGGACGCCCGGGTCGACCAGCCGCTCGAACCGCGCCACCGGCGCGAGCGCCGACACGCGCACCGCCCCGATCTCGACGATCCGCGACGACCCCGGCCGCGTGCCCGTCGTCTCGAGGTCGAACACGACGTAGTCGGCCCGCTCGAGCGGCGCGTCGAGCGAGCGAGCCCGCGTCCTCCCACTCGGCCAGGGCGATCTCGGTGCCGGACCGCCACGCGAAGCGGGCGTCGCGCGCACGACCTCGTCGACCAGCTGGCGCACGAGCGCCGCGGGGGCGCTGCGCAAGCGCGAACAGGCAGGTGGCGGCGTCGGCCACGGCCAGCGGCGCGCCCGGCCTCGACCAGGCAGGGCGTACAGCCGGTCGCCGCCGTCGAGGGTGAGCTGTGCGCCCGACGCCGCCATGCGAACACATGTTCGCACAGTCCGCGGACGGACGGGCGCGCCGGCGCGGCGGCGCTACCAGCGACGGACGCCCGCCGCGGCGGCGGCCGCGGCGGACGTCCGTGCGGCAGGTTCCTACTGCTTGACGGCGGCCTTCAGCTGGCTACCGGCGGAGAACTTCGGCACCTTGCTCGCCGGGATGGTGACTTTCTGGCCCGGGTTACGCGGGTTGACACCGGTGCGCGCCTTGCGCGCCTGCACGCTGAACTTGCCGAAACCGGTGAAGGTGACCTCGTCGCCCTTCTTGAGGGCGTCCTTCACGGAGTCGAGCACCGCGTCGAGCGCCGCGCCGGCGTCCTTCTTGGACAGGCCCGACCTGGTCGCTACGGCGTCGATGAAATCGCTCTTGGTCACGTGTCCTCCTGGGTCGTTGGTCCGGGAACCTGTGAAGCGGCACCACCCTATCACCGCCGTCGGACGGCGACAATCGCTCTCCCCGAGCCGGATTCAGGCCGTTTGCGGCGTGGGTCGCAGACCGAGCGACTCGACGGTGAAGAGGGCGGTATAGGCCACTCCCGCCGCGGCGATCGCCTCGGCCCCGCCCTCCTGCGCGGTCGACCACCGAAATTGCAGCAGAAACGTCGAGATCCGCGCTCCGCAGCGCCTCGATCGCGGAGAGCAGCGCGCCGCCCGATGTGACCACATCCTCGACCACGCAGACGCGCGTCGCCGGGCTCGTGAACGCCCTCCAGCCGGTTGCCCGTGCCGTACTCCTTGGCCTCCTTGCGCACGATCACGTACGGCAGCCCGGTCTCGATCGACGTCACCGCCGCGAGCGGCACGGCGCCCAGCTCGGGCCCGGCCAGGAGCTCGGCCTGCGGCGCGTGCGCCCGCACGAGCGCGGCCAGCTCGCGGCCGAGGCCGGCCAGCAGGGCGGGGTCGGTCTCGAACCGGTACTTGTCGAGGTAGTAGCGGCTGCGGCGGCCGGAGCGCAGCACGAAGTCGCCCTCGAGGTACGCCCGCTCCACCAGCCTGCGGCCGAGCTCGGCCGGGCCGGAGCTGCTCACCCAGCCTCCGCCAGCAGGTCGCGGGCGATCGGCAGCAGGCGGTCGGCGTCGGGCGATCCCGTCGCGAGCGACAGCATCGAGCCGTCGTCGAAGTAGAGGTCGACGCGCGTGCGGTTGCGGGCGCTGCGGCGGCGGTAGAAGATCGTGCCGGCGAACGAGCCGGCGCCGAGCAGCGCCCCGAGCCAGATGCGCCGCTTAGGCATCGTCGCCGCCTTTCTCAACGGGCGCATCGGCCGGCGCCGGCTCATCGGCGGACGCGGCCGGCTCTGCGCGGCCGGCGTCGGCGGCCGCCAGCTGGCGCAGCAGCGTCTTCAGGTCGTAGAAGACGAGCCCCACGGTGGGGTCGGCGCCGGTCGTCGCGACGGCCATGCGATCGCCGTCCAGGACGACGAACACGCTGCCGTCGGGCGTGGCCGCCTGGAGCTGTGCGAGCGCGTCGCGGCCGAGGTCGCCGCGCACGGAGTCGGCGCCGGAAACCAGGTCGCGGGCCAGGCCGGCCGAGGCGCGCGGCCCGGGCATCGTCCACCGTCGCCGCGGTCACAGCGCCGTCGCGGCCGCGCCACCATGATCACCTCGATCTGGGTGGAAAGGCCCTTCAGCTCGTCGATCGCAGCCGCCGCATCCATGCACGTTGAACCTAGCACATGCCGATATCCTCACCGCGCCATGGCAGCGAACACCCCCCGGCTCGTCCTGCACCCGCTGCGGACGGTGGCCGAGTTCGGGCATCCGGTGATCTCCAAGTATCTGCGCGACCGCGGGCCGCACCTGGCCGCGATGGTCGCCTACTACGCGCTCCTGTCGCTGGTGCCGTTCCTGTTCCTGACAGCGTCGCTGCTCGGCTTCGCCGGCCACGTCTCGCCGAACTCCTACCTGATCCGCGAGCTCGCCCACATCCTGCCCGGCCAGTCCGCGCGCGACCTGCTTGAACACCGTGCACGCCATCCAGCGCGACGCCGGCACGCTGGGCGTGATCGGCTTCCTCGGCCTCGTGTGGGGCACGCTCGGCTTCTACTCGTCGCTCGAGTCGGCCCTGAACATCGTCTTCGGCGTGCAGAACCGCACGTTCCTGCACCAGAAGTGGGTCACGTTCGTGCTCGTCACGCTGTCGCTGCTCGTGCTCTTCACGTCGCTGATCGTGACCACCGCCGCCACCGGCTGGTACCACCGCCACGTGCCGCACCT
Source organism: uncultured Actinomycetes bacterium (assembly GCA_963813245.1). Taxonomy (GTDB): domain Bacteria; phylum Actinomycetota; class Thermoleophilia; order Gaiellales; family JAICJC01; genus JAICJC01. The sequence continues at coordinate 500,548 of CAWEYE010000010.1, forward strand.
GATCGACCTCAAGCTGATCCCGTACATCGCCACCCTGGCTGCCACGAGCGCGGGCACCTTCCTGTTCCTGATCACCGTCTACCGCGTGCTCACGAACGTCGAGCTGCACCTCGCCGACGTGTGGCCGGGCGCGCTCGTCGGCACGGTGCTCTTCCAGGCGCTCTTCTCGGCCCTGTCGCTGTACCTGCGCTTCTCCGACCAGCTGCTCGCCCTGCGCGCGTTCGGCGGCCTCGTTCTGCTGCTGGTCTGGCTCTACCTGATGACGAACATCCTCATCCTCGGCGCCGAGATCAACTGGTGGCACTGGTCGCGCCGGCAGCCGGCCGAGCCGGAGCTCGGGGGCCTCGCGTGACGCTCGGCGAGCTGATCCTGTTTCACTCGACCTGGCGCTGATCCGCTCGACCGAGCGGTTCCTCGCGGCGCTGGCCCCGGGCGAGCCGACCGATTTCGACGACCAGTACATGTGCATCGCGCCGCACTTCGAGGTCGGCGACGGCCGCCATGCGTGGCTGGGCGAGAGCCTGTTCGTCGGCCGCGGCCGGCTCATGGGGCGAAACGCGATCGCCTACGAGCTCTACCGCGTGCTCTGAGCGTCCGTGCGTACGGTGGCCACTTGGCCGTGAGGACGGTGGCCAAGTGTCACTTGGATGAACACGCCATTTGGCATCCGCAGTGGATGCCAATTGGGTGTGGCGGCGCTCGCGACGGGACCCGCACCGCCCCGTCGCGGCGTTCGTCGCGGCGTCGTCGGCCTATGCTCGCGGCGGGTCTGATCGAATCGCCCCGGCTGAGAACAGCAGGCAGACGCTGCGGTCGTAGTCGCCTCGCAGGGGCGGTTCCCACTCGACGGCGATCTCGCCTGCGAAGGGCAGCACCTCGCCCACGGCGGCGGCGATGTCCCGCGGGAGCGGCGTGACTTCGCCTGATCGCGCCAGATCCGCCGACTCGATGACGATCCACCCGCCGGGGGCGAGCGGCGCACGCATCTGCCGGAAGACATCCCGGAGACCGGCGAGGTAGGCCGCGTACCCGGGATTCCGGCCGCGATAGCCACCGAGCGCATCGTGGGGATCGCCGGGCGCCGAGAACGGAGGGGACGTGAGGACGAGCGCAGTCGGTGGAATGCGCAGCGTGGCGAGCGCCCGCGCGTCGGCCTCGATGATGTGATCCGGAGCCGCGAAGTGATCGCGGATATACGTCACCCGCTCGGAGTCGATCTCGATCCCCCAGCCTTCGCGCCCCATCGCCTCCGCAACGACAGGTGTCGTGCCGAATCCCGCGAAGGGGTCGAGCACGACGTCTCGCGGACAGGTCAGGCGCTCGACGAAGAACGCCACGAGCTGCTCGGTGAAGCGCACGTCCTCCGCCGCGAACCGATGCGGCAGCGAAGCGCGTGTTGGATCCTGCCAGGCGCAGTACCGGCGGCAGCCCGGACGGCCACTCGGCCGCCCCGGCCCCGCCTTCCGTCACGCCCGCGTCCACAGCGCGCCCGAGCTGTAGCGGCGCAGGCCGAGCGCGAACGTCGCCGCGGCCAGGGCGGCGAAGAACGCCGCCGCCGCGACGGCTCCCGCCGCGACCGGCCAGCTGAAGCTCGCCACGAGCCGCGTCGGCAGCCCGGTCACGAACGCCGCCGGCACGGCCGTGAAGAGGACGAGCTTGGTGAGGCCGCCGAAGACGTCGATCGGGTAGGACGCGAAGATCAGGATCGCCTGGAACCCCAGGTCGGCCTGCTCGCCGCGGCCGCCCGCGAAGAGCGTCAGCGACCCGAGCGCGACCAGGAAGCCGACCAGCACGACCGACCCGCACACGACGCCGAATACGAACACCAGCGCGCGCTCGGGCGTCGGGTCGCCGGCGACGACGAAGAGCACCGGCCCGAAGGCGAGGTCGCCGAGCAGCGCCGTGTCGACGCGCCGCGTGAGCAGGTAGGCGAGCGGGTTGGCCGGCAGGGCGAGCGCGGCGTCGAGGCCGCCGCCCGCGACCAGCTCGCCGATCCGGCGCGCGTTCGCGAGCAGGCCGAGGCTGACGCCGCTGCAGCGTGCACAGGATCGCGAAGAGCAGCAGCACCTTGTGGGTGTCCCAGCCGCGCAGCGTGCCGACCTGGTCGAAGAAGAGCACCCAGAAGCGCGACCCAGGCGACGTCGTTCGCCATCATCACCGCCACCTGGAACCAGAACCCGGCGCCGGTTCGACCACGCCTCCAGGAACGCCGTGCGCATCGTTGCGAGCGCGACCGTCATCCGCCCACCACCTCCAGCCGCCGCTCGCCGGCGGCGAACACCGCGACGGCGCAGCCCAGGAGCACGACCAGCCAGCCCAGCTGCACGGCCAGCAGCACCGGCTCGACGTGCCCGGAGGCGAGGCGCGCCGGGGCATAGGCCATCGCCGCGAACGGCAGCGCCTTGGCCACGTCTGCGAGCGTCGCGCGGCAGGAACTCGAGCGGCAGCAGCATCCCGCCGACCAGGAACACGAGCTTCTGGTACAGGAACCACGTCGAGCGCGCGTCCCGCAGCCAGAACGCGACGCCGGCGAAGGCGTGCTGCGCGGCCAGGTTGCAGCGCGAGCGCGAGCAGGCACGACGGCACCGCCAGGGCGAGCGCCTCCCCGCTCGGCGGCGGGCCGACGTAGAGCCACACGATCACCGATCCCACGAGCAGCGCGGCCACGAGCCGCACGAGCGCCTCGCCGAGCTCGGCCGCCAGGCGCAGCCCGACCACCGACGCGGGCCGCAGCATCTCGATCACGATCGCGCCGGAGGCGATGTCCCAGCCGATGGTCTCGATCATGCGCGGCTTGGTCGCGATCACGGCCCCCTCGGCGGCGGCCACGTACCAGAGCAGCGCGCGGGTGTCGTAGCCGGCGATCGATCCGCCGTTCGCCCGCGTCGCGGCCGACCACAGCGGCCGAGAAGATGACCAGGATGAGCGCGTAGAAGGTGACCCGCACCGCCAGCTCGCCCGGCTGGTGCAGCGCGCGCCGGGCGGCGGTGTGCGCCTGTGCGGCCATCGCGGTCATCGTGCGGCCTCCGTAGATCTCGGAGATGACCTGCTCGAGCGGCGGGTCGACGACCGAGATGTCGGCGATGGCGTAGCCGTCCAGGAGCCCGTCGAGCACGGCCCGCACCGACAGCCGGCGGCGTGTCGACCACGAGGCCGTACACCGTGTCGGACTCGGCGGTCACCTGGACGCCGTCCATGACCAGGTCGCCGGGCGCCTCCTCGAAGCGCACCTCGATCAGCTTGGTCTGCAGGAGCGTCCGGCGCATGCGCTGCACCTGGTCGTCGTAGATGATCGTGCCGTGGTTGATGACGACGACGCGGTCGGCCACGTGCTCGATGTCGGCCACGTCGTGCGAGGTGAGAAAGACGGTCGTCCCCCGCTCCTCGTTCAGGCGCACGACCATCTCGCGGAAGCGCTGCTTGGCGAGCAGGTCGAGCCCGATCGTGGGCTCGTCGAGGAAGAGCACCTCCGGCCCGTGCAGCACCGTCGCCGCGAGCTCGCAGCGCATCCGCTGCCCGAGCGAGAGCGAGCGCACGGGCACGTCGAGCAGGTCGGCGGCGTCGAGCAGCTCGGCCAGCTCGTCGGTGCGGCGGCGGGCGTCGGCCTCGTCGAGCCGGTAGATGCGGGCGAGCAGGCGCAGCGTCTGGCGCGTCGTGAGCTCGAACCAGAGCTGCGAGCGCTGGCCGAAGAGCGTGCCGATGCGGCGGGCGAGGTCGCGCCGCTGCGTCCACGGCACGAGCCCGAGCACGGTCGCCCGGCCGCTCGTGGGGTGCAGGATGCCGGTCAGCATCTTGATCGAGGTCGACTTGCCGGCGCCGTTCGGCCCGATGTAGGCCAGCCGCTCGCCCCGCTCGACCTGGAAGGTGATGTCGCGCACCGCCTCGACGGTGGTGCGCGCGCGTCCGCGCCCGGCGGAGAACGCCTTCGTCAGCTCGTGTGCCTCGATTGCCAGCATGGTGTGGTCGGTCCAACAAAAAGCCCCGGGTGGGTTTCCCGGGGCCGACGGCGGTGCAGATGATGCGAGATCGATCTAGCGCGCGCGACACCCCGGTCCGGCGGGATACGCCGGCGTCATGACCTTCGACGGGAGGTGGCACGTCATGTGAAGCACCATAGCCGCGCAAACGTCCGTGCGGCAAGCAGCTCAGGCCGGTGCCTGGCACCGCGACGCGGTGCCAGGCACCTTCAAGCGGGGAGCTGGGGCAGCAGCGCGGCGGCCGCGCGGGCGCGGTGCGAGATCGCGTCCTTCTCCTCCGGCGCTCATCTCGGCGACCGTGCGCGTCTCGCCCTCGGGGACGAACGGCCGGGTCGTAGCCGAAGCCGCCGCTCCCGCGCGGCTCGGCCGCGAGCGTGCCGCGCAGCTCGCCGCGGGCGTGCAGCTCGCGGCCGTCGGGCGCGATCGCGACCAGCTCGGCGACGTAGCGCACCCGGCGATCGGCGTGCCGTCGGGCACCGCGGCGAGCAGCTTGGCGCAGGTTCTCGGCGTCGGTCGCGTCCTCGCCGGCGTAGCGGGCCGAGCGCACGCCGGGCGCCCCGCCGAGCGCGGCGGCCTCGATGCCGGAGTCGTCGGCCAGCACCCACGCCTCGCCGCCGATCGCCGCGTGCACGTGGCGCGCCTTCAGAAGCGCGTTGGCGACGAACGTCGTCGCCCGTCTCCTCGGGCAGCTCGCCGGCGATACGGCTGCGACCGTCCACCCGGGCAGCACGCGCGCAAGCTCGACGGCCTTGTGCGCGTTGCCCGACGCGAGCACGATCCTCTTCGCGCGCTCACGCGCCGCGTGAGCACCCGGGCCTGCTCGCGGCCGATCGTCTCGATGCCGCCCGCGGCCAGCTCCAGCAGCCGGTCGAGCGACGCGCGCCCAAACGGCGTGCGCTCGGCGGTCGCCTGCACCTCGATCAGCTCGCCGCTCCCGGTCATGACGACGTTCATGTCGACCTCGGCGCGGCTGTCCTCGGCGTAGGGCAGGTCGAGCAGGGGCTCTGCGTCGACGATGCCGACCGAGACGGCCGCGACCGAGTCGCGCAGCGGCACACGCGGCAGCGCCGCCGCGGGCGACGAGCCGCTGGAGGGCCATGTGCATGGCGACGTAGCCGCCGCAGATCGCCGCGCAGCGCGTGCCGCCGTCGGCCTGGATGACGTCGCAGTCGATCCACACGGTGCGCTCGCCGAGCGCCTTGAAGTCGACCACCGAGCGCAGCGACCGGCCGACGAGCCGCTGGATCTCGACGGTGCGCCCGTCGACGCGGCCGCGGCTCGCGTCGCGCGACTTGCGCTCCGAGGTCGAGCCCGGCAGCATGCCGTACTCGGACGTGACCCAGCCGCTGCCGCGCCCGCGCATCCACGGCGGCACCGACTCCTCGACCATCGCCGTGCAGATCAGGCGGGTCGAGCCGATCCGGAAGAGCGCCGAGCCCGACGCCGAGGGGATGAAGTCCGGCTCGATCTCGATCGCGCGCAGATCCTCGGGGCCGCGCCCGTCGGCCCGGCTCATGCGGCCACCCGCAGCGTGGCGGGATCGACCCGCTCGACCCCGGTCAGCGGCAGCTGCAGGAACCGTCCGGCGACGTCGAGGAAGGCGGCGGGATCGCCGGTGCAGAGGAAGCGGTAGTCGCCCTCGCGGTCGGGATCGTTGCCGACACCCCGCCGCGCCAGGGTCGCGGCCACCTCGCTCGCGATCTCCTCGGCGGAGGTGATGAGCGTGACGTCGCGGCCGTAGATGCGCTGGAGCATCTGCCGGATCAGCGGGTAGTGCGTGCAGCCGAGGATGACGGTGTCTGCACCCGCGCGCTTGAGCGGCGCGGCGTAGGTCTTGGCGGCCTCGTGCAGCTCGTGGCCGTGCGTGTCGCCGCTCTGGATCAGCGGCACCAGGTCGGGACAGGCGACCTGCGTCACCTCGATGCCGGCGTCGAGGGCGTTCACGGCCGCCGGATAGCGGCCGCTCGCGACGGTCGCCTGCGTCGCCATCACGCCGACGCGGCGGTTGCGGGTGACCTGCACCGCGGCCCGCGCCTCGGGCGTGATCACGCCGATCAGCGGCACCGCGAACTCGCGCTGCAGCTCGGGCAGGGCGGCCGACGTCGCGGCGTTGCAGGCGACGACGACGAGCTTGGTGTCCATGCGCGGCCAGGTGCGTGGCGATCTCGTGCGCGAAGCGGCGGATCGTGGCCGCCGGCTTGGGCCCGTACGGGAAGCGCTCGGGCGAGGAGTCGCCGAAGTAGACGAAGTCCTCGTGCGGCAGGCTGACCAGGCACTCGTGCAGCACGGTCAGCCCGCCGACGCCGGAGTCGAACATGCCGATCGGGCGCGGATCCATGCGCGGGAGTGTATGGCGGTCGGCCGACGGCGGCGCCTGGATACAATCGCCGCCAGATGGTCGATCTCATCCCCCGAGACGTGCTCTTCGGCAACCCCGAGCGGCTCGCCCCCGCCGTGTCGCCCGACGGCCGCCGGATCGCGTACATCGCCCCGGTCGACGGCATCCTGAACGTGTGGGTGGGCACGCTCGGCGGCGACGATGCAAAAGCCGGTCTCGAACGACCGCGAGCGCGGCGTGCGCAGCTTCGCGTGGTGCCCCGACAACCGCCACATCGTCTACCCGCAGGACTCGGGCGGCGACGAGAACTGGCACCTGCACGTGGTCGATCTCGAGGACGGCGGCGACGTCGACGTGACGCCGTTCGACGGCGTGCAGGCGCGCATCCTGGCCGCCGACCGCCGCCAGCCCCATCACCTGCTGATCGGCCTCAACCGGCGCAACCCCGAGCTGCACGACGCCTACCTGCTCGACGTCCGCGACGGCTCGCTCGAGCTTGCGGCCGAGAACCCCGGCTTCGCCGGCTGGCTGGTCGACACCGAGCTGCGCGTGCGCGGCGGGATGGCCTTCCTGCCCGACGGCGGCGTCGAGATCCGGGTCGGCGACCCCGCGACTGGCGACTACCGCACGCTGCTCGCGGTCGGCTCCGAGGACGCGATCTCGACCGACGTGGCCGGGTTCACCCACGCGGGTGACGCGATCTACCTGGTGACGTCGAAGGACGCAAACGCCGCCCGGCTCGCTGCAGATGGACGTCGCCACCGGCGCCTTCGAGGTGCTCGCCGAGGATCCGACCTACGACGTCTCCGACGTCCTGATCGACCCCGACACGCACCGCGTGCAGGTGGTCACGTTCACGCGCGAGCGGGTCGACCACGTCGTGCTCGACGATGCGTTGCGCGCCGACGTCGAGGCCATGCGCGCGCTGCACCCGGGCGACCTGCACTTCCGCGGCCGCGACCACGCCGACCGGATCTGGATCGTCGGCTTCACCGCCGACGACGGGCCGGTGGCCTACTACGCCTTCGACCGGCAGAGCGGCACGGCGAGCTTCCTCTTCGCGCACAAGCCCGACCTGCACGGAGTACACGCTCGCGGCGATGGAGCCGTTCCGCTTCACCGCCCGCGACGGCCTGGAGGTGCACGGCTACCTCACGTTCCCGCCCGGCTCCGACCGCACGCGCACCCCGACGGTGCTCTTCGTGCACGGCGGCCCGTGGGCGCGCGACGAGTGGGGCTTTGCACCCGACCCGCAGTGGCTCGCCAACCGCGGCTACCTGTGCGTGCAGGTGAACTACCGCGGCTCGACGGGCTACGGCAAGCGACTTCCTGAACGCCGGCGACCGCGAGTGGGGCGCGCGCATGCACGACGACCTGCTGGACGCCGTCGCGTGGGTCATCGAGCAGGGCTACGCCGACCCCGGACCGGTCGCGATCTACGGCGGCTCCTACGGCGGCTACGCGGCGCTCGTCGGCGCCACGTTCTCGCCGGACGCATTCCGCTGCGCGATCGACGTCGTCGGCCCGTCCGACCTGCGCACGCTGATCCGCAGCATCCCGCCGTACTGGGCGCCGCTCGTCGCCCAGTTCCACAGGCGCGTCGGAAACCCCGACACCGAGTCCGACTTCCTGTGGTCGCGCTCGCCGCTCTCGCGCGTCGAGCGATCCGCATCCCGATGCTGATCGCCCAGGGCGCGAACGACCCGCGCGTGAAGAAGGAGGAGTCCGAGCAGATCGTCGCGGCGATGACCGAGCGGGGCATCCCCCACCGCTACATGGTCTTCCCCGACGAGGGCCACGGCTTCCGCAAGCCCGAGAACAACCTCGCGTTCCACGCCGCCGCCGAGGAGTTCCTGGCCGAGCATCTCGGCGGCCGGCTCGAGCGGACAGCCGACGAAGGGAGGCGCACATGACCGAGCGACTGGTACGACCCCGACCACTTCCCCGAGCTGCGCGAGGCGCCGCCGTGGGTGATGCAGGAGATGATCGAGGCCGAGCCGGCGCTGGCCGAGCGGATCGTCGCCGGCGGCGACGGCGCCGACCCGGCCGCGCTCGCGCTGCTCGCCCGCGGCGACGGCCCGCTCGCGGTCGTCGGCTGCGGCACGAGCGAGCACGGCTCGCTGGGCGTCGCCGAGATGCTGCCGAGGCGGGCGTCGCCGCGGTCTCGCGCGGCGCGTTCGAGGCCTACTGCGAGCCGCAGCGCGGCGGCGCCGTCATCGGCGTCTCGCACGAGGGCGGCACGTGGGCGACGGTGCAGGCGCTGCAGGCGGCCCGCGCCGCCGGCTCGGCGACGGGGCTGATCACGGCCCGGCCGGAGTCGGAGTCGACCCGGCACGCCGACGCGGTGCTGGCGACGCCGTTCGTCGATCGCTCGTGGTGCCACACGGTGGGCTACCTCTCGCCGCTCTGCGCCGGCCTGGCGCTGGCCGGGGCCGCGTCGGGCGCGCCCGCCGACGCCGCCGCGGCCGGGCGCACGGTCGCCGCCGGGCTCGCGTCGTGGGACGGCGGCCGTGACCGCGGCGCAGAACCTGCACGGCTGCGCGCAGCTCCTGATCGTCGGCGGCGGCGCCGACCGCACGAGCGCCCGCGAGCTCGACGCTCAAGATCGAGGAGGCCTGCCACCTGCCGACCGCGATGCGCGACCTGGAGACGTTGCTCCACGGCCACCTGCCGGCGACGGGCCCCGACACCGGCGTCGTGCTCGTCCTGTGCGACCGCCGCGCCCACGGACCGGCGCGACCGCCCGGGCACGGGTGCGCGCTGCAGGCGTGTGCGCGGGTCGGCATCCGCTGCGCCGCGATCACCACCGACCCCGGCCTGGCCGACCTGGCGCCCGCCGGGGTCGTGCCCGTCCCGGCCGCCGACGGCCTGCCCGCCGCGGCCGCGGCGCTGCTCGGCGCCGCCGTGCCGCTGCAGCTCCTGACGCTCGAGCTCGCGCACGCGCGCGGCACGAATCCCGACCTGATCCGGCGCGAGCAGGCGCCGTACCGCGAGGCGGCCAAGATCGTCGAGGGGAGCGTGAGCATGCGCGCGCTCCACATCGTGAACGAGCCCAGCGGTCCCGGCGGCCTCTTCCTGGCGCCGCTGCGCCTGCACGGCTTCCGGATCGACGCGGTCGACGTCGCCCAGCACGAGCTGCCGAAGAGCCTCGCGGGCTACGACGCGGTGATCTCGTGCGGCGGCACCGCGAACACGCACGAGAGCGACGTCTACCCCTGGATCGACGAGGAGATCGAGCTGCTGCGCGAGGCGCTCGCCGACGGCGTGCCCGGTGATCGGCCTGTGCCTGGGCGCCCAGCTGCTCGACGCGGGCCGCGGGCGGCACGGTGCACCGCAGCGACCCCTCCGAGGTCGGCTGGGTGCGGCGTCTCGACGCGAACGCGCCGGCCGGCGACCGACGCGGTGCTCGCGGACGTGCCGGAGACGTTCATGGCGATGCAGTGGCACCACTACGCCTGCGAGCTGCCGCCCGGAGCGGTCGAGCTGGCCCGCAACGACACGTGCCTGCAGGCGTTCCGGCTGGGCGAGGCCGCCTGGGGGACGCAGTTCCACATCGAGGTCACGCGCGACATCCTGCTGAACGTGGATGCGCTGGGGCAAGCCGGAGCTCGAGAAGGCCGGCTACACCGAGGAGCGCTACCTGGCCGAGCTCGAAGCCCACCTCGAGCGCGCATGAGGCGATCGGGCGCGGCATGGCCGAGCGGTTCGCCGAGCTCGCCGCGAGCGCGCCCGCAGCGCCGCCTGAGGCGGACCGGTCTAGACCAGTCGCCGCGGCGGGCCTTTACTCCGACCGGCCCAGGGGCTAGTGTCGGACGCGACAACGACCCCGAAGGAGGGCGTATGAGCACCGATCCGGGAGCCGGAGGGGGGCCTCCCAGCGACGTCCATCAGCTGTCCGAAGACGAGCAGATGCTGCACAAGCTCGGCTACGCACAGGAGCTTCTGCGCGGCTGGGGCGGGTTCTCGAACTTCGCCATCTCGTTCACCATCATCTCGATCCTCGCCGGCTGCCTGACGTCGTACTACATCGCCATCGGCTGGGGCGGCCCGGTCGCCGTCACGTGGGGCTGGCTGATCGTCGGCGGTTTCTGCACTCTCGTCGCGCTCGCGATGGGCGAGATCGCCTCCACATACCCGACCGCGGGCGGTCTCTACTTCTGGTCGTCGCGGCTCGGCGGCCCGGGCTGGGGCTGGTTCACCGGCTGGTTCAACTTCCTCGGCCAGGTCGCCGTCACGGCGGCCATCGACTTCGGGGCGGCGACGTTCATCTCGTCGCTCATGAACCTGTGGTTCAGCTTCTCGCTCAGCAAGCAGCACGTGTTCCTCGTCTACACGGTGATCATCGTCCTGCACGGCCTGATCAACACGTTCGGGGTGCGCCTGCTGGCGATGATCAACAACATCTCGGCCTGGTGGCACATGGCCGGCGTGCTCGTGATCGTGCTCGTTCTGATCTTCATCCCCGACCACCACAAGTCGGTCAGCTTCGTGTTCACCGACACCGAGAACTTCTCCGGCTTCCAGGGCCAGAGCTTCGCCAATCCGGTGTTCTGGTTCGTGTTCGGGATCGGGCTGCTGATGGCCCAGTACACGATCACCGGCTACGACGCCTCGGCGCACATGAGCGAGGAGACGCGCAACGCGTCGCGGTCGGCCGCGATCGGCATGGTGATGTCGGTCGTCGTGTCGGTGATCTTCGGGTTCATCCTGCTCGTCGCCGTCACGTTCGCGATCCCCGGCCCGGTCGCCAACACCGCCGCGCAGTACGGGTTCGCGGTGCAGTACATCTGGCAGAACGCGATGAGCAACAAATGGGCCGAGTTCCTGCTCGTGATCGCGTGCGTGGCCCAGTTCTTCTGCGGCCTCGCGTCGGTGACGTCGGCGTCGCGGATGATGTTCGCGTTCAGCCGTGACCGCGCCATCCCCGGACACCAGTGTGGCGCAAGGTGTCGCCCCGCGAGCGGGTGCCGGTGAACTCGGTCTGGGCGATCTGCGTGCTGGCGTGGGCGCTGATGCTGCCCACGCTGAAGAACCCGGTGATCGGCTATGCGGTGGGGACGTCGATCGCGGTGATCGGCCTCTACATCGCCTTCGTGCTCCCGATCTACCTGCGCTTCCGCGCCAAGGAGAGCTTCGAGCGCGGTGCCTGGCACCTGGGCAAGCACTACAAGTGGATCGATCCGCTCGCGATCCTGTGGATCGTCCTGATCTGCGTCCTGTTCCTGCTGCCACTGTTCCCGGACGGCATCCCCGGCAACTCGGCCGTGGTCGGGACGAACCACTTCCTCGTGGTTGTCAACTGGGCGGATGTGAACTACGCCCCGCTGACGGTCGGCGGCGCGTTCATCTTCTTCGGCGGATGGTGGATCCTGTCCGCCAAGAACTGGTTCAAGGGCCCGGTGCGGATGGGCTCGGAGGAGGAGCTCGAGCAGATCGAGGCCGGCCTGGCCTCGGGCGACTAGCGGCTCTCGCTGGGGCCGGGCGCCACGTCGGCGCCCGGCCCCAGCAGCGCCTCGCGCACGGTGTGGAAGTCGTCGAACGGGGTGTACTCGACGCCCGCCTGGTCGAGGTCGCGAGCCAGGAACCGGCGCGCGAAGCGGCGGTCGGCGACGAGCGCGGCGCAGCGGTCGGAGTAGCCGTCGCCGATGTAGACGACCTCGTCGCCGTTGCGAAGACCGGCGACGATCGAGCGCTTGCACTCCTCGCCGCAGGCGTCGCAGTCGTCCCAGTGGCGGAACTCGACGGTCGTGCCCTGCGGCGTGAACCGGGCCTCGTGGGCGAACACCGGCAGGTGGCCCGCGTCCTCGCGGTCGAGCACCTGCCGGATGATCGACTCGAACCCGCCGGAGACGACCACGACCCGATGCCCGACCGGCCTCGGCGGCCCGCACGAACTCCGCGAAGCCGGGCCGGACGACGGCCGCGTCGACGGCCTCGGCGATGATCGTCTCGGGGTCGCCGCAGACCGGCGCGAACTCCTGCTCCATGCACTCGCGCAGCGTCAGCCGGCCGGCGGCGAGCCCCGCCTCGGCCTGCTCGTAGGCCTCCGGGGCGTAGCGCTCGAGCACGTCGTCGAGGGTGTCGCGCTCGGTGATGGTGCCGTCGAAGTCGACGACGATCAGCCAGGCTCACCGGGTCTAGCCGCGCCGCGCCCAGCGAGCGACGGTGTCGGCGTCGTGGCCGTGTGCGATCAGCTGCAGGAGCGGCTTGGGGCTCTTCAGGGTCTGCATCGTCTCCATCTTGCCGACCGAGATGCCCTGGCGCTGGCAGAACCGCAGCAGCGCCTGGCGGTCGCTCGAGAGCAGCCGCCACACCGTCTCCTGGCGGTGCCGGTCGAAGTCGCGGTAGAAGCCCACGTCGCCGGCGATCGCCCGGCGCACGGCCTCGTTGTACTCGGCCCGGTAGTCATGTTCCTCCGACACGGCCGGGAGTGTATCCGGCCGCTCACGCTCGTCCTACAACCTTGCCCTCTGCGTCGTAGGCCACGAGGTGCATCGGCGCGGCATTCCCGTCCGGGAAGGGCAGCGCGAGGGCGAAGGCGCCGCCGCGCGCGATCGGCGCGCTTCGGCCCGACACCCGGTCGGCCACGCGGACGGCGCCGTGGATCGTGACCAGGCCGTACTCGATCCGCCAGAACGACCCGCCACGGCCGGTGGCGTCGACGTTGCCCTCCTGGTAGTCGAGGCCGTTGATCACGAAGACCGGGTCCTGTCCGTTGATCTGCGTGCGCGTCGGCATGCAGCCGGGGACGGTGCCGCCGGCGTCGAGCGGATCGCGGCCGGTGCCGACCCAGTCGCCCGCCGGCAGCCGCAGGGCGCCGCACCAGCCGTGCGTCCGCGTGCGCCCGAACCAGAACTGCACCGGCCCGACGTGCGGGATGCGCATGGTCGCGGCCTTGAACACCGACGCCGGGATCACGTGCTGATGCCAGAGCTGACCGGCGCTCGGGTCGTCGTTGTAGGCGGAGTTGGCCCGGAAGAGCGCCACCGGCCCGAGCACGCCCGCCGCCCAGACGGCGCCGATGCCGACGGCGAGCAGCATCGCCGCGACCGCGACCAGCACCGGCGCGCGGCGTCCGTGCGGGCGGCGTGCCGACGGGCGGACGGGCACGGCCACGATCTGGCGCCGCAGCGCCTCGCGCGGCATGACGCGTCCGCCGGGGCGATCGACCGGGCCGGGTCGAGCCGGCGCAGGATGTCGAGGGTGTCGGAACTGGGCATCATGACCTCCGGGAGTCGGCGAATGCGAGGCCGCGGTTGGAGTCGGCGTCGATGTCGCGAAGGGCGGCGGCGAGGCGGCGGCGGGCGCGGTGCAGGCGCAGGCTGGCGTTGGCCTTCGAGCAGCCGAGCGCCGCCGCGATCGCGGCCCGGTCGAGCCCGTCCCACACGGCGAGCAGCAGCACCTCGCGATCGCGCGGCGTGAGCGTGCGCAGGGCGGCCTCGACGGCCGCGGCCTCGCGGGGCGCGTCGACGCCCGCGAGCGCCGGCACGGCATCGGCGAGGCGCACGCTCACGGCCTGCTGGCGGCGGGCGCCGCGGCGCTCGTTTCGGCGCACGTTGCGCGCCACGCCGATCAGCCACGGCGCGGCCTGCTCGGGGATCTCGTCGAGCCGCCGCCAGGCGACCAGGAAGGTCTCGGCGACCACATCGTCGACGATGTCGGGATCGCGCCGCCAGACGTAGCGGCGCACCGTCTCGTGGTGCTGCTCGTAGACGCGGGTGAAGCGCGCCTCTCGTGTCTCGGTGCAACTCAGGGTCATCCTCCGGCGTGGCTGGGACGTCACCTCCTCATGTCCGGCAGGGCGCGGAGATTGCATCCCAGAACATCTAGTCTTGCCGCATGGCACACACCGCAGCCCCCACCACGCGCCGCTTCGGCGCCCAGAGCATGACCGCCCCGCTGCACGAGGTGCTCGTGAAGCGCCCCGGCGAGGCCTTCGGACGCGCCCACGACGACCCCGCGCACGGGTTCCTGCACCCGGTCGACCTGACCGCGGCGCAGCGCCAGCACGACGCCTTCTGCACGATCCTCACCGATCTCGGCGTGGCGGTGCACCAGCTCGACGCCGAGACGGCGAGCCCCGACCTCGTCTACACCTTCGACCCCGCGCTCGTCACCGACCGCGGCGTGATCGCGCTGCGGTCCGGCAAGCCGACCCGCCAGGGCGAGGCGGACGCGCTCGAGGCCTGGGCGACCGCACACGACATGCCCGTGCTCGGCCGGCTGGAGACGCCCGAGACGGCCGACGGCGGCGACACGTTCTGGCTGCGGCCGGACGTCTTCTGCATCGGCCGCTCGCTGCGCACGAACGCCGCCGGTGCGCCGGCGGCTGACCGAGCTCGTCGGCGGCGACGTGCACGTGTTCGACGTCCCCTACGCCAACGGCCCGGCCGAGTGCCTGCACCTGCTCTCGGTGATCTCGCCGATCGCCGACGACCTGGCCGTCGTCTTCCTGCCCCAGCTCCCCGCCGGCCTGTACGAGCTGCTGGGCGAGCACTCGGTCGAGCTGGTCGCCGGTGCCGGAGGAGGAGCTCGCGACCCAGGGCTGCAACATCCTGGCCGTGCGGCCCGGCGTGGTCGTGATGGTCGAGGGCAACCCGGTCACGCAGCGCGCGCTGCTCAGGACCGCGGCTGCGAGGTGCACACGTTCCCCGGCGACCGAGGTGTGCATCAACGGCTCCGGCGGCCCGACCTGCATCACCCGCCCGATCCTGCGCGGATGAAGAACCTGACGCCCGGCCGAGCTGGCCGTCGTCGCGAACGTCGACCGCGACCGCCTGGCCGACGACCTGGCCGCGCTCGTCGCGATCCCGAGCCTGACCGGCGACGAGGGCGCCGTGCAGACCGAGGTCGCCCTGCGCATGACGACCGCCGGGCTCGAGGTCGAGCGCGTCGACACGCCCGCGATCGACCTCTCGACCGACCCCGACTTCCCGGGCGTCGAGGTGGCGCGTGACACCCATCCGGTCGTGACCGGGCGGCTGACGGGCGACGCGGCCGGGCGGCGGGTGCTGATCGCCGGCCACATCGACGTCGTCTCGGCGGCGGCGACGAGCTGGCCTGGACGTCGCCGCCGTTTCGGCCGCGGATCGAGGACGGCATGCTCTACGGCCGCGGCGCGCTGCGACATGAAGGGCGGCGTCGTCGCCGGCCTGGGCGCGCTGCGGGCGATCGCCGAGGCCGGGGTCGAGCTGGGCGGCGAGGCGATGCTCGTGACGGTGCCGGGCGAGGAGGACGGCGGCGCCGGCATGCTGGCCGCGATCCGGGCCGGCTGCACCGGCGACTGGGCGGTCATCACCGAGCCGACCCGGCTCGAGATCGTGACCGCCCAGGCGGGCGCGATCACGTTCACGCTGACGGTGACCGGCAAGAGCGCCCACGCCGCCTTCCGCCGCCGGGGCGTGTCGGCCGTCGAGAAGCTCGTGGCCGGTGATGGACGCGCTGGCGCGCAACGAGCAGGAGCGAAACGCGGCCGAGAAGCTGCAGTCGATGCGCGACCTGGGCCTGCCCTACCCCACCGTCATCGGCCGCGTGCACGCCGGCGACTGGTCGTCGACCGTGCCCGAGCGGCTGGTGGCCGAGGGCCGCTACGGCGTGCGCGTCGGCCAGACGGTGGCCGAGGCGGAGGCGGAGCTGCGCGCCGTGCGTGGCCGCCGCCTGCGCCGGCGACGAGTGGCTGCGCGACCACCCGGTCGAGGTGCAGGTGACCGGCGGCCGGTTCGCCTCGGCCGCGGTGCCGTCCGACCACCCGCTGCCCTGGGCCGTCGGCGAGGCCGCCCGCGACGTGGACGGCCGGCTGCCGCCCTTCGTCGGCGTGCCGTACGGCTCCGACGCGCGCCTGCTGATCGACCACGGCGCGACGCCGACCGTGCTCTACGGCCCCGGCGACCCCGAGCTGGCCCACACCGTGGACGAGCACGTCGTGCTCGAGGACGTCGCCCGCTGCGCGCGGGTGCTGGCGGTGTGGGTGATGCGTGCCTCGCGTGGGGCACTACGGCGTCAGGATGAGCTTGCCCTGCGTGCGCCGCGACTCGAGATCCTCGTGGGCGCGGCGGGCGTCTGCGAGCGGGTAGCGGCCGCCGATCAGCACGCGCAGCCGGCCCGTCGCCACCCACTCGAACACCTGCTCGGCACGCGCGAGCAGGTCGTCGCGCGTGGCCGTGTAGTCGGGCAGGATCGGCCGGGTGACGAAGAGCGAGCCGCCGGCCGCGAGCCGGTTGAGCTGCGAGCGGCTCTGGCTGGCCGCTCGCCGCGCCGTAGAGCGACCATCAGCCCGCGCGGCCGCAGCATCGTGAGGCCGGCGTGCGAACGTGTCGCGGCCGATGCCGTCGTAGACGACGTGGACGCCGGCGCCGCCGGTGAGGTCGCGCACGGCCTCGGCGAAGCCGTCGTAGCCGATCACGTCGTCGGCGCCGTGCTCGCGCGCGAGCGCGGCGCTTGTCCTCGGTCGACGCGGTGGCGATGACGCGGGCGCCGCGCATCTTCGCGATCTGGGTCAGGAGCAGCCCGACGCCACCGGCCGCGGCGTGCACGAGCACGTCGTCGCGCGGGCGGATCGGGTAGGTCGAGGTGGCCAGGTAGTGGGCGGTCATCCCCTGCAGCAGCACGGCCGCCGCCAGCTCCGGATGCGACTCCGTCGCGGCACCTGCGACCGCGCGCTCGGCGGCGACGAGCACGCGCTCGGCGTAGCTGCCGGTCGCGCTCGTCCAGGCGACGCGGTCGCCGACCGCGAACTCGGTCACGCCCGCGCCGAGCGGCGACGACGCGTGCCCGGCGCCCTCGGCGCCGCCGACGAGCGGCGGCGGCGTGCCGTAGCCGCCGCGGCGCTCGTACACGTCGCGGAAGTTCACGCCGGCCGCCTCGAGCGCGACCAGCAGCTGGCCCTCGCCGGGAACCGGCTCCGGCCACTCGCGCGGCTCGAGCACCTCGGGGCCGCCGTTTGCGGCTGATCACGACGGCCGAGCATCCTCAGCCCGCCCGGGGACGCCACGGGCGTGCCGTTGTCCCAGCCGCGCAGCTCGAAGCCCTGCGTCCCGCAGCGTCCCGCGCAGGCCGTCGCGCGGCGGCGGCCGCGCACACGACGAGCACGCCGCCCTCGGCGCCGTCGTCGCGGCGAAGCGCCGCCGCCACCCGCTCGGGCGGCTGCAGGTGGTGGCCGTTCACGGCCGAGCTCACGGTAGGTGTCGCGCACGATCGACGAGCGCTCCGTCCGAGCCCGCGCACGAGGGCGGCGAGCTCGACGAAGTGGCCCACGTCCCAGTCGGACGGCGGCGGCTCGGGGCTGCCGTCCGGCCAGGTGGCTCGACGCACGACGGCGGGGTCGGGATGCGAGCCCCAGAACAGGCCGGTGCGCACGTTCGCGATCAGGAGCGCGTCCGCGGCGGCGGTGTCGAGCAGCGCGCACACGTGCGCGGCCGTCCACGGGCCGGCCACCTCGATCGCGGCGAGGCGCGCCGCCCGAGAGCCGCTCGATCGCGGCGCGCGAGCGGTGGCGCGGCGGTGCCCGCCGTCGCGGGGACGGCGGCCAGCGGCAGCTCGACCCGGTAGTCGCAGCGCGGCGTCGCCCCCGGCGCGACGTGGGTCTGCGGGTCGCCGCCGGGCAGGATCGACCGCGCCTCGAGCGCGACCGCCTCCTGGTCGGCGTCGATGCCGGCCGCGCGCAGGGCCAGGCTGGCCCAGAAGCAGCCGCACAGGTTGTCCATCTGCTGGCCCTCGGCGGCGTACGCCACGGCGAACGCGCGCCGGTCGGGCACGGTGCTCACGGCGGGAGCGGCCACGCCTGGAGCATATTGCGCTCCGGCGCCCATCGCCGCGCGAGCAGCGCGTCGGCGCGATCGAGGTCGAGGTCGGCGCAGGCGACTCCGACCGCGCCGTAGCGGGAGGCTCGTGACGAGCTCGCCGTCGGGCGACGATGATGCCGGTGACCGAGCCCTGGTCGGGCGCGGCGATGTTGGCCGCGGCGACGTAGACGGTGTTCTCGAGCGCGCGGCACAGGAGCGCCTTCTCGTTGTACGGGTTCGACGCATCGCACCAGCGCGTCGGCAGCGAGCCGTCGTCGGTGGTCACGTAGTGCGGCGCGAAGACGACCTGCGCGCCGGCGAGCGCGAGCGCGCGGGCGATCTCGGGATAGCGGAACCCCTCGTGGCAGATCGCGATCCCGAAGGTCACGCCCGCCGCCGTGAAGACGTGCGCCGGCCGCTGCCGGGCACGTAGTGCGGCTCCTCGCTCGGGTCGATCTGCGTCTTTGCCTGCTCGCCGAGCCGCGTCCCGTCGGCGCCGAGCACGACCGCGACGATCTCGCGGCCGGCCGGCGTCGGCCGCTCGGCGCCGACGATCGCGACGACGCCGGCGCGCGCGGGCCGCCGTCGGCGACCTGCGCCGATCGCCGCGTCGATCGCCTCGGCGCTCACGTCCGCCACCGCCCGCGCCTGCACGCGGTGCCCGGGCAGGCCCGTCTCGGGCAGGCAGACGATGGCCGCGCCCCGGCCGGCCCGCCTCTTCCACGGCGGCGACCGCCGCGGGCACGGCCTCCTCGAGCGTCGCCGTGAGCGGCGTCGAGGCGACCGCGATCCGCACCGTCGGCATCGGCCGAGTCACGACGCCTGGTACTCCGCCCACCCCCGCGCCCGCGTCTGGCAGGCCGGGCACTCCCCGCAGCCGTGGCCCCACTCGTGCAGCTCGCCGCGCACGCCCTCGTAGCAGCTGTGCGTCTGCGTGCGCACGAGCTCGAGCACGCCGAGCTCGGCGGCGAGCGCCCACGTCTGCGCCTTCGTGCGATGCAGCAGCGGGGCGTCGATCGCGAAGTTCGGGGCAGTCCATGCCGATCCGGATCGTGTCGGTGAGCGAGTCGACGAAGTCGGCCCGGCAGTCCGGATAGCCGGCCTCGTCGGTCGAGCACACGCCGGCGACGAGCGTCTCGTAACCGCGGGGCACGCCGAACGCTGCGGCGAGGCCGAGGAAGATGATGTTGCGCCCCGGCACGAACGACGACGGCAGGCCGCGCAGCTCCGCGTACGCGTTGCCGGTGCCCGTCGCGTCCAGCCGGCCGGCGATGGCCGGGTTCGTGAGGCTGGCGTCGGCGAGCTGCGAGAAGACGCCGACCGGCAGCACGACCTGCTCCACACCGGCCCCGGCGGCGATCGCCGCGGCGCATTCGAGCTCGATGCGGTGGCGCTGGCCGTAGTCGAACGACACGGCATGCACCCGCTCGTAGCGGCGCAGTGCGTCGTACAGGCAGGTCGTCGAGTCCTGCCCGCCCGAGAGGCAGACGACGGCCGCGCCGGCGCTCACGCCGGGTACGAGCTCGAGGCCGTGACCGCGATGCCGCCGCGCGAGTTGAAGCGGACGGTGACGGTGAGCGCGACCGGATCGAGCGCCGCCACGAGATCGTCGCGCATGACCGTGGCCAGGTGCTCGTGGAAGATGCCCTGCTCGCGGAAGGTCTCCAGGTAGAGCTTCAGGCTCTTCGTCTCGACCGCGAGCTTGCCGGGCCGGTACTCGATCGCGATCGTCGCCCAGTCGGGCTGGCCCGTGATCGGGCAGCGGCAGGTGAACTCGGCGCAGTCGAGCGTGATCACCTGGGTCGTGTCGGCGATCGGGAACGCCTCGATCGTACGGTCGGACTTCGCGTAGGGATTGCCGAGCTTGGTCAGTTCCACGGTTCGCCTCGCGGTCAGTGGCCTCGTTGGTGTCCCCATGCGAGGACGTGCAGCTGGGGCAGGATGCGCGCGCCGTCCATCGCCGGGTCGCGGGCGGCGCGCTCACACAGCCACCGGTAACGCTGCGAGACGCCGGCGAGCGCCTCGGCGTGCGACGTCCCCGGCCCGGGCGGGTCGGTGCCGCACGACAGGTGGAAGGGTAGCCCGGCGTACCGCGAGCGAAGCGCGGCCGCCCACAGGTAGTCGGCCTCGTCGAAGACGACCACCTTGAGCACGATGTGACCGCCGGCCGCGACCGCGCGCTGCATGAACCGCTCCGACTCCTCCTCGTTGGCGGCTGTGGCCATTCCGCTCGACGGCGGCTTGGGGCTGACCGTCAGCACGTCGACGTCGGCGAGCCAGTCCCGCCACACGCTGCCCTGCGTCTCGACCGTCACGCTCCGGCCCTCGGCATGCAGGCAGCGCCACGAGCTCGCCCAGCTCGAGCAGGGCCGGGTTCCCGCCCGAGAGCGTCACCCACTCCGGCGCTGCCGTCAAGCGCCGTGAGCGCCGCCGCCACCTCGGCCGGCGTCATCCGCGCGGCGTCGCGGACATCCTCGGGCAGGACGGCGAAGAGCGAGTCACACCAGGAGCAGCGATAGTCGCAGCCGCCGAAGCGCACGAACGCGGTCGGCACGCCGGCGAGCTCGCCCTCTCCCTGGATGGTCGGCCCGAACACCTCGACGACCGGCAGGGCGCTCATCGGCGCACGGTGGCCGCCGCCGTCTCGGTCTCCCAGACGGTCACCTCGCGTGACCGGCAGGCCGGCGCCCTCCACCAGGCCGAGCACCCAGGCGGCGATGTGCTCGGCCGTGGTCGGCAGGAACCGCTCGGGCATCGTCTCGTTCAGGAAGCGGTGGTCGACGAGGGGCTCGACCTCGCGCCGCCACCACTCCGACACCGCCAGGAAGTCGAGCACCATGCCGTCGTCGGACTCGCCCCGCACCGGGTTGATCTCGCCCTCGAAGCAGAGCTCGATGCGATAGGAGTGGCCGTGCAGGCCGCGGCACTTGCCCGCGTGGTCGGGCAGCGAGTGGGCCGCCTCGAAGCGGAAGGTCTTTCGGATCGCCGCACGCATCGGTGCGGACAAGCCTAGCTAGGTCGGGAACTGCTCCTGGAGGCCGAGCCGCTGCGGCTCCGGCCGGGCGCGCGCGGCGACGATCACCGCGGCCGCGATCGCGAGCAGGCCGCCGGCGACGACGACCTCGACGCCGTGGCCGTAGCGGTTCTGCGCGCCGGTGGATCCGTAACCGCTCTCGATCGCAGCCCGCGTCGCCTGCGCGTGCCAGTGCCCGACGCAGAGCCACACCTCGGCGAGGGCGGCGAGGCCGAAGCCGGCGACCGCCACGGCGGCGATCACGATCATGCGCGCGCTGCGCGTCCGCGTCCCCAGCTGGCTCGCAACAGCGATCCCGAGGGCCACGAGGGCGATCTGCGTCTTCGCGTCGCTCGCGAAGTGCGCGGTCACCGTGGTCGGCCCGACCGTGGTCGTCCCTGCGGCCAACCGCACACCCTCGATCAAGGCGGCGATCGCCAGGAGGGCCGTCGTGCGCCCGAGGATCCGCAGCATGGGGGTGTCCGCCTGCACGCACCGTTCATCGGCGCGGCCCGGCGTTCGCTTGAAGCGCGCGCCGTCCGGCGTACCATGTGAGGGTGGATCTGGTCTACGGCTGCCCGGCCATCCTGATCGGCCTCGCGGTCGGGCTGATTGCGGCGTGGCGCAGCTGGCGGATCACCCCGATCCTGGCCGTGGGCGCCGTCGTCTTCACGGGGCTCGTCCTCCACCAGTCGACGCTGCCCCACCAGGTGAGCCCGGAGGGCAACGGCGCGTACACGCCGGCCATCTGGGCCATGTTTGTGATCGTGAACGCGGGTAGCTGGGCGCTCGGGATCGGCATGGGGGTCGCGGTCGCCGGACTGCGCCGCGAGGCACACCCGCGAGTAGGCCGCGTCAGGACGGCTCGGCCGGGATCTCGAGCTCGATCTCGAGCTCCGGGTCGTGCTGCCGCACCTGCCACATCCGCCCGAGCGCAACGCCGCCGACGATGAACACGCCGCCGACGATCTGGATGCCGCCGATCGCCTCGCTCAGCAGAAGCGCCGCGAAGAGCGCGCCCAGGAACGGCTGCAGGTACATGAAGAGCGTCGCCCGGGCGGCGCCGACGCGGCGCAGGGCGGCGAAGTAGAGCACGTTCGTGACCACGAGCGGAAACACCGTGGAGTACGCGAGCGCGCCCCACCGCAGGGCGCCGATGTCGGCGAAGTTCTGGTTGGCGAGCTGCACCGCGGCAAACGGGGCCATGAGCACGGCGCCGACCAGGATCATCAGCGTCGAGAGGCGCATCGCGCTGTAGTGGCCGAAGAGCGGCCGCAGCATGACCGAGTAGGCCGCCCAGGTCAGGCCCGCGCAGATCGCAAGCAGGTCGCCCTTCAGGCTGAACCCCTCCAGGCCGGATCCGCCCTGGACGACGAGGGCGACGCCGGCCAGCGATACGCCGAGCGCCACCCAGTGCACGGGGCGCACCCGTTCGTGGCCGAGCGCGACCGCGAAGGCCGCGGTGAACGCCGGCGCCGCCCCCAGGATCAGGGCGACGTTGGCCGCAGCGGTGTAGTCGAGCGCGTAGTTGAAGGTGAGCTGGTTCAGGAAGATGCCGGTCGCACCGGCCAGCACCACCCGGGGCACGTCGCGCCGCGCCACCTTGAGGCTGCCCTCGAGTCGGAGCACGATCGCCGCCATCGCGAGGCCGGCGATCGTGAAGCGCAGGCCGGAGAAGGCCAGCGGGTTCCAGCGCTCGAACGCGTACTTCGTGGTGGCGTAGTTCAGGCTCCAGAGCACGTTGGCGAGCACCAGCATGCCGTCGGCCCGGTCGAGGCGTCGCACGCCGCGCAGACTACGAGATCGGGGCCGGCCGGTAGCGCGGCAACCGCCGCGGCCGGGAACGCGGTCAGGCGGCCGGCGGTGCGCTCCCGCAGCGATCACGAGCATGTCGCCGGTAGGCGTGCAGCGGCACCGCCAGCGGGCGGCCCGCGGCGGCCAGGTCGAGGTTCCACGGCGCCCCGACGCGCACCACAGCGCCGGCGGGCGACACCACAGGTGATGGCCGGAGGCCATCGTGTTCTGGAAGAGCACCTTGCCGGTGGCCGATCCGGCCCGCACCGAGAGCCAGGCGGCTGCTACCTCGCTTGCGCGACCGAGCTCGAACCCGGCCGACACGGCGCGGTCGTCAGGGCGGGTCGTGCGCGTCGCGCACGTCGTCTCGGCGATTGTCGTGCCCGACCCCGGGCCGGGTCCGTTGAGCGGCTGCGTGCGCCCGGTCTGCCCGCCGCGCCGCGGAGGCAGCCGCGCGATCCCAGCACGACGATGCCGATCGCCACGATCGCAGCGATGAGCACGGCGGCGAGCACCCACACGGCGATGCGGCCGCGGCGGTCGAGCAGAGGCACGGCCGCGACCTGCCGCGGCGGCATCATCGACGACGTCGGCGACGAGGTCGGGCCGGGCGTTCAGCTCGGCCACGAGCTCCTGCGGGTCGAGGCCGAGCTGCTCGGCGTAGTCGCGCACGAAGGCGCGCACGTAGGCCGGGCCGGGCAGCACGTCGAAGCGCTCCTCCTCGATGCGCGAGCAGGAACTTCGCGCGGATGCGCGTCTCGGCCTCGATCTCGTCGATCCCGATGCCGCGTCGCTCGCGCTCCTCGCGCAGCTTTGCGCCGACTTCACCCATTCCGCGCGGATTCTGCCTGCGGTGGGGTGCGGCTTCACCGCGGCGGCCGTGCGGCGGCGGGGAACGGCTCAGCCGCTTCGCAGCGTCGAGGTGTCGACCACCTCGAGATCCTGGCCCTTGATCTGGTTCAGCGTGTGCAGGGCGTCGTCGTTGAAGAGCGGGTTCGAGAAGCCCGAGATGTAGCCGGACGAGCCGTTGTCGGCCAGGATCATCCCGTAGCGCTGGAGCGCGATCGCGATCACGCGGGCCGGCCGCGGCAGGCTGTTCACGTTGAACGACGCCTTGAGGCGGATGCGCAGGCCCATCGGCGGCCAGTTGGCGCAGCTGCCGGAGCCGGCGTCGTGGCGGGCGGGATAGATGTGGCCGGAGCAGGTGTGCGGGGCGGTGAACCGCAGCGCGTGGTCGATCACGCCGGCCTTCACCTCGGAGTGGCGCACGAGGCCGGGCAGGATCGGCAGTCCGGCGGCATCGGCGCTCGTCCAGCCGTTCGGGCGCAGGTGGTTCGACGTGAGCGTCCAGATCGCGCCCGAGCCGGCGCGCCAGCCGCTCGCCGTGTGCCTGGCGTCGAAGAGCTCGTAGAGCTTGCAGTTGCCGCGATCGACGATCAGCATGTGCCGGTCGGAGCCGGCCTCGATCTGCGGCTTGGCGGGGATCGGATACGGCCCCTTGTCGGACTCGCTCGCGTACTGGAAGCGGACGCGGTGGGTGGCCTGGCCGCCGCCGACGATGTTCACCGGGATGCCGTAGCCGGCGAACGAGCCGAAGTCGGGATGCAGGCCGGCCGAGAAGTCGATCGCGTGCAGCATCGCGGCCGAGTTCGCGGCCACGGGCAGCGTGTCGACCGGCTTGTTCCAGACGTTCGTGGCCGGGAAGATCGGGCAGTTGGGCGCGCCCGGAAGCGGTGCGCCGTTCGTGCGC
The DNA here is from genome assembly GCA_963813245.1 of uncultured Actinomycetes bacterium. Classification (GTDB taxonomy): domain Bacteria; phylum Actinomycetota; class Thermoleophilia; order Gaiellales; family JAICJC01; genus JAICJC01. The sequence goes on from CAWEYE010000010.1 coordinate 525,200, forward strand.
GCGGCCCCGAGGGCAAGCGCCGCCGCGACGGCGACGGTGGCCGCAAGCGCGACCCGGGCGAGCGGGAGACCCCTCATGGCCGCATGATCGGAGACGGGCACCCGGGTTGCAACCCGCAGACGGGTGAGCTTACGGAACGCTTACGCGCCGGCGCGTCTTATCCTTACGAGCGATGGCGGGGGCAGGCGCTGGCAGTCGAGGTGGAGGGGCTCGAGAAGCGCTACCCGAAGGCCCCGTCCAACGCGGTCGACGGCGTCTCGTTCACCGTCGCAGCGGGGCGAGGTCTTTGGGCTGCTCGGGCCCAACGGCGCGGGCAAGACGACCACGATCGGCGTGCTCACGACGCGGGTGCGCCTGACGGCCGGCGTCGCCCGCGTGGTCGGCATCGACGTCACCACGGACGCCGTGCGCGCGCGCAGCATGCTCGCGGTCGTGCCGCAGCGCAACAACCTCGACCGCTCGCTCTCGATCCGCCAGAACCTGACCTTCCACGCGGCCTATCACCGCGTGCCGGCGGCCGAGCGCAACCGCCGCGCCGACGAGCTGCTGGAGCTGTTCGGCCTGACCGACCGGGCGGCCGACAAGGTCGACTTCGTCTCCGGCGGCCAGGCCCAGCGGATCATGATCGCCCGCGCGATGATGCACACCCCGCAGGTGCTCTTCCTGGACGAGCCCAGCACGGGCCTCGATCCGGCGGCGCGCCTGTTCGTGTGGGATCGCATCCGCGACCTGCGCGACCAGGGCGTGACGATCGTGATCACCACGCACGACATGGACGAGGCCTCGACCCTGGCCGAGCGGGTCGGGATCATGGATCACGGCCGCCTGCTCGCGCTCGACCGGCCCGACGACGCTCACGCGCAGCCTGCCCGGCAAGACCACGCTCGAGATCGCGATGGCGGGCGCCGACGGCGGCCTCGACCAGGCGGTGGAGGCGCTCGAGCGGCTGCGACGGAGTCGAGCGGCTCGAGCAGCTCGACCGCAGCGACGGCCACGTGCGCCTGTACGTCACCGACGACGCGCCGCTCATGGTGGCCCCGGTCGCGACGGCGCTTGCGCCGCACGGGATCACGCTCTCCGACGTGAAGATCGGCGAGCCGAGCCTCGAGGACGTGTTCATCGGCCTCACCGGGCAGGGCGCTGCGATGAGCGCGCCGGCGCGCGGCTCCCCCGCATGCGACCGCGCCCGCGGTGTTCCTGGCCGTGCTCTGGCGCGACCTCTTCGTGACCGGCCGCGAGCTGCCCGTGTTCCTGGCCCAGGTGGTGCTGCAGCCGCTCTTCATGCTGTTCGTGTTCGGCAAGGTGCTCTCGAGCCTCGGCTACACCCGCCCCGGCTACACCCACCTGCTCTTCCCCGGCATCGTCGCGCTCACGGCGCTGCTGACGGCGCTGCAGTCGACCGCGCTGCCGCTCGTGATCGAGTTCTCGCTTCACGAAGGAGATCGAGGACCGCCTGCTCGCGCCGATCCCGGTCGCGCTGGTCGCGGTCGAGAAGATGGTCTTCGCGGCCATGCGGGCGCTGGTCGCGGCCCTGTTCATGTTCCCGATCGGCGATCCTGATCCTGGGATCGGTGCCGTGGCGGGCGGCCGGCGCGCCGCTGTTCATCGTCATCCTGCTCCTGGGCACGCTGTGCGGCGCGGCGATGGGCCTCACGATGGGGACGCTCGTGCCGCCGAACCGGATCACGGTCATGTTCACGCTCATCCTGACGCCGCTGCTCTTCACCGGCTGCAGCCAGTACCCGTGGCCGTCGCTCGCGCAGCTGCCGCTGGTTCCAGGTCGTGACGGCGTTCAACCCGCTCACCTACGTGAGCGAGGGCATGCGCGGCGCGCTCGTGCCCGCCGTCCCCCACATCCGCCCGCCGATCTGCATCGGCGCGCTCGTGCTCTCGCTCGCGATGTTCTCCGCGATCGGCATCCGCGGGTTCCTGCGCCAGGCCATCGACTGAAGGCGTGCTCGCGGGCGGCCGTCCGGGCCGGATCGGCAACCGACTGCTCCAGCCGCCGGGCGGCGTCCAGGTGGTCGCCGGTCCAGATCACGCGCACCGCGGTCGCGCTCGCCTCGCCGCTCCCGTCGCGGAGGTCGCGGCCGACCGCATCGGCGAGGTCGGCGCCGGCCAGGACGCCCGCTTCCTGAGGCTCCGGCGGCTCGGCCTGGTGCACGAGGCTGGCGGCGAAGTCGCCGTACCAGCCGGTGACCGCGTCGGCCGCCGCGAGCAGCCGCCGTCGGGCCTCCTCCCGGTCGTCCGCCGCGGCGCCGTCGCCCTGCCACAGGTCGAGCACGGCGTCCCCGGCCAGGCGCAGGCCGACGACGCCGGTGACAAGGCTCGTCACCTCCGCCAGCGGCACCGGCTTGGAGCCACGCTCGGCCAGGTAGCCGCGGAAGGCGTCGTCGAGCCGGCGTGAGGCCGCAGCGGCCCGCGTCGACTCGACGGTCGGCGTCGGCGTCAGGGGGGCGCCGGGATCGCACCGGCTGATCCCGAAGCCCACGGCGCCGGCGAGATACCGGGCACTCGAGGCGTAGGCCTCGGCCAGCGCCTCGCCCAGCGCCGCCGCCGCCCCCCGCGGCCAGAAAAGGAGGCCGACGAGGAGGCTGACGGCGCTCCCCAGGGCGACGTCCTCGATCCGGACGATCCCGATCCGCCACCCCTCGGGCGCGATGATGTTGAAGAGGATCAGGAGCACGAGCGTGAACCCCGCCTGGCCCGCCGCGAACGAGATCGCGGCCGGGGCGAGGCCGGCGAAGAGGACTGCAGGGGGGAGCAGCACCCAGAGCAGCGTCGTGTCCGTCCCGATCACGGCGACGACCCCGGCGCCGACTGCGAACCCCAGAGCGGTGCCGAGCAGGCCGCGAACGACGCTCTGCCCGGTCGCAAGCGCGTTTGTGCGCAGCACCGCGAGCGTCCCGAAGACGACCCAGAATGCATGCTGGACGTCCGTCAGGTTGATGACGAGCACGGCGAGTGCGAGGCTGACGGCCCCGCGCAGGCTGTTCCGCAGCCAGACCGAGTGCAGCTCGAGGTGGGAGCCGGCGCGCTCCTGCGCCGATGCCAGCGGCCCGGCGAGCCCGGCCGGGCGCCGCCCCATGAGCTGGTCGGGCCAGCTGCGCCGCTCCGCGGCCGCGGCGAGGTCGACGTTGCGGGCGATCTGGGCGGCGACGAAGCTCAGCTCCCGGGCGCGGAAGCTCGGGTCGAGCGCCGACACGATGTCGTCCGCCGATGCCGCATCGCCATCGGAGAGGCGGCCGGTGGCGCCCCGCTCGAGCTCGCCCAGGGCGTCGTCGAGCCCCGCCAGGGCGGCGTGGAGCGCGTCCGCAGACGCCCGCGGGTCCTTGAGCAGGTCCGCCGCCCGCTCGAGCACCCCCGCCACCGCCAGCTTGACGATGCACGCCCGCGTGCTCACGGGCGCCGGCATCGGACGTGGAGCGCCGTGGTGGACGACTGCGTCGAGCCAGCGCAACTCGTCCACGAGGCGCACGAGGGTGCGTGCGGCCGTGCTGAGGCCGGTCGGCCGGTAGGGCGTCGCGAAGAAGACGGCGTGGACGTCGGACACGGCCGCGTCGGCCCGGGCCATCGCCGCCTCATGGTCGGCGACTGCCGCCGGCGGCCGGCCGGCGAGGAGAAACGCCACCTCCGAGCGCAGCCGCGCGGCCAGCGCGCGGCAGGCGGCGATTGCGGCGGCGCGCACCGGATCACGCGCGGGCGCCGGCCACAGGACGGCGATCGCGAATAGCGAGGCCACGGCGGCCATGTCCCAGCCCGCCAGCCGGTCGGGGATCTGCGAGGCCGGCGCCGGCAGGGCGACGGGGAGGATGAACGAGAGCAGAAGCGGTGTCGTCGCGCCCGCCACCACCGAGCTCACGACGCCGGAGAAGATGACGGCGAAGCCGACGACGGCCATCCCGGCCACCGCCGCGACGGCGCTCTGCGACGCGAGCGTTCCCAGGCAGATCAGGACGCTGCACGTGGCCGCGAGCGCCACCTGTGCACGGAGGCGTGACCACGTCCGGCCGGGAAAGTCGACCAGGAGCAGCAGTGCGAACGACCCGAAGGCGGCGAAGGTCGCGATCGTCGGGTTCCCGATCACGACGTCGCCCAGCGCGAACATCGCCGGCATGACGAGGGCGGCCCGGCCCGCCCGCCGCAGGGCGCGCAGGCCGGGGTCGTGGCGGCCGATCCAGCGGATCAGGGGCACACCCGGCATGCCTTGCTCACTCGCCGGCGGCGGCGCGCCCGAAGATCGCCTCGGGCAGGAACATGCCAACGACCCAGTTGGGCACGTCGACGACCTCGTGCACGCGCAGGTCGCAGACCACCGAGCACAGGGCGTAGGCCTCCTGCCGGTCGAGCCCGTAGCGGTGGCCGAGGTGGCCGATCATCGCCCGCGTGGCGGCCCGGGTGGCCTCGAACAGGTCGGGGCCGACGCCGGTCGTGACGTGAAACGACCCGGCCTCGGTGCGGGCGAGGTCGCCGGCGGGCACTGCGTACTGCGGCGCCGGCACCGAGAAGTCGCGGCGGACGCTCAGGCGCACGACGATGTCCATCGCGGCCTCGACGGCGGTGCCGCACACCTCGCCGTCTCCCATCGCCGCGTGGGTGTCGCCGACCGAGAACAGGGCGCCGTCGACGCCGACGGGCAGGTAGAGGGTCGTGCCGACGCGCAGGTGCTTGATATCGAGGTTGCCGCCCCACGTCGACGGCGGCACGATCGAGTGCTGGCCCGGCTCCGGCAGCGCCACGCCGATCGTGCCCGGGAAGGGCTCGAACGGCAGCGTGATGCCCTCGGCGAAGCCGCACCCGGCGCGTCTCGGGGTCGACCGGAGGAGATGCGCAGCCACGGGTCGGGGAACTCGTCGGCCAGCAGCCCGAACCCGGGGATGATTGCCGTCCAGCCCCAGTCGCCCGGGCGCAGCTCGAGGATCTCGACGGCGAGCACGTCGCCCGGCCGGGCGCCCTTCACCGCGACCGGCCCGCTGACCGGGTTCACGTGGGTGAAGTCGAGGTTCGTGACCGCCTCGACGCTCGAGTCCTGGCCGATCTGCTCGTCGCCCGCATCGCGCACGTGCAGCTCGATCTCGGCGCCGGACTCGACCTCGAGCACGGGCGGGATCGCGTTGTCCCAGACGTAGTTGAACGCGTCGGGCCTGACCTCGTGCAGCGAATGGCGATGCATGCGATGACCTCCCCGGTGAGCGACCGCGAGTCTATCTGGACGGCCGCTGGGCGCGGGCAGCGGGCGCAGATCGGGCGCGACCGAGCCCTCGCGGGCGGCGGGGGCGGCCAGGCAGCTCACGGCTGAAGTGGCGGCCGAGCAGGCCGGGTCGAGCAGGCCGGGGAACCGCGCGACGAACTCGTCGAAGCCGAGCGTCGGCGCCTCGGTCGAGGTGGTGGTGCACGAGCGCCACCCAGGTCTCGGTGATCGTGCGGTGGTACTTGTCGGGCGCGCCGTGCGCGGCGGCGACGTGGCGGATCGCGTCCTCGATGCGGTCGAGCGCGACCTCGCGGTCGTGCTCGCGCAGCTCGCGCCACGCCAGGTGGATGTGCTCGCGATGGCCGAACTCGCCCGACGGGCCGAGCAGGTCGGCGGGGACGTCGTGCACGGTGGCCGAAGTGTAGAGGTGGCCAGGGTGGGCACACTGCCGAAGCCCGGGAAGTGCCCCGGTCGGAATGCCAGTTGGCGCCGTCAGCATGTGTCAGTTCCGGACCGAGATCGCAGCCGCGACCTCGGCGGACGGTACGCATGAGCGCTTCCGCCGCGGCGGAGCGCTCCTCTGAAGCTGGCGGAGCTGCGGCGGGCGGCCCGCAGGGCCGCTGGCGTCCTCTGGAGCGTGCGCTCGCTCGCCTTGCGCGCCGGCGCGGCCTCGGAAGAAACGGGCGTCGGCAAAGACAGTTGGCGCTGTCGGCATGTGTCATTTGCGGTTCCCAGACACTCCCGCAACACCTCGACACCCACATGCGACGCGCGCCGCGCAACAATCGCTGGCAGTCATGTACGCACTGCCGACTCTGTACAAGGCGCGGAACCTGCCGTTGAAGCGGCCGGTGTGCGCCATCTGCGTAGACCGCACACGGGGGCGAACGGAGGAGGTGCGGCTCGGGTACCGCGTGACCGTCTGGCTGTGCCCGGGGCACGCGGCGCAAGCGTTTCAGACCAAGCGGGGCGGGAGAGACTTCGTGCGGACGCTTTGGGGGGTGTGGCAGGCCAACGGCTGCATGACCGCAGCGCGACAGCGGGCGCTGGACGCGCACCTGGCCAGCCTGCGCGGTACAACCGCGCGCCAGCGGCCCGGAAGCTATGCCTGGCCGCAGCTTCGCCGCCGCCTCGAGGCTCGCTACGCGACCGGCGCTGCGCCCCTCGATCCCGCCCAGCTCGGTGACGCATCATGCGGCACCTGTACCGCTCACACCCCCAGCCGCCGCACGCTCCAACGCTGGCACGCCGAACGCCGCTGGCTCACGCAACCGCCGTAGCCCGCCGGCGGCTACACTCTCGCGCCGGATGGCCGAGCCGACGAAACGCGACATCGACGCCCTGTGGGGCCCGGCGACACCGCAGTTCGCCTACCAGATCGCCGACCGCATCACCCACCTGATCGGCGACCTGCCCGCGGGCCATCCCGTGCGCGCGTACGGCGAGCTGCGCCTGGCCGAGCTCGACGAGCTCGGGCACGGCACGACGAAGGGCCCGGCACCCGCCCACTGAGCGCGGCTTGACCCTGACGTTACGTCAGGGTCTATCGTCGGGTCATGGACGCACCCGACACGGCCCGCACCTGGCGGATCGGCGAGCTGGCCGGCATGGCGCACGTGTCCGTGCGCACGCTGCGCCACTACGAGGCGATCGGCCTCCTGCGGCCCGGCGGCGCGCACCGAGGCCGGCTACCGGCTCTACGCCGCGCGCCGACGTGGACCGGCTCTACCGGATCCTCGCACTGCGCTCGCTCGGCCTGCCGCTCGGCGAGATCGGCCGCACGCTCGATGCCGAGGCCGGCCCGGCAGACGTGCTCGCCCGACAGCTCGAGGCTGTCGAGCGGCGGATGGCGGCCGACGCCGAGCTGAGACAGCGCCTGCGGGCGCTGATCGACGCCTGCGCCGGCGACGGCCGGCCGACGGTGACCCAGCTGACAGACACGATGGAGGCGATGGCGATGTCCGACCGGTACTACACACACGACCAGCAGCAGACGCTGGCACGCCGGCGCGAGGCACTCGGCACCGAGGGCATGCGCGCGGCCGAGCAGGCGCTGGGCGGATCTGATCGCCGAGGCCGAGGCCGAGCGGGCCGCCGGCACCGATCCGGCCGCGCCGGCGATGCGGGCGATCGCGGCGCGCTGGCGCGACCTGATCGAGCAGTTCACGGGCGGCGACCAGGGCATCCGCGAGTCGCTCGGCCGCATGTACCGCGAGGAGGGCGTCGAGCGGGCATCGCGCGGTGGCGTCTCGAGCGAGCTGATGGCGTATGTGGGGGAGGCGCTCGCGGTCAGGCGGAAGTGATCGCCGCCAACGGGATCGGCGTGAGCTCGGGCACACTCGCGATGCGCATGCCCATCCGGGCGAGGTCGTCGCCCGCTACGAAGCCTGACTCGCTACCCACGCCGGACGAGCCCGCCCAGCACCGCCCCGAACACCGCGTGACCGAGCACCTCCTGCGCGAAGGCGTGCGGGTTTCGCAGCATCGGCGGCCATTCGCCGGAGCGGACGTCGGGGTGCAGCCGGTCGAGCACGCCGGTGAGCGGCCACAGGAGGGCGTTCTCGGCCTCCGCGGCCAGCACGCCCTGGCACACGCCGGCCCTGCCCGAGCGCGGCGAACGCCACGCCGAAGATCGCGCCGTTGGCCAGGTGGACGGCCATCCCGACCGCTCCTGCCAGTCGCCGTCGGGCGCGATCAGCCCGCCGATCAGCCGCGGCTGGCTGTGATACCCGCCGACCGCGTCGCCGCAGCGCCGGCTCGGCCGCCGCCCACACCCACGCCGCGGCCGCACCCGCCGCAGCGCGGCCCGCAGCCGTCCGCCGCAGGCTCACCGCAGCCCCGGCACGAGCGTGCGCACGACGTCCCGGGCCACGTACCCGGCGATGCTCGGGTTCTCCTTCAGCCGCCTGACCGAGTACGCGTACCAGGCCTGGCCGTAGGGCACGTACACGCGCAGGCGGTGGCCGCCCGGCGATCAGCTCGCGGCCGGTCGTCGCCCGCGACGCCCAGCAGCATCTGGAACTCGTACCGGTCGCGCGCGCAGGCCGCGCCGCTCGATCAGCGTCGAGCGCGCCCGCGACCAGCGCGCGGTCGTGGCGTGGCGATGCCGACGTAGCTGCCCAGGTCGACGAGCTGCTCGAGCAGCCGCAGGAAGTTCGCGTTGATCTCGGGCATGCCCTGGTAGGCGATGTCCTCCGGCTCGAGGTAGATGCCCTTGACCAGGCGCACGCTCGGCTGTCAGGTCGGCCAGCGCGGCGCATGTCGTCGGCCGCGCGGCGCATGTAGGCCTGGATGACGACGCCGACGTCGTCGTGCCCCGCCGCCCGCAGGCCGCGATAGAGCGTCGAGCGTCTGGTCGGTGAGCCCGCTGTGCTCCATGTCGATGCGCACGAAGATGCCGTGGCGCTCGGCCGACGCGAGCACGCGCGCCAGCGTGCGGTCGACCAGGTCGCGGTCGATCTCGAGGCCGAGCGCCGAGAGCTTGACCGACACGTTCGCGTCGAGCTGCTCGGCGGCGATCGCGTCGAGCGCGTGCTCGTACTCGGTGGCCGTCGCCTCGGCCTCGTCGGGGTTGCGGATGAACTCGCCCAGCACGTCGACGGTGGCCGAGCGCGCCGCGCCGGTTCAGGTCGCGCACGGTCGCGACCGCGTCGTCCAGCGACTCGCCGGCGATGTAGCGGTCGGCGATCCGCCGCACCACGATCCGCGGCACGACCGGCAGCGACGCGACGATGACGCGGTCGAAGGCCTTCACGCGTCGTCCAGCGTCGGCCCGGTAGTGGTCGAGCACGTCGGCGACGAGCGCGTCGACGGCGCCCGAGGCGGCCGTCATCGCCGGCGCGAAGTTGGCCGGGTCGCCCGCGCGCGGCGGCGGCCGAAAGCGCCGTCAGCGCGATCTCGCGCGGCGTGGGGACGGTGCTGACCGTGCCGGCGCTCGCCTCGGGCAGCCGCTCGGCGTAGTGCGACGAACGCGTCCAGCGCCGCGGCGAGCCCGGCCGCGAGCGCGGCCATCCGGTCGAGGAACTGCGGCGTCGCCGGCCGCGGGCCGGCGGCGGCGTCGGCCAGGCTGCGCGCCGCGGCGACCACGGCCGTCGGCGGCGGCGGCCGCGTCCTTGTCGCCGACCCGGCGCAGCACCGCGGCCGCTTCGCCGAACCGCTCGACGAGCTCGTCGGCCGCGGTCGCTCCCGACACCTCCTCGGCCCGCTCGGCCAGGGCCGCCAGCGAGACGGCGTCCTTCACCAGCCGGCGGTCGGTGACGGGCGCGCCGGCCGTCGTCGAGCGCCACGTAGCGAGATCGTCGCCGGCCGCGAACGCGACGACGTAGACCCGCGCGCCCGACTGCGGCTCGGTCGCCATCACGGCCACCGCCCGCTCGCCGTCGCGGGCGAGGCGGCCGGCGGCCGCGAGGGTGGCCTCGAGCTCCTGCTCCAGCGTCATGCAGCCGGAGTGTGCCGCCGGGGCGACCGCGATCCGCATCTCGAGCGCGATCAGCGCCGACCGCCGCGACCAGGGTGAGCACGAACGGCGGCTCGAGCAGCGCCGCCGCGTAGAGCGCCGACGCGATGCCCGCGAAGATGATCACCGTCTCGTTCGCGGTCACCGACGCGACGTCGTCGGGCCGGCAGCGCAGGTGTGCGACCAGGCCCGATCGTGTACCCGACGACGAGCGGCAGCAGCCGCGGCTGCGACGGCCGAGCCCGGCGATCGCCGCGGCCAGCGCGACCACGCACCAGCCGATGGCGTAGCGGCGCCCGCGCTCGAGCCCGAGGTAGCACGATCGAGGTCACCTTGGGCGGGTCGGCGCCGGCGTCGGCGTCGCGGTCGAGGTAGTGGTGCACCATGAGCATCGACACCGCATACGCCGCCACGGCAACCGCGGCGGCGACGGTGGCGAAGTCGATCGCGGGCCCCTGCAGCAGGTGCGCGCCGCACACGCAGACGACCAGGCAGATGAACGCGATCGCCTCGCCCAGGAACGGCCGGTAGGCCGCCCGCACCGGCGGCAGCGTGTAGAGGATCGCCCCGGCGACGCCCACGAGCCCGAACGGCAGCAGGTCGAGGCCGCCGCGCGGCGACCAGCGAGAGGCCGATCACGGTCGTCGCGGCGAAGGCGCCGGCGAACACCCACCAGAGCGCCCGCGGCGAGAGCAGCCCGGCGACGATCACCTTGCTGCCGCCGGAGATGACGCGCGGCGAGGCGTGCCTGTCGGTGCCCGAGCGCCAGTCCTCGACCTCGTTCACGGAGTGCGCGAGCAGGCCCTGGATCAGCACGCCGAGCGCGACCGCCCCCAGGTAGAACCACACGTCGAGATCCCGGCCGTGCGCGGCCAGTGCGGTGCCGAGCGTGAGGGCCGAGAAGCTCCACAGAAGCACGGGGATCACCCGCACCTCGAGCCACAGGCCGCGCAGCGTCTCGGACATAGCGCTTGACGATACCAGCGCCGTCCCGATCCGTCCGAGCGCGCTCATACCATGTCGTTGCATGACCCCGGCGAATGTCCTCGAGGAGGCCACGGACGCAGCTTCGCAGGTGGAGGCGTGGCGGCTGCACGTGCTGTTGCAGGCGGGCTACCCACTGCGGGTGGCCGAGCGCCTGGCCAAGAGCGCGGCAGACCTGCACAGGGCCGTTCAGATGCTCGAAGCACGGCTGCACTCCGCACACGGCCGCGCGGATCCTCACCTGAGCTGCTCACCGGCGCCACCTAGACTTACCTGGTGAACGCGAAGCCGACGCCGACGACCTACGGCGACCGGGCCGTCTACTCCGTGGCCGGGTTCAACCAGGGCGTGGCCGACTGGCTCGGCCGGCTCGGCAACGTCTGGGTCGAGGGCGAGCTCTCGGAGCTCAAGCGCACCGACCGCTGGGGGCTCGTCTACTTCTGCCTCAAGGACGACGGCGCGATCCTGCAGGGCTCGATGCAGCGCGAGCGCTTCGACAAGATCCAGCCGCCACCCGCCGCCGGCGACCGGGTGCACGCCTTCGGCCGCGGCGAGCTGTGGCAGCGCAAGGGCGAGTTCCGCTTCCGGGCGTACGCGATCGAGCAGTTCGGCCTCGGCCAGCTGCTGCGCCGGATCGAGGAGGTGCGGCTGCGGCTGGCCGGCGAGGGCCTCTTCGCCGCCGAGCGCAAGCGGCCGCTGCCGTTCCTGCCCGGCGTGGTCGGGCTCGTGTGCGGCAGCGACGCCGCCGCCAAGCGCGACGTCGTCGAGACGGCGACGGCGCGGCACCCGGCCGTGCGCTTTCGGATCGTCGAGGCGGCCGTGCAGGGCGGCGGCGCGGCGGCGGCCGTGACCGCGGCCCTGCGCGCGCTCGACGCCGACCCGGCGGTCGACGTGATCGTGCTCGCCCGCGGCGGCGGCAGCGTCGAGGACCTGCTGGCGTTCTCGGACGAGGGCCTGTGCCGCGCGGTCGCCGAGTGCCGCACGCCGGTCGTCTCGGCGATCGGCCACGAGCAGGACACGCCGCTCGTCGATCTCGTCGCCGACGTCCGCGCCGGCACGCCGAGCCTCGCGGCGAAGCTGATCGTGCCCGACCACGCCGCGGTCGGCCGCCGAGCTCGACGCGCTGCTCGCCCGGGCCGGGCGGGCGCTCGAGGGGCGCGCGACCCACGCCCGCCGGCATCTGCAGCTGCTGGTCGCGCGGCCGGCCTTCGCCGATCCCGCGCAGCTGGATCACGATCCGGCGGAGCGCTGCTCGACGGCGCGTCGGCGTCGCTGCGGCGGCTGCCGGCGCTGCGGCTCGAGCGCGAGACGGCGCGGCTGCGAAACGCCCACGACCGGCTGCGCCTGCTCGGCCCCGGCGGCGACGCTCGAGCGCGGCTACGCGATCGTCCAGGACGACGCGGGCGCGGTCGTCCGCGACGCGGCGGCGGTCGCCGTCGGCGAGCGGGTCGGCGTGCGGCTGGCGGCCGGGCGCCTGGGCGCCCGCGTCGAGGAGGTGCAGCCGTGAGCGCCGAGCCGAGCTTCGAGCAGGCCCGCGACGAGCTCGAGCAGATCGTGCGCAAGCTCGAGGACGGCAGCACGTCGCTCGACGAGGCGCTCGCGCTGTGGGAGCGCGGCGAGCAGCTGCATGCGCTCTGCCGCGCCCGCCTCGACGCCGCCGAGGAGCGCGTCGCCGAGCTCCTGGAGCGGCTCGGGCGCACGCCGGCGGCCGGCGCGGAAGACGGCTCAGCCGGCTAAGAATCCGGTCTCGCCGGCCGGCGGCTCGGCGGTCACCTGCACGTCGCGCACGCTCGCGCCGAGCGGCCCGCGACGGCAGTAGTCGACCATCGCCTCGACCGCGCTCGGCTCGCCCTCGAAGGCGGCCTCGACCTGGCCCGACGGCAGATTGCGCACCCACCCGACCACGCCGCGCATGCGGGCGTGCTGAAGGACCGCGTAGCGGAAACCGACGCCCTGCACGCGTCCGGTCACGAGCACGCGGCGGCGCACGGTCATGGCCGAAACGTACCCCGGGCGCCGGAAGAACCTGGGAAGGACTGGGGCCGGCGGCGCCGAACTGGAAGGTTCTCCCTGGACGCAAACGGGAAGCTCATGCGCAGAAGAACCGCCGCCATCGCAGCCACCGCGCTCGTCCTGGCCGCAGCCACGCCCGCGGCCGCCCGAACGCATTACACCGTCCGCTACGGCGACACCCTGACCGCGATCGCGCGGGCCCACGGGGTGAGCCTGCGGCGCCTGGCCCGCATGAACCATCGCCGCGCCTACGCCGTCCTGCGCGCGGGCACCGTCCTCGTCGTCCCGGGCCGCTCCGCCGGGCACGCGCGCACCTACACCGTGCGCTGGGGCGACACGCTCTCGGGCATCAGCGCCCGCTTCGGCATCGGCCTGCAGAGCCTCGAGCGGGCCAACGGCATGGGGCGGCACAGCATCCTCGTGGCCGGCTCGACGATCCGCCTGTCCGCCGGGCCCGCCGCCCGCTCGAGCAGCCTGCCCGGCCGCTACCGCGTCCGCCCGGGCGACACGCTCAGTGGCATCGCCACCCGCTTCGGCATCGGCCTGCACCGGCTCGCCCGCAGCAACGGCCTGCAGGTGAACGGGCTCCTGCTCGCCGGGATCACCCTGCGCGTGCCGTCGGGCACGGCCGGCCGGCCGGCCGCCGTCGCCACCGGTCCGTGGTCGGTGACGGCCTCGATCGACGCGTGGTCGGCGCACTACGGCGTCGACGCCCGGCTGGCCCGGGCGATCGCGTGGCAGGAGTCGGGGTTCCACATCGACATCCTCTCCCCCGCCGGCGCGTGGGGGCCGATGCAGGTGCTGCCGGGAACGTGGACCTACGTCGAGGACGTGCTGATCGGCCACCCGGTCGCGCGCACGGCGGACGGCGACGTGCGGGTCGGCGTCGCGCTCCTGCACCACCTGATCGGCGCGTTCGGCGGCAACGAGCGCCTGGCCGCGGCCGCCTACTACCAGGGCGAGCGTTCGGTACGGGACCACGGCATGCTCTCAGTGACGCGGTGGTACGTAGCCGACGTCATGGCGCTGCGCGGCCGCATGTAGGCGGGGGAGCGGTCAGCTCTCGCGCAGGGCCGCCGCGCGCGCGTCGGCATGCCGGCGCAGCGTCTCGCACACCTGACCGCAGAGCGCAAACACGGCCGGATCGGCGACGCAGTAGTACGTGTGCAGGCCGTCGCGGCGGCGGCCGACGAGGCCGGCGTCGGCCAGCAGCGCCAGATGCTTGGAGACGTTGGCCTGGCTGCAGCCGAGGTCATCGGCGAGGCTGCCGACGCTACGCTCGCCGTCGGCCAGCAGGTCGAGCAGGCGCAGCCGCGTGGGCTCGGCCAGGAGCCGGAAGCGCTCGGCGATAGCCAGCGCCATCGCCGGGGTAAGAGGACGGGGCAGCGCCACTTGCGAAAGTGTACAGCATGTGCAACTATATAGCTACTGAGTTACATACTCTTGTTCGAAGGAGCTTCTGTGTCCAGCAGTATTGAGATCACCAAGACCAACTTCCAGGCGGAGGTCGTCGAAGCCGGACGTTCCCGTCCTGCTTGACCTGTGGGCTGCCTGGTGCGGCCCGTGCCGCATGGTCTCCCCCATCGTCGACGAGATCGCCGGCGACTACGCGGGCCGGATCAAGGTCGGCAAGGTCGACGTCGACGCCGAGCCCGAGCTGGCCGGCGCCTTCGGCGTCTCGAGCATCCCCACCCTGCTCCTGCTCAAGGACGGCCAGGTCGTCGAGCGCGCGGTCGGCGCCCGCCCGAAGGCCCAGCTGGCCGAGGCGCTGCGCCTCGACGCGCACGTCACCGCTGCGGCATAACGGCGCGGATGCGCTGCGGGAAAGCCGCAGACGCAGCCCTCCGAAGCGGGGAGGACGATTCATCTAGACCGGTGGTGCGGCGAAGGACCGCAGCGCCGATCATGAAACTACGCGGGCCGAACACCAGCCGCCGGTTTCGGCCCGCGATTCCCTCCCCGTTTCACCGCTTCAGGCGCGCACCTCCTTCTCGTACGGCCCGCGACCATGCGATCCGCATGCCGAGCGCGCTCGTACAGGCGACGCGCTCCGGGTTGTCGCCGTCGACGCCCAGGCCGACGTTGCCGCTCGCCCGGCCCCCACAGCCGCGCGAAGCCTCGTCGAGCAGAAGCGCCGCGCCCAGCCGCGCCGCCGCCACGGGCGCGCCCGACCGCGAGACTCTCGACGAAGCCCATCCCGAACGTCTCCGGCGTGCACAGGGCGACGCCGCACACGTCGTCGCCGTCGCGCGCGACGATCCAGAGGCGCCGGTCGAAGCGCGCATCGGCCACCTTCTGCCCGCCGCCACTGCGCCTGGTTGCGTCCACGCGTTCGAGAACGCCTCCACGACGCACGGCATCCACCGCGGGCCCGTCCGTGCCCGGGTCGAACGCCGCCGCACAACCCCGTCCGGCCAGTCCGGCGCCGGAGGCGCCGCGACCAGGTCTGCGACCATCCGCAGGTGGTCGCTCGGTGCGCCTGTAGGCGCGCGACTCGAGCAGCTCGCGGGCGGCGAGATCCGCGTCGCAGGACGGCATTGCGGAGCACGATCCGGGCCGGGTCGGCGGCGCCGGCGAGCTCGCGCGTCCGCCCCTCGGTGAGCGCGACGAGCGCTGCGTCCCGACGCCCTGGCCGGCGTGATCGGGGCCGACCCAGCCGAGCGCGAACAGGCGCCCGTGGCCGTCGTCCGCAGACACGCATGGCCGGCCGAGACGCCGTCGCGCTCGACCAGCCACGCGTCCCTGCGCACGTCGCCGAGGCCGGCCCAGTCGTCGCGCGACGTCGGCGTCGCTCCGGCCCCCGTCGCCGCCGAGCGCGCGGTCGTACGCGTTTCCGAGCGCGGCGACCACCGCCGCCTCGTCGGGCCGCGGCGGTCGCACCCGCAGGCTCATCGCGCGGCCGGCGCTCCCAGCGCGGCGTCGACCGCGTCGGGGTCGGCCGGGATCGCGATCGTCTCCACCGCTGCCTCGCCACCGCGTCGATCGTCTTCAGGCCGTCGCCGGTGATGAACGCCACCACGGTCTCGCCCGCGCCGATCTCGCCCCGCTCGGCCAGGCCGCGCAGCACGGCCGTGGTGACGCCGCCGGCGGTCTCGGTGAAGATGCCCGGTGGTGCGGGCGAGCAGGCGGATGCCGGCGACGATCTCGGCGTCGGTGACCGACTCGATGCTGCCGCCGGTGCGGCGGGCGACGCCGAGCGCGTAGACGCCGTCGGCCGGGTTGCCGATCGCCAGCGACTTGGCGATCCCGGTCGGCCGCACCGGCACGACCGTGTCGGCGCCGACGGCGTAGGCCGAGGCGACCGGCGCGCACCCCTCGCCCTGGGCGCCGTGCATCACCGGCGCCGGGCCGGGCGCGATCAGGCCGGCGGTGCGGCCCTGCTCGAAGCCCTGCAGGATCTTCGTGTAGAGCGACCCGGACGCGATCGGCGCGACGACGCGGTCGGGCGCGCGCCAGCCCGAGCTGCTCGGCCGTCTCGAGCGCGATCGTCTTCGATCCCTCGGCGTAGTAGGCGCGCATGTTCACGTTCACGAACGCCCACGGGCGGTCGTAGGTGAGCTCCGAGCACAGCCGGTTCACGTCGTCGTACGAGCCGTCCACCGCGAACACCGTGGCGCCGTAGGCGGCGGCCGCGATGATCTTCTCGCGCTCGAGGTCGGACGGGCACGAAGATGTAGGTGGGCAGGCCGAGCGCCGCTCCGGCCGCGGCCGTCGCACCGGCCAGGTTGCCGGTCGAGGCGCACGCCAGCGCCTCGTAGCCGAGCTCGACCGCCTTCGCGGCGGCAACGGCGACGACCCGGTCCTTGAACGAGTGCGTCGGGTTCGACGTCTCGGTCTTGATGTAGAGATCGCAGTCGAGGCCGAGCTCCGCGGCCAGCCGGTCGGCCTTGATCAGCGGCGAGCACCCCACCGGCAGGCCCGTGCTCGGGCGGTGCCACGGGCAGGAAGTCGGCGAAGCGCCACAGCGTCCGCGGCCCGGCCTCGACGCGCGCGCGCGCGACCGGCTCGGACTCGTCCCAGCCCACCTCGAGCGGGCCGAAGCAGCGGTCACACGCAAACAGCGCTTCGAGCGGGTAGGTGGCCCCGCAGCCCTTGCAGGCGAGATGGCTTGCCTTCATGGTCGATCCCCTACGTTCGGGCCGGCGCCGCGTGGGACGCCGGACGGTCCACATCGTCCGGGATCTCCCGATCCCGCCGGATTTGGCACCTTTCCCGGGCCGGCTTGGCCGGGATGGTTGCCGAGGCTTCACAGGGCCGGTCCCTCCGCCTCTCTGGATGCGACGCCGGGGATCGCCCCGGCGGGTACGCAAACTGCTCGCTCATGGTAGACGCGCGCCCGCCGCCGGACGGCAACCGCGAACCGGATGGAAGATCGCGGCCGCGGACCGCCGTCTGGTGGGACATGATTCCGAACTCCCACATGTACCATCAGGACTGGCGCGACCGCGCAGACCGAGCTCCTAGCGCAGGCGCGCCATGCCGACCTCATTCGGCGCGCGCGGGCCGGGCAGCTGCAGCCAGAGCTCGCGGCCGGCCGCGGCACGAGCGCCGCTCCCGTCTGGCCATGCTTCTGCGTGGCCGTCCGGCGATGATCTGACCCCTCCTCGCCGCTCGCCGGCACCGGCCTGGCGGCCGTTTAAGCCCTACCCCTCGTCAGGCGGCCGCCTCGGCCGGTTCCCGGGCCACCGCGACGCCCGCGAGCGCCGCCAGCCGCCGTCGGACTGCTCGGCGGCCCAGACGGCGAACGTGCCGTCCGCGGGCCGCTCGGCCGCGTAGGCCCGCACGAGCCGCTCGACCGCGTAGCTTGGCGTCGTCGGCCGGGATCGGCTTCGACGACACCCGCCGGCCGAAGCCGGCGTCCTCGCCGAGGCGGCCGCCGATGTGGACGATGAAGCCCTGCACCCGGCTCCCGTCGGGCAGCCGCGCGATCCCGCCCTGCAGACCGATGTCGGCCACCTGGTACTGGGCGCAGGCGTTCGGGCAGCCGTTCAGGTTGATCCGCAGCGACCCGGCCAGCATCGCCCACGCGCCGCTCCAGGTGCTCGATCAGCTCGGCCGGCCGCGCTGCTTCGTCTCGACGATGGCGAGCTTGCAGAACTCCATCCCGGTGCACGAGATGATCCCGCGCCGGAACGTGGACGCCGTCGTCGGCAGGCCCACGTCGGCGAGCGATGCGGCCGCCTCGTCGACGCTCGCGTCGGGGACGCCGAGCACGATCACGTTCTGGCGGTTCGTGCAGCGCAGCTCGCCCGACCCGAAGCGGTCGGCGATGTCGGCGACCGCGATCATCTGCTCGCCGCTGAAGCGGCCGCGCAGCGTCGTCGCGCCCAGGTAGTAGAGGCCGGCCTCGACCTGCGGGTGCACGCCCAGGTGGTCGCGGTGCGCGTCGATCGGGTCGGCGGGGACGACCGACGTCGGCAGGCTGCGGCCGATCTTGCGCTCGACCTCGGCCCGCAGCCGCTCGACGCTCCACTCGTCGACCAGGAACTTGATCCGCGCGCGTGTGCGCTTGGTGCGCTTGCCCTCGTCGCGGAAGATCTCGGTGATCGCGGCGCACACCTCGGCCGCCTCGCCGGGCAGCACGAACGCGTCCAGGCGCCGGCCCATGCGGGCGGACGCGCCCAGGCCGCCGCCGACCCAGACGTCGTAGCCGAGGACGCCCTCGCGCTCGACCGCCACCAGACCGATGTCGTTGATCTCGTGCTGGGCGCAGCGGTGCAGGCAGCCCGACACCGACACCTTGAACTTGCGCGGCAGGTTCGAGAAGCGCTTGTCGCCCACGAACGTGCGCTCGAGCTCGGCGATCAGCGGGCGCGAGTCGAGCAGCTCGTGGCCGTCGACGCCCGCGAGCGGGCAGCCGACGACGTTTCGCCACACGTCGCCGCAGGCCTGCGTGAACGAGAGCCCCACCGCGTTCAGCTCGTCGAGGACGACCGGCAGCATAGAGGCCGTCGGTCTCCTCGGACGGGCCGGGCACGCCCGAGTTCGGCCGACTCCGCGGCGCGCTGGGTGTAGACGCCGTACCACCGAAACAGCGCGAGGTCGTCCGGCGCGATCGCGTCGAACCCGAGCTCGGCGTAGCGGTAGATGTCGGCGAGCACGTCCAAGCCGTCCTTGCGAGCCTTGATGTGCTCGATCTCGGGCAGCTTCGCCGCGGCATCGGTGGGCATAACGGGCAGCTCCTTTTCGTTGATGCCGCCCACCCTAGCCAGCTTGGATCCAAACTGCAAGCAATCGGATACATGGTGGCGGAACCCGACGTATCCGGGTGTTAACATCGAACGTGTGACACCGCACACACCCGTTGTCTCGCGCGCCGACGACCTCGCCCACCAGCTCCAGGTCGAGATCGTCACCGGCCGCATCCCGCTCGGCGCGCGCCTGCGCCAGGAGGATCTGGCCGCCCGCTTCGGCGTCAGCCGCACGCCGGTGCGCGAGGCCCTGCGCCAGCTGCAGGCGATCGGTCTGGTCGACCAGCTCGGCCACCGTGGCGCGGTCGTGCGCCGCTTCAGCCCGGAGGAGTGCCGCAACGTCTATCTGGTGCGCGCCGAGCTCGAGGGCCTCGCCGCCGAGCGGTCGGCGGGCCGCCTGACCGGCTACGACAAGGCCGACCTCGACGTCGCCCAGGCGCTGCTGCGCACCGGGTACGAGCGCCATCGGCTGCTCGCGCCCGGAGACGACTCCGGGCTCGCGATCCTGTGCGAGCAGTGGTCACAGGCCAACGAGCTGTTCCACAACGTGATCCTGGCCGCCGCCTCGTGCCCGCCGCTGCGCGACACCGTGCAGTCGCTCCAGAACGCCGTCCCCCGCTCGATCGCCTGGCGGACGTTCGCCGACGACCCGGACATCATCCCCCGCAGCGTCGCCGACCACGACCGCATCGTCGAGGCGCTGGTGAAGCCCGACGCCCGCCGTGCCCGCCGGCTGCTGCACACGCACGTGGTCGAGACCGGCGCGACGGCCGCCCGCTGGCTCGAACGCCAGAGCGGTTAGCCCCGGGACTCGCCTGAGCTCAGCCCGGGCGGGCGGCGCCGTAGAACGAGCCGCCGCCGGAGAGGCTCGCGACCTGCACAACGGTGCCGGTGTGCGGCGCGTGGATCATCATGCCGCCGCCGATGTAGATGCCGACGTGGCCGAGCCCGTCGAAGAAGACCAGGTCGCCCGGCTCGAGATCGCCCTCGGAGACGTGGGGCAGCACCGCGTACTGCGCGGCGGCATTGTGCGGGAGCGACACGCCGAGCTGGCCGTACACGTACATCGTGAGGCCCGAGCAGTCGAAGCCGGACGGGCTCGCGCCGCCCCACACGTAGGGCACGCCGAGGTACTGCTCGGCGAGCTGCACCGCCTGTCCGCCGAGCGTGCTCGGCGGCGGATTGGGCAGGTTCGTGGGCACGCCGGTCGAGCCGGACTGCGTTGCCTGCGCGGCGGCAGCCGCCGCGGCAGCCGCCTGCTGGGCGTCGATCATGTGCTTGATCGACGCCTTCAGATTGTCGAAGTAGCGCTGCTCGCGATCGACGCTCGAGCGGGCGGCATCCCGCTGCGCCCGGGCCGTGGCCTGGTCGCGCTTGACCTGCCGCTTCTGCTTCTCGAGCAGCTTCCCTCGCCGCACCACGACGCTCTGGATGTGGGTGATCTGGTGCAGGAGCGTCTTGTTCACGCCGGTCGAGCGCTGCAGCACCTGCACCTGGTCGACGAGGTCGCCGATCGAGCGGGCGGCGAGCACGTAGGAGAGCGCATCCTGGTTTCCGCTCTTGTAATCCGCGGTCAGGCTGAGCGCGAGCTGCCGCTGGGAGGCGCGCAGATTCTGCTTCGCCAGCCGCAGCGTCTGCTGGTTGCGGTGCAGCGCCTTGAGCGTGTTCTGGTAGCGCTGGTGGACGAGGTCGTAGGCCTCGACCTTCTTCTCGGCCGCGTTCTGGAGCCGGGTCAGCTGCGCCTCGGCGGCCGCCGCCTCGGCTTTCTTCTGCGCGATCGAGGTGGCCGATGCGGTTCCGGCGGTGGCTGCGGTGACCAGTATCGCCGTGACCACTGCGGTCGCGATACTCGCTCGGGTTACGCGCACGCGTCCGCGCGCCTGGCCTCGGGCGTTTGACATTGCTTCGCAGGCTACCAAACCGCGCGGCCGGACGTGGCGGCAGTCGCCCTCCTAACGAATCCGTCACATATCGGCCGCACCGGCTCACGCCGCTGCCTGGACGAGGATCCAGGCCACCGCCGTCAAGGCGCACGCCACCGGCCAGCGCCACCACACCTCGCCGGGAACGCGCAGCGACCACACGCTGCCGGCCGCATATGCGGCCACGGTCACGCCGACGACGGCCGGCGACCACGTCACGCCGCCGTCGTGGACGGCGACTCCGGCGACGGCCGCGTCGAGGGCCGCCGCCCAGGCGATCACCGCGGTGACGAGCACGCGCTCGACCGCCGAGGCCCGGGCGACGCCCGGCCAGGCCGCCGGCCCAAGCCAGGCGGCCAGGCCCACAAGGCCGGTGGCGCAGAGCGCCAGGATGCCCGGAGCCTTCGATCCGCCCACCGCCGCGACCGCGAGCGGCGCGACGGGCAGGGCGAGCGCGAGGACGACGGCGGCCGCCCACTGCGACGGCGCCGCGCTGCGGACCTCATCCACCCCGGCAAGCTCCTGGTCGCGACCGCTGGCGAGCCACCACGCTCATGCCGCGCCGAGCAGATCCAGCTCGAGCGGCCGCGCCAGCAGATCGGGGACGCCGGCGCCCGCCAGCCGCCAGACGTTGCAATGGCCGAACCGGCGCAGAGCGCTCGCCGCGGCGGCGGCCCGGCGGCCGTTGGTGCACACCGTGACCGTGGGGACGGCGGGCAGCAGATGAGCGGCCTCGCGCAGGCTCGCGAGCGGCAGGTGCACCGAGCCGGGAATGCGCCCCTCGCATGACTCCCAGGCGTCACGGACGTCGACCAGCAGCACGGCGCCCGTGGCCAGCTCGGCGGCGAGCCGGCCGATGCCGACCGAGCCCGACCGATGCAGCCGGTGATGGCCGAGGGCAGGGCCGGCGCCCTCGTCCGCCACCGAGCCGAGCACGCTGCGGAACCCGGCCAGGTCGAGCTGATCGGCGATCCACGCCGCCTCGTCGGCGTCGTCGGAGTACGCGAGCACGGGGACGTCGCGCCCGACGAGGTGCGCGGTCAGAGCTCCGGCGTCGTCCCCGGCCGGGACGTTCACCGACCGGGCCACGTGCCCGGCGTCGAACAGCTCGGGCGCGCGCCCGTCGATCACCGTGGCTCCGGCGCTCAGAGCGGCTGCGACCGACGTCGGGCCGAGGGACGGCGGTCGGGTATGCGTCGTGTGCATGCTTCTCAACTAACTCGATAGGTATTATCGGAAACCATGCGCAGAGTAGCTCGCACCCACGGGCGCGGTCAAGCCGGCAGCCGTCATCCCAGAGCGCGGCGGCCGGCGACCCCGCTCCACTCCTCCGATCCCGCGTCGCCGGCCGTCTCGACGAGCGCCCGCACGGGTGCACGCTCGAACACGCCGGCGGCCGCGCGCAGACAGCTGCCGGTGTCGGCGAAGAGGGCATCCATCGTGATGCCGAAGGCCGCCGCGATCCCCTGGGCGGTGCGCGAGCGCGGCTCGGACCGTCCGTGCAGGATGTTCCAGAGCCCTTGTGGGGACAGGCCGAGGTATCGGGCGAGCCGCTGCTGGCTGACGTTGTGCATGCCCAGCAGGTGGCGGAGGTTTCGTCCCAAGCTTTCAGGTGCAGCCACAGGTGATGCCTCTCTCGGTCTCGGTGATGGCCCGCCCGAACACTCCGGTGCGGGTTGTCGCTTGACAGCGACGCAAACCCATCCTACCCTAATCTCAAGTATGTCGATAGACAAAGGAGAGAAGTTGAAGCGAGTTCAAGTACGGATCGTGGCCGTCGGGGGTCTCGTCCTCACCGTTGCCGCCCTCGCGGCCGCCTGCGGCGGCGGCAGTGGCAGCACGGCCGGAGCAGCTCCCAAGCAGAAGATCAACCTGGTCGCGTACTCCACCCCGGAGCCGGCCTACGCGAAGCTGATTCCCGCCTTCAACAAGACATCCGCGGGCAAGGGTGTCACCTTCACCCAGTCCTACGGCGCGTCCGGCGACCAGAGCCGCGCGGTCGCAGCGGGACAGCCGGCCGACGTCGTGCATTTCGCCCTCGAGCCCG
The DNA here is from genome assembly GCA_963813245.1 of uncultured Actinomycetes bacterium. GTDB lineage: Bacteria > Actinomycetota > Thermoleophilia > Gaiellales > JAICJC01 > JAICJC01. The sequence continues at coordinate 548,004 of CAWEYE010000010.1, forward strand.
ACATCACGCGCCTGGTGGACGCCAAGCTCGTGAGCTCCAACTGGGATCAGGGCCAGTACAAGGGCATCGTGGCGAACACGATGGTCGTGTTCGTGGTGCGCAAGGGCAACCCCAAGCACATCAGCACCTGGGACGACCTGATGAAGCCCGGCATCCAGGTGATCACGCCCAACCCGTTCACCTCGGGCGGCGCCCGCTGGAACGTCATGGCGGCGTACGGCGCCGCAGCTCAAGGAGGGCAAGACGCCCGCCCAGGCGCAGCAGTACCTGAGCACCCTGTTCCACCACGTCCCGGTGCAGGACGACAAGGCGTCGGCGGCGCTGCAGACGTTCACCGGCGGCAAGGGTGACGTGCTTCTGTCGTACGAGCAGGACGCGCTGCTCGCCCAGCAGAGCGGCGCGGACCGATCCAGATCGTGTACCCGCCGCAGACGATCGAGATCCAGACGCCCATCGCAACCACGGTCAAGGCCTCGGCCGCGGCCACGTCGTTCGTCAAGTGGATGTACACCCCCGCGGCGCAGACGATCCTGGCCCAGTCCGGCTACCGGCCGGTCGTGTCGAGCGTCGAGTCCGCGTTCAGCACGGCGTTCCCGAACACGCAGACGCCGACCCAGTTCACCATCACCGACGTCGACCCCGGCGGATGGGACGACGTGATGACGAAGTTCTTCGATCCCACGAAGAGCATCATGCAGCAGATCGAGTCCAGCATCGGAGTGTCGACCAGCTCATGACGTCGGTCGCACTCCCGCGCAGGCGGGCCTCCGGGGCGGCGCTACCCAGCGTCGCCCCGGGGGTGGCGATCACCTACCTGTCGGTGATCGTGCTCCTCCCGCTCGCCGCCCTTCTGTGGACGACAAAGAAGGGCGGCTTTGACGCCTTCTGGCAGGCCATTACCGCGCCCGACGCCGTCGCGGCGCTCAAGCTCACGCTGGGAGCGTCGCTGCTCGTCGCGCTCATCAACGCGGTCTTCGGCACCCTGATCGCGTGGGTGCTCGTGCGCGACTCGTTCCTCGGCAAGGGCGTCATCAACTCGCTGATCGACCTGCCGTTCGCGCTGCCCACGGTCGTCGCCGGGCTCACGCTGCTCACCCTGTACGGGCCCAACTCGCCGATCGGCCTGAACATCACCTACACGCGCAAGGCGGTCGTCCTTGCCCTCCTCTTCGAGACGCTGCCCTTCGTGATCCGCAGCGTCCAGCCCGTCCTGCTCGAGCTCGACCGCGACATGGAGGACGCGGCCGCGTCGCTCGGGGCGCGCGGGCACACCATCTTCCGCCGCGTCGTGCTCCCGAACTTGCTGCCGGCGATCCTCTCCGGGATGGCGCTCGCCTTCGCCCGTGCGGTCGGCGAGTACGGGTCGGTCGTGATGCTCTCGGGCAACGTGCCCTTCTCGACCGAGGTCGCATCGGTGCACATCTACTCCCAGATCCAGAGCGACTACGTGACCGGGGCAGCCGCGATGTCGGTCGTCCTGCTGGCGATCTCGCTGGCGGTCCTGCTCTCGATCACCGGCCTGCAGCGATGGAGCGCGAAACATGATCGTTAGGCTCGGACTCCGGTTCATCGCCCTGGCCTACCTGGCGCTGCTGCTGATCGTGCCGGTGGGGATCATCATCGCCCACACCTTCTCGGGCGGCCTCGCCCCGGTGTGGGACGCGCTCACCACCCCCGACGCCGTGGCCGCCCTCGTGCTGACGCTCAAGATCACGCTGATCACGGTGCCGCTGAACACGATCTTCGGGATCACCATGGCGATCCTGATCGTGCGCCGCGACTTCCGCGGAAAGGCGCTGCTCTCGGCGCTCATCGACCTGCCCTTCGCGGTGTCGCCGGTGATCGTCGGGTTCACGCTGATCCTGGTGTACGGCATGAACGGCTGGTTCGGCCAGTTCTTCATCGACCAGGGCTACCCGATCATCTTCTCGACCCCGGGGATGGTGCTCGCGACGATGTTCGCGTCGCTCCCGTTCGTCGCCCGCGAGGTGATCCCGGTGCTGCGCGAGATCGGCACCGAGCAGGAGCAGGCCGCCGCGACGCTGGGAGCCAAGGGGTGGGCGACGTTCCGCCGGGTCACCCTGCCCGCCATCCGCTGGGGCATCGTGTACGGCGTCGTGCTGACGACGGCCCGCTCGATCGGCGAGTTCGGCGCGGTCGCCGTCGTCTCCGGCAACGTGATCGGCCAGACCCAGACACTGACGCTGCGCGTCTCCCAGGAGTATCAGAACTTCGACCACATCGCCGCTTACACGGCCGCCCTCGAGCTCGCCGTGATCGCGCTCGTGACCCTGTTTCTGATGAACCTGTTCCATCCCCGAAAGGACCACTGAGCGCATGGCCATCACCGTCCGCAACGTCAACAAGCGATTCGGCGACTTCGTCGCCCTCGACGACGTCAGCCTGGAGGTGCCCTCGGGATCGCTGACGGCACTGCTCGGCCCGAGCGGGAGCGGCAAGTCGACGCTGCTGCGCGTCATCGCCGGCCTGGAGAAGGCCGACACCGGCGAGGTCTTCATCGGCGGCAGCGAGGCGACCAAGCTGCCGCCGCACCGGCGCGACGTCGGCTTCGTGTTCCAGCACTACGCCGCGTTCAAGCACATGACCGTGGCCAAGAACATCGCCTTCGGCCTCGAGATCCGCAAGCGGCCGAAGGACGACGTGCGCAAGCGCGTGGCCGAGCTGCTCGACCTCGTGCAGCTCGACGGCTTCGGCGACCGCTACCCGTCGCAGCTCTCGGGCGGCCAGCGCCAGCGCATGGCGCTCGCGCGAGCGCTCGCGGTCGAGCCCGAGGTGCTGCTGCTCGACGAGCCGTTCGGGGCGCTCGACGCGCGCGTGCGCAGCGAGCTGCGGGCCTGGCTGCGGCGGCTGCACGACGAGATGCACGTGACCACGGTGTTCGTCACCCACGACCAGGATGAGGCGATGGAGGTGTCGGACACGATCGTGCTCATGGATCACGGCGCGATCGTGCAGGAGGGCCACCCGCAGGACCTGTACGACCACCCCGAGAGCGAGTTCGTGATGCGGTTCATGGGCCAGGTGAACCGGATCGGCGACGTCTACGTGCGCCCCCACGACGTCGAGATCAGGCTCGAGCCGAACGGGACGACCGAGCCGGCCGTCGTCGAGCGGATCCTGCATCTGGGCCACCACATCCGGGTCGAGCTCGCGGTGGTCGGGGGCGACCAGGTGTTGGCGCAGCTGACCCGCGACGAGGCCGACCGCCTCGGCCTCGAGCCGGGCCGGCCGGTGTTCGTGCGCCCGAGCCGGGCCAAGACATTCGCTGCGGGCGAGACCGGGGAGCCCACCCTGGGGACTGTCCCCGGCTGACGGGGACAGTCCCCGCTTGTTGATTCTGCCGCAACAGCGGCGTATCGTCGCTCCTCGTTCGGTCAGTTCGACAAGGAGGACGGATGGCGCGGAAACGGACAATCCTGGCGGTGGGCATCGTGGCGCTGGTCGCGCTCGCGATCGTGCCCGTCATGGCGTGGGCGAGCACGAGCTCGTCCGCGTCGGAGTCGCATCACGGCAAGGTGGTGCACGTGGTCGAGCATGCGGTCACCGACACCGTGCAGATGTTCCACCCGCCGGCCAACAGCCTGGGTGACGACCTCGGGTTCCACAACCCGGTCTTCAACGCCGCCGACACGCACCAGATCGCACCGGACAACGGCTACTGCGTCCGCACCGTGGCCACCGGCAAGACCGAGTGGGAGTGCACCTGGACGACGCTGCTGGCCGGCGGCCACATCACCGTCGAGGGCCCCTACTACGACGACGGCACCAACACGACGCTCGCGATCACCGGCGGCACCGGCAAGTACAACGGCGCCTCGGGCTGGATGCTGCTGCACGCGCGCGGCAACCCGCTCGGCTCCGAGTACGACTTCATCTTCCACCTGAAGGGCTAGGGCGCTAAGGGCGCAGCCGTCGCCTTACGAGGTGACGGCTGCGCCCAGCGACTCCTCGAGCCGGTCGAGGCCGGCGTCGACGTCCTCGTCGGGGGCGGTGATCGGCACCAGGATCCGGATCACGTTGTCGTGGATGCCGGTCTTGAGCAGGATCAGCCCCCGCTCGAGCGCGCCCGAGACGGTGGCCGCCGCGACGTCGGCCGCGGGCTCCTTCGTCGTCTTGTCCTTGACGAGCTCGATCGCGGCCATCGGCCCGAGACCGCGCACCTCGCCGATCACCGCGATGGCGCGTGGCGAGGTCGCGCAGCCGCGCCTGGATGCGCTCGCCGACCGCCACCGACCGGGCCAGGAACTCGTCGCTTGCGATGGCGCGCAGGCTCTCGATCGCGGCCGCGCACGCCACCGGGTTGCCGCCGTAGGTCGAGCCCAGGCCGCCGGGGTGCACGGAGTCCATGACGTCGGCGCGCCCGATCACACCGGCGAGCGGCATGCCCGAGGCCAGCGACTTGCCGACCGTGATGAGGTCGGGGACGACGCCCGCGTGCTCGATCGCCCCAGAGCGTGCCCGTGCGGCCCATGCCGGCCTGCACCTCGTCGTCGATGTAGAGGATGCCGTGCTGCTCGCAGCGCGCCTTCAAGCCCTGGATGAACTCGGGCGGCATCACGGTGAAGCCGCCCTCGCCCTGCACCGGCTCGAGGATCACGCACGCGACCTCGTTCGGGTCGACGGTCGCCTTGAACATCCAATCCAGGGCATCCAGGGCGTCGGCGCTCGTGATCCCGCGGTACGGATAGGGCGCCGTGGCGCGGTACACCTCGGGCGCGAACGGGCCCATCCCGCGCTTGTAGACGAGCTTCGAGGTGAGCGTCATCGTCAAGAGCGTGCGGCCGTGGAAGCCGCGGTCGAACGTGATGACCGCGTTTCGGCCGGTGTGGTAGCGGGCGATCTTGATCGCGTTCTCGACCGCCTCGGCGCCGGAGTTGATCAGGAGCGCCTTCTTCGCGTGCGTGCCCGGAGCGAGCTCGCACAGCATCCGGCACACCTCGAGATACGGGTCGTAGGCGGCCACCGGGAAGCAGGCGTGCATGAGCTGCTCGGCCTGCTCGCGGATCGCGGCCACGACCGCGTCGGGCGTGTGGCCGAGGTTGAGCACGCCGATGCCGCCGGCGAAGTCGATGTACTCCTTGCCGTCGACGTCGGTCAGGTGCGCGCCGTGCGCGTGCGAGGCGAAGATCGGCGCGATGGAGACGCCACGAGCGACGTAGCGGTCGCGCTTCGCCCGAAGCGCCTCGGTCTGTGTGCCTTGGTGAACTGCCATGTGGGACCCCCGCGGGAGGAGCGAACCGTACGCCGCCGAGTATAAGCGCCGCGGCCCTGACGGGCGAGGTCGGTGCGATAGCATTGGACGCGGTGTCCAACGGCCGCGCCCGGGGCGCGGGGCCTCGAAAGGATCGACGCATGACCGACCACGCCACCCTGCAGGAGCTCGCGAAGCGCCATCTGATGATGCACTTCACGAGCCAAGGCCGCTACGCCTCGGAGGAGGTGCCGGTGATCAGCCGGGGCGAGGGCTGCTGGGTGTGGGACACGAACGGAAAGCGCTACTTCGACGGCATGTCGGGGCTCTTCTGCACCCAGATCGGGCACAGCTTCGGCGCCGAGCTGGGCGAGGCGGCGGCCACGCAGATGGCCGAGCTGCCGTTCTTCATCAACTGGAGCTACGCCCATCCGCCCGTGATCGAGCTCTCGGCGAAGATCGCCGAGATCGCCCCGGGCGACCTCAACCGCACGTTCTTCTGCTCCGGCGGCTCCGAGGCGAACGACTCGATCATCAAGCTCGTGCGCCAGTACCACCAGATCGGCGGCGAGCACCGCCGCTACAAGATGATCGCCCGCCGGACGGCCTACCACGGCACCACGCTCGGCGCGCTCTCGCTGACCGGCATCGCGTCGATCCGAAACCCGTTCGAGCCGCTGCTGCCGGGCGTGCGCCACGTGTCGAACACGAACTCCTACCGCCGCCCCGACGGCGAGACCGAGGCCGAGTTCACCGCGTTCCTGCTCGACGAGCTGCGCGGCGTGATCGAGCAGGAGGGGCCGGCACTCGGTCGCCGCCGTGTTCGCGGAGCCCGTGCAGAACTCGGGCGGGACGTTCACTCCGCCGGAGGGCTACTTCCAGGGGGTGCGGGCGATCTGCGACGAGTACGGCATCCTGCTCGTGGCCGACGAGGTCATCTGCGGGTTCGGCCGGCTCGGGTACTGGTTCGCGTCGGAGCGCTACGACATCCGCCCCGACATCATCACGTTCGCCAAGGGCATCGGCTCGGCGCACGTGCCGCTGGGCGGCGTGCTCATGACCGACGGGGTCGCCGACCCGTTCGTCACCGGCTCGGAGATGTTCACGCATGGGATCACCTACGGCGGCCACCCGGTGTCGTGCGCGGTGGCCCTCAAGAACCTCGAGGTGATGCAGCGCGAGGACGTGCTCGGCAACGTGCGCCGCAACGAGGACTACTTCCGCGGACTGCTCGAGAAGCTGGGCGAAAAGCCGATCGTCGGCGACGTGCGCGGGGCGGGCTACTTCATGTCGCTCGAGCTCGTGCGCGACAAGGAGACGAAGGAGACGTTCTCCGACGAGGAGTGCAACCGCCTGCTGCGCGGGTTCCTGTCGCCGCACCTGTACGAGGCCGGCCTCATCTGCCGCGCCGACGACCGCGGCGACCCGGTGATCCAGCTCTCGCCGCCGCTGATCGCGACGCGCGAGGAGCTCGACTTCGTCCACGACGTCCTCGACACCGTGCTCGACGAGGCCTGGACCGAGATGACGCGCTCCCGTGGCCGTGCGGCTGTGACCTCCTGACCGCGGCGCACGTGCTCACCGTCGCGGACATCGCGGGCATCGACGCGCTGCAGGTGACGCTCCGCGGTGGACTCGCCGGCGCCGACCGGCCGGTGCGCTGGGTGCACATCTCCGAACTGGAGGACCCCACGCCCTGGCTGCGCGGCGGCGAGCTCCTGCTCACCACCGGCCTGCCGCTCGCCGCAGGGCCGGAGGTGTACGTCGAGCGGCTGGCCGCGGCCGGCCTGACCGGGATGGGGCTCGGGCTCGGGTTCGGCTACGACGAGGCGCCGGCGGCGGCGGTGGCGGCAGCCGACCGGCTGGGCTTCCCGCTGTTCGAGGTGCCCTACGACGTGCCGTTCATCGCGATCACCGAGGCGGTGTTCACCCGCCTCTCCGACGCCCGCGTCGCCGAGGCGGTGCGCCGCCTGGCCGGCGACCTGGTCGAGGCCGTGCTCGGGGGCGACGCCGGCCCGCGCGAGCTGCGCCGTCGGGCGCGCGCCTTCGGGATGCGCGGGACGCTGCCGATGTCGTTCGTCGCGCTGCGGCCGGCGACGGCGGACGCGGCCCAGCTCGCCCACCTGGTCGAGGCGGCGGGGCGCTTCGGTCCCGCGAGCATCCGCGACGGCATCGTGGCGGTGCTGATCGAGGCCCGCGACGACGGCGAGGCCGAGGCGATCGCGGCCGACCTGCTGCGCGACACGGGCGCCGGCGCGGCCGGAGTCGGCCGGGTGCGCACCGAGCCGGCCGAGCTCGCGCGCACCTACGACGAGGCGCTCTACGCCGTCGAGGCCCGGCACGTGAACGGCACGCCGGCCGTGGCCACGTTCCGCGACCTGGGATCGATCCAGCTCCTGCTCTCGCTCGGCGACGAGCGCGGCGTCGAGCTCTACTGCGAATCGATGCTGGGGCCGCTGCGGGCGCACGACGCCCGCCACGGCTCGGCGCTGATCGAGTCGCTTACGGCCTACATCGAGGCGAACGGCCGCTGGGCCGAGGCCGCCACGGCGCTCGGCGTGCATCGCCACACGCTGCGCTACCGCATCGGCAAGATCGAGCAGCTGACCGGCCGCAGCCCCGCCGACGCGCGCGACCGGCTCGAGCTGTGGCTGGCGCTGCGGGCACACGAGCTGCAGGAGCGCCGCGAGCTGGAGCCGGTGTCGTGAGCCGAGTCGCCGTCGTGGGCGCGGGCGGGATCATCGGCCCGGCAATCGTGGCCACGCTGGCGGGCGAGGACGGCGTGGACGAGATCGCCTGCCTCGACATGAACGGCGCCCGCGCCGGCGAGGCGGCGGCCCGGCACGGCGGCGGCAAGGCGACCGGTGAAGCGCTCGACATCCGCGACGGCGCGGCGGCCGCCCGCGCCCTGGCAGGCGCCACGCTGCTCGTGAACACGGCCTCCTACCGCATCAACCTGCAGGCGATGCAGGCGGCGCTCGCCGCCGGCGTGCACTACATCGATCTGGGCGGCCTCTTCCACGTCACCCGCGAGCAGGTCAAGCTGGACGAGCGCTTCCGCGCGGCCGGCCTGCTGGCCGTGCTCGGCATGGGCTCGACGCCGGGCAAGACGAACGTGATGGCGGCGCGCGCGGTCGAGCTCCTCGGCGGCGAGGTCAGGCGGATCGTGATCGGCGCCTCCGGGCGCGACCCGGAGCCACCGCCCGGGCCGCTGGTGGCCCCGTACGCGGTAGAGACCATCCTGGACGAGCTGACGATGCCGACACCGGTCGTACGCGACGGCGAGGTGCGCATGATCGACCCGATGACGCCCGCCGGAGTGGTCGAGTTCGGCGACCCGGTCGGCCCGGCCGAGACGGTGTACACGATCCATTCCGAGATGGCGACGTTCACCGACAGCTTCGGCGCCCGCGACGTCTCGTTCCAGCTCTCGCTCGACCCGAACTTCCTGGCCAAGGTGCGGCTGCTCGCCGAGACCGGCCTGGCAGGCACCGACCCGGTGGAGGTCGACGGGCACGCCGTCGTTCCCCGCCGGCTGCTGCTGACGCTGCTCGCACGGCTGCCGCGGGCCGAGCCGTCGATGCGCACAGTCGGCGTGCACCGCGTCGAGGCCTACGGCCCGGCGGGGACGGCGGTCGTGGAGTGCGTGACGCGTGCGGTTCCAGGGTTCGGCTTCGGCGGCGGCATCGCGTCGACGGCCTGCCCGCCCGCGGTCGTCGCCGGCATGATCTGCCGCGGCGAGCTGGCCGCCCGCGGCGTGCTTCCCAGCGAGCGCGCGGTGCCGTACGGCCCGCTCTTCGAGCGCCTGGAGCGCTACGGCGTCGAGGTGCGCGAGCAGCCGCCTGCATAAGAAGTGCCTGGCGATTCACCGGACGCGCACCGGTTCTCGTTTGACGGATCAACGTTCCGGCCCCTATGCTGTGTCCCGATGTCCGGTTATGCCTGCACAGAGAGGAACTTCGCGCGCTCCACGTTGAGCGCGCGTCCTGTCGGGCGCTCCACCGGCACACTCAACCTGCTCGGCCTTCTCCTCCTCGCCCGTTAGGGCGAACGACTTGGCCTACGCGCCGCTTGCCGGCGCACACGCACTCAAGTCACCACGGGAGAGCTGCGCTCTCCCCCAGCCGAGGAGGATCACCCTGATGGCTTCACCCACGGACACCGTCCGCATCTTCGACACCACGCTGCGAGACGGCGAGCAGTCGCCGGGCATCGCCCTGTCGGCGCCCGAGAAGATCGAGATCGCCCGCCAGCTCGACCGCCTCGGGGTGGACGTGATCGAGGCCGGGTTCGCCATCTCGTCCCCCGGCGAGCGCGAGGGCATCCGCGCCGTCGCCCAGGCCGTCGACTGCGTCGTCGCGTCGCTCGCGCGCACGAACGACGAGGACGTCGACGCCGCCATCGAGTCGCTCCAGGGCGCGCGCAACCCGCGCATCCACGTCTTCATCGCCACGTCCGACATCCACATGCAGCACAAGCTGCGCATGACCCGCCCGCAGGTGCTCGAGTCGGCGGCCCACGCAGTGCGCAAGGCGAAGGCCTTCTGCAGCGACGTCGAGTTCTCGTGCGAGGACGCGACCCGCACCGACGCCGACTTCATGGCCGAGGTCGTGCGCGCGGCGATCGCGGCGGGCGCCACCACGATCAACATCCCCGACACGGTCGGCTACACCGTGCCCGAGGAGTACACCGAGATCCTGAACGGCCTGCGCGAGCGCGTGCCCGAGGTCGCGGGCGTGGTGCTCTCGGTGCACTGCCACAACGACCTGGGCCTGGCCGTCGCCAACTCGCTGGCCGGCGTCGTCGCGGGCGCGCGGCAGGTGGAGTGCACGATCAACGGCATCGGCGAGCGGGCGGGGAACGCGTCGCTCGAGGAGATCGTGATGCTGCTGAAGACACGGGCGCCGCGCTACGAGCTGCAAACGAACATCCGCACCGAGGAGATCACCCGCAGCTCGCGCCTGGTGTCGCGGCTGACCGGCTATGCGGTGCAGCCCAACAAGGCGATCGTGGGCCGGAACGCATTCGCGCACGAGGCCGGCATCCACCAGCACGGCGTGCTCGCCCACCGGCGCACCTACGAGATCATGGACGCCGAGTCGGTCGGCCTGCACGGCTCCGACATCGTGCTCGGCAAGCATTCCGGCCGCCACGCGCTGCGGCAGGCGTTCGCCGACCTGGGCTTCACCATCGAGGGCGACGACCTGAAGCGCGCGTTCACGCTGTTCAAAGAGCTGGCCGACCGCAAGGGCAAGATCAGCTCGCTCGACCTCGAGGCGATCGCGTCCGACTCGCTGCGCGAGCGCGAGGATCCTTACCGGCTCGTGCGCCTGGCGATCGCCACGGCGACCGGCGAGGCGGCCCGCGCCGAGGTGACGATCGCAAGCGGCGACGGCGAGGAGCGCACCGCCGAGGGCACGGGCGACGGGCCCGTGGACGCCGCCTTCAGCGCCGTCAACACCCTGCTCGACGTGCCGGTCAAGCTGGCCGAGTACACCATCGGCGCCGTCACCGGGGGCGCGGACGCCCTGGGCGAGGTGCGGGTCGTGGTCGAGGTCGCAGGCAGGACGTTCTCGGGCCAGGCCGTATCGACAGACATCACCGAGGCCTCGGCCGAGGCATACCTGCGGGCGTGCGCCCACGCCCGGATCGCGATCGAGCCGGACCAGGACAAGGAGCTGATCGGAGTCTGATGACCGAAACCCGCCCCATCCCCATCGTTGCCTGCCTCGCCGGCGACGGCATCGGCCCCGAGGTGATGGCCGAGGCAGGCCGCGTCATCGACGCCGTCTCGGAGCTCTTCGGCGTGCGCCTGCGCCAGGTGCACCTGCCGTTCGGCGGCGAGGCCATCGACCGCCACCGCGACCCGTTCCCCCCGCATGTGCGGGCGGCGGTCAAGGCGTCCGACGCGGTGCTCCTGGGCGCGGTCGGCGGGCCGCGCTGGAACGCGGCGCCGCGCCGGCCCGAGCAGGGCCTGCTCGACATGCGCAAGGAGCTCGACGCGTTCGCCAACCTGCGCCCCGTGCGCCACGGCGACATCGACCTGATCGTGGTGCGGGAGCTGACGGGCGGGCTCTACTTCGGCGCCAAGCGGCTCGACGACGACTTCGCGTCGGATACGTGCACCTACGACCGCGCCCAGATCGAGCGGGTCGCGCGGTGGGCGTTCCGGCTGGCGCGGCGGCGCTCCGGGCGGGTCGTCTCGGTCGACAAGCAGAATGTGCTCGCGACGTCGAAGCTGTGGCGCCGGATCGTGGGCGAGCTGCACGCGGCCGAGTTCGCCGAGATCGAGCTCACGCATGAGCTCGTCGACTCCTTCGCGATGAACCTGGCCACACGGCCGCAGAGCTACGACGTGATCCTGACCGAGAACCTGTTCGGCGACATCCTGTCCGACCTCGCGGCGGCGGTCGGAGGCGGCCTCGGCATCGCGCCGTCGGCCTCGCTCGGCCCCGAGGCGCCCGGGATCTTCGAGCCGGTGCACGGATCTGCGCCGGACATCGCCGGCCAGAGCGAGGCCAACCCGATCGCGATGATCATGTCGGTGGGGATGATGTTCACCTACGGCCTCAACCGGCGCGACATCGGCCGGGCGATCACGGCGGCGGTGGACTCGGTGCTCGCCGACGGCATCGCCACCTCGGACGTCGTCTCCGGCGGGCGCGTGTACGCGACCTGGGAGGTCGGCCAGGCGGTGTGTGACGCGCTCGGCCATCACGCGACCGCGAGCGCCGAGTTCCAGGAGCACCCTTTTGACGAGCGGCTGGTGGCCCGTGGATAGCCGCCGCATGACCGGCGCCGAGGCGATCATCCGCTGCCTCGAGGCCGAGGGCGTGACCGACGTGTTCGGCCTGCCGGGCGGGGCGATCCTGCCCCTCTACGACGCCTGGGCCGAGCACGACCACTCCATCCGCCACTTCCTGGTGCGCCACGAGCAGGGCGCCGGCCATATGGCGCAGGGGTACGCCCGCGCGACCGGCAAGGTGGGCGTCGCCATCGCCACCTCCGGGCCGGGCGCGACGAACCTCGTGACGCCGATCGCCGACGCATACCTCGACTCGACGCCGATCGTGTGCATCACCGGCCAGGTGCCGACGCACCTGATCGGAACCGACGCCTTCCAGGAGGCCGACATCCAGGGCATCACGATGCCCATCGTGAAGCACTCGTGGCTCGTCAAGGACGTCGCCGACCTGCCGCAGGTGTTCAAGGAGGCCTTCCACGTCGCCCGCTCGGGCCGGCCCGGCCCGGTGCTGATCGACGTGCCCAAGGACGTGCAGCTCGCGACCTTCGACTTCGCCTATCCGCGCCAGACCGACATGCCCGGCTACAAGCCGTCGCGACACGGCCACCCCAAGCAGATCATCACCGCCGCCGAGGCGATGCTCGCCGCCGAGCGGCCCGTGTTCTACGTCGGCGGCGGCGCGGTCACCTCGGACGTCGACCCGGCGCAGCTGATCCGGATCGCCGAGACGCTGCAGATGCCGGTCGTGACGACGCTGATGGCCAAGGGCGTCTTCCCAGACTCGCACCCCCTGTGCCTGGGCCTGCCCGGCATGCACGGCTCCAAGGCCGCGAACTGGGCGATGCACAAGGCCGACCTCCTGGTCGCGTGCGGGTCGCGCTTCGACGATCGCGTCACCGGCAAGCTCGACTCGTTCGCGCCCGGTGCGAAGGTGATCCACATCGACGTCGACCCGGCCGAGATCGACAAGAACCGCGCCGCCCAGGTGCCGATCGTGGGCTCGATCGAGCTTGTGATCCCCAAGCTCGCCGACGCGCTCGAGTCGCGCCAGAACGGCGGCCCGCCGCGCGCGGCGGAGTGGCTCGAGACGGTGCGTGGCTGGCAGCGCGAGTTCCCGTTCCGCTACCACCGCGGGGGCAAGCTCAAGCCCGAGTTCGTGATCGAGCGGCTGCGCGACCTGACCGCCGGTGAGGACGTGATCTGGACGACCGGCGTCGGCCAGCACCAGATGTGGGCGGCGCAGTACCTGCAGATCGACCGGCCGCGGCGCTGGCTGACCTCTGGCGGGGCCGGCACGATGGGCTTCGGCGTCCCCGCCGCGATCGGCGCCAAGGTGGCGTGTCCCGACGCGATCGTGATCAACATCGACGGCGACGGCTGCTTCCAGATGACGATGCAGGAGCTCGCCACGGCGCGCATGTACGGCATCGCCGCGATCCACGTGGTCGTGAACAACGGCTGGCTGGGGATGGTGCGCCAGTGGCAGGAGCTGTTCCACTCGGAGCGCTTCTCCGAGACCAACCTGACGGTCGACCTGCCCGACTACGTGAAGCTCGCCGAAGCGTTCGGCGTGGCCGCCTTCCGCTGCGAGACGGTGGAGGAGGTCGACGACGCGATCCGCGGCGCGCTCGCCTGCGGTGGGCCGGCGGTGATCGACGCCCGCGTCGACCGCGAGGAGAAGGTGTACCCGATGGTGCCCGCGGGCGGCTCGGCCACCGACATCATCGACGTCGAGTGGGCCGAGGAGGACAACGCGTGGGTGGAGGAGGGCGTATGACCTCCGACATGCACACGCTGAGCGTGCTCGTGCAGAACCGCCCGGGCGTGCTCACGCGCTGCGCGGGCCTCTTCGCCCGGCGCGGCTTCAACATCGAGTCGCTCGCCGTCGGACCCACCGAGGAGCCGAGCCGCAGCCGCATCACGATCCGGGTCGACTGCTCGCAGCACTCGGTCGACCAGGTCACGAAGCAGCTCTACAAGCTGGTCGACGTGCTCAAGGTGTCGGAGCTCGGCGAGACCGCGGTCGAGCTCGAGCTCCTGATGATCAAGGTCACCTCGTCGCCGGAGCGGCGGCCCGAGATCATCAGCCTCGCGGAGGTGTTCGAGTCGCGGGTGGTGGACGTGGGCCCGGAGGCCGTCAGCTTCGCCTGCGTCGGCCCGCCGGATAGGCTTCACGCGCTGGAGGAGCTCCTGCGGCCCTACGGCATCCGCGAGCTGGTGCGAACAGGCCGGATCGCGCTCGACCGCGACGGCGAGCTAGGTCAACGACGACGGATAAGGGTGGTTGCATGAGCACGACGATCTACTACGAGTCCGACTGCGATACCGCCGCGCTCGGCGGCAAGACCATCGCGGTGATCGGATACGGCAGCCAGGGCCACGCCCACGCGCTGAACAACCACGAGAGCGGCAACACCGTCGTCGTCGGCGCCCGGCCCGACTCGCGGGCCTGGAAGGCCGCCACCGCCGACGGCCTGCCCGTCGCGACCGTCGCCGAGGCCACCGCCCAGGCCGACATCGTCATGGTGCTCGTGCCCGACCACATCCAGGCCGCGCTCTATCGCTCACGAGATCGCCCCCAACCTGCGCCCGGGCGCGATGCTGATGTTCGCGCACGGCTTCACGATCCACTTCGGCCAGATCGCCCCGGCGGCCGACATCGACGTCGCGATGATCGCGCCCAAGGGCCCGGGCCACCTCGTCCGCCGCCAGTACACCCAGGGCATCGGCGTCCCCGGCCTGATCGCCGTGCACCAGGACGCGAGCGGCCAGGCGCATGCGCTCGCGCTCGCCTACGGCCACGGCATCGGCTGCGCCCGCGGCGGCCTGATCGAGACGACCTTCGCCGAGGAGACCGAGACCGACCTGTTCGGCGAGCAGGCCGTGCTCTGCGGCGGCGTCACGCGCCTGATTCAGACCGGGTTCGAGACGCTCGTCGAGGCCGGCTACCAGCCCGAGATCGCCTACTTCGAGTGCCTGCACGAGCTCAAGCTGATCGTCGACCTGATCTGGGAGGGCGGCCTCGCCGGGATGCGCTACTCGATCTCGGACACGGCCGAGTACGGCGACCTCACCCGCGGCCCGGTCGTGATCGACGAGCACGTCCGCGAGACGATGCGCGCCCTGCTGCGCGATATCCAGGAGGGCCGCTTTGCCCGCGACATCATCGCCGAGGAGGCGGCCGGCCGACCTCAGTTCCAGGCTCTGCGCCGCCGCGCGGCGGAGCACCAGATCGAGCAGGTCGGCGCCGAGCTGCGGGCGATGATGCCCTGGATCGGCCAGTCCGACAAGGCGAAGGCCGGCACCTGACGACGGCCGCTGCATGACATCCGCCGAAGCGCCGCTCGCGCTCTACTGCTTCGACGGCTCCCGGGACGCCAGGGAGGCCATCGCGCGGGGAGCGGCGCTCTTGAGCGGCCACGAGGCCGTCGTGATGTGCATCTTCGAGTCGATCCTGCAGATGCCGTCCGGCGGTGATTTCCCCTACCCCGACATGATGCCCGCGGCGGACGCCGAGGTGGTCTGACGACGCGGCCAGGACGCGGGCGGCGGCGATGGCCGAGGACGGCTGCGAGCTCCTGCGCGCGGCCGGGGTGCAGGCGAGCCCCGCCGCGGTCGAGGGCGCCGGCGCCGTGTGGCGCACGATCCTGGCCGAGGCGGCACGACCGCGACGCCGCCATCGTCGTGCTGGGCTCGCGCGGCATCACCGGCGTGCGCTCACTCGTGCTCGGAAGCGTCTCCCACGGCGTGGCGAATCACAGCCGCCGGCCGGTGCTGATCATCCCTGCAGTCGCGGACTGAACGCCTGCGGGCGCGCCCGCACGGGCGCCGTGCGAAGCGGCGACGGGTGCAGCCTGCCGGCCCCGCTTACACCCGGCCACGACGCGCGAGCGTGTGGCTGCACGGCGGGACTGCCCGAGAACGTGGGCGCGCGGCGGTCCTTGAGCCAGCCGGCTGTCGTCAGGTCGCGGTGGCGGCCGGCGTGGGTGAGCGGCGCCGGGCGGCGTGCGCGCTCCTCGGTGCTGCGCTCCGCCGGGACGGGTATCGGCCACGAGGTCTCGGCCGCCTGCGGCTCCGGCTCCGGCTCTGGCTCGGGTTCTGCCACCGCCTCGGGCTCAGGCGCGGGCTCGGCGGCAGCTTCGGGCGCGGGCTGCGCGGGCTCTGGCACGACGGACGCCGGCGTTGCGACCGGCTCGGCCGGCACCGCCGCACGACCGGCGTCTCCCTGAGTCTGCGACCGGCGCCAGATCAGCATCAGAGCGCCACGCCGACAACCGCTCCCGCCAGAATGCCCTTCCTGAACACGATGCTGCCCTCCCGATTCGGGAAGGAGATCGTACCCCCGCCGCGGCGGCCGCGCCATCCCCCGTCCGGGCGATGCCGGGTCGGCGGCGATCCGATCGGCCGCCCGGAACGAATGCCTCACATGCATTCCACGCCGAGCGGTAGCATCGCCGCTGCCTTGCCGGACCTCAGACCGTCACTCGTCACCGTCGCCCCGCCTGGCGAGGCGCGCGGCGTCGTGCTGATCGCCCACGGCGGCAAGTCGCGCAGCACCGCCCCGGACTCGAACCTGCGCTCGCCCGCGCTGCGCATGTTCCCCTTCCTGGCCGATCTCGTCCGCAGCGGGCGCCGCGGCGGCCTCGCCGTCGCCCAGCTGCGCTACCGGGTCAAGGGCTACAACGACGGCGACCCCGTGCGCGACGTCGAGTGGGCGATCGCCGAGCTCTCGCAGCGCTTCGACGCGCCCGTGTGCCTGGTCGGCCATTCGATGGGCGCGCGGGCGGCGCTGCGGGCGGCCGGACACGAGCGAGTGACCGCCGTGGCGGCCCTGGCGGCGTGGTGCCCACCCGATGAGCCGGTGCAGCAGCTCGCCGGCCGCACCGTCATGCTCGTCCACGGCACCCAGGACCGGGTGACAGACCCGGCCCGGTCGCTCGAGTTCGGCCGTCGCGCCCGCGAGACCGCGGCGCGCCTGGCCCGGTTCGAGCTCGCCCACGCCGGGCACACGATGCTCCAGCGGCTGCCGTTGTGGCAGTCGCTCACGCGCCGGTTCGTGCTCGGCGCGCTCGGATTCGAGCCGATGGACGAGGGCATCGCGGCGGCGTTCGCGCTGCCGCCCGACCGCGCCCTGCGGGTGCCGCTGTGAGCGCGCTGCGTGTTGCCGTCGTCGGCAGCGGCGTGGCCGGGCTCACCGCCGCCCACATCCTCGCCCGTACCCACGACGTGACCCTGTTCGAGCGCGATGAGCGTCTCGGCGGCCACGCCAACACGGTGGCGGTGCGTGCTGCCGACGGTCGCGAGGTCGCCCTCGACACCGGCTTCATCGTGCACAACCAGCGCACCTACCCCACCCTGCTGCGGCTCTTCGCCGAGCTCGGCATCGGCACGCAGGCAAGCGACATGTCCTTCGGCGTGCGCTGCGAGGGCTGCGGCCTCGAGTACGCGGGAGCGCGCGGCATGCACGGCGTCCTGCCACGGCCGGGTGTGCTCGGACGGCCCAGCTACCTGCGCATGCTGGTCGAGGTCAAGCGTTTTCACCGCCACGCCCGCGCCGTGCTGCGCGACCCCGCCGCCGACGCGCTCACGCTGGACGAGTTCCTGCTGCCAGGGCGGGTACTCGCGCTACTTCACCGATCACTTCATGCTGCCGCTGACGGCCGCGGTGTGGTCGTCGTCCCCGACCACGATCCGCGACTTCCCGGCCCGCTACCTGATCCGGTTCTTCGCCAACCACGGCATGCTGACGGTCAAGAACTCGCCGCAGTGGCGCACGGTGACGGGCGGCAGCCGCGAGTACGTCGCGCGCATCGCCGAGCGCCTCGCCGACCGCGTCCACACGCCACACGCCGGTCGTCTCGATCGAGCGCGACGAGGGCGGCGTCACGGTCAACGGCGACCACCGCTTCGACCGCGTCGTGATCGCCGCCCACCCCGACCAGGCGCTGCGCGATGCTGGTCGACCCGTCGGCCGGACGAGCGGGCGGCGCTCGGCGGGTTCGCCTACTCGAGCAACCAGACCGTGCTGCACACCGACGCGTCGCTCCTGCCACGCGCCGCCGGCGCCCGCGCCTCGTGGAACTACCTGCTCGACGCCTGCTCCACGAGCCAGCCCGGCGTGCACGTGACCTACCACCTGAACCGCCTGCAGGCGCTGCACGAGCCCGTCGACTACTGCGTCACCCTCAACGGGACGACCGCATCGGCGGCCGGGCACGAGCTGCGCCGGATGACCTACGAGCATCCCGATCTACACGCACGCGAGTCCTGGCGGCGCAGGCGCTCCTGCCGCGGCTCCAGGGTGACCGCAACACGTACTACTGCGGCGCCTACCACGGCTGGGGGTTCCACGAGGACGGCTGCGTCTCGGGCCTGCGCGCCGCGCTCGCGCTGGGGTGCGCCTGGTGAGGTCGGCGCTGTACGAGGGCCACGTGGTGCACGACCGGCGCACCGAGCATACGCAACGTCTTCCGCTACTCGCGTCTACATGTGGCTCGTCGACCTGGACGAGCTGCCGAGCTCGACCGGCGCCTGTGGGCGTTCGGGCACGACCGCCGCGGCCTCACCACGATCCGCTCCCGCGACCACCTCGGCGACCCCGGCCGCACGATCAAGCAGAACCTGCTCGCCTACCTGGCGGCGCACGGGCGTCGACCTCGAGGGCGGCCGGGTGTCGCTCCTGACCAACGCGCGCGTGCTCGGCTACGTCTTCAACCCGCTCTCGGTGTACTACTGCCACGGCCGCGGACGGCGGCCTTCGGTGCGTCGTCGCCGAGGTGCACAACACCTACGGGCAGCGGCACTGCTACCTGCTCGCAGCCCGGCGAGCAGCGGCCGGTGCGAGACGGGCAAGGAGTTCTACGTCTCGCCGTTTCTGACCGTCGACGGCCGCTACCGGATGACGCTCGCCGCGCCGGGCGAGCGGCTGTCGGTGCAGATGGCGCTGCACCAGGGCGGGCAGCGGGTGTTCGCGGCGTCGCTGACCGGGCGCCGGCGGCCGCTCACGAACGCTGCCGGTCGCGCGGATGCTGCGTGCGCCATCCGCTGATGACCGCGCGGGTGACGTCGCTGATCCACCTGCAGGGGATCAAGCTCGCGCTGCGCGGCGTCGCCCGCGTGCCCCGCCCGCCCCACGCGCCCCAGGAGCACGTCGGATGACGGTCGTCTCGCACCAGGCCGGGTCCGACCACCCGATCTGGCGCACGCCGCACGCGCCCCGCGGTCGCCGCGCGCGGCGACGATCGCCCGGGCCCTCTTCCTGCGCACCGTGCGCCGGCTGCCGCTGCGGGTCGTCCTGCCCGACGGCACGGTGACCGGCCGCGGCGACCGCCGGCGGCCCCGTGATGACGATCGCGCGCGACGCCTTCTTCCACCGGCTCGCCGCGGCCGGCAAGATCGGCTTCGGCGAGGCGTACATGGCGGGCGACTGGGCGGCCGACGACCTGGCCGAGGCGCTCGGCGGCGTTCGCCGGCCGGCGTCGACCGGCTGCTGCCGCAGCCGCTCCAGCGCCTGCGCGGCCTGTACGAGCCGCGCATCCCGGCCGAGCAGCGCAACACGCCCACCGGGCGCGGCGCGCAACATCTCGCGCCACTACGACCTCTCGAACGACCTGTTCGCGCTCGTTCCTCGACCCCACGATGACCTACTCCGGCGCCGTGTTCGAGCCGGGCGACACGCTCGAGGCGGCCCAGACGCGCAAGTACGAGACGCTCTGCCGCATGGTCGACCTGCGGCCCGTCCGACCATCTGCTCGAGATCGGCACCGGCTGGGGCGGGATCGCGATGCACGCCGCCTCGCACCCGCGGCTGCCGGGTGACGACCGCGACCATCTCGGCCGAGCAGGCAGCGCTCGCGCGCGAGCGCGTGGCCGCGGCCGGCCTCTCCGACCGCGTCGAGGTCGATCCTGCGCGACTACCGCGAGATCGAGGGCCGCTACTCGAAGATCGTCTCGATCGAGATGCTCGAGGCGGTCGGCGAGGAGTACTGGCCCGTGTTCTTCGCGACCTGCGACCGGCTGCTGAGGCCGGGCGGCGCGATGGGCCTGCAGACGATCACGATGCCGCACCGCCGCTACCTGGCGTCACGCGCACGCCTACGGCTGGATCCACAAGTACATCTTCCCGGGCGGGCTGATCCCGTCGCGCGAGGCGATCGACCGGTCGCTGCGCGACGCCTCGACGCTCGGCGTCACCCACGCCGCCGAGATCGGCCACCACTACGCGACCACGCTGCGGCACTGGCGCAAGCGGTTCATCGAGCAGCGCGAGCGCGTGCACGCGCTCGGCTTCGACCACACCTTCGTGCGCATGTGGGAGTTCTACCTGGCCTACTGCGAGGCCGGATTCGCGACGGGCGCGATCGGCGATGCCCAGCTGCGCCTGGCCCGGCCGTGAGGCTGCGCGACGGCCGCGACGCGTGCTGGGTGACCGGCGCCTCGAGCGGGATCGGCGCGGCGCTCGTGCGCGAGCTGGCCGGCCGCGGGGCTGCCGGGTCGCGGCCAGCGCCCGCCGCGCCGACGAAGCTCGAGGAGCTGGCCGCGCACAGCACCCCGGCGAGGTGCTGCCCGTGCCCGCCGACGTCACCGACCGCGCTGCGCATGCTGGCGGCCGCCGAGACGGTGCGGGAGCGGTTCGGCGCCGATCGACCTCGCCGTCCTGAACGCCGCCTACTGGGGCCAGTTCTCGGTCGAGACGTGGGACACGCGACGTGATCCGGCGCCACTTCGACACGAACGTGCTCGGGCATGGTGCACGGGATCGAGGCCGTGCTCGCCGACATGCGCCGGCGCCGCAGCGGCGCGATCGCGGGCATGGCCAGCGTGGCCGGCTACCGCGGGCTGCCCCGGTCGGAGGCCTACGGCGCCACGAAGGCGGCCGAGATCAACATGCTGGAGTCGCTGCGGATCGACCTGCGCCCGCTCGGGCATCTCGGTGCACACGGTCTGCCCGGGGTTCGTGCGCACCGACCTGACCGCGAAGAACACGTTCCCGATGCCGTTCATGCTCGAGGCCGACGACGCCGCCCGCCGGATCGTGCGCGGCCTCGAGAAGGGCAAGGCCGAGATCGTCTTCCCGCTGCCGATGCTGGTCGCGATGAAGGTCGCGAAGGTGGTGCCGGTCAGGCTGTGGGCCGAGGCGTTCCGGCTCAGTGCCGCAACGGCGTCCCTGAGCCCGGCGAGCGCCTCGCGGGCCTGGCGTGCGAACCCGTGCGCGCCGCGCTCTTCGCTGTCTCGGAGCGCGCGCTCGAGGAGCGCCTCGGCGTCCTCCAGGCGGCCGGCGGCGCGGTAGCCTTCGGCCGCATCGAGACGCGCGTGGAACTCGATGCCGGGGTAGTCGATGTCCGCCACCACGGCGACGATCTGGTCCGCGAGCGCCCGAGCTTCGTCAGCCCGGCCCTGCGCGGCGCAGATGCGTGCCTCGGCACCGCGCCACAGGAGCACCGACCAGCGGTCGGAGGGGGCCGCAAGCGCCCGCGCCTCCGCGCTTCGGCGCGCCGCCTCGTCCGTGTGGCCCGCCAGCGCGAGGGCGCGCGCGAGCAGCCCGATGATGGAGGAAGCCGAGCCGACGTCTGCCGCTCCGGGCAGTCGCAGCCGCGAGCCCGAGCGGCTCGATCGCCTCGACCGCGCGGCCGGCGTCGAGCAGGACAACCCCTTTGATCCACCCCGCGAAGTACGCCTTGTATCCCAGCTCCTGCGCGATCACGACCATGTCCGCCACGGCCGCAAGCGCAGCGTCGAGCTCGCCCTGCTGGGCAAGCAGCGCGGCGGACTCGGCCAGGTAGTCGGCGCGGATCGCCCGTCCGAACCTGGACACCGTCTCCTCGCCGGCCCGCAGCAGGTCGGGGATCCGGCCCCGCCCCCGCATGAGGGAGTTGACACCTCCCATCGCCGCCCCGAACACCTCCAGCCAGGGCGATTGCGCCCGCTGGCCCAGGTGACGCGTCCGCTCGGCCGCCTCCCGGGCATTGGCGCAGCGAAGCATCCAGAGCCCCTCCCACATCGACGTGACGTACCAGAGCCGGGCCGCCTCGGCGAGGCGTCCGGCCCCTTCGGTCTCCTCCGCCCCCGCACGGGCGCGGTCGAGCGCCGACTGCTCCTCTCCCACGCTGACGTCGGCGCTCGCGGAGATCGCGATCATCCGCCCGATCGACTCGCAGACGAGCTGTGCCGGCCGGTCTCCGCTCGCCTCTGCGGCCGCACCGGCGGCCGCAGAGGCCATCGCGGCGGCCTCCATGTGGCCGGCGGTGAGCAGCCAGCCTGCGCAGTCGGCAAGCGCGATCGCCCTGGCCGGATCGTTCGCAGGCACGAGTGCCGCGACCCGGCGGAGCACGCCGGCGGCGGCCATGAAATCCCCTTGGGCGGCGACGCGGTCGGCAACGCGGCGGAAGAGCGTCGCCGACCTGGCGGCCAGGGCGACGGTCTCGGCGCTGCTGTCCCCGATCTCCAGCCGGTAGCCCACCGCCGCGGCGAGATGGTGCCCGAGCAGCTCCTCGTACTCGCTCACGCGGTCGCCCGCGAGCGCCTCCAGCCAGTCGGCGAAGGCCTCGTGCCACCGCGAGCGCACCTCCTTGGCGACGCGCTCGTACGCGGCCTCGCGGATCAGGATGTGCCGGAACCGATAGGCGTGCTGGCGGGGTAGGGCCGTCTGGTCAGAGCGAAACAGCTGCTTGCGCGCCAGCGTCCGCACGGTCGGCATGACGACGTCCGGCGGGGTGCCGAGCGCCGTGAGCGCACCCAGGTGGAACACCTGTCCCTCGATCGACGCCCGTTCGACCACGCCTCGCTCGGCATCCGACAGCCGGTCGAGCCGCGCGGTGAGCAGCGCCTGAATCGTCGGCGGCAGCTCGACCCGCTCGATCGCGCCGGCCACCTCGACCCGGTCGTCGACCCGCCGCAGGTACCCGTCGTCGACCAGCATCCCGACGAGCTCCTCGACGAACAGCGGGTTGCCCTCGGCCGCCTGAAGGACGCGGCCGGCGACGGTCTCGGGGAGATCGCCGCCGAGCAGCTCACGCACGAGCGTCCCGCCGTCCGCCTCGGAGAGCGGCTCCAGGAGCAGCGTGGTCGCGTTCAGCTTCCCACCTGCCCATCCCGGCCGCTCGTCCAGGAGCTCGGGACGGGCCATGCACAGCAGCAGCACCGGCACGTCCGTGAGCCACTCCGCCAGATCGTCAATCAGGTCCAGCAGGGGCGGCTCCGCCCAGTGGATGTCGTCGAAGGCGACGACGAGCGGCCGACGGGCGGCCACCGCCTCGCACAGGCGCCGCAGCGCGAGCCGGGCGTCCTCGACGCGGGCGCTCGCACCCGCGAGGCCGATCAGCGAGCCGACGCCGTCGCACACCTCGCGGGCGGTGTCGGGCTCGACCAGCGCCGCAAGCCGTGCGCGGACGTCATCGGGGGAGTCGCCCTCGTCGACGCCGGCGAGCGACTTCACCGCCTCGGCCAGCGCCCAGTAGGTCACGCCCTCGCCATAGGAGAGGCAGCGGCCCGCGCAGATCGTGGCCTCCTCGAGCCCGGCGAGGAACTCCGCCACCAGGCGCGACTTGCCGACACCGGCCGTGCCGAGCACTGTCACGAGCTGGCAGGAGCGCTCCTCGGCCGCCCGGTCGAAGGCGTCCTGGAGCATCCGCCGCTCCCGCACGCGGCCGACCAGCGATGCGGCCGCAGGCCGCATCCGGCGGGCGTGGTCGTCGTCCAGCGCGACCATGCGAAATGCGGCGACGGGATCTGCCTTCCCGCGCAGGTCGAGCGGCTCCATGTGCTCGGCGATGACGGCCCCGTGAACGAGCCGATGGGTCGCCGAGCCGATCAGGATCTCCCCAACGGGCGCCGCCTGCTGCAGGCGGGCCGCGGTGTTCATCGTGTCGCCGGTCGCGATCGTCCGACCGGCCGGGGAGCCGCCGACGACCACCTCGCCCGTGGCGATGCCGATGCGCACGTCGAGCCGCACACCGAGGGTCGATTCGAGCTCATCACCGAGCGCGCGGACGGCCTCGCGAGCCTCCACGGCCGCGCGGACGCAGCGCAATGCGTCGTCCTCGTGGGCCGCCGGCACGCCGAAGAGCGCCACCACGGCGTCGCCGATGAACTTCTCCAGATGGCCTCCGTGCCGTTCGAGCGCCGCCGACACCGCCGAGAAGTAGCGGTTCATCACGCCGCGCACCACCTCGGGGTCGAGCCGCTCGCCGAGCTCCGTCGACCCGGCGACGTCGGAGAAGAACACCGACACGACCCGGCGCTCCGGGGCCGCGGTGCCGCCGGCCGAGACGGGTGCCGCGCACGCAGGGCAGAACCGGGCCCGTTCGGGCAGGACCTCGCCGCAACTCGGGCAGGTCGGGCTCACACCGGGAGCATCCCCGGCGGCGCCCGGCCAGTCAAGAAGCGGCGTCGGCCTGGAGCGCCGGCGCGGCCACGGCATCGGCTCGCTCCAGCCACGGAGCCGCGCGCAGGCGCTCGAAGGTCGCGCGCGCGTCCGCGATGAACGGGCCGGCGTCGCCGGGGCCGCCGGTTCGAAGCAGCGACTCGGCATGCTCGGTCTGAGTGACCGCGAGCCAGAACGGGATGCCGAGGTCGGCCAGCAGTCGCTCGGCGGCGGCGAACTCGGCCTCGGCGACGTCGGCATCTGCCGCCATCCGCCCTCGGAAGCGGTGCGCGTGTGCGGCCATGAGCGGCGTGCGCATCCCGGCGAGCTGCCCCTCGATCAGCCGCAGCAGCTCCTCCACCCTGTCCTGCCGGCCGAGGACGATCCCGGCCTCGACGGCCGCCAACAGGCCCAGCTTCACATTCTGCGGCCACGCCCCCATGAGCCCCTCTGTCGCCACGGCCTTCTCGGCCCACCGCAGCGCCTCGTCGTACCGGCCCTCGGCAACCGCCAGGATGCCGCAGCCGGCCGCGAAGCACGATCGCTCCTGCACGTCGACGGAGTCCTCCAGGCGGGCGTAGATGTCGCGCAGCGCCCGGCCCTCCTCGAGCTCGCCGCGGTGCAGGTGGATCGGGAGCACCGATGTCAGCGGGCTGATGAGCACGTGCCCGCTCGGGAGCTGTTCCGCGGGCAGCTCCGCGAACGCCGCCATGGCCTCATCCCACCGCCCCAGGTGGTAGAGGGCATAGGTCGACTCGCTGGTCGCAAACCAGATGTTGGGACGATCGCCGGCGCGGCGGGCGAGCTCGAGCGACTGCTCGAGGTAGCCGAGGGCATCCTGGTAGCGGTCGTGTCCGAACGCGAGGTCGGACAGATTTCCGAGCGCCGTTGCGGCCCGGTCTGAGGAGCCCTGTTCGAGCGCGAGCGCCGCGGCCGCCCGCAGCAGCATCTCGGCCTCACGGCGGCGGCGGGGCCCAACCAGGATCGCCTTCGCGCTCCAGCCCCGGATCAGGATCTCGGGGGCCCCGAGCGCCTCGCCCATCTCGAGGGCGCGTTCGATCAGCTCCTGCGCCTCCGGGATCCGCCCGACGAACAGGAGCGCGTTGCCGAGGCGCACCGTCAGAAGCGCGACGTCCGCGTCGGGCTCGTCGTCACCGATCACGGCGAGCGCGTCCTGCATGCGCGTGATCGCGATCTCGTGGCGGCCGGCGCGCTCGTCCACGTACGCCAGCCGGCTGGTGACACGGGCGGCGGCGTGCGTGTCGCCGGCTCCATCGTAGAGGGCGATCGCCTCCTCGAACCGTGCCTGGGCCTCCTCGGACAGGCCGGCGCGCGTCGCCATCTGGCCCGCGCGGTCGAGCAGCCCGGCCCGGCTCGAGCCGTCGTCCGCGAGGTCAGCCGCCTGGGCGAAGTAGCGCTGGGCCTCGCCGGGCGCTCCCAGCGACTCGGCGCGCTCGGCGGCGCGCACGAAGAGATCGCGCGCCCGGCCACGGACGCGGTCGGCGTCCTCCTCGTCGGGGGCAGCCTCGAACGCGTCCAGATAGTGCGCCGCGAGCACCTCGACCAGCTCGTCGTCGTCGGCCCCGGTCGCCTCCAGATGCGCGGCCGCGGCCAGGTGGCGGAGGCGGCGCTCCCGCTTTGAGAGAGTCTCATAGGCGACCCGGCGCATCAGATCCTGCAGGAACCCGTACTGGCCGTGCTCGGGCGAGCGTGGGTCGGCCTGGATCGAGAGCACCTCCTTGCGCACGAGGGCGGTCAGCACCGGGTCGTACGCCGACTCGTCGTCGGCGGCGACCGCGGCGAGCGCCTGCTTCGTGAACGTCTTGCCGAGCACGGCGCCGTTCTGGACCACGCGGCGCTCATCGGCCGACAGGCCGTCCAGGCGTGCGGCGATCAGCGCGTGCAGCGTCTCCGGCACCTCGAGCGTCTCCACCGGCCCCGTGGCCCGGTACACGCTGCCCTGCTGGACGAGGTGGCCGCGGTCGAGCAGCATCCGCACGGTCTCGACGGCGTACAGCGGCACGCCCTCGGACCGGGCCAGGATCTGCTCGGCGAGGCCCTCAGGGAGCCCCGCGACGAGGCCGTCGAGGAGGGCGCGCATCGCCCCCTCCGGCAACGGCTCCAGGTAGAGAGAGGTGAAGTTGCGCTTGCCCGCCCCCCATGTCGGCCGGCGCTCGACGAGCTCCGGCCGGGCGGCGGTGATCACGTACAGCGGCGAGTTGCGCGACCACTCGAGCAGATGCTCGATGAAGTCGAGCAGCGACGCATCCGCCCACTGCATGTCCTCGAACGCCAGCACCGTCGGATAGACGTCTGCCAGCCGCTCGAAGAACAGCCGCCAGGCCGAGAACAGATCCTCGCGCTCGAACCGCGCACCGCCCTCGATCCCCAGCAGGTGGGCGACCCTCGGCTCGACGAATGCACGCTCGTCGGCATCGTGGAAATGTGTGTCGAGCACCTCGGCGAGCTTCGCGAGCACCGCCTCGGACGGCTCGTCCTCGCTGATCCGGCAGCGCATCCGCACCATGTCGGCCAGCGCCCAGTAGGTGACGCCCTCGCCGTAGGAGGGACAGCGGCCGCGGTGCCAGTAGATCACCTGGGCGAGGCCGTCGAAGTACTTGTAGAACTCCCACACCAGCCGCGACTTGCCGATCCCGGCGATGCCCGTCACCGACACCAGATGGGCGCGGCGCTCGTCGGCGCAGGCATGGAACAGGTCCTTGATCTGGCGCAGCTCGCGCTCGCGGCCCACGAACGGCGCCTCCAGGCCCTCCGACTTCAGCGATCCGCGCGCGCCGGAGACGACCCGCACGGCGCGCCACAGCCGGTGAAGCCCGATCTTGCCTTTCAGCTCGTGCTCGCCCGCGTCCTCGAAGACCACCGTCGGCTCGGTCGCCCGCCGGGTCGAATCGCCCACGAGCACGCGCCCGGGCTCGGCCAGCGCCTGGACGCGCGCGGCGGTGTTGACCAGGTCGCCCGCCACCATGCCCTCGCCCACCGCGCCCACGGTGACGGTGGCCTCGCCGGTCAGCACGCCCCCTCGGACGCGCAGATCGGGGACGCCGATCTCGTCGCCGAGTGCGCTGACGGCGGCGACCAGGTCGAGCGCCGCCCGTACCGCCCGCTCAGCGTCGTCCTCGGTGGCGCTGTGCGCTCCCCACACGGCCATGACGGCGTCGCCGATGAACTTCTCGACCACGCCCCCGTAGAGCTCGATCAGGCGACGGCACACGTCGAAGTAGCGCGAGAGCAGCGCCCGCACCTGCTCGGAGTCGCGCGCTTCGGACAGGGTCGTGAACCCGACGACGTCGGCGAAGAGCACCGTGACCAGGCGCCGCTCGGTGGCCGCGTCAAGAGCGACCGGCACGGGCGGGGCGGCGACCGCCGGGCCGGCGGCCGAGGCAGCGGCGAGGGGGGTGCCGCACTCGCCGCAGAAGCGGTCGTCGGAGGCGACGGTGCCGCCGCAGGCCGCACAGACCGCAGCGAGCGATGCACCACAGCCGCGACAGAAGCGCTTGCTGGCAGCATTTTCCGTTCCGCAGGCGGCGCAGATCACGCGCCGAGTGTACGGCACAGGGCCGCCCTGGGGCCAGTCGCGCGGGCCCCTCGGTACACTTTTCGGCACTGTGGAGGCGACGCCGCGCACCCTGTTCGAGAAGGTCTGGGACGACCACCTGATCGGCGCCGACCTGCTCTTCGTCGACCTGCACCTGGTGCACGAGGTGACGAGCCCGCAGGCGTTCGAGGGGCTGCGGGTCGCCGGCCGGCGGGTGCGCCGGCCGGACCGCACCGTCGCGACCGCCGACCACAACGTGGCGACCGGGCCCGGCGAGCCGGACGAGCTGTCCCAGGCCCAGCTCGCCGCCCTCACGCGCAACTGCGAGGAGTTCGGCGTGCGCCTGTATCCGCTCGGCCACCGCCGCAACGGCATCGTCCATGTGATCGGGCCGGAGCTTGGGCTGACACAGCCGGGCATGACGATCGTGTGCGGCGACTCGCACACGTCCACGCACGGCGCCTTCGGCGCGCTCGCGTTCGGGATCGGCACGAGCGAGGTCGAGCACGTGCTGGCCACCCAGACCCTGCCGCAGCGGCGGCCACAGACGATGCGCATCGACTACGCGGGCGAGCTCGGCCCGGGCTGCAGCGCGAAGGACATGATCCTGGGCACGATCGCCCAGATCGGCACCGACGGCGCCGCCGGCCACGTGGTCGAGTACACCGGGGCGGCCATCCGCGCCCTGTCGATGGAGGGCCGCCTGACGATCGCCAACATGTCGATCGAGGCCGGCGCCCGCGCGGGCATGATCGCGCCCGACGACGTCACGTTCGCCCACCTGGAGGGCCGCCCGGGCGTCCCGGCCGACTTCGCCGCCGCCGTCGAGCGCTGGCGCGGATACGTCACCGACGACGGCGCGACGTACGACAGCACCATCACGGTGGATCTCGCCGCCGTCGCGCCGCAGGTCTCGTGGGGCACCAACCCCTCGCAGGTGGCGCCGATCACCGGCGTCGTGCCCGAGCCGGCCGACGAGTCGGACGAGCGCGCGCTGCGCTACATGGATCTGCGTCCGGGCACCCCGCTGCGCGAAATCGCCGTCGACCGCGTCTTTTTGGGGTCGTGCACGAACTCGCGCATCGAGGATCTGCGGGCCGCGGCAGCGGTCGTGGACGGGCGCCGCGTCGCCGCATCCGTGCGGGCGATGGTCGTGCCCGGATCTTTCCAGGTTAAGGCTCAGGCTGAGAGTGAGGGTATCGACCAAATCTTCCGCGACGCGGGCTTCGAGTGGCGCGGCGCCGGCTGCTCGATGTGCCTCGGCATGAATCCCGACATCCTCGCCCCCGGCGAGCGCTGCGCATCGACGTCGAACCGCAATTTCGAGGGCCGCCAGGGCCGTGGCGGGCGCACGCACCTGATGAGCCCGGCGATGGCCGCCGCCGCGGCTGTGACCGGCCGGCTGACGGACGTGCGGGAGATGGTTGGTCGCTGATGCAGCCGGTCCGCGTCGTCTCCGGCACCGTGGCACCGCTCGACCGGGTGTCGGTCGACACCGACCAGATCGTGCCCAAGCAGTTCCTGAAGCGGATCGAGCGCAGCGGCTTCGGCGAGTTCCTCTTCTACGACTGGATGAGCCAGGCCGACTTCCCGCTGCTCTGGCCGGAGTTCCACGGCGCGCCGATCCTGGTCACCGGGCGCAACTTCGGCTGCGGCTCGTCGCGCGAGCACGCGGCGTGGGCGCTGCAGGATTTCGGCTACCAGGCGATCATCGCCGAGAGCTTCGGCGACATCTTCGCGATCAACTGCTCGAAGAACGGCCTGCTGACCGTCGTCCTGCCTCCGGACGCCGTGCGCGAGCTGCTCGACTCCGCCCCGGCCGCGGCGACCATCGACCTGGAGGCCCAGACCGTGACGCTGCCGTCGGGCCGGGTCGTCGGCTTCGAGATCGACCCGGGCGTGCGCGAGCGGCTGCTGAACGGCTGGGACGACATCGCGATGACGGAGCGGCGCGAGGACGAGATCGCCCGCTACGAGGCCGAGCGCGAGCGCGACGGGCCCAACGTCCTCGCCTTCTGAGCGCGACTTGACAAAGAGATGTTTGCAAAGGTATCTTTGCAAAACATGTCCACCCCCTCGCAGGCCGGCGACACCGACAACGTGCGGGCCGTGCGCGCGCTGGCGCATCCGCTGCGGCTGCGGCTGCTCGATGAGCTGCGCTTCGGCGGCCCGGCAACGGCGACGCTGCTGGCGCAGCGCGTCGGCGAGTCGACCGGCGCCACGAGCTACCACCTCCGTCAGCTGCACCGGCACGGCTACGTGGAGGATGCCGAACCGCGCGGCGGCCGCGAGCGCTGGTGGCGCTACCGGGAGCGGCGGATGGTCGTCCCGCAGGACGGCGACCCCGCCGGCAGCCGCACCCTGCTCGCCGAGCTGCTCAGCCGCGAAGCGCACGCGCTCGACCGGTATCTGTCCGCGCCGTTGCGGTCGCCCGAGTGGGACGCCGCCGCGTTCTTCCAGTCGCGGGCGCTGCGGCTGACCGCGGCCGAGCTCGAGGCGCTGCGCGACGGCATCGAGGCCCTGCTCGCCCCGCTGCGGCGCGCGGACGCCGACAACCCGCCCGCCGAGACGTCCCCCGTGCGCGTCCTCACCTTCGGCTTCCCGCTCCCACTGGAGGAACCATGACCACCCCACCTGACCACTCCGCGCTCATCGAGGCGCTGATCGAGCGGCTGTGCGCGTCCTACCCCTTCCCCGATCGGGCCGCGGGCGCCGCGAGCCGCCTGCGCGCGGGCCTCGCCGAGGGCGGCTATGCCCTCCCGCTCGGGCCGGACCTGTGCGAGCGCATCTCGGCCGACCTGCTCGAGGCGTGCAACGACAAGCACCTGCGGCTGCTGTGGCACGAGTCGGTCGAGGAGAGCCAGGACGAGGCCACGCTGGTGGCCGCCCTGGCCGAGCTGTTCCGGCTCGAGAACCACGGCCTTCGCCGCGTCGAGCGGCTGGCCGAGAACCTGGGCCTGATCGAGCTGACCGTGATCCCGCCGCCGGCGTCGGCCGGCGAGGCGATCGCGGCGGCGATGCGGCTCGTCGAGCACACACAGGCGCTCATCATCGACGCGCGCGCCACCCGCGGCGGCAGCCCCGACGGCGTCGCGTTCCTGTGCAGCTTCCTTTTCCCGGACGGCGATGTGCACCTGGGCGACATCGTCGAAGGGCCGGCCGGGCCCGCTCGCCAGTACTGGACGTCGGCCTACCTGCCCGCCCCGCGGTATCTCGACCGGCCCGTCTACGTCCTCACGAGCGCGAGCACGTTCTCCGGCGGCGAGGAGCTCGCCTACAACCTCCAGGCGCTGGGACGGGCGACGATCGTC
Organism: uncultured Actinomycetes bacterium; assembly: GCA_963813245.1. Lineage (GTDB taxonomy): Bacteria > Actinomycetota > Thermoleophilia > Gaiellales > JAICJC01 > JAICJC01. The sequence continues at coordinate 579,189 of CAWEYE010000010.1, forward strand.
GGCGAGGTCACCCGCGGCGGCGCCCATCCGTCGGAGGTCGTCTCGCTGACCGAGCACATCGAGCTGCGGCTGCCGGTCGCCCGCGCGGTCAACCCGGTGACGGGCGGCAACTGGGAGGGCGTGGGCGTGCAGCCGGACGTCCTTTCACCTGCAGCGGACGCGCTCGACGTCGCCCGCCGCGCCGCGGCCGAGCGCATCGCCGCCTGAGAACGCACCTGCGACGACGGTTCAACTCACGCTGCGACGCGTGGCGGCGGCTGGGGCCCGAACCGGTTCGGCCCCTGCGCTCCAGCACTGGCGAAGAAGACAATCGTGCAGGCGGCGGATCTCAACCCCCAGCGCCGGCAGCAGCGTGACCAGGCCATACAGAACAGCCACAAGCTCGCCCTGGGAACCCAAACGCCACGATACCGATCGCCCAGATCACCAGGCCCACGATCAGGTTGATGAGCCCAAACCACCAGAACTCAGGTCGATCCGAGCGCCCGTCAAAGTCCGTGTAGCGGCGAATCACATCCGTGTACCAGTGCACCTCAACCTCCCTCGGCCCGCTGCACACAAAAGCGATAGCGCCCTTCGTGTGCCCGCGCAAGCCGCCGGGCGGATCGCCGCCACGTCGCACCCCTCCCTCACGTAGGATGGCGGCAATCGCTCGGTCCGCGATCGATTCCCACCGGCGTGCGGGCGGGTCGAGCTCAGCGAGGGAGCCACCATGGTCAAGTACGTGATCCTGCTGAACTGGACGGAGCAGGGCGTCGCCAGCGTCAAGGACACCGTCAAGCGCTACCAGGGCGCGAAGCAGCTGCTCGAGAGCAAGGGCGGCTCGTTCGAGGCGGTCGCCTGGACGGCGGGGCCGTACGACCTCGTAGCGATCGTGAACGTCCCCGACGACGAGACCGCAGCCGCGTTCAACCTCACCCTGGCCCAGGCCGGAAACCTCAAGACGCTGACGATGCGCGCGTTCGGCGAGGCCGAGATGCAGAGCATCGTCGACCGCATGGACTAGATCAGGTGGTCGCCGCGGCGGCGCAGCCCAGCGGCGACGACCGGCTACCTCCCGCGGGCTCCGGCGCCGCCGAGGCGCAGCACGGCGGGCAGGCTCTCGATGCGGCCGTCGTGCACGAGCCTGACCGCGACCCAGCCCGCGGTCAGCGCCGCGATCGCGCCGGAGGCGAAGAACGCGAGCTCGGTTCCGCCGGTCGCGGCCAGCCACCCGGCGAGGATGCCGGCCGCCGGCCCCGTGCCGTTGAACGCGAAGTAGTAGAGGCCGGCGACGCGGCCGCGGAGGTGATCGGGCGCGCCGAGCTGCAGCACCGAGTTGGCGCTCGACGTCCACAGGGTGAAGGAGAGCCCGGTGGCGAAGAGCAGCACGCACGCGATGGGCAGCGAGTCCTGCGGCCCGAGCAGGAGCTGGGCGAAGCCGAAGCCGACCATGCCGGCGAGCAGCCAGCGCAGGCTGGCGCGGCCCATCGACGCCGCCGCAAGCGCTCCCAGCAGCGCGCCGGCGCCGAACGCGGCCGTGACCGCGCCGAGCACGTTCGGGCCGGAGTGCAGCGTCGTTCGGGCGAGCACCGGCAAGAGGACGTTGAAGTTGAAGGAGAACGTGCTCAGAAGCAGCACCGCGACGAGCGCCGTGGCCGCCATCGGCGTTCGCCGCACGTAGCGCAGGGCATCCATCGTCCCGCCGAGCAGGCTGTCCGGGCGACGGCTGTCGTCAACCGGGAAGAACTCGTCGACCCGCATCATGAGCAGCCCGGCGAGCACCGCCAGGAAGGTGAGCCCGTTGATGGCAAAACACGCGCCCGGGCCGGCGAAGGCGACGACCAGCCCGCCGACGGCGGGGCCGACGACGCGGGCGGCGTTGAACAGGCTCGAGTTGAGCGCCACCGCGTTCGGGAGCTCCTCGCGGCCGACCATCTGGTAGGTGAGCGCCTGGCGGGCCGGGGCGTCGAGCACGAGCACCGTGCCGCGCAGGCCGGTCAGCAGGTACACCTCCCACACGTTGACGACGCCGGCGAGCGTGAGCGCGGCGAGGGCGAACGCGAAGACCATCGACGCCACCTGGGTGCCGATGATCGTCTTGCGCACGTCCAGGCGGTCGACCAGGACGCCGGCGAACAATCCGAACACCGTGTAGGGCAGGAACTGGAACGCCGCCAGCACGCCCACCGCCACCGGCGAGTGGGTGAGCTCGAGCACGAGCCAGGCGGTGGCGATGTTCTGCATCCACGTGCCGCTGACCGACACGACCTGGCCGCTGAAGAAGAGCCGGTAGTTGCGATGCTTGCGCAGGCTCGCGAACGTGCGCGTGTGGGCTCGCAGCAACGCTCCGGTCACGCGTCCTCCTCGGCCAGGAGCAGGGCGAGCGGCTCGAGGGCGGCGGCGACGGCCGCGCGCTCGGCATCGGTCAGGCGCTTGAGCCGGTGCGCCAGCCAGGCCGTGCGCCGTGACCGGGCCGACCGCAGCGCCCGCGTCCCCGACTCGGTGACGGTGAGGCCGACACGGCGGCGATCCTCCTCGGAGCGGACGCGGCCGACCAGCCCCGCGGCCTCGAGGCGGTCGATGTAGCCGGACATCGCCGGCGTCGAGATGCCCTCGTGGGTCGCCAGGGCGCGGACGCCGACGCCGGGGTTCGTGCGGATGACGTGCAACAGCGCGGCCTGGCCGGCCGTGATGCCGAGCGGGGCGAGCTCGCGCCGCAGATGCCGGTTCAGCTGCAGCAGTACCGGGCGAAGCTGGTTTGCGAGTTCGACAGAGTCCAAAGTCGTTAACATCATTAATCATTGTAGCGGAAACCACCTCTCTCCGCCACGGTTGCATGCGCGAGATCGCGCTCCTGTGGGTACGATCCCCCCCGCCATGAACGTCGCCGTCCCTCGTGAGCACGCAGCCGGCGAGCGGCGCGTCGCTCTGACACCGGATGCGGTGGCGCGGCTGGAGCCGCTCGGATTGAAGGTGCTGATCGAGTCCGGCGCCGGCGATGCCGCCGCGCTCCCCGACGCCGCCTACCGCGACGCCGGGGCAACGGTCGTCGACTCGGCGGCCGAGCTCTACCGCCAGGGCGACATCGTCGTGCGGGTCGGGCGCGTCGAGGTGGGCGAGGTCGCGGCTCTGCGGCCCGGGTCGACGCTGATCGGCTGGCTGTGGCCGCTCGGGAACCCCGAGCTGGTGCAGGCGCTCGTCGACGCGCGCATCACCGCGTTCGGGATGGAGTCGATCCCGCGGGTGACCCGCGCGCAGCGGATGGATGCGCTCTCGTCGCAGGCGACGGTGTCGGGATACCGGTCGGTGATCCTGGCCGCGGAGGCGCTGCCCAAGTTCTTCCCCATGCTGATGACGGCCGCCGGGACGGTCGCCCCGGCGAAGGTGCTCGTCCTCGGCGCCGGCGTCGCCGGCCTGCAGGCCATCGCCACCTCGCGCCGGCTGGGCGCCATCGTCTCGGCGTTCGACACCCGGCCGGTCGTCAAGGAGCAGGTGCAGAGCCTGGGGGCGACGTTCGTGGAGCTCGAGCTCGAGGGAGCCGGGGCGCAGGACGAGCGCGGCTACGCGACCGCCCTCACCCCCGAGCAGCAGGCCCAGCAGCAGCAGCTGCTCGAGCGCCACATCGCCGACTCCGACGTCGTCATCACGACCGCGCTCGTCCCCGGCCGGCCGGCGCCGAAGCTGATCCCCGCCTCGGCGGTCGACGCGATGCGGCCGGGATCGGTGATCGTCGACCTGGCGGCCGAGACCGGCGGCAACTGCGAGCTGACCGAGCCCGGCGAGACCGTCGTGCGCGAGGGAGTGACCATCATCGGCACGCTCAACCTGCCCTCGGGGATGCCGCTGCACGCGAGCCAGATGTATGCGCGCAACCTGGGCGCCGTGCTCGACCATCTCGTGGCCGACGGCGAGCTCAAGCTCGATTTCGAGGACGAGATCACGACCGACGCGGTCATCACCCACGACGGCCGGGTCACATCGCGGCTGCTGCAGACGGCGGCCGCGTGAACGAGCCGCTGCTCGTCGAGCTGACCATCTTCGTGCTGGCGGCATTCGTCGGCGTCGAGGTCATCTCGAAGGTGCCGACGATGCTGCACACCCCGCTGATGAGCGGCACCAACGCCATCCACGGGATCGTCATCGTCGGCGCGATCCTCGTCGCCGGGTCGCATCACGGCACGCTGACCACGGTCGTCGGCACGATCGCCGTCGCCTTCGGCGCATCGAACGTCGTCGGCGGATTCCTGGTCACCGACCGCATGCTGGAGATGTTCCGCAAGCGGCCCGAGCCGCCGAAGGACACCGGGGACGGCCCGGCGGGCGGAGGCCCGGCCGAGTGAATCGCGCCAACGTGATCGAGGCCGCGTACCTCCTGTGCGCGATCCTCTTCATCCTGGGCCTGCGGCGGCTCTCCTCGCCGGCCACCGCGCGCTCGGGTAACCAGCTGGCCGCGATCGGGATGGCGTTTGCGATCGTCGCCACGTTGTTCGACGAACGCGTCCTGAGCTACCAGTGGATCGCCCTCGGAGCCGTGATCGGCGGGGTCGGCGGGGCGATCGGCGCGCGCAAGGTGAAGATGACCGCGATGCCGCAGATGGTCGCCCTGTTCAACGGCTTCGGCGGCGGCGCCGCGGCGCTCGTGGCGCTCGCCGACTATCACGACACGGTCGGGCTCCCGGGCAGCGTGCCCGCCAAGATCATCATCTCGATCCTGTTCTCGTCGGTGATCGGCTCCATCAGCTTCGCCGGCTCGATGATCGCCTTCGGCAAGCTGCAGGAGCTGATCACGGGGGCGCCGGTCGTGCTGCCCGGCCAGCGGATCATCACGGCCGGCCTGTTCGGGGTCGTGATCATTCTGTGCGTCGTGCTCGCCACCGGCCACGAGAGCCAGGCGCTGCTCGCCGTCACGATGGCGATCGCGCTCGTGCTCGGCGTGCAGATGGTGATGGCGATCGGCGGCGCCGACATGCCGGTGGTGATCTCGCTCCTGAACGCGTTCACCGGACTGGCCACGGCGTCGACCGGGTTCGTGCTCGGCAACAACCTGCTCATCATCGCGGGCATGCTGGTCGGGGCCTCGGGCTCGCTGCTCACGCAGATGATGGGCCAGGCCATGAACCGCACGATCACAAACGTCGTCTTCGGGGCGTTCGGCACCGGCTCGAGCGCGGTCGAGGCCGGTCCGGGCGGGGCCGTCGGCCAGGTGCGGGCCACGACCACCGAGGACGTCGCCGTGATGCTGGCGTACGCCCGCCGGGTGGTGATCGTGCCCGGGTACGGCCTCGCCGTCGCGCAGGCGCAGCACAACGTGCGCGAGCTGGCCGACCAGCTCGAGCGCAAGGGTGTGGACGTGCGCTACGCCATCCACCCCGTGGCCGGGCGGATGCCGGGCCACATGAACGTGCTCCTGGCCGAGGCCGACGTCCCCTACACCCAGCTCTACGAGATGGACGACATCAACCCCGAGTTCCCGCGCACCGACGTGGCGCTCGTGATCGGGGCAAACGACGTCGTGAACCCGGCCGCGCACACCAACCCGGGCAGCCCGATCTACGGCATGCCGATCCTCGACGTCGACAACGCGGCGGCCGTGGTCGTGCTCAAGCGCAGCATGAACACCGGCTTCGCCGGCATCGAGAACGAGCTCTTCTACGAGCCGAAGACCTCGATGCTGTTCGGCGACGCGAAGGCCTCGGTGACGGGCCTCGTCGCCGCCGTCAAGGCGCTGTAAGAGCTCTCGCGTGGCCGGCGGCGGGCGGCAAGTGCGCCCGCCGCCGGCCGGCGGAAGCTACGAGGAGGAACTGCTGGACGGCATCGCGATGCGGCCGCCCATCTCGAACGCGCCGTAGGCCGACACGATCGACGCGACGAGCGTCAGCCACAGGCCGATCGACGTGCCGCTGTGGTGGTCGATGAACTCGAGCACGACCATGACGGCCGTGAACGCGCTCGCCGCCAGCATCGCCATCGGCAGCGAGAACGGCAGCTGCGGCGGGTTGGGGATGAACATGAGCACGGCCACCGCGAGCATCACGAGCGACCCCAGCACGGCGAGCTTCCCGATCGCATTGACGTCCCATGCGTTGAAGCCGCGCGAGATGGTCCCGATCCCGGGAAAGGTGACACTGAACGAGTACCAGTCCAGGATCAACGTGCCGATGACGGCACAGATGGTGCCGGCAGCCACCATCCACTGGCTGCGCGAAACCTGCGACCAGTCCATAGTCACACTCCTTGCGAAGACGACGAAAGTAAACCTGCCCCACGTTCGTCGCACCGGCGACGAATCCTCTCAAGCCTACAGGCGTGCAAGCAATGCTGCCAGCAGGGCGGTGCGCTCCCGGATCGACTCGAGCGACACGCGCTCGTCGACGGCATGCGCGCCCGTGCCCGTGGGCCCTAGGCCGTCGATCACCGGGGTGCCGACGGCGGCCGCGAAGTTGCCGTCCGACCCGCCCGGAGAGGCGTTTTCGCCGAGGTCGATGCCGGAGTCGGCGGCGATCGCAATCGCGCTCCTCGCGAGCTCCGCCCCGGCCGGCGACTGCACCATCGGCGGCCGCGTGACCCCGCCCGTGACCTCGAGCACCGCGCCCTCGAGATGGGGGCGCAGGCCCTTGAGCGCCCGCTCGAGCGAGCGCTGCTCATCCGCGGTCCAGGCGCGCGCGTCGATCCGCGCCCAGGCCTCCCCGGCGACGACGTTGTCGCCGGTGCCGCCGCCGACCTGGCCGACGTTCGTGCGGATGCCGGCGTTCGGGTCGCTCAGCCTGTGCACGGCGGTGACCTGGTGCGCCAGCTCCTCGATCGCCGACACGCCGGCCCGCGACCCGTTGCCGGCATGGGCGGCACGGCCGCGGATGTGCAGCTGGTAGCGGGCGAGACCGGAGCGGCTCGTGGTGATGGTGCCGTCCTTGACCGGGGGCTCGAGCACGAGCACGGCCCGCGCGCCCGCCGCCACCTCCTCGACCAGGGGCCGGCCGGTGGGGCTGCCGATCTCCTCGTCGGCGGTGATCAGCACCGTGATCGGACGGGCCGGCCCCTCAATCGCGCGCAGGGCCTCGAGCCCGACGACGATGCCCGCCTTCATATCGAGAGCGCCCGGGCCCCAGGCATAGCCGTCCTCGACCCGGAACGGCATCGCCGGCAGGGTGCCCGCCGGCCAAACCGTGTCCATGTGCGCCACGAGCACGAGCGCAGGGCCGTCGGCCTGCCCCAGGTGCGCGGTCAGGTGCGGGCCGCGCAGTGCAACCCGGCCGCCGAGCGCCTCGAGCTCGGCGGCCAGGAACTGACCGATGTGACCCATCCGCTCTGCGTCGCCGGTGGGGCTCTCCAGCTCCACCAGCCGCCGCAGAAGCTCGACCGCGTCCATCATCGGCGAGAAGCGTATCCGGCGCGGGTGACCGCCGCAGCGGCCACCCGCGTGCCGGCAGGACTACTGGACGATCCGGGCGGTGCCGCCCGCGATGTCGGCCGCGATCTGCTGGAAGATGCCCGTGAGCGACGTGGGGTTGGGCAGGTCGTAGAAGTACTGGGGGCCGGAACTGGCGATCTTCTGCAGCGCCGTCTCGGCGGGCATCGCCGGCGTCTCCGGGGTGCCCCATTTGCTGCTCCCGTACCACTGGACGGTGGTGCCGCCGATCTTGGCGCCGATCGCCGCGTCGCACTCGTCGCCGTTGGCGGTATAGGCGATCGAGTACACGAGCACCTTGTCCGCCTTGGCGATGCCGGCGCTCGTGACGCCCTGACCGCATGGGTTCGTGCGATACGGCGAGGTGCTGGCCAGGAACGTGGGAGCATCGTTGGCCGCTCCGTCGGAGAGGAACACGATCACCTTCTGCGTGCCCGCGCGGCCGTCCTTCTGCAGCTCGGCATACGCGGCGTCGATCGCCTCGGCGTAGGCCGTGCCGCCGCCCGCCTGGACGCAGTTGATGGTCGAGATCAGCGGCGAGGCTGCGTTCAGATTGCCGACGCTCGACGCGTAGGTGTTCGAGAGCGGGACGAGGGTGTACGCGGCCCCCACCTGGCTGTAGGTGCCGCCGTTGCCGTTGTACTGCTGGCTTCCGTCCGGGTACTTCTTCGTGCCGTTGAAGGACGACGTGACGTCCGTGCAGGCCTGGCCCACGCTCGGAGCCGGCGGCAGGACCGCCAGGCCGACGTAGTCGAGCGTCGGGTCCATCGTCTTCATGAACGCGTTGATGCCCGCCTTCGCCTGCGTGAGCTTGTTGTTCGCGCTCATCGATCCGGTGCGGTCGAGCACGATCATGACGTCCAGCGGCACGCCGCCGCAGGGCGAGCACGCCTGCGCATGCGCCTTGAGCGTGATCGTGGGGAATCCGAGCAGCTTCAGCAGGTAGGTCGGCACGTTGGCCGTCTCGTCCACGGTGACCGTGTTCGCGTAGCCGTTGGTGCAGTTGTAGCCCACCTGGGGGGCGCACGTGACGGCCACGTTCTGGCTGACGTTGCCGGCCGGGACGCCCGTGATCGGATTCACGCCGCCCGACTGCGAGCCGTACTTGGTCGCCGACGCCTGCGCATTGGCCGCGATCGGCGGATAGCTCAGCGTGAGCTGGCCCGCGCCTGCGGCAGCCGAGGCGTCGGCGGAGGCCTGCAGCGCCTTCTGCACGCGGTAGGCGTTGCCGAAGTCGATCACGAGGCCCGCGAAGACGAGGATGCTGAACATGAAGACGACCACCAGCGGCAGTGTCTGGCCTGCGGCGGATGCGACGGTTCGAGCTCGGGAATCGCGGGGGATGGGCGCCATCGTGACTGCCTCCCTGGGCATGTGGTGAGCGCGGTGCCGGCCCCACGGGCACGGACCGCAGGATGCGCTTGGTAGGAGACAACATCGGCAACGCGCCGGCGGGGCTGAATCACCCTGAATGGGGGAACCTGCCAGTGGCGCCGAAGCTGGGGCTTTGGGGACTGTCCCCGCGTGCGGGGACAGCCCCGCTTTTTCTTCCCTCAGTCGCCCAGAGCCACGAGCTCCGCCAGCTCGTCGTCGCCGAGGTCGGACAGCGCCGATTCGACGCCTCGGTCGACGATGCGCGTGGCCAGGTCGCGCTTGCCCGCGATCAGCTGGTCGATCCGCTCCTCGATCGTGCCGGCGCACACCATCCGGTGCACCTGCACGACCCGCGTCTGGCCGATGCGATGCGCGCGGTCGGAGGCCTGATCCTCGACCGCCGGGTTCCACCAGCGGTCGAAGTGGAAGACATGGCTCGCGTTCGTGAGGTTGAGCCCCAGTCCACCGGCGCGCAGCGACATGACGAGCACGCGCGACTCGCCGCCCGGCGCCTGGAAGCTGTCCACGATCCGCTCCCGGGCGGGCCGCGGGGTCGATCCGTCGAGGTGAAGGAGATCGCCGCCGACCTCGCGCTCGAGGTGCTCTGCGAGCAGCTTCCCCATCACGGCGTACTGAGTGAACACGAGCGCGCTGTCCCCTTCGGCCACGACCTCGGCCAGCATCTCGGTGAGCCGGTCGAGCTTGCCCGACCGGCCGGTGAGCGCGCCGTGGCGGCCGAGCGCGTGCACCGGGTGGTTGCAGACCTGCTTCAGCCGCGTGATCAGCGCGAGCACGTTGCCCCGCCGCTCGATCCCCGAGAGGCCGCGGACGCGTCCGAGCATGGCGTCGATCGTGGCCTGGTAGAGGGCGGCCTGCTCGACCGTGAGCGTGCAGAACTCCGTCGAGTCCTGCCGCGGGGGCAGGTCCGGCAGCACGGAGGGGTCGGTCTTGCGCCGCCGCAGCAGGAACGGCGCGGTCATCCGCCGCAGCGCATCCTCAGCGCGGCCGTCGCCCCTGCGCTCGATGGCCGTCGCGAACAGGCGCCGGAAGCCGGTGCGCGTGCCCAGCAGGCCGGGGTTCAGGATGTGCATGATCGACCACAGGTCGTCGAGCCTGTTCTCGACCGGAGTGCCTGTCAGCGCCACCCGGTGGGCGGCCCTGATCGCACGCGCAGTCTGGGCCGCCCGCGTGAGCGGGTTCTTGACCGCCTGGGCCTCGTCGAGCACGAACGTGCGCCACTCGAGCGAGGACAGCAGGCGGCGGTCGCGGGGCAGAAGCGCGTAGGACGTGAGCACGACGTCCCAGCCCTCGAGGTCGGCCGCGCGGACGGTGCGGTCGGGGCCGTGGTGGATCAGGGTGCGCAGCTCCGGCCCGAACCGGTGCAGCTCGCGCTGCCAGTTGCCGAGCACCGAGGTCGGGCAGACGATCAGCGCCGGCCGCTCGTCGTCGTCGCGACGGTCGAGCAGGTAGGCGATCAGCTGCACCGTCTTGCCGAGGCCCATGTCGTCGGCGAGCAGCGTTCCCAGACCCAGCTCGCGCATGCGCACGAGCCAGCCGAGGCCCGCCTTCTGGTAGGGACGCAGCAGGCCCTCGAACCCGGCGGTCGGCTCGAGCGGCCGCCGCAGCGCCGGATCGCGCAGCTCGGCCGCGAGCGCGGCCAGGTCGCCGTCGGACTCGACCACGCCCATGACCACGCCGCGCACGTCCGTCGACCCGGCCAGCGCGGCTCCGAGCGCGGTCATGGCGGGCATGCCGGGGCTGTGCAGCGCCGACGTCGCCATCGCCCGGGCACGGGCGAGCGCCTTCGGGTTGAGCGCCCGCCACTCGCCGCCCAGGCGCACCAGCGGCTGGGTCGCCGCCGCAAGCGCCCGCAGCTCCTCGACGCTGATCTCGCGCCCTCCGAGCGACGCCTTCAGGTCGTAGCGGACGACTCCGTCCAGCTGCAGCGGGCCGCCGGCGAGCTCGAGCCGGGCTTCGTCGAAGTCGAGGTCGCGCTCCTCGGACACCTCGGGCGGCAGCTCCACCCGGGCGCCGGCGAACTCGAGCGCCGAGGTGGCCAGACGCAGCTCGACCACGCCGTCGTCGCCGAGGGTGATGACGCCGTCGACCGCCCGCGCCAGCGGAGCGAACACGTGCGCCGCTCTCCGCAGCAGGGCGGGATCGTCCGGGGTCGCCCGCAGTGGCCAGCCGTCCGCGCCGTCGGCCGGGAGCTCGAGCCGCAGCAGGAGCGGCGCAAGCGAGTCGCGCAGGCGCACGACGGGCGCGGCCATGCCCAGGTCGGGCGCGACGGCCCGAAGCAGCGGCTGCAGCACCCCCAGGTCGACCCCGGAGAGCTGCACCTCGCCGGAGCGCAGGAGCTTGGGATCCCGCACGGCCGCCGCCAGCGCGCGCATACTCGAGTCGACAAAGCCCGCGACGGCCGCCTCGGGCGCGAGCGCCGCCGGCTCCTCGTCGCCGGCGAGCCCGTCGCCGACGTCGACCACCGCATGGCCGGCCTCGGGGAAGGCGGCGGCAAAGCGGCTCAGGTCGGGCACGGTGCCGCCGCCGAGGACGGCGCCCTCGACGACCCGCGCGGCCAGCCGCCACGCCCGCACCGACGCGCTGGACGGGCCGTCACGGTCGGTGAGCAGATACGCGAGGCCGGGCAGCGCGGCCAGGCAGCGCATCTCGACGGCGCGCCGGCGCCCGCCGAAGACGACGGTCTGGTTCAGCCGCCGCAGCGTGTCGGGCAGGCCGAGCTCGGACAGGAGATCGGACCATCCCCCCGGGGTGAGCGGCGAGAACGAGTAAAGCCCGAGCACGGGCTCCTCCACCCCCCGCGGGACGAAGACCAGCTCGAGCGGCGCCCGCCGCGCGGTTGATGTTGAGGGGAGAGACAAAATTGGTACCGTAGCGGCAGATGCAACTGCGGCTGACCATCAACGACCGGCCACACGAGCTGGAGGTGGAGCCGCATCGCCCCCTGGCCGACGTCATCCGCACCGACGCCGCCCTCACGGGCACCAAGGTGGCGTGCGGCGAGGGCACCTGCGGCAGCTGCACCGTGCTCGTGGACGGCCGCGCGGTGCTCTCGTGCCTCACGCTGGCCGCGGCGTGCGACGGCGCCGACGTGCGCACGGTCGAGGGCGACGGCGAGCTGCTCGACCGCCTGCGCGCGACCTTCACAGCCGAGGACGCCTTCCAGTGCGGGTTCTGCACCCCCGGCCAGCTGCTCTCGGCGGTCGCGCTCCTGCGCGCGAACCCGCACCCGAGCGGCGCGGAGATCCGGGCCGGGATGAGCGGGAACCTGTGCCGCTGCGGCGCCTATCCCGCCATCGAGCGCGCCGTCGCGCGAGCGGCGGAGGCGAGCTGACATGGCCCGGCTGGTGAAGACGCAGGTCGAGATGGAGGGCCGCTACGAGGAGCGCTGGACGCTCGTCGAGGACGACCCCGCCCCGGAGTACGCAGACGACGAGCGCCTGAACGTCGTCGGCCACCCACACCCGCGCGTCTCGGCGGCCGCCCGCCTGTCCGGCGCAGCCCGGTTCATCTCGGACATCAGCCTGCAGGGGATGGTGCACGCCGCCGTGCTGCGCAGCCCGCACGCCAATGCCCGCGTCGCATCGCTCGACCTGGCCGCGGCCGCGGCGCTCCCGGGCGTGCGCGCGGCGATCGGGCCCGGCGACATCCCCGACCGCGACGGCCGGCCGGTGCTGACCGACGCCCCGGCCTATGCCGGCGCCGCGGTCGCCGCGGTGGCCGCCGACACGCCCGAGGCGGCCGAGCGGGCGCTGGCCGCGCTTGCGCCCGCCTGGGAGCCGCTGCCGTTCGTCGTCGACATCGACGCGGGGCTCGCCCGCCAGGAGTTCACCCAGGATCCCGCCGAGACCACCCGCGGCGACGTCGATGCCGCCCTGGCCGCGGCCGCCGCCGTGGTCGACGCCGAGTACCGCACGCCGGCGCAGGTGCAGAGCCCGCTCGAGACCCACTGCGCGGTCGCGGTCTGGGAGGCGGACAGCCTGACCGTGTGGTCGTCCACCCAGGGCATCTTCGCCGCCCGCGACGAGCTCGCCGAGGCGTTTGGCCTGGAGCCCGACGACGTGCGCGTCGTGTGCGAGTTCATGGGCGGCGGGTTCGGCGGCAAGCAGGGAGCCGGCCCGGAGGGATTCGTGGCGGCCGAGCTCGCCCGGCGCAGCGGCCGGCCGGTGCGGCTCGTCTACTCGCGCAGCGAGGAGACCATCGCCGCCGGCCACCGCGCCCCCACGGTGCAGACCTACCGCATCGGCGCCGACGCCGACGGCACGCTGGTCGGCATCGAGAGTTCGGCGGTGATCGGCGTGGGCCTGCACGGATGGGTGTTCCCGGTGCTGAACCCGGCCGAGACGCTGTATGCCTGCGAGAACGTGCGCTCGATGGTGCTGCCGGTGAAGCTCAACCTGGGGTTCTCGAACGCGTTTCGCGCCCCCGGGGTGATGGAGGGCACCTTCGGCCTCGAGCAGGCCCTCGACGAGCTCGCCGAACTGCTCGGCATCGACCCGCTCGAGATCCGGCTGCGAAACGGCGCAGACCACGAGCAGGCGAGCGGCAATCCCTACACGTCCAAGTACCTCGAGACGTGCCAGCGGCGGGCGACCGAGCTCGCCGGCTGGCCGGGGCGCGACCGGCTGCGGTCGGACGGGCGGGTGCGGCGGGGCATGGGGATGGCGAGCCAGATCTGGTGGGGCGGCGGCGGCCCGCCGGCGCACGCCACGGTCAGGCTGGGCAAGACGGCGCGGCCGACGCTCGTGTGCGGCTTCCAGGACATCGGCACCGGCACGATGACGGCGTCGGCGGTGATCGTGGCCGAGGCCCTCGGCGTGGCGGTCGACGCCGTCCGGGTGCAGGCCGGCGACACCGCCCGCTCGGGCTACGGGCCGACGTCGGGCGGCTCGATGACGCTCGCGTCAGTTGCGCCGGCGGTGCGCTCGGCGGCCCACGAGGTGCGCACACAGCTGCTCGAGCTGGCGTCCGACCTGTACGAGATCGCGGCGTCCGACCTCGTCCTCGCCGACGGCGCGGTGAGCTCGCGCGACGGCACGCTGCGGCACGAGATCACCGAGGTCACCTCCAAGCTCGGCAACTCGTCGCTCGTCGGGCACGGCTCGCGGGGGCCGAACCCCGAGGGGATGCGCATCCACACGTTCGGTTGCCAGGTCGCCCAGATCGCGGTCGACACGCTCACCGGGGCGATCACGGTGGAGCACGTGTGGGCCGTGCACGACGTCGGCCGGATCATCAACCCGATGGGGGCGATCAGCCAGGTCACGGGCGGCGTCCTGCAGGCGATCGGCTTTGCCCTCACCGAGGAGCGCGTCGTCGACCCGACCACCGGCGTCGTCGTGAACGCAGGCTTCGAGGACTACAAGGTGCCGACGATGGCCGACACGCCCGAGATCGTGTGCGAGTTCGTCGACTCGCCCGACCCGCATCTCGGCCTGGGCATCAAGGGCCTCGGCGAGCCGCCCATCATCCCGACGGCCGCGGCGATCGGAAACGCCTTCGCGCACGCGACCGGCGTGCGCATGCGCGAGGCCCCGTACACGCCGCGGCGTGTGCTGGAGGCGCTCGCATGATGCGGCCGTTTCACTACTCGCGGCCGCCGTCGGTGGCCGAGGCGGTCAAGCGGCTCGCCTCCCCAGGGGCACGGGCGATGGGCGGCGGCACCGATCTGCTGCCGCAGCTGCAGCGCGGCATCCGCCCGGCGGACGAGGTGGTCGACGTGCGCGCGGCCGTGCCCGCCGGGATCGAGCCCGCCGGCGCCAGGCCTTGTGATCGGCGGCGCGACCCCGGTCGCCGAGGTCGCCCGCGACGCCGACGTCAGCGCGCGCTTCGCGGTGCTCGCCCAGGCGGCTGTGGCCGTCGCCTCGCCCCAGCTGCGCGAGATGGGCACGGTGGCCGGGAACCTGTGCCAGGCCGTGCGCTGCTGGTACTACCGGCATCCCGACCTGCAGTGCTGGCTGCGCGGCGGCGATACCTGCTACGCCCAGATCGGCGATCACCGCAAGCACGGCCTGGAGCCGGGCGACTGCATCTCGGTGGCGCCGTCCGACCTGGCGGCCGCCCTGCTGGCGCTGGATGCGACCGTCACGACGAACCTGCGGGAGGGCTTCCCGCTCGCCGACCTGTATCGCAGGGCGAGCGCCGATGACCGCTCCACGGTGGCGCTCGAGCAGGGCGAGCTGATCACCGCCGTGACGGTGCGCAGAGCACCGGACGCGAGCGCCTACGCGCGCGCCGGGGAGCGGGCCGCATGGAGCTTCGCCCTGTGCGCGGTCGCCGCGGCCCGCTTCGACGACGGGACGCGGCTGGCCGCGATCGGCGTCTCCAACCTGCCCCGCCTGCTCGACCCGGCCGATCCGCTGGCGGGCCTGCCGGGCCTCGAGATGACCGGCTGGAAGCGGCGGCTGCTGCAGGGGCTGGCCGCCGATGCGCTCGAGGCGGTGGCGTGAGCCGCATCGGCATCGCGGCGGCGGCGCTCCTGGCCGTTGTGCTGCTCGCACCCGCGGCCGCGGCCTCGACACGGCTCGTGCAGACCCCGCTCAAGACGAAGCCCGCGCCGGTGAACGAGGAGTCGCCCTCCGCCGCGCCGGGCGAGTTCGCCTGGGTGCAGAACTCGCGCATGCACCCGCACCTCTACAACGTCTACGCGCAGAACGGCGGCGGCACCCGCTTCCGGGTCAACCCGGCCGGGACGCAGGCCGGCCTCGGCACCGGCATCGACGGCCATACGCTCGTCTACACCCAGCTCCACGGCGCGAAGGCGAGCATCCGTCTGTTCGACCTGCAGACGCGCACAGGCAGCGCACCGCCGGCGGGCGTGAACACACCGAGCGTCGAGGACGAGCCGTCGATCTCGGGCAACTGGCTGCTCTTCCACCGCCTCGAGGACGGGGCGTCCCCGGGCCAGCAGATCCTGCTCACCAACCTGACGACCGGCGCGACCAGGACGCTCGCGTCGGTGCCGGGCGCGCGCGGCTTCCTCGAGGCCGGCCAGGTCAACGGCAACTTCGCGGTCTTCACGCAGTCGCAGGACGGGATGCGGTTCAACGTGTGGGTGTACGACATCGCGGCAAAGACGCTGACCGTCGTCCCCAACCCGCAGAACAAGCTGCACTCGGCACCGGCCGTGAACCCGCAGGGCACCGTCTACTTCGAGGAGAGCGGCCAGGGCTGCGGCTCGCACGTCACCGTGGCCTTCTACCCTGTCGGCGGCCCGGTGGTCCCCGTGGGCACGCTCAACCCCGGCATCGACCTGTTCCACCCGTTCCTGTTCGAGAACGGCACCGGCGACCACTACCAGTTCGCCAAGATCCGCTGCACCGGCGGCGCGACGGACATCTACGAAACGACCTTCCTTTGAGATGGGTCATTCCGGATCCCTGCGTGCCTGGCCGCCGCGTCGGCTGCTGAGTTAGGCTCGGTTCTCGCCGCCCAGCGCCTCACAGGGATCCGGAACAACCCATCTAAGCCGTTGCGGGCGGCCGGGTGACGGCGCCCTCGCTGGCCGACGACACGAGCGCCGCGTACTTGGCGAACACGCCGGTGGTGTACTTCGGCGCGGGCGGCGTCCAGTCGCGCAGGCGGGCGGCGATCTCGTCGTCGGAGAGCGCGACCCGCAGCTCGCGGGCCGCGACGTCGAACTCGATCGTGTCGCCGTCGCGGACGATCGCGATCGGGCCGCCGCGGGCGGCCTCGGGGGTGACGTGCCCGGCCATCAGGCCGTGCGTCGCGCCGGAGAAGCGGCCGTCGGTGACGAGCGCCACCTGGTCGCCCAGCCCCTCCCCCACGATCGCGGCCGTGACGTGCAGCATCTCGCGCATGCCCGGGCCGCCGGCCGGCCCCTCGTAGCGGATCACCACGACGTCGCCGGCATGGATGCCGCCGGCCTTGACCGCGGCAAAGCAGTCCTCCTCGCAGTCGAACACGCGTGCCGGCCCGCTGTGGGAGAGCCGCTCGTGGCCGGCCAGCTTGACGACACAGCCGTCGGGCGAGAGGTTGCCGCGCAGGATGGCGAGGCCGCCGGTGGCCTTGAGCGGCGTCTCGATCGGCACGACCACCGGCTGGCCGGGCGTCTCGACGGCCTGGTCCGCGATCTCGCCCATCGTGCGGCCGTCGACGTTGCGGGCGCCCGCGTGCACGAGGTCGCGCTTCTGAAGCTCCCGCGCGACCAGGGCCACGCCGCCGGCGTCGAACATGTCCGTCGCGACGAACTTGCCGCCGGGCTTCAGACTGGCCACGATCGGGGTGCGGGCCGCGATCTCGTCGAACTCGTCGATCGAGAAGGGGATGTCGAGCTCGCGGGCGATCGCGAGCAGATGCAGCACGCCGTTGGTCGAGCCGCCGCTCGCCGCCACCGACGCGGCCGCGTTCTCGATCGCCTCGCGGGTGACGATGTGCGAGGGGCGGATGTCGTCGCGCACGAGCTGCATCGCCAGGCGGCCACACTCCTCGGCGGCGTCGCCCTTGCCGCGGTTGAGCGCCGGGATGCCGTTCAGGCCGGCCGGGCTGATCCCCAGGAAGTCGAGCGCCATCGACATGGTGTTGGCGGTGAACTGGCCGCCGCAGGCGCCCGCGCCCGGGCAGGCCGCCGACTCGACCTCGTGCAGCTCGGCCGCGTCGATCGTGCCCGCGGCATAGGCGCCGACGGCCTCGAACACGTCCTGGATGGTGATGTCGCGGCCGCGGAACGTGCCGGGGGCGATCGTGCCGTTGTAGAGCACGAGCCCGGGCACGTCGAGCCGGCAGAGCGCCATCACGCCGGCCGGGATGGTCTTGTCGCAGCCGACGATGCAGACGAGCCCGTCCATCAGGTGGCCGCGCACGACGAGCTCGATCGAGTCGGCGATCAGGTCGCGGCTGACGAGCGACGCCTTCATGCCCTCGGTGCCCATCGACACGCCGTCGGAGATCGAGATCGTGTTGAACTCCATCGGCGTGCCGCCGGCCGCGCGGATGCCGTCCTTGACCCGCTGCGCCAGCTCGCGCTGGTTGAAGTTGCACGGCATCGTCTCGATCCACGTCGTCGCGACGCCGACCAGTGGCTTGCGGAGGTCGTCGTCGGTGAAACCGATCGCCTTCAGCATCGCCCGCGCCGGGGCCCGGTCGGGGCCGTCGGTGAGCGCCGCGCTGTGGCGCTTGGCGGGATCGGACGGGCGGTCGTACGGGTTCGACGTCACGGGAGGCGACAGCCTACCGCGACTCGACCGCGACGTAGAGCCCCCACGCGCGTCCGCTCTCGAAGAGCGCGTCGGGGTCGACCTCGCCGAGCTCGCCGAGCACGTGCGGCTGCGGGTCGTCGGCCGTGCTGCCCCACACCATCTTGCGCGGAGGCGGCACGTCTGGCAGGGCGAGATGGTCGCCGCGCTCCTGCGCGGCCAGGAGCTCCTCGCCCGCCGGGCCGTCGGCGTATCCCTTCCCCATTCGCGCAAGTGTAGATGCGGGTAAGGTTGCGCGCGACGTGGCCGACGACGTGGCCGGAATCACGGGCGATCCGAAGCGCGGACGCGCATCCGGCGCGCCCCTCCTGCGCCTGCTGGCGGCCTCCGCCGCGTTCGCCTTCGCGGTCACCGTCGTCGGCGGGTACAAGCTCGGGTGGGCGTGGACAGGGTTCGCGGACAACAACACCGTCTGGGACTGGCTGCACCTGCTGGTGCTGCCCGTCGTGCTCACCGCCGCGCCCGTCTGGTACGGCACCCGGCGGCGGCTGCGGATCGAGTGGCGTCTGCTGGTCGCCGCCGTGGCGGCCACCTTCGCGGTCCTGCTCGTGGGCGGGTACTGGCTCGGCTGGACGTGGACGGGGTTCGACGGCAGGACGCTCTGGGACTGGCTCGAGCTGCTGGTGCTGCCGGCCACGGTCACGATCCTGCCGATCTGGCTCGCGCTCGGGCGCAGCCTGCCTCCGCGCCTGCGCCACGCGGGGACCGCCCTGATCGTGGCGTTCGGGCTGCTCGTGGCGGCGGGATACAGCTTCGACTGGCGCTGGACCGGCTTTCCGGGAAACACGCTCTGGGACTGGCTGCACCTGCTGCTCGTGCCGTTCGTGCTGCCGATCGTGCTCGCCTGGTTCGCCACGCGGGTCGACGAGGACTCGCCGCGGCCGCCCGACCAGGGCGGCGCCGTCAGCCCAGATACGCCCGCCGCAGCAGGCTGAGCAGGTCGTCGCGATCCGGCGGCGGGATCATCCCGCGCAGCTCGGAGCGGGCAAGGGCGGCATCGGCGACGGCGCCGAGGGCTTCGGCCTCGACCCCGAGCGCCTGCAGGGAGCGGGCCGCGCCGAGGTCGGCGACCCGCTCGGCGAGGCTCGCGACGGGCACGTCGAGGGCCTCCGCCAGCGCGGCGACGGCGGCGGGCTCGCGGCCGCGCATCGCCCGCAGGACGTGCGGCAGCATGGCCGCGTTGGTGGCGGCATGAGGCGTGCCGCAGATGCGCACGATCGTCTGGCAGAGCACGTGATGAAGCGAATATCCGGCCGAGTCCAACGCGTAGGCGGACAGGAGCGCGCCGAGCGCGAGCCGCTCGCCGGCATCCGGCGCGGGATCACTCAGCCCCTGGGCGATCATCCCGGCCGCGGCCGCCGCCACCATGCTCGCGACCGGGTTTCGGCGCGGGCCGTACAGCGCCTCGGCGGCGTGCGCCAGCGCGTTCATCGCGCTCGCGCGGCGATCGGCGTCGGGCTGGCCGGTCATCAGGGCCGGGTCGGCGAGCACGAGCACCGGGCGATGCCGGCCGCGCTCCTCGTATCCGGGCACGAGCCGATGGCCGCCGGTCATCTCGGCGCCCGAGAGCGTGGTCGGAACGGCGCACACGCGTCCTCCGCGCGCCGCCGCCAGGGCCTTCGCCGTGTCGATCACGCGCCCCCCGCCCCAGGCGACGATCGGCCCGTCGCCGACGGCGCCGACGAGCGCGGACGCCACGTCGGCCACCTGACCGGCCGGGACGTCGTGCACCGAGCGCCACCCGTCGCGCAGGCCGGGCGGGATCGACGCCCGCGCCCGCGGCGTCGACAGCAGGTCGGCGTCCGGCCACGCGTGCTCTCCGGCCCCGGCGCCGAACCGGATCGTCCGGTCCCCGTCGGCCCACGTGAACGGCCGCGGCTCGATCGCGGTCACTGCGCCATCGCCACCCCGGTCACGACGAGCGCCGCGCCGAGGCCGAGCCAGACGGTCACCTGCTCGCCGAGTGTCAGCGCCCCGATGACGATCGCCACCACGGGCACACCGTACAGGTAGGCCGACGCGCGCGACGCGTCCAGCCGCCGCAGGCCGAGCGTCCAGCCGAGGTAGCCGCCGAGGGTCGCGGCGAGGCCGAGGTAGAGCAGGAGCGCGACCCCGCCGGGATGCAGGTCGGAGGCTCGCCGCAGCGTGCCGCCGCCTGCGAACGGCACCAGCGCGACCGTCCCGACGAGCGCCGCGGCCGCCGTCAACGGGATGGCGCCGTGGCGGGCGAAGAGCGGCTTCAGAATCACGTTGTAGGCGGCGAAGGCGATCGGCGCGGCGAGCACGATCAGCGGCCCGCGTACGTCGTGGAACGAGATCCGCTGCCCCGAGCCGAGCAGGACGACGCACACCACCCCGGCGAACGAGACGGCGAGGCCGAACGCGCGCCGGCGCGAGAACCGCTCCTGCCCGAGCGCGAGCGCCATGGCCAGCGTCATGCCGGGCGCCGACGCCACGACGACGCTGGCCGTGCCCGCCGTCGTCAGCCGCTCGCCGGCGTTCAGCGACAGGTGGTAGACGACGACCACCAGGAGGCCGGCGGCGACCAGCCGCAGCAGATCGCGCCGGTCAAGGCCGGGGAGGCCGCGGGTCACGACCAGGGCCGCGATGAACCCCGGCGCCGCGATCAGATATCGGCCGAGCGCGATGTCAGGCGCGGTCAGGCCGTCGTGCAGCAGCTGCTTGATGGCGGCGAACGCCCCCGCCCAGATGACCACCACCAGGGCGAGCAGCAGATGCGGGCTACGTGGGAGACTGGCCCGCATGCCTGTTAAACGCATCGAGATCCGGTGGCGTGATATGGACGGATTCGGCCACGTTAACAACTCCACCTACCTGACGTACCTGGAGGAGGCCCGCGACCAGTACCTCACCGACCTGCTCGGCGAGACGGTGCACCGGGTCGTGATCCGCCGGATCGAGATCGATTTCGTGTCCGGGCTCACCCAGGACGACGACTTCGTGGATGTGGACGTGCGGCTGACCGGCGTCGGCACCTCCAGCCTGACGCTCGACGAGCGCATCGTGTCGGTCGCCGACGGCCGCACGGCGGCGACGGCGCAGACGGTGATGGTGCATACCGACGACTCGCGGACGGCCTCGGCGCCGTGGCCCGCTGCGGCCCGCGCAGCGCTCGCCGACACCTAGCCGACAATCGGGGCCTGGCCCCATGCCGGGGCCAGGCCCCTGAGGGTCAGTACAGCGCGGAGGCCAGGCGGCGGCGGTACTTCGACGCCAGCGGGTCGTCCTGGCCGAGCTCGGTGAACACGCCGATCATGAGCTGGCGGATGCGCTCGCGCAGGTCGTCGCCCGCGTCCTGCAGGGCCTGTAGCAGGAGCTCCAGGCCGCGCTCGGTCTCGCCCTGCTCGAGCGCGTCGAGGGCCGGCGACAGCACCGGGTCGCCCGCCGACTCGAGCCGCACGAGCGCCGCCCGCGCGGCCGGGTGGTTCGGCTGCAGCTCGAGGGCACGGCGCAGCGAGTCCTCGTCGCCCAGCGCGGCCAGCCGGTCGGCCTCCGACGGCAGCAGGCCGCGCAGGAAGGAGTCGACCGCCGCCCGCGGCAGCGCCCCGGTGAACTCGTCGACGAGCCGCCCGCCCTTGAAGGCCTTCACGGCCGGGATCCCCTGCACGCGGTAGCGCAGGGCGGTGCGAGGGTTGGCGTCGACGTCGACCTTGACCAGCTCGACCGCGCCGGCGCTGTCCTGCACCGCCTGCTCGAGCACCGGCCCGAGCTGCCGGCACGGCCCGCACCACTCGGCCCAGAAGTCGACGACGACGGGCACCTCGTGGGAGCGGTCGATGACGTCGGCGTCGAAGGTCGCGTCGCTGGAGTCGCCCACCTCACTCCTCCCCGTCGTCGGTCTGCTCGCGCAGATAGCGTTCGAAGTCGGCCGCGAGCTCGTCGCCCGTGGGCGGGTCGTCGCGGTCGGCGGCCTGCTCGAGCTGCTCCACGTAGCCGGCCACGTCGGGGTCGTCGGCGATCGCCGACGCCACCCGCAGCTGATATTCGCTCGCGGCGCGCTGGAGCTCGGCGCTGCCGGGCGGTGTGCCCGCGAGCTCGGACAGCCGCTCGAGCAGGGCGAGCGCCGCCTGCGGGTTGGGGGCCGCCGAGATGTAGTGCGGCGTGGCCGCCCACAGGCTGGCCGAGACGAGCCCGGCCCGCGAGCACGAGTCGTGCAGCACGCCGACGATCCCCGTCGGCCCCTCGTACGTCGACCGGGCCAGGCCGTGGCGGGTCATCAGCTCGGGGTCCGACGCGCTCGCCGAGACGGGCACCGGCCGGGTGTGCGGCGTGTCCGCGAGCAGCGCGCCCATCGTGATCACGAGCTCCGACCGGTACCTGCGCGCGACCTCGACGATCGCGTCCGAGAACGAGCGCCAGCGCATGTTCGGCTCGGTGCCGAGGACGATCAGTAGGTCGTGCTCGGACGACGCGAACACCTCGGTCACCGGCCACTCGACCCGGCGCACGTCGCCGTCGACCATGTGCACGGTCGGGCGCGTCTGCTGGTAGTCGATGAAGGGTTCCGAGTCGATCACCGCGAACCGCTCCGCATCCGTCACCGAGCGCAGATAGCCCGCGGCGAGGCTGGCCGCGCCGCCCGCGTCGTTCCACCCCTTGAAGGCGGCCACCATGCGCGGGCTGCGCAGGTCGGGGTCGGCCTCGAGTTGCACGAAGTCCATCCCTGCAGTCTGGCACATCGCCCGCGGGACCTCGGCGGCTCGGGAACGGTATAACCCGAAGGATGGGCGCAGTCGATCTGATCGTGATCGCGTGGGTGGCGGTGTCGGCGGTGCTCGGCGCCCGCCGCGGCCTGGTCGCAAACGTGCTCGGCCTGGCCGGGTTCGCGCTCGGAGCGCTCGCCGGCGCGCGGATCGCGCCGCACCTCCTGAACGGGGGGTCGCAGTCGACCTGGCTGCCCCTGGCGAGCATGGTGGGAGCGCTCGTGGGCGGAAGCCTCGCCCAGGCCGGCGCGAGCACTGTCGCGGCGATGCTGCGGGGGAGGCTGGTGCGCCGACCGCTGCGCATGGTGGACACGGCGGGCGGCCTCGTCGCCGGCACCGCTCTGGGGCTCGCGGTGGCCTGGCTCGCCGCCGTGGTCGCACTGGCCCAGCCCTCGCTCGGGCTGCGCGGCGACGTCCAGGGATCGGACGTGCTCCCGGCACTGCTGCGGGCCGTTCCGGCCGACGAGGTCCTGAACGCGCTCGCGCGCTTCGATCCCCTGCCGGTGATCCCGTCGATCGCCGACCGGGCGCTGCCGCCGCCGGATCCAAGCGTTCTGCGCAGCCCCGCCGCCCGCCGCGACCGGGCGAGCGTCGTCCGCATCGAGGGCAGCGCATGCGGGCTGAACATCCAGGGCTCGGGCTGGGTGGTGCGCCCAGGCATCGTCGCCACGAACGCCCACGTCGTGGCCGGCGAGCGCGACTCCCAGGTGGAGGTCCCGAACGGCCCGACGCTGATCGGGATCCCGATCGCGGTCGACGCGGGCAACGATGTCGCGCTCCTGCGGGTCGGCGGCCTGCGCCCGCCGCCGCTGCGGATGTCGCCGCGGGCCCCCTCCGGGGCGAGCGCGATCCTGATCGGCTACCCCGAGGACGGCCCGCTGACGGCGGTGGCCGGCCGGGCCGGAAACCCCGTCACGGCGCTCGCGCCGGACGCCTACGGCCGCCACATCCACGCCCGCACCGTCGTCCCCCTGCGGGGCGTGCTGAAGCACGGCGACAGCGGCGGGCCGGTGGTGAACCGCGCCGGCCAGGTGGTCGCGATGATGTTCGCCGCCGACGAGGGCGGCGGCATCGCGGGCGGCTTCGGGGTGCCCCTCCAGGCGATCCGGCAGGCGCTCACGGACACCCGCGGGCGCGCCGACACCGGCCCCTGCCTGGGCTAGCCCCGCGGCCGCTCGAGGAAGGCGCGGTGCGCCGCCTCCTGCCCCAGCCGATTCGCCTCGGTGAAGATGAAGCGCGCCCACAGCCCCCGCTGGTGCACGTCCAGCTCGCCGAACTCGATCCCCCAGCGGGTGCGCTTGTGGCCATCGGCCGCGTACTCGAGGAACCGGCGCACGTACGACTTCACCGGGCCGGCGCCGCCGGGCAGGATCAGGATCAGCTCCTTGTCGACCCAGAGGTTCGCCTGCACGGCCGCCTCCAGCATGATCCCGCTCATCGAGATGTTCAGGGCCTTGCCCTCGAACTCGGTCACCGTGCCGTCGTGCTCGACGGCTTCGACCGGGATCGGCCACTCGCCCTCGACCCGGAAGTGACGCCGCCGCTCGGTACCCGGAAGCCGATTCGAGGCCGAAGCCATCTCGGCAGCGAGTCTAGATGATGCTGGGTCTGCGCTCGGAGAGGACATCGGCGAGCGCCTCGAGCGCGACCAGGTTGTGCCCCTCGACGAACGCGTCGGAGTGGTGCAGCGCCACGCGCATGCCTCCGGCGAGCGGCGCGAAGCCCGCGTGGCCCTTGAGCGGGTTCACCCATACGAGGCGGTGCGCCTGGCGGGCGATCCGTCCGAGCTCGGCGTCGAGCAGGCCGAGGTCGCCGCGCTCCCAGCCGTCCGACACGATCACGACGACCGCGCCCCGGGTCATGCCGCGCCGCCCCCACAGCTCGTTGTACCCGCGCAGCGACTCGCCGATCCGGGTGCCGCCTCCCCAGTCGGGCATGAGCGCGCCCGCTCGGGCGAGCGACCGCACCGGGTCGAGCGTGCGCAGGTGCGGCGTGAGCCGGGTGATGCGGGTGCCGAAGGCGAACGCCTCGACCTGGCGGCCGGACGCCGTCACCGCCTGCATGAACATGACCATCGCGCGGGCGTACGGCTCCATCGAGCCGGACACGTCGCACAGGAACACGAGCTTGCGCGGCACCTGCTTGCGGCGCCGGAAGGCCGGATCCAGCGGCAGCCCCTGCGTGCGGATCGCCCGCCGCAGCGTCCGCCGCGCGTCGAACACGTCGCCGCTCGACTGCGCTCGCAGGCGACGCGATCGGCGGCGCGGGCTCACGTCGGGCAGACGCTCTATCAGCCGCCGCAGCCGCCGCAGCTCGAACACGGTCATGTCGGCGAAGTCGCGTTCGCGCAGGCGCTCGTCGGGAGACGACGCGAGCAGCATGGTCGAGTCGTCGCCCTCGCCGCCGTTCTCGGCCTCGCGCCCGATCACGGGAGGCGCGGCGCTCGGCTCGGCCCGAGCCGTCTCGAGCCCGACCTCCGGCCCCGGCGTGCGCGGCGCGCGCTCCCAGTAGGCCGCGAAGGCGGCGTCGAAGGCGTCCATCTCCTCCCGCCGCGTGACCAGGGTGCAGCGCAGCGTGTGGTAGACGTCCTCGCGGCGGGTGAGGCCGACGACGTCCAGCCCGCGCAGGGCGTCCTGCAGCCTCCCCGGACCGACCTCCATCCCCGCCTCGCGCAGCACACGGCCGAACCCGACCATCTTCTCGAGGACGGCGTCGCCGGGTGCAGCCATCGTCAGTGTCAGGCCTCGCGGGCCTGGGCGACGAGCCGCTCCAGGTAGCCGTCGCGCACGAGCTCGATGTCCTCGTGGTGCTTCAGCACCGACCCCAGCGTCGCCTCGACGACGCCCCCGTCGAGCTCCGACTGCCCGAGCGCCACGAGCGCCTGGATCCAGTCGATCGTCTCGGCGACGCCCGGCACCTTCGCGAGGTCGAGCGTCCGCAGCGACTCCACGAACGCGGCCGCCTCGATCGCCAGCCGCTCGGGCACGCCGGGCACGCGTGCGCGCACGATCGCGACCTCCCGCTCGGCGTCGGGATGGCCGATCCAGTGGTACAGGCAGCGGCGCTTGAGCGCGTCGTGCAGGTCGCGGGTGCGGTTCGAGGTGAGCACGACCAGGGGGCGGCGGGCCGCCCGCACCGTGCCGATCTCGGGAATCGTGACCTGGAAGTCGGACAGGAGCTCGAGCAGGAACGCCTCGAACTCGTCGTCGGCGCGGTCGATCTCATCGATCAGGAGCACCGGCGGGACCGCGTCGGCGTGCTCGATCGCGTCGAGCAGCGGCCGCCGCTCGAGGAACTCGGGGCCGAACAGGTCGTGCAGCGTCCGCCCCGGGTCGAGCGCATCGGCGGCCTCGAGCGTGCGGATGTAGAGCAGCTGGCGGGCGTGGTTCCAGTCGTACAGGGCGTGGGCGACATCGATGCCCTCGTAGCACTGGAGGCGAATCAGGCGCCCGCCCGTGACCAGCGCAAGCGCCTTCGCCGCCTCGGTCTTGCCGACGCCGGCCTCGCCCTCGAGCAGCACCGGCTTCTCGAGCGCGAGCGCGAGGGCGAGCACGGTGGCAAGGCCGCGGTCGGCCAGGTAGGCCTGCTCGGCCAGCTGGGCGGTGAGCGCGTCGATCGAGACGGTTGCAGGCATCGATCCAGCCTAGCGGGTCCGCGCCGCTATCCCCGCGGTGTCGGCAGCTCCCAGCCGCTGCTCGTCAGGTCGACGCCGCCGTCGATCGCGATCGTCTGGCCGGTGATGTAGGCCGCCGCCGGTGACGCCAGATAGGCGATCAGGTCGCCGACCTCGTCGGCGCCGCCGAGCCGCTGCATCGGGATCGTGGCCGCCACCTCGTCCAGATCGAGCCCGTAGCCGCGCACCCCCTCGGTGTCGATCCAGCCCGGCGCGACGCAGTTCAGGGCGATGCCGTAGCGGCCCCACTCCATCGCCAGCGTGCGCGTGAGCGCGCCCATCCCGGCGCGGGCCGCCGAAGAGTGGGCCATGCCGGCGATCCCGCGCTCGGGACACAGGACGACGGAGATCACCCGGCCGCCGCCGTTTGCGATCATCCACCGCTTGGCGACGCTCTGGGTCAGGAACCAGGGCGCGTCCAAATTCAGGCGCCGCACCGCCCGCCAGCCGCCCGGCGTGATGTCCTGCGCGGCGGCGGTGAACTGACCGCCGGCGTTGTTGACCAGGCAGTCGATGCGGCCGTAGCGGGCCAGGCACTCCTCGACGAGGCCCTCGCTCACGTCGGGCTCGCGGATGTCGCCGGGAAAGACGGTGCAGCCGTCGCCCAGCAGCGCGCGCGTCTCCTCGAGCGGCGCGGGCCGCCGGCCCGACACGACGACCCGGAAGCCGTCGCGGTGAAGCGCCACCGCCGCCGCCCGGCCGATGCCGGTGCCGCCTCCCGTCACGATGGCCGCGCGCTCCACGGCCTGAACCTACCAGAGCGGCGGTTGCGGGCTCCCCGTCGGCTGGACGCCCCCGTACACTTCGGGGAGAACCCCGGAGGTGCGCGATCCGCTGTCTCCTGCTCGACGCAACCATGCGACCAACCAGCCTCGTGACCCGCGAGCGCGCGGTGTCGCTCGTCGTCTGCGGCCAGGCGCAGGTGATCGCCGAGGATCCGGCGGTCGTCTACCGCTCGCAGCACCTGCGGGTGGCGCTGCCCGTGATCCTGCAGGTGCCCGCCTACGTGGAGCTGCGGCCGCTGGTCAAGCGTAACGTCGTGCGCCGGGTGCTCTTCTGCCGCGACAACTGGCGCTGCGCCTACTGCGGCCGCGACGGCGGGCCGCGCGACCTGACGATGGATCACGTGAAGCCGCTCTCGCGCGGCGGCGGCCACACCTGGGACAACGTCGTCAGCGCCTGCCGCCGCTGCAACCACCGCAAGGGCAGCCGGCTGCCGTGGGAGGCGGGCATGTACCCGCGCCACGTGCCCAAGGCACCCGACATGGTACAGGTGGCCTGGGCCGGCCGGCTGACGCACCCACTGCAGCGCGAGTACGTCGCCGCCTGGCACAAGGTCCCCGAAGCGGTCCTTTAACCGTGGGGGAACCCAGGGGCAAGGGGCCTGGCCCCGCATGCGGGGCCAGGCCCCTGCTTCCGCGCTCTAGGAGCCCGCGGCGGCGGCGCGCAACGCGGCCTGCATCTGTGCGGCGAACGGCCCTGGACGGCCGTCGCCGACCGCGGCGCCGTCGAGGCGCACGACCGGCATCACCTCGCGCACGCTCGACGAGGTGAACACCTCGGCCGCCGCCGCCAGCCGCTCGCGCGGGTAGGCGCCCTCCTCGACATCGAGCCCCGCGGGGCCCGCCGCGGCCAGCAGCGTGTCGCGCGTCACCCCGGCCAGGATGCCCAGATCGAGCGCGGGCGTGTGCAGCGCGCCCCCCTCGACGAACCACACGTTCGACGTCGGGCACTCAAGCGCGGTGCCCTCGAGCGAGAGGAAGAGCGCGTCGTCGGCGCCGCGCTTGCGGGCCTCGTGCTGGGCGGCCATGTTGACGGCATAGCTCGTCGACTTGACGCCGGCAAGAAGCCACGGCGAGGCCTGCCGGGCCATGGCGCCGATGGCGAGCTGCAGCGACGCGAGCGCAATCCCCTGCGCCCGCATCGCATCCAGTCCATCGGGCAGGGCCGTCACCAGCGCAAACCCCGTCGGCGGACCGCCGGCGGCGCCCGGCGTCCACACGAGCCGCAGCACCGCGTCGACGCCGCCCACATGCCCGAGCGCGGCCTCGACGAGGCGGGCCAGGCCGGCCGTGTCGGGGGCGGCGAGCTCGAGCACCTCGGCCGAGCGCCCGAGCCGCTCCAGGTGCTCCGCCAGCCGGAACGGCCGTCCCGAGTACACACGCAGCGTCTCGAACGCGGCCCTGCCCCGCAGCACCGCCTCGTCGTCTGCGCGCAGCCACGGCAGCGCCGGATCGACCAGTCCGTGGCCCAGGACCGCCAGTGCTAGGGGATCGCCCGGCATGCGTGTGCGATGCTAACGCGGTGTCCGCCGTCTCGGAGCGCAAGCGCCACGCCCGCAGCCTGTTCGCCGGCATCGCCGCCGACTACGACCGCTGGGCGCAGCTGCTCTCGTTCGGGCAGGATCGGCGCTGGCACGACGTGATGGTCGAGACGGTGGCGCCGGCCGCCGATCGCGCAGGCACGGTCGTCGCCGATGTCGCCACCGGCACGGGCGCCGTGGCGATCGCGCTCGCCCGCCGATATCCCTGCCATGTGGTCGGCATCGACCAGAGCCCCGACATGCTCGCCGGCGCGCGCGAGCGGGTCGCCGCCGCCGGCCTGGCCGAGCGGATCGAGCTCGTCGAGGCCGACGCCGAAGGCCTGCCGCTCGCGCCGGGATCGGTCGATGCCCTCACGCACACCTACCTGCTGCGCTACGTCGACGACCCGGCCGCGGTCCTGCGCACCCTGGCCGCAGCGGTGCGCCCGGGCGGGATGATGGCGTCGCTCGACTTCGGCGTGCCACGGGGGGCCGCGCTGCACGCGTGGCGGGCCTACACGCGCATCGGCCTCCCGGCCGCCGGCGCGCTCGCCGGGCCGGCCTGGGTGCACACCGGGCGCTTCCTCGGCCCGAACATCGAGGCGTTCTGGAACCGGTACCCGCTCGAGTCGGTGCTCGGGATGTGGGCGGATGCGGGCATGCAGCGGATCCGCGCACGGCGCCTGAGCGTGGGCGGCGGCGTCGTTATCTGGGGTGTGCGCGGCGGCGGCTGATCCGGCCGGCGGCGGCGAGGTAGTCACCGGCCCGCTCGGCGTTGCGGGCCACCCACACGCAGATGACGGCCAGCGGCAGCTCGATCAGCATCGCCGACGCGGCGGCCATCACCTGCTCCGTCCCCCGGGCGGCGGTCACGATGTCGAACCAGGCGTCACACACGAGCATGGTCGCCGCGGCCGCCGCGGTGCTCTGGATCCACGCCGCCCGCCGCAGCGCCGCATACGCGGTCGCGAGCAGCAGGCAGGCCATGCCGATGTCGAACCCGACCCACGCCAGGTCCCAGTGGTGGGCGATGTGGCGCTGCGGCAGGTCGTAGGCGACCCACAACGTCCACGGCACGAGCCCCACGCCGACGAGCGCAAACAGCGGCGCCACCCAGCGCGGCAGCGGGATGTGGCGCGCGTCGGTCGCGGCCGGCTCCATCGCCCTCATGGTACCGGCCGCGAAACCGGTGATCTAGGAGGGTTGCAGCTCCTCGAGATAGCTGGCCGAGCGTCGCGCCAGCCGGCCGTCGGCGCCCGGCTCGTAGAAGCCCATGCGCCAGATCGGCGGCGAGTAGACGTGCAGCGAGACCGCGGGGTCTGTCCCCGTGTGGCGGACGTCGTGGATGCGCGAGGCGTCAAAGCAGAACCCCTCACCCGGCCCGTAGACGACCTCGTCGAGCGCGGTCTCGCCCAGCACGAGCCGGAACTCGGCCAGCCGGCCGTCAATCACACGGACCCCGCCGCTCGAGACGTCGTGATCGTGCAGGCCCGTCTCCTGGGTCGCCACCCAGCAGAGCAGCCACGCGTCGAGGTGATGGTCGCGATGCAGGCGCACGTACACGCGCTCGCGCTCGTCGTGGCGGACGAGCCCGCGCCACAGATCGGGCCGCTGGGCGAGCTCGTCGACCAGGGCATGAAGCTCATCCGGCTCGAGGTCGCGGTCCTCGCTGCACCGCTGCGCGAACCAGGCGGAGACGGCGCTCTGCACGTCCGTCATGAGACACCTCCTTGATGGTTGAGCACCCGGCCCGGGTTGCGCTCGCAGACGGCCTCGATGACGGGAAGACCGATCGCGTCGAGCGACCGCAGGAGCGGGTCGGGGCTGATGACTGGGATGTCGGTGCCGAGCACGACCTGCTCGGCTCCATAGGTGGCGAGGGCGAGCTCGAGGTCGAGCCGCTGGCACGACGCCGTGTCGAGGAAGACGTTCGGGTCGATCCCGCCCGCGAGGCCGGTGAACGTGCGCCAGCGGCCCTCGAGGAACGGCGCCCCGCCGGCCATGATCGCGAACACGACCCGCAGCGCCGGGTAGGCCGCGGCGCCCAGCGCGCGCCAGGTCGCGAAGGCCCGCAGCGACCAGGCCGGATACTGGGCAAGCGACGTCCACCACGCGGGCAGGCGCGGATCGGCGGGGTCGGGGCGCGTCCAGGGGGCCGGCCCGGGATGCACGAAGAGCGGCCGTCCCGCCCGCTCCAGCATGTCGAGCAGCGGCGCGCAGCGGTCGAGGCCGGCCGGCGAGGCGAGCGCCTCACTCGGGAGCGAGAGGCCCACGAAGCCGGCCGCGAGCCGATCGGCCAGATCAGCGGCGCCGGCGTCGGGCGCGTCCAGGCAGGCGGCCGCGAACGCCCGCAGCCGGCCTCCCGACGCCGCCACGACCTCGGAGACGCCGTCGTGGTAGGCGGCGAGCAGCGGGCGGGCCTCGTCCGCGGGCAGCGCCTCGACCCCGCACGGCGTCGAGATCGAGATCACCGCGACGTCGATCCCGCAGGCGTCGAGCACTGCCAGCCTGACCTCGGGGTCGTGTGCCGCCGCCGAGAGTGCGCACTCGGGCTCGTAGGCGAGTTCCAGGCGCAGCTCCCCGCCGCGGCGGTGGACGCAGGGAGGCGCGTCACGCGCGGCCAGCGCCGCGAGGTACGGCTCCGGCCACAGGTGCTGGTGCATATCGACGCGCGTTTGCGTGCTCCCGGGTCTTGTGAAACGATTCACCATGATTGTGCCGGACGCAACGCCGAAACGCAAGCGCACGACGCTGCGCGACGTCGCCGACCTGACCGGGCTCTCGCCCGCCGGCGTCTCCTACGCCCTGCGCGGACAGCGCGTCTCGGCGGCGACGGCCGAGCGCGTCCGCGATGCCGCCGACCGGCTGGGGTTTCGCTCCGACCCAATCGCCCGCGCTCTGCGGAGCGGCTCTTCCGGGGTGATCGGCGTGATCGGCGGCAGCCTGGCCGACTACTGGCACCAGGAGTTCGCCTCGGAGCTGCAGCGGCACCTGCGCCGCCGGGGCCGGTACATGCTGCTCGCCGATGCCGACGGCGACGCCGGCACCGAGATCGAACGCGCCCGCGACCTCGTCGACCAGCGCGTGGACGGCCTGATCGCGCTGCCGGTCGCGCCCGGCTCGCCCGCGTGGAGCGAGATCGTGGCGGAGGTGCCAGTCGTCGCCGTCGGCGCGCCCCTGCCCGCCCCGGCCGGCGCCGTGCGGTTCCAGGCCGACGAGGGCTCAGATCTCGTGCTCGATCACCTGCGCGGGCTCGGCCACGAGCGCATCGCGGTGCTCGCGTCGGGGATGCACCGGCCGCGGCGGCGCCGGGGCGTGCAGACCCGGGTGTGCGGGTTCGCAGCCGCGGACGGGCGTGCCGCCGCCGTATCCGAGCTGCGTCGCGCCACCCCACCCACCGCCCTGTTCGCGCTCTCCGACGCCCTGGCGTACGGCGCGTACATGGCCTGCGCCGACCTCGGGCTGGGCGTGCCCGCCGACGTGTCGGTGGCCGGGTTCGACGACCATCCGATCTCGCGGCTGGTCAGCCCTGCGCTAACGACCGTGAGCTGGGACACGGCGCGGGCGGCGGCGGCGGCCGCGGCCATGCTGCTCGACGCGATCGAGGGCCGCCGCCGGCTGGGGCGCGAGCTGGTCATGCACCCGCGGCTCGTGACTCGCGCCTCGACCGCCGCACCATGATCATCGAGGTGCCTGGCACCGGCCCTGCCGGTGCCAGGCACCTGTCACGTACCGGAGGCAAACATGACGTACGTGCGGTCAAGCGACATGCCGACGCGCTCGTACAGGCGCACGGCCCCGGTGGGGTTGTCGGCGTCCACCTTCAGCCCGACCGTGGCGAGCCCGCGGCGGTGGAACTCGGCGAACGCCTGTCGCAGCAGGGCCTCCCCCAGGCCGCGGCCGCGCCAGCCCGGCCGCACGGCCAGATCCTTGACCCAGCCCTCGCTCCAGCACAGACACGCCCCGGCCAGCTCGGCTCCGGCCTCGGCCAGGAACCACACGCCCGCATCGAACCCGGGATCCTGCGTCATCCACGGGTGCCAGCGCGCGAACGGCGGCACCTCCTCGGCGTTCCCGGCGAACGCCTCCTGCAGGAGGGCGTGCACGGCCTCGCCGTCGTCCTCGGCGTAGGTGCGCACCGAGACGCCGTCGGGCCACGCCGACGGCCGCGGCTCGGCCGTGACATCGATCTGCATGCGCAGCACCTGGCGCGTATGCGCCCATCCCCGCGCGCGGTAGAGGGCGACGAGGTCGGCCGCCGCCGCCGGGACGATGGTCTCCAGATTCCCCCCGCGCGCGGCGGCGGCGTCGAGCAGGGCGGCCGCGACGGGGCCGTCGCGATGATCGGGATGCGGCCACACCTCGACGTAGCCGTCCTCGAGGGTGGCGTAGCCGACGACGCGGTCGTCGGCGTCGAGCGCCACCCACGCATGTCCGTAGTCCCAGGCCGCGCGCAGGTGCTCGACCGTCGTCTCGGCGGTGCCGTGAAGCGCTTTGGAAAGCGCCTCCGAGACCGCGAAGGCGGCCTCGACGTCGGACATGCCGGCCGGCCGCACAAGCACGCCGGCGGCGCTCACTGCGCGTCGAACTCGAGCAGCACCTTGCCGAACTTGCCCGGCGCGGCCAGGTGGTCGAAGGCATCGACGGCCCGCTCGGCCGGGAACACGCGGTCGACCAGCGGCCGCACCCGCCCGCTGGCAAGCAGCGGCACGACCTGGTGCGCGAACGCCTGCACCGCCGCCGCCTTCTGCTCCAGCGGCCGCGCGCGGAGCATCGTCCCCATCACGCTCGCGCGCTTGCCCATGAGCGTGCGCAGCGAGATATCGGTCTCGGCCCCGGCGCCCGTGCCGACGATGATCACCCGCCCGAGCGGTGCGAGCGCGGCCAGGCTCCCGGTCAGGTTCTGCGCGCCGACCAGCTCGAGCACAACGTCCACGCCGGCGGCGTCGGCGAGCGCGACCGGCTCGGCCCCGAGCGCTTGCAGCCGATCGTGGTGGGCGCGGGCGTTCGCGAGCACGCGCGCGCCGACGGCGACGCCCAGCTGCACGCCGGCCGTGCCCACCCCACCGGTGGCGCCGTTCACGAGCAGGGTCTCGCCCATCACCAGGCCGGCCCGGGTGAACACCGCGTCGTGCGCGGTCATGAACGCCTCGGGGACGGCCGCCGCGTCGCGGTCGTCCAGGGCATCGGGCACGCGGGCGACGTGGCGCTCGTGGGCGACGCACGTGTCGGCGAGGCCGCCGCCGCCGACGATGCCGAAGACGCGGTCGCCCTCGCTCCAGGCGGTCACCCGAGCGCCGCAGGCGATCACGGTGCCGGACACCTCGAGGCCGGGGATGTCCTGCGGCGATCCGGCCGGGGCCGGATAGCGGCCGGCGCGCTGCGCCAGGTCGGCGGGATTGAGGCCGGCATGCGTGGCCCGGATCAGCACCTCGTGGTCGCCGGGCACCGGATCGGGCCGCTCAACCACCTGCACGACCTCGGGCCCGCCCGCACCGGTGTAGGTGACCGCGATCATCGCGCGGATCCTACCGGTGCCCCGCCAGCTGCTCGTCGACGATCACGATCGTGCGCGCGCCCTCGCCGCGGCGCAGGCGCTGCAGCGCCTCCTCGACCCCGTCCAGGTCGGTGACGTGCGAGACCACGGCGGCCAGATCGATCTGGCCCGAGGCGGCCAGCCGCACGAGGCCCGGCAGCTCCGCCGCGACGTCCGCCGAGCCGTAGTAGCAGCCGCGCAGCGTCTTTTCGTTCAGCAGGTCGAGCGCCGGCAGCGACACCTCGACGCCCGCGGGCGCGATCCCGACCACCGTCGCCTGGCCGCCGGGGCGCAGCACGTCCCAGGCGAGCCGGATCGTGTCGCCGCGGCCGATCGCCTCGATCGCGTGGTCGAAGCCGCCCGGCAAGAGCTCCTCGGCCGCCGCGCGGACGTCGCCGGACGCCTCCAGCGTGTCGGTCGCGCCGCGGGCGCGGGCCAGGGCCAGCTTCGCCGGGTCGCGGTCGACGGCCACGATCCGTCCCGCCCCCGCCAGCTTCGCCCCCACGACGACCTGCAGCCCGACGCCGCCGCAGCCGATCACGCACACCGACTCGCCGGGTGCGACCCTGGCGGCATTTCGCACCGCCCCCACTCCCGTGACGACGCCGCAGCCGACGAGCGCCGCCTGCCACAGCGGCAGCTCGACGCCCAGCGGGACGGCCGCCGCGGCCGGAACGACGCAGCGCTCGGCGAAGCACGACACGTGCAGGAAGTGCTTGATCGTGGTGCCGTCGGGCCGCTGCAGGCGCGAGGTCCCGTCCATCAGCATCCCGGCCAGCGAGTGCTCGGCCGCGGTCTCGCACAGGTGCGTGCGTCCGCGCAGGCACATCCGGCACGACCCGCACGGGGGCACGAAGCAGAAGGCCACCGCGTCACCCGGGCGCACGTGGGTGACGCTCTCGCCGACGGCCTCCACCACCCCGGCGCCCTCGTGCCCGAGCACGATCGGCCAGCGGCCGTCGCCGAGATGGCCCTGGGCGAGGTGCAGGTCGGAGTGGCACACCCCGGCCGCGGCGACGCGCACGAGCACCTCGTCGTGATGCGGCGGGTGCAGCAGCAGTGTCTCGACCCGCACCGGACGGCCGTGGCGCTCGAGCACCGCCGCCCGGATCTCGAGGGGTGCGGCGCTCATGCGACCCGGTGGCGCTCGAGCGCATCGAGGTCGGGCTCGACACCGAGGCCCGGGCCGGCCGGCGGGCGGATCGTGCCGTCCGCGGCGATCTGCACCGGGGCCGGGAGCAGCCAGTCGCGGCGCGCGGCCGGCCACGCGGGCGGATCGAACGGCACCTCGATGAACGGGCAGGTCGAGAACGCGAGCGCGGCATGCAGGTTCGCGACCAGGCCGTAGCCGTTCGACCACGTGTGCGGCGACCATGTCCGGCCGTGCAGGTCGGCGAGCGCGGCGATCCGGCGACACCCGCCGATCCCGCCCGCGAGGACGACGTCGGGCTGGATCACGTCCACGCCGCCGCGCACCACCAGATCGCGCGCCTGGGCCGCCTCGCGCACCATCTCGCCCGCGGCCAGCCGCAGCGACGTGCCCCGCCGCAGCGCCGCGTAGCCGGCGACGTCGTCCGTGCGCAGCGGCTCCTCCAGCCACTCGACCTCGAGCGGCTCGAGCGCCCGGGCGCAGGCGATCGCGGTCGCGACGTCCCAGCGGGGCGAGCGGTCGCCGGGCATGCGCCAGCCCTGGTTCACGTCGACCATGATCCGCATCTGGGCTCCCACCGCGGCGCGCACCGCCTCGACCACCTCCACATCCCGGCGCCAGTCCTCGTCACCGAACCGCAGCTTGACGGCGCGGATGCCGGCGTCGCGCAGCGCGACACACCGCCGCACCCGCTCGTCCGCCCCGACCCGCTCGGCGCTGGAAGCGTAGGCGACGAGCGACTCGCTGCGGCCGCCGAGCAGCCGCCACAGCGGCTCTCCCAGCGCCCGGCCGACGAGATCCCACACGGCCACCTCGAGCGTCCAGGGGCGGCCGCCGTGGAAGTCGACGGTCTCGCACACCTCGCGCACGACCTCCGTGCGGAACGGGTCGACACCCACCAGCAGCCGCTCGAGCACGGCCGCGTCCGGCAGCGCGTCGCCGCTCGCACAGCCGCGGGTGCCGTCGTCGGCCGTGACGAGCACGAGGGTCGCGTCCTGGTGCGTGCGCGGCTCGGGATCCCAGGCGGCATGCAGCGGCGGGTCAAGCGCAAAGCGGTAGCTGCGCGTCTCGATCGTGGCGATCCTCATGCGCCCGCCGGGGCGAGCTCGAGCACCGCCCGGCGGGCCTCGCCGCCGCGCAGGAGCGCGAACGCGTCCTCGATCCGGTCGAGGGGCAGCCGGTGGGAGATCAGCCGGTCGATGGGCAGGCGGCCGCGGCGGTAGGCGTCGAGGATCAGGGGGAAGTCGCGCTCGGGCCGCGACGAGCCGTAGAGCGCCCCGATCACGCGCCGCTCGCCGCGCGGGATCAGCCGGGCGGGGACGCGCAGCTCGGCGTCCTCGCGCGGGATGCCCATGAGCACCGCCTGCCCGCGCGGGCGGACGCTCAGGAACGCCGCCCGCATCGCCTCCGGGCGGCCGGTGGCCTCGAAGGCATGGTCGACGCCGCCGCCGGTTCGCTCGCGCACGATCTCGGCCGTCGCGTCGGGGTCGCCGGCCCAGGCGACCGCGTCGGTGGCGCCGAACTCGGCCGCGGCCCGGGCACGATCGAGGCTCACGTCGACCGCCACCACGGGCTCGGCGCCGGCGGCGGCCGCGCCCATTACCGCCGAGAGGCCGACGCCGCCGCAGCCGAACACGGCGACGCGGTCACCGGGGGCGACGCGGGCCGTGCGCCAGGCGGCGCACACGCCGCTCGTGACGGCGCACCCGACGAGCGCGGCGACGGCGAACGGCACGTCCGCCCCGATCGGAATGCACGATGCCTCGGGCACGACCGTGTGCTCGGCGAACGTGGAGAGCAGCGAGTAGTGGTACGCCGGGCGGCCGTCGTGGGAAAGGCGCGTCGTCCCGTCGAGCAGACCACCGGCGTCCATCGCCGGGAAGGCCGCCGCGCACAGCTGCGGCAGGTCGCGGCGGCACTCGTCGCAGGCCCCGCAGGCCGGCAGCCACGAGAGCGCCACCCGGTCGCCGACCGCGACGGCGCTCACCTCGGGGCCGATCGCCTCCACGACTCCGGCGCCCTCGTGGCCGAGCACGGCGGGGCAGCGCGTCGCGGCGGTGCCGTCGATCGCGTTCTGGTCGGAGTGGCACACGCCGCTTGCGTGCAGGCGCACCAGCACCTCGTGCGCGCGGGGCGGGTCGAGCTCGAGCTCGACCACCACGAGGCGACCGCCGGTCTCAGGCAGGAGTGCTGCTCGCGTCCTCAACGGCCTGGAGCCGGCGCAGCTCCTCCAGTGGGATGTGGCAGCGCATCAGGTGGCCGTCCTCGGCCTCCTCGAGCGGCGGCTCGGTCGTCTCGCAGATCGCCCCGATCTTGCGCGGGCAGCGGGTGTGGAAGACGCAGCCCGAGGGCGGGTCGGCCGCGCTCGGGATCTCACCCTCGAGCCTGATCCGCTCGCGCCGGGTGCCCTCGAGGCTGGGGACGGCCGAGAGCAGCGCCTCGGTGTACGGGTGGTGCGGCCCGGCGAACACGGTCTCGGCTGTGCCGAGCTCCATGATCCGGCCCAGATAGAGGACGGCGATGCGGTCGGACAGGTAGCGCACCACGCCGAGGTCGTGCGAGATGAAGAGGTACGTCACGCCCTCGCGCGACTGCATCTCGACGAGCAGGTTCAGGATCGCTGCCTGGACGGACACGTCGAGCGCCGAGGTGGGCTCGTCGCACACGACCACCTCGGGGTTCCCGGCGAAGGCCCGGGCGATCGCCACCCGCTGTTTCAGGCCGCCGGAGAGCTGCGTCGGCCGCAGCGCGAGGTGCCGCTCCTCCATCCTGACCGAGCGGATCAGCTCCAGCAGCCGCGCCTGCAGGGCATCGCCGTCGAGGCCCGCCAGCCGGTGCAGCGCCCTGCCCACCAGCCGGCGCACGCTGTGGCGGCGGTTGAGCGCCGAGTCGGGGTTCTGGAACACGATCTGGAGCGCCTTCACCTGCTCGCGCGTGCGGTCGCGCGCATCACCGGCGACGGCCACGCCGCCGAGCTCGACGGCCGATCCCGGGTCGGGCTCCGTCAGCCCCAGGAGGACGCGGGCGAGGGTGGTCTTGCCGCTGCCCGACTCGCCGACGAGGCCGAGCGTCTCGCCGGGGTGGATGTCGAGATCGACGTCCACGAGCCCGCGCAGGCGCTCGCCGTAGAACGTGAACGTCTTCGACACGCCGCGCAGGCTCACCACCGGCGGCCCCGCCTCGCGCACGACCGGCGCCTGCAGATCGACCGGCGTCTCGCGCGGCAGCTCGGGGGCGCGCTCGTGGTGGTGGCAGCGCGAGGTGCGGCCG
Organism: uncultured Actinomycetes bacterium; assembly: GCA_963813245.1. GTDB lineage: Bacteria > Actinomycetota > Thermoleophilia > Gaiellales > JAICJC01 > JAICJC01. The sequence continues at coordinate 617,838 of CAWEYE010000010.1, forward strand.
GGGCCGACGGCGTACGCAGGCGGCGACTCGGTGCGGCAGCGGTCGTCCGCGAGCGCGCACCGCGGCGCGAAGATGCAGCCCTCGGCGGCCTGGCCCGGCTGCGGCAGGAACCCGGGGATCGTGTCGAGGCGGCCGTGATCCTTGCGCCGGCCGCGGCGCGGGATGCACCGCAGGAGCCCCACCGTGTAGGGGTGGCGAGGCGACGCGAACACATCTGCGGCCGCGCCCTCCTCGACCAGCTCGCCGGCGTAGAGCACTCCGACGCGGTCGCACATACGGGCGATCACGCCCAGGTTGTGGCTGATGAAGAGCACCGATGTCGAGAACTCGTCGCGCAGGGCGGCCACCAGGTCGAGCACCTCGGCCTCGACGGTGGCGTCGAGCGCGGTGGTCGGCTCGTCGAGCACGAGCAGGGCGGGCTCCGAGGCGAGCGCCATCGCGATCACGACCCGCTGCAGCATCCCGCCGGAGAGCTGGTGCGGGTACCGGCGCATGACCGCGGCTGGATCGGAGATCCGCACCGTGTTCAGGATCGCTTCCGAGCGCTCCATCGCGGTCGCGCGGTCGAGCCCGGCGATCTCGTACACCTCGGCCACCTGGCGGCCGACGCGAAGCGAGGGGTTGAGGGCCCGGCCCGGCTCCTGGTAGACCATCGACACGGTCTCGGCTCGCAGCCGGCGCAGGTCGGCGCCGCCGAGGGCAAGCGCGTCGCGGCCGTCGATCGTGATCGCGCCCGAGCTCACACGGCCGTTGCGCGGCAGGTAGCGCATGAGCGCGAGCGCCATCGTCGACTTGCCCGAGCCTGACTCGCCGACCAACCCGTACGACTCGCCCTTGCGGATCTGGAACGAGACGTCGCGCAGCACCGACCGATCCTTCCCGCGCACCCGATAGGCGACGTCGACGTGTGCGACGTCGAGCGCGTTCGTGCGCTCGGGGGCAGTCTCCGGAGCGGCGGCCGTCATCCCTCGAACACGCCCGAGATGGCGTCGGCGACGAGGTTCACGGCCACCACCAGCGAGGCGATCGCGAGCGCCGGGAACAGCGTCTCCCACCAGAAGCCGGCGGTGATCACGCCGTAGTTCACGGAGATGTCGCCACCCCAGTCGGGCTGCGGCTGCTGGATGCCGAATCCCAGAAACGACAACGTGGCGACGGCGAAGATGGCGTAGCCGAGGCGCACCGTGAACTCGACCAGGATCGGCTGCATGACGTTCGGCAGGATCTCCACGAACATGATGTACGGCGAGCGCTCGCCGCGCAGCCGGGCGGCGGCCACATAGTCCAGCTCGCGCTCCTGAAGCACCGCCGAGCGCACCGTCCGCGCGATGAGCGGCGTGAACACGAACCCGATCACGACGATCAGCGTGCGCGTCGACGGCCCCAGCGCGACCACGAAAAGGAACGCGACGATCACGACCGGCAGCGCCAGCACGGCCTCGACGATCCGGCTCGCGATGGTGTCCGTCCAGCCGCTGATGTACCCCATCGCGAGGCCGAGCGCGGTGCCGAGCACGGTGCCGAGAAGCGTCGCCAGCGGCGCGATGATGAGGATGCTGCGGGCGCCGACGATGACGCGCGAAAGCACGTCACGGCCGAGCTGGTCGGTGCCGAACCAGTGCCCGGAGACCGGACGGTGGTTGACCGCCAGGAGGTCCTGCCCGAGCGGGTCGTGCGGGGCGAACACATTCCCGAGGAGCGCGCACAGCACCCAGAAGCCGGCGATCGTCGCGCCGATCAGAAACGTCTTCGACTTCACGAGCTGGCGCAGCAGCTCGCCCCGCACCTGGCCTGTGCCGGCGGGTACCGCGCCGGGCTCGACAGCCGGGCTCGCGGCGCTCACTCCAGCCCCCCAAGGCGGATGCGCGGGTTCAGCATCGAGGAGGCGATGTCGGCCAGAAGCGTTGCCACCATGTACACGATCCCGATCGTCAGCACGCCCGCCTCGAGCATCGGGAAGTCCTTGTCCTTGGCGGCCTCGAAGATCAGCTTGCCGATGCCCTGATAGTTGAACAGGGTCTCCACGATCACGAGACCGCCGATCAGGTACCCGGTCTGGGTCGCGATGACGGTGATGGTGGGCAGCAGCGAGTTGCGCAGCACGTGGCGGCGGATGACAACGCTGCGCGGCAGGCCCTTCAGCGTGGCGGTGCGGGCGTAATCGGAGTCGAGCGCCTCGATCGTCCCGGCGCGCGCCATGCGCGCGATGTAGCCGAACAGGATCAGCACGAGCGGGATCGACGGCAGGATCAGGTGGTAGATCTGGTCGGGAAGCGATGCCCCCGGCGCCCACGCCGCCGAGATCGGCAGCACGTTCAGCCAGATCCCGAATACGATGATGAGGACGATCCCCGACACGAACTCGGGGACCGTCGAGAACGACAGCCCGAGCACGGTGATGATGCGGTCAGGCGCCTTGCCGACGTGGAGCGCCGCCAAGACGCCGCCCAGGATGCTCAGCGGCACGGTGAGCACGAACGCCACGATGGCCAGCTCGAGCGACTTGCCGATCGCCGCGGAGATGAACGGCTCCACCGGCGCGCGGTACTGAGACGACGTCCCCATGTCGCCGTGGACGAAGCCCGAGATCCAGTCCCAGTACTGGGTCACGAGCGGCTGGTCGACGCCGAGCTCATGGTCGAGCTGCTTGACGGCGCTCTGGTCGGCCAGCGGCCCCAGGACCGCCCGGCCCGGATCGCCCGGGAGCACCTGGCCGGCGAAGAACACGATCAGGCTCAGGATCCAGAGCGTGATCAGGGCGAGGCCCAGGCGCTTGGCGATGTAGGCGAACATGCGTGAGGGTGGTGGATGGCCGGCCGCGGGCGGACCCGCGGCCGGCCGGTTTCAGGGTGCTAGGCCTTCGATGCGTTGAAGAGGAACAGATGCCCGATCGCCGTGGGCTCGACTCCCGACACTCCGGTCGCCGTGGCCGTGAGGTAGTTGTAGAAGTAGGGGAAGATGATCGGGGTCTGGTCGAGCAGGAGGGTCTCGATCTTGCCCGCAATCGTCTTCTGGCCCGACACGTCGGTCGCCGGCGCCGCGATGTACTGCTTGGACAGCGTGTCGTACTCCTTGTTCTTGAAGTGCGCCGCGTTCCATGTGCCTGTGCTCTGAAGCGGGGCCGTCAGGAACACGTTGGGCACGCTGCGATGGCCGTAATCGACCAGGCTCATCGCGCCGTCCAGCCAGTCCGACTGGCCGAAGACGGCCTTGCCGTAGTACTGCGTCGACGTCTCGATCGTGAGCGCGATCTGGACGCCGATCTTCGCCGCCGACGACTTGACGATCTGGGCGAGCTGCGGGATCTCGAGGAAGTTCTCCGTGAAGAGCTTGGTCGAGAAGCCGCTCGGGTGCCCGGCCGCCGACAGCAGCTGCTTGGCCTTGGTCAGATCCTCCACCCGCTGCGGAACGCTCGTGTCGGTGGACGGGAACACGGGCGCAAACGGGCTGTCGTTGCCCGGGTCGGCCTTGCCCGCGAAGAGGCCCTGGATGATGTCGGGCCGGTTCAGGGTGAGCGCGATCGCCTGGCGCACCCGCGGGTCGGTGAACGGCGCCTGGTCGCAGCGCATCGAGAGCTGCCGGTGGGCACTCGACTTCAGATTGATCACGTTCACGCTCGAGCCCGAGAGCAGCGACTGGCCGCCCTGGACTGCGAACTGGCCGATGACGTCGAGTGTGCCCCCCTGCAGCGCGAGGATCTCGGGCTGCTGGGTGTCGTAGAACGTGAACTCGGTGCTGTCGGGGAGGGCCTTCTTGCCCCAGTAGGCCTCGTTGCGGACGAAGCTCGCGCCCACCTTCGGCGTGTACTTCTGCAGCTTGAACGGGCCGGTGCCGAGGAAGCTCGACTCCCACTTGGTGGGGTCGTAGTTGTTCGGCAGGATGATCATGTTGTAGTTGTCCGACGAGCACAGGTACGGGAAGTTCCCGTTCGGCGCCTCGAGGTGGAAGGCGACCGTGAAGCTGTCGACCTTCTGCACCCCCGAGGGCACCAGAGAGCCGCCGAAGGCGCTGAGGGCGTTGGCCGAGCCCTTCGGGTCGGTCTGCAGCTTGTACGTGTAGACGACGTCGTCGGCCGTGAGCGGCTGCCCGTTGTGGAACTTGACCCCCTGCCGGATCTTGAACGTCCACACGTCCGCGGCCGCATTGGCCGACCAGCTCTCGGCCAGCACCGGCACCAGGTTCAGAGACGAGTTCGAGATCGCGAGGTACTCCCCGGTCTGGCCGAGCATGTCGAGCCCGCCCTGGTCGGCGACGGTCACCGGGTTGATTGCGGCCGTCGGCGTGACGATGCCCGCCTTGATGGTGCCGCCCGGCTTGCCCGTCCCCGAGCTCCCACCCGACGAGCTGCTCGGGTTGTTCGCACCGCCACAGGCGGCCATGATCGCGGCCAGGAGCGGCATCGACAACCCCGCCACCGCGCCGCGGCGGACGAACTCCCGGCGGCTGAGGCGGCCCGCCGCGAACTCGTCGATAAAGCTGTTCTCGAGCTCCGAGCTGCCCCTGCGGATGCTGTCGAGCCTGCGCTGGTTCTCGTCCATGTGTGGGTTCACCTTTCTGTCCGGTTCGGCTTCGTCGTTCTCATGGCGTGTGTGTCGGTCCCCCGTCCGACCTTCGACGTCAGCCCGTGCCCGGGGGTTGGTGGATCGCGCGAAGTGTCGCCGAGGCACGCAGGCCGGCGGAGCGTAGGTCGGCGAGCATCCGCCTGCGCCTGCCGCGGTCGATCCGGCCGCTGGGGACGCAGAGCGTCATGGCGGCGACCGTCGCTCCGCCGGCGGCCGTGATCGGGACGGCCATGCACTCGAGCCCGAGCGATGTCTCGTTCACGTTCTCGGCGTGGCCGTCGGCGCGGGCCCGATCGAGGATCGCGTGGAGCTCGTCCAGGCGCATGCGCCGCCCGACCGGGGTGACGAGGTCGACGCCGCGGAGCAGCCGATCGACCGCGGCCGGATCGAGCGCCGCCAGGAGGACGCGGCCGCTCGCGGCGGCGAACGCCGGCAGGCGGCTGCCGACGCGGGTCACGAGCCGCACCGCCTGCGACGTCTCGGCCTTCGCGATGAAGAGGGCGTCACGATCGTCGAGGACGACGAGGCACGTGGTCTCGTCGTGGCGGGCGAGCAGGCCCTCGGCCTCGGCCTCGAAGGCCGAGACGAGCGCGGAGCAGGAGCTGCGTGTACCGAGCTCGACCGCGCGCGCTGCGAGCGCGTAGCCGGCGTCGCCGGCCCGCTCGACGAAGCCGCGCTCCTGCATGGCTGCGCAGGCCCGGTGCAGGGTGGTCTTGGGCAGGCCGGTGGCGGCGCTGAGCTCGGCCAGACCCGACGGGCCCAGCCGGTCGAGCGCCTCGAGCACGCCCAGCACCGCGGCCATGCCGGGCGAGGCCGGGCGGCCGTTCGCGCGCGTGCCGTGGCCGACGGCGACCGCCGTCAACACCGCGCCGGATCAGATCGGGGATCGTCCATCTCCCGGTTCCGCCCGTGGAACACGAGCCGCACTGGCGGAGCGGAATCTGTCTCACATCGGCCTGGGGTTGTCAAGCTGCGAGACGTGCACGGCGACCGTCCCGGCCGCGCCGGGGGCAGGTGCGCGGCCGGGTCCGCCGAACCGTGGTGCATGCGTTCCCAGAGCCTGCTCGCCCTCGCAGCCTGGGTTGCGCTTGCGGCGGCGCTGCCGGCGACCGCCCTCGCGGGCTCCTCGCCGCAGGCGACGCTCGCCGCCCGCTACGCACCCGAGGTGCGACTGGTGGCGCAGACCACCCCGTGTGGCGGCGGGGAACCGTTCATCCCGATCGACGCCGACGCGGTGCTCGGGAACAACCTGGTGGCGCTGCGCGGGCCCTGGCAGGGCAGCAACCTCGTCAAGGTCGCGCCGACCGCGGCCGACATCGCGGGCGGCCACACCGGCTACCACCTCGACTTCCCCGGCGACGCGCTGAAGCCGGGCTGCACGTACGAGCAGTGGGAGAAGGAGCTCGAAGCGACCGCCGCGCCGACGACGTACGCGCGCGTCGTGTCCCAGGACGGCCAGACGGCGCTCGAGTACTGGTTCTTCTACATCTTCAACGACTTCAACAACAAGCACGAGGGCGACTGGGAGATGATCCAGCTCGACTTCCCGGCGGCAAGCGCGAACGCGGCGCTTGGGGTCGCGCCCTCCGCGGTCGGGTACAGCCAGCACGACGGCGCCGAGCGGGCCGCGTGGGACGCGACCAAGCTCGAGAAGGTCGACGGCACGCACCCGGTCGTGTACCCGGCCGAAGGCTCGCACGCCAACTACTACCAGCCGGCTCTGTACCTCGGCGCGAGCGGCGCGGCCGGGGTCGGCTGTGACAACACGCGCGGCCCGTGGCGCGTGCTCCACCCCGCCGTCCAGGTGGTGCCGAACGATCCGGCGCAGCTTGCGGCCCAGTATCCGTGGCTGACCTACACCGGCCACTGGGGCGAGGAGCACCAGGCGTTCTACGACGGGCCGACAGGCCCCAACGTGCACTCGCAGTGGAACGACCCGATCGTGTGGGCGCAGACCCGCTGGCACGCGTCCGCGTTCGCGGTGCCGAGCAGCCTGTCCAGCGTCCCGCGCACGACTGATGTGTTCTGCGCCGGAGTCGGGGCGGGGTCCGACCTGCTCACCGCGGCGGTGCGCGGCGGGCCGGCGGTGTTCCTGGCCATCCTGGCGGTGTTGGTCATGCTCATCTGGCAGGCGCTGCGGATGCAACGGCACCCATCGCAGCCGCTGCAGGTCGCCCGTCGGCGCGGGCTCGGCCAGATCCTGTCCGCATCGGCACGCATGTATCGCGCACATCTGCGGCTCTACCTGTCGATCGGCGTCCTCTTCGTCCCGATCTCGCTCGTCATCGCCGCGGTCCAGAAGCTCCTGTTCAGCCTGACCCGGATCGGCGTCCTGTCGCAGGTGGCCGGGTCGACGAACGCCGCGGTGGCCGGTACGGCGGTCGCCTTCGGGCTCGTGCTCGCGGCGATGGGGCTCACGATCGTCCAGGCGATGGTGGCCTACTCGATCGCGCACGCCGGCGACACGCCCGGGCCCGACCTGCGGGCCGCCTTCGCGACCGTCCGGCGCCGGATCGGGACGATCGTCGCCGCCCTCGTCGTCGTCGCCGCGGTCGTGGTCGCGCTCGAGATCACGGTCATCGGCATCCCCGTCTCGATCTGGCTGCTCGTGCGCTGGTCGCTGTTCTCGCAGTGCATCGTCGTCGAGGACATGGCCTGGCGCGACGCCCTGCGCCGCAGCCGCACGCTCGTGCGCGGCAGCTGGTGGCGCGTCGCCGGGATCGTCCTGACCGTGGTCGGCGTCGCCCTCCTGCTGGGCCCCCTCGTCGGTGTCGCGTTCCTGCTGACGACACCGCTCAGCCTCACCGGCGTGAACATCGTGTCCGGGATCGTCTACGTCCTGACGCTGCCGTACGCCGCCATCGCCACCACGTACCTCTACTACGACCTGCGCGTGCGCGAGCAGACCGAGCGTGAGCCGCTGGTGCTGCCGGCCGAAGCCGCGCTGAGCTGAACCCGAGCGCGATTACACTCGCCGCCGTGGAGATCGCCCGCACCGACGTCGTCGGCAGCCTGCTGCGGCCGCCCGAGCTGCTCGCGGTGCGCGACCGGTTCGAGCGCGGCGAGGCGACCGCGGCCGAGTTGAAGCGCGCCGAGGACCGGGCCGTCGACGCCGCCGTCGCGCTGCAGGAGGGCGCCGGCATCGACGTGGTCACCGATGGCGAGATGCGGCGGCTGTCGTTCCAGAGCGGCCTGCCGGACGCTGTCGACGGCTTCGGCAACGTCCCTCTCGAGGCCTACCTGTGGGGCGACTGGCACGGCGACGACGTCGGCGACCGCGCCACGGCACGACCCGAGGGGCTCGGCGTGCGATCGTCGCTTCGGTGGCGGCGGCACATCGCCGCCGAGGACTTCACCTACCTGCGCGCCCGCGCGAGCGCGATTGCGAAGGTCACGCTGGCGAGCCCCAGCCTGTACGCGAACCTGTGGTCACCCGAGGTCTCGCGCGAGGCCTACCCGACGCTGGACGAGTTCCTCGAGGACGTTGCAGGGTTGATCCGCGCCGAGATCGACGAATTGCAGCGGCTCGGCTGCACCTACATCCAGCTCGACGCGCCCCACTACCCGCTCCTGATCGACCCCGCCACGCGCGCGTTCTACGAGGGCCAGGGCTGGACCGCCGCCCGCTGGCTCGACCGCGGCATCGAACTCGACAACTGGGTCATGGAAGGCCACCCCGAGGTCACATTCGGGTTCCACCTGTGCCGTGGCAACCAGGGCAGCCGCTGGCTGGTCGAGGGCGGCTACGAGCCATCGCCGGTCAGATCTTCCGGAACGTGCGCGCGCACCGGCTGCTGCTCGAGTACGACGACGAGCGGTCGGGCTCATTCCAGCCGCTGCGCGACGTGCCCGACGACAAGGTGGTCGTGCTCGGCCTCGTGACGACGAAGTCGCCCCGGCGCGAGACCGTCGAGGAGCTGACCGGCCGCATCCACGAGGCCGCCCGCCACATCGATCTGGAACGGCTTGCCATCAGCCCCCAGTGCGGTTTTGCGACGTCGGTGCTGGGGAATGCACTGACGCCCGATGACCAGCGCCGCAAGCTCGAGACGCTCGCCCGCACCGCCGCAGCCGTGTGGGGCTGACCACATTGCCCCGGCCGCGGGGTGGCGCCGGCTTGCCCGGTCCGTCACAATACGGCCGGTGGAGGGCCCGTCAAACGGCACCGTGCCCAGCGTGCTGGTTGTGTGCGCCGGCCAGCGCGACAGGCTGAATCTCGCCGACGAGCGGATCCTCGATCGGTTCGCGCTCCGCTTCGCCGGACAGCCGATCGGCCCCGGGTTCGACGCCCGCACCTTCGTCGACCACATGGTCCGATTCGGGCCCGCGGCGGACGGGATCCTCGGCTCGAGCGACGCGACCGGGCATCTGGCGACGATCCTGGCCGACGCGGGCGGACTGCCCGGCCCGGGCCGGGCGGCGTTCATGCGCTGCCACGACAAGCTCGCCTGCCGCCACATCCAGGCCGAGGTCGTGCCCGAGGCGACGCCGGCCTTCGCACCGGTCGACCTCGACGATCCCGGCGCCCGTCCGCCCCTGCCCTTCCCGTTCTTCCTGAAGCCGGTCGCCGCCCACCTGTCCCAGCTCGCCTTCACCGTGGCGGACGAGGCCCAGTTCGCCGCCGCCGTGGCGCGCGCGCGGCTCGAGATCGACGCGATCACCGCCCACGACCGCGCGCTCGAGGGACGCGAGTTCCGGACGCTGATCGCCGAGGAGCTGCTCGACGGGGCGCTGGTGACGTTCGAGGGCTGGATGCAGGGCGGCCGGATGACCCCGATCGGCGTCACCGACGCGGTCATGCACCCGAACGGCATCAGCTTCCTGCGCTTCGAGTACCCGAGCCGCCTGCCCGAAGGGCCGTGCCGGGCGATGCAGGACGTTGCGGCTCGCCTCATGCCGGCGCTCGGGTTCGATCAGAGCCTCTTCAACATCGAGTTCTTCGTCCGCCCGGACGGGAGCGTCACGATCGTCGAGGTGAACGGGCGGATGGCCTCGCAGTTCGCGCCGCTCGTCCAGGCGGTGCATGGCGTGTCGAGCTACGAGATCCAGCTCGGCCTGTGCGCCGGCGACGCGCCCCAGCTCCCCCCGGCCCGCGCCGACCTCGTGACGGCGAGCTTCCTGCTGCGCGCCTACGACGACGCGATCGTCCGCTCGGTGCCGGATCCGACGACCGTGCTCGAGCGCTTCCCGCACGCCCACGTCGAGGTGCTGGTGCGGCCGGGCCACCGCCTGAGCGAGAACGACGACGACACCGTCAGCCACCGCCTCGCCGTCGTCGCGCTCGCGGCCCGCGACCGCCCGGCCCTCCTGGCGAGGTTCGCCGAGGCGGTGGCGCTGCTGCCGTTCGAGCTCGAGCCGATCGTCGCCCCGGTGCGTTAGAGCAGTGAATAGCCGGTGCCTGGCACCGGTTATTCAGTGCGCTTGGGCAGGCGGGCGAGGGCGCTCACGTCTTCGTCGCCGTGGCCCTTGCCCATGAGTTCGCCCTCCTGCGCCGCGACGAGCGTCGAGACCGCGAGCGGCAGGCCGGCCCGGCCCGCCTCGTCGAGGGCGATACCCAGATCCTTGCGGTGCAGGGCGACCTTGAAGCCCAGCGGGTAGGTGTCGGCGATCATGTTCCCGGCGCGGTTCGTGAGCACCCACGACGCCGCCGCCCCGGCCGAGAGCGCCTCGACGAGCTGCGGCAGATCGAGACCGGCCGCCTGGGCCAGCGCGATGCCCTCGCCCACGGTCGCGTAGGTGCCGGCGATCATCACCTGGTTCACGGCCTTCGCGACCTGGCCGGCGCCGCTCGGGCCGAGGTGGGTGATCCGGCTCCCGAACGCCTCGAGCAGCGACCGGGCGCGGGCGACGTCGGCCTCGGTGCCGCCGCAGAAGATCGTGAGCGTGCCGCGCTCGGCGCCCTCGGAGCCACCCGAGACGGGCGCGTCGACCAGGCCGATATCGCGCTCGCGCAGCCTGGCGGCGATCGCGGCCGTCGCCGCCGGCGACACCGTCGAGCAGTCCACCACGAGCCCGCCGGGCGCGAGCCCCTCGGCCACCCCGCCCGGCCCGAGCAGGATGTGCTCCAGATCGGGCGTGTCGGACACGCAGGTCAGCACGGCCTCGGCCGCCGCCGCGGCTTCCGCGGGCGTCGCCGCCCGGCCGGCGCCGGCAGCCGCGAGCGGCTCCTCGCGCGAGCGCGTGCGGTTGTGCACCGTCACCTCGTGGCCGGCGGCAAGCAGGTGCCGCGCCATCGGCGCGCCCATCGTCCCCAGCCCGATCACCGCCACCTTCATTGGCGGCGAGTCTATCGAAGCGGCCTTGCGCTCGGTCGGTGGGGCCTGGCCCCGGATGGGGCCAGGCCCCGGTTCTCGGGTCTTCGCCCTTCGGCTTCCAGTCAGTCCCCGGCGAGGTCGCGCCGCTCCTGCTCCATCGAGCGGCGCAGGATGGCCGAGCGGGTGACGCGGTCGAGGCCGTGCCAGAGCACGGTGGCGACGAAGTTGCCGCGCAGGTCGCGGTGCATCGACTGCACGACCGCCTCGGCATCGACGTCGAAGCCGAGGTCGCCGTCCTGCATCACGATCCGCAAGAGCTCGCCCTCGGCCACGATGTGGCTCGTGATGATCTGGGCGTCGTCGGCCGAGATCTGCAGCGCGTGGGCGCCGTACTCGGCGCCGTTTGCGCCGGTCACGCGCATCGCCTGCCAGACCGTCATCCGCACATGCCTGTGGCGGCCGGCGTTCACCTGCTCGGCCGCGTAGACCGTCTTCATCAGCCGCTGCTCGACGGTGCGGTCGACCGGGTCGAAGTCGATGGCGTAGCGGCGCAGGCCGTCGCCGAGCGGCTCGACCCGCAGCACCGTGGCATCGAGCCGGGCGTTCGTGTCGTCGTCGACGCGGAACACGACCCGCACCCGGTTTCCGGGAACGAGCGAATGCTCGGTCACGACCTTGACGCCCCCGGCCGACAGGTCGACCGAGCGCACCACCATCAGCGTCGTGCGGCCGTCACGGCCGACGGCCGCGCACGAGACGGGCAGCCGGACCATGACTCGGAAGAACTCCCTGCGCTCCGCATCCATTCAGAGAAGGATCGGCGCCGATCGCCCATCCCTTGACAGCTACGGGGCGCTATTCCTCGCCCATGAACGGATAGCGGTAGTCGGTCGCCGGCACGAACGTCTCCTTGATCGTGCGCGGGCTGACCCAGCGCATCAGGTTCCACATCGACCCGGCCTTGTCGTTCGTGCCCGACGCCCGCGCACCGCCGAACGGCTGCTGGCCGACGACGGCCCCGGTGGGCTTGTCGTTGACGTAGAAGTTGCCGGCGGCGTTGCGAAGTGCATTCGAGGCGTGCTCGATCGCCCGCCGGTCGGTCGCAAACACCGCTCCCGTGAGGGCGTACGGAGAGGTGCGGTCGACCAGGTCGAGCGTGTCGTCGACCCGCTTCTCGTCGTACACGTAGGTGGTCACCACGGGCCCGAACAGCTCCCGCCGCATCAGATCGAAGCCGGGGTCGGTCGTCTCGACCACGGTGGGCGAGACGAAGTAGCCCTGCGAGTCGTCGGTCTCGCCGCCCACGAGCACCTCGGCGTCGGCGGCCTCGGAGGCCAGCTTGACGGCGTCGCGCTGGGTCGCAAACGCGCTCGCGTCGATCACGGCCCCCATGAAGTTGCGGAAGTCGCGCACGTCGCCGACCTTGATCGAGGCCACCTGCTCACGCAGGGCGTCGCGCAGCTGCGGCCACAGATTGGATGGCGCGTAGACGCGCGACGCCGCCGAGCACTTCTGGCCCTGATATTCGAACGAGCCGCGCACGATGGCGGTCGCAACCGCCGCCGGATCGGCGGACGGATGGGCGAAGATGAAGTCCTTGCCGCCGGTCTCGCCGACCAGGCGCGGATAGCCGTGATAGCTCGAGATGTTCTGGCCGACGGTGCGCCACATGCCCTGGAACACCGGCGTCGAGCCCGTGAAGTGGATGCCGGCCAGATCGGGATGGGCCAGCACGGCGTCGCCGACGTCGCGGCCGGAGCCGAGCACCATGTTGATCACGCCGGGCGGCAGCCCCGCCTCTTCGTAGAGCTTCATGAGGAAGTGGGCCGAGTAGACGGCGGTCGACGCCGGCTTGAACACAACCGTGTTTCCCATCAGCGCCGGCGCGGTGGGCAGGTTGCCGGAGATGGCGGTGAAGTTGAAGGGTGCGACGGCGAACACGAAGCCCTCGAGCGGGCGGTACTCGATCCGGTTCCACATGCCGCGCGAGGAGACCGGCTGCTCGCTCATCAGCCGGTGCATGTAGCTCACGTTGAAGCGCCAGAAGTCGGGCAGCTCGCAGACGGCGTCGATCTCGGACTGGTACACCGTCTTTGACTGGCCCAGCATGGTGGCGGCGTTCAGCGTGTCGCGCCAGGGGCCGGCGAGCAGCTCGGCGGCGCGCAGGAACACGGCCGCCCGCGCCTCCCACGGCGTCCGCGACCACTCCTCGCGGGCCGCGGCCGCGGCCTCGATCGCCTGCGTCACCTCGGCCTCGCCGCCGCGGTGGTACTCGGCCAGCACGTGCTCGTGGTCGTGCGGCATGACGGCCGTCCCCGTACGGCCCGTCCGCACCTCGCGACCGCCGATCACCATCGGGATCTCGATCCTGCGGCCGGCCATCTCGTCGAGGCGGGCCTTGATGGCGGCCCGCTCGGGCGACCCGGGCGGGTAGTCGCGCACCGGCTCGTTCGTCGGGTCGGGGAGGTTGAAGACGCCTGCAGTCATGCGCCCTACCCTATCGCGGGCGATAGGATTGAGGTGTTAGCCACCTGGAGGACGGGACATGAGTGTTGCGCTGAAGCGATTTTCGAACCACATCGGCGGCAAGGCCGCGGATTCGAGCTCGGGAGAGACCATCGACGTGGTCAACCCCGCGACCGGCGAGGTGATCGCCGCCGTCCCGAATTCGACCGCCGAGGACATCGACCACGCGGTCGAGGCGGCCGAGCGAGCCTTCTTCGGCGACTGGGGCGACACCACCCCCGCCGAGCGGTTCGAGATCCTGAACAAGCTCGCCGACGCGCTCGACGAGCATGCCGAGGAGCTGGGCGAGCTCGAGTCCCTGAACGTCGGCAAGCCGCGCGGCGCGGCCGTCGAAGAGGTGGCCGGCGCGTCCGACTGCCTGCGCTTCATGGCCGGTGCCGCCCGCACGCCTGAGGGGCAGGCCGCGGCCGAGTACGTGCGCGGGTCGACCTCGATGATCCGGCGCGAGCCGATCGGCGTCGTCGGCCAGATCACACCCTGGAACTACCCGCTGATGATGGCGGCGTGGAAGATCTCGCCCGCCCTCGCGGCCGGCAACACGGTCGTGCTCAAGCCGTCCGAGATCACGCCGCTCACCACCCTGCGGATGGCCGAGATCGCCGCGGACATCCTGCCCGAGGGCGTCCTCAACATCGTCTCCGGCTACGGCGACCCCGTGGGCGCGGCCATCTCGTCGCATCCCCGCATCCGGATGGTGTCGATCACGGGCTCCGTCGAGTCGGGCAAGAAGGTCGCCCGCGCAGCGGCCGACAACCTGAAGCGCGTGCACCTCGAGCTGGGCGGCAAGGCGCCGGTCATCATCTTCGACGATGCCGACATCGAGGCTGCGGCCGAGACGATCAAGGCGGCCGGGTACTGGAACTCGGGCCAGGACTGCACCGCGGCGACGCGGATCGTGGTCGGGCCCAAGGTCTACGACAACTTCCTGTCCGAGCTGGTCGACCAGGTCGACTCGATCAAGGTCGGCGACCCGTCCGAGATCGAGGACATCGACATGGGGCCGGTCGTCTCCCAGCGCCAGCAGGAGCGCGTGCTCGGCTTCCTCGAGCGGGCCACGTCGGCGGGCGCGAAGATCGCCACCGGCGGCGAGGCGATGGGCAACCGCGGGTTCTTCGTCAAGCCCACGGTCGTCACCGGCGCCGAGCAGCGCTCGGAGATCATCCAGAAGGAGGTCTTCGGCCCCGTCGTCACCGTGCAGCGGTTCGCCGACGACGACCAGGCCATCGCCTGGGCGAACGACGTCGAGTACGGCCTCGCCGCCTCGGTGTGGACCGAGAGCGCCCGCCGCGGCCTGCGCGCCGTCGGCAAGCTCCAGTACGGCTGCGTGTGGCTGAACGACCACTTCACCGTGTTCAACGAGATGCCGCACGGCGGGTTCAAGCAGTCCGGGTACGGCAAGGACATGAGCAAGTACGGGCTCGACGACTACACGATCGTCAAGCACGTGCTCGCGAAGTTCGAGTAACGGGAGCGCCATCAGGTGCCTGGCACCCGCGGGTGCCAGGCACCGAACCCGCGCCGGACGGCGTCGGCTAGCCTGCTTGGCATGGCTCCCGTCGTCCGAGCCGAGTCGCTGACGAAGCGGTTCGGCAAGCTCACGGCCGTCGACAATCTGTCGTTCGCGCTCGAACCGGGCACGATCACCGGGTTCCTCGGCCCCAACGGCGCCGGCAAGACGACCACCCTGCGGATGCTGCTCGGCCTTGCCAAGCCGACTCAGGGCGAGGCGCTGATCTTCGAGAAGCCCTACGCCCAGATTCCGCAGCCGGCGCTGCGGATCGGCGCGGTGCTCGAGGCGACCGACTTCCACCCCGGCCGCTCGGGTCGGAACCATCTGCGCACGCTCTCGTGGGCCGCCGGCATCCCCGACTCGCGTGTGGACGAGGTCTTGCGGGTGGTCGAGCTCGACGGCGCCGCGCGTCGCCGCGTCAAGGGCTACTCGCTGGGCATGCGCCAGCGGCTGGGGCTGGCGGCGGCGCTGCTCGGCGATCCGGAGCTGCTCGTCCTCGACGAGCCGGCCAACGGCCTCGACCCCGAGGGCGTGCGCTGGCTGCGCGACTTCCTGCGCAGCTTCGCCGAGAGCGGCCACACGGTGCTCGTGTCGAGCCATGTCCTCGCCGAGGTGGCGCAGACGGTCGACCACGTCCTGATCATCAACCGCGGGCAGCTCGTGCGGGAGTCCCGCCTGGACGAGCTGACCGCGACGGTCGGGGCCACCGTGCGTGTGCGCAGCCCTCAGGCGGCGCAGCTCGCCGAAGCACTCGGCAAGGACGGGATCACCGCAACGACGACCGACCACACGCTGCACGTCGCGGGCGCGACCACCGAGCGGGTGGGCGAGATCGCCGCCGCCGCCGGCGTCGTCCTGCACGAGCTGGTGGCCGAGCAGTCCTCGCTCGAAGAGATCTTCCTCGAGCTGACCGCAGGCGAGGCGACGTGATCGCGCAGGCGCGCGCCGAGCTCCTGAAGATCCGCTCGACCAGGACGACGCTCGGCCTGGCCCTGGGCCTGGTCGCGATCGTGCTCCTCTTCGTGCTGCTGACCGCGCTGCTCTCGTCCGTCGGCGACATCAGCCAGAAGGAGAATCAGCGCAGCCTGTTCGGGATCGGCAGCTTCGCGGGCGTGTTCGCGGCGCTCGCGGGGATCATGCTCGTCACCGGCGAGTTCCGGTTCGGCACGATCAGGCCGACGTTCCTCTTCACGCCGCGGCGGTCGGTCGTGCTCGCGGCAAAGGTGGCCGCGAGCATCCTGGCCGGAATCGTCTTCGCGGCCATCGGCGAGGCGCTTTCGGTCGGGATCGGCGCGCTGATCCTGAACGAGCGCGGGATCTCGCTCGCCCTCGGCAGCCACGACTACGAGCTGATGACGCTCGGGACGATCGCCGGGACGGCCCTCTGGGGTGGGATCGGCGTCGGCGTCGGGATGATCGTGCGAAACCAGGTCGGCGCCATCATCGGTCTGCTCGCCTGGGGCTTCGTCGTCGAGAACCTGCTGTTCGCGCTCGTGCCCGGCGTGGGCAGGTTGACGCCCGGGCAGGCGCAGAACGGGTTCATGGGAATGAACGACGCCCACCTGCTCAGCCCCGCCGCGGGGGGCGCGGTGCTGCTCGCGTGGACGGCCGCTCTGTGCGTCGCAGGCGGAGCCCTCGCCGCCCGCCGCGACGTCAGCTAAGGAACCTGCTCAGACCCCGCTCGGCGCCTCGCTCGGCAGCCGCAGCAGATCGCGGATCGAGACGATGCCGATGGCGTGGTCGCCGTCGACGATCGGGACGTGCCGGTAGCCGCCGTGCACCATCATCGCGGCGGCCTCGCCGATGGTCGCCGTCTGCGTGGCGGTATCGGGGTGGCGCGTCATCCAGTCGCCCACGGTGCCCTCGATGGTCCCGGCGCCGACCGCGCGCAGCACGTCGCGCTCGGTCATGATCCCCTCGAGGCGGCTCCCGTCGGTGACGAGGATCGCACCCACGCGCCGCTCCGCCATCCGCCGCGCGGCATCGGTGAGCGCGTCGCCTGCCGCGGCCGTGAGCAGCTTCGAGCTCATGACGGCCGAGACGAATTCGTTCTCCGAGCGCGAGTAGGGCATGGCGCGATCTTACCGCCGGTGGCCGGCCGGCGGGCGGCCCGCCGGTACGATCCGGTCGATGTCATCTCAACTTCACGCCGGCAAGCCGTGCGTCTGCCAGCACCGGCTGGCACGGTGCGACCAGAGCTGCGTCGCCGACATGCTGGACACGACCTTCTATGTCGCGTGCCTCAAGCTGACCGGCCGCAGGTGCCTGGTCGTGGGTGCCGGGGACGTCGGCCTGGAGAAGATCGAGGGCCTGCTCGCCTGCGATGCCCGCGTCGACGTGATCGCCCCGGAGGCGTGCACAGGTGTGCTCGACCTGGTGGCGGCGGGGGACGTCCAGTGGACGCGGCGCGAGTTCGAGCCGGGCGACCTGGAAGGGCGGTTCCTGGCGATCGCGGCGACGTCGGACACCGAGACGAACATCGCCGTGTTCGAGGAGGCCGAGCGCCGCTCGATGCTCTGCAACGTCGTCGATGTGCCGCCGCTCTGCAGCTTCATCCTGCCGGCGATCGTTCGCTGTGGACCGATCGCGATCGCCATCTCGACGGCCGGCGCGAGCCCGGCCCTGGCCAAGCGCATGAAACGCGAGATCGCGGCGCTCTACGGCTCCGAGCACGCCGAGCTGGCGGTGCTCCTGAACGACGCCCGCGGCTGGGCGAAGGACACGCTGCCCACCTTCGCCGGCCGGCGCGACTTCTTCGAGGCGATCGTGAACGGCGACCCCGACCCGATCGTCCTGCTGCGCGCGGGCGACCGCGCGGGCGTCGACCGCCTGATCGCGGAGCGCCGCTCGGCGGCAGAAGCGGCGCTCGTCTAGAGACGGGGGTGCGGCACGGGGCGATCGGAGTCTGGGTGAGGCTTGTCGTCAGTGGGGATCGGGGCTAGTGTCGTCCGTGTGCTGATTTGCACAAGCTGCGGGCACAGGAACGGCGAGGGCGCCAAGTTCTGCGAGGAGTGTGGCGACTCGTTCGCCGCTGTGAACACGCGAACGCAGGAGCAGCGCAAAACGGTGACGGTGCTCTTCTGCGACGTGACCGGCTCGACCGAGCTGGGCGAGTCGCTCGACCCCGAGCGGCTGCGCGCGCTGCTCGCGCGGTATTTCGACCGCATGAAGGCGATCGTCGAGCAGCACGGCGGCAGCGTGGAGAAGTTCATCGGCGACGCCGTCATGGCCGTGTTCGGGGTGCCGGTGCTGCACGAGGATGACGCGCTGCGCGCGGTGCGAGCGGCTGCCCAGATGCGTGACGCGTTGCCCAAGCTGGGGCTGCAGGGGCGGATCGGCGTCATGACCGGGGAGGTGGTAACGGGGACGGAGGAGCGGCTGGCGACCGGGGATGCGGTCAACGTCGCAGCACGGCTGGAGCAGGCGGCGCAGCCGGGCGAGGTGCTCGTGGGGGCTTCGACGCTCGCGCTTGTTCGCGGCGCAGCCGCCGTCGAGCCGATTGAACCCCTCGCCCTGAAGGGCAAGTCCGAGCCGGTTCCCGCCTATCGGCTGCTGCGGTTGCACGACGCGCCGGAGCGCCGGCACGGGGAGCTGTTCGTGGGTCGTGAGCGCGAGCTCGCGATCCTGCAGGAGGCATGGGAGCGGGTGCGGGCCGAACAGCGCTGCGAGCTGATCACGGTCGCCGGCGATGCGGGCGTGGGCAAGTCTCGGCTGGCTGCGGAGACTCTGGCTTCCATCGACGCGACCGTGGCCCGCGGTCGCTGCCTGCCCTACGGCGAGGGGATCACGTATTGGCCCGTTGTCGAGGTGCTGAAGCAGCTCGACACTCTGCCCGCAGACGAGGGCGCCGTGGTGGCGATCCGCTCACTGCTTGGCGAGACGGTGGCGGCGACGACTGCCGAGGAGATCGCCTGGGCGTTCCGTAAGACACTGGAGCACGCCGCGGCCGAGCGGCCGCTCGTGGTCGTCTTCGACGACATCCAGTGGGGCGAGCAGACGTTCCTCGACCTGGTCGAACACGTTGCGCTCCTCTCGGCGGGCGCGTCGATCCTCGTGTTCTGCATCGCGCGGCCGGAGCTCGCCGAGCGCCGCCCCACCTGGCCGGTGACGCTCCGGCTCGAGCCGCTATGCGACGAAGACGTCGACGAGCTCATTCCGCAGCGGATTCCCGATGAGCTACGTGACAAGATCGCGCACGCCGCGGGCGGTAACCCGCTCTTCGTCGAAGAGATGTTGGCGATGGCCAGCGCGGCGGAAGGCGACGTTGTCGTCCCGCCCACGCTGCGGGCGTTGCTCGCGGCGCGCCTCGATCAGCTCGACGCGGCGGAGCGAAGCGTGCTCGAGCGTGGCGCCGTGGAGGGCGAGGTCTTCCATCGAGGCGCCGTTCAGGCGCTGACATCGGACGAGATCCAGGTGACGCCGCGCCTTGCCGCCCTCGTCCGCAAGGCGCTGATCCGATCCGACAAGACGCAGCTCCAAGGCGAGGATGCCTTCTGCTTCCGCCACATCCTGATTCGCGACGCAGCGTACGACGCGCTGCCGAAGGCCACCCGCGCAGACCTCCATCAGCGGTTCGCATCGTGGTTGGAGGAGCACGGAGCCGAGTTGGTGGAGCTCGACGAGATCCTCGCCTACCACCTCGAACAGACCTACACCTACCGTGCCGAGCTCGGCGCGCCCGACGACGAGCTGGCCACGGCGGCGAGGCGCCGCTTGACCGCCGCCGGCCGCCGCGCCCATCGCAGGACGGACTACGACGCTGCCGTCAGCCTACTCACGCGCGCTGCCGCGCTCGTCCCGCCGGCCGGGCTCGACCTCGTCCTCGAAATCACTCTCGAGGAAGCCCTGTACTGGACGGGCAGTGCCGGCGACGCGATCCGGCGCGTGGAATCTCTCTCCGAGAGAGCCGCGGCGGCCGGCGATCGTGTGGCCGAGCTCTGCGGGCGCATCAAGGCGGACAACATCCGCCTCCACGTCAAGCCGAAAGGCGCGGCGGCGGCTGAGAGGTTGGCGGCGCTCATCGAGCGGGCGCTGCCGGTATTCGAGGCCGCGGGCAACCACTTTGCCCTCTACGTCGCCTACAACTCACTGGCATGGGTTGAGGACCATCACCTGCGGGGGGATGCGGCGCTGGAGGCGGCCGAGCAGGCCCTCGCCCACGCTCGCCAGGCCGGCCACCTACCGCCCCAGTCCATTGCATCTCGCGCCGGTGGCCGCTTCTTTGGCACCACTCCCGTGTCGGAGCTGCTTGCATGGCTTGACGAGCCAGACCAACGCGCAGGGCGCGACCACTGGCTCAGTGCATTCCGGGCTGGAGCGCTGGCGATGCTCGGACGCTTCGACGAGGCGCGCGCGATCCTCACCGAGACCCGAACCGATCTGGCCGAACGAGGCGCGAAACTCGAGCTCGCGATGATCACCGGCGGCCAATGTGTCGACCTCGAACTCTGGGCCGGCGATGCCGCCGCCGCTGCCGAGCTCGGGACACAAGCATGTCAGCAGCTCGAGGAAATGGGAAACCGGTTCTTCCTCTCGACAACGACGGCGCAGGTCGCGCGGACGCTCTATGACCTCGGCCGGTTCGACGAAGCCGACGCCTGGGCAGCCCGCGCGAACCAACTCAGCGCGAGTGACGATGCGTGGACGCAGATGCTTTCGCGGCAGGCGAGGGCAATGGTACGTGTGCGCCGCGGCGACGGCGCCGAGGCAGAACGCCTCGCCCGCGAGGCGGTGGCGATCGGCGCGAAGACGGAGCACCTCAACGCGCAGGGCGACGCGAACGCCGATCTCGCCGAGGTGCTTCGGCTTGGCGGCAAGACAGGCGAGGCAACGGCCGTTCTCGGGCGCGCGCTAGAGTGCTACGAGCGCAAGGGAAACCTCGTCATGGCCCGGCGGACGCGCGAACGGCTGACGGCCACCGCTGTCCAGACGTAGCCCGGAGTTGTTCGGTTGTTGTCCCCGCCGGGCTCATCCACACTCAACGCCGCACCACCTAGAGACCGGCGGCGACCCCGGTCGCCCGGGGCCGCGCGCTCACTTGAACCGGTAGGTGATCCGGCCGCGGGTGAGGTCATAGGGCGAGAGCTCGACCTTGACCCGGTCACCCGGGAGGATGCGGATGTAGTAGCGCCGCATCTTGCCGGAGATGTGGCCGAGCACGTCGTGGCCGTTGTCCAGCTTGACGCGGAACATCGTGTTGGGCAAGGCCTCCGTGACCTCGCCCTCGACCTCGATGGTCTCTTCCTTGACCAAGCGGCTATCCGATCACCGTCACGTTGGTGGCTTCCATCCCCTTCTTGCCCTGCTGCGCCTCGAACTCGACCTTCTGCCCCTCCTCCAGATTCCGGTAGCCGTTCCCGGAGATGTTGGAGAAGTGGATGAAGAGGTCGGCACCGCCGTCCTCAGGGGCGATGAATCCGAACCCCTTCGAAGCCGAGAACCATTTGACTGTGCCAGTGGCCATGAAGCTCTCCTGGTCGACGAGTTTGAACGACGCAGGTCACGCACTCACGGTCCCACACGCACGTTCATGAGTCCCACAGCGGCACTCACGCGCGACAGTCTAGACGAACAATTGCGGCGAATTCCAGCCCCGGAACCCGCGTTTACCAGGCGTTCACACCGCCGAGACGCGGTCGGCGACGTCGCCGCCGTCGGGGGAGGCCGGGGGGCCGCCGTTCGAGTCCGCGGCGGCGCGCCGGGCCTGCTCCTCGGCCCCCGCGCGACGGCCGCGCCGGCCGCGCGCGCGGCGGCGGCGGTCGCGGCGCTCCGGCGATGCTCCCACCGGCTCGCCGCGGGCGATCTTGCGCACCGCTCCCGGACGCGAGTCGCGCGTTGCCGTGCCCTCGCCGTCGACGACCTCGAACTCGACTCGGACACGTCCGCGCACGCCGGCGGCCTTCAGCTGCGCGAGCACACGGCGGGCGGCGTCGTCGGCCAGCACCTGGGCCTCGGCCGGCTCGAGCGGCACCACCAGCCCGGCTCCGTCGACCGCGATCGCAGCCACACGCTCGCTGATGGGCTCGTTCAGGAGCTTCGAGACGACGACCTGCAGCGGCGCGACCTCGACCGCGGCGGCCCGCACGGCGACCGCGGTCTCGAAGACGCGCTCGTCGCCGGCCAGCTTCCAGTGGAGCGTCTCGACTCCCAGCCGCTCGCGGATGACGGGGTCGGCGTCGTCGCGCAGGCGCACGGCCACCTGCGCCGATACGTCGATCTCGGCAGCCCCGTCGACGCGCCGCAGCGGCACAGCCGGCGGTGTCGATCCGACCACGACGCCGTTGAACGAGACCGTCTCGCCCCGCTCGGTCGCCGCCTTGCGCTTGGTCTTCTTCGCCGTCTTCGCGCGCTGCATCGGGGCGGGGATGTTCGAGCCGAGCGCGGCCGCCAGCCGCAGCGGGTCGGCCGAGAGCGATGTGCGCGCGACCTCGATGATGCGCTCACCCGCGGTGCCGCGCCGCGGCGAGGCCACGGCGAGCAGTGCCGCTCCGGCCTCGAGCGGCGCCGCCTTCGCCACCTGGGCGAGGCGCAGGCACGCCTGCGAGTGCTCGGTGTCGGTCTTCGCGTTTGCGACCGCACCGAGCAGGCCGCGGCCGTCGTCGATGTGGGCACCGGCGTAGCGGTACTCGTGGTCGCGGGCCGCGCGGGCCAGCCGCCACGTCCACGAGACGATCCGGTCGGAGGGGGCCTCGATCTTGCCGTCGCCCATCGCGAGCAGAAGCACCCGCGCGCCCTGGCCGCGGTCCTGCTGCCATGTGGGCGCCGCCTCGACCAGCCGGCAGGCCATCGCAAAGGTGGTCTGGCTAGGCCCGGACGTCGCCAGGTCGCCCAGCCCGGATAGGCGCATCTTGCGATGCCGGTTCTCGGCCGCGCACGTGTAGAAGAAGAGCTCGCGCGCCTCGGGTGCCAGGTTGACGATGCGATCGGTGAGCGTGTGCACATCGGCCGGCGTCAGCTGCCTGGCCGCGACGACCGCCCACGCCCGCTGCTCGTCGAGCGGGAGCTTGGAGGCGTCCACGAGCTTCCATTGGCTGGCGATGACCGCCACCCGGCGCTCGGGATTGTCCGAGACCGGCACGATCCAGGGCAGTTCCTTCACGATCGGCTTCGGCGGCTTGCGCCGGCCGCGGCGGCGTCTCGGCGGCGGAGGCGTGACCAGGCCGGCGGGCCGGTAGGCGTCCACGTCGAGCAGCGAGTGCAGAGTGACCACGCGCTCCGAGTGGGGGGCGCCGACCTCGGCGAAGTCGACCACGATGCCCGCCTCCTTGCGCCTGTGCAGGCGCATGATCCGGCCGACGCGCTGCTGGTAGACGCGGCGGCTGGCCGTGGGAGCCAGGTGCATGCAGACGGTCGCGCGGGGCGCGTTCCAGCCCTCGGCCAGGATCTGCGCGTTCACGAGGACGTTGATCTCGCCGCGCTCGTAGGCCGCGAGCGTCTCGGCCAGCTCGCGCGGCGGCGTGCGTCCCGAGACCGCCCGGGCATTCATGCCGATGACGCGCATCGCCGCCGCCACCCGCTCGGCGTGGTCGACCCCGGCCGCGTAGACGATGCCGGGCGTGTCGCCGAAGCGGCTCTGATACAGGTCGGCAGCGGCCAGGTTGAGCGGGTCGATGTCGAGCGCCGCGGCCAGCTGGCCCTGGTCGAAGTCGCCGCCGACGATCTCGACCTGGCGCAGCGACGCGATCGGGCGCACCCGGATGCAGCGCAGCGGCGCGACCACCCCGCGGCGCACGGCCTCGGCCAGCGGGAAGTCGGCCACCTCGGCCGGGAACACGTCGCCGACGTGCTTCTGGAGCAGCTGGTCGGTCGCGGTCATGCCGATGTAGATCGGCTCGTCGTAGCGGCGGATGGCCGCGGCCGTCTTCTCTCCCAGAGCGGTGTGGGCCTCGTCGCAGACCACCACGCCGTAGACGTCCGGCTTGATCTGATCGGCGTGCTTGATGAACCAGGCGTAGGTGTTGATCGTGAGCGGCGCCGTGCGGGGAGTGGTGTCGCCGATGAGGACCGGCGCGTGCAGACGCGCGCCGTAGCCCTCCTTCGTGAGGTCGCTCGTGAACTGGTTCACGAGCAGCCGGCGGTGGGTGAGGATGAGCACGCCGGTCGTGCGGGCCGCCTCGACGAAGCCGGCGGCGGCGATGGTCTTGCCGGAGGCGGTCGGGTGCTTGAAGCGGTAGCGCCGGCGTGCGCCCGGGTCGGGCGGGGCAGCCTGACCGTTCAGGTCGGCGTCGTCCTCGGCCGGCACCGCCATCGCCGGATCGTGATCGAGGGCCGGTGGCTCATCTCGGTCCGCATCCTCCGGCTCGTCCTCATCCTCGTCCTCATCCTCGTCTTCGTCGTCCTCGTCTTCTGCCTCGTCCTCCTCGTCGTTCTCATCCTCTTCCGGATCGTCGAGGCGGCTCTCGGGGTCGTCGCCGTTCTCCGGCTCGGCGTCGTCGTCCTCCTCGTCCCCGGCGGCCGAGCGCTCGAGGTCCGAGATCAGCGCGGCCAGCTGACCGGCGAGGGCGTCGACCTGGTGGCGGCGCAGCGTCGTGCCCGAGGCCAGCTTCGGCTGCGGATCGGAGAGCACCCGCTCGAGCCCGAGCACGAGCGAGTAGTCGCGCCGCCACTCGTAGCTCGGCTCCACCAGGCCGCGGGCCATCTCATCGAGGGCGGCGTCGAGCGCCTTGCGGCGGACGGTGCCGGGCGCAAGCGCGACGGCGATATCCTCGCCTTCGTGGAGGAGCGGCTCTCCACACCACGCCTCAACACGGTGTGCAGCCGCCTCGGAGTCGGCCTCGAAGCGAACAGTCATTTGGTCCCTGCAGCCGCTGGCTGAAACGGGCGCCCAAACGGGCGACACCAGCGGCCGGTGTTGAGTGTAGCGGATCGCCCGGCCGGCGTGAGCGCCGAACCGGGGACAGTCCGCGCGCTAACCCGGTTCGCGCGCGGCCGCGATCGCGGCGGTGACGAGGTCGCGCACCGGGTCGTGCAGCTCGCTCGTCGCGGCGACGACGCACGGATCGAGCCCGTCGCCCGGCTCGAACACCGACACGATTCCGGCGGCCTCGGACACGAGCAGCATCCCGGCCGCGCGGTCCCAGTGCTTGATGCCCCACTCGTAGAACCCGTCCAGCCGCCCGCAGGCGACCCACGCCAGGTCGAGCGCAGCCGAGCCGCCGCGGCGGATGTCGCGCACCCGGGGCAGGACGCGCGTGAGCACCTCCGCCTGGAACGCGCGATCCGCGGGCGCGTACGCGAAGCCGGTGCCGACGAGGGCCCGGTCGAGCCCACGCGCGGGCCGTGTCTGCACGGGCCGTCCGTTCAGCGTCGCGCCGCGCCCGCGCTCCGCCGCGAAGGTCTCGCCGCGGCAGGGATCGTGCACCACCGCCACGACGCCGCCGTGCTCGTCCTCGCAGGCGATCGACACCGACCACACCGGGTATCCGAACAGGTAGTTGGTGGTGCCGTCGAGCGGGTCGATGACCCACACGAGGCCCGAGCTGCCGCCGACCCGCGCACCCTCCTCGCCCAGGATGGCCGTCGTCGGGACGGGCCGCCGCGATGCGCTCGTGCAGCAGCCGCTCGGCCGCGCGGTCGGCGTCCGAGACCATGTCGGTGGTGCTGCTCTTCGACTCCACCCCGCTCGCGGGCCCGCCGAAGCGATCGAGCAGAAGCGCGCCGGCGTCACGGGCGGCGGCAACCGCGAGCTCGAGCAGGCCGTCGGCAGACACGCCGCGAGTGTACTGAACACCGGCCGGGAGCCGGCCCGGCCCGCCAGGAACTGCCCGGAAATACTGGACATTTTCCCAAGTTTGATGCATTCTGCTCGAAGGATGGGCACGTTCATTCACCACATGAGAGAGCGACGGCGTCAGCGGAAGCTGGCGCGGGAACTGGAGCTGCGCTTCCGCGAGCGCGTCGACGCCGCCACCGCGGCGGCCGCGCGCCTCGCGGAAGACCTGCACCAGGAATAGATGTCGCACGGTAACGTGGCGCGGGTGACCGCGCCGCTGCGCTACTCCACGCTCGGATCCGGGCTGCTGGCGGGCCGGATGCCGCATGCCACGGCCCACGTCGAGGCCCTGCACGCCGAGGGCGTGCACACCGTCATCAACCTGTGCGAGGAGCACGAGTACTGGGACGGCGAGCGGGCGGCCGTCGAGGCGGCCTTCCGGCACGCCCGGATCGCCGAGCACCGTCTGCCCGTCCCCGACGGGGCCACCATCCCGCCCGACGTGCTCGACCGGGCGGTCGCGGCGGCCGCGGGGGACACGGCCTACGTGCACTGCCGCGGCGGGCGCGAGCGGTCGGCCGCCGTGGCGGTGGCGCTGCTCGCGACGCGCCGCGGCATCTCGATCGACGAGGCGCTCGCCGCCGCCGAGGCCCGCTGGCCGACCTGCCGTCCACTGCCCTGGCAGATCGCGGGTGTGCGGGCGTGGGCGGCTGGGAAAGTAGGGTGACACGCGCATGAAGGCGGTTGCACCGCGCGTTGTGCGCCCGTATGCTCACAAGGTCGATACGGCGGGGAGGGACATGAGGGTGGCCAAGGGTGTGATGGTGGGCGTCGTGGTCGCGGCCGCGTTCGTCACCATCTTTCTCGTGGGTGGAAGCGGTGGTGTGCACGCCGCCGGCGCAGGGCCTGCGGCGTCGGACGCGGCGGAGCTTCCGGTCACGGTCGGCCAGCTTGCGCAGCTTCCAATTATCGCCGGCTTTGTGGCCGCGATGTGGATCTGCCTGCGAGCACTGTCATCCGGCAGAAAATTGCAGTAAACTCGACATCGGAGGGATTTCGAGGAGTGTCCCCGAGCGCGTCGCCTAGCGATCGCGCAACCGGCTGACCCGTCGGTGTGGGACACGTTGTCCGGCGGCCCACCGGACAGCCCAACAGACGAGGCCGTCTCTGCCCAGACGGCCTCGTCGCTTTTCTGGAAGTCGTTCCCAGGCAGCGTGGATACGGGAAAATTACGACTCAAGTGCCGGCGCGGGCGAACGATGAATAAGGGCAGCTATGGCCCCCTCCGAACTCACCCACGCCCTCACGGTGTTCGATGAGCGCCTGAAGACCGCCTACACGGTGGCGCTCTCGCTCGTCACCTTCGCGCTCGCCGCGGTCGTCGCGGTGTTCGCCATGCGGGGGATCGCCGGCCTCGCCGGCGCGAGCGCCGTCCTCGCCGTGATCGGCGCCGCGGGCGCGATCGTCGCCTCGCGCGTGATCGTCTGGCAGCGGTCGGAGCTCCTCGACGAGATCGTCCTTTCCGGGTACCGGCACGTCGGCGGCTCTGCGCTCGCCCGCCACACCGCCGACCTCGTGTCGCCGGAGCGCCGGCAGGTGTTCGCCAACACCCTGGAGCGGTTCATCGAAGTCGCCGTCTCCCACCAGCTGTCCTCGGTGCCGCTCGACCGCCGCGCCCTGCGCGAGCTCGAGCCGCACCTGCGCGGCCTGTGCGCGCGGCTGCGCGCACTCGACGTCCCCGTCGACCCCGCCGGGATGGTGCTGCTGCGCCGACTCATCACCGACGGCGCCACGAGCCCGATCTTCCACCTCGGCGACTCCAAGCCCGAGCTCGAGCGCGAGATCGAGCGCATCCACGCGCAGCTCGGCCCCATGCCCGTCATCCAGCTCTTCCCCGCCGCGGCCACCGAGCCGCTGCGGCTCGCCGCCTAGGCCTCCGCCTCCGCCTCGGCGATCAGGCGGTCGAGCTCCGGGACGGCCGCGCGCAGGCTGGGCAGGTTGACGACGATCCCCTCCTGCGTGCTGCGGGCGAGCACCACGACCGCCTCCTCGTCGGGCGAGGGGTTCTCCTCGCGGTGGGGCACCCACGGCGGCACGTACATGTAGTCGCCCGGGCCGGTCTCGATCCGGCGCTCCTCGCCGTCCTCGAGGAACACGAAGACCGGGTGGCCGGAGACGACGTAGATGCCGGTCTCGGCCTCGCCGTGATGGTGGTCGCCGGAGCGCATGCCGGGGCCGACGTGGGTCTTGCCCATCCAGATCTTGCGCGAACCGTTGCGCTTGCCCGAGATGGCCTCGTAGCGGCGCATTCCGGGGGTCTGGGCGGTGTCCTCGGAGAGGCCGTCGTGCGGCGTGTGGTGCAGCCGCCGGTGCCATGCCGCGGTGCCCGCGTCGAGTGGAGCCGAGTCGCCCATCTCGCCCGATAGTCTAGAGCTGGAGCAGGCGCTCCGGCCCGCGCCGCTCGAGGCCGCGGCTGACGATCAGGCGCTGCATCTCGCTACGTGCCCTCCCAGATGCGGTCGACGCGCAGCTCGCGCCACAGCCGCTCCGCCGGGTTGCGAGCGCATGTAGCCGCGCCCGCCGAAGATCTGGACGACGCGGTCGGCCACCCGCCCGGCGGTCTCGGACGCGATCAGCTTGGCCATCGAGGCCTTGTGGTGCACGAGCTTGCGGGTCGGCGCCGGAGTCGGCCAGCCAGCCGACGTAGTAGGTCAGCAGCCGCGCGGCTGTGGTCTCGGCGGCGCAGTCGGCCAGGGCGAAGCTCGACGGCCTGGTGGTCGAAGATCCGGCTGCCGAACTGCTCGCGCTCGAGCGCCCATGCGGTGCCGAGCTCGATCAGCCGGTCGCACGCGCCGACGCAGCGGGCGGCGATGTGCACCCGCTCCTCGATGAACCACTCGCCGGTGAGCTCGAAGCCGCGGCCGACCTCGCCGAGGACGTTCTCGCGCGGCACCGGCGTCTTCGTGAAGGTGAACTCGGGGTGGCGGTAGGGGAAGTTGTGGGTGAAGTCGGGGTCGGCGGTCATCTCGACGCCGGGCAGGTCCTTGTCGACGAGGAACAGGGCAGGGCGGCGGTCGTGCCCGTCGACCGCCCATGCCAGCACGATGAAGTAGCTCGCCACATCGCCGTCGGTGACGAACCACTTCGTCCCCGAGAGCTCGTAGCCGCTGCCGTTCCACACGGCCTCGGCGCGATCGCGCGCGGGTCGGAGCCGGCGCCCTCCTCGGTGATGGCGTAGGCGTGGCGGTGCTCGCCGCGCACGTCCGGGAGCAGGTAGCGCTCGATCTGCTCCGGCGTGCCGTGCACGAGCACGTTGGACGGGCTCCACACGAGCACCCACAGGCAGTTCGTCAGCCGCCCCAGCTGCTCGTGGGTGACGATCTGCTCGGTCAGGTTGAAGCCGCCGCCGCCGTACTGCCTGGGGATGTTGTTCGCGGCCAGGCCGGAGTCGAGCACCGCGCGCTTGATCGCGGCGTGCGACTCGGCGCTGAGGCGGCCGTGATGCTCCTCGGCCTCGAGCTCGTAGGGCTGGAGGTGGTCGTCGACCAGTGCCCGCACCCGGGCGCGCAGCTCGATCAGCTCGGGCTGAGAGGGAAAGTCCATCACGAGCCTTTCTGTTAAGGGGACAGTCCTTAACATCGCGGATCGGGCGCAGGGCGGCGGCCGAGCCGCCGAAGATGAGCGCGGCCGCTGACATCGGCCGCGGCCACGCCGGCGAGCTGCGGGTGGCCGAGGTCGACCTCGACCTCGGCCGGGACGGCCGCGAGGCCGAGCGCGTCGGCCCCGCTGCGGCTGCCGATCTCGAGCAGATAGCCCGTGGGCCCGTCGTCCCCGGCGGGCACCAGCACGTTTCGGCGCTCCGCCGTGCGGCGGGCGACCGCCTCGATCTCGCGCAGCTCGACCACCGGGTCGATGATGGTGTTCGAGTCGGTGCCGATGCAGACGCGGATGCCGCGCTCGAACAGGCGCAGGGCGGGCAGGATAGCCGTCGCCCAGGTTGGCCTCGGTCGTCGGGCAGGCGCACACCGATCGCGCCCGCCTGCGCGATCAGGTCGAGCTCGCCGTCGGAGACGTGGGTGGCGTGGACGATGGTCGTGCGCGGGCCGAGCACGCCGACGTCGGCCAGCAGCTCGATCGGGCGCCGGCCGTACTCGGCCAGGCACTCCTCGATCTCGCGCCGCTGCTCGTCGCATGGATGTGCACGACCATGCCGCTCGCCGCGGCGTAGCGCCGCGATCTCCTCGAGCCACGGCCGCGAGACCGCGCGCACGCTGTGCGGCGCGAGGCCCACCCGGCCGGGGCGCTCCTGCGCCAGCGCGTCGACCCGCTCCAGGTACGCGGCAACCGTGGGGTCGCAGAACCGGCGCTGCCCCGGCGTCGGCGGCACGCCCGCGCCGGCACGCTCGTACGCGGTCATGAGCAGCACCGACTCGATGCCGGCCGCGTCGGCGGCGGCCGCGGTCGCAAGCGCCATCGCGTTGCGGGCGCGATACGGCGTGCCGTCGGGGCGGTGGTGGACGTAGTGGAACTCGCCGACGGCGACGTAGCCGGCGGCGACCATCTCGCGATAGGCGAGCAGGGCGATCACGTGGGCCGAGTCGGGATCGAGCCGCCCGGCGGCCGCGTACATCGCCTCGCGCCACGTCCAGAAGTCGTCGTGCGGGATGGGCGCGGTCGACCCGCTCGACGACGCCGCGCATGCCGCGCTGGAAGGCGTGGCTGTGCGCGTTCACGAATCCGGGTAGGCGCAGCGTCGCGGGGGGCATCCGCGTATCCTTCCAGACCCGATGCCGCCGGTCTCCCGAGAACGGTTCCTGCGCTGGTTCGCCGAGCTGGCGGCCATCGGCCGCACACCGACCGGCTGGAACCGGGTCGCCTGGACGCCGCTCGAGGCCGAGGCGCGGGAGTGGTTCCGGCGCACCGCGAGGGCATCGGCCTGCGAGGTGCGCCGGACGGCGCCGGCAGCCTGTGGGCGGTCACGCCGGACGCGGACGACGGGCCCTGGGTGTGCGCCGGCTCGCACCTCGACACCCAGCCCGACGGCGGCGCCTACGACGGCGCGCTCGGCGTCGTTGCGCGCTCGAGGCGGCGGCCGCGGTGCTCGAGTCCGGCGAGCCGCGCCAGCATCCGCTGGCCGTGGTCGCGTTCGTCGACGAGGAGGGTGCGCGCTTCCGCACCCCCTGCTTCGCCAGCCAGGCGCGATCGCGGGCGGCTCGACATCGATGCACGTGCTCGACGTCATGGGCGACGCACCCGCGATCTACGGCGTCACCCGCGAGTCGCTGCTCGCAAGCCGCGGCCGAGCTCGCAGCGCGTCGGCTGCTTCCTCGAGGTGCACGTCGAGCAGGGCACGTCGCTGGTCGACCGCGGCCTGGCGCTGGGGGTGGCCGACGTGCTCGCGCCGCGGCAGCGCTGGCGGGTCGAGTTCGCCGGCGAGTCCAACCACGCCGGCACGACGCCGATGGCCGGCCGCCGCGACGCGCTGCGTGCAGGCCGCGCGGTTCGTGCTCGCGGTCGACGAGGCGGCGCGGGCCCGGCCGGGCGCCGTCGGCACGGTCGGCCGGGTCGAGGTCACGCCGGGATCGACCAACTCGATCCCCGGCCAGGTGGCGGGCTCGCTCGACGTGCGCGCGCTCGAGTCGGCCACGGTCGACGACCTGGTGGCGGAGCTGCGCGGCCGCTTCCCGGACGCGCGCATCAGCCACGAGTCGCGCAACGAGGGCGCGCACCTTCGACGCCGGCCTGCGCGCGGCCCTCTTCGCCGCCGCCGAGGCGCCCGGCATCACGGCCGGCGACCTGCCCTCCTACGCCGGCCACGACGCCGGCATCCTCGCGGCCCACGTCCCGGCCGCGATGATCTTCGTGCGCAACCCCACCGGCGCGAGCCACACGCCGACCGAGTCGGCGTCAGACGACGACTGCGTCGCAGCGGCGCAGGTGCTCGCGGGCGCGCTCGCGGAGCTTGTGGCGAGGGACTAGCGGTACCGCGGCGCGGCCTTCGGGGCGCGGCCGCGACCCAATTGACAATTCGAGCGAATGCCAATTGGCCGGTTCACGGCGATCCGCGCCGGCCGGTCTGCTACGCCAGCGCCGTGAGCGAGGCCCGCGCCAGATCCATGATCTCGCCGGGCTCGAACAGGCTCGTGAAGATGCGGGCGTCCTCGCGCCGGTCGTCCGGCCCCGGCGAAGCGGCGAGCAGGATCCGCGCCGCGTAGCTGCCCACGTCCTGCGTCGCCCAGGCGTGCCGGTAGTAGGCGAGCGCGCGCGGATCGACCGCCTCCTCGCCATAGCCCTCGAAGAACCACGCGGTCTCGTGGGGCTCGACCATGCCCGGGCCGATACCGCCGACGACGAACATCAGGTCGCGCTCCTTGTGGGCCAGCAGCGCCCCGTCCCAGTCGATCAGCCAGAGGGCTCCGGCGGTGTCGATGATCACGTTCCAGGTGTGGAGGTCGGCGTGGCAGAGCACCAGCGGCAGCCCTCGCCGGCGCAGCTCGGCACCGAACGTCTCGGTGCGCTCGACGGTTGCGAGGATGTCGTCGCGCCGTGCGTTCCAGAGCACGACCACCTCAGCGGGCGCGTCGGCCGACACCCCGCCGGAGCGCACGGCCGCGTCCACCTGGCGGACGAGATCGACCTCGACCGGCCGGTAGGTCTCGCACCCGAGCAGGCGTGCGAGATCGGGCGGCACCGAGGTCGCGTGCAGACGCCGGGCAAGCGCGCCGAGCGCGCGCCAGTGCGCCTCGGAGAGCCCGGTCTCCTTGCCGGTGCGGCCCTCGATGAACGGGTAGACCGTCAGGGCAAAGCCACCCCCCGGCGCCGAGAGCGATCCCTCGCGCGCGACAATCGGCGCCACCACGTGAGGCACGCCCGCCGTGGCCAGATGGCGCAAGACGGAGGCAGCCACATCGGCCGCGCTCGCCGCCCGCGCCTTCACCAGATACCGGGCGCCGGGATGCTTCGTGCACACGCGAAACGCGCGCGCCGCGTCGTCCTGCCCGCCGGCGACGGGCTCAGCGCTCGCCACCGCCAGCCCGTAGCGCGTCCGCAGGACGTCTGCGAGCGCCTGCTCGGTCGGGCCAGGCCATCTCCCGAAGGCGTCTGATCCGGTGTCTGCCACGGGCACAGTCTGCCCTGGCACCGCCGACAACTCCACCGCCTGTGGATATCGCTGTGGGCAACCGCGCGGGCACGTTGACGCCGTGTGGAGCGATGCATGCGTTTCCCGCACGATGCGATCTCCGGCGGAGGAAAACACCGATCGCGCTTGACGGGGGTCTGTGGAAAGAGGCACCCTCTTGCCGCCCAACACCCCCAGTCTCCGGCGCCAGTCCCCGCGGTTTCCGTCCTCCGGGCCTGGCGCCGGAGCATTGGTGGAACATGCCCATCGCCTCCGAGCACGACCCCGATCCCGGCCATCCACGCCCGCCCCTGGCGGTGGCGGCGGATGACGCTGCCGGTCAGCTGCTCGCCGCGATGCTGGCCGCCTCCGGCCTGACCGAGCCGGCCGCCGAGCCCGCCCTGGCCGAGACCGGCTAACCCGGCCTAATCGGAGTCCTGGCCCTGCCGGCCCTCGGTCGGGCCGGCGTGCTCATCGCTCCAGGGCGTGCTTCCCGGGCCGGCCAGGAACGCCTCGATCTCGCGGATCCCACGGCGGATGTCGCGCCTGCGGCGGATGCGCTCGCGGGCGTCCGGCGCCACCGCCCGCCATGCCCGCAACCCCACGTGCAGGAGCGCGAACATGAGGACGACGAGAGCTGTGACCGCGACCAACGCCACGATCAACGGCTCCATTGACGCGGTCAATGACACGGTGCCGTCCTGGGTTTCATCTGCTGCCTCTGCCGCGTTTGAGTCTATGCCTCAGCGGCCCTGGACGCAACGCCGCGTGGGCTCGATCACGCTCGTCACCGGATCAGGGTCATGCAATAGGTGCTGTTCGCCCCGAACGGGCCGCCGCAATGCGTGCGCCGCTCGAACTGGTTGGCCTTGCCGAAGTCGTCCGCCGTCGTCGGGTAGTTGACGCCGTAGGTGAGCGAGCCGTCGCCGTTCTGCGTGAACCAGGGGTAGATGCAGTACGGACCGCCGTAGCGGGCGCAGGTCGACCCGGTCTCGCTGGGATCGAGGATCTGCGCCTTGCCGCCGTAGTCGCTGACGACGGCCCAGTGCTTCGCCGGGCCGCGGTCTCCGAAGGTGACGCCGAGGATGTGGATCGGCGAGGTCTCGCGCCACGCCTTCCAGTTGTAGGACTCGCAGCCGTTGTGGCCAGGCGCGCAGAACGCGCCCGGGCGCTGGCTGAAGTCGGAGCGGTGGCCGATCTCCCACACGAACGAGTTGGGCGCGTCGTGGACGATGCCCCACCCGAGCGCGTTTCCGATCTCCTGGCGGTCGAACGCCGGGTTCATGGCGCCGGTGCGCTTGTTGCGAAGGACGATCGAGCCGTGCTCGTGCGTGGTCAGGTCGGCGACGTCGATGTGGGCGCCGTCGTGCGCGGACGTCCCGTAGTAGTGCAAGCGTGATCGTGTCGCCGCCATGCATCACGAGCGGTCCGCTCGTGCCGGCCTTGCGCAGCATCGCGTCGAACGCGGCCGGCTCGTTGTTGCCGACGACCGACCACACCGGCGAGCACACGGTGTACGTGTTCTTCGCGAACGTGAAGTTCGAGTTGCCGTTCTGGAAGCACTTCGAGACGAGCGTGTCCGGGTAGAACTGCACCTCGAGGAAGCCCTGGTGGAAGAGCGACTTGGGGTTGGGATCGGTGACGGTGCCGCCGAACCAGAAGCCGAAGCCGGTGCCGGCCACGGGGAACTTGCCGTCGGTCGGCAGGATGAACTTCCAGGTCAGGTTCTTGGCCGAGTGCGGCAGGGACGAGACCGGGATCGAGCTCGGGCTCGTCGTGGCCGGTGCAGCCCGGCCGGTAGTGGACGTCGATCTTGCCCTCGACGTAGACCACATGGCGCGACACGCACAGCGACCCATGCCGCGTCGCCGCGCCGGCTGTCGCCGGCAGCGACACGAGCACCGCCGCCGCCGATGCCAGGGCAAGCGCAGACCACCAAGAAACGTCCCACGAGAATCCCCCTCCCCGCGCGCGGCGCGCGCAGACTCGAACGCCCCCGCACTCTAAGGCCGGGCCGCTCAGAATTCAATGTTCTCGGGCAGGTCTCGCCACGCTCGCCCGACGCCCGCATACTGGTGGGTCGTGTCCGTGCCCCGCCGACGCCTCCTGATCGCGGCCGCAGCGGCGCTCGCGGTGCTCGTCCCGAGTTCCCTCGGCGGCGCGACCGCCGGCGCCGCGACCTCTCCGTGCGGCCGCACGACGGTCACGCCGAAGTGGATCGCACGTGATCGTGATCGCGTTCGAGAACCAGTCGTATGCGAACGTCCTCGGCAGCGGCGCCCCCGCGAGCGAGTTCACGAAGCTCGCCGGGGAGTGCGGCGTCGCCTCGAATTTCACCGCCGTCCACTTCCCGCACAGCCTGCCCGAGTACATCGCCTCGACGAGCGGCCAGGTCTCGATCACCGGCGACTGCCTGCCCGGCAAGTCGTGCCAGAGCACCGCGAACAACATCTTCAGCCAGCTCGGCCCGAGCGGCTGGCGCATGTTCGGGCAGTCGATGCCCGCACCGTGCGCGAAGACGAACTCGGGCGACTACGTCACGAGGCACCTGCCCGCCCTCTACTACACGCGCCTCTCCGCGGCCACGTGCACGGCGGACGTGGTGCCGCTGCCGGCCGCGTCGTTCGGGCCGGTGTCGCGCAAGTTCGTGTGGGTCGCGCCCGACCGCCAGAACGACATGGAGGTCGGCACGCCGGCGCAGGCCAGCACGTGGCTGCAGAACTTCCTCGAGGGCCCGTCGGGCGTGCTCACCCACGACGCCGTACACCGCGGGCCACACCGCCGTCTTCATCTGGTTCGACACGGGCGCCGACACCGACACCGTCTCGACGCCGCTGCCGTTCATCGTCATCAGCCCGTCGACGCCGCACGTGCGAACGACGCTCGCCCTGAACGACTACAGCGCCCTGCGGGTGTGGGAGCGTATGCTCGGCGTCCCGTGCGTGAACGCCGCCTGCACCGCGCCGGCAATGGGCAAGCCCTTCCACCTCTGACCCGGAACGGCTCTCGCCGCGCGGCGTTCGTGGTCGCGTTCGGCGTCGTCAGCCTGCTCGGCGATCTCGTGTACGAGGGCGGGCGCAGCATGACCGGGCCGTACCTGGCCACGCTCGGCGCGAGCGCGACGGTCGTGGGGGTCGTGTCCGGCGCGGGCGAGGCGGTGGCGCTCGTGCTGCGGCTCGGCACCGGCCGCGCGTCCGACCGCACCGGCAGGCACTGGGCATTCGCGATCGCCGGGTACGCGATCACGATGGTCTCGGTGCCGCTGATGGCACTCACCCGGTCGGTGGGGCCGGCCTCGGCGCTGGTCGTGTCCGAGCGCTTCGGCAAGGCGGTGCGCTCGCCCGCCCGCGACACGATGCTGGCCCAGGCGAGCGCCGACATGGGTCGCGGGCGGACGTTCGCGATCCACGAGGCGCTCGACCAGTCGGGCGCCCTGCTCGGCCCACTGCTCGTGGCGGCGATGGTCGCGGTCAGCGGCTACCGGCTCGGGTTCGCCGTGCTGGCGGTGCCGGGCGCTCTGGCGATGGCGGCCGTGATCTGGCTGCGCCGGGCGGTGCCGCAACCGGCCGCCTACGAGCCGGCAGCGGCCCGGCCGGTCGCACCGGCCGCGGAGGCGTCCGGGTTTCCCGCCCGGTTCTGGCTCTACTCCGGGTTCACGGCGCTCACGATGACCGGCTTCGCCACGTTCGCCGTGCTCGCCTACCACCTCCAGGCGCAGCACGTCCTGTCCGCGCCGCTCATCCCTGTGACGTACGCGGCCGCGATGGGCGCGGCGGCGCTTGGAGCCCTCGCCGCGGGGGCAGCGTACGACCGCGTCGGCCTGCGCGGGATGGCGGTGCTGCCGGTGCTCGCGGCCGTCGTCCCGTTCCTGTCGTTCTCGGACACCGCCGGCCCTCGTCTGGGCCGGCGCCGTCGTCTGGGGCGTCGGCATGGGCGTGCACGAGTCGACGATGCGCGCCGCGGTCGCCGACCTCGTCCCGGCCGGTCGGCGCGGCGCCGGGTACGGAGCGTTCACCGCCGTGTACGGCCTTGCGTGGCTGGCAGGCGCCGCGATCATCGCCGCTCTGTACAGCCGCTCGGTCGGCGCCGCCGAGACGTTCGTCGTGGCCGTGCAGGCCGCAGCCCTGGTCGCGTTCGTGCCGCTGTGGAAGGGATGACGGCGGCCTACGCCGCCGACCCCACCTGCGGCAGCCGCGCCGCCGCCTCGGCGGCGATGAAGCGGTGGATCGCAGCGAGGTCGCCGCCGTGCGAGAAGCCGGCCGCCTGCTTGTGCCCGCCGCCGCCGGTCTTGCGGGCGATCTCGGAGACGTCGATCGCGCCGCGCGAGCGCAGCGAGACGCGGTTCGGCGGCGCCACGCCGTCGGAGTCGAGCGGCGGCTCGCGGATCAGCGCGGCGACCTCGACGCCGCTGATCGCCCGCAGGTTGTCGACCAGCCCCTCGGTGTCGGACTCGGCCGCGCCGAGGCGGATGAAGTCGGCCCGCTCGACGTGCGAGATCGCGACCCGGCCGTGCTCGTACAGGACGAGGTGGTCGATGACCGCGGCCGAGCAGGCGCAGCTTGCGCATGGGCACCGTCTCGAAGACGAGCCCGTAGACGCGCTGGATGTCGACGCCGGCATCGACCAGGCGCGCGGCCATGCGCAGCGCGCTCGGGCCGGTCGTGCGCTGCTGGAAGCGGCCGGTGTCGGTGACCAGGGCGACGTAGAGGGCCTGGGCGATCTCGGGCTCGAGCTCGACCCCGAGCGCCTCGAGCAGGTCGAGCAGGATCTCGGCGGTCGACGACGCCGAGCCGTCCATCGACGTTGATGTCGCCGAACCGGGTGTTGTCGTAGTGGTGATCGACGTCGATCACCGTGGCCGCCGCCGCGACCAGGCGGGCGTGACGGCGCCCGAGCCGTCGCATCGTCGCGCAGTCGAGGGCGAGCAGCGTCCAGTCGCCGAGCTCGGCCGGGTCGACGTGGCGCTCGAGGCCGGAGACGTCGAGCAGCCGCAGCTCGCTCGGAATCGTCGAGTCGGCTCGAGGTAGGTGCGCACCTGCTTGCCGAGCCGGCGCAGGCCGGCCGCTGCCGCGACCAGCGAGCCGATGGCGTCGCCGTCGGGGTTCTCGTGGGTGGCGACGACGACGCGGTCGGCCGCGCCGAGCGCTGCGACCGCGCGCGCGAATTCCGGGTCGGATGCCCGCCGCGTCGTCTCGTCCACGCCTCAATGATACGGTCGGATCGCGAGGCCGCCGGAACGGCGCTAGTCGCCCTCGGGCGAGGGCCATCTCGCCCTCGATCGACTCGACGACCGGCAGCGTCTGCTCGCCCTCGTCCACGCCGTGCACGTACTTGCCGCCGCGCAGCCACGAGGCGGCCGCGGCGACCAGGCAGGCGGCGATCGCGAAGTCGAACGCCTCGTGCAGGCCCGTCCGAGAACGGCTGCGACGATCAGCCTGGGGAAGAACGTGCGCCCGGTCAGGTAGGCGGCGTGCGCGTGGCGAGATGTGCGGCAGCGACCGGCCCGAGCAGCTGCTGCATCGGGTTGTAGCCGAGGAACGACGCGAACAGCAGCCCGACCGGCGGCAGGTGCGAGATGCGCGGCGGCGTCGGCGCGCGGCACGCCCTGGGCGACAAGCCCGTGGTCGAGCGTGCCCGGCAGCGTGCTCGCGAGGCCGAGGATCATCAGCGAGAAGAAGATGCCGATCGAGAGCACGAGCGCCGAGTTCTGGAACGTGGTGGCCATGCCCGGCGCCGGCGCCGCGCCGGTTCGGCGGCAGGCTGTTCATGATCCCGGCCTGGTTCGGCGAGGCGAAGAGCCCCATCCCGATGCCGACCAGCAGCAGCAGGAGGCGAACCAGACGTAGTTGAAGTTCACCGGCAGCAGCTCGAGCAGGAAGAAGGAGAGCGCCGCGACCAGCATGCCGCCGGTCGCGAACGGCCGCGCGCCGAAGTGGTCGGAGAGATAGCCCGAGGCCGGCCCGGCGATCAGGAAGCCGACGGTCAGCGGCAGCATGTAGATGCCGGCCCAGAGCGGCGTCTGCGAGAAGCTGTAGCCGTGCAGCGGCAGCCAGATGCCCTGCAGCCACATGATCAGCATGAACATCAGGCCGCCGCGGCCGAGCGAGGCGAGCAGCGTGGCGATGTTGCCGGCCGTGAAGGCGCGGATCCGGAACAGCGCCGAGCCGGAACATCGGGATCCGCGATGCGCGTCTCGATCACCGCGAAGATCGCGAGCAGCAGCAGGCCGCCGCCCATGCAGCCGAGCACCTTCGGCGACGTCCACCCCATCGTGTGGCCCGCCGTAGGGCTGGATGCCGTAGGTGATCGCCGACCAGGATCGCGATCAGGCCGGCGGCGAACGTGAGGTTGCCCCACCAGTCGATCCTGGCCGGCTGGCGCACGCCGAGGTCGACCAGCTTGCGCCACGACCACACCGTCCCGAACAGCCCGACCGGCACCGAGACCAGGAACACGAGCCGCCACGACGACCGGCCCGAGCACGCCGCCGAGCACGAGGCCGATGAACGACCCGGCGATGCCGGCGACGGTGTTCACGCCGAGCGCCAGGCCGCGCTGGTCGTGGGGGAACGCGTCGGTCAGGATCGCCGAGGAGTTGGCGAACAGGAAGGCGCCGCCGACGCCCTGGCCGATGCGCATCACGATCATCCAGAGCGCCGCCCGCGCCGCCGTGCATCCAGGTCACCGAGAGCAGCACGCGAGAAGACGGTGAAGATCGCGAAGCCGAGCGTGAACATGCGCACGCGGCCGTAGATGTCACCGACCCGGCCGAAGCTGACCACGAGCACCGCGGTCGCCACCAGGAAGCCCATGATCATCCACAGCAGGTAGCTCGAGTTGCCCGGCGCCGAGCGGGTTCAGGTGGATGCCGCGGAAGATGTCGGGCAGCGCGATCAGGACGATCGAGGAGTTGATCGTCGCCATCAGGATGCCGAGCGTCGTGTTCGAGAGCGCGATCCACTTGTAGCGCGGCGAGGGCGGCGCCTGCGGGTTCACACCTGCTCCTCGAACTCGTCGCGCAGCATCCGGATCTGGCGGCGCTTGTCGAGCAGCTCGTCCTCGAGCTGCTCCAGCGCCGGCGCGGCGCGAGCGCACCAGGGCGACCTGGGTCTCGACGTGCGCGCATCGCCTCGGCCAGGATGCGGCGCGCGGTCGCTCGACGGCCGGCGCCGGCAGGCCGTGCCAGCGCTCGCGCAGCACGCGCGCGGGCGGCCTCGGCGTCCATCCAGTCGCGCAGCTCGGCCAGCGAGAGGCCGAGCAGGTCGCGCACCCGGATCAGGTCGGCCAGGCGGATCTCGTCCTCGCCGTCGTAGAGCCGGTGCGTGCCCTCGGGGCGGCCGCGGGCGGGCAGCAGGCCGAGCTCCTCGTAGTAGCGCACCGTGCGCGGCGTCGCGCCCACCCGGCGGGCCAGCTCGCCGATACGGAACGCTGCCTCGACGGTGGACACGGACTGATCTTCGGGAGACATACTCACCTTCACGGAAGATAGCAGCGCCGATTCTGGCATGCCACCGCCTTCAACCGGCGTATTTCCCGTGATAATCTCTAGCGCACGTGAGAAACGTTCGGCGGGGTATCCCCACGGGAGGAGCGCCATGAAGATCCGCTGGCACGGCCAGTCGGCCTACACCCTCACCGGCGCCGAGCACACGGTCGCGATCGACCCGTTCGGCGACCTGGGCGCCGCGCTCGCCGGCCGGCGCCGCTTCGACTACCCGCCGGTCCCGGCCCACGCCGCCGACCTGCTGCTCGTCACGCACGAGCACGTCGACCACAACGGCGTCGAGGCGATCACGGGATCGCCGCAGGTCGTGCGCTCGACCGCCGGCCGCTTCGAGACGCCGGTCGGTGAGGTGGTCGCGGTCGCGTCGGAGCACGACGCCGAGGCGGGCACGAGCCGCGGCCCGAACACGATCTTCGTCTTCACGCTCGACGGCGTGCGCGTGTGCCACTTCGGCGACTTCGGCCAGTCCGCACTGCGACCCGAGCAGCGCGAGGCGATCGGCGCCGTCGACCTGCTCATCCTGCCCGTCGGCGGCGGCCCGACGATCGGCGCGGCCGCGGCCGCCGAGATCACGCAGAGCGCTCGATCCGCGCTGGGTGGTGCCGATGCACTACCGCACCGACCGCGATCGACTTCCTCGAGCCGGCGGATGCGTTCCTGGCCCTGTTCGAGGAGGTCGCCACGGTCGGGTCCGAGCACGCGATCGAGCAGGACGGCGCCGGATCGACGGGCGTCCTGCATCTGGCGGCGCCGGTGCGCGGGAGCTGAAGGAGGGCGGCCGGCGATGGCGCAGTCGATGCAGTCGCTCTACGCGTACGGCCGGGCCTTCGACGTCGCGTTGATCGCGGCGAGCGTCGCGGCCGCGGTCGCGGCCATCCTGAGCCTGTGCTCGTATCTCGGCCGAGGCCGGTGCGAGGGCTGGCGCGAGCGCCGGGCGCAGCGCCGCTACGTGCGCGCCGGAATGCGCGACCTCGAGCGCTACCTCACTCGCGCCTCCACCACAGCGGCCAGGAGACGGCCAGGCCCGCCAGGATCGGGACGGTGGCCGGGATCGGGGAGGTGACCTCGAGCAGGAACCCCCACGCCAGCGCCGCGACCGCGACCGTCGCGGCGGCCAGCAGGCGGCGGCGGGTGCGCCGGCCGACGACCGCGCCCAGCAGGGCCGGGGCGAGGAAGTCCAGCCAGCCCATGCTCGAGTTGCCCAGGTCGACCTGCTGCAGCGCCGGCAGCGGCCGGGAGCGGTGGCTGACGCCGATGTGCGGCAGGGTGGCGTTCTGGAGGGCGGTCGACGTCGCCTTCACCTGCGTGGTGCCCCAGACCAGATACACGTCCACGCCGATCAGGACGATCAGCCCGATCGCCAGGTAGCGGGCCGGGGTGATCGGCCCGACGATGCTCGCGATCGCGAGGCAGGCGCCGCCGATCAGGAGCGCCCCGGCGATCTCGGCGACGTGGCCGCTGGCCTGCCAGGCGACCACGTAGAGCACCGCGGCCGCGACCACGGTGAGGTAGGGGCGGGGCCAGTTGGCCGTCCGCCCGAGCGCAGCCGCCAGGGCGGGCGTCGCGATCGTGCCGAGGTAGGCCAGGAAGCTCGCGCCGGATCCGCCCAGCACGCGGATGAGCCCCACTCCCACGATCATCGCCGCGGCGGGGCCGGCCAGGCCGAGGAGCGCGTGCCGGCGGCCCGCCTCGCGGCCGACCGCCGGGGCGGCCACGAGCAGGCCCTGCGCGACGCAGAGCGCCGCATACCACGGGAACAGGAACACCGGCGGGAACGTAGCCGCACCAAACGGGGGACCCGCCAAGCGGGGCCAGGCCCCATCCGGGGCCTGGCCCCGCTTGGTGCGCTAGAAGCCCATGCCGGGGCCGAGCGGCGTCGCCGTCTGTGCCCGCCCGAGCAGCGGCAGCCCGTCCATCGTTTCGATCGCCGCGAGCGTCGAGTACGGCGTGTAGCGGGTGGCGTCGCGCGTGCCGGGCGTGATGTAGGCGCTCGCCGCGATCATGCCGACGTGACAGCCGGCCGCGTCGATGTCCGCCTGCGTCGTGCAGTCGATGCCGGCCTTCGCCGTCTCATTGCCCTCGTCCCAGGTGACCAGAACGAGCGTCCTTCCGGCCTGGTAGTCGCTCGACGCG
Source organism: uncultured Actinomycetes bacterium (assembly GCA_963813245.1). GTDB lineage: Bacteria > Actinomycetota > Thermoleophilia > Gaiellales > JAICJC01 > JAICJC01. The sequence continues at coordinate 660,158 of CAWEYE010000010.1, forward strand.
AAGATCGCCGGCAGGAGCTGCGAGAGCCAGGTGTCGCCGCTCTGCACGCGGGTGGCGTGCCCGCCGCCGCTGCCGGCGACGATCGCGAGCGTGCCGTTGCTGGCCCCCCACCCGATCAGCGATCCGGCGCCCGAGCCCTCGAACGTGCCGTTTGCGATCAGATTCGTGGCCGCCGCGGCGGACGCGGCCAGCGCGAGCGCGGCCACGCCGGCCACCGCTAGCGCGACTCCACCGCGCAGTAAGACTCCACCCGCCTCGCGCCTCATCCTGGGGCACGGTAACGGGTAGGGTCCGACAACAGAGTGCCCGTGGCCCAACCGCCGATCCCCCCACCCGTGTGACCCCGCCGCTTGGAATGGCCATCGTCGGCGCCGGCCGGATGGGCGCCGTCCACCTGCGGGCGCTCCGGGACGAGCCGTCGGTGCAGGTGAACGCGATCGTCGATCCGTCCACGGCCGCCCGCGAGGCCGCCGTGCGCGCGGCTCCCGGGACGGCGGCGTTCACGGACCTCGACGAGGCGCTGCGCGCCGGCGGCGTGGACGCTGTCCTGATCGCCGCTCCCTCGACGCTCCACCTGAGGCTCGTGCGCGACTGCGCCGCCCGCGGGCTGCCCATGCTGTGCGAGAAGCCGTGCGGCACGACGTCGGCCGAGGCGAGCGAGGCGGCCGAGGCGGCCGAGACGGCCGGCTGCCCGCTCCAGATCGGCTACTGGCGCCGGTTCGTGCCCGAGCTTGCCGACCTGCGCGCGCGGATCCGGGCGGGGGCGCTCGGAGAGCTCATGCTCGTGTCGTGCTACCAGTGGGACTCGGAGCCGCCGGCGCCCGGATTCCGGGGCACGAGCGGAGGGATCGCCGTCGACATGGGCGTGCACGAGCTCGACCAGCTGCGCTGGCTGACCGGCCAGGAGCTCGGCGGCTTCGCCTGCTCCGCCCAGCCGCCGAAGGGGGACGGCCCCGAGGGGCTGCAGCTCCTGGGGTCGCTCTCGCAGGGCACCGCCGCCTTCGTCTCGATGGGACAGCGCTTCCCGCACGGAGACTGTGTGTGGGTCGAGGTCTTCGGCACCGACGGATACGACCGCGTGCCGGTGCTCTGGGGCGACGCGGGCGACGCGGCGTTCCACAAGGCGCTGCGGGCACAGGCGCACGCGTTCGCAGAGCTGGTGCGGGCGGGCACGGCCAGGGGCGCGGCCACGGCGCAGGACGCCCTCGCGGCCCTGAAGGCTGCCGAGCGCCTCACTGCCAGGTGATCTGGTTGATCGCGCTCCACGGGATGACGATCGTGCGCGCCTGGCCCTCGGCCGACGCGGCCACGATCCCAAGCCCGTCGGACTCCTGAACAGTTACGGACATCTCCTTGCCGTCGGTGAACCGCACGGTGACCGGATGGTCGGTCGGAAGCTGCATAGATGGGCACTCCTTGTGTGGGGGCCCTAGTCTCGCCCATCTGCTCCGAGCAGGTCGTGCTGCATACCGAACAGGGTCGCGCCGGCGCGGGTTGAGACGCCGAGCTTGCGGTAGATGTGCTGCACGTGGTGGCCGACGGTCCGCGGCGAGAGGTGCAGGCGGCGGGCGATGTCCTTGTTGGTGTTGCCGGCCGCGAGCAGCCGCAGCACCTCCACCTCGCGCACCGTCAGGCCGGCCGGCCATCCCCGCCGTCGCGGCCGCCTGCCGCTCATGGCGAGCACCGCCTCGACCGCGGCGCCGTCCAGCCGGCCTTCGCGCACCTCGCGCCGCAGCTCGTCAGCAGCCGCGCCGGGCGTGAGCGCCGGCCGGTGGGGCCGCTCCTCACCGAGCGCCTGGCACACGTCCGCGGCCTGGAGCACGCGCGCCGCGACGGGGAGGTCGGCAGCGCCGGCTCCGCGGTGGTAGCCGGAGCCGTCGAGCCGCTCATGGTGCATGCCGGCGATCCGGGCGGCCGGCCCCAGGCTGGGCACTCGCGCCAGCATCCGCTCGGCGTAGTAGGGATGCAGCCGCACCCGCTCCCGCTCCCATTCGGCGAGCGGCCCCGACTTCTCCCAGATGCTGTTCGGGACGCCGGCCCGGCCGAGGTCGTGGATCAGGCCGGCGCGCCACAGCAGGCGCACGTCGTCGTCGGGGAGCCCGAGTGACCTCCCCGCCCGGCGGGCGCGGGCGGCGACGCCACGCGAGTGTCCCGAGAAGAACGGCGACTTGAGATCGACGAAGTCGGCCAGCGCCACGAGCGCGGTGTCGACCTCGGTCCCGGTCAGGCGCCGGCCCCCGGCCGGCTCGGCGGCCAGAACCGCGTCCCACGAAGTGACGTCGCCGAGAGCTGCCGTGAGCGCCGGGGCGGCCGCGATGAACCGGCGGCTCAGCTGCGGGTCATACCAGCTGCCGGCGCGCCGCCGGACGACTGCGGTCATCGCGTCGATGCCGCCCAGGCGGTGGAACACCTCGGCGTCGCCGGCGAGCGTCACGATCCGGGCGGCGAGAGCGATCCGCTCGCCGCCGAGTTTGCGCGGCACGCCACCGCCGTCCCAACGAGCGTACGTCTGGCCGAGTGCGGCGATGACGGACTCGCCGAAACCGAGCTCGGCGGCCAGCCGCCGGGCGACCTCGCAGTGCGTCGCCGCCGCGGCCGCCCAGGCCCGTGGCATGTGGACGAACGCGTCGGCCACCACCCGGGCGCGGGCGAGCGGCGGGCGGCCGGAGCCGACGCGGCGCACCGCGTGGGCGAGGAACTGCGGCCTGCGCGCGGCGTCGAGGGCGAGGAAGCCCGCCCTGGCCGCAAGCTCGTCGCCGAACCAGTGCGATGCCTCACGGGAATCGCCCATGCAGCCGATCCGGCGCAGCAGCGACACGTCGTAGACATCGGCCAGCTCCCGCTCCGGGAGGCCGAGGTCGCGACCGAATGCCACCGCGAGCAGGCACGACCGCAAGACGTGCTCCATCGGCTGACCCACCCCGAGATCGCTTGCCAGCGAGAGCGCGGCCACGAGCTCGGCGAGGCGTGCCTCCGTCCGTTCGGCCGGGCGCGGGCGCGCCGTGGTGGAGTGCGCGCTCATCCGGCGGTACCGCCCGCCATCGCCAGCTCGACGGCGGCCATCGACCCGGCGGCGGGCACGGCGGAGCGGATCGCCGGCGCCAGGAACGCCACCAGGCGCTCGGCCGTCCCGTCGATGTCGTCGAGATCGAGCAGGGCGAGGCCCGTGCCGGTGTTCGACAGCAGGTAGGTGATGATCGCGACCACACAGCGCAGACGCCAGGCGATCTCGGCACGGGGGACGCCCGGCACAGCGCCGGCGAGGGCGTCGATGAACCGGTCGCCGAGGTCGCCGTAGATGCCGCGCAGGACCCGCACCACCACCTCACCGGGCTCCGTCGCCGAACGGCCCGAGAAGCGCGCCATCATGACGCCGCGGTCGCCGAGGTCGCGGATCAGAATGAGATCGGGGCACAGAAACGCGCTCAGGATCGCCTCAACGCTCGGTGCACCGCCGGCCGCCGCGATCGCCTCGTCGAGGAGCCGCAGCCGCTGCTCGTTGACCGGCGCGACGATCCGCTCCATCGTCGCCGAGAGCAGCTTCTCCTTCGACCCGTAGTGGTAGTGGATGGCGGCCACGTTCACCCGCGCGTCGCGGGTGATCCCGCGCAGGGACGCGCCCGCGAAGCCGTAGAGCGCAAAGTGGCGCTCGGCCGTGTCGAGGATCCGCTCGCGAGTGGCGTCTCGGGACATCGCCACCCATCGTCGTCGATCGGGCGCAGGAAATCAAGCGAGTGTTTGAAGTGTTTGCTTGAAAGATGGGCCAAACGCCCGATGCGGTGGGCCGTCGCCGCGGCTTGACTGGGTGCCTGCAAGCGAATCCACCGAAGGAGCGACACGTGACGAACCACGACCCCAGAGGCCCGATCATCGAGGTGAACGGGCTGCGCAAGACGTACTCCGGCGACGTCGAGGCGGTGAAGGGCATCGACTTCGAGGTCGCCCCGGGAGAGGTGTTCGGCCTGCTCGGGCCGAACGGCGCCGGCAAGTCGACGACGATCGGCATGCTCACAACCGCCATCGCGCCGACCGCCGGCAACGCCCGCCTGGCCGGCTTCGACGTCCACAAGGATCCGCTCGCCGCCCGCGGCGTCTCGAGCGTCGTCTTCCAGAACGCGGTCGTCGACCGGCCGCTGACCGGCCGCCGCAACCTCGAGCTGCACGCACGGCTCTGGCGGGTCGAGCCGGCCGTCGCCAGGACGCGCATCACCGAGTCAATGGCCACGTTCGGCCTCGGCGAGATCGCCGACCGGCCGGTCGGCACCTACAGCGGCGGCCAGCGGCGCCGGCTCGAGATCGCCCGGGCGCTCGTGTCCAGCCCGCGGGTGCTCTTCCTGGATGAGCCGACGGTCGGCCTCGATCCGCGCATCCGCCACGAACTCCTCGACGTCATCGGGGGGCTGCGGGCTCGATCCGAGATGACGGTCGTGCTCACGACCCACTACCTCGACGAGGCGGAGCGGCTGTGCGACCGCGTCGCGGTCATGCGCCTCGGCGAGATCGTCGCACTCGATACGCCCGCGGCGCTCCTGGCCGGCCTCGGGCGCGAGCTTGTCGAGGTGCGCATGGATGGCGACGCGGGCGCGGCCCTGCTCATCCTGCAGGCCCAGGGCGTGGCCGACGACCGCGCCTACGTGGTCGGCTCGACGCTCACGCTGCCGCTGCACTCACGCAGCGCGGGCGACGCGATCGCCGCGATCGACCAGCTCCACCTGCCGGTGACCGCGATCGGCAGCCGCAAGCCCACCCTCGACGACGTGTACCTGCGCCTGACCGGCGACCGCATCGCGGACGCCGCCTGACCAACCAAAGGAGAAGTGATCGCAATGTCCACCATCGCCACCCACGCACCGACCGTCCGCCGCACCCCGGCGTTCACCAACCTCCGGGCGCTGGCCACGCTCGCCCGCCGCCGGCTTACGCTCACGGCGCGCACGCCCCGGGAGCTGATCGTCCCGCTGCTCACCCCGGTGCTGTTCGCGCTCGTGATCGCGCCGGCACTGCGCAACGCCCTGCACACGAGCGCGGCCTACGAGGCCTACGTCGCCACCGGCACGCTCGGCCTGCTGATCCCGCTGAACACGATGTTCGCCGGCCTCGGCGTGATCGGCGACCGCGAGAACGGCGCCCAGCCCGAGCTCCTGGCCGCCCCCATCCCCCGCCGGCTGCTCGTGCTCGGGAACCTGGTCGTCGCGCTCGGCGTGACGGCGCTCCAGGTCGTCGTGCTGATCGCCTGCGCCGTCGCCCGCGGCATCACGTTCCACGCATCGGCGACCGGCACGGTCTGGTTCGCCGCCGCGGCGATCCTCCTGGCGGTCGGCATGTACGGCGTCGCGGAGACGCTGGCCGCGCGCCTGCCGCGGCAGGAGGAGTACATCGCCCGCGTCCCGGCGATCGCGATCGTGCCGTGGTTCCTGGCCGGCTCGCTCTTCCCGATCGGCGCGATGCCGCAGGGTCTCACGGATATCGCCAAGGTGCTGCCGCTCACCCACGGGCTCGCCCTCGTGCGCTACGGCCTACTCGGCGACTCGAGCGGGCTGCAAAACATCTGGGGCATGACGAGCGCGACCGGCATGGCGGCCCTGAGCCTGGGCGTCGTCGCGATCTTCGCCGCGGCGCTGACCGCGATCTCGATCCGTGTCTTCACGCGGGAGTCTGTGCGCTGAGAGGCTCGCAGGCCCAGGTAGCCTCGGGCGCCGCCGCGACTACACTCGCGGCGGCGCCCGTGACCGCAACCCCCAACCCGCAGTCGAGCGAGAACGCCCCACCCGACGCGACGCCGTCGTGGGCCGCGTTGCAGGCGAGCCACCGCTCGATCGCGGGCAACACGGTGCGCGCGGCGGTGCTCGGCGCCAATGACGGCCTCGTCTCGAACCTCAGCCTGGTCGCCGGTGTGGCCGGCGCCTCGCTGGCGGCCCGCACCATCCTCATCACCGGGCTCGCCGGGCTCGCGGCGGGGTCGTGCGCGATGGCGATGGGCGAGTGGATCTCGGTGCAGACCTCGCGCGAGCTCTACGAGCGCGAGCTGCGGGTCGAGGCGGAGGAGCTGAAGCGCTTCCCCGGCGACGAGACGGCGGAGCTCGCGGCGCTCTACGAGTCGCGCGGCCTGGAGGCCGAGCGGCGCCCGGGCGCTGGCCGAGGCCATCGTGGCCAACCGGTCGGTGGCGCTCGACGTGATGGCCCGCGAGGAGCTCGGCATCAACCCCGACGACCTGGGCGGATCGCCGTGGAAGGCGGCCGGATCGTCGTTTGCGATGTTCTGCATTGGCGCAGCCGTGCCGATCATCCCGTTCACGGTCACCTCCCGGACACCTGCGCTCGCCGCGAGCGTCGTCCTGAGCGCGCTCGTGCTCTTCCTGCTCGGCGTGCTCGTGACCACGCTCACGGGCCGCTCGCCGCTGCGCTCCGGCGTGCGCCAGCTCCTGTTCGGGCTCGGCGCGGCGGCCGTCACCTACGGCATCGGCCGCCTGGTCGGCACCACCATCGGCTGACTCCTTAGAGGGCTGCGACCGCGGCGAGGTTGCTCTCGTGGACGCGCTGGTACGGCTCGAAGTAGGTCAGCCACCCGGCCGCGAGCGGCCCGGCGACGAACGCGCGCAGGTCGGCATCGCCCGGGCGGGGATCGCGGCCGTGGCGCAGAAGCCCCGCCACGTACTGGTGGGTCGCCGTGATCAGCGTCTCGGCGTATCCGCCGCCCGCGATGACGCCGGGGTCGCCGTGGTTGGGGTAGATGCGCTTGCCGCCCAGCCCGCGCATCCGCTCGAGCTCGTCCAGGTGCCTCGCCAGACCCTCGGGCTCGGACACGTAGGTGACCGTGTCCTCGAGCGTGTCGCCGGCCAGGAGCAGGCCCTCGGCGGGGATGTGCAGCACGGTCGCGTCCTGGCTGTGGATGTCGAACTGGACGAGGTCGACGGCCAGGCCGCCGACCTCGAGCCGGGTGCGCCCCTCGAACGTCTGCGTCGGCAGCACGAGCGGCGAGATCGCGGGCGGCCCGCTCTGGGTTCCGGCCTCGATCGCCTCGCGGTGCTCGAGAAGGCGCGCGGCGGTGAGGGCGTTCGAGACCACCTCGCAGTCTGCGAACGCCTCGGTCCCGGCGATGTGATCGAGATGCGAGTGGCTGAGAACGACGGTGATCCGGGTCGCGCCCAGGCCCTCGACCGCCGCGCGCACGGCCGCGGCGTGCGGCACCGAGATGTGGGTGTCGTAGACGAGCGCCTCGTCCCCGTCGACGAGCGCGTAGCTGCAGACGCCGAGCTCCAGCGCGCCGTCGTCGACCCAGTTCGGCTCGTCCCCGAACGCCTGTCCGGGGACGCGGCCGTCGTAGAACCCGATCAGGTGCTCGGTGAGGCGGAGGGTGCGCAGGTGGGAGGTGATCGCGCTCATGTCCGCGCCAGCCTACTGGAGGCGTCCCGCCGCCTAACCGATTCTAACGCTCTACTTGACGGTGAGATGATCCGGATAGCGGTGCACGAGCTGGACGACCGTGGCCCCCTCCCCCATCGCCGTCGTCACGCGCTTCACGGATGCGTGGCGGACGTCGCCGGCGGCGAAGACGCCGGGGATGCTCGTCTCGAGCAGTGTCGCGGACCGGTCGAGCGGTCTGCCGCGTCGAGATCCGCCTCGTGCCGGTGAGGATGAAGCCCGCCCTCGTCCCGCTCCACGGTGCCGTCGAGCCACTCGGTGCGCGGCTCGGCGCCGATCATCACGAAGAGCCCGGCCGTCGGGAGCCGCTCGACCGTCCCGGCCACGCGATCGCGCACGACGATGGCCTGGAGGTGCTCGTCGCCAACGCCGCCCGTGACCTCGACGCCCAGGCGCACGGTGACGTTCGGCAGCGCTCGCAGCGAGGCGATCAGGTACTCCGACATGCTCTTCGCGAGCGAGTCGCCGCGGACGAACAGCGTCACCTGGTCGGCGTACTTCGCCAGGTGCGCGGCCGCCTGCCCGGCGGCGTTGCCGCCGCCGACGACGCCCACGTGCCGGCCTCGCATCGCCCGCGCCTCGCTGGCCGCGGCGCCGTAGAAGACGCCCGCGCCGACCAGCCGCTCGAGCTCGGGGATCCCCAGCCGCCGCCACACGACGCCGGAGGCGAGCACGACGGTGCGGGCGGTGACGTCCTGGCCGTCGGCCATCCGCACGATGCGGTGCAACCCGGACGTGCGCAGCGATCGCGCCTCCTGTGCGAACACGAGGTTCGCCCCGAAGAGCCACGCCTGCTCGCAGGCGCGGTAGGAGAGATCCTGGCCGCCGATGCCCCACGTGAAGCCGGGCACGTTGCGGATGCGCGAGCTCGCGCCCGCCTGGCCGCCGGAGATCTGGCGCTCGAGGACGATCGTGTCGAGCCCCTCCGAGGCGGCGTAGACCGCCGCCGAGAGCCCGGCGGGCCCGGCCCCCACGATCGCGACGTCGTAGACGTCCGTCCCGAGCCGGGTGCCGCCGCCGACGGCTTCGACCAGGTCGCCGTCGGTCGGGTCGATCAGCAGGCGGCCGTCGTGGCGGACGGCCGTCGGCAGCCGCGACGACGCCTGCCCGACCTCTCCGAGCAGCGCGGCGCCCTCCTCGGAATCCGACGGGTGGAACGTGAATGGCGTGTTGAACCGCGTGAGAAGGTCGCGGATCTCGTGGGCGCGCGGCGCTGTTCTCGAGCGCCGCGATCCGGAACATCGTGAACCCCTGGGGCTCGGAGCGCGCCCAGCTCGCGAGAAACTCGCTCACCGCCGGGTACAGGCCGTGGTCGGGAAACCACGGCTTGACGAGGTGGTAGTCGATCTGACCGAGCATCATGGCCGTCACGATCGGGTTTGCCGTCGTGTAGTCGCGCTCGACGAGCAGGATCCGCTTCGCCGCCGGATGCAGCCGGTGTGCGCTCGCGAGGAACTCGACGCCGGTCATCCCGGCCATCTGCTGGTCGGCGATCAGGAGCGCCACGGGCGCCTCGGCTCGTGCCAGCGCGCTCGAGCTCGGACAGGCCGGCCGCGGGGCCATCTGCGCCGACGATGCGGGTGTCGTTTCCGAACCGCCGCCGCAGATCGGCCTCGAGCGCCCGCAGGACGGAACCGTCCGACGAGGCGACGAAGATGATCGGCTGGGTGCGGGCGGCCGCCGGCGGCATCCGCCTCGGCGGCCCCGGTTGGGTCAGGGTGGAGCTCATTTCGGCCTGCGCGTTCCGACCGACTCGAGGTACGCCGCCGGCACGGCGATCGGGCCCGGGCGTTCGAGCCGGCTCCACTCGAGGGCGAGGTCGTACAGGTCGCGGGCCAGCGCGTCCCGCGCGGGGCCGGCGGCCTCGAGGGCCTTCAGGGTCGGCCCGTAGTAGGCGCCGAAGTGCTCGACGAAGGCCGTCCGCCGAGGCGAACCGGAACGTGAACGTGCGGCGGCGGTGCGTCCAGCCCACAGCGGCTCCGAAGAGCTCGGCCAGGTCGTCCTCGGTGCCCCACAGCATCGGCGAGGCGAGGCCGGCGGGCGGCGGCACGTGGGCCGCGATCGTCCGAACATCGCGCCGATGAAGCCGTCCGGCGTCCAGCTCGCGAGCGCGATCGTGCCGCCGGGCCGCGTCACGCGGACGATCTCCGCAGCCGTGCGGCGCTGGTCGGGGGCGAACATCGACCCGAAGACCGACAGGGTGGCGTCGAACGCTGCGTCCGGGAACGGGATCGCCTCGGCGTCGCCCTGGCGCAGGTCGATCGGGAGCCGCTCGGCGGAGGCCCGCTCGCGGGCGCGGTCGAGCAGCCCCGGCACGTAGTCGATGCCGGTGACGGCCGTGCCGAGGCGCGCGGCGGCGATCGCGGCGTTGCCGGTCCCGGACGCCACGTCGAGCACGGTCGTGCCGGCCCGCAGGTCGGCCGCGTCGGCCAGGCGCTCGGCGACGGAGACGATGAGCGTGGCGATCTCGGCGTAGTCGCCGCTCGCCCAGGTCGCCTGCTGGCGGGTCTTGACGGCCGCCAGATCGAGCGGAGTTGCAGTGGTCATGCGAACCTCGCTTGTGTAGATAGCACGATCGGTCGTGTTTGATTGATTCGGAACTGTACGACCGATCGTGCTATCTGTCAAACGAGAACCGTCAGCCACCTCGCGCGAGGAGCCGCCGAGCCCTCGGCGAGGTCACGAACGTGAGGAACTCGGCCGCGATCGGGCGCGCCGGCCCAACCGACGAGCGGATCGCGTACCAGTCCCGGCTCGGGGGGCCGGGGGTGACCGCGATCGCGCCGAGCAGCCCGGCGTCGAGCTCCGTGGCCACCGCAGCGGCCGATACGAACGACACGCCGAGCCCCGACCGGGCAGCCTGCTTGATGGCGCCGTTCGAGCCGAGGGTCATGGTTCTGACGTCGATGCCCGCGCTCCGGATGAACTCCTCGTTGACCGCGCGGGTGCCCGAGCCCAGCTCCCGCAGCAGCCACCGGCGATCCGCCAGCTTGGCCGGGGAAACCACGCCTGCGCGCACGAGCGGATCCTCGGCCGCCGTGATCAGCATCAGCGTGTTCGCAAACATGGCGTGCGCCTCGATGCGATCGTGTGGGGGCGGGCGACCGGTGACCGCGAGGTCGGCCTCGTGGTTCATCACCATTTCGAGCACCTGGTCGCGGTTCGCGACCTCGAGCGTCAGGCCAACCTGTGGATGGGCGCCCTCGAACGCGCGTATCAACGGTGGCACGAACGATTCGGCCGCCGTCGTGACCGCGGCGATCGTCAGCGTGACTGCGGCGCCGGTCTCCGCGTCGCGGGCGGCGCGCCGGCCCTGCTCCAGGAGGCCGACCACATCGGCGGCATAGGCGGCGAACGCGAGGCCGGCCGGGCTCGGCCGCACGCCGCGCCCCGATCGCTCGAACAGGTCGGCCCCGACCTCGCGCGACAGGGCGGTGACCGCCGCCGAGATCGCGGGCTGAGTGACCACCAGCTCTTCGGCCGCGGCGGTGACCGAGCCGCGGTGGACGACTGCCAGGAAGCTGCGCAGCTGGGTGATCGTGATCGACACGGCGACACGGAGCATAGAGGGTCACATAACGTATTCGTTATATGAATGCGCGAAACTTTCATTAGACCTCTTGCAGTTGGGCGCGTACCGTGGGGAGCACATGTCCGGTCAGGGAGAGGAGCGCGCGATGACGATGGCCACGCACCCCGGAACGAAGGGTCGCTGGACGGCCGGGGTCACCCCCTACGCCGAGATGGGCTTTTGGGATCCCGACTACGAGCCCGGCGCAACCGACATCCTGTGCGCGTTTCGCATCACCCCGCAGGACGGCGTCGACGCGATCGAGGCCGCGGCGGCGGTCGCGGGAGAGTCCTCGACCGCGACGTGGACGGTGGTCTGGACCGACCGGCTGACCCAGTACGAGCACTACCAGGCAAAGGCCTACCGGGTTGACGAGGTGCCAGGGGCCCCGGGGCAGTACATCGCCCTGATCGCCTACGACATCGACCTGTTCGAGGAGGGGTCGATCGCGAACCTGACGTCGTCGATCATCGGCAACGTCTTCGGCTTCAAGGCCCTCAGGGCGCTGCGGCTCGAGGACATGCGGATTCCGCTGCACTACGTGAAGACGTTCCCCGGCCCGCCCCACGGCATCGTCATGGAGCGTGAGTACCTCGACAAGTTCGGCCGACCGCTGATCGGCGCCACCACCAAGCCCAAGCTCGGGCTGTCGGCCAAGAACTACGCCCGGGTCGTCTACGAAGCGCTGCGCGGCGGCCTCGACTTCACCAAGGACGACGAGAACATCAACTCCCAGCCGTTCATGCGCTGGCGAGATCGGTTCCTCTACTCGCAGGAGGCCGTCAGCCGCGCCACCGGCCAGACCGGCGAGGTCAAGGGCCACTACATGAACGTCACCGCAGCGACGATGGAGGAGATGTACGAGCGGGCGGAGTTCGCCAAGGAGATCGGCTCGCCGATCGTGATGATGGATCTGACGATCGGGTACACGGCGATGACGTCGATGTCGAAGTGGGCACGCGCGAACGGCGTCCTCCTCCACCTCCACCGCGCCGGCCATGGCACATACACGCGCCAGAAGACCCACGGCGTGTCATTTCGGGTCATCGCCAAGTGGTGCCGGCTGCTCGGGGTCGATCACATCCACGCCGGCACCGTGGTGGGCAAGCTCGAGGGTGATCCGGGCATGGTCCGGGGCTACTACGACGTGCTGCGCCAGCGGTTCAATGCCGCCAACCCCGAGACCGGGATCTACTTCGACCAGGACTGGGGCTCGATGCCCGCGGTGATGCCGGTCGCGTCGGGAGGGATCCATGCCGGCCAGATGTACCAGCTTCTGCACTACCTCGGCGAGGATGTGATCCTCCAGTTCGGCGGCGGCACGATCGGGCATCCGATGGGCATCGCCGCCGGCGCGACGGCCAACCGCGTCGCGGTCGAGGCGATGATCCAGGCGCGCAACGAGGGCCGCGACTTCTACCGCGAGGGGCCCGACATCCTCGTCAAGGCGGCCCGGGGCTGCCCCGAGCTGAACGCGGCGCTCGAGGTCTGGAAGGACATCACGTTCAACTACACCTCGACCGACACCGCTGACGTCGTCGCCACGCCAACCGCGAGCTAGGAGGGGCCGGCATGCGCATCACCCAGGGCACGTTCTCGTACCTTCCCGACCTCACCGACGAGCAGATCGTGGCGCAGCTGCGCTACGCCCTGCGCAACGGCTGGGCGATCATGGTCGAGCACACCGACGACCCGCACCCGCGCAACTCGCTGTGGGAGATGTGGGGCCAGCCCCTGTTCGAGATCGACGAGAGCGAGGTCGAGGTCGCCATGCGCGAGGTGCGCGCCGCGCGCGAGGCCTGCCTGCACGAGTACGTCAAGGTCGTGGCCTACGACCGCTCCCTGGGCCGCCAGACGACCGCGCTCGCGTTCATCGTCGGCCGGCCGGCGGTCGAGCCGGGCTTCCGCCTCGAGCGCCAGGAGAAGGCCGACCGGCAGATCCGCTACACCCTCCACGCCTACGCCACCGACCAGCCGATCGGACGCCGCTACGGTGCGACCGTCAACGGCAGCCACACCGGCGGGCGGATCGAGTCGCCGCGATGAGCACACGGCTCGAGCCGCCGCCGGGGCTTCCCGCCGGGGACGACGTCGAGCGCGTCCTCGCGCAGCTCGACCGCGATCTGGTCGCGCTGGCGCCGGTGAAGACGCGCATCCGCGAGATCGCGGCGTTGCTCGTGATCGACCGGCTGCGGCGCGACGAGGGTCTGGTCTCGTCGCGCCCCTCGCTGCACATGAGCTTCACGGGCAATCCGGGAACCGGCAAGACGACCGTGGCGCTGCGGATGGCCGAGATCCTCAACCGCCTCGGATACATTGAGAAGCCGAAGGTGATCTCCGTGACCCGTGACGACCTCGTCGGCCAGTACGTCGGCCACACCGCCCCGAAGACCCGGGAGGTGCTCAAGCGCGCGCAGGGGGGCGTGCTCTTCATCGACGAGGCGTACTACCTGTACCGCCCCGAGAACGAGCGCGACTACGGCCAGGAGGCGATCGAGATCCTGCTCCAGGTGATGGAGACGGAACGCGACGACCTGGTCGTCGTGCTCGCGGGCTACCGCGACCGCATGGAGACCTTCTTTCGCTCGAACCCCGGGATGGGGTCGCGCGTGGCGCACCACATCCACTTTCCCGACTTCGACGTGGACGAGCTGATGGCGATCGCCGCGCTGATGCTCGAGCAGCAGTCCTACGCACTCACGCCGGCGGCCGAGATCGCGCTGCGCGAGTACGTCGAGCGGCGCGCCCGGCGCCCCCGCTTCGCGCATGGCCGCAGCATCCGAAACGCGATCGACCGCGCGCGTATGCGCCAGGCCAGCCGCCTCTACGACCGCAGGGACGCGCTCGAGAGGACCGACCTGGTCACCATCGACGCCGAGGACATCCTGGCGAGCTCCGTCTTCGCAGCCGACGACGGCGACCTCAGCGGCGGCCCCGACCGGCCGGCAATCTCGGCGAACGTCGGCTGAGACGACGACGTGATACCTCGCCCGATCATCCTGGGAGTCGTCGGTGATTCCGCTGCCGGCAAGACGACCATCACCCGCGGCCTGGTGCGGAGTCTGGGCGAGAACGCGGTCACGCACGTCTGCACCGACGACTACCACAGGTACAACCGCGCGCAGCGCGCGGAGCTGGGGATCACGCCGCTGCACCCCGACTGCAACTACGTCGACATCATGGAGCAGCATCTGCTGCTCCTGCGCTGCGGCAAGCCGATCCTGAAGCCGGTGTACAGCCACGCGGACGGGACGTTCGAACCACCCAGGTACGTCAAACCGCAGCGGTTCACGGTCGTGGAGGGGCTCCTGGGCTACCACACCCAGGCGATGCGCGATGCCTGTGACGTCCGTGTCTTCCTCGCGCCGCAGGAGGACCTTCGCCGCCGCTGGAAGGTCAACCGCGACTGCTCCCGGCGCGGGTACACGACCGACGAGGTGCTCGCCGAGCTCGACCGGCGCGAGGACGACTCGACGTCCTTCATCCGCCCCCAGGAGCGCTACGCCGATCTCGTCGTCTCGTTCAGCGCACGCGAGGGCGACGAGCCCGACCACCTGGCCGCCGAGCTGATCCTCCGCGAGGGGCTCGCGCACCCCGACCTCTCGCCGTTCATGGACCCCGAGGGCGGGATCACCCTGACCGAGCACGACGACGAGCGGCGGGTGCACATCCCCGGCCGGCTCGACGCTGACCGCGCCGGAGCGATCGAGCAGGCAATCTGGGAGCAGATGCACTTCGCGAGCCACCTGCGCGCACAGCGGCTCGGCGAGTTCACGATCGGCAACGACCTGCGCCGCTCAGAATCGCTCGCCCTCGTCCAGCTCCTGATCCTCTACCACCTGGTCACCGCACGGGCCAGGGTCGCCCTGGGCGGGGAAGATGTGCGTTCCGACCTGCGCAACGCCGATGCCGGATCTGTCGCTGCCAGAACGGCGTGATGCACCGTGCCGCACGCCGAAATGGGAAGGCCCCGCTGGTGCGGGGCCTTCCGGTAGCCGATCTCTAAGCGGGATTCTGTCTGGGGCAGTCATCCATCTGGGCCGGCCGTTGCCGGCCGGCTCATGCCGCCTACCTGGAGCTCGGCGGGCCGCGTCATCGCTCCGTTTGGCGTTGCACCGGGTGGGGCTTGCCTAGCCGTCCGCGTCTCCGCGGGCGCTGGTGGTCTCTTGCACCACCGTTTCACCCTTGCCGCGACGCCCGCGAGGGGCGCCGGTCGGCGGTCTGCTCTCTGTTGCGCTTTCCATCGGGTTTCCCCGTCCGGGCGTTACCCGGCACCCTTGCCCTGCGGTGTCCCGACTTTCCTCGACGCCCGAGGGCGCCGCGACTACCCGATCGGCGCGAGCAGTCTACCGTGGCCCGAGCCGGCGCCGGCGCGTGGCGATCAGCTCGCGCCAGAGGTCGGCGCGCTGCTCCGCGCCCGACGTGGTGACGCTCGCGAACGTGAGCGGCGTCGGGGGCAGGGCCGGCGGGAACACGGCCTCGTTTGCGAGCAGCGAGACGGGCAGCTGGAAGAGGGCCGGGCCGACCGGTGTCGCTCGGCGGGTGTAGCGCGTCTCGGCGGCGGCGACCGCGGGGTCGAGCGTGTGGTTCAGCCACGCGTGGGCCGAGACCGGGTGGGGTGCGTAGAGCGGGATGCAGTAGCAGCGCACGCGGGCGAGCGTGCCTTCGCGGGGGACGACGAAGCGCACGCCGGGGGGCGGCGTGGTGAAGCCCTCGCCGTAGCAGAGCGCAGCGACGATCGGCGCGGGCAGCCGCGTGCGCAGCATCGATCCGGCGATGACGAGGTCCTGGCGCAGCGGCAGCAGGATGTCGGCGGCGTCGGCCATGTCGGAGCTCGATGACGAGTTCCAGTCGTGCCCCGCGGCGGTGAGGGCGGCGCCGATCACGACGTCGGGGTCGGGCGGGACGGCGACGCGGCCGGGCAGGGTGGCGGAGAGGTCGAAGAACTCGAAGCCAGGTCGACGGCGGGTCGGCGACGTCGAACGTCGAGACGGCGAAGCCGACAGTGACGTAGTCCTTGGGCACGCTGTGGCGGCCGCCCTTGTCGTAGGAGGGGCTGTCGAACGGCGACAGGAGCAGCTTGCGGTTCGCGACAAGGCTGCGGTCGATCGGCTCGACCAGCTTGGCCGCGATGAGCTGGGCGAGCGTGACGTCGTCGATCAGCGCCACGTCGGCCTGGCCGACGTCGGTGAGCGTGTCGAGCTCGCCGGGCACGACGCTCACCTTGACCCCGAGCTCGGCGACGTACGACGAGATGGTCGTCGGCGCGACGTCGCCCGGCGGGAGCGTGAGCACGAGCCGGCGGTCGAGCACCTGGACGCCCGGCCCGGACAGCCGGGAGCCGAACCGCTGCGGCGCCGTCTCGCTCCCGGGTCGCGTGCACGCCCCGGCGAGCAGCATCGACCCCGAGAGCAGCATCTGGCGGCGGGTCACGCGCACCGCGCGATTGTCGCAGCCGACCGCGTTTGGTCGGGAGGTACCGCGCGACGGGAGCGTCAGGCGGTCAGGCGCAGCTCCCGCTGGTCGGCAATCGCCTCGTCCCACAATCTCGACCCGCACCCGCTGCAGCACAGCTCGGCCGCACCCGCCTCGCGGTCGAAGGCCCACATGGCCTCGCCGCAGACGGGGCAGGCCGGGCGGCGGCCGGCCTGGCGGACGCGCCCGGCGGCGAGCGCCGCCAGGACGATGTCCTCAAGCATCTGGCCACCGGGGCCGGGACGGACGAGCGCCGAGGTCATAGCCGCCGGAACACCGCCTGGACGCTGCCGAGGATCGCCACCTGATCGGGATACATCGGCTCGAGTGCGTCGTTCTCGGGCTGCAGGCGCACGCGCCCGTTCTCGCGGAAGAACCGCTTCACGGTCGCGTCCTCGTCGCCGACGAGCGCCACGACGATCTCGCCGTTGCGGGCATCGGACTGCTTGCGCACGACGACGTAGTCGCCGTCGAGGATGCCGGCGTTCACCATGCTGTCGCCGCGCACGGCGAGCACGTAGTCGGCGTTGCCGCAGAACTGGTCGGGCAGCGGCAGGTACTCCTCGATCTGATCCTCGGCCACCACGGGCGAGCCTGCCGCGACCTGGCCGATGAGCGGCAGGACGGTGGCGCCGGCGCGGCGCCGCCGGGATCGGAGCGGGAGCGGGGCTGCGACGGGAGCGACCGCCCTCGATGACCTCGAGCGCGCGCGGCTTGGTGGCGTCGCGGCGGATCAGGCCCGCCGTCTCCAGCTTCGCCAGATGCGCGTGCACGGTCGACGGCGACGTGAGCCCGACAGC
This sequence comes from uncultured Actinomycetes bacterium, assembly GCA_963813245.1. Lineage (GTDB taxonomy): Bacteria > Actinomycetota > Thermoleophilia > Gaiellales > JAICJC01 > JAICJC01. The sequence goes on from CAWEYE010000010.1 coordinate 677,426, forward strand.
CTGGCCGATCTCACGCACGGTCGGCGGATACCCGTGGGCATCCACGTGGGTGTTCACGAACTCGAGAATTTCCTTCTGCCGCTGGGACAGATCCATCGCCGCCCTCCTGGGGTCGAACATGTGTTCGGATCACAGTGTGCCAGGCGGGTCGGACGGAGTCAAGGACGGGCAAAAAGGAGGTAGGTGGGAGAGGTGAGAAGGGGCTGAGGGTAGCGGTGCCAGACCTGCCGACGACCGGACGCCCGGCCGGCGCGGCTAGTTGGCCTCGGGTGTTGTCGGCGAGCTGCTGCCACCGCGAGGGCGCTAGGCCACCGGCGTGATCCTTTGCCGGGCCTAACACACGACGTGGAGTGGCCACTTCTGGCGCGTCCGTAGCCCTGGTACGCTGGGGAAGCGGAGGCTGGCCCGCAGAGCCAATGTGAGAGCGCAGATGCCAGCCATGCGCTCGGAAAAGGAGGCACCGATGCCTTCACTGACGCTCGACTCCAAGCCCGGCAACGCGGGGTGGATCGCCAAGGCGGTGATCAAGGGGAACGGGGATGTCGTCCTTCACTCCGACCCGCCGAACGGCGCCTTCCCCGACGTCACGGCGGCTGAGGTCGCCTGGTATGAGGGCGGCCGGATTAAGCTGACCCTCGACGGGGCGGCGCCTGCCGTGATCACGCAGGCATATCTCACCGGCTCCGGGCGGGACGTGATTATCGAAGTCGCGCCGCGGCCTGAGTAGGCAGCGCAACGGTGGAGGCCGCCCTCTTCGGGCGGCCTCCACCTCGCGGGACTCGCGGCCAGTAGTTATCGGGCGCGTAGTTCTCGCCGCGCATCTCAGAGTCGAAGTCCCGCTGCCGGCCGATCTCAAGGGAAATCGCCTCGGGCGACGGTGCAACAACCAGCCGTCATGGGGCCCCCTCTTTAGGCAAGTCCACCCGGCTGCCTGTTCCCACACTGGAACTTCAGTGAAGCCCTGTGAGGGCGTTCACCTGAAGCGACTGGACAGTTCGAAGAGTCTTCACACGATCCTTTGCGCTTGGGTTGTCGGCAACGCCAAGCAATAACGCACCCTGCCGCCCTGGGCCGTTGTGCAAGCCATCGACAACCGCCGAGTCGATCGCGTCGCGACGACTCTCAACCGCCTCGACGAACCGAGTCGCCCACTCCGGCGGGCGCTGCCTGCTCGGGAAGTAGAACCATGACGGGTAGTCCGCATCCATCGGCTGATCGTACCGGCCAGCCAACAGAACTTGCTGTTACGCGGCTGTCCTTTGGGTGATGAAGCGGTGGATGGCTTCGTTGGCGTTGTCCTGAAACGACGGGTTGGCCAGATCGGGGAAGATGTCCGCTTGGTTGACCAGGGGACCCTTGAGCGTGTTGGCCGCGCTGGCGTAGAACTCGCCGCTGGACAGGGTCGGGTCGGTGACGCCGTCGACGAGCCGCTTCGCTCCCACGTCGAGTTTGTGGGCGAGACCTAGGGCGGGCATGACGTACTTGGCGGCTACCCGCATCGGTAGGGGAAGGCCGTTGGGGGCTTGGGTGCCGGTGGTGTTGCCGGGGCTCACGGTGATGAATCGGCGGTCGGGGTGTTGGCGGGCCAGGTAGGCCATCCAGAGGGCCCCGATGTACTTGGCCTGGCCGAACGCGAGGTTGAAGTCAGCTTTTCTGCTGGCGAAGTAGCTGCCGTCGATGACGGTGGCGAGTTCGTCGGCTGAGGTTGAGACGAAGGATGGCCCTTTCATCCGCAACTTCGGAACTCCGCGGACTGCTTCACTTCCGGCGAGGACCGCAACCTCGCCAAGCCGGTCATGCGGCCAGGAGCCCTTCGAGGAGGACGACGTGGCCAAGGACGTTCGTCGCGAACACGGTGGTGACCCCGTCAGCGGTCAAGTCCATCGTCTTCGGGCCAATGACGCCGGCGTTCATGACCAGCGCGTCGAGGGATCCGTCGATGGCCGCCAGGCCGGCGCGGACGGAACCCAGATCGGCAACGTCCATGAGAACGATGTCGAAGATCTTCCGGCCGGTCTCCGCTTCGAGGTCGGCCTTCGCCGTTCTCGCCCGCTCTTGGTTCCGGCACGCCAGGTAGATGCGGGCGATCTCGGGACGTGATGCCAGTTGCCGGGCCACCTCCTTGCCGATCCCGACGTTGGCGCCCGTGATCAACACGGTCTTTCCTGGGAGTGTGCTCATCAGATTTCCCTCTCATCGTTCGTGGGCCTGGGCCCGCACAGCGGCCTCTTGCTTTCCCGGCCGTTGCAGCCACGAGGCTGTCTTCATGACTGGAATGATATGATCCACTATGCCAGACATCCTATGGTATGTCAAAGCCACTTTCAGCGGTATACTTTTCGCGATGTCCTCAAGCAGTTCTGGTCGGCCGCGGTTGACGCGCAAGGGCGCCGCCACGCGCGCGCGGATCGTCGACGCCGCGGCAGAGCTGATCTTTCAGCAGGGCGTTGCCCACACGACGATCGAGGAAGTGCGCGACGGCGCACACGTGAGCAGCTCGCAGCTCTACCACTACTTCGAGGACAAGCCGGCGCTCGTCCGCGCAGTCATCGAGCGCCAGGCCGACACGATGATCGCCACGCAGGAGCGGTTTGACCTCAGCAGCCTCGACGGCCTGCGGGAGTGGCGCGATTTCGTTGTCGATCACGCCCGCACCACGGGCGGCCGCTTCGGTTGCCCGATCGGCTCTCTCGGCTGCCGCGCTGGCCGAGACGGAGCCCGAAGCCAGGGCAGTGGTTGCGGCGTCCTTCAAACGCTGGGAGGCCAGCATCATGGCTGGTTTTCTGCGGATGCACGCGCTTGGCCGACTCGACGCCGGAGGCCGACCCGCGCCAGCTCGCGCTGGCCACGCTCGCCGCGCTTGAGGGCGGCCTCCTGCTCGCTCAGATCCAGCGCGACACCGAACCGCTCGCGGCCGCGCTCGACGCGATGCTCACGCTCATCGCCACCCTCAGCAGCACCACGAGCACGTCGCTCAACCGCTGAGCGGCACCGATGCCCTAGGGGAAGCCGTCGCTGAGCGCGTGGTGCGAGATCGTCTTGTACTGGATTACATGAGCCATTTCTGTTAGAGTCGGCATCCCGGAAGAGTGGATTGTGTGTTCCAACTATGAAGGGGATGTCGACAATGGATCTGAAGGACAAACGGGCTTTGATCACCGGTGGCACCTCCGGGATGGGTATTGCCACCGCGCAGGCGATGGCCGAGAAGGGCGCGACGGTGATCATCACCGGCCGCGACGAGACCCGCGGCGCAAGCGCCGCGGAGGAGATCCGCGCGGGTGGACACGATGCGCAGTTCATCGCCGCGGATTTCTCGGAGCTGTCCGAGGTGGGGCGCGTCGCCGAGGCGGCAGGCGAAATTGATGTCCTGGTCAACCTTGCCGGCGTTGCCGCCATGGGAGCGACGACTGACACCGACGAGACGGCGTTCGACGGTCTGTTCCACGATCAACGTCAAGGCGCCGTTCTTCCTCGTTGCCGCGCTCGCCCCGAAGATCGCTGCCCGCGGCGGCGGGTCGATCATCAACGTCTCAACGATGGTCGCGAGCTACGGCCAGCCAGGCTTGGCTGCCTACGGAGCCTCGCGCGCAGCGATCGAGCTGCTCACCAAGGCGTGGGCCGCCGAATACGGGCCGCAGAACGTCCGGGTCAACGCGGTCGCTCCCGGTCCGACGTTGACCCCGACACTGGAGCCGAGGTTGGCGATGGCCCAGGAGTTTGCCAAGCAGATTCCGCTCGGCCGGGTCGCTGACGTGCACGAGCTGTCTGACGTCATCACGTTCCTCGCGACCCCGGCGGCCGGCTACATCAACGGCGCGATCATCCACGTCGACGGCGGCCGCACCGCGGTCTGAGAGGAGACGCGATGACCCTGGTCACCGCTCCCCGCAACGTCGGACACGACGCCACATGGCTGCTCGTTCCCGATCGTGCTCGCCCGCAACCCGGACAAGGTCGCCGGGTTGCGGGCCGGTGACCTGCCCGGACGCGTCGTCCTGATTCCGGAGGGCTTAGCTATGGCTACGACTACACCTGGGCCCGCTGAGCACGAGCACGGGCACCCGAACATCGTTCTCGCAACGCTCGCCTTGGCAAGCGTGATGAGTGTGCTGAACCTGCCGACCCGATGTCGTTGAGCGCGACGTTGACGACGAACAAAAGGGAGTGCGGCGTTTCGCTCATTCCGCGGCCGAAGCCCGGTCGGTAGGATGACCGCGTGGAGGATGCCCGGGCGCTACTGGCCGACCTCGTCGCCATCGACTCGATCAACCCCAGCCTTGTCCCGGGCGGCGCGGGGGAAGGCGAGATCGCCCGGTTCGTCGGCGGCTGGCTGTCCGAGCGCGGCCTCGAGGTCGACATTGCCGATGTCGAGCCTGGCCGGCCCAACGTCGTCGCCCGGACGCGGGGGAAGGGCGGCGGCCGCTCGCTGCTCCTGTACGCACACATGGATGTCGTTGGCGTCGACGGAATGGCCGACCCCTTCTCGCCGCGGGTCGAGGGAAACCGCCTCTACGGCCGCGGTGCGTACGACATGAAGGCCGGCCTGGCCGCCATCATGGTGGCTGCCGCCAACGCCGCCGAGCAGGACGTTGCGGGCGACGTCATCGTTGCCGCCGTCTGCGACGAGGAGTTCGCCTCAGTCGGCGCCCAGGCCGTCGCCGAGTCGGTGCGGGCCGACGCCGCCATCGTCACCGAGCCCACCGGCGCCGAGATAACCGTCGCGATCGCGCACAAGGGCTTCACCTGGCACGAGATCGTCGTCCGCGGCCGCGCCGCGCACGGGTCGCGGCCCGAGGACGGCGTCGATGCCATTGCTCGCATGGGCCCGGTCCTGGTCGAGCTCGACCGCTTCGCCGCCGAGCTGAACGGACGCCCGGGCCATCTGCTGCTCGGCCCGGGCTCGATCCACGCGTCCATCATCGACGGCGGCCGCGAGCTCTCGACCTATCCCGAGTCGTGCCGCCTCCAACTCGAGCGGCGCACTCTCCCCGGCGAGACGATCGAGATCGTCGAAGCGGAGCTGACCGCCCTGCTTGGCGATGCCGACGCCACGCTGCATACCACGCTCGTGCGCGAGCCGTTCGAGGTTGCCGCGGACGCTCCGATCGTGGCAGCTGCTCGCCGAGCTCTCGGCCGGGAGGCGCCCGTGACCGGCGGTATCGGCTGGGCCGACAGCGCCATCTTCTCCGCTGCCGGCATTCCCACCGTCATCTTCGGGCCCGGCGGCGAGGGCGCCCACGCAGCGCTGGAGTGGGTCGACCTCGATCAGCTCGACCGCTGCGTGGGCGCCCTCGAATGCGTCATCGCCGACTTCTGCGGCTAGTCCCGACGGGCTCGGCCTCGTCGATCCACTCGCCGTACGTGTAACCCGCGCCCCCGAGCCGCACCTTCGGGCTGTCGAGCTCGCCCGGCAGGCGCCCAAGCACTGCGCCCAGCGGCGAGACGATCAGCCCTCCTTAGAGTGGTGGGCCTAGATCACCCATAGCCACCGTGGCTCGAGCAGGCCCCCTGGATGCCGCCGGAGTGACTAACCCAGCCATCTGCGCACACGACGGTGTAGCCATTGCCGCCGCCGCCCGCTGATCCCCCGCTGCCGAATGGGAGCGGAACCGTCGTCCACCTCCAGTACCACCAGCCGTCCCGATTGATCTTGAACCCTTGGCGGGAGAACAGGCTGCGGCACTTCACGCCGGTTCCAAGCTCCAGCAGTAGAAGTTCCTACTCCACCAGCCGTTTCCGTATTCGAGGGTCGGAGCCGGGTACACGTTCCAGCTCTCGTAGTCGTCTGCCTCGAGGACAGTGCCGAGCTCGACACTATGGCGGTCGTTCATCGTCTCGCAGACCATGGTCTCGCCTTGCTCTGTGGTCGCGCATCGGATGTTCCCCGTCGGCGATTGGAACCCGCGGCTGTGCATGCCAATCCGATACCAGGGCTTCGACGGCGCGGGCGGCTGACTTAGTGTCGCCGGCTGGGCTACGGACGACTTCGTCTGGGTGGAAGTCGTGGGAGTACCGTTGCTCGCTTGTGCGCCTTCCCCAGTCGAGGGTGAGGCTTGAGAGCGCTCCCATCGCACTTCTGAGTCGCCCATTCTAAGGATCCTACCGGTCGGCGCTCCGAGGTCAGGGAGGGGGCGTCTTGTCGTCGAACTTCGGGGCCACCCGACCCTCGGCGACAAGCTGGTGCGGCGTTTCGCCCTCTCTATCTACTCTCCCGTCAAGGACGGGCAGGGAAGGTAGACTGGTGATAGAACAACATCAGGATCACCGCGATGATCGGCACAGGGCTGATCGCCACACCGATCGCGAACGTGAGCACCTCGCTGATTCCCTGTCCCATGGATCTCCTCGGTGTCGCACTGGTCTTGCGGGATTGCTACCAGCCCTTGTGGCCCGGTACTAGATGCCCGCGTGGTGCTCTTCGGTTGGCAGCCCGGCTTCCTTCCAGGCCGCGAACCCGCCGTCGAGATTTGCGACGTTCCCGTAGCCCAACGTCTGCAGCGTGCTCGCCGCCAAGCGCTGCGCGCGTGCCGGATCTGCAGTACACGATCACGCGGCGGGCGGGGTCGAGTTCAGTGTTGTGGCGCGGGCTCTGGGGGTCGGCCGCGAACTCGAGCAGTCCCCGAGGCACCTCCACCGCGCCATCGATGTGATGCTCCCATTCGACAGGCTCGCGCACGTCGAGCAGGGTTGCCCGGCCGGCCGCGACCTGGTCGTAGGCGTCCTTCGGGGCGATGCCTTCGACCGCGGCTACGGCCTCGGCCACCATTTCTGCGGCGGTCTTCGTCATGGCTCTTCACTCCTTGGGAAATGCCCATCACCTGACCGGCAGTGATGGGCGGGTCGTGCGTTCGGGGCCCGGTCGCCCTGGTTTCGCACCTGCGTGCCTTACGCGTTTGTGAGCTCGCGCTCGCGCGGGGCGACCCACATCAGGTCAGGATGGAAGTCGTATCCCCACGGGAGTCCGGCGTTCTTCCAGCCGTTGCGCATGTGCTTGCCGTGGAACACGCTCGCGGGATCGTCGACCCGGTCTCCCTCGAAGCCGTTGACGATGTTGTAGACGTTCGTGAAGCCGGCCTGGGCGAGCGCGTTGACCGCCATCGCCCCGCGGCCCCCGGTTGCGCACATGACGAGGATCGTGGAGTCCGGATCGAACGCCTCCGTCACCTTGGCGACGAAGTCGGGGTTGGCCTCACCGGAGCAGCCCGGAGGCCTGCCCGGCATCGACGGGCCTTCGGGGTCGAACTTGGGGAAGACCAAGGGGACGTTCTTCGCCGTGTCCACGTGGCCGCCGAAGACGTACTCCTCGAACGTGCGGACGTCGAGGATATGGACACCCTCGGGGTCGGCCTTCCACATCGCATATGCGTCCTGCGGAGTCGCGTACAGCTCGAGGCTCGTGCGGTTGGACTCCGGGATCTCACTTGTGAATCCGGTTGGCATGATGATCATTCCTCCTGTCGGTGCACCCATCGCCTGAAACCCCGGCCCACCTCCCGCAGGAGGTGGGCCGGTGCGGGCCATCGTCCGCCGGCTACCCAAGCCGGTGTGTGGATGCCTGCAGCTCAGACGCCTCTGGGAGCTTGTTCGTGGTCACCTTCTGCCAGCGCTCCTCGACGAGGTCCTTCGCGGCTTCTTCGAGGAACTCGGGCGCCGCCCACTCGCGCACATCGAAGTCGTTCTCGATGTAGCCGTGGCTCAACATGAAGTCCTTCCCGATGTCGATCGCCACCAGGTTCTGGGGCGACAGGTTGGGCACCATGTCGACGTTCTTGATGTGCCGATACGTGTGGTCCGTATCCCGGTAGAACGTCTGCTTGTTGAGGATCGCCGCAGCGGCGTGCTTGTTCTCGTTCGCCCAGCGGCCGACCTTGATCATGCCCTTCAGGAACGTGATGACGAGCTCGGGATGCTCGTCAGCCATTTCCTCGGTGCACGTGATCACAGCCGGGACGTTGCACACCTGCAGCGTCCAGTCCGGATATCGGGACAGGTCCTCGATCGACTTGAACTTGCCCGTGGCCTCCTGGAGACGCTGAAACACGACGCTCTGCGTGTAGATCGCATCGACCTTGCCCGCTTCCAGCGCCGGCTCAAGCGGCCGGAAGGCGAGGTCGTGCTTGTGGTCGCGCTTGAGCCACAGCTCCGACGGGTTGTCCATCGGTGCGAGCATCTCCGGCTTGTCGTACCAGTCATCCGGATACGGGAACTCCACGATCTCGACGTCGTCGCGGGTCATCCCGTTCAGCATCAGCATCAGCTCGATGCCCTGCTCCTCCTGGATGCGCCACCAGTCGTTCTTGATCGTGTTCAGGCTCTTCGAAAGGCCGATCTTCTTGCCCTTCAGATCCTGCATCCGGTAGATCGGATCCCGCGCACGCACCAGCATGCAGCCGCCCTCGTACACGTGCGTCGCACCCAGCAGCTTGGTCCTGCGGATGTCCGCGTGGACGTGGACGGGCGGGAACAGCCCACCAAACCGGAACAGGTTGTCGAGGTTGTGGATGTAGTGCGGGTACCAGTCATTCTCCCGCCGCGAGCGGAGAAAGGCGTACTCGACGCCGATCTTCTTGTACTCCTCTCGCGTCCAGCCCAGCTCTTGGTCGACATTGCTCGCCGACACCAGCGGACAGTTGGTGTAGTACACCTCTTTCCAGTCCAGAGGCACCGTGTGGAATGTCGGCGCTGTCTTGGTCGCCACAGCCATAATTACCACTCCTTTCCTGTTGAGTATTGCCATCCGGGCTCTCCCGGCATGCTGCTGCTCGCCGCACCGGACGTCTCCTCGATTGCTCTCGCCTCGAGCAAGGTGAGCCCGAGGTCAGACACGCGCTGCAGGAGTCCTTGGAGCTCTGCCTGGTCGCGCACCTCCCCGCTCAAGGCACTGTTGCCCCGGGTCCGGGTGAGGGTCATGCCATCGAAGGCGAGCTCGAGGTTGTCGCTGAGCTCCCCCACAACGATCAGTCGATAAGTCCGGTTAGCCACACAGCCAGGATTGCACCGACCGACGACCCCTCGAGGGAATCAGGGGCCGATCACCCGGGTGATTGTGAACGCTCGAGCAGTCGAAGCGTTGTAGCGCGGGCGATCGCGTCCGCCCGGCAGTGCACCCCGAGCTTGTGGTAAAGCGCACGCGTGTGCGATCGAACCGTGTTCGTGGATATGAAGAGGCGTTCCCCGATCTCACTGTTCGACAGGTCCGACACCAGCAGTCGCAGCACGGCGAGCTCGGCATCGCTGGGCGACTCGAGCACCTCTCCGTGGGATGCACGGTCTCTGGCTTCATTCAGCTCCCGCTCGACCTCATGCGCGAGGGCGGGAACGCGGCCGCTGTCGACGAGCTCGCCGAGCGCGTCTTGCGCCGACCGCAGCGCCTTCTCGGCGACGCCGACCCGGCCACGGCGAAGACGGACTCGGGCGAGCAGGACGAGCAGCCACGCATGATGCAAGGTCGCCACCTCGTCGCGGAAGAAGCGTTCCGCAGCGGCGAGCTCGTGCTCGGCCGCGACGACGCTTCCCTCGGCGGCCAGCACCGAGCCCAGAGCGGCGGAGGCGTTCGCGCCGAGCCAGCTCCGGCTCGAGCCGATCCTGCCCACCGCCTCGCGTGCCTTCTCCGCGTGGGCTCGCGCCACGGCGACCCGACCCTGCTCGACGGCGACGAGCGCCAGCGTCGAGCGGGCGACCGCCAGGCTCGGAACATGCCGCTCGATGCCCGGATGCTCCAATGTTCGCATCGCCACCGCCCACGCCTCGTCCAGTTCGCCGGCGAAGAACAGTGCGCGCGCGCAGGCAGTCAGGGCTGCCGTGAGAATCTCGTCCGCACCGGCCGCCGCGAGCTCGACGGCACACCGGCCGTCCAGCACCGCCTGCCGCGTCCCACCGTCGATCGTGACCGCGCGCACCAGCCGCGCCGCCGTCTCCACGTATGCGTCAGCCTGCTCGGGGTGCTCTCTAAGTGTTTCGTCGGCGAGGTTCAGCAGCCGGCGCCGCTCGATCGTGCATCCGCCGACGAGCATCGCCGCCGTCGCTGCTGCCACCGCCAGCTGCGGAGGGATGCGGTCGTCCGGGAGCGTCCGCACCCAGCGCAGAAGCGTGCGACCGGCGCCGCCTCTAATCAGACGCAAGTGATACTCGACGAGCAGCTGCGCAACCAGCTCCTGATCGCCGGCTGCGACCGCGTGCACGATCGCCTCGACCGGCGACCCTCGCGATCTGAGCCACTCCGCGGCTCGCCGGTGAATGCGCATCGCTGCCTCCGGATCGAGCGACGCGAGCCGAGCCCTCGCGTATTCGGCGAACAGGGAGTGCATACGAAACCAGCCACCTCGCTCCAGCCTTGAGATGAACAGGTTCGTGTGCTCGAGCTCGGCGAGCCGCGCCGCGGAGTCGGTGCGGCCGAGCACTGCGTCGCACAGGTCCGCGGTGAACTCGCCAAGAACCGCGGCGCCCTGAAGGAACACGCGGTCGGCCTCGCCGAGTGCGGCGAGCACCTCGCTGCTGAGGTAGTCGGTCACGAAGCGGTGATCTCCTCCGAACGCCCGCACCGCCCGCCCCGGATCGTCGACTCTACGTAGCCAGAGCAAGGAGAGGACGAGCGCGGCGGGCCAGCCCTCGGTGCGCTCGACGAGCAGGTCGATCTCCTGCGCACCTAGTTCCAGATGACCCAGAACCGTGAACAGCTCGTCGGCCTCGGCGACGGTGAAGGTGAGATCGGCCGCCCGCACCTCCGCGAGCGCCCCAGCGGCACGCAGCCGTGCGAGCCTCAGCGCTGGATCCATGCGCGTGATGAGCACCACGTGCGCGTTGGGAGGAATGTGCGCCAGGGCGTAGTCGATCGACGCCAGAGACTCGTCACTGGTCACCAAGTGCAGATCGTCGAGCACGACGACGAGTTCGCTACCGAACGCTGCTGCGCCGTTCATCAACTCGTCGACTGCACCCTCGATCGGGGTCCCGGCCACACCGAGCCGCTGCAACGCGGCCCGCCCCAGGCCCGATCGCACCCGATCTACCGCAGTCGCGACATACCTCCACAGCAGAGCCGGATCATTGTCTCCAATGTCCAGCGTGACCCAGGCTACCGCCGCGTCGAGGCCCGCGCACCAAGTACGAACCGCGGTCGTCTTCCCGTAGCCGGCAGGAGCCGCCACAAGAGTCAGCGACCCGTCGAAGCCAACGTCGAGCGCCTTGCAGACCTGCGGCCGATCGACCAAGCCCCGCCGCACATGAGGCACTGCGAGCTTGGCCTCGACCAGCAGGGCAAGCGGCTCCGCCTCGGAGTGATTGCGACGACCGACCGCCTCAAGTGCACGCGGCTCAAGCCCGGCCTTAACGGTGTCGGTCATGAAGCAGACCCCCGAGTCGCCGCCCGCGACCGGTCCCTTCGTCGGCAATCCGGCCGGTGATCGCCATGTTTACGGGGTGAAAGGCTCGCGCGGTCGTGGGATCCCCGATCGCTATTGGTTGTGGTGTCCCGGCGGCTGCGAACACGACCGCGCTCAGTTCCAGACGGGCCACTCATCCTGGCATAGTTTCACCCTTGACACCGCAGCCGCATCCGAGAAACCGCTGAAACGGCAGCGCGGGAAAGCCGAAACCGCCAACCGGCCCAACACAGATGTACCCGGCGGAGCCGTGTCACCTGGGGGCGAAGCCCAGAACCGGCACGGGAGCAACGATTCGTCGCGAGCGCCGCGGCAGAGGGCGGGAGACGCCCTCTGTCGGCGGCGCGTCCGTCTATCGGAGTAGTCCCGGTCCGGGACGCCGGTCACGCCGGTCGTCTCTGCGGTCACCGCGGTCGTCGCCTCGGTCCTCGCGCCGATCACCCCGATCGTCGCGCCGGTCCTCCCGCTTCTCGCGGAGATTGCCGAGAAGTCCAGGTCGATCGTCTCTGTCTCTGAGCAGTGGCATGTTCAGACTCCCTTCCCGGCAGCGTCGCGATCGGCCTCAACCGCGGCGACAAGCGCCTGCGTCGGAATCCGACCGCTGGTAACCAGCTGGCCACCGGACCGTCGAACCGCGGAGCCGAACGGCGCCGCCCACGTGTTCTCCCACACCAGCACCGCAGCAGCGCTACCCGGCTCGAGCGATGCACCGATGTCTTCGACATCCCTCGTGGCGAGAAGAACCGCCAGGTCTCGCTCCAGGTCGCGCAACTGCCCGACCTCGCTCTCGTCAGCGTCGCGCAGCTCCGTCGCGTCGACGGAGCCGTCCTCACCCTTCGTGACTATCACGAGGTCGAGAACGCGGATGGTGTTGCTGTCGATCAAGTCCCTCAGCTCGGACGCCATCTCCCCCGAGAAGTTCGCCTGTTCGGCCGGGAACGCGACCACCAAGTAGTCGACCGGCCCCAGTTCATCAACATCGATGTAAGCCATCTCTCCCTCCATCAGTCGCCCTGCCGGATAGTGGACAGGTGTCGCGGTGATCCGCGAGCCACACATCAGGATGTCACCATGCTCTCGGAGCCGGGGTGAATCGCGGGCCGATCACCCGGGTGATTGCGAATGCGCGGGCATCAACAGCCGGGCTGTCACAGTTAGTCCGACCGCTCCGCCGCCTATCTACCTTCCCGTCAAGGACGGGCAAAAGAAGAAAGACTCGAAGCCCGAAGCGGCCGCGAGGGTAGCAAGGCACCTGGACGACCCACCGCGCGGGACTCGGACACCGCCCAAAAGGGGTCACGCGTGCACGAGCTCGACCCGGCACCTCAGCACCGGCCGCGAAGGCAGCCGATCAAGCGCTTTCGGGACCACCCGAACCTCTTGCTCGACCCACAGTCTTGACATCATCCGGTTCGGACGCCGAGGCTCTTGACCGCCAGGCCGGTCATATCCGCGACCGGCCTGGCGGGTGTCGCTTCAACCCTTATCCGCGATCAAGCGTGCACCGCCGGGGTGTGCCGATCATCGACGACATACGCGAGGATCAGCGCGAGCGGGAAGAACAGCAGGCTCAACAGGAAGTAGCCGAGGAAGCTGTGGCCCTTGCGGCCGGCAACGCGCGCAGGCCAGAACGCGATCGCGATCCAGATGATGAGCGCAAGAATCCCGAACGTGAACCATCCGAGCACTGATGCGAAGACAAGCATGGTCATCCTCCTTTGTCGCTCGCCACACTACGGCCCGCCAGGTCGTGGCGCATCGGCGGATCTACCGATCCGGGCTACGGGTTTACCCGGTCAGGACGCCCTCCGTCCCGGACGACGCGCTGTCGTCGTTTTAGAGCCCTGTTTGTGCGGTGATCCTTCCTGAGTTGACGGCTTGGGTGAGAGCGTTGTAGTCGTGTTCGTTTTGGTCGGCGTAGGCTTCGGAGAAGTCTGCGATGGCTCGGTCGAAGGTGTCGCTTTGGCCGAGGTAGGCGGCGATGGCGATGCGGTCTCCGGAGCGGGCGTGGGCGCGGGCGAGCGTCCATCCGCAGGTCTGGCCGTACATCGTCATGCCCTTGGGGAGTGCTCCCGCGGTTTCGAATGAGCCTTTCCAGTCCTTCAGCTGGCGGCCGTAGAAGTCTCGCTCCTGGCCGTCGATGCCCTCGGCGACGTGGAGCCAGCCGAGGAAGATGTCGCTGCTTGCCTGCATCAGGTGCTGGCCGGCAACGACGCGTTCGCCGTGATTGGCGTACTGGCTCTTCGCGCTGAACTCTTCCAGTACCGAAGGTTGCGCTTCCTTGAACTGCAGGAACAGCGGATCTTGCCCGTCTCGGCCGAGCATCAACGCGATCCAGGCGCGGGTGCCGACGCTGCCGACCCCGACGACTTTGCGGGCCAGGTCGACCAGTCGGTATTCCTCGAGGAGGACGCGCCGGTCTGTCTGCAACGTCTCGCGGTAGCGACGCAGCAGCTCGTGCAGCGAGGCTGTGACGGCCTTGCCTTCGCGACCGGGCGCCAACTCCTGCACACGTTCGATCAGCGGCGGATCGGACACGATCTGCGGCTCACCGTCCACCACCCGAGTGAACTTGGAGAAAGCGGTCATGCTGTCCTTCGTCCGCGCCTTCGCCACCGTCTTCTCGGCCTTCTTCGCCATCGACTTCTTCAGCTGGCTTCGCAGCTGAGCCATCAGCTCGTCGACCTCGACCCGGGCATACCAGACGTCTATCGCGCGCATGCCGGCGAACTGTCCCATCGCCTGGCGGTAGGCGGCGACCGTGTCCTGCACGATCCGCCGACGTTGCTTGCGCGAGTAGCCGTTTTCGCGTCCAGCGATCTCGAAGCTCGCCGCCAACCGCTTCACATCCCACTCCCACGGCCCCGGCAGCGTCTCGTCAAAATCGTTCAGATCGAACACCAACCGCCGATCCGGCGCCGCGAACAAGCCGAAGTTCGACAGATGCGCATCCCCACACAGCTGAGCGCGCAGCCCCGAATGGGGAGTCGCTGCCAGATCCGCCGCCATCAGCAACGCCGCACCCCGATAGAACGTAAACGGCGACACCAGCATCCGCCCATACCGGATCGGCACCAGCTCCGCCACCCGCGACGCCGCCTGCGACTCCAAAAGGGCGACAGGATCCCCACGATGCGGCGCCGGGGCGTACTCCGCGTGACTGGAACGGGGTACGTCAGCCCGCGCCGCCTGACCCCGCGCCACCCGCTCCCCCACGGTCAGATGCGGCACCACACGCGCCGCTCGCTGCGGCCGCTTGCCCTTCCGGGTCGCCGTAACAACATCGTCGGCCGCGCCGTCAGTCAGTGTCGTACTCATCGCATTCCTCCTTGCGGCTCAGTGAGCCCTTCGCTCGCCCACGCTTCGGCCTGCTCGCGCTCGCGGTTTGGGAACAGCTGGAGCTCGCCGGGGATCGACCAGCCCGCGAGCGTCACCAATCGACGAATGGTCTCGGAGTCCGTGACGACGGCGATGCGGTCGAACGAGCGCGGGTGTGCGAGCCCGAGTACAGCGTCCTGCAATGCGCCACCGGCGGTGTAGCCTGTGAAGCGTTCGTCGAGCACGTGGATGAGGCGGATCTTCGGGTGCCGCTCGAGCGCGTGCTTCACGGCCGGCGCTGCGATCGTGTCGTAGTCGGCGGATTCGACCTGCCCCACGGCTTCGAGTCCGACGACCGCGTCGGGCAGGCCCTCGATCAGCTGGATCATCCGTCCTCCATCAGCCCGCGAGTCCGGCGGACGCCTCCTTGAGGCCGGCTTTCAGCTCCTTCGCCGAGGCTTTGTCGATGTTGGCGATCGACGTGCGGATCGCATTGACGAGCGCGCTAGCGACCGTGTCGGCCCCGTCGTGCTCGTAGATCGCGATGATGCCGGCCGATCCGGGGGGAAGCGCAGCGTCGAGCTTGTCGCCGATACCCGCCTTCACGCGATGGCGCGCGAACCTCCCCGCCAGTCCGCCGGCGGCGGCGCCTACGGCGGTCGCCGCGAGTAGCGGCGGGGCGAACAGCCCGATGACGAGCCCGACTCCGGCGCCGGCCTCGGCTCCTTTGCGGCCGAGGTGGTCGCCGGTCTCCTGGACGTGCACCTCGCCGTCGGCGTCCTTGATCACGACCGCCACGCCGTCGGTGACGATCTTGCCGTCGCCTGCGAGCTTGGTGTAGGCGTCGAAGTCCTGCTGCGCCAGGTCGGGGATGAGGTAGACGGCGACGAGGACGTCCAGCTGTTCGTTATCGCTCATGGTGCTCCTGTCTCGCCTCCACGTCAGGCGCTCGCCGCGTGTGCGGCGAGGGCCTGGGCGGCGTGCTCGTTGAGCGTCTTTGCGTCTTCCGGGCTCAGGTGCGGCGCGACGTCGAAGACGACCTGCTTGATCTCGCCGGTGAACGCGAACGGCGCCTTGTCGGCGTAGCTGCGGTCGACGACGAGGCCGTTGTCGCGACCGATGTCCATGCCGGCGTAGCCCGAGAAGCGGCCGGGGACCGTGTGCTCCATGCGTCCCTTCGCGACCGGCTCGCCGTTGACGAGCAGGGTGATTTCGCCGCCGGTCGCAGGCTTCGGCGCGTCGGCGGTGAAGACGAGCTCGACGTTGACGCTGCCACTGGGCAAGGGCTGCTCGGCCGCCTGGGTGTACTCGAGCACCCCGAGCATCGAGTAGGTGTGCTTGAGCTTCCCGTCCTGCACGAAGAGCGCGAACCCGCCGAGATGGTCGGCCTCGGCGACGATCACGCCCTCAGCCCCGCCCGCGGGGATGACCAGATCGGCGCTGATGGTGTAAGAGTGGTTGTAGATCCGCGGGATCATGCCGCTGGGGATGTTCTGGATATCGCCGCGGAAGACGAACTTCGACTCCTCCGGCACCGGCGGCACCATGCCGAAGAACGACGTCAGCCCGCCGAGCAGCGGCAAGACGCTGTTCGCTTCCGCCTCCGCCCAGAACAGCTCGCGCAGCTCTTTCACCTTCTCCGGATGGTCGGCCGCGATGTTCTTCGACTGCGTGAAGTCGTCGGGCAGGTAGTACAGCTCGACGGGGTCGGTCTCGGGGTCCCAACCAGGGCCGAACTTGCGCAGCTTGTCGGGATCGAGATCCCACGGGATCCGCTGCAGTCGCTGGCAGAACAGCCAGCCGTCCTTGTACATCCCCCGGTTGCCGAGGATCTCGTAGTACTGCTGGGTGTGGCGCTCCGGGGCGGCCGCGTCCGAGAGCGAGTCGGCGAAGGTGGCGCCGTCGAACGGCTGCTGCGCGACGCCGTCGATCGCGTCGGGCATCGGGATCCCGGCGAGGTCGAGGATCGTGGCGCCGACGTCGGTGACGTGCGTGTAGTGGTTGCGAACCGCTCCGGCGTCATCGATGCCGCCCGGCCAATGCACGACCATCGGGTTGCGGGTGCCGCCGAGGTGCGAGGCAACCTGCTTGCCCCAGTCGAACGGAGCGTTGCCAGCCCAGGCCCATCCGGCCGAGTAATGCGGCGCCAGCTGGTCGTCACCCCAGGCCTCCAGGCCGCCGTGCTTGAAGATGAGTCCGATCTGCTCCTCGGGTGTGAGCGGGATCCCGTTCAGCGTCGTCAGCTCGTTGAACGTGCCCGTGAGCGTGCCCTCCATGCTCGCGCCGTTGTCGCCCCAGATCCAGATCACGACGGTGTTGTCGAGCTCGCCCATCTCGTCGATCGCGTCGATGATCCGGCCGATATTCCAGTCGGCGTTCTCGGAGTAGCCCGCGTACACCTCCATCTGCCGGGCGTACAGACGCTTGTGCGTCTCGTCGAGCGAGTCCCACGTCGGAAACGCGTCGTTGCGAGGCGAGAGCTCCGCGTCGGCGGGGACGACGCCGAGCGCCTTCTGCCGCGCGATCGTCTCTTCGCGCATCACGTCCCAGCCCTTGTCGAACGCGCCGCGATACTTGTCAGACCATTTGCGCGGCACATGGTGCGGCGCATGGCTGCAGCCCGTCGCTACATAGGCGAACCACGGCGTCTTCTGCTTCTCGGAGCGCACACGGTGCAGCCAATCGATCGTCTTGTCGGCAAGATCGTCCTGGAAGTAGTACGACTCGCCGTCCTTGGCCTCGGGGACGCCGATGATCTTCTGGTTCTCGGCGATCAGGGGGTCGTACTGCCCGGCCTCGCCGCCGAGGAAGCCCCAGAAGTAATCGAACCCGAGCCGGGTCGGCCAGCGGTCAAACGGACCCGAGTACCCCTGCTGATTGTCCGGGGTCAGATGCCACTTCCCGAACCCTCCGGTCAGGTAGCCGTTCTCCTGAAGGATCCGCGGGAACGGCGCGCAATCGTGTGGGATGGTCGCGTTGTATCCCGGAAACGGGCCCGAAAACTCGCCAACCATGCCGAAGCCGACCCGATGATGGTTGCGCCCCGTAATCAGCGCCGCCCGCGTCGGCGAGCACAGCGCCGTCACGTGGAAACGGTTGTAGCGCAGCCCGTTCTCGGCGAGCCGCGTGTAGTTCGGAGTCTGGATCGGCCCCCCGAAAGTGCTCGGGTTGCCGAAGCCGGCGTCGTCGATCAGGACCAGAAGCACATTCGGCGCGCCCTCGGGCGGCTGGACGTGGCTCGCCTGGCTCCAGTCAGGCGCCGAACTGGCGAGCGTCCGCTTGGTCGCGCCCGCGAACGGTGGCCGCCGGATCGGAAGCCTGGTGCGGTCGATTCCTGCGTCAGGCATCAGTCCGCTCCTCTCGTCTCACGACTTTCAGATGACTACGGCACGGCCGCCTACGCACCAGAACGAACGATGGTACGGCCGGGGCCGGCGAGGCGCGTCATCCGTAAGGGATGACTGGCGGATTCATCGTCGTCTTCCAAGGCTCAACGCTTCCGCCGCGCAGCGCCGCTGCCGACCACGGCCTGGCCGTGCGTCACGAGGACGTGCTTGGCCTCGAGGGCGGCCAGCGGCTCGAGCGTCGGCAGGTAGCGCTCGTGCCACCAGCGGCGGCGGCGCTCGCTGTCCAGCGGGCCGTCCCAGAGGCGCAGCTCGTCGTCGCTCGTCGACGATGGAGTCGCCGAAGACGAGGGCACTGCGGGCGGGGATCTCGATCGGCTGCTCGGAACGTGGCGGGCCGCCGATCGGGTGGAAGCGGGCGACGCCATCGTCGTCGCCGCCGCCCGCGACGGCCTGGAACCCCGAGGCGTCCCCGGTCGCCGCGTCGGGATGCCCTCTAGCTGCGACGGCCTTCGGCGGCTCGTATGCGACTCGAACGGTCGAGTTGCGCTCGTACAGTTGTGGCCGGTGAAGCCTGTCCCGGTCGGTTGATTTGCCGTCGCGTCTGAGCCGGACACAGAGCCACAGATCGCGTCGTCGGAATCGTCGCTGTGATCTTGACAACGGGCGGTTAGGATCGGCCGGCCGTGTTCGACTGGACGCAACGAGGGACGCTCATCGCGCTCGCGCTTTGGCTTGTGCTCCTCGCAGCCGGGGTCGTCCTCTACGTTCGTGGCGACACAGAGGGGGCATTCGTCGTCGCGACGATCGGGTTCTTCCTCGCTCCGTTCTTCATGGTCTTGGGAGGAAGGTCGCGCCGAGGCCCAAACCCGCGACGTTAGCCGCGACGTCGCCCCGTCGCCCAGGCTACGGCGCACCGCTTTGCCCGGAGACAGCGGTACTGCGCCGACCGCTCCCGAACACGCACCCGTCGCCGTGTGCGCCGTCCCTCGCGAGGAGCTGTTCGACGACTTCGGCGACGAGCCCCGGGTGCGTGTAGGGCACCGCATGTGACCCGTCCGGCACGACCAGGAGCGCGCCGTTCGGCAGTAGCGCCGCCACCTCCTCGGCCCATTGTCGGCTGATGAAGCGGTCGTTTTCGCCGTGCACGACGACGGTTCGCTGGTGGACGTCTGGCAGCCGCTCCTCGATCCGGTCAGCCAGCGCCGAGCGGGCCGTGGCGTGGAGGCCGGCCACCCCGCGGCGCGCACCGTCACGGACGGCCAGGGTCACGAGCCCCGCCGGCTCGTGCCTGGAGTTGCGCAGCGCCCGGATCATCTGGTGGCGCGCGGCGCGCCTAGCCGGCTCGATCGTCGGGGCGATCAGCACCAACGGCCCGACGCGGTGTGGCCGACGCACGGCGAGCTCCGTGACGATCTGACACCCCATCGAGTTCGCGACCAAGACCGGGCTGGACACCCCCACGACGTCGAGCCAGTCGCCGAGCGCGTCGGCCAGATCGCCGATGCCAGTGGCAGCGGCCGGCCGCCCTCGCCGGCCGCGGCCGGGCAAGTCAGGGACATACGTCGCGCATCGGCCCGCGACGACCCTCGCGAGCGGGAGCAGGTAGCGGCCGGACACGCCGTATCCGTGCACCAGCACCACGGGCGGCCCCGCACCCCCCACCCGGGAGTGGATCAACACCTCGCCGACCTCGTCCCAACAGCTGATGAGCGGCGGGGACGTCGGCGAGCATGCCTGGATCGCGTCCACACACGCACGAAATCACCCCGTCGGTCACTGCACATCGTCCCTTCCAGGTGACGAGGTGCAGAGCGGAAGCTCCTGAAGCCGCGGCAGTCAGCCAACGGCAGCTCGCGTGTTCGGCGGGGGATTCACCCGGAAGGGATGACGATCGAGCCTTCGGCTACGCGACAACCTCTGGTGTGAGCGGCTGATCCGGAGGAGGTTTCTCCCAAGGGCCAAAGAACTCCTCCGGCCAGCCGCTCGCCAAGACCGGGCGCGTCGCAAGCACGACGAGAGAGTCCCGTTCTGCGGCAGGCGAGCGCCGCGGCACCACCCGGCGATTGCTGCCCGCGAGACACGCCTATGCCCGTAGTTGCTGATCAGACCGGTGGCGATCATCTGCCCGGGCGGCTTTCCTGAGCGCACGAACTTCGCGAGGAGTTGGGCGAACGCGTATGACCGGCGTTCGAACTTCCTCCGGCTTCTTCATGCCTTGCGTTGCCGCTCCGAACGGTTGTGCCCATACTCGGCGGGCAAGTAGAGCCGAGTCGGTCAGGCGGGGTAACCTAGGACTTCCGAGACCAGGAGGCCGATCGTGAAGATGACCATGATCCACGACCGCGAGACCACCGACCCGAGGCTCCACCTCACCATCGATCCACAGGCCCGGACCATGATCTCGGCGCAAATGAGTCTGCCGTACCTGGGCGGACTGTCGTTCGCCGTCCGGCGCACCCAGGCTGCGGAGCCGGACGGCAGCGCACTCACACCGCCCGAATAGGGAGTCCCGAAACGGGTGCGGAGCTTCGACGCGCCCAGGTGTCAGCGTTCTAGAGCGATGACCGGGCGGAAGGAGACCGGCCCCGCCGGTGTGAGCACCTCTCATATGCCCTCACTCGCGTTCACGAGGCGGCGGAACTCGACGATCTCGACGCTCCGATTTCCTCGCTCACGCGGCAGGTTCCTTGGTCGATGGCTCGGCGGGTGTGTGATCTGCGGTGTGGCCGTTCGACCCCAATTCTGGCGGGGGCGAGTAGGTCTTCCACCCACCGTAGGCGGCGCCGGCGAGCATGCCGGTGCCGACCAGGGTGATGGCGGCCGTCGTGGTGCGGTGGTGGCGGCGGGGGTTAACGGCGAGGCGTGCGGCCTTAGACGGCAGGTTCACACCATGAACCATGCTGCTTGCGGGCCGGCCTCGAGCGGAGTAGCGTCGGCAGCCGATCACCGGGAGGCAGATTGACGGATTTCTCGATCATCCACGAGCTTGGCGACCCCGACGGGTTCCCGGTCGTGTTCCACAACGGCACGCCGTGCTCGCGTCTGCTGCCGGAGTGGTGGGACGCGCCGGCGCGCGAGCGGGGACTGCGGCTGATCAGCATCGACCGCGCCGGCTACGGGAACGCCCCGGCCGAGCCCGACCGCTCGCTGCGCAGCGTGGCCGAGTCCACGGCCGCGCTCATGGACGAGCTCGGGGTCGACCGGTTCGCCGTCATCGGCGTGTCCGGCGGCGGCCCGTACGCGCTGGCCTGCGGCGCGTTCTTGCCCGAGCGGGTGGTGGCGGTTATCTCAGGCGCGGGCAGTTCTGGGTTCGACAAGGCCATCGATGGCGCCGGCTTCGATCCCGAGGAGCTGGAGCTGACCCGTGAGCAGGCGTTGCGGCCGACGCCTGAGGGGCGCCAGGCGCTGGCGCGCTTCTACGACCCCGAGGTCGAGAACCTGCGCAGCGCTGACGTGGACGGGTTCATGAGCGCGGTCGGCGAGGACCCGGCAACGGCCACGCCGGAGCAGCGGGCGACCGCCGCCTACGTGCTGCACGCGATCCAGGAGGGGCTGCGACCCGGCCGCGACGGGTGGCTGGACGACGGGCTGGCGATGGTACGGCCATGGGGCTTTGAGCCCGCCGATGTCCACCAGCCGGTCGCGGTATGGCACAGCGAGGACGACCGCATGGTCGCGATCGAGCACGGCCGCCGGCTGGCGGCGGCGATCCCGAACGCGGAGCCGTTCCTGGTCGACGGGCTGGGGCACGGAGGCGTCTGCTGCCGCCAGGAGGTGCCGATGTTCGACTGGATCGTGAGCAAGGTGCCGACACCCGGCCGCGCCTGAGCGCGCGTGCGCGGATGCGAACTTGCCCAGACCCAGGCACGATGGCCACGGAGGACATATGCCGCGAGGGCGGACACTCTTCTGGACGATTCTCGGAAGCGTCATAGCCGCGGTGGCGGTAGTACTAGCTTTGAGCCAATTCAACTCTGGCACGACGCCAAAAGCAGCCTCTTCGCCCACACCTCCCAGCTCGGCAAGTGCAACGACTCAATCGAGCGAGCCTGCTCCTGTGGTAACTCCGGAGACTTCCGGAACGTCCTCATTCTCGTATCTCTCAGACCTGCACCCTTCCGGGAATTTCGGCGAGTCGGTAAACCGGGGTCCGGTCAAGATATCCGGATCGAATTTACCCCAAGAGCATCTCGTTCTATTGTAACGTTGGTGACCCAACTCCGTTTCCGGCATATACGCTCAAGCATAACGCTCGCCGGTTCCAAGCCACCATTGGACTGGCGGCCAAGTCGCCTCCCCAATTCCAGGCGGGCATACTGCTCGTTGGCGATGGGCGCACTCTCGGGACCTTTGTTGTCAGCGTCCTCAAGCCAAAGACCGTCGATGTGAAGGTAACAGGCGTCCATACGCTCCAACTCGAATGCTTCGGCTCCGGCAATTCGGCAACCGGTGGTGAGGCCGTTGGTGTAGCGTGGGGCAACGCACGTGTCTCAGGAGGACATTGACCGCGGAGCGGCGGGTCGCACTCGCCCGCCTTCGACCGGGCGGCGTGCGTTGTTCTCATGGCCCCGCCGCACTATCATCACCGCATGATTCACAGGCTGCGGCGGTCACGGGATGCGGGTGCCGGTCCGGTGAGGAGCCCGGCCGGGCCGGCCGTCGGCCGGATCGCCCGGGGTGGCGCCGGTGCGGTTGCTGCGGCGGGGATCGTCCTCGGCTTCTCGCTGTTGCCATCGGCGTCAGGCGCGCAGGTCACCGGGGCCGGTCATTCGCGGAACGGCGGCCGGAGGGCAGCGGCGGAGTGGGCCGGCTTCGCCGGGAACGCGCAGCACACGGGAGTGGCCCGGAAGCGGCCTCAGCCGTTCCACCGGATCCGCTGGAGGGCGAAGGTCGATCTGGCTCCAGTTCTGCTGGGCGGGACGCTGGCCATTCACTACGGATCCCCGATGATCACCGCGGCGAACACGGTGCTGGTCCCGACCCGGGTCAGCCTCAAGGCCGGGTTCCGGGTGGTCGCGTACGCCGGGACGAGCGGCGCCCGGCGCTGGTCGCTCAACACCGATTATCAGCCGCCCGCATTCACCGGTGGCTTCGGCGCCTGGACGCCTCCGTTGCCCGCTGTGCTGACGCACAGGACAACCCTCGCAGTTGCCGGTGCAGGGGGGACGGTCCTCGTGCGCCGGCACGTCAACGCGACGGCCGGCGCGGTGCGGCGGCTCGTGTTCTACGGCGCTGCGCAGTGGCGGGCCCATAGGGCCGTCTACGACCGGGCCGTGCAGATCACCACGCCGCTGACCGCGGGACCTGACGGGTCGGTGTACTTCGGGTTCACCGTGACCGGCGCAACACCGGCGCACCTGGCGAGCGGGATCGCCCGGATCGATGCCCACGGACACGCGACCTGGGTCACCGCCGCCGCGGCCGCCGGCCACCGTGCCGTCAACGGCGTGGCCCTCAACTGCGCCCCGGCCCTCTCGCCTTCCGGCACGACCGTCTACATCACCGTCACCGGCCCCACACGCGACCTCCTGGTCGGGCTCAACGCCACAACGCTCAAGCCACGGTTCCACGTCGTGCTGAAAGATCCGGTCAGCGGCCTGCCGGCCCTGATCTCGAGCAGTTCGTCGGCCTCACCGACCGTCGCACCGGACGGGGACGTGTACTACGGCGTCCTGGAGAATCCGTTCCCGAGCCACGACGACCGCGGCTGGCTGCTGCACTACAACGCCACCTTGACCCACGCCAAGACGCCGGGATCCTTCGGCTGGGACAGCACCGTCTCCGTGCTGCCCGCCAGCGCGGTACCCCGCTATCACGGAACCTCGCCGTACCTGCTGGTGTCCAAGTACAACAACTACCTCGGCATCGGGCCGCACGGAGACGGGCGCAACCGGGTCGCGGTGCTCGACCCGCGGGCAAGCCAGAAAGACCCCTACGCCAACACCCGCGTCATGAAGGCCGTCCAGACCATCCTGTCGCCCGCGCACGACCCCGGCACGCCCGCCGGAGCACGCTACGAGTGGTGCATCAACTCGGCCGTGGTCGACCCCGTCGACGACTCCGTGATCGTGAACAGCGAGGACGGAACCCTGTACCGCTGGGACCTGGCCCGGAACACCCTGGCCGAGAAGATTCACCTCAACCCCCCGCGCCCCGAGCCCTACACCCCCACCCTCATCGGCCCCGACGGCACCGTCTACGCCATCAATGACTCCACCCTGTACGCCATCGGCCGCTAGCAACCGGGAGTGCGGGGAGTCGCGCAGCGGGCTGCGGCGTCGATGTGCTACTGGACGCTGTAGAGCCGGTAGCGCTCGGGGATGCCTTTGAGCTCATGCTCGCCGGCGTCGGTGAATGTGAAGCCGCTTCCGGCGACGAGGTCTTTGACCGTCTGGGAGACCAGCACGTGAGAAGCGCCGGCCAGGGCTGCGATCCGCGCGCCGGTTGAGACCGAGATGCCTGCGCATTTTCCGTCCACCACTTCGCATTCCCCGGTATGCACGCCGGCCCGCAGTTCGATGCCAAGATCGCGGACGCGCTTCTGGACGTCTTTGGCGCAGTGGATGGCTCGGGCAGGGCCATCGAAGGTGGCATAGAAGCTGTCCCCCGCGGTGTCGTTCTCCACTCCGCGCCAGGTGGCAAGAGCTTGCCTGACGACGTGGTTGTGGTTCTCGATGAGCTGCTTCCAGCCGCGATCGCCCAGTCGCGCCTGCTGAGTGGTCGAGTTGACGATGTCGGTGAAGAGGATGGTCGAGAGGATCGTGTCCGGGACGACGGGCTTGGGCTGAAGACCGATGAACCGGGCGACGGCGTCCAAGCGTGGTCGATCCACGAGGTCGATGTCGACGTCGCCCCCTAACCAGCCCCGCTCGGCGAACTGGTCGATGCGAGCGTTGGGCATCAGCGACGCGACGTGGTTTGCCACCTCGAGGACCTCATCCTCTCCCTCGGTGACCATGAGCAGGGCGGGTGCCTGGATGCTGGGAAGTACGCCACGGATGTCTGACTGCCACCAGATCCCCTGTAGCGCCGCGGCCACATCGGGTGTACACGTGTTGCGCTCTTTCTTCGCCCAGAACCGGATCGTCTCTTGCGACGGTCGATGGCCGCTGAACTCCTCCATCTCGTCGGCCCAGGACTCGGCCGACCCTCCAGTTCCCCAGTGCTTGAGAGCCTTAAGGCTACGAGCAACGTCTTCGGGTCCCTCGCCCCACGGATAATCCGGCGCCCATACCGTTCGCGGCGCGGGATTCCACCAGACCAGCGCCCGCACCCGACGGGGATGACTTGCCGCGAGCAGAATCCCGGGCGCGAGCCCCTCAAACCAGCCCCCGATCACGGCGCTAGTCGAGTCGACCTCATCCAGCACCGACCGCAGGTCGTCCGCCCGTGTCTCCAGATTCGGCACTGCCACGTTTCGGCTGGAAAGCCCGAACCCGCGAGCATCGTGCAGGATCAACCGACCCAAAGACGCCAGCCCCGAGAGCCAATCCTGGATCCACGCCCATTCCCACCACACATCGAGGTTCCAGCCGAAATCGAACTGCCACGCGATGTCCACAGGCCCGTCGCCCACCACCTGGTAAGCGATGAACGCTCCATCCTGCGTCTCGAGATAGCGGGGATCCGGGATCTCCACCGCGCCCTCCACGTCGAGCCTCTCCGAGTCAAGTGAGTCTACGGCACTGCGCCAGGGCCAGGGGATGCGAGAATGGCGGCCAACCCCGTGGTTGGTCGGAGGAGCAGATGAGCGCAACGAGCACCGGAAACGGCAAGGTGGTCGTGAACCGGTCGATGTCGCTCGACGGCTTCATCGCCGGTCCCGGCCATGCGATGGTGGAGAGGGGGCCCGGCCGGATCGCGGACTTCGTGGCGCCGGAAGACGTCGCGGAGATCGCGGCGGCCACCGGCGCCATGCTCATCGGCCGGCGGACATGGGACGTCGGCAGCAAGATTGAGGCCGACGACCCCGGCAGCGTGGACTACCCCTTCTCCGGCCCGTTCTTCCTCCTCACCCATCGGCCGCCGGAGCCGCCCGAGCCGGACGTCACGATCCTCAGCGGAGACATCGGGGAGGCGGTTGCCACCGCACTCGACGCTGCGGGCGGCAAGAACCTGGAGATCCTCGGCGCCGATGTGGCGGGCCAGTGCCTGGAGCGCGGGCTCGTCGACGAGATCCTGGTGTATGTCCTGCCGGTGCTGCTCGGCGACGGCATCCCGTTCTCGCCACCAGGGCTCACCAGGGTCGACCTGGAGCCGATCAGCAGCGCACGGTCTCGCGCCGCCACCATCCTCCGGTTCCGCGTCCGCAGGTAGGCTGGCCCGCGATGACCGGCTTCGTGCCAGACGACTTCGACCCGCCGCAGGGCCTGAGGGCGGCAGGGTTCCGGCTGGAGCCGCTCGGCCCCCAGCACAACGAGGCCGACTACGCGGCCTGGACGTCGTCCATGCAGCACATCCACGACACCCCCGGCTTCGCCACCAGCCGCTGGCCGCACGAGATGACGATCGACCAGAACCGTGACGACCTGCTCCGCCACCAGCGCGACTTCCAGGCCCGCACCGGCTTCACCTACACGGTGCTCGGTGACGACGATGACGTGATCGGCTGCGTCTACATCTACCCGCTCAAGCCCGGCCCCGAGCCCGGCGCCGCCCTTGTCGAGTCGTGGGTGCGGGCCGACCGCGCCGAGCTGGACGTGCCGCTCCACCGCGCGGTCAGCGACTGGCTGGCCCGCGACTGGCCGTTTCGGCGCGTCGACTATGCGGCGCGCGATGGTACGGTTGCGGGGTGATCGCGGACACGACCGCCTCCCCGGTGATCACCCGCGACGAGTCGCGCGCCCTGTTCGGGCAAACGATGGGATTCGTTGCGCTGACCACCGCGTTCTTCGCGCTGGGCGCCTACCTCGGCCGCGACATGGCGTACCAGTGGGGCTGGCTGTGGTTCATCCTTGCGCTCGTCTGCCTGCTCGGGCTGAACGTGGTCGCGCAGCGGTCGGAGCAGCTCGCCATCACCCTGCTGCTCGCGTTCGGGCTCGTGATTGGGCTGGCCACGGCGCCCACGATCGCCTACTACATGAGCACGAACCCGAAGGCGGTCTGGCAGGCCGGCGGCGCCACGGCACTGTTCATCGCCGGGTTCGGAGCCGCCGGATACGCCACCCGGCGCGACCTGTCGAAGCTGGCACGCCTGCTCTTCTTCGCGCTGCTCGGGCTGATCATCTTCGGCATCGTCACGATCTTCGTGCGGATACCGAACGGCCAGCTGATCTACGCGGTGCTGGGCCTGATCATCTTCGCGGGCTTCACGATGTTCGACTTCCAGCGCCTGCGCCGTTCCAAGGACATCAGGGTCGCGCCGCTGCTCGCGGCGTCGATCTTCCTCGACGTCCTGAACGTGTTCCTCTTCTTCCTGAACATCTTCGGTCGCCGCAGCTGAGCCCCGCCGCCCGGCCGCGCAACCGGCCGGCTGACCGGGCACCGATGACTTCCGGGCGGCGGCGCCGTCTGAAGCAGACGACCCCGCGACCAAGGAGTTTCTGAGATGCGCAAGGTGACGGCGTTGGTGTTCCACTACTCGCTGAACGGCCTGCTCGCCGACAGGGGCACCGAGTACTTCAAGTTCTGCTTCGAGCTGCTCGACGAGGGCGGTGGCCCGAGCGACGACGACGAGTCGATCGACTTTCTCCAGGGCGCGTACGCGCATGTCATGGGCCGCACCGCCTACGAGGGCATGGCCACGAGCCTCCCGGCGAACCCCGACCATCCCTGGTCCGGCATCCTGACCTCCGGGCGCAAGGTCGTCTTCTCCCGGACGCTGGAGACGGCCGATTGGGCCAACACCACGATCGCCGCGGGTGACACGACGGAAGAGATCGACAAGCTCAGGCACGGCGGCGACGGGCACATCGTGGTCTGGGGCGGCGTCAGCCTCTGGCGGTCGCTCATGCGGCTCGACCTGATCGACGAATGGCACCTGGGCCTGCACCCCTACGTTGCGGACGAAGGCACCCGGCTCTTCGACGACGTGCCCAGGTCATACCGGCTCGACCTTGTCTCGAGCACCCAGTTCGGGTCGACCGGGATCCTCGAGCTGCAGTACCGCCGGCACCGCTAACCGAGCAGAGAGGAGTTCGCGATGAGCGACCAACAGGCGGCACCTGAGACCAAGGGTGTCACGGGGGAGGTACTGGCAACGGTTGACCTCGGCCTTGAGATCGAGGGCATGGTGGGGCGCCAGCTTCGAATGCGCATGGTGACCATCGAGCCCGGAGGCGTCTTCGGACCGGTTCACGACCACAAGGACAGACCAGGCCTCGTCTACGTCCTGCAAGGGACGATCACCGACCATCGCGATGGAGTCGCCACGGACTACGGGCCGGGAGTGGGCTGGCCCGAGGACAGGAACACCACGCACTGGCTCGAGAACAGAGGAACGATTCCGGCGGTGGAGATCTCGGTCGATATCGTCAGGCAAGAGTGAGCAGGGCGGCGGTCAGCCGCGCGTGCAGCGGTGCGTAGGGCACCGCTGCTTGACACATACCGATATGGGCATATGATGTTGGGATGGCCCGCGCCGCCGCCGCCTCCGACGTTTTCACTGCGATCGCCGAGACCCACCGCCGCGAGATCCTGGACGCCCTGGTGACGGGGGAGCGGCCGGTCGGGGAACTCGTCGAGGTGCTGCGTCTCACCCAACCGCAGGTGTCCAAGCATCTGCGGGTGCTGAGCGACGTCGGTCTCGTCAGGCGCCGCGCCGAGGGGCGACGGCGCCTCTACCGCTTGGACCACGAGCACATGCGGCCCCTCCACGACTGGCTGGAGAAGTACGAGCAGTACTGGAACAGGCGCCTCGACCGGCTGGACGACTACCTCGGCGACCTGCAGCGAAAGGACGGAACGCAATGACGATGACACGACATGGCTCGGCCACGGTCGAGTTTCCGAGCGACCGCGAGGCCCTGGTCACCCGCAAGTTCGACGCATCCGCCGAGCTCCTCTTCGATGTGCTGACCAAGCCGGAGCACGTGAGGGTGTGGTTCACCGACGGGGACCAGGATCTCGAGGTCTGCGAGATCGACCTGCGGGTGGGCGGGGAGTACCGCTACGTGGGCGTCTTTGCCGACGGCGTGAGGTGCTCGTTTCACGGCACCTTCTTCGAGATCGAGCGCCCGGTGCGGACGGTGGAGACCTGGGTGTTTGACGCGAGGCCGGACGACGAGGCTGTGGAGACGATGACGCTGCACGAGCAGGATGGCGTCACGACGATGACGATCCTGCTCGCCTTCGCCGACCAGTCGAGTCGCGACACGACCATCTGGACCGCGGCGGATGGCGTGCGCGCAGCGGATGGCATGCAGGGGAGCTACGACAATCTCGAGGACCACCTCGCCTCACTTGCGTAGCGCCGTTTCGCGCGCACCGATGAGTTTCCGGCTTCCGATCGATCTCTCTCCATGCACGGGGGAATCGGAGCCTGCCATCGGAGGTCTGGGATGAGTCTGCCTGAAATCGCGTCGAGAGATCAGTGGCGCACGGCGCGCGATGAGCTGCTGCAGCGGGAGAAGGAGCTCACTCGCCAGCGGGACGTGGTGAACGCCGATCGGCGGCGGTTGCCGATGGTGCCGGTCGACAAGCCGTATGTCTTTGCCGGCCCGCAGGGAGAGGTGGGGCTGCTCGACATGTTCGGAGACCATCGCCAGCTGATCGTTCAGCACTTCATGTTCGCCCCCGACTGGGTCGATGGCTGTCCGGGGTGCACCGCCTCGATCGACGAGCTCGCGCAGGGCACGGTGGCCCATCTGCACCTGCGTGACACCGCGTTTGCGCTGGTTTCGCGGGCGCCGCTCGAGAAGCTCGACGCCTACCGCCGGCGGCGCGGATGGACGGTCGGGTGGTACTCGTCAGCCGGCAGCGACTTCAACGACGACTTCGGGGCGACGGTGGATGGATCGGAGCTCCCGGGCGTCAGCTGTTTTCTGCGCGACGGCGAGCGTGTGTTTCACACCTACTCGACATCTGCCCGCGGCACCGAGTATCTCGCCGGCGCCTACACGTTCCTCGATCTCACCGCCCTCGGCCGCCAGGAGGAGTGGGAGGAGCCCCGGGGCCGGGTCGCCACCCCGCACCCGGCCGACCCCACCTTCCGGGAATGAGACGAGCGCCGGTTCGCCGTCACAGCAGCGCCTGCGACTAAGCTCGCAGCGTCTCGAAGGAGGGGAACCATGACCGAAGGCCCGTCTGCAACTGAGCTGATCGACACGAGAATCGCCGAGCTCGGCGACTGGCGCGGGGAGACGCTCGGCAGGATGCGCGAGCTCATCAGGGAGGCGGACCCCGACGTCGTGGAGGAGTGGAAGTGGGCCAAGGCCACCAACCCGGGCACCCCTGTCTGGTCGCACGGCGGCATCATCTGCACCGGCGAGTCCTACAAGTCGACGGTGAAGCTGACCTTCTTCAAGGGGGCGTCGCTGCAGGACCCGGCGCAGCTCTTCAACTCCAGCCTCGACGGGAACGCGCGGCGCGCGATCGACATCCACGAGGGGGAGCAGGTCGACGCGGGCGCGTTCCAGGCGCTCGTCCGCGCCGCGGTCGACCTCAATACCGGGGGCTGAGCCGACCCGCCTTTCGGGACTCAGGTGGGCATCTCGGCGTACTGGACGCCGTCGTCGCCGATCTCGTGCCAGCTGGCCTTGTACGCGACCTGCTGGTGGAAGCTCGGACGCATGTCGAGGTCGGGCATCAGGCCCGCGGCCACGAAGTAGACCGCTCCGAGGTCGTCGTAGAGGCTCGACCCGCAGTTGTTGCAGAAGTTGCGGGGCGCCAGGTGGCTCTCGTAGGTCTTCACCAGATCCTGGCCCTTCGTGAACCGGAAGTTCTCCTTCGCCACCACCACGCCGGCCAGGCTCGATCCGGTCCAGTGCTGACAGCGCGTGCAGTGGCAGTAGCCCAGCGCCTGCGGATCACGGACCTCGTACTCCACACCGCCGCAAAGGCAGGTTCCGGTGAGCGTGTCAGACATGGAGTCCCCTTCCCGTCGTGGCCGAAACGATCCCACGGTAACAGACCGGCCCGTGCCGCTTCCGTAAGCCTCGGGACCTGTGATCGGCGGGGTCAGCCCGGGTCGGTGAACACAGCTGACCAGTCGCGTTTCATGCTGACCACGGTCCAGTCGCCGGCCGCCGCCTGTTCGAGCGACTTCTCGGCTCCGGCGACGTAGTCGAACTCGCGCTCGCCGTCGTCGTGGAGCACCAGCAGCCGCAACGCCGGCCGCGAGGGCCCGCCGGCATAGCGCAGCATCGGGATGTCGCCGTTGGAGTTCCCGCCGGCGATGATCGGCCTGCGCCCGACGCGGCTCCAGATCCGCAGCGGCTTGACCGGGCCGTCGTCGAAGACGTCCGGTTCCGCGGCGTAGGTGATCGTTCCGCCGTCGTCGTCCTCGAGGTAGCGCAGGGCGTTCGAGCTTCCGATCACGCACTCGGACGGGATGTTGTAGACCTCCTGCGTGATCGGTCGCATGAAATCGCGATCACCGCCGGATGCGATGTAGTTCGTGAAGCCGTTCGCGGCGAGGTAGTCGAGCAGCCGTCGTCGCCGTGGTAGTGCTTCGTGATCACCTCGCTCAGCCAGCGGTAGTCGCGCTCCCGCGCGGCCTTCCACGGCTGCTTGCCCCGCAGCGACTCGTCCGCCTCGGCCATCTCGGCGAGCCGCTTGAGGATGAACCCGAGCTCGATCGGCATCGGCTTCTCGCACCACAGGGTGTTGTCGTTGTCGAAGGTCGCGATCCGCTCCGATCTCAGGCGCTGAAGCCGCTGATGGCGTCGCCGATCAATTTGACGCCGATCACGAGCAGGAGCACGGCCATGATCACGGCGTTGTTCTGCGCCATCCAGTGCTTCAGCCGGTCGAGCACCTCGCGCGACCGGTTTCCCATTGCGATCGCGATCACGACCGGTGTGGCGACACCGATCGTGGCCACCACGATGAAGACGGCCCACGTGACCGTCTCCTGACCGGTGGAGAGCTCGGCCTGTGCGACGACGGCGGCGCCGGCGATGGCGAGGAGCAGGTTCTTCGGGTTGAGCGCCGAGAGCGCCACGCCGGCAGCGAGCGCCTTGAGCGCGGTGAACCCGTCGAGGGCGCCCATCCACTTGGGGGTGGCCGCCTCTTCGGCGCCGACCGGCCGCGCCCGCCACTGCCGAGCGGCGACGGCGAGCAGCAGCACGCCCAGGATGAGCTTCAGCCAGTTCACCCAGGTGGCGGGAGCGCCGTCCTGCGTTGCCCCGGCGCTCCCGGCGACCGAGATCACGATCGCGCCGATCACCGCCAGGCCTGCGCACCACCCGACGATGAACGCCGGCCCGTTCGTCCGCCCCTGGGGCGTCACCAGCATCAGCACCACCGCCACGATCGGCAGCGGGCTGATCGCCACGCCGACCGCGGTCGGCAGGATCTGGCCGATCGCCTGGCCCACCGTCACCCGGCTCCCAGATCGACGTCGCCCAGGCCGAGCCAGGCGGCCAGATCCTCCAGCTCGGCCCGCACCGCCTTCGTCATGACCGCGGTGAACTGCCACGTCTTCGTGGATCGCGTTCACCCGCAGCACGGAGGCCTTGTGATCGGCCCTGGCGTCGACCTTCCCGATCAGGCGGTCGGCGTGCAGCACCGGGAGGGCGAAGTAGCCCCATCGGCGCGAGGCCGCGGGCTTGTACATCTCGAGGGTGTACTCGAAGTCGAACAGCTCGAGGGCGCGGGTGCGGTCGTAGACGAGCCGGTCGAACGGCGAGAGCAGCGCCGTGCGCCCCTCGAAGTCCTCGCCCAGGGCGGCGGGGTCGACGCGCCACTCGCCCCCTGGTGCCCTCGACCACCGCCGGCTCGCCGGCCTCGGCCACGTCGACCGGCTCGATCGGCATCTTGACGCTCTTCTTGCGGGCGATGCCGAGCGAGACGAGCCGGCGCTCGTTCCTGATCCGGTCGGCCTCCTCGATCGGCGGGACGACCACGTCGGCCGGGTACACGCGCTCGGGGATGTCCCACAACCGCTCCCGCCCGACGCGCCCTGAGATCGCGACCTGGCCGCGCATGGTCAGGAACTCCAGCATCTGGGTGACGTTGCGGTTGTGCGTCCAGCCGGTCGAGGCCCACGGCACGGCGCACGTGTCCGGGATGTCGCGGGAGGTCAGCGGCCCGGAGCTTCTGAGCTGCTCCAGGATGTCGCGCCGGAACCCGTCGTTGTCACGGATCCACGTGTCGACGCGCTCGTGGCTGCGGCTCGTGCGAGCGGCGGCGAGATCCACGCCCAGATCGCTCATCGGCCGTACGAGCGCGTTGCGCTCATACAGGGTGCGGTCGTGCTCGAGCGCCTGCTGCAGATGCGCCGGCCGGTACGCCGAGCCGAGCCGGCTCCAGGCGACGAGGTCGGCGCTGGGGGCGATCGCCGCGGTCGGGTCGATCTGCAAGAGCGTCAGCCGCTGCACGACCGTGAGCAGGTCGGTCGGCCGCGGGGCATCGAGCAGCTGCGCGCGCACCGCGATGCGCCGGGCCTGCGCCTTTGTCAGCTTGAGAACGGCCACAGGCGGGAGGTTAGGTGAACGACTGGCGGGCGGGCGGGGTTACTGAGAGGGTCACGGGTGAGCTGCGATGGCAATGCATTCGGACGCGCCGCAGGAGACACGGGTCGAGACCGCCGATGGCCGCCGGCTGCGGGTGGAGGTCGCCGGCGACGGCCGTCGCGTGGTCGTCGTGCACGTCGGGACGCCCAATGCAGGCGTGCTGTTCGACCGCTGGGTGACGGACGCCGCTGCGCGAGGTCTGACGTTGGTCACCTACGACCGGCCGGGCTACGGCGGGTCGTCCCCGCAGCCAGGCCGGACGGTGGCCGACTGTGCAGCCGACGTGCGCGCGATCAGCGCGGCGGTGGGCTTCGGGCGATGCGCGGTCTGGGGCTTCTCGGGCGGCGGCCCCCACGCGCTCGCGTGCGCCGCGCTGCTCGCCGATCTGGTGACCGCGGCGGCGACGATCGGATCGCTCGCTCCGTTTGACGCGCCCGGGTTGGACTACTTCGCGGGCATGCCCGACGACGCTCGTGAGGACGTCGAGCTCTTCCGATCCGACCGCGCCGAGTGGGAGCGCCGGGGGGAAGGACAGCGCGCCGAGGTGCTGGCGCAGAGCGCCGCCGAACTCGGCGAGGAGTGGTCGGCCGGCGTCTCACCTGGCGATGCGGCCCTGCTCCGCAGCGACTTCGGCGTCTGGCTGCACCGGGCAGCGCAGGCCGGGCTCGCTCCGGGCAACGACGGCTGGTTGGGTGACGACGGCGCGTTCAACTCGGCCTGGGGCTTCGATCCGGCGGCGATCGCGCTCCCCGTCAAGGTGTGGCACGGCGGCGACGACCGCTTCGTCCCGTTCGGGAACGGCCGCTGGCTGGCCGACACCATCCCGGGCGCTCAGGCCGACCTGCGCGCCGATGACGGGCACCTGACGGTGGCCGCGCGCCGCATCGGCGACGTCCACGAGTGGCTCGCAAAGCACATGTGACGTCGCCCGGGCCGTGCGGCCGAGACGCCCAACTACGATCAGCGCCATGTGCAGGATCCTGGCCTACCTGGGCGAGCCGCTCCCCATCCGCAGCCTCCTGTTCGACACCGACAACTGCCTGGTGCGGCAGTCGTACAGCCCCAAGATGATGAACACGTTCCTGAACCTGGCCGGGTTCGGGATGAAGGCGTGGGACCCGGCGTCGCTGCGGCCCGAGGATCCGTTCAGCTACCGCGCCACCACCCTGCCGTCGTTCGACCGCAACCTGCGCTCGCTCTCGTCCAAGCTCGCGCCGACGTGCGTGGTCGCCCACGTGCGCGGGGTCACCTACTCCGACGAGGCGATCGTCGCCGAGACGAACCTGCACCCCTTCCACTTCGCCGGCGCCCGCGTC
Organism: uncultured Actinomycetes bacterium; assembly: GCA_963813245.1. Taxonomy (GTDB): domain Bacteria; phylum Actinomycetota; class Thermoleophilia; order Gaiellales; family JAICJC01; genus JAICJC01. The sequence continues at coordinate 712,405 of CAWEYE010000010.1, forward strand.
GTCCTCGCGCACAACGGCCACCTGCGCCAGTTCGCGCGCATCCGCTACGCGCTCGTTGAGCATGTGCGCCCCGAGCTCGCGCAGCGCATCGAGGGCACGACCGACTCGGAATGGATCTATGCGCTGATCCTGTCGCAGCTCGACGATCCCTACGGCCTGCCGGAGACGCGCGAGCTGGCCGACGCGACCGCCGAGGCCCTGCGCATCCTGCGCAAGGTCCGGGTCGCGCACGGCATCGACACGTCCTCGCCGGCCAACCTGTGCGTCAGCACCGGCCGCGCCGTGGTCGCCACCCGCTTCTCCTTCGACTACGGCTGGTACCCGCCCGAGGACGAGATGCTCGAGACCGACCTGCCCTTTGTGAGCCTGTGGTACGCCATCGGCGGCGCCTACGAGCAGCGCGACGGCGACTGGAGGATGACGGCCGGCGATCCGCCCCGCTCGGTGATCATCGCCTCCGAGCCGCTCACGACCGACCACTCGAGCTGGCTCGAGGTGCCGGAGTACTCGATGCTGACGGCGGAGCTCACCCCGGCCGGGCTCGAGTTCGAGACGCGCGACGTGGATGTCTGACCGCGCCACCGCCGGCTTCCTGGCCACCGTTTCGCTCCTCGAGGGCCGCGCCGAGCCCGACCTGATGGAGCTCGCCCGGGCCATGCGCCGGCGGCAGGTGGCGGAGGGCGAGCTCCTGTGGCGCCAGGGCGACGAGGCCCGGGAGCTCGTGTTCATCGTGGAGGGCGCCGTCTCGGCATCGCTGCACGTCCCGGGCGACCGCGAGGTGGAGATCGGGCGCATGGGCCCGGGTGAGACGGTCGGCGAGATCGCGCTGCTCGACGGCGGCGAGCACACCATGAGCGCGCGCGTCACGGCGGCCGCGACCGTGCTCGCGCTCAGCCGGGCCGAGTTCGGCGGGCTGCTCGCCCGCCAGGATCCGGCGGCGTTTCGGCTGCGGCGCCGCCTCGCCGCGCTCCTCACGGCCCGCCATCGCAACCAGCTTCGGCATCTGGCCGCCTCGCTCGGCGACGCGGCCGGGCCGCCGGCGGCCGACCCGGCCCGGCCGCCCGCCGAGCTCGAGTTCTGCGGCCCGCCCGACAGCAGGTACGTGCGCCGCATGGCGAACTTCCACGACTTCGATCAGCTCGCCCTCTGGGGCTTCCTCACGTCGGGCCGGTATGCCCGCTGCCCGCCGGGGCGCACCCTGCTGGCCGAGGGGACGCCCTCGACAGCCTGCTACCTGACGATCAACGGCGCCGTCGAGAAGGTGCTCGTGCGCGGCGACCGCCGCATCCGCGTCGGCCTGGCGGGGCCCGGCAAGGCGTTCGGCTACGACAGCCTGATCGACGGTCAGCCGTCTCCGGTCACGGCCGTCACCCGCGAGCGGGCGCTCCTGCTCGTCCTGCCGCGCGACCCTTTCGAGCAGCTCTTCAACGGCGAGAACGCCGTCTCGCGCGTCTTCCTCGAGGTGCTCCAGCGCGACCAGGTGGCGACGCTGCGCCAGACCCTGCGCCCGCACGCGCGCCTTGCGGCCAGCCTCTAGATGGTTGATCTAGCCGCGGGGTAGGATGAGCCAACCATGAGGAGGCTCCGATGAAGCAGTTCAGGTGCGGCGACGTGGTGCCCGGCTGCGAGTGGGTGACGCGCAGCGAGGACGAGACCCAGCTCTTCGCAGACATCCACTCACACGCGCGCGACGCTCACGGCATGGACGAGGTGCCGCCGGAAGTCGTCGACGCGATCCAGAGCGTCATCACCGAGGTCTAGCCTCCGGGGCCGAGGGGAAACGCCCCGGACGCGAGGAACGTCTCGAGCGCCCGCGTGTACGGCGCCAGATCGAGGCCCTGACCGGCCACCCACGCGTCGCTGTAGTACGTGCCCGCGTAGCGGTCGCCGCCGTCGCAGATCAGGGTGACGACGCTGCCCCGCTCGCCCCGCGCACGCATCTCGGCGGCGAGCACGCACGCCCCCCAGACGTTCGTCCCGGTCGAGCCGCCGACGCTGCGCCCGGTGAGCGCGCGCACGAGCCGCATCGTCGCGATCGAGGCGGCGTCGGGCACCTGGATCATCCGGTCGACGACGTCCGGCAGGAAGGACGGCTCCAGGCGCTGGCGGCCGATGCCCTCGATCCGGGACGGCCGGCCCGTGAACGCCGCGGGGTCGCCCGCCCAGGCCGCGTAGAAGATCGAGTCCTCCGGGTCGACGACGCACATCTGCGTGGGATACCGGCCGAAGCGGACGTAGCGGCCGATCGTCGCGCTCGTCCCGCCCGTGCCCGCGCCGACGACGATCCACGCGGGAACGGGGTGGCGCTCGAGCGCCATCTGGCTGAAGATCGACTCGGCGATGTTGTTGTTGCCGCGCCAGTCGGTGGCGCGCTCGGCGAAGGTGAACTGGTCGAGGAAGTGGCCGGCGCGCTCGCCCGCCAGTCGCCGCGCCTCGGCGTAGACCGTCGTCGGGTCGTCGACCAGGTGGCACGACGCGCCCTGCGACTCGATCAGCGCGATCTTCTCGGGGCTGGTCGACGCCGGCATGACGGCGATGAACGGCAGGCCGAGCATGCGGGCGAAGTACGCCTCGGACACCGCGGTCGAGCCGCTCGAGGCCTCGACGATCGTCGTCCCCTCCACGATCCAGCCGTTGCACAGGCCGTACAGGAACAGCGAGCGGGCCAGGCGGTGCTTCAGCGACCCGGTCGGGTGCATCGACTCGTCCTTCAGGTAGAGGTCGATGCCCCACTCCTCCGGCAGCGGGAAGGCGTGCAGATGCGTGTCGGCCGAGCGGTTGGCGTCGGCGTCGATGCGGCGCACCGCCTCGTCGGCCCAGGCTCGCGAGCCGCGGCCGCGCCGACCGGTCGCAGACGTCGTCACCTCATGCCCACAGATCGCCGACGGTGAAGCCCTCCG
>CAWEYE010000011.1:0-11466 GCA_963813245.1 uncultured Actinomycetes bacterium
ACCGGGTAGGTGTTCACGCTCTCGCAGCTTTCGACGGCATGCCCGAGCACGCCCGCCCGCTCGAGCGGCGAGACGAACCGGCCGCCGTGCGCGCGCACCACCGGGTGGGTCGAGAGCAGGCTGTGCTGCAGGGCCGCGGCACGGTCGAGATCCGCGCCGGCGAGCGCCGTCGTGTTGTGGACGCAGAGCGCGACCCGCCACACGTCGGGGTGAAGCGGCCGCACCGAGAGCCGCACCCGGCCGGTGATGCCCGAGAGGTCGAAGGTCTCGACCCGCGACGCGGAGGCGAGCTCGGCGAGCGTCCCCGAGAGCGGCGGCAGCCGCCGCTCGACCGCCCGGTGCCCGCCCTCCGGCGCCGCCTGCAGCAGCCGCACCTCGGCCTCGACGCGGACATCGCCGCCACCCTGGACGACGCCGTGGAGCCGCAGCATGTCGAAGGCGGCGGGCGAGCCGTGGGCGTACGCGGGCGGGTAGACGATCCCAAACGGCGTCGGCGTCGCGTTCTTGGCCGCCGTGCCCGTGTACGGATAGAGCGCATAGCCCTCGAAGAGCAGCGCCTCGAGCAGCGATTCGAGGGCCGCGTCGCCACTCACGCCTGCTCCCGGTCGGGCGCCGACTCGAGCAGCCGCGCGACCGCGGCGTCGAGCGAGAAGAGGCCCGGCAGCGGCCGTGTACCGGCGCAGCGACTCGGTCGTGTCAGGGTGCAGCCGCACCCAGCTCGAGTTCGGGTAGTGCCGGTCCATCATCCCCCGCCAGGTCTCGACGGGCATGCGCCAGCGGGCCGAGCACGACCACGGGATCGCGACCACCTGGATCGCCCCTCCCGGGCCGCGGACAAGGACGGAGCCGCTGAAGTGGAACGTGAGCGGGATGTGGCCGCCGCGCAGCCCCGTGAAGTACTTGGTCGCAGCCAGCTCGAGGTCGTACGTGCAGGCGACCGGGAGCGAGAACGTCTGCGTCCCGGTGAAGCTCGGCACGAGCGCGCTCGCATACGCCCACAGGAAGCTGTGGGTGGTCGCCGACCACCGCTCCGGCTCGCCGAAGAGGTCGACGAGGCGGGTGCGCGTCTCGGCGTCGTAGCTGCGGCGGGCCGGATCGATGTTGATCTGCGCGGTGAGCGCGATCGTGAACACGTCGAGGCCGGTGGTCTCGCTGACGCCGAGGTCGACCCGCAGGGTCGGTGCGGCGGCGTCCTCGACGCACGACGCCCCGAGCACGGTGAACTCGAGCGCCAGAGCGGTGCTCACGCCACGCTCCGGCGGTTGCGCAGGCCGGCGAAGAACGATCGCAGGCTGTCCTCGACGGCCGTCCCGCCCGAGATCCCCTGCCAGCTCGCCTTGATGGCGCCGACGAGCTCGTAGCAGCGGTCGATCGGCACGATCGCGTAGGTGTGGGGGTCGCTGATCCGGTCGACGATCAGCGCCTCGACGTCGCTCTCGAGGCTCTCCAGGGCCGGGTTCGCCGCGACGAGATCGTTCCAGGCCTCGAGGTGGAGCTCGGACTCGGTCGCGCCCGCGGGGCTGGGGTAGAACGCCACCGGGTCGCCGGCGGCGGTGCGGAAGAAGAAGGCGAGGCCGATCGGGATCTGGAACGCCGCCCACAGCTCGTCGGAGAGCGCAAAGCCGTTCAGCACCGCGACGCGGGTGCCCGTTGGGCGCAGCTCGGGATCGCCGGCGCGCATCGCCCAGCAGGGCTCGCATGCGCACAGGATGCGGTGCTCCCCGAGGTGCAGCAGATGCCGGTGCTCCTCGTCGATCGTGGTGCCGCACAGGTCGCAGCGCGCGCCGGCCGGCTCGGCCGCGGGCGGGTTCGCCGCCGCACGCGACCGCGCCAGCCGGCGCAGACTGGTGACCACCTCGGGGTGGGGCGAGGAGGGCGGCAGCCGGGCGCTCACGTCGCGACCGCCACGGCCACGCCGCCGCCGTCGCGCCGCAGCAGCGGCACCGGCTCGAGGTGGACGTCGTCGGACCCGATCGCGCGCCCGGCCTCGGTCAGCACGTAGCCGTGCTTGCAGTTGCCGCAGGCGAGGGTCTCGCCTTCGAGGGTCGCGTCGCCGAGATCGCGGCCGCAGCACGGGCACTCGCTGCGGTAGGCGAGCAGCGTGCCTGCGACGTTTGCGACCACGATGTCGACCCCACGCAGCGCCACCGTCCGCATCGCCCCCGGCGCGACGTCGCCGGCCGTCTCGACCGGCAGCCACGTCGGCGCCGCCAGCCGCCCGCGCATGGCCGTCATCCCGCCCGCCGGCTGCGGCGGATCGGCCAGGCCCTCGACCTCGACGCCGAGCAGGTCGGGGGCGCGCTCCTCGAGGGCGTCCTTGATGGCCAGCTCGAGGGTGGAAAGCGATGCCGGGCAGCCGTGACAGTGGCCGTTCAGCCGCAGCCTGGCCACCCCCGCGTCGATCCCGAGCAACTCGACGTCGCCGCCGTGCGACTCCATGTAGGGCCGCACCGAGGCGAGCGCGGCGAGCACGCGCTCCTGCAGCGGCACCGGGTAGAGATCGTGCACGAGCAGGAGGCTCGCAACGAGCCCGTCGGCCGCCATGCGATCGCGGAGCTCGCCGGCGGCCGGGGAGTCGCCGGCGAGCGCGTCCATGATCCGGCGCAGGCCCTCGCCATAGAGGTCGACGACCGCCCCGACGAGCTCCTCGGCCAGCTCCCGGGCGGGCCCGTCCTCGAGCGCCTCGAGCGCAGCGGACAGCTCCTGCACCCGTTCCAGCGGATCGTCGCTCCCCGTCATCCCCTTCCTCTCAGCAGAGACCGGTGGGGCGATGCTCGACCTTGGTCACGCGGCCGGCCCCGGTGTACATGTGCACACCGCAGGGCAGGCACGGGTCGAACGATCGCACCGCCCGCATGATGTCGACCCCCTTGAAGTTCTCGGGGCCGTTCTCCTCGAAGATGGGCGTGTTCTGCACCGCGTCCTCGTAGGGGCCCGGCGTCCCGTAGACATCCCGCGGATTCGCGTTCCAGGGCGTCGGCGGGTATGGCTGGTAGTTCGCGATCTTGCCGTTTCGGATCACCATGTGGTGGGAGAGCACGCCGCGGGCCGCCTCGTGGAAGCCGACGCTCACGGCCTCCTGCGGCACCTTGAAGTTGTTCCAGCTCTTGGTGCGCCCGGCCCGGATCTCGGCCAGCGCCTTCTCGAGGCAGTGCAGGCCGACGAGCGCCGAGTAGGCCTGGTGGTAGGAGCGGGCCCGGTCGCGCTCGATCGCGTTGGACTTCTCGGGGATGTTCCACTCGAGCTCCATCTCGGGCATGCTGGCGGTCTTCGGCAGCACCATCTGCAGACTGTGACCGGTGGCCTTGAGGTAGCCGATGTCGACCAGGCCGGCCTTCGCGGTCACCCACTGGCGTGCGAACGGGCCGCCGCCGGTGTCGCAGGCGACGTAGGTGTCGTTGCGCTGGTCGTACATGCGCGGCGAGACGACCCAGCTGTACTTGTCCGTCCAGTCGCGCTTCTGCGGCTTGGGCAGCGTCACCTTGTTCCACGGGTGGCGCTTGTCGACCGGGTTTCCGAGCGGGTCGGTGTGGACGAACGTCTCCTCGCTCGACCAGTCGTCGAAGTAGGAGCTGCCGAGCAGGATCCGGATCGCGAGGTTGATCTCGACCAGGTCCGTCGACACCAGCTCGCCCTTGAAGACGAGGCCCGGCGTGATGTAGCGGTGCCGGCCCCAGTCGGTCATGCCGCGGTAGCTGTAGTCGACGTAGTCGGGGTCGTCGAAGCAGCCCCAGCAGATCAGGTCGGTGTCGCGGTAGCCGACCATGTCGTACCCCGGCAGCTCCTGCAGGAAGAAGTCGTACAGGTCGTCGTGCATGGGCACCGTGCGCTTGGCGTACTCGATGTAGCGCATGAGCCGCACGTAGTAGTCGGTGCAGGTCTGGTGGGTGATGTCCGCCGAGACGCCGCCCGGCATGATCGTCGAGGGGTGCGTGTGGCGGCCGCCGAAGAGGCAGTACATCTCACGCGTGTAGCGGGCCACCTGCAGCGTCTCGAGGTAGAAGCTGCCCGTGAACGGGTTCAGGGCGCGCATGATGTCGGCGATCGTCTTGTACCCGTGGATGTCGCCGTGCGGGGACGGCGTCGACTCGGCCTTGCGCAGCAGGGTCGGGTTCGTCTCCTTCACCATCTGCTCGCAGAAGTCGACGTTCGCCATGCAGTCGTTGAAGATCGCGTGGTCGAACATGAAGTCGGCCGACTCGGCCAGGTTGTAGGCGTAGTCGCCGAGCTTCGGCGGCTTCACGCCGTAGGCCATGTTCTGGTTCAGGCACGAGCAGGTGCAGTGGTTGTCGCCGCAGATGCCGCAGATGCGGCTCGTGATGAAGTGGGCGTCACGCGGGTCGATGCCCTTCATGAAGATGTCGAACCCGCGGAACACCATCGACGTCGAGTAGCACTTGAGCACCTGCTGGTTCGTGAAGTCGATCTCGGTGTGGATGCCCAGGCTGCCCACGATCCGTGTGATCGGATCCCACGACATCTCCTTGACGATGACCTTCCGCTCCTGCGGAGTCTCGACGGTAGTCACCTCACGCCCCCTTCCGTGCGTAGTTCCTGGGCTTGTAGCCGGTGGTGAGCTCGGGCCGGTTGTGCCGCCAGGCCGGCTCCCTGTCGCCGTTGTGGCGGATCTCCCAGCTGCGCAGGAAGCGGTAGACCGGGCCGTACGTCGCCCGTGCCGGGATCGTGGTCACCTTCGACCGCGGGGCCTCGTCCATGAACGGCTGGTACTGGTCGGGGAAGCCGGGCATCGTGCAGGCCATGCAGATGCCGCCGACGTTCGGGCAGCCGCCGATGCCGTTGACCCACCCGCGCACAGGGACGTTGCACTTCACGACCGGGCCCTGACAGCCGAGCTTCACCAGGCAGCGGTGGTCGGAGCCGTACTCGGTGGCGAAGTTGCCCATCTCGTAGAAGCCGGCGCGGTTGCAGCTCTCGTGCGTGGTGCGCTCGAAGAGCCACTTCGGCCGCAGCTGCTCGTCGAGCTCCGGAGCGGGCGCGAGGCCGCCCAGGTGCAGGACGAGGTAGAGCAGCGTCTCGGTCATGTTGTCGGGCTGCGCGGGGCAGCCGGGGATGCACACCACCGGCAGGCCGGCCTTCGACTTCCAGTTCCAGCCCAGGTAGTCGGGCAGGCCCATCGCGCCGGTGGGGTTGTTCTTCATGGCGGGGATGCCGCCGTAGGTCGCGCAGGTGCCGATGGCGACGACGGCCGCCGCCTTGTTCGCCAGCCGGTCGACCCAGTCGTTGGTCGTGATCGGCTGGCCGGTGTCGGGGTGCACGCCGAACCCGGACCAGTGGCCCTCGCCGTTGATGTTCTCGTTGCCGATCGAGCCCTCGACGATCAGGACGAACGGGTCGAGCTTGCCCGCCTCGGCGTCGTACCAGGCCTGGATGTACTCCTGGCCGACCTCGTAGGCCACCACCTGGTTGTGGATCACGACGCGGGGCATGCCCGGGATGACGCCGGTGATGATGTCCTCGAGGCTCGGGTTCGTGGCCGCGGTCATCGCGACCGAGTCGCCTTCGCACGAGAGCCCCGTGGTCATCCACAGCACGTGGGCCGTGATCCCCTCGGTCTGCTGCTGATTCGGAACGAACTCGACTGTGGACAACTCGCCCTCCCTCTCGAACAGCGTGGTCAACAGATCCTGGGCAGCGGATCGCCGACGAGCTGGTCCATCACCCGCTTGCCGCCGAACGCCGTCTCCACCAGCACCATCCCCGGCGGGTCGGTCTTGACCTCGCCGATCTCGACCGCCCGCTCGCACCCGGGCACCGCCCGCAGCGCGGCGAGCGCGGCCTGCGCCCGCTCGGGCGCGACGAAGGCGACGAGCTTGCCCTCGTTCGCGACGTACATCGGGTCGATGCCGAGCAGCTCGGCTGCGCCCGCGACCGCGGGCTGCACCGGGACGTCCGCGCTCGCGCACGACCATCGCCACCCCGGATGCGCGCGCGAGCTCGTTCAGCACCGAGGCGACGCCGCCGCGGGTGGCGTCGCGCAGGCAGCGCAGGTCGGCCCCCGCGGCTGCGAGCAGCGCGTCCACGGCCGGCCAGAGCGAGCACGTGTCGGACTCGACGTCGGCGTCGAGGTCGAACTCGCCGCGGGCGAGCATGATCGCCGTGCCGTGCTCGCCGATCGAGCCCGGAGACGATGATCCGGTCGCCGGGGCGCAGGCCGGACGGCGAGAGCGCCGCGCGCGGATCGACCTGCGCCGATCCCGGCCGTGCACAGGTACATCGAGTCGGCGTGGCCGCGCTCGACGACCTTCGTGTCGCCGGCGACGATCTCGACGCCGGCCGCGGCCGCGGCCGCGGCGATCGCCTCGACCTCGGCGCGCAGGTCGTCGGCCGAGAGCCCCTCCTCGAGCACCATGCGACATGGTGAGCGCGAGCGGCCGCGCGCCGGCCATGGCGAGGTCGTTCACCGTGCCGTTCACGGCCAGCTCGCCGATCGAGCCGCCGGGGAAGCGGATCGGCTTGACGACGAAGCTGTCGGTCGTGAACGCGAGCTCGACGCCCGCCGACCGAGACCGCGCCTGCGTCGGCCAGCGCCGCGAGGCCGGCGGAGCCGTAGGCGGGCACGAGCAGGCCCTCGATCAGCGTCTGGGTCGCCTTGCCGCCGGCGCCGTGGGCCATCGTGATCCGCGCGTCGCGGAACTTCAGCGGCTTGGAGCGCACCGTCTCGATGATGTCCAGCACCCGCTGCTCGCGGTCGGTCGGGTCGGCGGCGCGGGGCACCGTCACACCACCTCGCGGTCGCGGGCGAAGCGGCCGTAGTTGTAGTAGGCGGCGCACGCGCCCTCGGGCGAGACCATGCACGTGCCGATCGCGTGCTCGGGCGTGCAGGCGCTGCCGAACACCTTGCACTCCCACGGCTTGATGACGCCCTTCAGCACCTCGCCGCACTGGCACGCCTTGGGGTCGGCGACGCGCACGCCGGGCACGCTGTAGCGCACCTCGGCATCGAGGTCGCGGTAGGCGTCCGACAGCCGCAGCGCGCTCTGCGAGATGAAGCCGAGGCCGCGCCACTCGAAGTGCGGCCGCAGCTCGAACACCTCGGCCATCACCTGCAGGGCGGCCATGTTGCCGTCGTAGGGCACCACCCGCGCGTACTGGTTCTCGACCTCGCAGCGGCCCTCGGCGAGCTGGCGCAGGATCATCTGCACCGACTGCAGCAGGTCGAGCGGCTCGAAGCCCGAGATCACGACCGGGCGGCCGTAGTCGGCGGGGATGAACTCGAACGGGCGCCCGCCGACGACCGTCGCGACGTGGCCGGGGCCGATGAACGCCGTCGAGGCGCAGGTCGGGCGAGTCGAGCAGCGCCCGCAGCGGCGGCACGATCGTGACGTGGTTGCACATGCACGAGAAGTTCGTCGATCGCCCTCCGCCTTCGCCCGCTTCAGGCGTGAGCGCGGTCGACGGCGCGGTCGTCTCGAAGCCGATCGCGTAGAAGACGACCTGGCGGTCCGGGTTCTCGCTGCGCGATCCGCAGCGCGTCGAGCGGCGAGTACACCATGCGCACGTCGGCGCCCGCGGCCTTCGCGTCGAGCAGCGTGCCGTTCGCAGCCGGGGACGCGCATCATGTCGCCGAAGCAGGTGAAGATGACGTCCGGCTCGTGCGGCGAGCGCGATGCCGTCGTCGACGCGGCCCATCGGGATCACGCACACGGGGCAGCCCGGGCCGTGGACGAGCTCGACGTTCTCGGGCAGGAGGTCGTCGACCCCGTACTTGTAGATCGAGTGGGTGTGCCCGCCGCACACCTCCATGATCTTGTAGTGGCGGCCCGGCTCGACCGTCGCCAGGATCTCGCCGGCGACGGCCCGGCCGAGCTCGGGGTTGCGGAACTCGTCGACGAACTTCACGCCGGCACCGTCCTGGTCGAGGCGCGCGAGGGCGACGCCCGCGTGGACGAGCACGAGGTCGCCGGGCGCGACGGCGCCGACGAGCTCGGTGTCCACCCACTCCCCGGCGGCCCCCGGTCTGCCCGCCGGGGTCGCCAGGGAGCACCACGCGAGGCGCGTGGACGAGTCGATGCGGACGACGCGCATGCCGACCGCGACGTCGCCGCAGGTGATGCAGTGGTCGTCGGGGCCGCAGACCGGCGCGACGGCGTCGGGGGGGGCCATCGCCGCGTGCCGGCCCGCGGTCACTCGATCACGCTCGCCTTCAGCTCCTCGAGCTCCTGCTCGTACTCGGCGCCCATCTGCTCGAGCAGCGCGAGCGTCGCCAGGGCCTCGTCCTCATCCACCCTGCGAGAGCGCGAAGCCGACGTGGATCAGTACCCAGTCGCCCGGCTTCGCCGCCGCCGCCCGGGTCGTCGTCGAGGAGGCTCACGTTGACGTTGCGGCGCACGCCCGCGATCTCGACCTTCGCCAGCCGGTTCTCGCTCGTCGACGATCTCGATCACCTGCCCCGGAATCGCCAGACACATGGGCGTCGATCTCCTTCGGGCGTGCTCCGCTTGTCCACCCTCGGCGCCGGGTGCGCAGGCGCCAGAAAGAGGTCGATACGCAATGTCTACCAGGCCGCAACGGCGGGCAAGCGGCGCGCGTAATCACGGTTACGCGCCGGTGCGGTAACCCAGATTACCGCCACGTCACCACCACTTTGCGGTTCGGGGTCGCGCCCGGTCACAGCCCCTCGGAGCAACTAGAATCGAGCACGACCGCGGCATCCATCGACGGACCGGCGTACGGGGGGAGCGCGCGTGCCCGCCAGCGACACCGAACGAGATCAGGGGTTGCTTCGCAGTGGCCCGGCGACGATCCGCGCCAGCCGCACGCGTCGTCGTCGTACCGCTACCTGCTCGACCTCGACGACGACATGGCGCAGGAGTTCGACCTGCGCATGCGCGTGGTCGCCCGGCAGGTGGCGACGGTCGTCGTGATGGACGTCCCGGCCGGCGCGCAGGAGGCGGTCGACGTGGTTCGCCGCCACGCGGCGCGGGTTCGGAGTGCTCGTGGTCGACGGCGTGGTCGCGGTCGACACCCGCGTCGGCGACCGCGTCGCCACGGAGCTCGTCGGCGCCGGCGACCTGCTGCAGCCGTGGAAGCCCGGCATCGACGATCTGCTCGAGCGCAGATGGGAGCTGCGCACGCTCGTGCCCGTCACGGCTGGCGCTGCTCGACGCCGCGTTCGCCGAGCGCGTGCGGCCGTGGCCGCAGATCTCGAACGTGCTCATGCGGCGGGCCGGCCGGCGCGCCGGCGATCTGAGCGTGCAGCGCGCGATCACGAGCCAGCCCCGCCTCGAGGTGCGCCTGACGCTGCTCCTGTGGCACCTGGCCGGGCGCTTCGGGCCGGGTCGAGCCGGGCGGCATCCGCGTCCCGCTGCCGCTCACCCACCGGCTGCTCGGCCATCTCGTCGGCGCCGAGCGGCCGTCGGTGTCGCACGCGCTCGCGCGACTGTCGACGGCCGGCCTCGTCACCGGGCACGCCGACGAGTGGCATCTGCACGGGACGCTCGGCCGGCGCACCTGGCCGTGCTGACCGACCGCTCCGACGAGCGCACCGCCGCGGCCGAGGCCGACCCCGGGGCGGTGCCGGCCGTGACGCTGCAGATGGAGTTCACCCCCCGCCAGGGCCAGACCGAGAAGCAGCTCGTGCACGTGCATCTGGATGACGAGCGGCCTCTCGTGCGACGGCGAGTCGGTGGCGCTCACCTCGGCGACGAGCCCGAGCCTCGAGGATCTCATCCGGGGCACGATCCCGGGCATGCCGGGCATCGTCATCTACAACCCGCTGCTCGCCTACGAGTCGGGCGCCGACTTCGTCAAGGTCTGGTACGACGCCGAGGCGGGCAAGCTCGAGCCGTTCGTGCTCGTCGTCGAGGGCTCGATCCCGAACGAGCGCCTGGCGGGCGACGGCCACTGGGCCGGGTTCGGGGTCGATCCGGCCGACCGGCCAGCCGATCTCGACCTGCGGTGGATCGACCGGCTCGCGCCGAAGGCCGCGGCCGTGATGGCGGTCGGCACCTGCGCGGCCTACGGCGGCGTCCCCGCGATGAAGGGCAACCCGACCGGCGCGATGGGCCTCGCCGACTACCTCGGCGCCGACTGGCGCTCGCGCCTGCGGCATCCCGATCGTGAACCTGCCGGGCTGCCCGGTGCAGCCGGACAACCTCACCGAGACGCTGATGCAGCTCGTGCTGCGGCTCGTCCACGTCGGCCCCGACCTCGATCTCGACGAGCAGGGCCGGCCGCGGTGGCTGTTCGAGCGCACGGCCCACGACGGCTGCGACCGGGCGGGCTTCTACGAGACGCGCGAGTTCGCCGCCGCGCCGGGCGACGACGGCCCGTGCCTGGTCAAGCTCGGCTGCCGCGGCCCGGTCGTGAAGTGCAACGTGCCGGTGCGCGGCTGGGTGAACGGCATCGGCGGCTGCCCGAACGTCGGCGGCATCTGCATGGCCTGCACCATGCCGGGCTTCCCGGACAAGTTCATGCCGTTCATGGAGTCCGACGGGCTCGGACGGCTGGCCGCCCACCCGGCCCGGTTCACCTACGGCCCGGCGCTGCACTACCTGCGCGAGCGGGCGATCCGGCGCAAGTACGACGTCGAGCCGGCGTGGCGCCGCCGCTCCGATCGGCTGGAAAGCGTACACGACAAGCGCTAGACGGCCGAAGCGGCGCGAGTACCGCGTCACGGGCACCGTCCAGGGCGTCGGCTTCCGCCCGTTCGTCCACGGCCTCGCGACCCGGCTCGGGCTCGCGGGGTTCGTCCGAACGACGGCGGCGGGGTCGCGATCGAGGTCGAGGGCGACCCGGCCGCGCTCGACGCGTTCGCCGCCGCGCTGACGGGCGAGGCGCCGGGCCTGGCCCGGATCGACGTCGGTGCGGACGCGCACCCGCTGCCGGCGCGCGGCGAGACGGGCTTCGCCATCGAGCGCAGCGCGGCCGCGGCGGTGACGGCGCTCGTGCCGCCCGACGTCGCCACCTGCGACGAGTGCCTGCGCGAGCTCGCAGGACCCCGGCGATCGCCGGCACCGCTATCCGTTCATCAACTGCACCCAGTGCGGGCCGCGCTTCACGATCGTGCGCAGCCTGCCGTACGACCGCCCGAACACGACCATGGCCGGGCTTCGCCGCTGTGCGCCGAGTGCCGGCGCGAGTACGAGGACCCCGGCGACCGCCGCTTCCACGCCGAGCCGATCGCCTGCCCCGTGTGCGGGCCGCGCCTGTCGATGCCGCTCGAGGAGGCGGTCGCGCTGCTGCGCGACGGCGCGGTCGTCGCGATCAAGGGCCTGGGCGGCTACCACCTGGCCTGCGCCGCGGCCGACGAGGCCGCGGTCGCGCGCCTGCGCGCGCGCAAGCTGCGCGACGAGAAACCCTTCGCGGTCATGACGGCCGCGCCGGGCGCGCTGGCCGACCTCGACGCAGGCCGAGCTCGGCGCTCTTGCGCTCGCCCGCGCGGCCGATCGTGCTCGTCCGCCGGCGCGCCGGAGCGGCGGTCGCTGACTCGGTCGCGCCGGGGAC
>CAWEYE010000012.1:0-80867 GCA_963813245.1 uncultured Actinomycetes bacterium
TCACGCTCCGTTGCAGCATCAACCTCGGCGTCGACGCCATCATCCCCAGTAGGTCCAGGAACAGGACGACGCCGAGCACGCTGTCGGCGCGACGTCCGGCACCACCACGGGATGCGGCCGCCCCCACTCGGGCGCCCGCGACGGCCAGTCGGCCGCCACCAGGCCGCTCCCGCGCAGCACGCCCAGCGCGTTTCCGGCGTTGGCGCAGAACGCCTCGAGCGCATACGTGCAGCCTTCGCGCGCCGTCTGCCAGGCGACCGTGGCGAGCACGCCCTCCGGCGGGTCGGGCCGCTCGGCGCCGGCGTTCAGCCACACGAACGCGCCCGTGCCGAGCGTGAGCGCCGCCATCCGCGGCGCGGTGCAGCCCTGGCCGTAGAGGGCGGCGGGCTGGTCGCCCAGCATGGCGGCGATCGGAGCCTCGAAGCCCATCCCCTGCGCCGATGTGCCCAGGCCCGAGCCGTCCGAATCGCGCACCACGGGCAGAATCGCCGCCGGCACGCCGAAGAGGTCGAGCAGGCCCGCGTCCCATTGCATCGACTCGACATCCAGGAGCAGGCTGCGGCAGGCGTTGGACGGCTCGCTGACATGGCCGGCGCCGCCCGAGAGGTGCCAGGCGAGCCAGCAGGCGACGTCGCCGAAGGCCAGCTCGCCCGACTGCGCCCGCGCGAGCAGGGCCGGATCGCGCCCGAAGAGCCAGGCCAGCTTCGGCGCCGAGAACGTCGGGTCAAGGGCCAGGCCGGTGACGGCGGCGACCCGGGATGCGGCCGGGTCGGCGGCGAGCGACCGGCACAGCTCCTCGGCGCGCTGATCCTGCCAGCTGATCACCGGCGAGACGGCGGTGCCGCTCGCGCGCTCCCACAGGACGAACGTCTCGGTCTGGTTGGCGACGCCGATGCCCGCCACGCCGCCCCCGGCGGCATCGGCGGCCTCGACGACGGCCCTTGCGCCGGCCAGGAGCTGCTCGGGGTCGTGCTCGACCATGCCGGGCCCGGGACGGGCGGTCGCGACCGGGCGCACGGCGGCCGCCACCGGCTCGAGCCGCGTGTCGTACGCGATGCAGCGCGTGCTCGAGCTGCCCTGGTCGACGGCGAGGATGACGCGTCCGGCCTGCACGCGAAAGACCGTAACGTTTCCGGGACGGCGGCGCGCGAGACTGGTCCTCGCTCACACACTCACGAGAGAGGCGAACGCATGACCCGGAAACTCCACACGGGCCTCACCCATCTGTTCGCGGGTCTTCTGGTCGTCCAGTTCTTCCTGGCCGGGCTCGGGGTCTTCACGACGGTCCACAACAAGCAGTTCAAGGACTCGAACTTCGACGCCCACGCCGCGCTCGGCACCCTCCTCGTGCTCGTCGCGCTGCTGATCATGGTCGTCGCCCTCGCCGGTCGCTGGTCGCCGCGGGTGACCCAGATGAGCGCTCTGCTGTTCGGCCTCATGATCGTGCAGATGCTGCTGGCCGGCTTCGGCGCCGACGACGCGCCGGTGCTCGGCGGCCTGCACGTCGTGAATGCGCTCGTGATCGTCGGAGTGACCTACGCGCTCGTGCGCGCGTCGCGCGCACCGGCGGCCGAGCTCGCCCCCGCCTAGTTCCGGGCCGCCGCAGGCGCACGTCTCACGGGACAACCCGGCGCATGACGCAGTTCCGCGTGCCTTTGGGACGGACGTAGGTGAAGCCGGCCCGCTCGTACAGGGACCTGGTGCCGTTGTAGAGGACGGACACCTTCTTGCCGCCGGTGTCGTGCGGGTAGCCCTCGACAACCCCGCCGCCGGCCTGCGCGATCAGATCCACGGCACCACGGAGGGCGGCCGCCGTCACTCCCCCGCGCCGGTACTTCTTGTCCACGAAGATGCAGGTGATGCGGTAGTCGGGCGGTGTGTCGAGCGCGGCCTCGTACTCCTTGCGGTGGTGGATGTTCGGCAGCTCCTCCGGGCTGCCGTACTGGCACCACGCCACGGCCTCGTCGCCGTCGAACACGAGCGCAGCGTGGGCGCGGCCCTCCTCGACCAACCGCTGCTTGAGCGCGCGGTTGCCCTCGGCCGTGAACGTCTTCTCGGAATGAAGGGTGTGGAACCAGGTGCACCAGCAGCCACCGAACACACCGTTGTGTCGCTCGACGAGACGCGCGTACGGATCCCAGGTACTCGTGTCGAGCGGCTTGACCACGTAGTCCGTCATGCGGCCTCATGGTCGCGCACCCGCTCGTGGGCGGGGTCGTAGAGCACGTCGGCGGCCACCTCGGCCGCGACCGGCTCCCCGAGCACCTCGACCTCGAGCGGCGTGCCCGGGCCGGCGTCCGCCGGGAGGTAGGCGTAGGCGATGTTGCGGCGCACCGTGTGGCCGTAGGCGCAGCTGCGCACGCGCCCGGCGGTGCGCCCGCCCAGCCGCACCGCCTCGCCCCCGTACAGCGGCAGGTACTCCTCGCCGCCGACCACGAGCGTTCGCAGCGCCCGCTCAACACCGAGCTCAGCCGCGGCCGCGAGCGCCTCGCGGCCGATGAAGTCGCCCTTGTCGAGCGCGACGCAGAAGCCCAGGCCGGCCTCGTACGGCGTGTCGCCCGCCGAGATGTCGGTGCCCATGTAGCGGTAGCCCTTCTCCATCCGCAGCGACTCGAGCACGCGGTAGCCGCCCGGCTCGATGCCGTGCGCCGCGCCGGCCCCAAGCAGCGCGTCCCACACCTGCACCGCCCACTCGGGGGCGACGTAGAGCTCGTAGCCCAGCTCGCCGACGTAGGTGATCCGCTGGGCCAGCACGGGAGCCGGGCCGACCGCGATCGTCGTGGCCGCCCGGAACGGCAGCGCCGCGGCGCCCACGTCGTCGGCCGTGACGGCCGCAAGCACCTCGCGGGCGCGCGGCCCCCATATCCCGATCACGGCGAGCTCGTCGCTGCACTCGCGCAGCGAGACGGCCTCGCCGTCGCGGCGGGCCAGGCGCAGCCAGCCGAGGTCGGAGTCGACGACGCCCGCGCCCGTCACGACGCGGAAGCGCTCGTCGGCCAGGCGGGTGACGGTGACGTCGGCGACGATGCCGCCGCGGCGGTCGCACCACTGCGTGTAGACGACGCTTCCGGGCGGCCGGTCGACCCGGTTCACGCAGACGCGGTCGAGCAGAGCGGCGGCAGCGGGCCCCTCGACCTCGATCTTGCCGAACGAGGTCATGTCGATGATCCCGACCCGCTCCCGGAAGGCGGTGTGCTCGGCGGCCAAGCGCTCGAACTCGGGCGGCCGCGTCCAGCCGTACTCGCGCTGGTCGGCGCCCGCCCGCCGCCACGGCCGCCCGGGCCGGTAGAAGTCGGGCCGCTCCCAGCCGTTCTTGCAGCCGAACACCGCCCCCAGGTCCTGCGTGCGGCCGTGCAGCGGCGAGACGCGGCCGGGCCGGCCCCACTCGGCCGTGTCGAGCGGATAGCGCAGGCGGTAGTAGTACTTGTACGTCTCGCGGCCCGCCGCCTCCAGGGCGTCCGGATGCCGGTGGGCGGCGCCGAAGCGCCACGCCCGGTAGCCGTGCACGTCGAGCTCGGTCTCGCCCGCGGTGATCCACTCGGCGATGGTCTTGCCGATCCCGCCGGCGCCGCCGAAGCCGTTCAGCGACAGGCCCGCGGCCATCCAGAAGCCGGGCACCCCGGGCATCGGCCCGAGCAGCGGGTTGCCGTCGGGGGTCATGGCGTCGGGATGGCATACGAGCGCGACCACGCCGGCGTCGTCGAGGAACGGGAAGCGCCGCGCCGCCCCCTCCATCAGCTGGGCGAAGCGCTCGTGGTCGGCGGGCAGGGTGCGCCCGGCGTGATCCCAGGGCACCCCGTCGACCCAGCGGGCGACGGGATTCGGCTCGTAGCCGCCGAAGAGCACGCCGCCGGCCTCGGACCGGCCGTAGACGAGGTTGTCGGTGTCGCGGAAGCAGGGCATCTCGCGGTCGAGCTCGTGACCCGGGACGGCGTGCAGAGCGATGTGCTGGTGGTCGACCGGGACGGACGGCGCGAACGCGCCCACCATCGCCGCCACCTGCGGCGCCCACATCCCGCAGGCGTTCACGACGAGCTCCGTCTCGATCCGGCCGCCCTCGGTGACGACCGCCTGCACCCGCCGGCCGGGCCCGAGCTCGATCCCGGTCACACGCGTGTGGGTGACGATGCCGGCGCCGAGGTCGCGCGCGGCGTTTGCGAGCGCATAGGTCGCGGTGTGCGGGTCGACGCAGCCGTCGCCGCCGATCCAGACGGCACCGTGCAGCGACTCCGGCGACGCCGCCGGCATGAGCGCGAGCGCCTCGGCCGGGCCGATCACCTCGACGTCGAGGCCGATGCCGCGCGCCCGGCTCGCTCCCCGCCGCAGCTCCACCAGGCTCTCCGGCGTCGAGGCGATGCGCAGGCTGCCGATGGCCTCGAACACGCCCAGCCGGTTGTAGAGCTCGACGCTGTAGCGGCGAAAGCCCATCATGGTCGGCGACGGGTTGAACTGGGTGACGAGGCCGGCGGCGTGGCAGGTCGAGCCGCTCGTGAGCTCGTCCTTCTCGACCAGGAGCACGTCGCGCAGGCCGGCCGCGGCCAGGTGGTAGGCGACGCTGCAGCCCGTGATGCCTCCGCCGATCACGACCACGTTTGCCCGTTGCTGCTGCATTGGGCGCTGACTATAGAGGCCGCGTCAGCGGCGGCTCATGGGCACTTGCCGGCGACGAACGCGGCCCTGTCGGCCGAGGACAGGATCCAGTGCCACCCGCCGCCGCTGGGAACGGCGTGGATCGTGGCCGTGGTCACGCCGGTGTCCGACGTCACCTGCAGCGTCACCGCGTCGGAGTGCTCCGACGATCCGTCCACGTCGACGGGCTCCGAGTAGGAGTCGAGCACCTTGACCGACCGCAGGGTGAAGCCCTCGTTGCCCTGGCAGCTCGTGTAGCGCGCCCGGGTCACGATCGCCTGGTCGGCCGGGGCGAGCTCGTCCCACAGCCGCCCGGCCTGGCCGCGCGAGAACTCGGTCGTGATCCGCTGGACGAACGCGGGCGCCGACTCCTTGCCGGAGCCGCCGCCACCGCTTGAGCCGCCACACCCGGCAGCCGCAAGCAGCGCCATGACCGCCGCCGCGCCGATCAGGGCGATACCGCCGCGACGCTGCCGGTGTTCTCGTCGCGCATCTGGAATGGTCGCGCCCATCAGATTCCTCCTCATGTCGTCGGAAGCGTCACGCGCACCCGTGGGCGGTGCGCGGCAAACTCGAGCCCGCCGGCCAGAACCGGCTCGCCCGTCTCCGGAACCACCAGGGCTCCCAGCCCGGGCCGCTCCGCGACATAGGCGCGGGCCGCCCGCGCCGCGGTGACCGCGAGGGCCGTCGCGTGCGCCTCGGCCGCGGCCGCGTCGGCGGCGACCACGGTGACGGCCAGCGGGCCGCCCCGGGCGGGCACTCCGGTGGTCGGGTCGATCAGATGGTGGAGCTCGTTTCGCAGGCCGAACCGGCGCTGGTCGCGGCCCGATGTGGCGACACCGCCCGCGGCGATCCGCAGCACTCCGAGGCTCGCGCCCGGCTCCCGCGGATCCGCGATCCCCACCCGCCAGCGGCCGCCGTCGGGTGAGTCGCCCCACACCGCGATGTCACCGCCGAGATCCACCAGCCCGCCGCGGAGCTGCGGCCATGCCGCACGCATCGCCCGCAGCGCCCGGTCGGCCGAGAAGCCCTTGCCGATCCCGCCCAGGTCGACCGCCGCGCCCGCCTCGATCCGAACGCACCGGCGTTCGCTGTCGATCTCGATGGCGGCTCCGGCCCGCCACGAGCGCACGACCCGCGGGGCACGCGGCGTCACCTGCTCGAACGAGCGGTCGTAGCCGGCAGCGACGAGCGCCGGCAGAATGGTGGGGTCGAATCGCCCGCCCGTCGCCTCGCGCGCCAAAAGGGCCGCCTCGAGCGCCGAGACGAGGCGTTCGTCGACCGGAACCCACTCGCCGTTTAGGCTGTTCAGCCGACTCAGGTCGCTCTGGCCGTCGAACCTCGAGAGCGCCAGCTCGCAGGCCACCACCTCGGCGCGGCCCGCGTTCATTGCCCGCCGTGCGGGGAGCCATTCCTCGCCGCTCATCGTCACCGAGACCGCGCATGCTGTCCCCATCGCGCGGAACGGGAGCGTCTCGAGCCGGCCCGCCATCACACGGCCACCGGGGTCGGACGCGACGGCTCGTCCCGCGCGGGCGCCGCGGGCGGCACGGGCTCCCGGCGCGACTTCGGCGCCGGTCGCGGGGTCAGGATGCGCAGGAACGTCAGCCACAGAACCGGCAAGAGCACGACCGCGGCGAAGACGAGCCCGCGCGTGCCGACCAGGTCGCTGCCCGTCGTGAGCGCGTGCCAGAGCCCGAGCGAGAAGGCTCCGAAGCTCGCGTAGTGCAGCTGCCGCCAGCGCCTCTGGCCGATGCGGCGGCGGGCTTTGAAGGAGGTCGCGAGCACGAGCATCAGCCAGGCCGTGACGACTCCCGCCGCGACCGACACCGGCCGCCACGGAGCCGCGCCCGGCACGAGCACGGCGAGGAACCCGAAGTGCAGCGTCGGGTCGAACAGGAGCGCGAGGCCGTGCAGCGCCACCATCGCCAGGCCCGCCCAGATCAGCGTGCGGTGCCACTCGAGCAGGGCCTTGCCCCGCTTCGGCCCGAGCACGCGCGTACTCAGGAGCAGGCCGAGCGTAACCGCGATCGTGAGCAGGCCGAACGCGACCAGGCCGGCGGCCCGCGCCACCAGCCATGCGATCGGGACGCCGGTGGCGAGAACGGTCATCCGGCGCCCACCGGCGATGTGCGGGTGGTCGCCTGCGGCGCGGTGTTCTGGACGACGAGGTTGCTGGTGCCGTTCTTGCCCTTGACGACCACGACCTGGGGCGCGGCGGCGGGCGCGGGCTGCTGGCGCGTCCACGCGAGCACCGCGACGACCGCGAAGAGCGCCCACACCGAAAGCACGGTTACCCAAACGGTTCGCATCTCAGCCTCCTGGCTCCACCTGCTGCGTCGTCGCCGGCACGGTGGTCGTGGGTTGCACCTGCTGGATCGAGGGCACGGCCGGCGCGGGCGCGGGCGAGCGCGTCAGCCCGGCGATCGCGGCGCCGCCGGTGAGGACGGTCGCGGTGAGGGCGAGCGCGAGCGCGATCAGCTGCCTGCGGCTCGGCTCGGCCGAGTGAGGGCTTGCTCCATTCGCCACCGCCATCCCAAACTCCCTTCACCCCACCCGCACCCCGATCATGCCGTCGCGGCAGCCCCGCCGCATCGGCGAGACCCCCCATCGTCGGTTCGGGCTTGTACGCACTACAGCGCGCCGGAGTTCGGCGGATCCACCGATGCGGCGGCCCGGCAAACACGCTCCAATCCAGGTATGGCCTGGCCTCAGCGTTCGAGCGTGCCGTGACCGATCCGGTCGTCATCGTCGGCAACGGCGTCTCCGGCTTCGCGTGCGCCGCGCAGCTCGCCGGCTCGGGTGCGCCGGTGACGATGATCGGCCCCGGCCTGCCCCACGACCGCCCGCCCCTCTCCAAGCGAGCGCTCGCGACGGGGCGCCTGCCGGTGCTCGCAACGGCGGATGTCCTGGCGCAGCGCGGGATCGCCCATATCGACGGCCTTGTGACGGGGCTCGATCTGGCGGCGCGGCGACTGACCGTGGCCCCGGCCGGCGGCGGCGAGCCGTTCGTCGTCGAGGCGCCGCGGCTCGTCTGGGCAACGGGGCTGCGGTATCCGCGGCCGCCCGTGCCGGGGCTCGCCGGCTGCGATGAGAACGCCACGGGCGCCGGCCTCGTCACGCTGGTGGAGCGGCTGCGTCAACCGGGGCGGCGGGTGATCGTGATCGGCGCCGGCCTGATCGGCACCGAGACCGCGGCGACCCTGGCGGCCGTCCACCACGTCACGCTCCTCGACATGGTCGACCGGCCGCTGGCCCGGTTCCTGCCAATCGTCTCGGACGCGGCTGCGGCCACGCTCGCAGCGCTGGGGGTCGACTTCCTGGGCGAGTGCCGGATCGAGGCGGCCGAGCACGCGCCCGGCGGATGGGTCGTGCACACCCAGACACACGGAGACCTGCGCGCCGAGGTCGTCGTCTCGGCGGCCGGGTTCCGCTCCAGCCTACCGCCCGAGCTCGCGGACGCGGCGCCGCCGCCGCTCGCGCTGGCCGCCGACGAGACGCTGCGGGTCGCCGGCCACGACGACCTGTGGGCCTGCGGCGACTGCGTGTCGTTCCCCCACCCGCGCTTCGGCCGGCTGGCGATCCCGCACTGGGACCACGCGCTCTGGAGCGGACGGCAGGTGGCGGGCTCGATCGCCGGCTCGCGCGCCCCCTACGTACGCGATCCGTACTTCTTCAGCGACATCGGCCCGCTGCGGATCCAGCAGGTCGGCCTCGCCGCCGCGGCCGTCGAGTGGGCCGAGGAGGACGATCTGATCATCGGGCGCGACGAGCACGGCATGCCGGCGTGCGTGCTCCTGATGGACGCGCCGACACGCCTCGGCGATGCGCGCAAGCTGGTGGCGACAGCCGCCTGAACGACACCAAAAAGGAGAACCACCATGCCCGTTCACGTCGTCGTCGACACCGACATCTGCATCGGCTCCGGCGAGTGCGTCGGCCTCGACCCCGAGGCCGTCGAGATCGACCAGGGATGCGCCCACATGCTGATCGACCCGATCGAGGAGACGCGCGCACGTGAGCTGTGCGACACCTGCCCCGTCGGGGCGCTCAGCATCGCGTCCTGAGCGGCCTCGCGTCCGGGCCGATCGCTTATAGTGGTCGGCCCGACCCCGGCCCCAGGAGGAGGCGTGTCCGAAGACCCGGCCCTGGCGCAGCTGCTCGACCTGGTTCCGGCGCTGCGCGGCGAACGGACGGTGGCCGAGCTCGCCGGCGGGCTCACGAACACGAACTACAAGGTGGTCACCCCCGCCGGGGCGTTCGTGATGCGCGTCTCGGCGAAGGACTCGGGGATGCTCGCGATCGACCGCGAGAACGAGTACCGAAACAGCGTCTCGGCGGCCGCGGCGGGCGTCGGCGCGCGGGTCATCGACTACGTCCCCGACCATTCCCTGCTCGTGCTCGAGTTCATCGAGGGCACCACCCAGAGCGCCGACGACCTGCGCCGCGGGGACAAGCTCGCGATGGTGGCGCGGGCGTGCAAGCGGCTCCACTCCGCCGCGCCGTTCCGGGACAACTTCAACATGTTCCTGATCCAGCGCCGCTACCTCGAGCTGGTCCAGGAGCGCGGCTTCCGCCTGCCCGGCCGCTACCTCGACTTCCAGCCGCAGGTGCGGCGGATGGAGCGGGCGATGGCCGTGCGGGCCGAGCCGGCCGTGCCTTGCAACAACGACCTCCTGGCCGAGAACTTCATCGACACGGGCGCCGGCGAGTTCCGCCTGATCGACTACGAGTACTCAGGCCAGAACGACGCCTGCTTCGAGCTCGGCAACGTCTGGAGCGAGTCGAACCTCTCGCTCGACCAGCTGGACGAGCTCGTCACCCACTACTACGGCGCGAGGCTGCGCAACCGGATCGCGCGGGCGCGGCTGTGGGGCCTCATGTCGAAGTACGGCTGGACGCTCTGGGCCTCGATCCAGGACGGCGTGTCCGACATCGACTTCGACTTCTGGGAGTGGGGCATGGAGAAGTACGACCGCGCCGTGGCCGAGTTCGACGGCCCCGACTTCGAGCACCTGCTGGATGAGGTCGTGCGGGAGGACTAGATGATTGATTCCATGCCACCGCGCGCCTGGACGTGTGTCGGTCGTCGTTCTGCGTTGCCTGGTGGGGCTGCGGCTGCGAACCGTCGCGGGGCGCTTCGGCATCTGCGCAATCGCAGATGCCTCAGACCGCGTTCAAGGGCAAGGCCCTTGAACGCTTCTCGGTCGCGCCCATACTTGACCCAGTATGAACGCTCCCTGCGTCCTTGCCCCGCTCGGTTCTCGCCCAGTGGGTACCTGCGTGATCGCAGGTACCCACAGACCGGTGCAAGCCGTTCCGGCTTGCACCTTGGACATCACGGCGGCGTGGAATCAATCATCTAGCGCAGGAACTCGGCGTAGCGGGCCTGGTGTGACCCGTTCACGACGGTGAAGTCGCCGCCGGCCACGATGTGCCCGGCGTCGCTGCGCAGGGCCCACACTCCGTAGAGGCTGTTGCCGCCGGGGTTCCACGACTGCACGGCACCGCTCGCGTTGGTCGCAAAGAAGCGTTCCCGCTGCAGCGGCACGGTGCACACCCACGGGTTGCCGCCGCCCGTGTTCGTGGAGCAGACGTTCAGGAAGTGGCCGCCTGCGAGGATCGTCGCGCCGGCGACGCTGACCGTCTGCACGTCGCCGTCGGCGAACCGATGCCAGCGCAGGCTCCCCGTCAACGGCTGATAGGAGTCGAGCTGGCCACCCTGGTGTCCGCCGACGCCGACGTACAGCGGCCCGGCGGGGCTGAGCGCGAGCGCCCACACCTGGCCGAGCGGCGGGCTGGCCCAGCCGAACACCGAGCCGCGCTTCGCGCCCACGGCGGCCAGGAAGGGCCGGGCGGCCCCGTCGACCGCCGAGAAGTGGCCGCCGACGTAGACACGGCCCGACCCGGTGCCGACGAGCAGCGTGTGGACGGCGCCGTTGGAGCGGGCCGCCCAGGCGCCGGCGATGGCCCCGGTACCCAGGGCGACGGCGCCCAGGTTGCTGTGCGCCAGCCCGTCGACTCGCGAGAATGTGCCGCCGACATAGAGCTTCGTCGTGGAGGCGGCCAGCGCGTCGACCTCGCCGTTGGCGGACGCGTGGAAGCCCGCGACCACCCGGCCGCCGCCCCGGCCGACGGCCGCCAGATTGCGCACCGCCGTGCCACCGATCCTGGTGAAGCTGCCGCCCACATAGACGCGCTTGCCGATCACCTTGATCGAATGCACGGCGCCGTTCACGTTCGGGTTCCAGGCGGTCGGGACGCCGGTCGCCTCGTTGATCGCAGCCAGGTGGTTGCGGGTGACTGTCTTGCGCGGCGATCCGTGTGAGATCAGCGATGTGAACGACCCGCCGAGGTAGACGACGCCGTTTGAGATCGCGAGGGCGCTGACGCGGCCCTGGGCCTGCCAGGTTGCGAGCGGCGCGCTCGACGGGGCGGCCGCGGGCACCGCCAGCGCACTCGCCGGCCCGGCCAGCGCCGCCAGGGTAAACGCACACACGATCACGCGCGCGGACAGTCTCCGCATGGCCCCTCCCACATGTCGAACGACGTACAGCGCCCTGCCTCGGGCTGCCCCAAGCCTAAGTGCCCGGGCGCGGGCCGCAACCCGGCCCCAACCTCACTCCAACAATCGCAGCTCCCTAACCCGCTCGCACGTCTCCCTGGCGGTGGATGGGCACCGTGAACCGCACGCTCGTGCCGCCGCCTGTGCCCGAGTCGATCGCGAACGTGCCGCCGGCGATGCGGACACGCTCGATGGTCGCATCGAGGCCGAGGTGCAGCCGCATCCCCCGCCGGCCGGTGGGCAGCTCGAACCGGCGCGAGTCGAACCCCACTCCGTCGTCGGTGAGCACGCACACGATCGTCGTCGCCTGCTCGTGCATGCGCAGCTTCAGGTGCTGCGCCCGCGCGTGCTTGCGCACGTTTGCGATCAGCTCGCGCAGCGTCCGGTAGGCCAGGATCTCGATCTCGGGCGCATACCGGCGCAGCTTGATGTCGACCTGCGTCTCGAGCCCGCACTCGGCGGCGACCTCGTCGACGAGGTCAGACGCGGCCGAGCCGAGCCCCTGCGCGTCGAGCAAGGGCGGGCGCAGCTCGAAGCTCATCCGGCGCACGCGATCGACCGCCTCGGCGAGCGTCGCCCGCGCCCGGGCCATGCTCTCGAGCGCGCCGCCGGGGTCGTCCCTGTCGATGGTCGCCTGGCACGCATCCATGCCGACGAGCGCCGCCACCATCACCTGGATGGTGTCGTCGTGCAGCTCGACCGCGATCCGCTGGCGCTCGGCCTCCTCTGCGCGCAGCATCGACCCGAGCAGCGCGCGCCGGCGCTTCTCGCTCGTCTCGAGCGCGCGCTGGGTCTGAAGCGCGTCGTCACGCGCGGCCTCGGCGTCCCGCCGGCTCTCGCGCTCGGCCACGAGCAGACGCTCGCGCTCGATGGCGTACTGCACCGCGCGGGCGACCAGATCGCCGGTGACGCGGCCCTTCAGCAGGTAGTCGCTCGCGCCCACGCCGAGGGCGCGCAGCGCGAGCTCCTCGTCGTCGCTGCCGGCCAATACGAGGATCGGCAGGTCGGCGGCGCCGGCCCGCAGCGCGGTGAGCGTGTCGAGCCCGCCGCTCTCGGGCAGCGCGAGATCGACGAGGACGGCATCGGTCGCGGTCGTCGCGAGGTGGGCGAGGGCCGTATCGAGCCGCTCGACCGTCGCCACCTCGAACGCTGACCCGCTCCCGCGGAGCTGGCGCCGCAGCTGCCGGGAGGCGACCTCGTCGGCCTCGATCAGCAGCAGGCGGATCGGGCCGCCGTCTGCGGGGACGCCGTCGGTCGTGGCCGTCAGCCGGCGCACGGACACGACCGGCCCGTGGGCCGCCTGCGCTGCGATGGCGTCGTCTGTCGGCGTGCGGCTCACCGTGTCGGGATGCTAGATCGGGGAACGGACGCGGACCCTCCCCGAATCGGCGTACGCGGCCTCCGCCCACTGGGGGGTATTTCCAGCAAATTGCATCGATCCGGCCGCTGATACACTCGCGGCCCGGTGAGTGACCGAACGGCAGCTCTCCACCTTCGCAGCCTCGAGGAGCCGGACGCCTTCTGGGGCGAGGCGGCCGAGGCGATCACGTGGCGCAGCCGTCCCGAGCAGGTGCTCGACCGCACCGCGGCGCCCATGTACCGGTGGTTCACCGGCGGCGTCCTGAACACGTGCGAGAACGCGCTCGACCGCCACGTCGCGGCGGGCCACGGCGACCGCCTCGCGCTGATCCACGACAGCCCGGTCACCGGCACCGTGCGCCGGTTCTCGTACGCAGAGCTGCGCGACGAGGTCGCGCGCACGGCGGGGATGCTGGCCGCGCTCGGCGCCGGCCGCGGCGACCGGGTCGTGATCTACATGCCGATGGTGCCCGAGGCGGCGATCGCGATGCTCGCCTGCGCCCGCATCGGGGCCATCCACTCGGTGGTGTTCGGCGGCTTCGCGGCCCACGAGCTGGCGGTGCGCATCGACGACGCCCGCCCGGTGCTCGTGCTGTCGGCGTCGTGCGGGATCGAGGGCGCGCGGGTGATCGCCTACAAGCCGCTGCTCGACCGCGCGCTCGACCTGGCCGAGCACCGGCCGCGCCACGTGGTCGTGCTCCAGCGGCCCCAGGCCGAGGCGGCCATGGCCGCCGGCCGCGACCTCGACTGGGCCGAGCAGGTGGCCGCCGCCGCGCTGGCCGACCCGGTGCCGGTGGCCGCGACCGACCCGCTCTACATCCTCTACACGTCGGGCACGACCGGCCGCCCGAAGGGCGTCGTCCGCGACAACGGCGGCCACGCCGTGGCGCTGCAGTGGAGCATGGCCAATGTCTATGCCGCCGGCCCCGGCGACGTCTTCTGGGCCGCCTCGGACGTCGGCTGGGTGGTCGGCCACTCCTACATCGTCTACGCGCCGCTGCTCGCGGGGTGCACGACCGTCATGTACGAGGGCAAGCCGGTCGGCACGCCCGACCCCGGGGCCTTCTGGCGCGTGATCGCAGACCACGGCGTGCGCACCCTGTTCACCGCGCCGACGGCGATCCGCGCCATCCGCAAGGAGGACCCGGAGGGCGAGCACGTCGGCCGCCACGACCTCGGCCGGTTCGAGTCGCTCTTCCTCGCCGGCGAGCGGCTCGACCCCGACACCTACCTGTGGGCGACGCGCATGCTCGGCGACCGGCCGGTGATCGACCACTGGTGGCAGACCGAGACCGGCTGGCCGATCGCGGCCAACTGCCTGGGGATCGAGCGCCTGCCCGTCAAGCCCGGCTCGCCCACGCGGGCCGTGCCCGGCTACGACGTGCGCATCATGCGCGGCGACGGCTCGGTCGCCGGCCCGGGCGAGGAGGGCGCGATCGCGATCCGGCTGCCGCTGCCGCCGGGGACGCTGCCGACGCTCTGGGGCGACGACGCGCGGTTCAGGACGAGCTACCTGTCCGCGTTCCCCGGCCACTACACGACCGGCGACGGCGGCATGATCGACGCCGACGGCTACCTGTTCGTGATGGGGCGGATCGACGACGTGATCAACGTCGCCGGCCACCGGCTCTCTACCGGCGCGATCGAGGAGGCGGTCGCGGCGCACCCCGACGTGGCGGAGTGCGCCGTGTTCGCGATCCCCGACGAGCTGCGCGGGCATGTCCCGCTCGGGCTCGTCGTGCTGAAGGCGGGCGCGGTGCGCGACCCGGACGAGCTGCGGGCCGAGCTCGTGGCGATGGTGCGCGACCAGGTCGGCGCGGTGGCGTACTTCCGCGACTCGCGCATCGTGCAGCGGCTGCCGAAGACGCGCTCGGGCAAGATCCTGCGCGCGACGATGCGCGCCCTCGCCGAGGGTCGCGAGGTCGCGGTGCCCTCGACGATCGAGGACCCGGCCGTGCTCGACGAGATCGCCGCGGTGCTCGCCCCCCGCGTGGTCCCGCCGACCTAGTGGGTCGTCAGGCAACGTTGTTGGTGTCGACGGCGAGCGAAACCCGAGCGGTGCAAGGACGCAGGGAGCCCCGGTATCGGGAATATCGGGGCGACCGAGGACGCAGCAATGCGACGGGTTGCAGCCGCCGGCCTGTCAAGGCGCAAGCCTTGACAGGTTTCGCGAGCAGCCTGCGATCTACGCAGGCTGCGAGAGCGGCAAACGTTGCCTGACGATCCACTAGATCAGCACGCGGCAGCCGCCCGCGGCCAGCGCCGCCGCGACCGGGTCTGAATCTGCGAGCCGGTTCCAGCGCAGGTCGAGGCGCTCGAGCGCCGGCAGCTCCGCCAGCCAGCCGGGCAGCGCCTCGAGCCCGTTTGAGCGCAGGTCGAGGGTGCGCAGGGCGGCGAGCTCCCGCATCGACTCGGGCAGCACGGTGACCGCGTTTGAGCGCAGCGAGAGCTCGAGCAGCCCGCCCAGCCCGCCGATCGCGGCCGGCAGCGTCGCGAGCCCCGTGCCGGCGACGCTCAGGTGGCGCAGGCCGCCGAGGCCGGCCAGGACGCCGGCGGGCAGCTCCTGCAGCGGGTTTGCGCCGACGTACAGGTACTCGAGCCGTTCCAGCCGGCCGAGCGCGGCCGGCAGCTCGCGCAGGCGGTTGTGGCCCAGGTCGAGCATGCGCAGGCGGCCGAGCTCGCCGATCCGCTCCGGCACGGCCGCGATCCGGTTCTGCGACAGGTTGAGCGACTCGAGCCCCGTGCGCTCCCACACCCAGCCGGGGACAGCGGTGAGCCCTCCGTCGTAGAGGCTGAGCACACGCGTGCCGTCGCCGGCATCGTCCAGATGCAGCTGCATTGTGCCCACCTTAGAACCCGTTTCACAATGAGCTCCTGTTGCGGCTGGTTCGCGCCGGCTGCGGGTGCGTCCCACGCGGCGTGCGCCTCACGACGAAGCTCATTGTGAAACGGTTCTCAGAGCGCCGTAGAGTGCCCCGGCATGCTCCGGCAGGAACACCGCATCGTCACCGTCATGGTGCTCGTCGAGGTGCTCACGAGCCTCGCGCTCGGGGCGACCGCGACCGCGCTCGGCTGGCAGGCCTACAGCCGCCAGCAGGACCCGCTCGTGCTCGGCCTGCTCGGGCTGGCCGAGTTCATCCCGGCGGTGCTCCTGGCGCTGCCCGCCGGCCATGTGATCGACCGTCACGACCGGCGCGTGGTCGCGGGCGCGGGGCTCGTGTGGGCGGCCGCGATCGCCGTCGCGCTCGCGCTCGACGCCGCGGCGGGCGACACGGCCGTCTGGCCGCTCTACGTGCTCGCCTTCGGCTGGGGCGTCGGAAACGCGTTCACCGGCCCCGCCCTCGGCCCCCTGCTCGCCGCCGGCATCGAGGCTCCCGACCTGGCGCAGACATTTGCGCTCGTCACCTCGGCGGGCCAGGCCGCGATGGTGCTCGGGCCGGCCCTGGGCGGCGTCACCCAGTCGATCGGCGCGCCGGCGCCGTATCTCTTCGCCGCCGCCTTCGCCGCCGCGGCGGCTGCGCTGCTGCCGCTCGTGCCGCGCCGGATCGGGCTGGCGCACGTCGGCGAACACGAGCCGCGGCTGGCCGACGTGCTCGAGGGCGTGCGCCTGATCTTCCGCAGCCGGCCGCTCCTGGGCGCGATCTCGCTCGACCTGATGGCGGTGCTCTTCGGCGGCGCGACGGCGCTCCTGCCCGTGTTCGCCCGCGACATCCTGCACGTCGGCGCCACCGGCAACGGGATCCTGCGCGCCGCCCCGGGTGTCGGAGCCGTCGTCGTCGGCGCGTTCATCTCGGCGCGGCCCCTGCGGCGGCACGTGGGCGGGACGCTGTTCACGGTGGTCGCGCTCTTCGGCGCCTTCACGATCGTGTTCGGCCTGTCGCGCAACTTCGTGCTCTCGCTGTTCGCGCTGGCCGCCCTGGCCGGGGCCGACATGATCAGCATGGTCGTGCGCAGCACGCTCTCGCCGCTCCTCACCCCTCCGGCGCTGCGCGGCCGGGTGAGCGCGGTCGAGCGGGTCTTCATCGGCGCGTCCAACGAGCTGGGCGCGTTCGAGTCGGGCGCGGCGGCGGCGCTCATCGGCGCTGTCCCGGCCGTCGTCCTGGGCGGAGTCGCATCCATCGCCGTCGCGGTCGTGTGGGCCTGGCGGTTCCCCCAGCTGCGCCACATCGACCGCTTCGAGGATCTCAGCCCCGAGCCGGTGGCCGCCGCCGTTGACGTCTGACCTGCCGCCGTTGCATTTGCGCACCGCGCTCGTACAGTCGGAGTGACAGCGACCGGGAGGCGGACATGCCAGGGATGGGCTTTCTACGCGGCGCCGCGGCGCTGGCCGTTGCCGGCGCTGCGCTCGCAGCGTCCGCCGCTCCGGCCGCGGCCGCCGGACCGCGGACGCCGATGTTCACGCCGCGGATGCTGGCCACGATGGCGCCGAAGGGCGGGCTGCTGCATCGCATGGCCGCGCTCCTGCCGGGAGCCGGCGCGCCCAGCCTCGCCTCACTCTCGCTGTTCACCGACCCGGCGATCGTGACGGTGGCCGGCGTCAGCTACCGGATGAGCCTGAGCGTCGACAACCTGCCCGCCGCCCTCGACCAGCCGCCGGAGCTTGCGGTCGACCTCGACCGGGTGACGTCCGCCGCGGGCAGGCTCACCGGAGAGCAGGAGCACGTGTACGGCTACGCGCCGATCGGCGGGCTGCACCTCACCGCCAACGCGGCGGTCACGAGCGCGCGGGTGCGGACGGGCACGAGCATCGCCCCGAGCGCCGTCGACCTGCGCTTTCACACTGTCGGGGCGGTCGAGCAGAGTCCCTGCGCGCTCGTCGGCGGCGGCCGGGGCACGTTCCAGATCGCCAACGGGACGCTCTCGGCGACGACGTTTGCGATCGCCACGGGCACGACGCCGTTCTTCGGCACGATCACGACCGTGCCCGCAACCGCGACGGTCGTCCACGATCCCGGCTGCGCGACCTTCGTCGCGGTGGCCGCGCGGCGGCCGGTGTTCCACCAGCCGTGCGGCGGCCGCGAGACGATCCAGCAGTCGACGCTCACGTCGGTCTGGCTCGGCGAGCTCGGCTTCGGCGGCAGCCGCGTGACCGAGTTCGGGCTGACCGAGTCCAACCCGTTCGGCCCCGCCGGGGTCAGCCACCTGGCGGTCGGCGTCGGCCGGGGCACGAACCTGCCCGCGCCGGTGCGCACGGCCGGCGGCGGCGTCAGGGCCGACGTGCGCACCGCGGGCGTCCAGTTCATGGGCGGGCGAGCCCGGTTCACATCGAGCGGCACGGCCCACGTCTCCTCCGGGCACACGTGCACCTGGGAGCGCCACACCTACCACTTCACGACGACCCGCTACCAGGGCCGGCTCACCCCGGCGGGCTCGCCGCTGCGAATCCTCTTCGACACCGGCGCGACGGCGATCACGCCCACCCGGGCGACGCTCGTGCTGCACACGTACACGAAGTAGGCCGCGGGGGCGTGCGACGGGTCGGCGACGCTGGCCGAGCACTGGGACGGCCACACCTGGACGGTCGTGCCCACGCCCGCCGGCCCGGGCGACCTGCGCGGTGTGGCCGCGATCGGGCCAAACAATGTCTGGGCGGTCGGCGAGGACGGGACGACGGCCGCCCCGCTCGTCGAGCACTGGGACGGCCACACGTGGAGCACGGTCGCGGTGTTCGACCCGTTCCCGGCGGTCGAGATCTTCCTGAGCGACGTGCGCCGCGTCCCGGGGACGGGCCGACTCTGGGCGGTAGGCCCGTTCACGAGCTATCAGTTCGCGGGCGGCACGTGGACGTACCGGCACATGCCGGGCTACAGCGCCGTCGACAGCCTGACCGTCCCGGCGGCCGGCAACGCATGGGCCGTCGGCGGGTCGGGCACCGGCGGGATCACCGAGCACTTCACCGGCACCGCCTGGCACAAGTTCTTCACGAAGGGCGTGTACCTCGCCCAGGTCGGCTCCGTCTCGCCGGGCGACGTGTGGGCGACCTGGAGCCCCCAGCTTGCCGGCAAACCCCGCTTCGCCCATCTGGTGGGCGGCCGCTGGGCCCTGCTGGGCGGTGTGTCCGGCTTCGGGTTCTCCTCGGCGCTTGCGATCGGCCCCGCGGGCACGGGCTGGGCGGCGGGCGGTTCGAGCACGTCGCAGCCGCAGCTCGTGCGCCTCTGCGGCCTCTAGTCGCGCTGCGGGCCTACTTCACGAGCGCGACGCTGTAGTCGCGTCCGCCCGCCACCTCCTCCGCGCCGGTGACCCCGGGGATATGGACGGGCTTCAAGCGGTCCGTCTTCGCGCCGTCCCCGAGCTGGCCGAAGTCGTTGTCGCCCCACGTCCACACCGAGCCGTTGGCCTCGACGGCCAGCGAGTGCAGCCGGCCGGCGCCGATCGAGATCACGTTCTCGACCCCCGTCACCCTGACGGGCCCGACTCGGCTCACGCCCGTGCCGTCGCCGACCTGGCCGAAGCTGTTCTGACCCCACGCCCAGACGACGCCGTTTGACGTCAGCGCGAGGCTGTGGTTTGCCCCCGCCGCCGCCTGGATCACCCGGTTCACCCCGGGCACGCGCACGGGCAGCGTGCGATTGGTCTTCGTGCCGTCGCCGAGCTGGCCGTAGGCGTTCCAGCCCCACGTCCAGATGCCGCCGTTCTTGCCGACGGCCATGCTGTGGTCGCGGCCGCCCGCCACCGACACGATGCCCGTGAGGCCCTTGACCTGCACCGGCACGAGCCGGTTCGTGGTCGTGCCGTCGCCGAGGTTCCCGAACTCGTTGTCGCCCCACGCCCACACGGTGCCGTTCGCCTTCACGGCCAGCGAATGGTCACGGGCGCCGGCGATCGCGACGACGCCGGTGAGCCCCTTCACCTGCACGGGCACCGAGCTCGACTTGGTCGTGCCGTTGCCGAGCTGGCCGACGTTGTTGAGCCCCCACGTCCACACGGTGCCGTTGCTCTTCAGGGCCAGGCTCGAGTAGTGGCCCGTGGCCACGTCGATCACACCCGTGAGGCCCGGTACCTGCACCGGCGAGGGGCGGTTCACCTTGCTGCCGTCGCCGACCTGGCCGTCGTTGTTCATCCCCCACGCCCACACGGTGCCGTTCGCGCGGAGGGCGATCACGTGCTCGCGGCCGCCGTCCATCTCGATCACGTTCACGAGGCCGGCCACGGCGCCCGCCGTGACGTGGCCGCCGTTCGCGCCGTTTCCGAGCTGCCCGTCGGCGTCACTTCCCCACGCGACCATCGTCCCGGGCGCGGCCGCCGATGCGCTGCCGCCGCCGAAGGCACCCGCCACCACCGCCGCCACCGCGACGGCCGCCATCGCGCACATCCGTGCACGTCGTTGGGTCACGCCCATGAGATCCCCACCTCCCCGTGGCCCCTCTTGACATGTTCTCGCTCTAGCCTACCAGCGACCCCCGGGCCGGACGACCCCGCCCGGGCCGACCGAGACCGCGGCCAAGGAGTGGATGGATGATCGGGAGCGAGCGCACGATCGACGGCGCGATCGGCGAGGGCTGGTCGGGCCGGGACCCGGACGGATGCCATGTGAACGTCGTCCTCGCCCAGCGCGGCAGCGTGACGGCGGCGGCACTCATGACCGCCTTCACGACACCTCGCCAGGGACACAGCCCGATCCTCGTCTGCGTCGGCGCCGACAAGGATCACTACGAGCCGATCTGGCCGCCGACGGTGATGATGAACAAGGCGACGATCGCCGGCGAGCGCCACGCCAAGATCACGTACGGGGCGACGCAGCTCGGTGTCGGCCAGGGCGTCCTGGACGCGGTCGCCGACGATCTGCTGCCGCCGACCGACGCGACGATCGTGTTCGTCGCCGTGTGGATCGACCCCGGCGCGGGCGACGAAACGGCCGTTCGCGACGCCGCCCGCAAGGCCACCCGCAAAGCGGTGGGCATGGCGGTGTCGGGCCGCGACGAGACCGCCGCGCGCTCACTGGTGAAGCGGCGCGACGAGGTACGAAACCCGTACTACTCGGGAAGCTGAGGGCGGAGAGGTGGACGGGCCGCCGCGCGCCCCCACCCTTGTTCCCGCCCCGCCGGAGTCGTACGGTTATGAAATGCCGACCTCGGAACGCGACGACGCTGCACTGATGCCGGCCGGCAGGCGCTGGGCAGCCCATTCCGCCGCGCTCATGGTCGCCGGGGTGGTCATCCTCAGAGCGACTGTCGCAGTCGGCGGGGTCGTGACGGCGACCACCGTGGTGGGGAGCGCGCTGGCGGGGGGCGCACTTTGGATCGCGCCCGGAATCCTGATCGGAATGGGCTTGTCGAAGCGACCGGCGCGGTGCGCGCCAGCCGGTGGCAGAGGCGCACCGGCATCGACCTTGTCGTTGCCAAGCCGGGCCGGCGCGGCAAGCCGACCTACTACACCTTCACCCGCCCGGCCTGACGGCTACTCCGTCGCCGCGTAGCCCTCGCTGCCCATGATGTGCAGCGACACGTAGGGTTCGTCGCCGACCACCCAGCTGTCGTGGCCGGGCGGGACGTAGAAGAACTCGCCCGCCCGCATGACCTTCTCGGTGCCGTCGTCCATCTTCGCCATCGCCTGACCGCTGACGACGAGCCCGACGTGCTCGACCTGGCACGACGCCTCACCTGTGCGGGCGCCGACATGCTCTGACCAGCGCCAGCCCGGCTCGTAGGTCGCCCGGCCGAGGGTCATCGGCCCGACCCGGTAGAGCTCGAACCCGCCCTTCTCGAACGTGCGCACCTCGCTCGGCTCGTCGAGGCCGACCAGGGTGAGGCCGGTCACTCCGCGCCCCGGGGCCAGGTGCCGGCGCCGCTCCACCCGTACCACGTGTCGACCTCGACCCAGGCGCTCCAGCGGTGTTGGCCACGGCGCTGAAACGGCTCGCCGGTGTACTTGACGGCGAGCCGGTCGATGTCGCGCATGTCGGGATCGGGCTCGATCGACACCACCATGCCCATCAGGCTCACCTGCATGCTCCAGTTGTCCTCCTGCATCGCCGTGACCGCCACCTTCGGGTTCAGGCGCATGTACTCGAGCCGCCGCCGCGACTCGTCCATGTTCAGCAGGACGCGACCGTCCTCCCAGTCGTACCAGGTCGCGGCCGTGTGCGGGAAGCCGCTCGGCATCATGGTCGCGACGACGGCGATGTTCGGCTGGGCCAGGAAGCTCTGCACTGCCGCGGGAATGGGGCCTCGGGGCATGCCCGCAGCCTACCGGGATTCACGCTTGCAAAAGAGCACGATCGGTCGTACGATGACAAGGACTTCGCACGAACGATCGTGCTAACTACGCGAGGAGGTTCCTCATGTCCACCACAGCAGCGATCAAGCAGATGACGAAGCGACGCAGCACCACCGTTCGGTACGAGACGCGCACGACGATCGACCGACCCATCGGCGACGTGTTCGCCCGTTTGGCCGACGTGGATGGGTACAGGACATGGATGCGCCGCACGGGTTTGTTCCGCCGGTCCGGACAAACCTCCGACGGCCGTCTCGGCCTGGGAACGGCGTACTTCGACGCCACGAGGATGGGCACGTTCCGCGGTGAAGTGACCGACTTCGAGCCACCGGCGCGGATCGGCTTCCGCGAGACGCTCCGCTGGTTCGGGTCCGACCTGATGGAGGCGCGACCGGTCTACATCCTCGACGCGGACCGGGACAAGACGATCGTTCATCACGTCGCGGAGGGTGAGCTCTTCGGCATCATGCGGCTGATGAAGCCGGTTGCGGCCCTGTTGGCGAGAGGCGAGCGGGCCCGAACGGTCGAGTCCTTGAGGCGTTCGCTGGAGTCGGACGAGGTGCCCGACGCGGTGAGCCTTTCTGCCGGCCGGGCCGTCACCCCGGAAGCACCGTGAGCGTTCGCGGCAACTTCGACAGCGCCTCGATGCCGGACTCGGTCATGAGCAGCGTCTCCATGTAGCTCGCCGTGAAGCCGGCAACGCGGTCGAACAGGACATTCTCATAGTTCGTGACGTAGCCTGGCTGCCAGGTGAACTGCTCGAATGCGTCGTTCGCGAGGTAGGTATGCCCGACCCAGTTCGGCGGCATCGCGATCCCGAGCGCGTAGCCGCCCACCCACCACACCTGCTCCCGCGGGAAGCGGGCGAAGACGTAGTCCTCGGCGGCCCGCTGGGCGGCGTCGAGCGGATCGCCGGGCCGCACCGCCCGGCGCACCTCCTCGACGCTCGCCGCCGTCACCTCGAGGATCGCGCGGGCGGCGGGATGGTCGCGGCCGACCGCGAACGTCCGGCACAGGTCGGCGTGGTAGCGGTTGTAGACGCCGCACGCATCGACGTACATCACGTCGCCCGCCTCGACCGGCCGCCGCGACGGCGGAGCATGCGTGCGGCACCAGACGCCCGGCCCGGCCGAGACCATCGTGTGGATGGCCGCGCCCTCGCCGCCGTGGTCGGCCATCACGCTGTCGAGCCGGGCGGCGATCTGGAGCTCGGTCTGGCCCGGGCGCACATGCTCCACGAGGTCGGCGAACGCGGCGTCGACGATCGCCGCCGCCCGGCGCACGCACTCGATCTCGGCCGGCGACTTCACCAGCCGGACGCGATCGACGATCCAATCGCCGTCAACCACGCGGCCGCCGAGCTCCCCGAGGCGGGCGGCGAGCGCATCGACGAGCGGCGCCCCCGGCGCCTGCGACCAGCGCTCGAGGCCGATCGCGCCGTCGAGCCAGCCGCGGTCGCGGAACGTCGCCGCGACGGTGTCGAGAACGTCCTCGTAGCGGTAGAACACCGCGTCGTCGCAGTGGGCCGTCTCACGCACGAGCGTCTCGTGGCGCTCGTAGTCGAGGAAGACCAGCCGCTCGTCCTCGGCGCGCACCACCACGCCGACCGGCGCGCGCGGCGGGTACCACACCGACTCGAACCCGGTCAGGTAGCACAGGTTCGGCGGGCTGGTCACGAACAGCACGTCGACGCCGCGCTCCCGCATCCGCTCGCGCACGCGGCGCGCGCGGTCGCGGTACTCCTCGGCCGGGAACGGCAGCCCGTCGTGCATGCGGCGATGGTACGCGAGCGGGCCGCGCGCGTCGTACCCTGCCATCGGAAAGGCTGCTCCTGACGGCGAAGCTCCTGATCGTGGACGACGACGGCCCCGTGCGGCGAACGCTCGCGCGCACGCTCGGCGCCGAGGGCTACGAGACGAGGCTGGCCGCGGACGGCGGCGCCGCCCTCGCCGAGATCGAGCGCGACCCGCCCGACGCGATCGTGCTCGACGCGGTCATGCCGGGCGTCGACGGCCTGGCGGTGGCGCGGAGGCTGCGAGCGAAGGGCCTGGCGGTGCCGATCCTGATGCTGACGGCGCGCGACAGCGTGTCCGACCGCGTGGCGGGCCTCGACGCCGGCGCCGACGACTACCTCGTGAAGCCGTTTGCCACCGAGGAGTTGCTCGCCCGGGTGCGCGCGCTCCTGCGCCGGGGGAGCGAGGCCCCGGTGCTGGCGTTCGCCGACATCTCGCTCGACGTCGGCGCGCGGATCGTCGTCCGCGGCGGGCGCACGATCGAGCTTACCCAGCGCGAGGCGGAGCTGCTCGAGCTCCTGCTGCGCCGCCCGGGCAAGGTGCTCTCGCGGCGCACGGCGATGACGACCGTGTGGAGCGACGGCTCGGCGAGCACCGAGAACGTGGTCGACCGCTACGTCGCCTATCTGCGCCGCAAGCTCGGCGACCCTCCGGTCATCCACACCGTCCGCGGCACCGGCTTCGTGCTGCGGCGGTGACCGGGCGCCTGGGCACCCGCGCACCGCGCCTGCGCACCCGCGTGGTCGCCGCCGCGGCCGTCTCGATCGTGGCCGCGGTGGTCGTGCTCGGTGCGGCCGTGCAGGTGCTCCTGGCCCGCCACCTGCACGACGAGCTCGACGCGACCCTGCGCGACCGCGCCGCCCAGGTCGCCCAGCTGGCCGCCACCGCACCGGCGCTGCTCACCTCGCCGACGGTGCTCGAGGCGTCGGTGGAGCCGCGCCAGCTCGACGTCGAGGTGGTCGATCACCGCGGCCGCATCCTGGGCCGCTCGCCGGCGCTCGGCGGCTCCACCCTGCACGCGAGTAGCCTGGTCGCTGCCGCCATCCGTCACGGTCGCAGCGGCTACGGCGACGCCGGCCTCGGCGGCCGCAACCTGCGGCTCTACGTCGCGCCGCTGGCCGCGCTGGGCGGCCCGGCGTCGGGAGGCGCCGTGATCGTCGCCTCGACCACCGCCGAGATCGACTCGACGCTGCGGGAGTCGCGCACGCTGATCATCGCCTCGGCGCTCGCCGCAGCGCTGCTCGTGGTGCCGATCGCCTTCGTGCTCACCGGCCGGGCGCTGCGCCCGCTGGCCGCGCTCGCGGCCGGGGCCGAGGTGATCGAGCGGCGCGGCGACCCCTCCCTGCGCCTACCCGCAGGCGGAGGCGAGCGCACCCCCGACGAGGTGGCCCGGCTGGCGGACACGCTGAACCGGATGCTGGCGGCGCTCGAGCGGGCCCGTGAGGGCGAGCGGCGCTTTGTCGCCGACGCCTCGCACGAGCTGCGAAACCCGCTGGCGGCGCTACGCGGAAACGCCGAGTACCTCGCCCGCCACGGTGCCGACACGGAGGCCCTGGCCGACCTGCGCGAGGACGCCGAGCGGCTGAGCCGGCTCGTCGACGAGCTGCTCGCCCTGGCGCGCGAGGACGCCGCCGCCCTGCCACAGGATCCTGTGCGCCTCGACCGGCTGGCGCAGGCGGCCGGCGGCGGCCGCGTCAACGTGCGCACCGACGACCCGGGCCTGGTGCGCGGCGACGGCCAGGCCTTGCAGCGGGCGCTCCAGAACCTGATCTCCAACGCGGTGCGCCACGGGCCCGCCGACGGGCCTGTCGACGTGTCCGTGACACGGGCCGGCGCGGAGGTACGCCTGACGGTCTCAGACGCCGGGGCGGGCATCCCGGCCGAACTGGTCGGTGCTGCCACCACCAGGTTCTGGCGCGGCGAGGATGCGCGCTCGCACCCCGGCTCCGGCCTGGGGCTGGCGCTCGTCCGGGCGACCGCGGAGCGCCACGGGGGGCGCCTGGAGATCGACGGCGCCAGCTTCAGCATCGTCCTCCCAGCTCTCACACACCTTTCAGGCGACGGCGGTACAACTCGGCCAGACGAACCTGAAGGGATCTGAGCCATGAACATCCTGCGCCGGGCATCCACCCGCCAACTCCTCATCGCCATCGTCGCCGTGATCGTGATCGCCGCCGGAAGCGCGGTCGCATTCGCGGGCGGCGGCGGCCCCAAGCCTCCCCAGCGCTCGCTCGCCGCGGCACTTCACCACGCCGCGACCGCCGCGCCGGTGCAGGGCGTGACCGCGCGCGTGAAGTTCACGGACCACCTGATCCCGTCAGGCTCACTCGGTTCGAGCTCGCCGCTCATCACCGGCGCAACCGGCCGTGTGTGGGCTGGGAGCGGCAAGATCCGGCTGGAGCTGCAGTCCTCGGCGGGCGACACCGAGATCGGCTTCGACGGGGCGAAGGTGACGGTGTACGACGTCTCGAAGGGGACGGCCTACACGATGACCGTGCCGCGGCACAAGCACGCGGGCACGAGCGACCGCTCCCACCACGCCGTTCCGAGCGTGGCCAGGATTCAGCGGGCGCTGGCCAAGCTCTCCCAGCACGTCGACCTGAGCGGAGCCATCGCGGGTGACATCGCCGGGCAGCCCAGCTACACCGTGCGCGTCTCCCCCCGCCACAGCGGCGGCCTGCTCGGATCGGTGCAGCTGGCCTGGGATGCGACCCACGGCGTGCCGCTTCGGATCGCCGTCTACAGCCGCACCGACTCCTCGCCGGTGCTGTCGCTCGAGGTCACCGACATCAGCTTCGGCGCGGTGCCCGCGTCCGACCTGGCGGTGCCGCTCGCGCCCGGGACGAAGGTCGTCAAGGTGCACATGCCGGCCCACCCGGCCCGCCCCGTCGGCATGAAGAGCGCCGCACATCGGCCCGAGGTCACCGGCGCCGCCGCGGTGGCGAAGGCGCTGCCGTTCAGGCTGAGCGCTCCGGCCAGCGTCGTCGGGCTGCCGCGCCAGTCGGTG
Source organism: uncultured Actinomycetes bacterium (assembly GCA_963813245.1). GTDB lineage: Bacteria > Actinomycetota > Thermoleophilia > Gaiellales > JAICJC01 > JAICJC01. The sequence continues at coordinate 26,570 of CAWEYE010000012.1, forward strand.
CGCCTGGTCAACTGGTCGGGCTCGCAGGCGGCGATGGCCGTCTACGGCCGCGGCCTGGGCGCGCTGGTCGTGTTCGAGCAGCCGGCGACCGCGTCCGCCAAGAGCTCGCCGCTGCGGCAGCTGCCCGGCGTCTCGATCGGCGGCGCCTCCGGACACGAGCTCGACACGGCCCTCGGCACCCTGATCCAGTTCGATCGCGCCGGAGTGCGCTACACGGTGATCGGATCCCTGCCGCCCGCGGCGGCCGAGGCGGCGGCCCGCGCGATCGGCTGATGTGAGATGACGGCGGAGTCCTCTTCGCCCGCGCGCCTCGACCGTCCGGTCGAGGCGCGCGGGCTCGTGAAGCGCTACGGGCACCTGGTCGCGGTCGACCAGGTCGACCTGACCGTCGAGCACGGCGACGTGTACGGGTACCTGGGCCCGAACGGCGCCGGCAAGACCACGTCGCTGCGGATGCTGCTCGGCCTGATCCGGCCGACCTCGGGCACCGCGCAGCTCTTCGGACGCGACCCGGTCGTCCTCGGCCGCCGCGCCCTGCAGGGAGTGGCGGGGTTCGTCGAGGCACCCCAGTTCTACCCCTACCTCAGCGGCCGCAAGAACCTCGAGCTGTGCGCCGCCTACGACGGCGGCGACGCCCGCACGCTCGTGGACGAGATGCTCGAGACGGTCGACCTGGCCGACCGCGGCGGCGACAAGGTGGGCAACTACTCGCACGGCATGAAGCAGCGGCTGGGGATCGCCGCGGCGCTCCTGCGCCGGCCGCAGCTGCTCCTCCTCGACGAGCCGAACACCGGCCTTGACCCGGCCGGCATGCGCGACATGAAGATCCTGGTGCGCCGGCTCTCGGCGGAGGGGATCACCGTGATGCTCTCGAGCCACCAGATGACCGACGTCGAGGAGCTGTGCAACCGCGTCGCGATCATCAACCGCGGCCGCATCCTGTACGAGGGCGCCGTCACCGAGCTCAAGCGGTCGCTCGGCACCTGGTACCGGCTGCGCACCTCCGATCTGGCGCAGGCGCTGCGGCTGGCCGACGGCTTCGACCTGGGCGACGTGGCGGTCGAGGGCGACGAGCTGCGCTTCAGCGGCGAGGAGACGGTCGTCGAGCAGTTCATGATCGCCCTGGGGCGGCATGACGTGGGCGTGCGTGCGCTCGTGCCGCAGCAGGCGACGCTCGAGCAGGTGTTCTTCGAGCTCACCGAGTCCGACGGCGACGCGGCGGCGGAGCCGGCGCCGGCGCTGGAGCCCGTGAGCTGATGCCGACCTTCCTGACCGCCTACCGGTGGGAGCTGCGAAAGCTCGTGTCGCAGAAGCGCACCTACCTCGGCCTGGGCGCGACGATGGCCGTGCCGCTGATCTTCGTGACGGCGCTCTCGCTCCAGAGCGGCTCGCCGAACGACGTCGCGTTCGGCAAGTACGTGCGCGAGTCGGGCCTCGCGATCCCGCTGGTGCTGCTGCTGTTCGCGTCGGTATGGCTGTTTCCGCTCGTGACAGCGCTCGTCGCCGGGGACATCATCGCCTCCGAGCACCACAACGGGACGCTGAAGACGATCTTCACCCGCTCGCTCGATCGCGGCCAGATCTTCGTCGGCAAGCTGCTCGCCGCCGCGACCTACGCGCTGCTCGCGCTCGTCCTGATGGGCGGCGTCGCGCTGATCGCCGGCACGCTCAAGTCGGGCTTCCATCCGCTGATCAGCCTCTCGGGCACGCACGTGTCGGCCTCGCACGGCCTGCTGCTCGTGCTCGCGAGCTTCGCCGTCTATCTGATGCCGACCGTGGCGATCGTGTGCATCGGGCTCTTCCTCTCGGCCGTGACCCGCAACAGCGCCGCGGCCGTCGTGGGGACGCTGATGGCGGCGCTCCTCATGCAGCTGATCGGCATCCTGCCCGGCCTGGGCGGGGTCGAGCCGTACCTGCTGACGACGCAGTTTCAGGCCTGGCAGGGGTTCTTCCAGGTGCCGACAGACTGGCTGCCGATCGGCCGGGCCGCCTGGGTGTGCGCCCTCTACGCCGTCCCGATGGGCGTCGCCGCCTACCTGATCTTCTTACGCCGCGACGTCGCGGGCGGCTGATACGGTCCCTCCCGGCCTGGGCTCAACCCAAGGAGGGGCAGATGACCAGTTCGAAGAAGTTGGCCGCGGCCGCTGTGGCGTTTCTCGCGCTGCTCGTGCCTGCCGTGGCCCTCGCCACGAGCGAGCACGCCAGCACGAGGGGGTTCCCGGAGGGGTACCTCGCGATCAACCCGAAGACGTGCAAGTTCCTCGTCCGGGAGATCGACCAGCCGCTGGGTCCGGCCTGGACGAACCTGCGCACGGCATTCATCTGGGAGGACGCGCGTCACGACGCGAAGCTGTCGTGCCTCACGAAGAAGGTCGATGGGGCGGCCGGCGGCGTCGCCGGCGCCGTCGCCGGCTATGCGCAGGTGAAGGCAACCGGCCCGGGGCAGACCGTCACAGCGACGTGCCCGACCGGCGACATCGTGCTCGGAGGCGGGAACATCGGCGGCGAGGTCGCCGGCTCCTACCCGTCGAGCACCACGAGCTGGACGATCGTCCGAGCTCACGACAACCACCGCGCGACCATCACCGCGGTCGCCACCTGCGCGGCGGCGCCTCCGTCGTAGCGGCCGCTGACCGCGTCTCTAGCGGTTGACCGCCGACATGTCCGCATAGCGATCGCCGTGAGCGCCGCCCGGCTCCTCGAGCCGGGCGGCGTCGGCGGCGCTCAGGCCGATGTCGAGCGCACCGACGTTCTCCTCGAGGTAGCGGCGGCGCTTGGTGCCCGGGATCGGGACGACGTCCTCGCCCTGGGCGTGCACCCAGGCGAGCGCGACCTGCGCCGGCGTGGCGCCCTTCGCGGTCGCCACCGCCTCGATCGCCTCGACGATGGCCAGGTTGGCGTCCAGGTTCTCGCCCTGGAAGCGGGGCTGGTCGCGGCGGAAGTCGCCCTCGTCCAGATCGTCGACCGACCGGAACGCGCCGGTGAGGAAGCCGCGACCGAGCGGGCTGTAGGGGACGAAGCCGATGCCGAGCTCGCGCAGCGCCGGCAGGATCTCGGCCTCCGGATCGCGCGCCCACAGCGAGTACTCGGTCTGCAGGGCCGAGATCGGGTGCACGGCGTGCGCGCGGCGGATCGTGGCGGGCGCCGCCTCCGACAGGCCGAGGTAGCGCACCTTGCCCGCCGCGACGAGCTCGGCCATCGCGCCCACGGTCTCCTCGATCGGCGTGTGCCGGGTCGACGCGGTGCTGGTAGTAGAGGTCGATGTGGTCGACGCCGAGGCGCTTGAGCGAGTCGTCGCAGGGGCCTGCGCACGTAGTCGGGCCGGCCGTTCACGCCGCGGGCGGCCGGGTCGTCCGGGTCGCGCACGATGCCGAACTTGGTCGCGAGGACCACCTCGTCGCGCCGGCCGGCGATGGCCCGGCCGACGAGCCGCTCGTTCGTGTGCGGGCCGTAGATGTCGGCCGTGTCGAGCAGCGTCACGCCGAGCTCGAGCGCCCGGTGGATCGTGGCGATCGACTCCTCGTCGTCGCCCGGGCCGTAGAACTCGGACATCCCCATGCAGCCCAGGCCCTGCCTCGAAACCACGAGCCCCTGGCTGCCGAGTGTGACGTGCTGCATCGCGGCGCTCCCTTCTTGGTGACCGCCGAAGGGTAGCCACGAGGCAGCTGCGGGCATGATGGGACGGGCGCATTACGCCAGCAGCTCGTCGAGCACGCCGCGTGAGCTCAGCCGCCACCCGAACCGGCGAGCGCCATCTACCGCATTGGTACCCGACCGTACGAGTTCGGCGTGTGTGATCAGCGCCTTCCACAATGCCCACCCGCGACCGCGCGCCCACGTGTCCTCATCAAGCGCGAGCCCGTCGCGGAACGCCCGGCGGCTCTCGCCGGCGAAGAACGTCCAGGCGATCGCGAGGTCACAGGCGGGGTCGCCGACCGCCGAGCAGCCGAAGTCGAGGACGGCGGAGAGGCGGCCGTTCTGCACGAGCAGGTTCGAGTTCGTGATGTCGCCGTGCACCCACACCGCGGGACGCGCCGAGACCGCCGCAAGCGCCGCGTCCCAGACGGCCGTGGCGGGCGCGGCGTCAACCTCGTGCGCCAGCGTGGTGATCGCCTGCCTCGCGTCCGCGTGCAATGTCACGAGCGGGCCGCCGCGGAAGAAGCTGTGCGCGCCGGCCGCCGGGCCGCCGGTCGGGTCGATCGCGTGAAGCGCCGTCAGGAACGCCGCCAAGTCGGTGGCCAAGCGCGTCTCGTCGTGAACCCGATCCGCGGTCGCGAGCTCTCCGGGGCGCCACCGGTAGACCGACCACGGCCGCGGGAAGCCGGACGCGGGGACGCCGCGGGCGACGGGCTCGGGGATCGGCAGCGGCAGGTGCGGCGCGAGGAGTGGCAGCCATCGGTGCTCCTTGTCCACCTGCGGGACGTAGCCGTCTTCACTCGGCAGCCGGACCGAAAGCTCGTCGCCGAGCCGAAACGTCGTGTTGTCATGGCCGTCGAGCTCGACCGGAACCACCGGCAGGTGCGCCCACTGCGGAAACTGCATCGCCACGAGGCCGGACACCAGCTCCGGCGTAATGTCCGGCTTCTCCATGCCCGGATTCTTGCCCACCCCATTCCGGGAAGAGGCGGATCACCGCACCGGGCCGGCGGCGGCCAGCGCTCCTCCGGAGAGCTGGCTGGCCGACGCCGGCGGTAGGCGCTGGGGTGAGGGCGGCCGGGGCGGGGCGGGCGGCGGAAGGCGCGTGTTCGCCGGCCCAGGGCGGTCGCGCTGGCACGCGCCACTTGGCGCGTGCGACATGTGTCGTTTGCAGTTCCCCGACACTCTCGCCACCCCCCGTCACCCACGCGTAACCGTCGCCCCGTCACACTGACCGCTATGCCCTGGATGGTTCCGCCGACGCTGTACAAGGCCCGGAATGTGCCGCACAAGCAGCCCGTGTGCGCGATCTGCGTCGACCGAACGCGTGGCCGCACCGAGCGCGTGCAACTGTCTCATCGGGTCGGGGTGTGGCTGTGCGCCGATCATGCCAGCCCGGCGTTCCAGATCCGCCGTGGCGGCCGCGATTTCGTCCGTACGCTGGCCGGTGTGTGGCAGGCGAACGACTGCCTCACCGCAGCGCGTGACCGCGCACTCGCCGCGCACCTGGAGCGCCTGGCCCAACCGCCGCCGCAAAGGCCGCGACCAGGCAGCTACTCGTGGCCCGAGCTGCGTCGCAACATCGAGCGCCGCTACGCGACGGGAGCCACACCGGCCGCGCTCACGGCCACCGTCCACATGAAGTTGACGTAGGCGCCGCAGGCCGAGTGCGGGTGGGTCGCCTCCCAGTAGTCCTTCGTCCAGAAGGTGATGGCCGCCGCATTGGCCGGATCGGGGTCGACGCCGACGATGACCTCGGCGAACGTGACGTCGCGGTAGCTGAACGGCGTGTCGCCAGCCGCCACGTCGTGCACGGCGCCGTCGATCGGGTAGAGGTGCATCGTGGACTGGCCGGACGGCATCCGCGGCCCCCACTCGGCGTGCGCTGGCTGTTCTCGTTCCTCTCCGCCGACCGCCGCCGGTCCTACTGCCTGTACGAGGCGCCGTCGGCCGAGGAGATCATGGTCGCCGCCCGGCGCGCCAACGTGCCGGTGGACGAGATCGTCGAGGTCGACCGCTTCGTGCCCCAGCCGGCCGCGTCCTAGCCAAGCGGCTCACCACGTGAGCGCGAGGTGGCGCAGGTCGGACTTGGGCTCATACCCGATCGCGGCGTAGATGCGGTTGGAGGTCGGGTTCGCCATGTCGGCGAGCAGCGAGCAGTACCGGCTCCCGGCGTCCAGCTCCCGCTGCGAGAGCTCCGCCACGACCGCGCTCGCGAACCCCCGCCCCCGTAGCTGCGGCGGCGTGTAGACGAGGCCGATCGAGGCCGACCACGGCGTCCGCCGTGTCACCGCCGCCATCGAGACGACGCGGCCGCCGAGATCCCAGACGGCGAGGTCGTGGAGCGATGTCAGCCGGGCCGCATTGGCCACCGCCTGCTCCGTGGTGATCGGCTCGTCGATATCGGCCCCGAACGCCACCAGGAAGCCCGCGAGGACGTTCCCGTCCGCGGGCGCGGCGACCCGGAACCCGCCCTCGGGCATGCGCGGCCGGCGAACTGTGCGCAGCTCGAATGCGCGCACGTCGCGGTGCACCGCGGCACGGGCGCCGGCGATGTCGCAGAACGCGCGGGCGAGCGGCTCGCTGACGCGCCGGGCGCCGTTCACGCCGGTGGGGCGATGATCCCGGGCGAGCATCGCCCGCGCGAGCCCGGCGAAGTCGATCTCGGCGGTGTCGGCGAACCCGACGATCATCGCAGGGTAGGGCCCGGTCATGGTGACCAGCACGGCCGGGACGCCGGATCGCAGACCCACAAGGATCGTCACCGGGTCGCCCCAGGCACTCGGTTCGTCGACGAGGCGGCGCAGGACCCCGAACGCGACCTCGCCCTCCGACCCGGCGGCGCGCAGCGGCTCCCCGACCCGGGCCAGGGCGTCGCCGGCGGCCGCCATCCGTTCGACCTCCATCCGGCGCAGTATCGCCGCGATGCGGAGCCGGGAGCGGCCATGATCCCGCGATGACCGGAGCATGGGACGACCGGGCCGAGGCCTATCGCACGAGCCCCACACACCGCGAGGGCGACGATCTGGATGCTCTCGTCCTGTGGTGCGACCCGGGCCCGGGCGTCACGGCGCTCGACGTCGCGACGGGCGGCGGGCACGTCGCCCGCCGCCTCGCCGAGGCGGGCTGCAGCGTGACCACCTGCGACGCCGCGGCCGGCATGCAGCCGGACGTCGTCTGCCCGGCCGAGGCGCTCGCGTTCGGTGACGGAAGCTTCGATGTCGTCGCCTGCCGGATCGCCGCCCACCACTTCACCGACGTCGCCGCGGCCGTGCGCGAGATGGCCCGGGTCAGCCGCGGGCTCGTCGTGATCGAGGACACCCTCTACGCCGACGAGCGGGTCGAGGAGGCCGAACGGCTGCGCGACCCCACCCATGTGCGCTCCTACAGCGAGCCCGAGTGGCGCGGCCACCTGACTGCCGCCGGCCTTCGGGTCGAGCGGGTGGGCCATTACCCCAAGCGGCATCCGCTCGAACCCTGGCTCGACCGGGTGGGCTGCACCGGGGCGACCGCCGAGCGGGTGCGGGCGCTCCTGGCCGACCGCACGGCGCCGGGCGAGCCGGTGTGGCTCGACACGAAGATCCTGCTGCGCGCCCGCACCCCGGGCTGAGCGCCTACGCAGTCCGCTCGAGCAGCGCCCGGATGGCCGCCTTCGGGTCGTCCGTGATCGGCTCGCCGTGATCGAGGCAGAGCACCGTGAACGCCAGATCGACCAGCCCCTCGACGCTGCGGCGGGTCTCGGCCGGGTCGTCGTGGAACTGGGCCGGGATGAAGTCGAGCTCGGCGCCCGGCCTGCGTCCCAGCAGGTCGGAGCAGAAGAGGACGCCGCCGTCGCGCTCGAGCAGGAACGAGTAGTGCACCCGCTCCGGCCCCGGCGTATGCACGGCCAGCAGGCCGCCGGCAAGGCGGTCGCCCGCGCCGTAGCGGTGGTCGGGCTCGCCGTCCATCGGCACGGTGCCCTGCGGCGCCCACACCGGCGCCCCGAACTCGGCCTGGTAGCGCCACGCCGCCCGCTGATGGCACTTCGCGGTGAGGCAGATCGCGGTCGGCCGCGGCAGCGTGGCCAGAGCGTCCGGCGCCAGCCTGACCGGGTCGACCAGCACGACGTCGTCCCCGGCTGCGACGGCCTGCGAGCTCGATGTCGCGCCGCCGATCGCGCCGTTCGCGATCCGCCAGTGCCACACCCCGTCCGCGACCCGCTCGCACGCCGGCGCGATCTCGCGTGGTTCGGTCATCGATCTCCCCTCCGGCCCGGGCGCGAATGTGACCCAGGCCACAATCCAACCGCGATCCCGGATGGTATCCCCAGCCGTCCCCCGGTGCCATCGGCACCGGACGAACCCCAGGAGGGGGGTCTCGTAATGAATCGCTCGAGATTGCTCAAGGGCCGCCGGCTTGCCGCTCTGGCACCACTTGTGCTCGCGGCCGCGCTGGCCGTCCCGGCATCCGCTCTGGCGCACACCGGATACCGGCAGACGAACCTGGTATCCGACCAGCCGGGCGCCGCCCAGATCATGGATCCGAATCTCGTCAACGCCTGGGGCCTGGCCGCAGGCCCGACCACGCCGCTCTGGGTGGCCGACAACGGCATGAGCGTCGCCACCATCTACCCGGGCGCGGTCGCCGGCATGCCGATCTCGATCGCGCCGCTCGTCGTGTCCGTGCCGGCGCAGGATCCGACCGGCCAGGTGTTCAACGGCACGATGGGCTTCAAGCAGGACGTCGCCGGCACGCCCACGCCGTCGCTCTTCATCCTCGACACCGAGACGGGCTCGATCGCCGCCTGGGCGCCGGGCTTGACGACGGCGACGACCGAGTGGACGACGCCGGGCGCCATCTTCAAGGGCCTCGCCCTGGCCCGGGTGCCCGGACATGGGTCGCGCCTGTTCGCGGCCGACTTCGGCAACAACGCGGTGGACGTCTTCAACAACACGTTCCACCCCGTGAACACGCACGGCGGCTTCCGTGACCCCAACCTGCCGCACGGGTTCGCCCCGTTCGGCATCCAGGCGATCGAGGGCAAGCTGTACATCAGCTACGCGAAGCAGGGCACCCCGCCGGACGAGATCGACGCGCCGCATCTCGGCTACGTCGACGTCTACTGGCCCAACGGGCACCTGATCCGCCGGCTCGTCAGCCGCGGGGCCCTGAACGCCCCGTGGGGCCTGGCCCAGGCACCGCGCCACTTCGGCCAGTTCAGCGGCGCGCTCCTCGTCGGCAACTTCGGCGATGGGCACATCCACGCCTACGACATCACCACCGGTCACATGCTGGGGACGCTGCGGCGCCCGCACGGCGGACCGGTCGTGATCGACGGCCTGTGGGGCCTGCGCTTCGGCAACGGCGTCACCGGCGCCCGTAACGCGCTGCTCTTCAGCGCCGGGCCCGACGGCGAGGCGCACGGCCTGCTGGGCGAGCTCCGCAAGGCCAACTAGGCACGGATCGGATGGGGCGGACCGCCGGCGCTTCGGCGCGGGCGGTCCGCCCCTCGTGTATCCGCGATCAGTGTCGCGTGGGCTCGAGCAGCGGGCCGGCGGCGCGACGGAACGCGTTCAGCGCGGCGGGGATGTCGCCCGCGGCGCCGGTGAGGTGGTAGACGGCGACGTCGATCACGAGCGCCGCATCGTCTGAGTGCGCCCCGATCTCGGTGGCAGCGTCGTAGCCGAAGACGCGGGCGCCCACGTCGAGAGCGGCGATGCACTCCGAGTAGGCCTCGGCCGGTACCGCCCCGGCCGGATCGGCATGATCGACGGCGGCGCACAGCGAGCCGGCGCACGGCACCTGCCGACGGGCGCTGCGCAGGATGCGCACGGCGTCGGCGGTGTGCGGGGTGGGCGTGACCGAGAGCTGCGCTGGGGGGTTCACATGTCCAGAGTACGGGCAAACGCCGTCGCGGGGAACTCGGCCTGGAAAATGCTGTCAGGCTCCCGGGGCGGGCGCGCGCATCCCGGCCGACAGCGCGGCCACCATCCACCGGTAGCTCGCGTCGATGTCGAGGTCGATGCCGAATCCGCCCAGGCGCTCGAGCTCGACGAAGCCGTGCAGTGCGCTACGCAGCGTGCGGGCGGCATGGATGGCGGTCGCGCCCTCATAGCCGTATCCGGCGAGCACCGCCAGCACGGGCTGCAGCAGGCGGGCCGCGGCGGCGAGCAGCTCGGCGTCCGCCGGGTCAGGTGCGCGCTGCAACGCCTGGTAGAGACCGGGCCGCTCGCGGGCGTAGTCCCGGTAGGCGGTCGCGACCGCGCCGAGGGCGTCGGCCCCCGCCCGCCCCACGGCCGCGTCGCGGAGCCGCTCCCCCAGCTCGGCCACACCCCGCAGCGCCAGGTCGCGCCGCAGCCCACCGAGGCCGTCGACGTGGTTATAGAGCGACGGCGGGCGCACGCCCAACTCCGCGGCAACCGCGCCCAGGGTGAGCGCGTCGAAGCCCGTCTGGTCGGCCAGGCGGGCCGCCGTGTCGACGACGACCGCCCGCGAGAGCCCGCGGCGCTTGCCCATGCTTACGCCGCCGCCGGGAGGTCGGCGGCGACGACGGCAAGGGCGCGGTCGATCGCGGCCGCGGGGTCGGCGATGACCGGCCCGTGGCCGACCGCGAGAGCCGCCGGAGCGAGCGTCCCGAGCATCGCGGCCGTGCGGTTGGCGGTGGGCCGATCCCAGGTCGCCATCCCGGGCAGCGGGAAGCGGCGGTTGATCCGGCCGGTGGTCGAGATGCCGCCGAGCGTCGAGAAGGCGTCGCCCGCGATGAGCGTGGCATCGCGCTCGTCGAACAGGGCGATGTGCCCAGGGGTGTGCCCGGGTGCCGACACGACGCGCAGCGATCCGACCAGATCGCCGTGCTCCACGAGCCGTGTCGGGCGTGTCTCGACCGTGGGCCAGCCACCGCGAAGCTGCGAGTGGGGCTCGCCCGCATCGAGGCCGTGATCGCCGGCCAGCAGGCGCGCCTCACGCGCCGAGACCGCGATCTCGATGCCGGGCAGGCGCGCCGCGAGCGCGTCCAGCGAGCCGGCGTGGTCGCTGTGGGCATGGGTGAGGACGACGCGCACGATCGGGCGGTCGAGCGCTGCGGCCGCAGTCAGGATCCGCTCGGCGCTGCCGGAGAGCATGGTGTCGACCAGCGTCAGGCCGTCGTCCTCGGCGACGAGATAGGCGTTGACGAAGCCGAGCCGGGTCATCCGGGTCAGGTTGGGTCGCTCCTGGCGAACTCGCATCGGGTCACTTCCTGGGTAGACTTTGATCATTAGTCTTTATACTAATCATCGTAGTCTGATCGCGCAAGTCGGAACCCTCCCCAGAATGGGGGAGGGCGATTACGCGAAAACGTGGGTCGACCGGCACTCGCCCCCGTCGATAGAGACCACGCATGGCGGCCCCCCTTGAAGTAGCCCTGGCTCTGATCGCAGTAGGAGTGATGTACTCGCTCCTTCTGTGGGCGCGGCGCGCCCACGCACAGCACTCCCAGCGCCAGCAGGCTGAGGCGCGCCTGCGGCTCGAGCCGCTCGCGCATGCGCTGCTGGACGGCGAGCCCGCCGGCACCGCAGCCCGCCGCGACGAGCATGCGCTGACCCAGATCCTGTCCGAGCTCGCACCGGCCCTCACGGGCGAGCCGCGCGACGCGATCGCCGGCCACTTCGAGAGCAGCGGCGCCGTTGCCCGGGTCAGCCGCAAGCTCGCCGACCCCCGCGCGCACCGCCGCGCGGAGCACGCCGCCCTGCTCGGCGACATGTGCAGCTCGCTCGCCGAGGTGCCGCTCATGCAGGCGCTGAACGACCGCGACCCCGACGTCCGCCTCGCCGCCGCCCGCAGCCTCGGCCGGCTCAAGCCGCGCACGGCCGCCGGCCCGCTCCTCTTCGCCCTCGTCCAGGGGCTCGTGCCGCGCGCCGTCGCGGCCAACTCGCTGCTCTCGATCGGCGCCGCGGCGCTCCCGGGCATCCGCAACCTCCTGCACGACGACCAGCCCGCCGCCCGCGCGAACGCGGTCGAGCTGCTCGGCCGGCTCGGCAACCCGCGCGACAGCGAGTCGCTGCGCGAGCGGCTCGGCGACGATGCCCCGCTCGTGCGCCGCCGCGCCTGTGAGGCGCTGGCCCGGCTCGGCGCCGACGACGCCGGCGATGCGCTCGAGGAGCTGCTCTCCGACGCGGTCGCCGATGTCCGCATGTCCGCCGCCGCCGCGCTCGGCACGGTCGGCGACGAGCGCAGTGCGCCGACCCTGCTGCGGCTCGTCCAGCACGACTGCGTCGAGGTGGCCGAGGTGGCCGCACGGGCGCTCTCGGCCGTCGCGCCGGCGCTGGTCGAGCACCTGGGTAACGGCGAGGATGCCAATCCCCAGCTGCGCCACGCCGCGAGCCTCGTGCAGGCCGGCCTCGCGTGAGAACTGCGATCGAGATCGTCGGGATCTCGTCGACCCTGTACGCGCTCTCGTTGAACCTGTCCTACCTGCTCCTGTGGCCGCTCGCCCGGCGGGGCATGACCCGCACCATGCGCCGGCGCAGCTGGGCCTGGCACGAGGAGGCGTTCGCCTCGCCGCTCACGCCGGGCATCTCCATCGTCGTACCCGCATTCAACGAGGAGACGGTGATCCTGGAGTCGGTCGTCTCGCTGCTCGCCCAGCGCTACTCGCTCTTCGAGGTCGTGATCGTCGACGACGGCTCGACCGACGCGACCGCCCAGACCCTGATCGACGCCTATGACCTGCGCCAGGTCTCGCCGGCGCCGCGGCACAAGCTCCAGTACGAGCCGGTCACCGAGATGTACCGGGGCGCCGCGCCGCACGACATCACGCTGATCCGCAAGCGCAACGGCGGACGGGCGGACGCGCTGAACGCCGGCCTCGACGTCGCCCGCCATCCCTACGTCTGCATCACCGACGCCGACTCGATCATCGATCCCGACGGCCTGTCCGTGATGGTGCGCCCGGTGCTCGAGGATCCCGAGCGCGTGATCGCCGTCGGCGGCACGATCCGCGTCGGCAACTCGTGCCGGATCGAGTCGGGCCGCGTCATGGAGGCCCGCATGCCCAGCGGCCAGCTGGCCGCCTACCAGGTGATCGAGTACCTGCGGGCCTTCCTCTTCGGCCGCGTCGCCTGGGATGCCATCGGCGCGCTCGTGATCGTCTCCGGTGCGTTCGGCCTCTTCCGCCGCGACGTGGTCGACGAGGTCGGCGGCTACTGGACCGACACCGTGGGCGAGGACCTCGAGCTGACGGTGCGCCTGCACAGGCACATGCGCGACAACAATCGCCCGTACCGGATCACCTACGCCCCCGATCCCGTCTGCTGGACCGAGGTGCCGTCGGACATGGTCACGCTCGGCCGTCAGCGCCGCCGCTGGCACCGCGGCCTGTGGGAGTGCCTGTGGCGGCACAAGGGCATGATGCTGCGCCGCCGCTACGGCGCGCCCGGCATGATCGCCCTGCCGTACTTCCTCACGTTCGAGTTCTGCGGCCCGCTGATGGAGGCGGCCGCGTGGATCGCCTTCCCGTTCGGCCTGGCGCTCGGGATCGTCAGCTGGCACCTGGTGGCGGCGTACATCCTCTGCTCGTGGGTGCTCGGCTCGCTCGTCACGCTGGTGGCCTGCGGGCTCGAGGAGAACGGCTACCGCAACTACCGCCGCGGCCGCGACCTCGGCCGCATGATGTGCCTGGCGGTGTTCGAGAACATGTGGTTCCGCCAGCTGATCGACTTCTACCGGCTCGCCGGCGTCTACGACATCGCCCGCCGCAAGCAGGGCTGGGGCGCGATGCGCCGCACCGGCTTCAACGAAGCCTGAGCGCGGCCCCGCCCGCCGCTCAGCAGCACCCCTCCTTGTAGCGGCAGGCCAGGCAGTGCCACGAGGCCTTCGTCCAGATCATCGTCGCGGCGCAGCGCGGGCACGGCTCGCCGCCGGCGCCGGGCGCCGTCGCCGGGCAGGCCGGCCGCGGCGTGGCAGTCTGGGTCGAGGGCGCATGCATAGCCGGTCAGCCTAGCCCTCGAGGTGGACGCCGCGAACGCCCTTAGCCTTGTGACGCAAGGTATACTCGGGCAGATGGACTCGGAGGCGCTCAAAGGCCATCTCGACCTGCTCCTGCTGGCCGCGCTGTGCGCCGAGCCGGCGCACGGCTACGGGATCCTGGCGCGGCTCCGGGAGATGAGCGGCGAGACGTTCGACCTGCCCGAGGGGACGATCTACCCAGCGCTTCATCGCCTGCAGCGAAACGGGCTGCTCGAAAGCGCGTGGGAGTCCGGCGGCGGCCGGCGGCGGCGCGTGTACCGGCTGACCGGCCGGGGGCGCGAGGCACTCGCCGGCCGGCGACGCGCGTGGGAGCAGTTTGCCGGCGGTGTCACCCGCACGCTCGAGGCGCTCGGATGAGCACCTCCTCGCCGATCGACCGGCTGCTGGCAGAGCTGCGAGATGAGCTCGCCGGTCTGTCGTGGCGGGCCAGGCGCACACTCCTGGCCGAAGCCCGCGCCCATCTCGACGACGCCGCTGCCGAGGAGGAGGGCGCCGGACGCGATCGCCTCGCCGCCGAGCAACGCGCCTGTGCTCGATTCGGATCGGCCGCCGAGTACGGCCGGGTGGCCCGGGCGGATGCGCCCCGACGGCGGCGGCTGGCGGCTGGGCTCGCGGGCGCAGCGATCGCCGTGCTGGCTGCGGTCGCCGTCATCGGCTTGGGCGGGTCTGGCGCGAAGCGTGCCCCGTCGGCACGGGCCGCGGCTCGCGCGGCGCACGTCGCCGGAGGGACGGCGACGGAGCGCGCGGTGGCACGCAGGGTGGTCGCGGGCCTCGCCCGGTCGGCGATCTTCTCGGTCAGGTTCGGAGGACCGCCCACGGTCGACCGGCGCCCGAACGGGCCCTGGCTGTATGTAACCGTGTCGGCCGCCAGCCTGCGCACCTCCCAGCCGGCCCAGTGGCAGGGCCGCCTGGTCGAGGGCGGCTACCGCAACCTGGCCTCTCGCTGCGGCCTGCCCGACCTGGCCGGGGTCGACTTCTCGGTGCGCTTGCCCGACGGGTCGACCAGCCCCGCGGGGAACGGCCTCCCGGGCGGGAACCCACCCCCCGCGACGGCTCGGACGGCAACCCGGGCCGCGATCGCGGCCCGGGTGCGCTCGGCGGCGCGCAGGGCGGGGCTCGCCCTGCGTTCGCTCAGACTGTTGCACCCGTATCAGTACGCGCCCATGATCGTGCTCGAAGCCCGCTCCCCGAGCGGCTTCGCCCGTCGGCTGCTCGTATTCCAGACGCATCTCGGACTGACGGGGATCGCCGGATCCATGCTCCATGTCATCAGCGCGTCCGGGCATCTCGTCTATGCCGACACGCAGGCCAACCAGACGGGCGCAAGCACGCTCTATGCGGATCCGCACTGGTACACGTCACCGTTCGGCTGGGCGGGCGGCGGAATCGGGAAGCACGTCGAGTCCCGCCCCATCGCCGCCGACGCCCTCCGAACACTTCGCTAACCGGTTGCCCACACCCCCTTCACGGGATGATCGGTAGCGTCTGCGCCGTGAGTCACGCCGGGGGGACGATGACGAGCGCTCCATCACGCGACCTCGCCTCCGAGGACCTGTGGCGCTATTCGCAGGAGCGGGCGCTGCGACGGCGGGCGGCGGCCCGGCATAGGCGCACCGTCAAGCGCATCAGCGTCCCCCTGGCCGTGGCCGCAACCGCGGTCGGCACGAACGCGACCAGCCTGGCCGCACCGGCGTTCGCGGCGAGCGGCAAGACCAGGACACGCGTCCACGCGCACCGCATCCTGCGCCACGGCGCGGCCGGTCCCGACGTCACCCACCTCCAGCGACTGCTGGGCGTGCGCGCCGACGGCCACTTCGGTGACGCGACGCTGCGCGCCGTGCGCCGCTTCCAGGCCGAGCACGGGCTGCTGGTCGACGGCCAGGTCGGCCCGCACACGTGGCGGGCGCTCGAAGCCGAGTGGCGCGGCGCGCCCGGCGAGGCCGTGCTCCGCGAGGGATCGACCGGCCCGGCGGTGGCGGCTTTGCAGCGGCTGCTCGGGGTGACCGCCGACGGCGACTTCGGCCCGATCACGCTCGCCGCGGTGCGCGACTTCCAGGCCCGGCACGGTCTGGTCGTGGACGGACAGGTGGGCGATCACACGATCGCCGCGCTGCGCCGGCGGCCGGCCGCCGTGCGCCATCGCAGCGCCCCGCCGAGAGCCGAGTCGGTGGGGGCGCGGGCGGTGACGATCGCCGAGCGCTATCTCGGAGTCCCGTACGTGTGGGGTGGAGCAACCCCGGCAGGGTTCGACTGCTCGGGGCTGGTGATGTACGTCTATGCGCAGCTCGGCGTGCACCTGCCGCACTTCGCCGCCGCCCAGTACGCCGACGGCCGCCACATCCGCGAGGCCGACCTGCGCCGGGGCGACCTCGTCTTCTTCGACGGGCTCGACCACGTGGGCATCTACGTCGGCGGCGGCCGCTTCATCCACGCGCCCCACACCGGCGACCACGTCCGCATCTCGAGCCTGGCCGGGGGCTGGTACGCCGAGCACTACGCCGGCGCGACGCGCGTGAGCTGAGGCCCGGCCGGGCGGGCGGCGCCTGGCCGGCAACGGTCTGCCGGCGCCTGGAAACCCAATTGGCACACGCCGCATCCGCCAAGTGGCGCCGCCCGCGGAGGCAGCGCCTCCCAATTGGCATTCGCCATGGATGCCAATTGGGTGAAGAGCGCGCCAATAAAGGTGGGGCGCGCCGTTGAGTGTGGATGGCCGGGGGCATGGCCGGCCTGGTCATCGCCGGCGCGAGAAATGGCGGATGGGGCAGACTGCGCCTGCTCTCCGGCGTCGAGGTTGCGACCATGGATGATCACACAGGCATTGGCGCACGAGTTCGTCACTGAGACGTTCGACTACCACGGTGGTCGCCAGGTCACGGCGTACGTCCCGCGGCCTGCGCCCGACGCAGTCGTGTTCGCCGGTGACGGTCAGCTGATCTCGCAATGGGGCGGCGTCCTCGAGGCGGCTGACGTCCCGTCCACGATGATCGTCGGTGTGCACCGGGCTGCCGATGAGACGCTGCGGCTCCACGAATACTCACCGGCCTTCGACCCGGAGCGGTTCGCAGCACACGAGATGTTCTTCGTCGAGGACGTCCGCCGTTGGGCGCGGGCCCGTTTCGGGGTCGCCCTGCCCGCCGAACGCACCGCGGTGCTCGGTGTCTCGGCGGGCGCAGAGCTCGCGCTCGCCGGGCGCAGGTTACCGACCGCCTGACACGATGCCCAGCCCGCTTCCCCGCGCCTACCTCGTGGCCGGCACGCTGGAGCCGTTCTTCCACGAGAATGCGACCCGCTGGGCTGAGGCCCTGCGCGCCGGCGGGGCGGACGTCGTGATGACCGAGCGGGTTGGATCCCACGGCGACGCCTTCTGGCGGGACGAGTTCCCGCTGATGGTGGCGTGGGCGTTTGGACGATGAGAGCGGGCGTGGCGCCTAGCCGATGATCTCCGCGAACGCCGGCTCGCCGCGGAGCCCGTCCAGGCCGGGATCCTTCGCCGCGATCATGCGCATCCGTCGGGAGACGGCGGCCGCGCGGAGGGCCTCGAGCGCGGCCTCGGTGTGCCCCGCCTTGCTCTCGCAGCAGGCCAGCATGTAGCTCAGCATCGGCAGGTCGGGGCGGGCCTGCGCGAGCTCGCGGGTGCGATCGGCCGCCTCGGCGTACCTGCCCTCGTTGTAGACAGGGGCGACCGGCATCCACAGCTCCCATCCATCGGGCTCGTACGCCTCACCGGGCGTGCCGCCGATGGCCAGGATGGTCGTGCCCGGCTCCTCGGCGAACGCCGTCCGCATCACGCCGGGCCGGGCGAAGACGAACGTGCCCGCCGGAGCGTCCACCCGCTCACCGTCGAGCTCGAAGGTCGCCCGCCCGCGGTGGACGAGGTAGAGCTCCTCGGAGTCACCGGCCTCGTCATGCGCGTTGAGCACCCGCTCGCCCGCGGCGGCGGCCGTCCAGGCGTTCACGCCGAACGACGTGATGCCGAAGTGGTGGCGCACCGGCCGGCACGGGAGGCGATCGGCGATCTCGTCGATGTCGTCCAGGCGAATGACGGCGTAGCCCGCATCCATCGGGCGACATTACCAGCGACCGAGGCGACCGCCGGACGGCCACCCCGACGCACGGACGGATGTGCACGCCGTCCTAAGCTGCGCTCATGCACCTGGCCGAGATCAGGCTGGCGTCGGAGCGGCCTGCCGAACAGCGCCGGTTCTACGCCGAGGCGCTCGGGGTCACGGCGGCCGGGCCCGAAGATGCCGTCTCCGTGCGGCTCGGTGCGACCCGCCTCGTGTTCGAGCCCGGTGCCCGCTCGCCCCAGCACCTCGCGTTTCGCATCCCCTCGGCTGCGTACGCCGACGCCCTGGTCTGGCTCGGCGCCCGCGTCGCCCTGCTGCCAAACGCCAGCGGCGGTCACGAGTTCGCGTTCCCCGACTGGAACGCCGACGCGATGTACTTCCGCGACCCGGACGGAAACGTGCTCGAGCTGATCGCCCACCACGACCTGCCCGACCGCTACAGGCCGCCGTTTGCGGCCGGCACCCTGCTCGGCGTGTGCGAGGTGGGCATGCCGGCCGACGACGTCCCCGGGTTCCTCGTCTGGCTCGAGCAGCGCACGGGCGCGCGGTGCTGGAGCGGCGACGGTGTCACCTTCGCCGCCGCCGGAGACAAGCGCGGATCGCTGATCGTGGTGCCGCGCGGGCGGCCGTGGCACCCGGTCCCGGACGCCGAGGCGATGGCGGGGCCGCTCGGGATCGATCTCGGCGAGGCGGGCGCGCTCCTCTGAGCAGCGGGCGCTACGCGACGCCGGCGGCAAGGCCGCGGCGCCGCAGCCGCACGCCCATCCCGGCGCAGACGAGCACGACCGCGCCGACCGCGATCAGCACGTCGCCGACCGAGTAGACGTTGCCCATGGGGATCCACGCGGGCGCGGCCCAGCGGTCGATCAGCCAGGGCAGGCTGGCGGGCGACGCGACGCGCTGTTGTTGTGCACGCCGCGGTAGAGCACACCGGCCGCCCGCAGCGCCGACGCGCAGCGCCGGCATGTGGCCGCCGTTCGCGAGCATCGCGGCCAGGTTGCAGAGCATCCCCAGCCCGACGACCGCGGCGCCGGGCAGCCGCACGTTCACGGCCACCGCCGCGACCAGCACGCCGTATGAGACGAGCCAGAGCCCGGTCGCGAGCGAGTCCGAGATGCTCCACGGCAGGACGCCCGACGGATAGCCGGCCACCTGCAGCCCGATCGGCGACGTAGAACAGCCAGGCGGCCCGGATCCGAAGCGCGCCAAGCGGCGACCCGGCCTCCCAGCAGCCGGCCGAGCACGAGCCCGACCGCGACCGCAAGCACGGAGCACCATCAGCCCGCCGCCCGCACGTCGCCGAGGTCAGGCTCCTCGGCCAGAAGCCGCTCGATCGCCGCCACCACGCGCGCGTCGAACTGCGTCCAGCACCGCCGGCGCAGCTCGGCGATGGCCGCCGTGGCGGTGCCGGCCGCCCGGTAGCACGCGGTCCGAGGTCATCGCGTCGAAGGCGTCGGCGACCAGGATGATCCGCGAGCCGAGCGGGATGTCCTCGCCGGCCAGCCCGAGCGGATAGCCGGAGCCGTCCCACCACTCGTGGTGGTGGCGGATCCAGCGGTCGACCGGCGAGACGCCCAGCCCCTCGAGCAGGCGGTAGCCGAGCATCGGCGTGCTCGCGCATGACGCGCAGCTCGTCGGGGTCGAGCTTGCCCGGCTTCTGCAGGATCCGGTCGGGGATCGCGATCTTGCCGAGGTCGTGGAGCAGGCCGGCGAGCCGCACCTGCTCGACGATCTCGTCGTCCAGGCCCATCGCCCGGGCGATGCCCTCGACCAGCCGCGAGACGGACTGCGAGTGCGCGCCCGCGTAGGTGTCCTTCGCGTCCACCACGCGGATCAGGCCCTCGGCCGCGCGCAGCCGGGCGTGGCGCTCGGCCGCCTCGGCCAGCTCGGCGGGCGTGTACGAGCGCACCACGGTCGGGCTGTAGACACACGAGCGGTTCTTGCCGTGGTTCTTGGCCCAGTACAGGGCGGCGTCGGCGACGTCGCACAGAGCCTCGCGGTCGCGGGCGCTGGTCGGGGTAGACGGCGATGCCGACGCTGATCGTGACCGGCTCGCCGTGCGGGAACTCGGTCGTCGCCAGAGCCGCGTGTGCACGCGCTCGAACGTGGTGTCGGCCGCCCTCGCCGAGTGCTCCGGGAGGAGCACGGCGAACTCCTCGCCGCCGATCCGGTAGGCGCGCCCCTCACCGTACTGCTCGCGGATGACGTCGGCGACGAGCCGCAGCACCTCGTCGCCGACCGGGTGGCCGAAGCGGTCGTTGATGCCCTTGAAGTCGTCGATGTCGATCAGACCGAGCGACATCAAGCCTGCTCCTCGGTCGCGGTCGCGAGCGCCTCGCCGCAGCTCGAGCTGGAACGAGCGGTGGTTGCGCAGGCCGGTGAGCGCGTCGGTCTCGGCGTCACGGACGGCGAGCACCGTCCGGTAGGCGTAGCGCTGGTACAGGGCCAGCGCGAACACCGGGCCGGCCAGCAGGAGCTCGAGCGGCGGGTCGACCTTCCACAGCGACGCCGCGAGCGCCGAGATGAACGCCATGATCGCGAAGGCCGGGCCGGAGTGGCGCAGGTAGCCGCGCGGGGCCTCGCGCAGCGGGATCCCGTGGGCGAGCGCGACCGCGACCGCGACGAGCGCGACGTTGGTGACGACGTACGCGGCGCCGCCGGCGAAGACGAGGACGGTCAGCTTGCCGGCGTCGCCGGCGCCGATCGTGCCGCCGTTCCAGCCGAGCAGGAACGCGGGCAGCGCCGATGCGAACGCCGAGAGCGCGTAGGCGCTCGCGTTGAACGAGCCGCGCAGCGAGAGGCCGCGCTCGACGCACTCCACGATGGCGGTGGCCACCAGGGCGGCGAGGACCGCGTACTGCCAGCCGAACAGGATCTGCGCGGCCATCAGGAAGACGAAGGCGAGCGAGACCTTGCGGGCGCCCTGCTCGTCGAGCGGCACCGGCTTGAACTCGGCGGCCAGCGCTGCCGCCGCAAACACGAGCACGCCGGCCAGGGTGGCTCGGTCGGGGGGTGATGCGACCGCTTTCAGCACCGCCCCGACCGCCACCGGGACGGTCATCGCGATCACCGTGATGACGTACCGGAGCAGTCGGGGCGGCAAAGAAGCGGCTGGAGGAGTGGCGGGCGCGGACGTCACGAGAGCTCGATCCTTTATCGGCCAGGACCGGCGCCGTCGTGAGCGGCCCGCGTCACTCGGTGCGGGCTACTGCCAGCGGATGCCGGCGCCGGAGGCGACGACGAACGACGCGATCGCACCGAGGGCCAGAACGACGCGCAGGGTGGGGTAGTTCCACTTGATCATGCGGGGGCCTCCCTTTGAGGAGCAGTGGGGTCGGGGGTGCTCGACGCCGGTGGCCGGGGGATGGGGGTGAAACAGGCCGGGGGTCCGGGCTCGGGGGGCCGCGGAGGCGTCTGTCTCGTTATGGCCGACGATGGCGGTACACGGGAATCCCCCGCCGGGGGGATCGCAGCCAGATCCTTACAGGGGTACGCAGCCCGAGCCGCTCAGGGAGCGGTGATGCGACCGCCTGCGGTGATGGTCACGGCCCGCGATCCCAGGTCGTCGCGCGAGAGCTGCGCGACGAGCTGCGCCCCCGCCCCATCCGGGTCCGGCACCGGCATGCCCGGCTTCCTCGAGCTGCACCGAGCTGACCCGCCCGACAGGAATGTCCCATGTGCCGACAGCCGCACGTGCAGGATGGCCGAATCGGCCAGCACGCCGTCCAGCGTGAAGTTGTGGTACCCGGCGAAGTTGCCCAGGCTGTAGGCGATCAGGCGGCGGCGGTAGAGCTCCATCCCCCGCAGGACGTGGGGGCCCGAGCCCAGCACGAGGTCGGCACCCGCGTCGACCGCCATGTGGGCGAACGCCTCGGGGTCGCCGCGATCCTCGCCGACGTAGGACTCCTCGCCGCCGGTCATGTGCATCGCGCGCGTGCCCTCGGCGCCGGCGTGGATGGCGACGACGACCATGTCGGCCAGCGTATCGGCCCGCTCGATCAGCGCCCGGGCCGCCGGCATGTCGAGCAGCGAAGCGGTGTCCGAATACGGCGCGAACCCGAGCATCGCCACGCGCAGCCGGCCGGCGCGGACGAGGGTGATCTCACCCGGCAGGCCGGTCTGGGCGATGCCGGCCGCGTGCAGGGCGCGCACCGTCTCGGCCTGGCCGGCCGGGCCGAAGTCGTAGGAGTGGTTGTTGGCGTTGTTCATCACGGTGAAGCCGGCTAGCCGCAGATCGTGGGCGTACGCCGGCGGAGCGCGGAAGGCGAAGCAGTTCTTGGCCTTCGGCGCGCACTTGCCGGAGTCCACGTCGGTGAACGTCCCCTCCAGGTTCCCGAAGACGATGTCGCCGCGCAGCTCGCTGCGGACGGCCGCGAAATAGGTGTCGGGCGACGGCGGCAGCGTCGGCGTCGATCCCAGCATGGTGTCGCCGACCGCCGCGATCCGCAGCACGCGCCGATCCACCTTGGGCGGAGGCGGCGGCGGGGTCGTCGTCCGCGGGGTGCTGCCCCCGCCGCCCGTGTGCGCTCCCGTCGGATCCGCGACGACCGGCGCGGCCGCGCCGCGAACCAGCGAGTGGGCGACGTAGCCGGCCACCACCGCGAGCGCGCAGAGGACGATCAGGGCCGCGACGCCCCCCGGCCGCCTCCTGCGCCTGCGGCGGCGCCGGCGAGCGTATGCGTCGGTCCTTGCCACCCGGCACTATCATCGCCCACCGTGACGTTGGAGGCACGCATCCTGGATGCGGTCGCCGCCGGTAGGGATGAGTTGGTCGAGCTGACGGCGCGGCTGGTCGGGTTCGACACGACCGCCCGCGCGCCGAGCGACCCGCCCCGCCAGGAGGCCGACCTACAGGCCTATCTCGGGCAGCGCCTGGCCGCGGCCGGCGCCGCCGTGGACATCTGGGAGCCGTCCCCCGCCGACATCGCCGGCTCGCGCCAGATGCCGCCGGGACTCGGATTTGATGGGCGCCCGCAGCTGGCCGCCCGGTTCGCCGGGTCGGGCGGCGGCCGCAGCCTGCTCCTGAACGGCCACATCGACGTCGTCCCGTCGGAGCCGCGCGACCGCTGGACGAGCGACCCGAACCGGGCCGAGGTGCGCGACGGCAACCTGTACGGGCGCGGCGCCTGCGACATGAAGGGCGGCGTCGCCTGCATGGTGTTCGCGGCCGAGGTGCTGCACCGGCTCGGGGTGCGGCTGCAGGGCGACCTGATCGTGAACACGATCACCGACGAGGAGTCGTCGGGCGCCGGCGGCCTGGCCGCGGTGCGCCACGGCGTGCGCGCGGACGCCGGCATCGTGCCCGAGCCGACCGCGTTCGAGGTGTGGGTCGCCTGCCGCGGGTCGCTGACGCCCACCTTCACCGTTACCGGCCGCCCCGGCCACGCCGAGATGGCGCAGCCGCACTGGCGCGACGGCGGCGCGGTGAACGCGATCGAGAAGATGGGGATCGTCATGGACGCCGTCCGGCGGCTGCGCGAGGAATGGCGCGGGAGCCCCCTGCAGCGGCACGAGCACCTGCCGCCGGGGGACATCGTCCCGGTCAAGATCAGCGGCGGGGAGTGGACGGTCACCTACCCGGCGGCGTGCCGCATGACCTGCGAGGTGACCTACCTGCCCGGTCGAGCCGACGCCGAGGGCTGGGGCCGCGACGTCGAGGCCGAGATCGAAGCCTGGATCGCCCACGCCGCCGCCGCCGACCCGTGGCTGCGCGAGCATCCCCCACTGGTCGAGTGGGATCTCGACATCCCGCCCTCGGAGGTCGATCCGGCGCTCCCCATCGTCGCGACGATGCTGCGCGCGACAGCGGCCGCCGGGCATCCGGGCATGTTGGGAGGGCTTGACTCCTGGTTCGACGCCGCCACCTTCACCCGGTTCGGCGGCACGCCCTCCATCGGCTACGGCCCGCGCAGCATCGCCTGGGCGCACACCGTGGACGAGTACGTGCCGGTCTCAGACCTGGTCGCGTGCGCGCAGGCAATCGCGCTGGCCGCGGTCGACCACTGCGGAGTCGCCGGGTGAGCACCCCGCCCCGGATCGCGAACCCCGACGACGCCGCCGTCGTCACCCGGCTCCTGAAGGCCTTCTTCAGCCACGAGGGCCGCGAGGTGCGCCACCTGCGCCAGAACGTCGAGGCGATCCTGTACGACCCCGGGCGGGGATTCTTCACGCTTGCGGGCGACGCTGCGGTCGCGACGACCACGATCCGCATCTCGGCCGGCGGCGGGGCGAGCGCCGAGATCGAGGAGATCTGGGTGCAACCGTCGGCCCGCGGCCGCGGCCTGGGTGCGAGCCTGCTGCGAAACGCGGTCGACGAGTGCCGCCGGCGGGGGATCGAATCGATCGAGCTGCGTGTCACGCCCGACGACCGCGAGCTCGGGATCCCCGACTTCTACACGAAGCAGGGATTCCGCCACCGCGGCCTCCAGATCATGGAGTTCTCCGGCGAGTAGGATCGAGCGACCCTACGAGAGGAGTCGCATGAGCGTGCACGCGAAAGGCGCCGGCTGGGGGGTCGCCGAGGTGAACGAGATCCCTCCGGTGAAACCCGACTGGCCGGCGACGTGGAAGTCGGTCCGCCACCACTTCGGCATCACGGCGTTCGGCATCAACGCCGTCACGAAGGACGCGGACAACGTGCTCATCCCCGAGCACGACGAGGCCGAGTCCGGCCAGGAGGAGATGTACTTCGTCCACGCCGGCGCGGTGACCGCGACGCTCGACGGCGAGCAGGTGGCCGTGCCCGCCGGCGGCATGATCTCGGTCGGCCCGGCCGTGAAGCGGAAGATCGAGTCCACGGTCTCGCCGACGACTCTGGTCTGCATCGGCGCGACGCCGGGCGCCGCGTACGAGGTCGGTGCCTGGGAGAAGTAGCGCGCCGCTAGGCGAAGGGCAGGGGGACGACGGTGAGCGCCGTGCCGCCGGCGGCGCCGGCCGCGCCGTCCGCCACCTCGCGCCGCAGGATGGCGAGGCCGATCGGCCCGAACCGGGGCGAGTCGGCGACCGACGTCACCCGGCCCACGTCGGCTTCATCCACGGTCACATGGGTGCCGAGCACGGCCGGCCGGCCGTCGAAGCGCACGCCGCGCACGCCCCGGTTGGCGTGGCCGCGGTAGTGCAGCCGCGCCACCGGCTCCTGGCCGGGGTAGCAGCCCTTCGTGAAGCTGATCGCGCGATCCTCGAGACCCGCCTCGGCCGGCATCGACTCGGGGGTGAACTCGTGGCCGAACCGCGGCATGCCCGCCTCGATCCGGGCCAGCTCCCACGTCGCGTCCGGCGCCGTGCCGCCGTTTGGCGCGGCCGCGAGCAGGCGCTCGACGCCGATCGGCGTCGCGAGCTCGGCCAGCGCGCCGTCGGCGTCGCCCCAAACGAGCGCGTAGCCGGCCGGCTCGAGCGCCACCTTCTTGCGGAAGCGGGCCCGCAGGAGCGTGCCGAGCACGTCGTCGAGCGTCTCGGGCGGACAGGCCAGCACCAGGTCTGCGCCCGTGCGGAACACCTCGAGATCGGCGATCACACGCGCCTTCGGCGTGAGCAGGAGCGCGTACGTCCCCCCTCCGGGCGCGATCGCCTCGACGTCGTTCGTGACCATGCTCTGCACGTAGGCTACCGCGTCGGGCCCACTCGCCCGCACGAACGCTCGCTTCAGCACCGCCGCCATCCCCGCAGCGTACTACCCGCCAGGTAGAGTCACGCGCGCCTTGGCCGCCTCGCCCACCGATGTCTTCTGCGCCCGGCTGCAGGCGCTGGTCGACACCGACTCGCCGTCGGGCGGCACCGAGCAGGAGGCGGTGGCCGAGCAGGTCGCCGCGTGGCTCGCGCCGGCAGGATGCGTCCAGACGTGGGTGGACGAGCCCGACAATCCGGCCCGCAGCCTCGTCCTGACGGTGCCGGGCGAGGGCGGCCCGACCGTGGCGCTGCTCGGCCATCCCGACACTGTGTTCCCGCCCGGCACGGCCACCCGATGGCGGTTCCAGAGGGACGGCGATCGCTGCACCGGGCCCGGCGTCGCCGATATGAAGGGCGGCCTCGTGCTGGCGGCGATGGCGGTCGAGCGGCTCGCCGCGCTGCCCGAGCGGCCGTTCTCGGAGCTGCGCCTGCTGGTGTGCGCCGACGAGGAGGTGCGGCTGCGGGCACCGGCCGCGTGCGACCACGCCCGCGGCGCCGCCGCCGCGCTCGTGTTCGAGTGCGGCCGCCGAAACGGCGACCTCGTCTCGGCCCGCAAGGGCGCGCTCTGGCGGACGCTGCACCTGCACGGCCGGGCGGCGCACGCGGGCGCCGACACGGCCCTCGGCCGCAGCGCCGTCTCGGCGCTCGCGCACGAGGTCCTGCGGATCGAGGGCCTGACCGTCGGCCGCCCCGACATGACGTCGGTGATCACCACCGTCTCGGGCGGGGACTCGGCCAACACGCTCCCCGGATACGCCCGCGCCACGATCGACATCCGCTCGGGGGTGGCCGACGACCTCGACTTCGCGGCCGCCGAGCTCGATCGCCCCAGCCCCTACGACGGCGTCTCGGCGGAGCTGAGCGACCGCGGCACCTGGCCGCCGATGCCGGTCGCGCCCGATCTGCTCGCGCTCGCCGTCGGCCGCGCCCAGTCACTCGGACTCGACATCGGCTCCGAGCTCTCGGGAGGCGTCTCGGACGGCTGCTGGACGGGCGCCTGGGGCATCCCCACGCTCGACGGCCTCGGCCCGGTCGGCGGCGACGACCACACCGAGGCCGAGTGGATCGAGGTGGCGACCCTTGAGCGGCGCCTGGAGCTGACCGTGCGCCTGATCCGGAGCATCTGCGAGGCCGGCTAGATGAAGTTCGGGCCTGGAGCGTAGATCGGCACACCCTCGATCGTTGCGACCTTGTGATACCGGCGATTGAGGATCCGCCTGGTCACGCCGGACGGATCCATCGACCCGGCCGAGTTGACCCCGACCACGAGCGCCGGCGGGTGCCGGCCGGCCAGCATCCGCCGGGCCTGGCCGAGCGCACCCGGGATTGCCTGGATGTTGCGGAACCACATGTAGCGCAACGACGGGTCGCGGTCGGCGAGGTAGTAGATGTCGGCCGCCGCCCACATCACAAAGATGCGCTGCCCCGGCGACGTGTGGGCGCGGATGTAGCGCACGACCGCGGCGTCGCCGCGCAGGTGCGGGTCGTCCGGGAACACCGCCTTTGCCTGCGCTTTCGGCGAGTCTGCAAAGAGCGGCGCCGTCACGATCACCGTCGCGGCCAGGACGGCGGCGCACACGGCGATCGCCGGGAGGCTGCGCCGGCGCCAGATCTCCGCGCCGCCGATCCCGGCGAGCAGCGCCAGCGGCGGCACCATCTGCTGGTAGTAGTGGTTGTGGAAGTTGCCGCCGCCGATCACGGCGAGCGTCGCAAAGCCCAGCCAGAGGACGCCGAGGAGCGGCCAGCGCCGCCACCCGAAGACGGCCGCGAGCACGAGCAGGCCGAGCCCGCGCTCGGCCGCAGGCAGCGACACTCGCGCCTGGTGCAGGCGGGTATGCAGCGAGCCCGTGAAGATCGAGTCGGCCTGGTCGCGGTAGGTCACCATCGCGTACCACCAGGCGTGGAAGCTCGGCGCGCTCGCGGCGGCGACGACGACCGGCACAAACGCCGCCGCGACGAGCGCCGCAGCCGGCGCGAGGCCGGCGCGCCGGCGTGTCCACACGAGGTACACGGCGGCGGCCGCTCCGGCGTCGAACGCGGACTGCTTCACGAGCACCGCGCAGCCGGTCAGGAGCCCCGCCAGAAGCAGCCACCGCAGCCCCCCGCGCTGCAGGTAGGCGACGAACGCGAGCATCGAGGCGACCGAGGCGACCGACGCCAAAAGCTCGCCCGACAATGTGAACGATTCAATAAACGGGGACGCACCGACGGTTGCCATCGCCAGGCCGGCGATGGTTGCGGGTATCCTCCCCGCCAGCCTGGCGGTGACGACCATGGTCACGGCCACCACCAGCGCCGCCGCGACCGCCGCTAGCGCTCGCAACGCCTCCGCGGAGCCGCCATCGACATGGAGCATCGCCCGAAAGACGAGCAGCAGGCCCTGCGGGCGATCGACCCAGGCACCCTGGTACAGCCCGGCGCCGCGGCTCCAAAGCCGGGCGACCTCGCCGTAGCCACCCTCGTCGGCGGTGAGCGGAGCGCCGAAGAACGGCGCTCTGACGGCGACGGCCAGGACCATGGCGGCGGCGACGGCGAGCGCTGGGGGCCACCGCGCCGCGACATCGACCGTCCCACCGCCGTGCTCGCCGGGGTTGCGTTCGCGATCGCCCTCCTCACCCAGGTGCTCCTCTTCGGGCTCTCGCTGACCCCCGACCGCTACGTCCTGGTGCTGCTCGCTCCCGCCCTCGTGCTCGGGCGAGGCCGCCGGTTCCTGCTTGATTTCGTTCCCTTCGTGGCGCTGATCGTGCTCTACGAGGAGTCTCGCGGAATCGCGCACACCCTGCATCCAAGTCCCTTCTACCGGCCCCAGCTCGACGCCGAGAAGTTCCTGTTCTTCGGCCACGTCCCGACGGTGGTGCTGCAGAACTGGCTGTGGACCGGGAGCCTGCAATGGTACGACCAGTTCCTGTCGTTCATGACCCGGGTGCACTTCATCGTCCCGCCGACGCTGGCGTTCTGCCTGTGGCTGAAGCGGCGGGCGCTCTACTACCGCTTCGCCGCGACGCTGCTCGCGCTCTCCTACGTGGGCGCGTTCACGTTCTGGCTCTACCCGGCGGCGCCGCCGTGGGCCGCCTCCGCCGTGGGGCTGATCCCTCCGCTCGCAAACCCCGCCGGCCAGCAGGCGGCGAGCTCGCCGCTTCCGACCGACTCGGGGCCGCTCTATCACCTCGTGGACGGCAACCCGTATGCGGCCGTGCCCTCGCTGCACGAGGGCTACGCCATGCTGGTGTTCCTGTTCATCGTCATGCTGGCCTGGAACACGCGCTGGCGCTGGTGGGTGACCGGGGTGGCGCTGCTCTACCCGATCATCCAGTCCATCGCGGTCGTCTACACCGGCAACCACTACGTGGTCGATCTCCTCATCGGCGGCGTCTACGCCACCGTGGCCGTGTTCGGCGTGCGCCGGCTGTGGCGGCGGCTGGGATGGCCGGAGTGAGCGAGACGCTGATCGCGGCGACCGCCGCGCCCGAGCCTGACCCGCCCGCCCGGCCGGACGCGCGCGCGCTCCTGCGCTCGCTGCGCTACCCGCTCACCGTGTTCGCGGTCAGCCGCGTGGCGGTGTACGGCCTGATCGCCGCCGCCGGATGGACGGCGCGCGTGCCGCGCCAGTCGGGGCTGTCCTACCACGCCCTGTTCGGGCCGCTCGGCCAGTGGGACGCGGTCTGGTATCGCTGGATCGCCGACCACGGCTACGACCCGGCGATCGGCCACGGCAACGCGGCCGCGTTCTACCCGCTCTACCCGCTCACGTGGCGGGTCGTCGGCGTGCTGCCCGGGCCGATGACGCTGTGGGGCAGCCTGCTCTCATCACTGCTCTTCGCGGTGGCGCTGTGCATGCTCTACGTCGTCACCGCCGGCCGCTATGACGAGCGCATCGCCCGCCGTACGGTGCTCTACCTGGCCATCTTCCCGCTCAGCTTCGTCTTCTCGCTGCCCTACGCCGAGAGCCTGTTCCTCGTGCTCGCGCTCGCCGCCTTCGTGCTCACCTGGCACGGCCGCTGGTGGTGGGGGTGCCTGGCCGCCGCCCTGGCCGTCCTCGCCCGCCCGGTCGGGGTCGCGCTCCTGCCCGCCCTGGCCTGGCGCCGCTACCGCAGCGAGGGATGGCGCGTGCGGGCCTACCTCCCGCTGCTCCTGATCCCGGCCGCCGAGCTCGCGTTCTTCCTCTACGTGGGCTGGCGCACGGGCAACTTCATGGCCAGCCCCGACGCGCAGGAGCGCGGCTGGGGGCGGGGCGTCTCGGCCCTGCCGTGGGTGCTCGTGTACACGCTCTGGCACGACGTGCTCGAGTCCGGGCACCTGCGGTTCCTGGTCCACATCGGCTTCACGCTGCTCTGGTGCGGACTCTTCTACCGCGCCTGGCGGATGAAGATCCCGGGCGAGTATCTGATCTACGCCGCGCTTCTGGTGCTGCTGCCGACGAGCGGCGGTCTGCTCGTGTCGATGGGCCGGTTCGGGATGGTCGCGTTCCCGCTGTTCTGGGCGCTGGCCGACCTCGGCAAGGACGAGCGCGTGGACACGCTCGTGAAGACGTCGTTCCCGCTGCTGATGGGAGCCCTCGTCCTGATCACGTTCACCGCGCGCACGTTCACGCCGTAGCGGCGGGCGCGAGCAGGTAGTGCACGGCCAGGTTGGCCTGCTCTCCGAACCCGGCGCAGACCTCGCGCACCCGCTCCTCCGGCCAGATCGGATCCTCCGAGAACCACCGCGCCACGGCCTTGCGCACGCCCAGATCGCCGGGGGCGAACGCATCGGGCCGCCCGAGGCAGCGGGCCATGAACCAGTCCACCGTCCAGCCGCCGATGCCGGGCAGCGCGACCAGGTGGGCGCGGATCGCCGCGTCGTCCATGCCCGCGAGGTCGAGATCGGCCTCGGCGAGCGCCCGGATCGCGCGGATCTTCGCGCGCGAAAGGCCGGCTCCCTCGAGGTCGCGGCCGGCCACATCCTGCTGGCGCGGGAAGGCGAACACCTCGACGCCATCCAGCTCGTGGCGGACGCCCAGCCGGCGCACGAACCGGCCGCGCATCGCGCAGGCCGAGAGCAGCGAGACCTGCTGGGCCGTCACCGAGGTGACGAGCGACTCGAACGGGTCGGCGACGAGCGGCGGGCGCAGGCCGGGGGCGCGCGCGGCGATCTGCGGCTGCGCGCGGGCGAACGCTGCCAGATCGAACCCGGCGCCGAGCATGTGCAGCACCTCGGCGCGGTCGGCGGCGCCTACGGGGCCGTCGGCGCGGATCCCCTCGGCCGACATGCGCACGACCCGTCCCGAGCGCAGCACGCGGTACCAGCCGCCATCGTGCCAGACGCTGGCCGCATCCTTGCCGAACGTGCGGAACCGGAACGTCGACCGGTGGAAGTCGTACGGCTCCGGGAGGTCGATGCGCACGCTGTGACCGTAGTCGGGAGGGTAGGGTAGGCGCCATGCCAGACCGCACCCTTTCCCTGCTCGGCCGCCTCGATGCGGCCACCGGCGTCTCCGGCGACGAGTCGGCCGTCGCCGACCTGATCGCCGACGAGCTCGCCGGCCACCACGACGTGCACGAGTCCGACCCGCTCGGGAACCACTTCTTCATCCGCACCGGCACGCCCGGCGCGCCGACCGTGATGCTGTGCGCGCACATGGACGAGCTGGGCTTCATCGTCCAGCACGTCGAGGACGAGGGCTTCGTCCGCATCGCCCCGGTCGGATACCACGACGACCGCATGGTCATCGACCAGGACCTGCGCATCCACGGCCGCAAGGGGCCCGTGGACGGCGTCACCGGCGCCAAGCCCGCACATGTGCTGCCGCCCGAGGAGGCCAAGAAGGCGATCCCGCTCGAGGAGATGTTCGTCGACGTCGGCACCTCGAGCCGCGCGGCGACCGAGGAGCTCGGCGTCCGCGTCGGCGACCTGGTCACGTTCGCCCGCCCGGCCGGCCTCCTGAACGACACCCGCGTCTTCACCGGCAAGGCCGTCGACGACCGCTCGGGCTGCGCCGTCATGGTCGAGGTGATGCGGCGGCTCCCGGCCGACACCGCGGCCACCGTGTGCGCAACCGCCGCCGTGCAGGAGGAGCTCGGCATCCGCGGGGCGGGGCCCGCCGCCACCCGGATCGCCCCGGACGTGGCCCTCGCGATCGACGTCACCCTGTGCGGGGACACCCCCGGGATCGAGTTCTCGCGCCTGCCGATCAAGCTCGGTGCGGGGCCGGCGATCAAGTACTTCGACTGGGCGCCCGCGATGGGGTTCGGCACCGCCGTGCCGCGGCGGATGACCGACCGGCTCGAGCATGTGGCCGAGGCGGCCAAGATCCCCTACCAGCGCGAGGTGCTGATGGGCGGCGCCACCGATGCCTACGGCATCCAGCTCTCGGGTACCGGCGTGCTCACGGGCTGCATCTCGGTGCCGTCGCGCTACATCCACTCGGCCGTCGGCTGCGTGCACCTGGACGACATCGAGGGCGCGGTCGAGCTGATCCTGGCCTTCATCGCCGACGTGAGCGCAAACGGCCTGCCTGCATAAAGGTGCCTGGCACCGGTATTCACGCTTAAACGGCTGAGGCCCGGGGCTCTGCCCCGGGCCTCTCACCAAACGCATCGGGTCCCCCGGTGGGGGGCTCACGGGGGGAGGCTCCTCCCCCCATGCCCGCTTACATCATGTCCGGCATCCCGCCGCCGCCCATCGGAGCCTTCTCGCGTCTCCGGGGCCTCGGCGACGACGGCCTCGGTGGTGAGGATGTTCTTGGCGATGGATGCGGCGTTCTGCAGCGCCGAGCGGGTGACCATGGCCGGGTCGATGATGCCCGCCTTGACCATGTCCACGACCTCGCCGGTGTCGACGTTGAGGCCGAACCCGCTCTTCGCGGAGCGAACCTCGTTGACGACGACCGAGCCCTCGAGGCCGGCGTTCTCGGCCAGCTGGCGGAGGGGCTCCTCGAGCGCGCGGATCACGATCTTCGCGCCCGTCTTCTCGTCGCCGTCGAGCTTCTCGGCTGCAACGGCCTTGACGGCGTGCAGCAGCGCCACGCCGCCGCCCGGGACGATGCCCTCCTCGAGGGCGGCCCGGGTGGCCTGCAGCGCGTCCTCGACGCGGTGCTTCTTCTCCTTCATCTCGGTCTCGGTGGCAGCGCCAACCTTGACCACCGCGACGCCGCCGGCCAGCTTGGCCAGCCGCTCCTGCAGCTTCTCGCGGTCGAAGTCGGAGTCGGTCGACTCGATCTCGGACTTGATCTGCTTGATCCGGCCCTTGATCGCCTCGCTGTCGCCGGCACCGTCGATGATCGTGGTCGAGTCCTTGTCGACGACGACCTTGCGGGCCCGGCCGAGCTGCGAGAGCGTCGTGTTCTCGAGCTTGAGGCCCATCTCCTCGGTGATGACCTCGCCGCCGGTGAGGATGGCGATGTCCTCGAGCATCCGCTTGCGGCGGTCACCGAAGCCCGGCGCCTTGACGGCGACGGCGGTGAAGGTGCCGCGCAGCTTGTTGACGACGACCGTCGCGAGCGACTCGCCCTCGACGTCCTCGGCCACGATCAGCAGCGGCCGGCCGTTCTGGATGACCTGCTCGAGCACGGGCAGGATGTCCTTGACGGCGCCGATCTTCTGGTTGGCGATCAGGATGTACGGATCGTCCAGCACCGCCTCCATGCGCTCGGAGTCGGTGATCATGTACGGGGACAGGTAGCCCTTGTCGAACTGCATGCCCTCGGTGAACTCGAGCTCGAGGCCGAACGTCTGGCCCTCCTCGACGTTGACCACGCCGTCCTTGCCGACCTTCTCGATCGCGTCGGCGATGACGTCGCCGATCTCGCGGTCGCGGGCGGAGATGGTGGCGACCCGGGCGATGTCCTCCTTGCCCGAGATCTCCTTGGACTGCGACTTGATGTCGTCGACCACGCCTGCACGGCGGCCTCGATGCCGCGCTTGAGCGCCATCGGGTTGGCGCCGGCGGAGACGTTCTTCAGACCCTCGCGGACGATGGCCTGGGCCAGCACGGTCGCGGTCGTCGTGCCGTCGCCGGCGACGTCGTTGGTCGCCGTGGCGACCTCGCGCACGAGCTGTGCGCCCTGGTTCTCGAAGACGTCCTCGACCTCGATCTCACGCGCGATCGTGACGCCGTCGTTGGTGATGGTGGGTGCGCCGAACTTCTTGTCGAGCACGACGTAGCGGCCCTTGGGGCCGAGCGTCACCTTGACCGCATCGGCCAGGATGTCGACGCCGCGCTGAAGCGAGCGGCGCGCATCCTCGTTGAACTTCAGTTCCTTGTGTGCCATTCGGGTGCTCCTCCTACGCCTTTGCGGCGACCTTGCTGGTGACGACCTTGGCCAGGATGTCGGACTCGCGCAGGATCAGGTACTCGTCGCCCCGACAGCTTGACCTCGGTGCCGCCGTACTTCGAAAAGATGATCTCGTCGTTCTTCTTGACGTCGAGCGGAACGAGCTTGCCGTCCTCGTAGCGGCCGGGGCCAACCGCCAGCACCTTGCCGCGCTGCGGCTTCTCCTTGGCCGTGTCGGGCAGGACGATCCCGCTGTACGTGACCTCCTCCTCGTCGAGGACCTCGACGATCACACGATCGCCCAGAGGCTTCAGATCCATGCATTCCCTCCTCGAAATGAGCCGACTCTTTAGCTGGCACTCTCATAGAGGGAGTGCCAGGAGCAGCGTAGCAGGTGCTCAGCCGGCGTTCAAACGAGAAGGTTGGCACTCCTTGTCATGAGAGTGCCAACGGCCGCAGTGCCAGCGCGGCCAGAAGCGACAGGATTGCGAGCACGACGTAGGTGACCTCGTCCGAGGTGGACTGCGCCAGCGCCGCGCCCGCCGCGGGCCCCACGAGAAACCCCGCCCCCCAGGCCAGGTTGAGCAGCCCGAAGACGTTCGCGTGCGCGAGTCCCGCGGCGTCGGCCCCTTCGGCGCACAGCGGGAAGGCGACCGCGTACTGCCCGGTGATCGCCGGCGTCGAGGCGACGAAGATGATCGCGAGGGCGAGGCCGGTCGGAGCCGCGGCGAGCGCCGCGACGAAGGCCGCCATGGCCACGATCGCGACCAGGGCGATCGCGATGCCGCCGAAGCGGTCGAAGATCAGGCCGACGCCGTAGTTCGACGCGCTCGCGACCACGCCCGCGGTCGTCAGCACGACCGTGATCGCCGCAGCGGAGTAGCCGTCGACGACCCAGGCGCAGCGGCACGAGCGTGTCGAGCGTCCCCGACGACGGTGGCCACGAGCACCATCATCCCGAGCGCCGCGATCACGGCGCGGCTTCCGCCGACGGCGCGCACGAGTGCCCGCACCCCGACCGGCGGCGGCGCGGCGACCCCGGCGGGCGCGCGCCACACGAGCACGGTGAGCGACGACCGTGATGCTCCCGAGCAGGATGAACGGGGTGCGCAGGCTGTACGCGCCGCCCAGCAGGCCGCCGACCACCGGGCCGATGATGGTGCCGACCGTGGCGAACGACATCGCCGTGCCCAGCACCCGCCCGCGCCGGCCGGGCTCGCTCGCCTCCGAGAGCCAGGCCAACGCCGCCGTCCAGGAGATGGCCGACGACAGCCCCTGTCCGGCGCGGGCGAGCAGGAGCGCCCAGAACCCGCCCGCGAATGCGCACCCGAAGGTCGCGGCGGCCAGCAGGGCGACGCCGACGATGGTCAGACGGCGGGCGCCGACCCGGTCGGCCAGATAGCCCACCGGCACCGAGAACACGAGCACGGCCCCGCTGTAGATCCCGACCACCAGGCCGACCTGGGTCTTCGAGAGGTGCAGGTCGTGCACGTAGTCCGGCAGCAGCGGGACGATCGCGAACATCAGCAGCGGCGTCGAGGAAGACGACCCAGTAGACCACTCGAGGCTGGCGGCGCATCCTGCGAGCGTAGCCGAGCCGCGAATGGGCGCGGCGGAGACCGGTCGATATGATGCACGCGGCCGTGAACGCGCTCAACTTCTACTCCCCTGTCGTCGCCGACCAGCTGCGTCACCGCCGCAAGACGGCGACGATCCGGCTCGGCGACAAGAGCGGCAAGTACAAGAAGGGGCAGGTCGTCTGCGTGCTCGTCGGCCAGCGGTTCGGACGTGCGCGAGAAGATCTTCGACGCGGTGATCGACAAGGTCGAGGTCAAGCCGCTGCGCGAGGTGTCGCCGCGCGAGATCCAGCACGACAACCCGGAGATCCGCCACATCGACGAGTTCATGCACTTCCTGGGCCAGCTCTACAACCGCGAGGTGACCGAGGACGACACGGTCACCGTGATCCACTTCTCCGAGATCCGCGCCTGAGGGCTATCCCCGGTGGAACCAGGGCGGCCGGTGGACGGCCGCTCCGCAGCGCCTCGCGTCCGCCGGAGACCACCGCCGGGCCGTGCGTGACGAGCACGTGGTCGAACGGCTCGACGAGCATCGGCTCGAGCGTGGGCGCGAACCGGTCGGCGTAGAACCGCAGCCGGCGATCGTCGAGGGGCTCGTTGCACCACATCCGCAGGCCGCCGTCGACGCCGACGACCGCGTCGCCGAACGCGAGCGCCCGGCACGACTCGACCAGCACGGGCAGCTCCGCCCGCCGCGGTCGTCCGATCGTGTAGGCCCGCACCCCGGCCGGCGTGCTGCCCGGCGCGAGCTCGCGAAACGCCGACGTGTCGGCCATCCGGCGGCCGACGTTGCGATGCCCCCACACCGTCGCCCCCGGGTAGCGCGCGCAGGCCCGCTCGGCGCTGCGCAGGTGGTAGCCGATCGTGATCAGGCAGACGACCGCGCCCGCGACGATGCCGTCCAGGCGCTCCCAGAACCCGCCGTCGCCCTCCGGCGCGAGCGGATCGACGAGGAGCGGTCGGCCCGGCTCGACGAGCGCGTAGAGGCCACCTCGGCCCCGAAGGCGCCGGGGTGCCACTCCGGGTGCCGCGCCGTCCACCGCCAGATGCCGTCGGCGAGCTGCTCCATGCCCGCTATAGGTGCCTGGCAGCGGTCACCGGTGCCAGGCACCAGCGGCGGTCGACCTACTCCTCGTCGTCCCAGACGGCCATCGCAACCGGTCACCGTGCCGGGCTTGACGGGCTCGTCGCGGACGGCCCGGCGCGCGCTGCGTAGCGCTGCCCCGGCCCGCTCGACCAGCTCCTCGAAGGACTCGGCGTGGGCCGGGCAGGCGGCGATGCCGACCGCGGCCTGCGGCGTCGAGCCGCCCTCGGTGCGAGCGCGGGCGATCGCGCGCAGCACGCGCTCGGACGCGACCGAGGCCGACTTGGAGTCGGTCTCGGGCATGATCACCCCGAACTCGGTCGTGCCCACCCGGCAGGCCACGTCGAGCGCGCGGATGCTGCCGCCGATGGCTGCGCCGCGCCAGCGTGCGCATCGACGTCTCGACCTCGTCGGCGGCGATGTCGTCGACGCTTGCGAGGGCCAGCGCCACGGGGCGATCGTAGGTGCGCGACCGCTCGATCTCGCGGGTCAGCGCCTCGACGAAGAAGCGGCTGTTCCAGAGGCCGGTGTCGTCGTCGCGCCGCTCGAGCAGGGTGGCCTCGGTGCGCGCGGTCGACAGATCCTCCGCGAGTGCGCGGGCACGACGGTGCTCACGCACCGCGAGCAGGGTGGTCGCGACCAGGGCTCCCACCGCGAGGACCAGTATGGGGAGGGTGATCGCGAGGCTCACAACGCTGTTCTCTCGTTATCGCTTGCGGAACGCCGCGCGTCAAGCCGCCGGTGCCGCTCAGGCTTGCGTCGGATGTCGACCCCGAAGAGCCGTTCGGGCCGAAGCTCGGCCCCGCACTCGGCGCACGTGAGCGCCATCAGCGACGCGATCCCGGCTCCGCAGCTCTTGCAGGCTGTGAGCACCTCGCCGCCGCAATCGGGGCATTCCGCCGGCAGCGTGGCGGCGTTCGGCCCCATGAACCGCCGCCCCCACCCACACCGCAGGCAGAACCCGCAACGGTCTCCCAGCTCCCGGCTGCGGTCATATCCCATCCTCCGATTCTTGCACACCTGCCTTGGGCCGCTCGCTGTAGCATCGCCGCAATGGTGGCGGAATCCGTCCAGCTCGCCGAGCTGCTGGGAGCGCTGTCGGCGGTGAGCGATCTGGCCCGCGGCCGCCCGGTCGACGACGCGACCAGGTCGTGCCTCGTGGCCACGGGCCTCGCCCGCCGGCGCGGGCTCGCGCCGCCGGCCGTCGCCGACGTCTACTACACGACCCTTCTGCGCTCGGTCGGCTGCACGGCCACCTCCCACGAGCTGGCCGGCCTGATGGGGGGCGACGACACGGCCATCCGCGCCCGCGGCGACATGGTCGACATGTCGCCGCCGCGCGAGGCGGCCGCGTTCATCGCCGGAGTCGGGCGCGGCCTGCCCCCCGCCCGGCGCCTGCGCGCGGTCGCCGGCACCGCCGTGCGCGGGAAGCAGGCCGCCGCCGAGGGGGCGCGGGCGGACTGCGAGGTCGGGGCGGCGATCGCGCGGCGGCTGCGCCTGCTGGCGACGGTCGGGGCGGCGCTGCTCGACGTGTTCGAGCGCTGGGACGGCCACGGCGGATACCGCGGCGCCGCGGGCGAGCAGATCGCCGAGCCGGCCCGGTTCGCGGCGGTGGCGCTGTGCGCGGCCATGTTCTCGCACGAGCAGGAGGGGGCGGCGGCGGTCGTGCGCCGGTGGCGCGGCCGCGCCCTCGACCCCGCGATCTGCGACACGTTTCTCGCCTCGGCGGACGAGCTGCTCGCCGAGGCGGACGTCGACGACCCCTGGCTCGTCGTCATCGCAGCCGAGCCCGAGCCGCGGCGGACGGCCTCGCCGGAGGGGATCGACACGCTCGCGCGGGCGTTCGCCGACGCCGTCGACCTGAAGGCGCCGTTCCTGCACGGCCACTCCGCCGGTGTCGCCAGCCTGGCGGCGCGAGCGGCGGCGCTGGCGGGCTGGCCGGACGACCGGGTGACCGACCTGCACCGCGCCGGCCTTCTGCACGACATCGGCCGGGCCGGGATCGCGACCGGCGTGTGGGAGAAGCCCGGGCCGCTCTCGGTCGCCGAGTGGGAGCTGGTGCGCCTGCACCCCTACCACAGCGAGCGCATCCTCGCCCGGGCGCCTGCGCTCAAGCCGCTTGCGGCGACCGCCGGGATGCACCACGAGCGCATCGACGGGAGCGGCTATCACCGCGGCGTCGCCGGATCGATGCTCGAGCCCGGGGCGCGCTTCCTGGCGGCCGCCGACGCGTTCCACGCCATGACCGAGCCACGCCCGTACCGGCCGGCCCTGACCGCGGACGCCGCCGCCGCGACGCTGGCCCGGATGCCCCTCGACCGTGACGCTGTGGCGGCGGTGATCGAGGCCGCCGGAGCGCCGGCGCCCGCGCCGCGCGCCTGGCCCGGCGCGCTCACCGACCGCGAGGTGGAGGTCGTGCGCCTGCTCGCTGCCGGGCGGTCGAAGCGCGAGATCGCCACCCGCCTCGTCGTCTCGCCCTCGACGGTGCACACGCACACAGTCCACATCTACGCGAAGGCCGCCGTCTCCACGCGCGCGGCACTCGCAATGTGGGCGATGGAGCATGACCTGGTGATCCCGGGCGACAGAATCGACTGAACGGTCGATGCGGCGGCCGCGGCCGCCGCCGTACGGTGGCGGCGTCAACCCACCCGCTGCAAAGGAGACCACCGTGATCGAGACCACAAGCGCCGCCGAGGCCACCGTGCTGCGCGGCTTCGCCGCCTTCGCCACGCAGGACATGGACACGCTGGGCGTTGTCTTCCATCCCGGCGTCGTCTGGATCCACCACAACGACGACCGGTTCCAGGGCGCGAAGACCGGCTGGCCGGCCGTGGCCGCCTTCTTCGGCGAGTCCGGCGAGCTCACCCAGGGCACGCTGCGGGTCGAGCCGCACACGACGATGGCGGCGGGCGACCTCGTCACCGTGCTCGCCCGCGTGACGGCCACGCGCCCCGACGGCCGGCGGCTGGACGACGAGCAGGTGCTCCTTTTCCGGCTCGCGGACGGCCGCGCCGTCCAGGTCGACCAGTACATCGGCGAACCGGCTGCGGTGGAGGCGTTCTGGGCGTGATCGGGGCGTATCGGGGGGCGTGCCGCGTTCGGGTGATGTGGCGCGGCCCGCCCACCCGATAGACTGCGCAGAAGCATGGCGGTAGCCCGTGAAGCCACGCCGGTCTCGTCGGCGGCGGACGTCAAGCAGGCGGATCTCGACCGCGAGGACCTCCTCCCGATCTACCGCAACATGCTGATCACCCGCGGCGATCGAGGAGCGCGGCCACATCCTCTACCGCCAGGGCAAGATCCCGGGCAGCTTCTACACCGGCCGCGGCAACGAGGGCGCGTCGGTCGGCGTCGCGACCGCGATGCGGGCCGACGACGTCGGCACGCCGATCCAGCGCGACATGGGCGTGCACGTCACCCGCGGCACCGAGCCGTGGCGCATCTTCGCCCAGTACATGGGCCGCAGCGACGGGCTCGCGGCCGGCAAGGACGGCAACGTGCACATGGCCGACATCCGGCTCGGCCTGATCGCGATGGTCAGCCACCTGCCGGCGATGATGCCGGTCGCGGTGGGCTGCGCGCTCGCCTTCAAGATCCGCAAGGAGCCGCGGGTCGCGATCGGCTGGACGGGCGACGGCGCCATGGCCCGCGGCGACGCGCACGAGGCGATGAACCTGGCCGGCGTGCACCACCTGCCGGTGGTCTTCATCGTCGACAACAACCAGTACGCGTACTCGACCCCGAACCGGCTCGGAGTTCGCCTGCGACCACCTCGCCGACCGCGCCGCGGCCTACGGCTTCGAGGGCGTCGTGGTCGACGGCTGCGACGTGCTGACCGTCTACCGCGAGGCCCACGCCGCCATCGAGAAGGCCCGCGCGGGCGGCGGCCCGACGCTGCTCGAGCTGGTGACGCTGCGGATGGAGGGCCACGCCGTCCACGACGACGCCTTCTACGTGCCGCGCGAGATGCTCGAGGCCTGACGCGACGCAAGGATCCGATCGAGCGCTACCGGCGCTGGCTGAAGGAGCACGGCCGTGCTCGACGAGGCGCGCGACGACGAGATCGGAGTCGAGGTCAAAAAGCTCCTGAACGAGGCCATGAAGCGGGCCGAGGAGAGCCCGCTGCCGGAGCCGCCGCAGCTGCATCGACGGCGTCTACGCCGACCCGGAGGAGCTGGACACCCCCCACCACCGATAGCGAGGATCTCGTGGCCATGAAGACCTACCTGCAGGCGATCTCGGACGGCCTCCGCGAGGAGATGCGGCGCGACCGCGCGTCTTTCTGATCGGCGAGGACATCGGCGTCTACGGCGGCGCCTTCAAGGTCACGCAGGGCTTCCAGCAGGAGTTCGGCGAGGACCGCGTGATCGACTCGCCGCTGTCAGAGACGGCGATCGTCGGCGCCTGCACCGGGCGCGGCGCTGATGGGCATGCGCCCGGTCTGCGAGATGCAGTTCTCGGACTTCGTCTCCTGCGCGTTCGACCAGCTCGTGACGGTCGCCGCCAAGCAGCACTACCGGGTCGGCACGCCGGTGCCGATCGTGGTGCGGCTGCCCTCGGGCGGCGGCTTCTCCGGCGGCCCGTTCCACTCGCAGAACCCGGAGGGCTTCTTCGCCCACTGCCCCGGCCTCAAGATCGCCTGCCCGGCCACCCCGGCCGACGCCAAGGGCCTGACCTGATCCAGGCCATCCGCGATCCCAACCCGGTGCTCTACTTCGAGCACAAGCACCTCTACCGGCGCATCAAGGGCGAGGTGCCCGACGGCGAGCACACCGTCGAGTTCGGCAAGGCCCGCGTGCACCGCGAGGGCACCGACCTCGTCGATCATCACCTACGGCGCGATGGTCTACACCGCCGAGGAGGCCGCCGAGGCGGTCGCCGAGAAGGACGGCACGTCGGTCGAGATCATCGACCTGCGCACGATCACGCCGTGGGACAGGGAGGCGGTGCTGGGGTCGGTGGCGAAGACCAGCAAGGTGATCGTGCTGCACGAGGACACCCACACCTCCGGCTTCGGCGCCGAGATCGCGGCGACGATCGCCGAGGAGGCGTTCGAGCAGCTCGACGGCCCCGTCGTTCGCGTCACCGCGCCGGACACCCCGGTACCGTTCTCACCACCGCTGGAGAAGGCCTTCCTGCCCCAGGTGGACGACGTGGTCGCCGCGATCGAGAGGCTGTCCGCCTACTGATGACCCCGAGGAGCTGACCCGCATGGCCACAGGAACAGTCGTCGATGTCGTCATGCCGCAGATGGGCGTGAGCGTGTCCGAGGGCACGATCACCCGCTGGACGAAGCAGGTCGGCGAGACGATCGAGGCCGACGAGACGATCGTCGAGATCTCGACCGACAAGGTCGACACCGAGGTGCCCTCGCCCGGCGATCGGGCGTCGTGCGCGAGCTGCTCGCAGCCGAGGGCGAGACGGTGCCGGTGAACACCCGTATCGCGGTGATCGACACCGGCGGCGGGGGCGAGCGTTCCGAGGCGCCGGCCGAGCCAGCCGAGAACGCTGCACCTCCCACGGCCGAGGAATCGTCGCTGCCGACGCCGGCAGCCCGCTCCCGTTGCGGCCGCAGCCGCGCAGGCCGCGGCGCAAACGAGATCGGCGACGGCCGCACCTTCGTCAGCCCCGTGGTCGCGCGGATGGTGGCCGAGCACAACCTCGACATCAGCGAGATCCCCGGCACCGGCCGCGGCGGCCGCGTGACCAAGAAGGACGTGCAGCCGTTCATCGAGCACGGGCGCCCGCCCAGGCGGCGCCGGCGCCGGCCGCGCCCGAGGTGCACGACGTGCCCGCACTTCGCCCCGCCCGCGCCCGAGCCGCGCCCGCGGCACCGCGCCGGCGCCCGCACCCGCGGCTGGCCGCCGCTCCGGCTGCCCGCGCCGGTCGCCCGGCAGCCCGGCGCAGG
Organism: uncultured Actinomycetes bacterium; assembly: GCA_963813245.1. GTDB lineage: Bacteria > Actinomycetota > Thermoleophilia > Gaiellales > JAICJC01 > JAICJC01. The sequence continues at coordinate 68,748 of CAWEYE010000012.1, forward strand.
CCGGCCCCGGCGAGGAGCTCTACCAGTTCAACACGATCCGCAAGGTGATCGCGCGGCACATGCGCCACTCGCTGGACACGGCGGCGCACGTCACCACCGTGATCGAGGTCGACATGACCGGCGTCGTCAACCTGCGCAAGCAGTGGAAGCCCGAGTACCAGAAGCGCTACGGCGTCAACCTCACGTACATCCCGTTCGTCGCCCGCGCGACGATCGACGCGATCGGCCGCTGGCCGTGGGTCAACGCCGAGGTGCAGGGCGAGACGGCCCTGATCAAGAAGTACGTCAACCTGGGCATGGCCGTCGCCGTCGACGACTCCAAGGGGCTGATGGTGCCGGTCATCCACGGCGCCGAGGAGAAGAACCTGCGTCGGCCTCTCGCGGGCGGTGATCGAGCTGGCCGACAAGGCCCGCACCAAGACGCTCTCGCCCGACGAGATGAGCGGCGGCACGTTCACGATCACCAACCCGGGTGTGTTCGGCGCGCTGATGGGCACGCCGATCATCCCCGAGGGCCAGGTCGCGATCCTCGACGTCGAGGCGATCGTGAAGCGGCCGATGGTGGTCACCGACGACCACGGCAACGACTCGATCGCGATCCGGCACATGATGTTCCTGTGCCTCTCCTACGACCACCGGCTGGTCGACGGCGCCTACGCCGCCCAGTTCATGGCCCAGGTCGAAGCAGAACCTCGAGAGCTGGGACGAGCAGGCCTTCGGGCTGTAGCTCTCGTGGCCGGCGCGTACCTGTACGACCTGCCCGGGGCTCACGCCCTACGGCGAGGCGCTGCGCCTGCAGCAGGACCTCGCGGCAGCGCGGTCGCAGCAGGCGATTCCCGACACGGTCATGCTGCTCGAGCACGAGCCGGTGATCACGCTCGGCTCGCGCGCGGTGCGCGGCCGAGGAGCTGCTGCTGGCCGCCGTCGAGTACGCCGCGCGCGGCATCGAGATGGTCGAGGTGCCGCGGCGGCGGCGCTCGACCTATCACGGCCCCGGCCAGCTCGTCTGCTACCCGATCCTCGACCTGCACGACCGCGGCAAGGACCTGCACCGCTACGTGCGCGACCTGGAGCAGGTGATGATCGCGACGCTGGCCGAGTTCGGCGTCGAGGGCCGGGCGGTCGAGAGCCGCATCAGCAGCGGCGTGTGGGTCGGAGGACCGCAAGATCGCCTCGATCGGCGTGCGCTGCGCGCGCTGGGTGACGACCCACGGCTTTGCCGCTCAACGTCGACCTCGACCTCGGCGTCTACGACCTGTTCGACGCCTGCGGCCTGCGCGGCGCCCGGTTCACGTCGATCGCCGCCGAGACCGGCCGGCCCGTGACCGTCGACGACGTGCGCGCGCCGCTCCTGCGCGCGCTGGCCGAGGCGTTCGACCTCGAGCTCGATCTGCTGCCGGCGGCGGCCCGATGCCCTGCTCCGAGCTCGCCCGACGAGCGCGCCCCGACTGGATGAAGGTGCGCGCGCCGTCGGCCAACACGGCCGCTTCGGCGAGCTGCGCGGGATCATGCGCGAGGGCGGCCTGCACACCGTCTGCGAGGAGGCCCGCTGCCCCAACATCGGCGAGTGCTGGGGGCGCGGCACGGCCACCTTCCAGATCATGGGCGACGTCTGCACGCGCGCCTGCCGCTACTGCGCCGTCACGTCGGGCCGGCCCGAGTCGCGCGCCCGAGCCGCTGGAGCCGCTGCGCGTCGCCCGGGCGGTCGAGCAGGATGGGGCTGCGCCACGTCGTCGTCACCTCGGTCGACCGCGACGACCTGCCCGACCGCGGCGCCGGCCACTTCGCCGCCACGATCCGGGCGATGCGCCGCGCCATCCCGGCTGCGGCATCGAGGTGCTGGTGCCCGACTTCCTCGGCTTCCGCGAGGAGGCGCTGCGAACGGTGCTCGAGGCGGCGCCCGACGTGTTCAACCACAACATCGAGACGGCCGCGCACCTGTACCGGCGCGTGCGGCCGAAGGGCGACTACCGCAAGGCGCTCGATCTGCTCGACCGGGCCAAGGACGTGTGGGCCGAGCTCGATCCCGGCCCGGCCGCCGCTCATGACCAAGTCGGGCATCATCGTCGGCATGGGCGAGAGCGACGAGGACATCGCCGGCGTCATGCGCGACCTGCGCGCGCACCGTGTCGACGTCGTCACGATCGGGCAGTACCTGCAGCCGACCGAGCGCCACCTGCCGCTCGACCGCTGGGTGACGCCCGAGCAGTTCCGCCGGCTACCGCGAGCAGGGCGAGGCGATGGGGTTCGGCTCGGTCTTCGCCGGGCCGCTCGTGCGCTCGAGCTACCGGGCCGAGGAGCAGCGGCTCGCGGCCGAGGGCGGCTCGCGCGCCGTGGCCCACTAGCTCGAGGACTGTCCCCGCTCTTCGGGCCGTTCCAGCGATTCCCCCACGAGCACCGTCCGCAGGCCCGCCGCGGCCAGCGCGGCGGCGATCGCCGGCAGCGCGGCGGCCGTACGCTCCCAGGAGCCCCGCGCCGAGTAGGCGTCGGAGTCGTGCAGGAGCAGGATGTCGCCGCCTGCGGCGGCTCCGGCGACACGACGGGCGATGGCCTCCGGGGTCGCCCGCCGCTCCCAGTCGCGCCCCCAGCGCGACCAGCCGACCACGGGCATGCCGCTTTGGCGAGCGAACCGCAGCGTCGAGAGGCTGGCGGCCCCGAACGGTGCGCGCAGCGTGCGCAGCTTTACCCCCGCGAGCGTCTCGATCTCGGCGCGGGCGCGGCCGAGCTCGTGCTCGAGCACGAGTGGCGGCACGAGCCCGTGCGGCAGGTGCCGGCCCCCGTGCAGGCCGAGCTCATGGCCCGCCGCCAGGATCTCGCGGAGCACGCCCGGGCAGCGTTGCGCCCGGGACGCCACCACGTAGAACGTCGCCGTCATCCCCAGCCGCTCGAGCTCGCCCAGCACGAAGGGGGTGCCCTCGGGGTGCGGCCCATCGTCGAATGTGAGCGCGACGGCATCGGCGCGGCCGGGGAGGCGGCGCACCACGCCCGGATAGCGCAACCGCCCCACGGCCGCGAGTCCCGGCGACGCGTACACCGCCGCACCCGCGACGGCGAGCCGCGCTAGCGACCGTCCCACGACTGGACGATCGCCGCCCCGTGCGCCGGGGCCGGGGCCGTCGCAACGGCGTCGGCGACCCGGTCGGTCATCCCGAGCGCCATCACCGTCGCCGTCAGCGCGGCGACCCGGCGGGCGCGCACGAGCGCGCGGGTGGGCCCGGTGGCCCCGCGCAGGTCGTCAAGGCACTCGGCTGTGCACGGACGACTGAAGAGCTCGCTCGCCGCGGCGGCGCTCGCCGGGGCCGTGGTGCCCCAGAAGCCCGGATCGGCCAGGAGCTGGCACAGGTCGCGCGCGGTCGCGGTGCCCGTGACCATCCCGGCGCGCTCCATGTGCCGGCTGTTGTCCTCGCCGTGCCCGGGGAGCGGGTCGAACATCACCACGGGCAGGCCGGCGGCGAACGCCTCGAGGCATGTCAGGCCGCCGGCATTCGCGACCAGCACGTCGCAGGCCGCCATCAGGGCCGGCATCTGGTCGGTGAAGCCGAACGTGACCGCGCCGGGGACAAGCTCGTCGGCGTCCATGCGCCGCTTCAGCCCGGCGTTGTGGCCGGCGACGACGACAGGCCGCAGGCCGGGAACAGTCGCCACGGCCCGGGCCGCCCCCTGCAGATTGCCGACGCCCCACGCGCCGCCCACGATCAGCACCGCCCGCTCGCCGGACGCGATGCCGAGCCGGCGCCGTGTCCGCGGCCGCACCGCGGCGTCAACCGGCAGGATCGGCACGGGCGGGCGCACGGCGCGCATCCCCGAGACGCACACACGCCCCACACCGAGGTTGTCGTCGAGCTCGGGATGCACCCACGCCGGGTGCGGATCGAAGTCGGTGATGAGCGCGCAGCAGGGCACCCGCAGGCGGCCGGTGCGGCGCAGACGGGCCAGCACCATCGACACCACCGGGTAGGCGGAGACGACGCGGTCGTACCCGCGGCCCTCGATCCGATCGAGCAGCCGCCCCCCGCCGCGGACCGCCAGCGCCGCACCGAAGAGGCGGATCAGCCGCCGCGAACGGGTCGCGCGATACAGCAACCGCCACGACCACGGTGCATACTCGATCTGGCAGTGATAGCCGTCGACCACCAGCTTGTGCACGCCCCGGCCGATCAGCGCCAGGCCGTCGTCGATCTCGACGTCGTCGCCGCGGGCGCGCAACTCGGCCGCGACCCCGCGGGCGGCCGCATCATGCCCGGCGCCCACCGGAGCGGAGAGGATCAGGACGCGCATATCGGTTTCAGGGCAGCCCTGACCCGTAAGAGCACCGGCATGAGTCGAGAGCTTAGACGCTCCACCCGGCGGTTGCCCGGGAACGCGGCCCCACGCCAACACAGCCTTAAACTGCGCTCGTGAGCAGGTTCCACATCCTGGCATGGGGCTCCGGGGACCTGCCGCCGGTCGTCTGCCTGCATCGCGCCCGGGCGCACGCGCGCCGTTTCGAGCGGCTCGCGCGCATGCTCGCCGGCCGCCGGCGCGTGATCGCATACGACCTGCGCGGCCACGGCCGCTCGCCCTGGTCGGGCCCGCACACGCTGCATCAGCACGCCCTCGACCTGGACGAGGTGCTGGAGGCGACCGGCGTCGATCAGACCGCGCTCATCGGCGACGGGTTCGGCGGCCGGGTCGCGCTCGAGTACGCCGCCACGCATGGCGAGCGGGTGACGGCGCTCTCGCTGCTCGACCCGCCGCTGTGGCCGCGGCTGGAGCAGGTGCTCGCCCTGGCCGGCTCCGAGCGCCACGGCCAGGTCTTCGTCAGCGCGGACGCGGCGATCGCGAGCTGGCCGGGCTATGCCGGCCTGCACCACACCCCGCGGGCGCTGGTCGAGGAGGACGTGGCCGAGCACCTGGTGGTCGATCAGGACGGGCGCCTGCGCTTCCGCTACAGCCACGACGCGGCCGCGGCGGCGCTCGAGGCGCTGGCCACGCCGGTCGAGAACCTCAAGGAGGTCGTGTGTCCGGTGCTGCTCATCCGCGGCGAGCGCTCCGACCTCCTGAGCGCGGCGGACGCCGAGCTGGCCGCGGCCGAGCTGCGCCGCTGCCGCATCGAGGTCGTCCCGGGCGGGCACGTGCCGCTGTGGGATGCGCTGGCGGAGACGGGCGCCCTCGTCAAGGACTTCGTGTCGGCCCGCACGCGGGCGTGAGGTGAGCGCGCGGGGGGCCGGGGGCGGCGTTTCGGCCACGTCGGTCAGCGACCCAGGCACTTCATCCAGGCAAGGAGCTGCTGGCCCGGCGTGTCGGCCATGGGCTTCGTCTGCACCCACGCGAGCCGAATGCGCGCGCCACCGTGAAGGCAGCGAGGAGCGGAGTCTGTCTCGTACGAGTCACAGCCCTCCCCCTGCGCGTCGCAGCGAGCCCAGTCGATCGTGACCGGCCAGTGCAGCGCTCGGGTTCCGTTGTCAGCTCCGCTCTGGGTGGGGCTGGCGCCATCCGGTTGGAACACGAAGGAGAACGAGTGGCTGCGGTCGCCCGCTGTGAACTTGACGGTGCCATCCTGGAGCTGCGGCGAGACGGCGGTGCCGCCGCCGCACGACGGGGTCAGGACGATCAGCCCCGCGAGAACGCACCACGCGCACAGAAGTCTCACACTTCGAACGTACTGCCGAGCAGACCCGTATGGCACCCCCGGGCGGTACAGGAAAGGAATACCTCCGTACCGGCCAATTGGCAGTTCGAGCGGATGCCAATTGGGTGATCAGCGCACGAGCGTGTAGACGATCACGCCGACCAGCACGATCACGAGCACGCCGATCGGCACCCACGAGGAGCCCGTGCGCGCGTCGACCACCCGGTCGGCGGGGTCGGGCAGCGGGTACATAGGCTCGTCGCCCGCCGCGATCCGGTGCGCGAGCGCCTGGGCGCCGTCGGCCTTCACGAGCGCCGCGGCCACCTCGGGGTCGACCTCGAGGCTCGCGGCGATCTCGGCCTCGCTCGCGCCGCCGTCGCGCAGCTCGATGTAGCGCCGCACGTCGGCGTCGCTCATGCCGAAGTCGGTCGCGTCCTGGGCCGCGAACCGCAGCGCCAGGAACCGGCTATCGGGCGACGGGGACGGCAAGCTCCGCCCAGCGCGCGAACATGCTGCGCCCGGTCGACCGCATCCCGGCCTCGGCGGCGTCGAACTCCGCGAGCAGCCGCTCCATCCCGCCGTCGCCGAGCACCCGGTCGGCGTAGCCCACGTACTCGGGCACCTGCGCCCACTCGCGCGCCATCGCCGGCAGCACCTCGACGTGGAACTGGACGCCGTAGGCGAGCCGGCCGAACCGGAACGCCTGATGCGGGCAGGCCGGAGACGACGCCAGGAGCGTCGCCCCGGCGGGCAGATCGAACGTGTCGCCGTGCCACTGCAGCGTCGGGAACGACTGCGGCAGGCCGGCGAAGATCGGATCGGCGGCGCCTTCGGCGGTGAGCGTGACCGGCAGCACGCCGACCTCGGGCTCGGGCCCCGGGTAGACGCGGGCGCCGAGGCTGGCGGCGAGCAGCTGCACGCCGAGGCACGCGCCGAAGTAGGGCACGCCGGCCCGCACCGCCTCGCCGATCAGCCGCTTCTCGGCCGTGAGCCAGGGGAGGTCGGCGTCGTCGTTCACGCTCATCGGCCCGCCCATCGCGACGATCGCGTCGAACGCGCCGAGCCGCGGCAGCGGATCGCCCTCGTCGAGCTCCACCCGGTGCAGGTTCGCTCCGAGCTCGCGGAGCACCGTCTCGTACTCGCCGGGGGGCTCGCACGCGATGTGCTGCAGGACGAGCACGTCCACGCGCTACGCCCCTTCGCCCTGGCTGCCGCGGGCCATCGCCCGCAGGTCGAGCGCCTTGTCGAGGACGTCCTCGGCCACGCCGTGGTCGCGGGCGACCTCGCGCAGCGACCGGCCCGACGCGACGGCGTCCTTGACGATCGCGGTCGCCCGGTCGTAGCCGATGTAGGGATTGAGCGCGGTCGCCACCGAGAGCGTGCTCTCGGCGTAGCGCTCGCAGTTGGCCTCGTTGGCCTCGATGCCCCGCACACAGCGCTCGGCCAGCAGGCGACAGGCCGCCGCCAGGAGGCGGATCGACTGCAGCAGGTTGCGCGCCATGAGCGGGATCTGAACGTTGAGCTCGAAGTTCCCCTGCAGGCCGCCGACGGCGATCGCGGCGTCGTTTCCGATCACCTGCGCCGCCACCTGGCAGGCCACTTCCGGGATGACCGGGTTGACCTTGCCGGGCATGATCGAGCTGCCCTTCTGCAGCTCCGGCAGCATGATCTCGGCCAGGCCCGCGCGCGGGCCCGAGCCCATCCAGCGCAGGTCGTTTGCGACCTTCGTCAGCGACACGGCCACCGACCGCAGCGCGCCCGACGCCTCGACCAGGCCGTCACGGTTGGCCTGCGCCTCGAACGGATCGGCCGGCGGATGGATGCCCAGGCCGGTCGCCTCGCCCAGCACGTCGCGGACGCGCGCGGCGAACTCGGGATGCGTGTTCAGGCCGTTGCCGACCGCCGTGCCGCCGAGCGGGATCTTGCCCAGGCGCCCGAGGGTGGACTCGACCCGCGCCCGGCCCTCGCGCATCTGCGCGGCATAGCCGCCGAACTCCTGTCCCAGCGTGACCGGGACGGCGTCCATCAGATGCGTGCGCCCCGACTTGACGACGTCCTTGAACTCCTCGGCCTTCGCCGCGAGCGCATCCGCGAGCAGGTCGAGTGCGGGCGTGAGGTCGTGGACGATCCGGTCGAGGGCGGCCAGGTGCACCGCCGACGGGAACACGTCGTTCGACGACTGGCCCATGTTGACGTGATCGTTGGGGTGCACGCCCTCGCCGGCGAGGGCGGCGATCACCTCGTTCGCGTTCATGTTCGACGAGGTGCCCGAGCCGGTCTGGAAGACGTCGATCGGGAACTGGTCGTCGTGGTCCCCGGCGGCCACCTCGTCGGCGGCCGCGGCGATCCGCGCGGCCAGGCCGGAGTCGAGCAGGCCCAGGTCGGCGTTCACGCGCGCGGAGGCGGCCTTGATGCGGCCGAGCCAATGCACCACGGCCGCGGGGATCGGCTCGCCCGAGACGGGGAAATTCGCGACCGCCTTGCGCGTCTCGGCACCCCAGAGCTCTCGTGCGTGCGTCGCGTCGGCCATGGCTGGACATTACTCCGCAGGGGCCTCTACGGGGGCCGGGTGAGCCAGCGGCGTTGGGCGTGCCAGCGTTGAAGGGTACGGCGGCTGGGGGTGTGGGCGGTGCAGTGGCTGCAGGCGGGGTGCGTGTGGACGTGGTGTGGGTGGAGGGGCGGGTTGCCGGTGGCGTAGTGGGATTCGAGTACGCGACGCAACTCGGGCCAGGCGTAGCTGCCGGGGCGTTTGCGGGCGGCGGGTGCGCGCTGGCTGGCGAGGTGCGCGTCGAGGGCGCGGTGGCGGGCCCGGGTCATGCACCCGTTGGCCTGCCACACGCCCCAGAGGGTGCGGACGAAGTCTCTGCCACCTCGCCTGGTCTGGAAGGCGTGGGCGGCGTGGCCGGGGCACAGCCATACGGTAACGCGGTAACCGAGCCTGACCTCCTCGGTGCGTCCCCGGGTGCGTTCCACACAGATCGCGCACACCGGCCGCTTCAACGACAGGTTGCGAGCCTTGTACAGGCTGGGGAGCGCGTGCGACATCGTCCCGGTCAGTGTGACCGGACAGCTGTCACAAGTGGGTGACAGCCTGTTGCGAGAGTGTCGCGGGAGTGCAATTGACACATGCCACCGCCGCCAACTGGCATGAAGGCGACCGCACCGAACAACTCATGGTCTGCCGAGGTCGGTCGCGCGCGCCCGGCAGCGCAGGCCGCCAGGCCCCGGGTGGCAGGCCTCGGGCGGCCCACGGGCGCTGCAGCCCACGCCGCCGCCGGACCGCCTACTCCACCGGCGGGCGCCACCGGGTCGAGCGCCACACGAGGCCGACCACGAGGTCGATGACGACGCCGAGAACCGCGACGACGAAGAGGATGATGATCAGGGCGCCTGTCCCGATCTCGCGGCCGGTGGGACCCGGGGTCGCCGCGATGTCGCGGTTGCTCGAGAACGCCAGGGCGGCCATCCCCAGCGCCAGGACGAGCGCGCCCGGCCGGCTCAGGAAGAACGCTGGCCCAGCGCCACCAAGGCGAACGACACGAACTCCGGAAACGCCGCGTCCACCCCGGCGAAGAACGACACCACCGCGCCGACCGCGAGCGCGGAGAGCGGTCGTCCGCCGGGCGTGTCTCGGAGCTACTCGGTCGAGTACTTGGGCTGGGCCTTCTCGCCGCGGATGCGGGCGACGGCGTGGTTCGCGGCCAGCGCCGCCTCGGCGAACCCGACCGTGATCAGGGTGATCTTGCCGTCGAAGCCGGCCACGTCGCCGGCGGCGTAGACACCGGCCAGGTTGGTCTCGCAGCTCTGGTTCACCCGGATCTGGCGCTTGTTCGCGAAGTCGAGCCCCCAGTTGGCGATCGGGCCCAGGTGCGAGACGAACCCGAGCAGGGTCACCACGTCGTCGCACCCGACCTCGCGCAGTTCGCCGGTCTCGGTGTTCTCGACCGTGATCTGCTCGAGCCGGCCGTTGCCGGCCGCCGCGCGCACCTCGCACGGCACCATGATCTGCACCCGGCCCTCGTCCGCCAGCCGCCGCACCTCGTTGACCGATGACTCGAGGCCGCGGAAGCGCTCGCGGCGGTGGATGAGCGTGATCGGCGGCTCGGCCGTGTCCTGCAGCCCGAGCGCCCAGTCGAGCGCCGAGTCGCCGCCGCCCGACCAGCACCACCCGCCGGCCGGCGAAGGCCTCCTTGCGCTTGACGAAGTAGTGCAGGCCGTTGCCCTCCCACCGGTCCAGGTCGGGCAGATCCAGCTTGCGCGGGTTGAATGCGCCGTGGCCCGCGGTGATGATCATCGTGCGGGTGAGCAGCGTCTCGCCGGCCGCCGTGTGCAGCTCGATGACGTCGTCGGAGCGGTGCGAGACGGTCTCGACGACCTCGCCCAGCCGCACCTCGGGCTCGTACTGCATCGCCTGCTCGGTGAGGCGGTCGATCAGCTCCTGGCCGTTGATCTTGGGATAGCCGGCGACGTCGAAGATGTGCTTCTCGGGGTAGACCGCCGACACCTGGCCGCCGAGCTGCTCGAGGCTCTCGACGATCCGCACGCTGGCATCCCGGTGGCCGCCGTAGTACGCGGCGGCGAGGCCGGTCGGGCCGCCGCCGATGATCGTGATGTCGACGATCTGCTCAGAACTCACGATCGCAGTCTAGAAGACGGAGATTGTGACAGTGGGCACCCCACGCGAATCCGCCAAAATACGCCAAACACGAAAGCCCTGTGGCTGGGATTGTGAGCGGTGCTATAGTCGCCAGCGGTGCTCGGCGACTGGGCAGCTCTGCTGGTGTTCGCGGCGATCGCATTCGTGATCCCGTTCAGCTTGCTCGTTGCCACCTTCACCCTCTCGACGCGCACGTCGCGCCACGCCGGCGACAAGAGCATCCCGTTCGAGTCCGGCGTCTCGTCGCACACCTTCGTGCCGGGCCGGTTCACGATCAGCTACTACATGACCGCGATGCTCTTCATCGTGTTCGACATCGAGGTCGTGTTCCTGTATCCGCTCGCGCTCGAGCTGCACGCGCTCAAGTGGTTCGGCCTGGCCGAGATGGTCACGTTCGTCGTGCTGCTGGTGGTCGCCTACGTGTACGTCTGGCGCAGGGGGGCCCTGGAATGGCGGTAACGCCGGTCCACATCGACCGGGCGGTGCGCTCCGAGGATCTGGAGCAGTACGTCATGCTGACGACGGTCGAGAAGGCGGTGGCCTGGGCGCAGTCGAACTCGATCTGGCCGGCCGGCTTCGGCCTGGCCTGCTGCGCGATCGAGATGATGTCGCTGCCGTCGCCGCGCTACGACATCGCCCGCTTCGGCGCCGAGGTGTTCCGCAGCTCGCCCCGCCAGGCCGACCTTCTGATCGTGTCGGGCCGCGTGTCGCACAAGATGTCCGCACCGCTGCGGCAGGTGTACGACCAGATGCTCGTCCCGAAGTGGGTGATGGCGATGGGCGCCTGCTCGAGCTCGGGCGGCATGTTCGCGAACTACGCCATCCTCCAGGGCGTCGACAAGATCGTGCCGGTGGACGTGCACGTGCCCGGCTGCCCGCCCCGGCCCGAGGCCGTGATCGACGGTCTGCGCCTGATCCAGCGCAAGATCCGCGCCGGCATCCCGCCGGCGTACGAGCAGGAGAAGTCGAAGGCGTGACGGCGGCGCAGCTCGCTGCGGCGGTGCGCAAGGCCGTGCCCGGGTCCGTCGTCGGGCACGAGAACGGCCTCGACATGCCGACCCTGACCGTCAAGCCGGCCAAGCTCGTCGAGGTGTGCACCTACCTGCGCGACGAGCAGGGCAAGAACTTCCTGTCGGCGGTGTCGGCCGTCGACCATCTCGGCTACGGCGACGACGTCGCCGGCTACTTCGGCAGCGAGCGCGGCCGCGACATGAACGCGACCGGCAGCTGGGGCGCGGCGACCACCCCCGAGCAGCCGCCCAAGCGCTTCGCGATCCGCTACCACCTGGCCCACGTCGGCGATGGCCCGCCGGAGCGCGTGCGTGTGCAGGTGTGGCTCGACGACGGCCAGGAGGTCGCATCCGTCGTCCCGGTCTGGCCGACGGCCGACTGGCACGAGCGCGAGCAGTACGACCTCATGGGCATCGTGTTCACGGGCCATCCCAACCTGCGCCGCCTGATCCTGCCCAACGACTGGGCCGGCCACCCGCTGCGCAAGGACTATCCCATCGGCGGCGAGCCGGTGCAGTTCACGGACGCCGTATGAGCATCGTCGAGCGCCCACCCGCACCGGTCGAGCCGCTGTACGCGCCGGCGCTGATCGCCCGGTGCGCCGTCGAAGGTCGATCCGCCCGTCGGCGAGGATCTGATCACCGTCAACTTCGGGCCCAACCACCCGTCGACCCACGGCGTGCTGCGGCTGATCGTGACGCTCGACGGCGAGGTGGTCGTCGGCCTCGACGCCGACATCGGCTACGTCCACACCGGGTTCGAGAAGAACTTCGAGCAGAAGACGTACTGGAAGGCGATCCCCTACTCGCCGCGCATGGACTACGTGGCCTTCTTCGCCAAC
>CAWEYE010000013.1:0-9631 GCA_963813245.1 uncultured Actinomycetes bacterium
GCCGTGGCTGGGCCTGCTCCTGCCCTACACGCCGCTGCACCACTTGCTCGTCGCCGACGTCGCCGCCCCGCTGGTCATGACGAGCGGCAACCGCTCCGACGAGCCGATCGCCGTGACCGATGCCGACGCCCGCGAGCAGCTCGGCGGGATCGCCGACGCCTTCCTGGCCCACGACCGCCCGATCCACCGCCGCTGCGAGGACTCGGTCGTGCGGCCGCAGTTTCCGATCCGCCGCTCGCGCGGGTACACGCCGGCGGCTCTGCCCCTGCCCGTGCCCGCGCGCCGGCCGATCGTGGCCGCGGGGGCCGAGCTCAAGAGCACCTTCTGCGTCGCCCGCGAAGGATCGGCGTACCTGTCGCCGCACCTCGGCGACCTCGACTCCGAGGCCGCCTACCGCGCGTTCGGAGCCGACCTGGAGCTGTACCTGGCCATGCTCGGCGTGCGGCCGGAGGTGATCGCCTGCGACATGCACCCCGACTACCTGGCGAGCAAGTGGGCGCGGGAGCGCGACCCCGAGGCGGTCGAGGTGCAGCACCACCATGCCCACGCCGCCGCCTGCCTGGCCGAGCACGGGCTGCGCGGCCCGGCGCTCGCACTCGTCTTCGACGGCACCGGCTACGGTCCGGACGGCACCATCTGGGGCGGCGAGCTCCTGCGCTGCGACCTCGAGGCGTTCGAGCGCGTCGCGCACCTCGAGCCGGTGCCGCTGCCGGGCGGCGCGGCCGCGATCCGCGAGCCGTGGCGCACGGCGGCCGCCTACCTCGAGCGCGCCGGCCGCCCCGTGCCGTTCCCGGAGTGGCCGCGGCTGCGGCCGGTGCTGGGCGTGAACGCGCCCCTCTCGTCGGGCATGGGCCGGCTGTTCGACGCCGCGGCGGCGATGCTGGGAGTGCGCGAGCGGGTGAGCTACGAGGGCCAGGCCGCGATCGATCTCGAGCAGCTGGCCGGCGCCGAGGCGGCCGCGCCGTATCCGTGCGGCATGCACGACGGCGTGATCGCAGGCTCAGACCTGATCGCGGCGGTGCACGACGACCTGGCCGCCGGCCGGCCTCGGGCCGAGATCGCGGCCGCGTTCCACGAGGGGGTGGCGGCCGCCGCCGCCGCGGCCTGCGCCGCCGCAGCCCAGCCCGCCACCGTCGTGCTCTCGGGCGGCACGTTCCAGAACCTGCGCCTGCTCACCTCGACGCGACGGCGGCTGGAGGAGCTCGGCTTCGAGGTGCGCAGCCACGCCGTCGTGCCGCCGAACGACGGCGGGATCAGCTACGGGCAGGCAGCCGTTGCGGCCGCCCGCACCCGGTGAGCGCCGGCTCAGGCTACGAGGCCGGGCACGGGTTGCTCGTGCCCACGTGCCGCCCTCCTCGTTCTGGGTGGGCAGCGTGGACGGGCTCTTCGGCAGAACGTGCGCAAGACCACGTCTCAGCGCAGGTCGAGCCCCATCACCGATCCCTCTCGACCCCACTCGGTGATCTCGGTACGCCGGTGCCGGCCGCCCATCTTGCGATAGAAGCCGAGGGCGTTCGGCTCCGCCTCCCACTCCATTGCCGTCGCGCCCAGCTCCCGCGCCCGGTCCGCGGCGAACTTGAAGAGCAGCGAGCCCAGGCCGCGGCGGATCAGGCCGGGCTCGACCCACAGGTGGTCGAGCACGCAGACGCCGCCGGCGGGCGGCAGGATCTCGGCCCAGGCCGCCGCCCGCCGATCGAGCTCGGCGACGTACGCGTGCGCGGCCGCCAGGCGGCCGGGTGAGAGGTCGAGCGCAGCGGTCCACTCGCGGACACGGGCGGGGTCGTAGCCCCAGAGGCCCTTCGCGGCGGTGGTGATCTCGCGCAGTCGCTCGCCCTCGCCGGCGGCGGCAGGGCGAATGCGGACGGATGCGGTGCGATCGGTGGCTGGGGCCGGCATGGCCGGAAGCTACCCAACGACTGCGTCCGTCCCGAACGGCGGGGCTACATTCTCGCCATGAGCACCGCCCCCGCCCAGCCGACCGTCCTGCACCTCTCGCTGGTCGTCGGCGGGGTGCTGCGCGACCGAAACGGCGAGCGGCTCGGCAAGGTCGAGGATCTCCTGGTGCGGCTCGGCGAGGACTACCCGCCCGTGACGGGAGTGCTGGCCTCGGTGGCGGGCCGCCCCGTGTTCGTCCCCGCCTCCGAGGTGGCCGAGATCGCCCACGGCCGCGTCGACCTGCTGGCCGAGAAGATCGATCTGCAGCGGTTCGAGCGCCGCTACGGCGAGGTGCTGCTGCGCAAGGACGTGCTCGACCGCCAGCTGATCAACGTCGACGGCGCCCGCCTCGTGCGGGCGAACGAGATCGAGATCGCCCGCATCGACGGCTGGTACCGCGTCGTCGGCGTCGATACGGGCCTGCGCGGCATCGTCCGCCGGGTCGCGCCGCGCCGGCTCGGCGCAAACATTTCGCCGGGCCCTTTCCTCGACTGGGCGAGCGTCGAGGCGTTCACCGGGCATGTGCCGAGCGTGCGCCTGCGCGTCCCCCACCCCAAGCTGGCCCGCCTGCACCCGGCCCAGCTGGCCGATCTGGTCGAGGCCGCGTCGCACAACGAGGGCGAGGAGATCATGCGCGCCGTCGGCGGGGACGAGGAGCTCGAGGCCGACGTGTTCGAGGAGCTCGATGCCCAGCACCGGCGCGAGTTCATCGAGGAGCGCTCGGACGCCGAGGTCGCTGCCGTGCTCGAGCGGATGGAGACAGACGACGCCGTCGACCTGCTCGGCGACCTGCCCGAGGAGCGCCGCGAAGGGGTCGTGCGCCTGCTCCCCGCCGTCCAGCGACGGCGCGTGCGCGCCCTGGCCGGCTACGACCCGGCCACCGCCGGCGGCCTGATGAGCCCGGAGTTCGTCTGCCTCTACGCGCAGGCGACCAAGCAGGAGGCGATCGGGCGCGTCGAGCGCAGCCGCGCGCCGGCCGACACGCTCGCCTGGGTGTATGTGATGAACCTCGACCGGCGCCTGAAGGGCGCGATCGCGCTCGCCGACCTCCTGCGGGCCGACCCCGGCCTGACGATGGGCGAGGCGGCGACCTTCCTGCCGCCGCGCGTGACCGCCGAGGCCGAACTCGAGGAGGTGGCGCGGCTCATGACCGACTACGACCTGACCGTCGTTCCGGTCGTCGACGAGCGCGACCAGATCATGGGCGTCGTCAGCGTCGACGACGTGCTCGAGATGGTGCTGCCCCGTGGCTGGCGGCGCCGCTTCGACGTGCTCGGCTCGGAATAGCGTGTATCGTCGGCCTCTTGCCGGACGCGACAACAGGAGCGCGGATGGATGGCGGGCCGAGTACCTGCTCTCAGAACGCTGCGCGCCCGCCTGCTTCGCGGCGGCTCCGGCCGTCCCCGCGGCTGGCTTAACCGTCGCAGCGCGCGGCTGCTCGCGATCGTCGGGTTCCTCGGGCCCGGCCTGATCGCGGCGAACGCCGGCAACGACGCCGGCGGCATCGCGACCTACTCGTCGGTCGGTGCCCGCTACGGCTACGACCTGCTGTGGATGATGGTGGTGATCACCGTCTCGCTGATCGTCGTGCAGGAGATGGCCGCGCGCATGGGCGCCGTGACCGGCAAGGGCCTGGCCGAGCTGATCCGCGAGCAGTACGGGGTGCGCTGGTCGCTGTTTGCGACGACGTCGGTGCTGATCGCGAACGTGGGCATCTGCATCTCGGAGTTCGTCGGCATCGGCGCGGCTCTGGGGCTGGCCGGCATTCCGGCCCAGATCTCGGTGCCGATCGCGGCCGTCGGGGTGTGGCTGCTCCTGATCCGCGGCTCCTACAAGGCCGCGGAGCGGATCTTCGTGCTGATGACGATCCCCTTCTTCGCCTACCCGATCGCGGCCATCCTGGCCCGGCCCGACTGGGGGGCGGTCGGGCACGCGGTGGTCGCGCCGAACATCCACGCCTCGCGCGCCTACCTGTTCCTGTTCATCGCCACCGCAGGCACCACGATCACGCCGTTCATGCAGCTCTACGTGCAGTCGGCCGTCGTCGAGCGCGGCGTCGGCACCGACGAGCTGAACGCCGAGCGGGCCGAGGTGACATCGGGCTCGATCTTCGCCGACATGGTCGCGAGCTTCATCATCATCGCCACCGGCGCCACGCTCTATCTGCACGGAGAGCACAACATCACGTCGGCGGCGCAGGCGGCGAAGGCGCTCGAGCCGTTCGCCGGCCGCTACGCCGAGGTGCTCTTCGCCGTCGGCCTGCTCGGGGCGAGCCTGCTCGCGGCCGCCATCCTGCCGGTCACGGCCGCCTACGTCGTCGCCGAGACGTTCGGGTTCGAGAAGGGCATCAGCCGCCGCATCCACGAGGCGCCCGTGTTCGTGGCGGTCATCACCGTGCTGATCGCGATCGGCACGATCGTCGCCATCATCCCCGGCATCCCCGTGATCGCCCTGCTCGTGGGCGTGCAGGTCGTGAACGGCGCGCTCCTGCCGGTGTTGCTGGTGTTCATCTGGAAGCTCGCGAGCGACCGCGAGCTTATGGGCGACTACCGCAACGGCCACGTCTTCAACGTGATCGCGGGGCTGACGGTGCTGGCGACGTCGGCCCTCTCGATCACCCTGCTCGTCGTGACGCTCGGCGGGTCGTTCCTCTAGAGTCGGTCGCGTGAGCGAGGAGGCATTCGCGGTCGCGGTCGGCGACGGCGTGCTCGCCGGCCACCGGGGCGGCGACGGGCCGCCCGCGCTCCTGCTGCACGGCGGCCCCGCCTGGCCGGACTACACCGAGGGCTGCGCTGCGGAGCTGGCCGGCCTGCTGCAGACGCATCGCTACACACAGCGCGGCACCGCTCCCTCGACGGTGGGCGAGCCCTACACGATCGACGCGCATGTGGCCGATGCCGTGGCGGTGCTCGACCACTTCGGCATCGAGCGGGCGTGGGCGGTCGGCCACTCGTGGGGCGGCCATCTGGCGCTGCATCTGCTCGTCGCCCACCCCGAGCGGCTCCTGGGAGTGGTCTGCATCGACCCCCTGGGCGCGTTCGAGCGCGTCTTCGCCGAGTTCGGCGCGAACCTGCGCCGGCAGATGAGCCCGGAGCAGACGGCCCGCGTCGACGCGATCGAGGCCCGCCGCCGCCGCGGCGAGGCAACCGAGTCCGACCTGGTCGAGCGCTCGGCGATCGTGTGGCCGCTCTACTTCGCCGATCCCGCGGCGGCCCCGCCGCACCCCGGGGGCCGCATCGGCGTCGCCTGCTCGACGGGCACGAACGCCTCGATCACCGACCACTTCCGCCTGAGCACGCTGGCCACGGGACTGCCGTCGGCGAAGCTGCCCGCGCTGTTCATCCACGGCGAGCTCGACCCGCTGCCGGTGTCGTCGTCGCGCGAGGCGGCCGCGCTCATCCGCGGCGCGGTCGTCGACGTCATCCCCGGCTGCGGCCACTTCCCGTGGATGGAGCGCCCGGGTGAGATCCGCCGGGCGGTGTCAGCGTTCCTGCCCGGCCCTGAATAGCCGGGGTCAGACCCCGGCTATTCACCGTCCCACTTGGGGTGGTGGCGGCGGGCCCAGTCGCGCCGCACCGTGCCGAGCACCATCCCGCGCAGCGAGTGGCGCGTCGATGGGTTCAGGAGCGCAAGGTACAGGTGACCGGCGATCAGCGGCACTGCCACCCACGTGGCGATGTCGTGGACGAGGATCGCGCTCGTCCTGCCGCGCACCGCGGCGTCGGTCTCCTGCAGGTAGATCAGCACGCCGCTTGCGGTGAACACCACCATCAGCCCGGCGACGATGGCCGCATTCAGCTTCTGGCCGGCGTTGAACCGCCCCTGCGGCGGCTCGGAGCCGCGCCGCGCGACCGCCCACCGCAGCCAGCGCACGTCGTCGTCGTCGAAGCGGTCGATCTGGGAGGCGGTGTGCCGCAGCCGGCCGTGGGTGTCGCTCAAGAGCAGCACCACGAGGCCGGCCCAGAAGGCGATCGCCGCGCCCAGGTGCAGCGATTTCCACAGCCGCCGGTCGGCCGCGAGCTGCGAGAAGACGGGCAGGTACAGGATGAGGCCGGTCGCGAGCATGATCAGGAACGTGACCGCGAGCAGCCAGTGCAGCGATCGCTCCTCCGGCCAGAACCGGCGCACGTAGTCCGGCGCCGGCCGGCCGCGGTCAGTACCCGTTGGAACGGCCGACCCAGGCATCGACGTCATATCCGTTCTGCTCCCAGAAGCCCGGCTGCAGGTTCGGCACAAGCTCGATCCGGTGCAGCCACTTGACGTTCTTGTAGCCGTACATCTCCGGGATCACAAGCCGGATCGGGGCGCCGTGCGCGCGCGAGAGCGGCGCCCCGCCCATCGTGTGGGCGAGCATCACCTCGGGCAGCGTCGACTGCGGCAGCGAGAGCGTGTCCGTGTAGCCGCGCTCCATCGAGACGAAGTTCACATAGCGGGCCGTGGGCAGGGGCTCGACCATGTCCCAGAGCGTCTGCAGCCGCACCCCCTGCCAGTGCACATTTCCGACCGTCCAGCCGGTGACGCAGTGAAACGTGGTGGTCTGGGCGACCGCCGGCAGCGCGCGCACGTCCGGCCAGGTGAGCGTCACCGGCTTGCGCACATGGCCCGTGATCTGCAGCTGGTAGCTGGCCGGGTGGAACGTCGGCCACGGCGGGTTGATGGCGTAGATGCGCCAGCCCGACGGGAACACCTCCTTGATCGCGTTCGGCACCACCGCGCCGGCATCGGCGATCGGCCCCTTGAGCGCCGACGTGATGCGATCGCCGAAGAGCAGGCCGACGCCGCCGGCGCCGACCACCGATAGGAACGCGCCGCGACCGAGCCGCCTCTCGCCCATCCCCACAGTATGGGCACACCGCCCGGGCCGTGCCAACGGCCGGCTCACACTGTTTCGGTTCTTGCAAGGAACGCGCGCGAGGAGCGCTACCGGGGACTGTCCCCGAATGTGCGCTCGATCAGCCAGACCAGGCCGGCCAGGGTGACCACTCCGATCGAGCAGAGCGAAATCGCGTCCGGAAACCCGGAAGAAACCATCCTGTCGAGCTGCCTCCCCAACTCGATGCTGTCTCGTACACGGTGATCGCGACCCAAATGGCCGCGAATACGTACCCGCCGACGCAACCGGACGGCGCCGGAAACTGTGATCCGCAGCACGGCCATCGTGCGGTCGTACGGAGCCGGCTGCATCAGCTCCCGGCCCGCTCGACGAGCCAGACGGCCGCGACGACGCCGGCAACGCCTCGCCAGACGAAGTCCATCCCGGTGACGGCCACCGCAGGACCAGCCCTCACGATCCGACGGAGCTCGCGTCACCTTAAAGTGATACGACGACGCACCATGCGAGCGCTGTCGCGAGCCCGACGGCCGCGACGGGGCGGCGACCGAACGCGGCGAGGACACCAGCCATCGCAGCATCCTACGACGTCAGGAAGCCGGCGCGGTCGCCTCGTCCGCGTCCGGGACGCCGATCGTGGGATCGTCGGCTAGTGGGGTGCGTACCCTTGCGCGTAGTGGGTCACACCCTGCGTTCGCTGCTTCTCGAGCCTGGCGATGGTGAGGTCGATGGACTCAGCGGAAGCATCGAGTCGAGCTGCTGCGTGATCGCGCCTGCACGGCCGCGAACGGCTTCTGCGGAACCGGCCTTGACCGTGTCGCCGGTCGGCGGCATGGTACGTAGCACGCCGGCTGGCACTTGCCCTTGAGCGACGGCTGCGACCTGACGTAGGCGTCGCCCCCGCGCGGGCGGCGATAGAGCGGCGTTCGTTGGCAGGCCGAACGCCGCAGCCGGAACGCTCCTCGTCGATCCGCCGCGGGTCGCGACGAACGGCTCGTGCAGCGAGCTGTCGTCGAGCGCCCCCGAGGCCAGATCGGCAAAGCTCTTGCCCGAAGCGATCGCCGCGCGCGCCCGGGCGGCGGCGACCTGGTGGCTCGAGGCACACAGAACACCGCGCGGGTGTCCGCAGCCACCTCGTAGATCGCCTTGTGCGCGGCGTAGTAGGCCTCGACCTCCTTGGGCGTCACGGTCACCTGGCTCTTCAGCTTCGCGTCGATGCGCTGCTCGAGAGCGAGAGTCGACCTGCTGGCGCACGTTCAGTATCTCGTCGAGCCTGGTACCTCGCCAGGTCGGCGCGGTACCTCGCCTCGTCCCGGGTGCAGCCGCCTGGAGTTCTTCGCGATCGCCGCGCGCACCTGGCCGGGAGTGACGACGATCAGCAGGCTGCGGCCGATGGCGTGCAGCTGGGCGTCGCGGACCAGGTAGGTGACAAACGGCTGGACGATCGCCGCCCTGTAGGCCTCGGTCCCACCCGCGGCACCGTACCCCCGCTCGTCGCTGCAGTTCTCCCTGCCCCTGCGAGCCGCCCGTGCACGACTCGCCGCCGAGCTCGATCGAGCGCACGTCGAGCTTGATCTGATGGTCGAGCCGCGCCTTCGTGATGTGGGTCCATCCGACCACGGCGATGTCGCCCGGCGCGACGCGTGGCGGGCTGGCTCGCTTCGGAGGAGCCGCCGCAGGCCGCCACTACCGTCGCGAACGCGACGATGAGCGCGATCTCTCGTCCTCTGCCCACGACTCCACTGTACGTGGAGGCGGGATCGCCCGCGGAAGCGCCGGCCGCTGCCGAGTGTTCCCGATCTTGTAAGGATCGGGCAAGGGCCCGGCAAGGCCGCGTCCGTAGCGTGCCTCCAGACGGCGCGGCACTCCCGCGGGCCGTCTCTATCAGGGGGTACTGAAACGTGAGAAGACGATGGCTCATCCCGGTCGCGGCGCTTGCCGGACTGATCTTCCCCTGCAGCCGCGGCGCGCACACCTCGGCGGCGGTGTTCACGCTCCTCGAACTCCACGGCGGGAAACCAGGCGCCGCGTTTGCGCGGGCGGCGGACGATCGCTCGCGCCCGCCGGCTCGGCCGTGACGGGCGGAGCGGCACCGGCGCCAACTGGTCGCAGGGCGCGCTCGCGCTCAAGCCCCGACGGCCGCCGCCTGTACGCCGCGGTCGCCGCCAGCAACACGGCGACCGTGTTCGCCGTCCGATGCACCGATCTGACATGGCGGCCGCGGTGCCCTCGGCGGCGAGCGGCACCCCGACCAGCGTGACCGCCGGCCGGCACGGCGACGCCTCGACTCCGGCACGCCCGGCGTGGTCGGCTTCCGCGCCACCGGCCTCGACGGCCTGCGCCGGATCGACGACGGCGCCACCATGCTCGCGGCGGGCGACTCCGCCCCGGCGCAGGTGTCGCTGAACCCGGCCGGACTGCCCGGCCGGTGACGAACACGGGCTCGAACACGATCGACACGATCACCCTGAACGGCGACGGCTCGATCCGCCACCTGCGGTCGAACCCGTCGGCGGGGACGACGTCCTTCCGGGTCGCGTTCACACGCGGTGGCGTGCTGGTCGTCTCGGACGCCGACGAGACGCCGACGAGCGCGGCCACGTCCTACCGGATCGGCCACACCGCAGCATGCCTGTCCGGCCCGGTGCAGGCGAACGAGCTGGCCGGCGTGCTGGGTGGCGATCACCGGCCGGTGGGCGTTCACGGCCAACGCCGGCAGCGGCACGATCCGGCCTTCCGCGTTGGGCATGGCGGCCGGCTGCACCTCGTCCACGCCGCGGCGGCGGACGCCGGCCCTACGAGCCATCCGCTCGACGAGTCGATCACGCCGGACGGGGTGATCGGACGTCCTCCACCCGCCGGCCT
>CAWEYE010000014.1:0-15758 GCA_963813245.1 uncultured Actinomycetes bacterium
GGAAGGGGTCGGTGGGGTCGATCACGTACTGCGCGATCCCCGTGATCCAGCCGCTGCCGGTGAGCGTCGGCACCACGGCCCGCTGCGCGCCGAGCATCGTCTCTTCGACGAGCCGGCCGGTGAAGACGGTGCCGACGATGCTCTCGTGGACGAAGTCCTCGCCGATCGCGAGCCGCCCCTTGGCGTGCAGCACCGCCATCGCCGCGCATGTGCCGGTGCCGCACGGCGAGCGGTCGAGCACCCCCGTCCACGTGGCCGGACGGTCCCAGTCAAACGCGCCGCTCGACACGGTGACGGCGTTGCGGCGGGTCGCGGTCGGCGCGTGCGCGGGGCCGTACAGCTGCCCGATCGTGATGTCGCGGATCGCCGGGTTCTCGGGGTGGACCACGGGCAGCTGCTCGCGCGCGGCCGCCTTCAGCATCTCGGTCACGCGGGTGATGTCGGCCCCCTCGGCCGGCAAGAGCTCGAATCCGAACCGGGCGGCCTCGGCGATCACGAAGAACATCCCGCCCCAGCCGACGTCGACCGTGACCGTGCCGAGCTCGGGCACCTCGATCGTCTGGTCGAGGTAGGCGGCGTAGGCGGGCACGTTGCGGAAGGTGACGCTCTCGCACTTGCCGTCGCGCACCCCGGCCCGCACGTGGATGAGGCCGGCGGGCGTCTCGAGCGCGAGCTCGGTGACCGGCTCGCTGACGGGCACGAGGCCGGTCTCGATCAGCGCGGTGACGACGCAGATCGTGTTGGAGCCCGACATCGGCGGGTACTCGACCTGCTCCATGATCACGTAGCCCGCATCCGCCTCGGCGATGGTCGGCGGCAGGATCACGTTGCAGCAGAGGGCGGGATAGCCGCGCGGCTCGCGCAGCATGACCTTGCGCAGCCAATCCTCGTGGTCGCGCAGATGCTCCATCTTCGCGAACATCGTCACGCCGGGGATCGGCGGCAGGCCGGCGGTCACGACGCGGCCGGGCTCGCCACAGGCGTGGACGTCGACGGCGGTGATCATGCGGCTGAAACGCATCGGTCAGGCGAAGAGCGGGCGGAGGTGGTCGTTGAGGAACATGCCGTCGGGGTCGAGCCGGCGGCGGATGTCGATGAACGCCTGGGCGCGGGGATAGCGGGCGTGCAGCTGCTCGGCGGTGAGGAGATGGAGCTTGCCCCAGTGCACGCGCGCATCGAACTCGCCCAGCAGTGCGTCGACGCTGCGCAGGTAGTCCCAGTAGTCGGTGCCGGGCTGACCCGAGACGCTGAGCACGAGGGTCGGCATCTCGTACTGCGGCGAGAGGTACGCGGTGTCGGCGGCGACGGTGCGCAGCTCGAGCGGGAAGACGGCGTCGGGCTGCGACCCGAGCATCAGCTCGCGCATCGCGACCATCGCCTCGCGGGCGCGATCGATGTGGACGAAGTACTCGAGCTCGTGGAAGTTCGGCTCGAAGGGGCCGATCGGATACAGCCGGTAGCCGCGGTCGACCCGCCCGCCGGCCTCCCCCGTGCCGTTGTCGCCGACCTCGTCGAGCATCTTCACCCAGACCATGTCGGCCGTCGGCCCGCCGTCGTCGCGCTCGAGGCCGTACAGGCCGGCCGACTCGGGCTCGGGACACCAGAAGCACGAGAAGTGGCGGTGCCGCGCGATCCGCTCGTCCCACTCGGCGAGCAGCCGCTCGAAGCTCCACCACTCGATCCGCTGGGCGAGGCGATAGCGGGGGACGACCTCGATCTCGACCTCGGTCATGACGCCGAGCATGCCGATCGCCACCTGCGCGGCCGCGAGCAGATCGGGGGTCGAGGCGTCGATCGCCACCACATCGCCCGTGCCCGCGACGATGCGGCAGCCCCGCAGCGAGGCCGAGAAGCTCTGCAGGCCGATGCCGGAGCCGTGCGTGGCCGTGCCGATCGCGCCGCTGATGCCCTGCGTGTCGATGTCGCCCGCATTGGCGAGCGCGAGCCCGGCGTCCCACAGCGGCGCACCGAACGCCCCGACCGCCGTCCCCGGCAGAGCGCGCACCCGCCGCCGGGCCGCGTCGACGTCGGTGATCCCGTGCAGCCCGGCGAGATCGATCAGCGTCCCGTCGGTGAGGTGCACCGGCGAGAACGAGTGCCCGGTGGCGACGACGCGCACCCCCTGGCCGGCCGCGACCGCCTCGCGTACCGCCGTCTGCACCGCGGCCTCGCTCGGCGGAGACAGCCGTCGCGCGGGCGTGCACGTCTGGTTGCCGACCCAGTTTGCGAACGTCGTCACGGGCAGGATTGATCTCGGTCGCTTACTTCTGCACCACGCAGAATCGGTACCCGTCTGGGTCGACGAGGACGACGAAGTCGGCGTCATCCGGTGTCTCGTGCGCGTCGCGAGTCGCCCCGAGAGCGACGAATCGCTCCACAGCGGCCGTCTGGTCCTCGGTGTAGAGGTCGAGGTGGATCGCGCTCAGCTCGTCGGGCGCGGGCGCGATGGACATTTCGACCCGCTCGAGCGAGATATTCGGGCCGGTTCCGGTCGGATCCCTGAGGACGACCCAGCCGTCCCGCGGCGCCTCCCGTGGCACGTAGCCCAGCGCCGCCTGCCAGAAAACGCGCATCTCGTCGAAGCGGCTACAACGGATGACGATCGAGCCGACGCTGACCCCGGGAGCAGGACGCTCTTGTCGCAGGGCGGGCACAGGGCGAGCCTAACGTAACACGGCAGAAGCCGCAGTCGTCCCCCACGCCGCGGTCAGTCGTCCCAGCGGACGCGGATCCCGCGCTCGATGCCGGGGAGCGGCAGGCCGGCCGCCTCGGCCTCGACGGCGGCGCGCTCGGCGCGCGAGAACCGGTCCCACGTCTGGATCGTGACGATGTCGTGCGCCCGCCGCCACACCCCCCGGATCTCGCCGGCGAGCAGGATGGCCCCGGGCCACACGCGCGGCGTCCAGAGCTCGCCGCGGCGATCGGCCTGCGGGACGAGCAGCAGCGCCCGCTCCTCGCCCCAGAGCAGGTAGTACGCATCGCCGCTCGGCAGGAGGCGCGCGGGTGCCGCCGGCCCCGGGTCGGCACGCAGGAGCGGCTCGTCACTCGTCAGGATGTCGGCCTCGCCGATCGGGGTCCGCACCGCGGTCAGCGCCGGGCGCAGCGAGGCAAAGGCGGCGGCCGCGGCCTTCGCCGAGATCCCGGCCCAGCGGGAGAACGCGGGCGGCGTGGACGGGCCGAATACATGCAGGTACCGGCGGGCGAGCTCGAGCCGGGCCTCGAGCGGGTCGACCTCGGGCGGGGGTACGACCCAGATGGCCGGCTGGCGGGCGCCGTCCCACCGGATCAGGATCGTCCCGGTCGTCGTGGCGTAGCGCAGCGAGTTGTGATGCACGCCGAGCGCGCGCCCCACGTCGCCGTACGTCATCGCCGTACCGTCGTGGTACGCGCGCAGCCGCGCGGCGGCGTCCTGCGCCCTGCGCCGCCCCTTCTCGTCGTCCGGCAGCCGCCCGAGCGAGAACACCGCCAGGTCGCGCCTGGCGACGACGTAGACCTGATACCGCGGCCCCCACAGCTGGACGAACGCCTCGTGCTCCCAGACGAGCGGCTCGGCACCGGCGACGCGCGCGTGGATCGACAGCACCGCGGCGCGCGGCATGCTGTCCTGCAGGCCCGCCCACGCCGCCTGTTGCAGGGAGTCCGGCCCGGGCGCAAGCCGCTCGTCGAGCGCACCGGCGCGGCGGCGGAAGGCCAGGATCTGCGGCCTGCTCACGTCGAGCCACGTCATCTCAGCTCGCATCGATGCCGGGCGCCGCCTCGTACTCCGCGTCGGTGACGTGCGTCCCCCACGTGGCGGGATTGCCGTCCGCGTCGACGTCGAGCATCGCGAGGTGGGTCATGAACCGCGTCGCCGCGGCGCCGTGCCAGTGGTCCTCGCCCGGCTCGAAGAACACGCGGTCGCCCGGGCGGATCACCTCGATCGGGCCGCCGCGGCGCTGGGCCAGGCCGACGCCCTCGATCACGTAGATCGTCTGGCCGTTGGGATGCGTGTGCCAGGCGGTGCGCGCACCGGGCGTGAAATGCACGCTGCTCGCGCTCAGGCGGGAGCCGCCCGACGGAGTCGCGACGGCGTCGAGATAGACGGTGCCGGTGAACCAGTCGGCCGGCCCGCGGCCCGTCTCGACGGTCGTTCTCGTGATCTGCATGGATCTCCTCCTGGGTCTGATGCCAGCTTCGCAGAGTCGCACAACGAGCACAGCTACTCTTGCCCGGGTGAGCGAGCGACGACCCCGGGAGGGCCCATGAGCGAGTACACGGTGGCGCACCTTGACGAGATCGAGGAGATCACCGACGGCCGCGAGCCCTGGCGGCCGGTGCGGCAGCACTTCGGCATCATGTCCTTCGGCGTCACTTCGTGGACAGGGCGCGGCGTCGGCGACCGGATCATCAACGAGCACGACGAAGCCGAGGAGGACGCCGACGAGGAGCTCTACCTCGTCCAGGCCGGCCGCGCCCGGTTCGAGCTCGACGGCACCTCGGTGGATGCACGCACAGGCACGCTCGTCTTCGCCCGCCCCGGCGTCAAGCGCACGGCGTTCGCCGAGGAGCCGGGGACGACGATCATCGCGCTCGGCGGGACGCCGGGCAAGGCCTACGAGCCGAGCGGCTGGGAGTCGTGGGCGCCGATCCACCCGCTCTACCAGGCCGGCCGGTACGCGGAGGCCGCCGACCGCGGCCGCGCGCTGGTCAAGGCCCATCCGTATGCCGGCGTGTTCTACAACCTCGCCTGCTGCGAGAGCCTGGCGGGGCGCAAGGCCGATGCGATCGAGCACCTGCGCCAGGCGATCGAGCGGTCGGAGCGGTTCCGGTCGTTCGCGGCCGGCGACTCCGACTTCGACCCGATCCGGGCCGAGCCCGGGTTCACGGAGCTGGTTGGCTCACAGCGTCCGGGGTGAGCGGCGGCCCGAGCAGCGTCATGTCGTATTTCTCGAACAGGGCGGCGACGGTCGCGCGGTCAGGGGCGCCGTTGCGCGTGAGCGGCCCGAGCTCCTCGTAGAACTTGTGCCCGCCGCCGGGCGTGTAGACGACGACGATCTGGCCTGGCTCGGCGGTCAGGTTGAGGAACGTGTGCGGGACGCCTGAGGGCAGATACGCGAAGCCGCCCTCCTCGCACGTGAACACCTCGCTGCCGATCTGGATCTTGTACCGGCCGCTCAAAACGTGGACAGTCTCCTCCTGGCGGTGGTGCACGTGCAGCGGGGGACCGCCGTTCGGGGCGACCTCGACGACGAAGTAGTCAAACGCGCCGCCGGTGTCCTCGCCGGTGACCTTGAAGACGAGGTCGCGCCCCGGGCCGGACTGGAGCCGCAGCCCCTCGGCGGGCCCGAGCACCTTGTGGTCGAACGGCATGATGGCCTCCGTCGTTGCTGGTACAGTATTTGCTACCGGTAGAAACTACTTTCTACCACATGAAAGGAAATCGGTCAAGCGTGTGCCCACCCCGCCCCGAGCCGTCAGAGCCGGACCCCTTCACCGAGGCCGAGTTCCGGGTCTGGCGCGGATTCCTGCGCGCGCACCGCACCGTGAGCGACGAGCTGAACCGGCGGTTGGAGCGCGCCCACGACCTGACGCTGCTCCACTACGGAGTGCTGATCACCCTGGTCACCGAGCCCGACCGGCGGCTGCGGATGACCGAGCTCGCCGAGCGGGTGCTGACGAGCCCGAGCGGGATGACGCGCGCGGTCGGGCGGCTCGCCGCCGACGGCCTCGTCGAGCGCGACCAGGACCCCGCCGACCGGCGCAGCTTCATTGTGCGCCTGACACCGCTCGGGCTCACCCGCCTGCGCGAGGCCCAGGTCACGCACCACGCGTGCGTGCGCGAGCTGCTCTTCGCCGGCCTCACGGAGGACGACCTCCGCCGGCTCGGCGCGATCTACGACCGGTCGAGCGTGTGAACCGGCACCTCGTAGAACTCGACGGCCGAGCGCGCACCGGCGCGGCCGGGGCCGGCGTTCATCTCGGCGTCGCCCGCCCGCAGCGCCTCCTCGGTATCGAAGAGCGCGATGCCGATCATCTTCCCCGACTCGCGGTCGGCCAGCATGAGGAACTTCGCGTCGGCGAGCGAGGGCATCGTCGGCAGGCCGTTCGCGATGCTCTCGCGCAGCGCAGCGATCGCCCCATCGACGTTGGCGGGATCGTTCTGGAACGTGGCGACGCGTGCGAACATGCTGAGCTCCTCAGGTTGGTGCCGCCACGGAGGCGGGGCGACGGCGAGCGTACACCAGGGCTCGGGTGGCGGTGAAGCCGATGGTGGACCAGAGCAGGAGCACGCCGAGCGCGACGTCCCACGCGGCCAGGATCAGCTGCTGCCCGAGGGAGAAGGCGGCAACGACGCTCGAGGAGGCCGTGTTTCGCAGCGCGGCCGTCGCGAGCGCCTGCTGGGTGCCCACGCCGCCCGGGGTGAATGCGAACGTCGATGCGATCGCGTTGACCGCCAGGATCAGAAGGACGCTCTGGAGCGAGACCGGCACGTCGTACGCGCGCATGAAGGTGGCGGTCACCCCCACCCGCGCCGCGTACGACGCGATCTCGACCAGGAGCACCTCGGTGGCGTATGCCCGGGGCGTTGCCAGGATCGCGGCGCCCTCCCTGGCATCGGCCCACGTCTGCTGAAACCGGCGCAGGACGACCCAGGCCACGAGCGCGATGACGGTCGCCGCGGCCAGGGCGAGGGCGGCATGGGCCGCGAGCGAGCCGAGCTGCAGGGCGAACAGCCCGGGGCGAACGACGACCAGGCCAACGCAGATCGAGGCGCCGGCAACCAGGAAGAAGACGTTCTGCACCACGCCCGCCCCCACCAGGCCGAGCGCGGTCGAGGCCTGGATCTGCGTCCGGTAGATGCCGAGCATCGCCACGGTCCCCGCCTGTGCCGGCAGGATCGCGTTCAGGCCGACCCCGCCCCCGTACGCGCCCAGGACAAGCCGGAACGACGCACCGGAGTGCGGGTACGCACGGCGCAGGATGTTGCGCCAGGCGAGTGCGTTCAGGAGCGTCTCGCAGGTGTGCAGCGCCAGGGCGAGCAGCAGGATCGGCAGCGAGATCGACCCGAGCTGATCGAGCACCTCGCGCACCCAGCCGGCGACGATCATGACGCCACAGAGCCTTCCATTTGCAGCCGGATGAGCCGGTGCATCGGTGGAGGGTCAGCGAGCTACCTGGGAGCGTCCAGATGCACGGCCACGCGGCGGGCATACCCTGGGCAGCGATCATAGCACGCTGAACGGGTCGCAAAAGACAAACCCGGGGCTCACGACGGCTCGTCGCGCAGATACTGATGCACGAACGCGATGGCCATGCTGCCCTCGCCGACCGCGGAGGCCACGCGCTTGACGGGGCTGAACCGCACGTCGCCGCAGGCGAAGATGCCCGGGACGCTGGTCTCGAGCAGGTAGGGGTCGCGGTCGGCCTGACCGCGGTCATCGCCGGGCACGTCGGAGCCCGTGAGCACGTAGCCATTGTGGTCGACGGCGATCTCCGGCGGCAGCCACGCCGTCTCGGCGTCGGCGCCGATGAAGATGAAGAGCCCGCCCGACTCGATCCGGGTCGTCGCGGCCGTCGCCAGATCCTTGACGTCGATCGCCTCGAGCACGCCGTCGCCGTGCACCGCCACCACCTCGGCCCCGAACACGACGTCGATGTTCGACCGCTTGGCGATCTGGTCGATCAGGTAGCGCGACATGCTCTTCTCGAGCCGGTCGCCCCGGCAGAGGATCGTCACGCTGCGCGCATAGGTGGCGAAGAAGAGCGCCGCCTGCCCGGCGGAGTTGCCCGCGCCGACGACGTGGACGTCGAGCCCGTGCGCGGTCGAGGCCTCGCTGCGGGCGGCACCGTAGGAGATGCCCTTGCCGACCAGCCGCTCGAAGCCCTCGATCGGCAGGTGCCGCCACGAGACGCCGCAGGCGAGGATGATCGTCCGGGCGCGCAGGACGTCGCCGCCGTCCAGGTGCACCTGGCGGGTCGCGACATCGATCCGGGTGATCGACCGGGTGACGAGGATCTCGGCGCCGAGCCGGCGGGCCTGCTGGAGCGCGCGGCTCGCGAGCTCGTCGCCGGACACGCCCGACGGGAACCCGAGGTAGTTCTCGATCCGCGACGACGTCCCGGCCTGGCCGCCGGGCGCCTCCCGCTCGACGACGATCGTCCGCAGCCCCTCCGACGCCCCGTACACGGCGGCCGCGAGGCCGGCCGGCCCGGCGCCCACGATGACGGTGTCGTACTCGGCCGCGGACGCCTGCGTGGCCAGACCGAGGAGCTCGGCCACCCGGCTCAGCTGCGGCCGCACCACGGTCTTGCCGTCGACGACGCGGATCACCGGCAGGTCCTCGCCGGCCGGCAGCGGCCCGCCCCACAGGTCGGCCGCATCCGGGGTATCCGGCGTGATCCACCGGAACGTGACCTGGTTTCGGTCGAGGAAGCGCCGCAGCTGCGCGCACGACGGGTCGAAGCGGTTGCCGACCACGATCGCGCGCGGAGGCGGCTGATCGGCGGTGATGCCCTGCAGGCCGCCGATCCGCTCGCGCGCCAGCTCGCCGAGCTTGACGCCGACCTCGGGCGTCGAGGCCGCGATCGCGTGGTAGTTCTGGGCCTCGACCCGGATCACGCGGGCCGGCTCGGCGGCGCGGAACCCGAACGGGAACGTCGTCCCGAGCGCGATCGGCACCTCCCCGAAGAGGTCGCCCACCTCACGCCCGCCGACGATGCGCTCGATCCCGTCGACGTGCGAGACCGTCTCGATGCGGCCCTCGAGCACGGCGAACAGCGCCCGCTCGTCGCCGGCGTGCACGACGTAGTCGCCCGGCTCGAGCCGGATGTCGGCCACGAGCCGGGCCAGCCGCTCACGCTCCACCGGGCTCAGGCCGGCGAAGATCGAGACGCCGGCGATCTCGTCTGCGGTCACCACGAGTGCAACCCTACCCACCCGCGCGATCGCGGGTCAGCTCTGCGCAGGCACCCGGTGCCGCCGCCAGGTGAGCCCGAGCAGGCCGCCGAGGGCCACGGTGGGCACCACCGTGAGCACGCGGTAGAGCAGCACGGCCGCCACCGCCTCGGCGTTCCCGGCGCCGAAGCCGACAAGGGCCGTGGCGAGGCCGAGCTCCACGATGCCGATGCCGCCCGGCGTCACGGGCACCGCGGTCAGGAGCCGGATCAGCCCCCAGGCCGCGAGCGCCTCGATCCAGGTCACCTCGTCGCTCCCCACTCCCGTCGCCCGCAGCGCCACGATGAACACCCCGAACACGGCCAGGTGGCCCGCGAACTGAGCGACGGTGATCGCGGCCCATCGCCGCTGAAGGAGGTCGATCGTCTGCCGGCGGAAGCGCACCGTCGCCTCACCCCACCCCGCCCGGGGCGGGCGCCGCACGAGCTTGAGGGCGCGGTTTGCCAGCCGCTGCGCGCGCTCGCCGACGCCGCGGGCCTGGGATTCGCCGCGCAGCACCATCACGAGCGCGCCGCCCACGGCCACGATCGCGCCGATGCCGATCAGCCCGGCGGTCAGAAGCAGCGGGCTCGACCCGCCGCTGAGCAGGAGCAGCGCCAGTGCGAGCACCGGCAGGACGACGTTCACGATCTGGTTCCAGACTCCGGTGACGACGACCGCCACCGCGACGGCGTCACGGCGAAACCCCCACCCCCGCAGCATCGCGTAGGAGGCCGCGATGCCCACCGCGTCGCCGCCGGGCACCGCGACCGAGAGCGCCGTGGACGTCTGCGTCAGTACCATCGACTGGCGGTAGCCGAGCCCGGGCAGGGCGGCCATCCACGGCGGCCCGTACGTGGCGACGTTGATCAGCGTCGCCACGGCGAGGGCGGCGATCTCCGCGCCGCTCAGGCCCGACAGGACCTTCCACACCTCGGAGTAATTGGCGATGCGAGGCAGGACGACGACGAACACGACCGCGACGACCGCCATCGCGAGCGCCGTCCCGCCCACGCGCCGCCACCTCGACTTGGCGGGCGGCGGCGGAGCTTCCTGGTGCTCGTCCCAGCCGTCCGTATCCGCGCCGTCGTTCAGGGCCTGCGGCGATCTCTGACGAGGTAGGCCGTGATCAGCGCCAGGGGGAAGAGAAACAGGCTGAAGATGAAGAACAGGAAGAAGCTGTGGCCCTTACGGCCGGCGACGCGCGCCGGCCAGAAGGCGATGGCAACCCAGATCAGAAACCCGATGAGCCACCATATGGACGAGAAGATGGACAGGACCATTCATGTACCTCCGGCTGCGGGTGGTCGCGCACACTCTGGTTGCGCGCGGATCCCGCGGCATCATCCCGTCGGGGCGAATCCGGGGCGCTTCCTCGAGACGAGCCGGCGTTACGATTCCGGACGAGGTGCCGAAGATCGATAAGACGGGGCGCACGAGCGCGGGCATCCTGCTCTGGCGACGCAGAGACGGCCACTTCGAGGTGCTGCTCGCCCATCCCGGCGGGCCGTTCTGGGTCAAGAAGGATTACGGCCACTGGACGATCCCGAAGGGCGAGGTGGAACCCGGCGAGGAGCTCGCCGCGGTGGCGGGGCGCGAGTTCGCCGAGGAGACGGGGCACGCGCTTCCCGGCGGTCCGCAGATCGAGCTCGGCCAGATCCGCCAGAAGTCGGGCAAGGTCGTGCTCGGGTGGGCGGTCGAGGGCGACCTCGACCCGGCCGCGGCCGTGAGCAACACCTACGAGGTGGAGTGGCCGCCGCGCTCGGGGCACATGCGCTCGTTCCCCGAGATCGACCGGGTCGAGTGGTTCGGCCTCGCCGAGGCCAGGGAGCGGCTGAAGGCGGCCCAGGTGCCGTTCCTCGACCGGCTCGAGGCGGCGTTCGCAGACGCCCCGTAGGGGCTACCCTCCCGGGTGGATGCGATTCAGCGATCTCCCGTACCCGTCGCTCAGCTCGGCCGGCTGGTGAAGCTTCGATCACGCCGCCCGTGTGGCGGCGGAACGCCGGCGGGCCTCCGGGCCGGCGGGCATGCCGGACTCCCCGGCTAAGCGCCGGGCGCGCACCGCGCTGCGCTGGCTCACCCGGCGCGCGTCCTAGCGGACGCCCGGCTCTACACTCGCTGGATGCTCACCTGCAGGCACTGCGGCCAGCAGAATCTGGAAGAGGCGCGGTTCTGCATGGCCTGCGCCTCGCCGCTTGCGTCCGGCGATGGCACGGCCCGCGAGGTGCGAAAGACGGTCACGGTCATCTTTTGCGACGTGGTCGGCTCGACCGAGCTCGGCGAGCGCTTCGACCCCGAGGTGATGCGTGGGGTGATGGCCCGGTTCTACGCCGCGGCGCGGGAGCCGATCGAGCGTCACGGCGGCACCGTCGAGAAGGTGATCGGCGACGCGCTCGTGGCCGTGTTCGGGATCCCGGTCGTCCACGAGGACGACGCCCTGCGGGCGGTGCGGGCGGCCCTCGAGATGCGCGACGCGGTGCGCGCGATGGGCGACATCCAGGCCCGCATCGGCGTGAACACCGGCGATGTGCTTGCACGCGACGCGACGCCCGGCGAGTCGCTCGTGGTCGGCGACGCGGTCAACGTGGCCGCTCGGCTGGAGCAGGCCGCGGCGCCGGGCGAGGTGCTGGTCGGCGCGGCGACCTGGGCGCTCGTGGCCCACGCCGCCCGCGGCGAGCGCGTCGCGCCCGTCGCTGCGAAGGGCAAGCGCGAGCCGCTCCCGGCCTGGCGGCTGGAGGGCGTGGATCCCTCGGCGCACGGCCAGCGCCGCCGGCTCGATCTGCCGATGATCGGCCGCGAGGCCGAGCTCGATCTGCTGCGGTGGACGCTCGACCGCACCGACCAGACCGGGCGGCCGCACCTGGTGACGGTGCTCGGCCAGCCCGGGATCGGCAAGTCCCGGCTCGTCCTGGAGGTGCCGCGCCTGGCTCCCGACCTCACCGTCCTCACCGGCCAGTGCCGCGCCACGCCGGGGGCGTCGTCGCTCGAGCCGCTGCTCGAGGTCGCCCGCGCCGCCCTGCCGGAGGGAGCCGATGCCACGGCCGCGATCGCCGACCTCCTGCCCGGCGATCCCGACGCGGCCGCGGTCGCCGCCTGCCTTGTGTCCGAGCGGACGGCCGCGGCCCCCGACGTCGGCTGGGCCGTGTCGCGCCTGATCGGGAGCATGGCCACCGAGCAGACGGTGGTGATCGTGCTCGAGGACGTGCACCTGGCCGACGATCTGCTGCTCGACGTCGTGGAGCAGCTGCTCGGACGCAGCCGCCGCCAGTCGCTCATGGTCGTCTGCACCGCCCGGCCGGAGTTCGCCGAGCGCCGGCTCGGCTGGGGCGCGGGCACGAACGCGACGAGCGTTGCCCTCGAGCGGCTCGACGACGGGCAGACCCGCAGGCTGCTGGCCCACACCGGCGCGGCCCTTCCGCCCGACCGCACCGAGCGCGTCGTCGCCGCGGCCGAGGGCAACCCGCTGTTCGCGGAGCATCTGGCCGCGCTCGTCGGCGACGACGACGCTCCCGGCGGCCTGCCCCGCTCGATCCAGGTGCTCCTGACGGCGCGCGTCGAGGCGCTGCCCGAGCCCGAGCGCCAGGTGGTGGCCGTGGCAGCCGTGGCCGGGCGGGAGTTCCCGGTGGCCGCGGTGGAGGCACTCGTCGGCCGGCCGATCGGCGAGGAGCTCGACCGGCTGGCGCAGCGCGAGCTCGTCGAGCCGACCGTCGCGGGCCGGCAGCAGTTCGGCCACGCGCTCCTGCAGGAGGCGGCCTACGCGCTGATCCCGAAGCGGCGCCGCAGCGAGCTGCACACGCGCCTGGCCCGCTGGCTGGACGACGACGGTGCGAGCGACGCGGAGGTGGGCGACCACCTGGAGCGCGCCCACGTCCTGCTCTCGGAGCTCGACGAGACCGACCCCGAGGCCGCCCGGATCGGCGCCGAGGCCGGGGCGCGCCTGGCGGCCGCGGGCCGCCGCGCGGACGCGATGGGCGATCCCGCGCCGGGCGACGCGGCTGCTTGCAGCGGGCGGTCGACGCTGCTCCCCGACAGGAGCGGCATGCAGGCTGCGGCGATGATCGAGCTCGCCGCCGCCGGCTGGAACCTGCTCACGAAGGAGGAGGCGCAGCGGCTACTGGAGACGGGCACGGAGCTGGCCGCCGAGCACGGCCTGCGCGGCGCTTGAGCTGCGCGCCCGGATTCTGGAGCTCGGCGCCGTCTGGGGGGGCGGTCCGGACGCGCCCACAAACGCCGAGGTGCTCGCCGAGACCGAGGCGGCGCTGCGCGAGCTCGTCACGCTCGACGAGCCGCGCGCGCTGGCGACCGCGCTCTCGACGCGGGCGATGATGGAATGCGCGCTCGGCCGGGCCGACGACGCCGTCGCCTCCGCGCGGCGGGCCGTGCGCGTGCTGCAGGACGCCGACGAGGACACGGTCTGGGCACTCTCGATCCTGGTGTGGGCGCGTCGTCGAGTCGCCGATGCCGGTGGCGGCGGCCGACGCGCTGATCGCCGAGCTCATGGGTCAGCTCGGCGTCCGCCCCGCGGTGCGGTCGGAGCTGATCCAGGGCCAGGCGATGCTGGCGCTCCTGCGGGACGAGGTCGAGGAGGCCTGGCGCCTGCTCGACATCGCCGGCGAGATCGAGCAGGACCTCGGCCGCAGCATCACGCTCGGCCTCGCGCAGACCCGAGGGCTGATGCTCGTCCGCGCGGGCGAGTACGAGGAGGCGCGGCGCGTCCTGCCGGAGACGATCGCCGGACTTGAGCGGCGCGACGCCGGCGCGAATGCCGACATCGTGCGCTGCTGGCTGGGACTGGCGGAGGTGCGCCTGGGCAACGTGGCCGCCGCCCGCGCCGCCGCAGCCGCGGCGCAGGCCGCACCCGAGCGCCTGCAGGGATACGAGGACCGCGCGCGCCTGCGTATCGTCCTGGCCGAGGCGCATCTGGCCGAGGGCGACGTACCGGGCGCGATCGCAGAGGCGCGCGATGCGGTGGCCGTGGCCGGCATGGGCGACTGGCTGCTCCTGAACGCCGAGGCCCGGCTCACGCTCGCCCGGGCGCTGCGGGCCGCAGGCGACCAGGTGGCGGCGGCCGAGCACGCGCAGGCCGCCGCCGACATGTACGCCGCGAAGGGCTCCCACGCGCTCGCCGGGCGGGCTCGTGAGGCGAGCCCGCCCGGCGGTGAGAGCGTGGGCGTCTAGGCGGACAGCGGCTCGCGCCGGCGTCCGCGGGCGACGAGCGCCGCGGAGGCGACCAGCACGAGAGCGAGGGCCGAGCCGGCGCCGATCGCGGCGTCGACCCAGTCGAAGCCACCGTCGGTCGTGCGCACGATGACCCTCGTCACGGGCGGCGTCGGCTGCTGGTCGGTGCCGATCTTGTCGACGCGGTCCGGAGCCAGCGGCGTCGGGGTGACGCGCACGACGGCGCCGATGTGATCGGCGCGATCGGGCGAGAGCTGAACGACGGGAGTGGTCGGGGCGGAGCTGCTCGTGAACGTGAGCGGCCGCGCCTGGGCGGCCGAGGACATGAGCGCCAGCATCGCGGCGATGCCGATCGCGAGGCGGATCGTCCGGGTCATGCTTGTCATGGTCGAGCTCCTTGAACTGGGAGAGAGAATCTGATGGCCCGAGGCTACGGCGGCGTCGGCCCGCGGTCTGCATCCCGCGACGCGCCTGCTGTGTAAACCTCGTTACGTTCAGCCCGCGAGGGCGGCGCAGAGCCGGGCGAGGGCGGTGGTGAACGCGTGCTCGGGGGGCGTCGCGTAGCCGACGACCAGGGCCGGGGGATGCTCTCCCGGGGAGATGGCGAAGCCCGAGAGCCCCTCGACCGCCAGGCCGCGCTCGGCGGCGGCGGCGACGGCGGCGGCCTCGGTCTGGCCCGCGGGCAGCGCGACGAGCGCCTGCAGACCGGCGGCGACGCCGGCCACGTGCGCATCCGGGACGCGCCTCCGCCAGCGCCGCGACCAGCCGCTCGCGGCGGCGCTGGTAGACGAGCCTGCAGCGGCGGATGTGCCGGTCGTAGGCGCCGCAGCGGATCAGCTCGGCCAGCGTGAGCTGGTCGAAGGCGCCCGTGTGGACGTCGGCCAGGAGCTTGGCCTGCGCGACGGGCTCGACGAGATGCGCCGGGACGACCAGCCAGCCCAGCCGCAGGCCCGGCGCGAGGCTCTTGCTCGCGGTGCCGGCGTAGACGACGTGCTCGGGCGCGAGCGCCTGCATCGCCCCGACGGCCTGGCGGTCGTAGCGGAACTCGCCGTCGTAGTCGTCCTCGACGATCAGGCCGTCGGTGTCGATGGCCCATTCGACCGCGCGCCTGCGCCGCTCCGGCGCGAGCGGGACGCCGAGCGGGAACTGGTGCGCCGGGGTGAGCAGGACGGCCCCGGCGCTCCAGAGCCCATCGACGACGGCGCCCGCCCCGTCGACGGCAAGCGGCGTGAGGCGCAGGCCGGCCGAAGCGGCGACGTCGCGGTGCAGCAGGTGTCCGTATGCCTCGACAGCGAGCGTGTGCACGCCGCGCTCGCGCTGCACCCGGCTGAGCAGCCCAAGTGCCTGCACGAAGCCGGAGCAGACGACGATCCGGTCGGGCGTGACGCGCACGCCGCGGACGCGCGCGAGGTATCCGGCGAGGGCTTCGCGCAGTTCTGCCCGCCCGCGCGGGTCGCCGTAGCCGAGCGCGTCGTACGGCGCCGCGGCGAGCGCTCGGCGGGCGGCTGCGAGCCAGGCCGTCCGCGGGAACAGGGCCAGGTCGGGCCGCCCCGGGCGCAGGTCGTAGCGCACGCGCGCGGCGGCCGCGGCCCGCTGCGGAGCCGCCGGGGGCGTGGCGGCGTGACCGGCAACGCTCGTGCCCGAGCCCTGCCGCGCCGCGAGCCAC
>CAWEYE010000015.1:0-22561 GCA_963813245.1 uncultured Actinomycetes bacterium
GCACCCGAGCCGGGCCAAGACATTCGAGGGCAAGCGGGAGCAGCCGTCGGAGGAGGCGGAGGCAAGCGCCGTCTGACCGGGGATGGTCCCTGCCACAACGGCGTCACGACTTTCCAACGGGCGCCGTTCGGGGTCTGACCCCGGTCAGATGGCGGCTGTGGGTGTGACGCACCGGTGAAGGCGGGATGGGGCCGGGATCCCCTTCAAGGTGTGCTCTCCGGCGTCCTCGAACTCGAGCCCGCTTCCCGCCGTGAGGTCGCGAACTGTGGACGAGACGAGGATTTCTCCGGGTCCGGCGAGCGCGGCGATCCGCGCGCAGAGATGGACCGCGATCCCGCGCACGCGATCACCGTCCACTTCGACCTCACCCGTATGCACACCCGCCCGGAGTTCGAGACCGATTGCCGCGACCCCGGTCATGAGGGCCTGGGCACACCGGATCGCGGCGGCAGGCCCCTCGAACGTCGCCAGCATGCCGTCGCCGGCGGAGTCGATGAACCGGCCGCCGCATCGGGCAAGCTCCCGCCGCACCACGTCGTCGTGCCTGGTCAAGAGCTGCTGCCAGGCCGCGTCTCCGAGCGAGACGACGTGCTCGGTCGAGGCGACGATGTCGGTGAAGAGCACCGTGGCGAGCCGCCGATTCGTGCGCGTGCGCGGGCCGGCGTCCCCCGTGACGAACGCCTCGATCTCGCGCAGAACGGCCTCGGCGTCGCCGAGCCAGGGGATCCCGTCTTCGCCGGCCAGCTCGACGAACCGCGCACCCGGGATCTGGGCCGCAACGTAGCGGCCCGCCTCGATCGGCTCCACCTGGTCGCCGGTCCGATGCAGCACGAGCGTCGGTGCGTGCACGACCGGCAGCACCTGACGGATGTCGGTGTCCATGTGGATGCGCATGACGGCTTCGGCTGAGGAAGGGCTCGCCGCGAGCCGCGTATAGGCGGTCCAATGCTCGAGCTCGGCGGGGTCGTCGAGCATCCCCGGCCCCATCCAGCGGGCGTTTCTGACAACCCAAGCTCGCGTGCCCCAGCCCTCGCGGATGCTCGCGAGCCACTCGTTCCAGGTGCCCTCGTCCCACCCCCACGGGTAGTCCGCCGAGGCCGTCTGGGCAGGAGACGAGCCGAACAGCACGAGTGACGCCACACGATCGGGGTGGGTGGCCGCATACAGCGCCGACGTCAGACATCCATCCCAGAGGCCGATGAGCGTCGTCTTCGGCGATCCGACGGCGTCGAGCACCGCTTCGACGTCCGCGAGCGTCGTTTCGATCGGCGGAGGGTTCGAGACCCGGTCGGAGAGCCCCGACCCGCGCCGGTCGGTCAGGATCAGCCGGGAGAAGCCGGCCAGCCGCGTCAGGAAGCGCGCCATGGACGGGTACATCCAGGCGTACTCGAGGTTCGACAGGAAGCCGGACACGAGGAGCACGTCACGCGGGCCGTCACCCACGACCTGATAGGCCAGCGCGATATCGCCGTTACGGGCGTAGTGCAGGTCGGGCCTCATCGCGGCAGCACCACTCTCGCTCCCAGTCCGATCGCCGTACGCTACCCCGCCGCTCCCGGTCAGCGGCTCGTGATGCCGCCGGTGTCGCGCATCAGCCGCTGGGCCAGGAACACCGGGATGGCGGTGAGCGCGATCACGAACACCGCGACGGCGTTGGCCTCCGGAGCGGTGTTCGGCAGCTTGAACTGGTTGTAGATCCACAGCGGCAGGGTCTGCTGGCTGCCGGCCGTGAACAGCGTCACCACCACCTCGTCGAACGAGAGCGCAAACGCCAGCAGGCCTCCGGCCACGAGCGCCGTCGCGATGCTCGGCAGCGTCACGTGGCGGAAGGTCTGCCAGCCGTCGGCGCCGAGGTCCATCGACGCCTCCTCGAGCGAGGTCGACGTGCGCCGCAGCCGGGCGACGACGTTGTTGAACACGACCACGATGCAGAACGTGGCATGGCCGGCGACGACCGTCCAGAGCGACGGGTGGATGCCGAGGTAGTCGATGGTCGAGAGCAGCGCGAGGCCGGTGACGATCCCCGGAAGCGCGATCGGCAGCACGAACAGGAGCGACACCGTGTTCTGGCCGAAGAAGCGGAAGCGTGAGAGCGCGAAGGCGACGCACGATCCCAAAACGAGCGCGAGCCCGGCCGCCCGCAGCCCGACCGAGATCGAGTTCTCGAACGCCGAGCGGGCGAACTGGTCGTGCCAGGCCAGGTGGAACCAGTGCGTCGAATACTGCGCCACCGGCCAGCCGGGGATCCGCGAGGCGTTGAAGGCCGAGAGCACGATCACGACCAGGGGCAGGTACAGGAACAGCATCACGAGCAGGGCGGCGACCCGGATCAGGATGCGGACGGGGCGCGGTTCCACGCTAAAGGGCCTCGAACGCGCCGATGCGCTTCATGAGCATCAGATAGACGACCACGATCGCGACCGGGACGCACGCGAACGCGGCCGCGAACGGCAGGTTCTGGGCGACGCCCTGGAACGCGAAGATGACGTTGCCGATGAACTCGTGGTTGTTGCCGCCGACCAGGTCGGGCAGCACGTAGTCGCCGAGCGTGAGCGAGAACGTGAAGATCGAGCCGGCCGCGATCCCGGGCAGCGCGAGCGGCCAGATCACCTTGCGAAACGTGATCCACGACCGCCCGCCCAGGTCGCTCGACGCCTCCAACAGCGACCCCGGCACCCGCTCCAGGGCGGCGTAGACCGGCAGCACCATGTAGGGCAGCCACATGTAGCTGAAGGCAAGCCACATGGCGGTGTTGGTGAAGGCGAGGTGGTACGGGCCCAGGCCGACCTTCGCAAACGCCCAGTTCATCGGCCCGTTCTGGGCGGTGATCAGCCGCCAGGTGTAGGCCTTGATCAGGTAGCTCGACCACAGGGGCATCAGCACGCCGACGAAGAGGAGCGCGCGCATCTTCGGCGAGGCCAGACGCACCATGTAGTAGGCGAGCGGGAACGCCATCGCCACGTCGGCGATCGTGACGAGCACCGCCATCTGCACCGTGTTGCGCGTGATCGAGCGGTAGGTGGGGTCGTCCCAGAGCTGGCGGAAGTTGTCCAGCGTGAACGTGTGCAGGATCCGGCCGGAGAGCTCGTCCTCGACCCACAGCGAGGTCAGGAGCAGGACGCCGAGCGCCGCCAGATAGACGACCAGGATCCAGCCGAGCGGCGCGGCCAGGAGCAGCGCGAGCTTGAGCGGCCGGCGCCGGTACAGGAACGCCGACAGCCGCCGGCGCGCGCCGGCCGCCCCCGCCTGGGCGGCGGGGGCGGTCATGGCGCGTTCCGGACGAGGGCCGGCGTCAGGAGTTCTTGATGTCGGTCCAGGCCGTCGTCCACTCGGAGTACGGGATGCAGGTGTTGCCGCGGCTGTCGCCGCAGGCGGTCAGCGGCGTCTTCCAGTAGGAGATCCGCTTGAAGTAGCTCTGGTCGGTGACGTGGTACTGCGCGCAGTAGCCGGGCGACATCTTGTCCAGGATCGTGCACGCCTTCGGGTTGGCCGGGGCCGACCCGAACGTATAGGCGGTGTGGGCCTGCACGAAGGGCGTCGTCGCCCACTTCATCCACAGGAGCATGCAGTTGGGGTCCTTCGCCTGCGAGGACAGCATCCACGTGTCCGCCCAGCCGGTCGCGCCCTCGGACGGCAGCACCGAGGCCACCGGCACGTGGTCGGCCTTGAGGGTGTTGTACTGGTAGGGCCAGGTGGGGCCGATCACGATCGACCCGTTCTTGAAGTCGGAGATCTGGGACGTGTAGCTGCCCCAGTAGTTGCCGATCTGCTTGCGCTGCTTCTTGAGCAGCGCGACGGCCGCGTCGAACTGCGGCTGGGTGAGCTCGTACGGATCGGTGATCTTGAGGTCCGGCTGCGTCGCCTTCAGATAGACGGCCGCATCGGCGATGTAGATCGGGCTGTCGTAGGCGTCCACCTTGCCCTTGAAGCTCGACCCGTCGAAGATGACGCCCCAGCTCGTGGGCGGGGTCGTGACGACCTTCGTGTTGTACATGAGCACGTCGGCGCCCCACTCGTAGGACACGCCGTAGTGCAGGCCGCCCACGGTGTTGTGCGGCGGGGACTGCAGCGCCGGGGAGATGTCCTTCCAGTCGGGGATCAGCTTCTGGACGTCGACGGCCTTCACGTCGCCCGCAGCGATCAGCCGGTTGGTGGCGTCGCCCGAGGCGCTCACGCCGTCGTAGTTGCCCGAGCGCATCAGCTGCACCATCTCGTCGGACGTCTGGCCGTAGGTGACATGCACCTGGCAGCCGGTCGACGCCTCGAACGGCTTGACGACGTCCGGCTCGGTGTACCCCTGCCAGGCGATCAGGTTCAGCGACGTCTCCGCCGGCCCGACCTTCTCGACCACGTTGGTGTTGCCACCGCCGCTGCCGCCGCCACCGCCGCCCGCGCCGCCACCGCCGCTCGACCCGCCGCAGCCCGCGGCGACCGCGAGCCCTGCTGTCGCCGCCACCAGGGCGATCCATCGCTTGCTCATGCCGGGATCTCCTCTTCCTCGGGTTCGCGATCGGCGCCGTCCACCGGCCGGTTGTGCTGCCGATCCCACACAAGGCGGACTTGGCGTCCGCGCGCGGCCAGCGCCTGCATCGACGACGTGGCCTGGTTCTGCTGCACCACCACGAGCTCCCCGCCCGCATGCAGCGCGACGATGTAGCGCGTGTTCACGCCCAGGTAGACGACCTCCGAGACGACGCCGTCGGCGGTGCACTGGTCCGGCCCCGTCTGCTCGTCGGGCGCCGCCAGATGGATCTTCTCGGGACGCACCGTGAACGTCCCCTCGGTGCCCGTGATCGCGCGAGCAATCGCCCCTGCGATCAGGTTCGACGTGCCGACGAACCCGGCCACGAACGCCGTCGCGGGGTTCTCGTACACCTCGGCAGGCGAGCCGATCTGGTCGATCCGGCCCGCGCTGAACACCGCCAGCCGGTCGCTCATCGTGAGCGCCTCGTCCTGGTCGTGGGTGACGAAGAGGAAGGTGATGCCGATGTCCTTCTGGATCGCCTTGAGCTCGATCTGCATCTGCTCGCGCAGCTTCAGGTCGAGCGCCCCGAGCGGCTCGTCGAGGAGCAGCACGCGCGGGCGGTTCACGAGCGCCCGCGCGAGCGCGATGCGCTGGCGCTGACCACCCGAGAGCTGGCTGGGCTTGCGCTTCTCGTAGCCCGGCAGGCGCACCATCTCGAGCGCCTCGGTCACCCGCGCCGAGCGCTCCTTGCGCGGCACCCGCTTCACCATCAGTCCGTAGCCGACGTTGTCTCCGACCGACATGTGCGGGAAGAGCGCATAGTCCTGGAAGACCGTGTTCACGTCGCGCTGGTAGGGCGCGAGGCGCGACACGTCGGCGCCGTCGAGCGACACCGATCCCTCCGTGGGCAGCTCGAACCCGGCGATCAGGCGCAGCGTCGTCGTCTTGCCGGAGCCGGAGGGCCCGAGCAGCGTGAAGAACTCGCCCGCTGAGACGTCCAGATCGACCCGGTCCACCGCGACGACGTCGCCGTAGGTCTTGCGCACGCCGCGCAGGCTGACGGCCGGCGCGGAGGCGGCGGCCGGGCTAGCCGACGGCTGCGCCAAGCGACTCCTCGAGCCGGTCGAGCCCGGCCTCGAGATCCTCGTCGGGGGCGGTGATCGGCACCAGGATGCGGATCACGTTGTCGTGGATGCCGGTCTTGAGCAGGATCAGGCCCCGCTCGAGCGCCCCCGCGACCGTGGCGGCGGCGACGTCGGCCGCCGGCTCCTTGCTCACCGGATCCTTGACGAGCTCGATCGCGGCCATCGGCCCGATCCCGCGCACCTCGCCGATCACCGGGAAGCGCGCCGCCAGGTCGCGCAGCCGCGCCTGGATGTGCTCGCCCACCGCGACCGACCGGGCCAGGAACTCGTCGCTTGCGATCGCCTTGAGGCTCTCGATCGCCGCGGCGCAGGCCACCGGGTTGCCGCCGTAGGTCGAGCCGAGCCCGCCCGCGTGCACCGAGTCCATCACGTCTGCTCGCCCGATCACGCCGGCCAGCGGCATGCCCGAGGCGAGCGACTTGCCGACCGTGACGAGATCGGGGACGACGCCGGAGTGCTCGATGCCCCACAGCGTGCCGGTGCGGCCCATGCCGGCCTGCACCTCGTCGTCGATGTAGAGGATGCCGTGCTCCTCGCAGCGGGCCTTCAGGCCGCGGATGAACTCGGGCGGCATGACCGTGAAGCCGCCCTCCCCCTGCACCGGCTCGAGGATCACGCACGCCACCTCGGCCGGATCGACCGTGGCCTTGAACATCCAGTCGAGCGCCTCGAGG
Organism: uncultured Actinomycetes bacterium; assembly: GCA_963813245.1. Taxonomy (GTDB): domain Bacteria; phylum Actinomycetota; class Thermoleophilia; order Gaiellales; family JAICJC01; genus JAICJC01. Next base: position 6,285 of record CAWEYE010000015.1, read on the forward strand.
GCGCCCTCGGTCGTGATGCCGCGGTACGGATACGGCGCGCTCGCCCGGTACACCTCGGGGGCGTACGGCCCCATGCCGCGCTTGTAGACGAGCTTCGACGTGAGCGTCATCGTCAGCAGCGTCCGGCCGTGGAAGCCGCGGTCAAACGTGATGACCGCGTTTCGGCCGGTGTGGTAGCGGGCGATCTTGACCGCGTTTTCGACCGCCTCGGCGCCGGAGTTGATCAGCAGCGCCTTCTTGTCGTGTGTGCCCGGCGCGAGCTCGCACAGCATCCGGCACACCTCGAGATATGGGTCGTAGGCGGCCACCGGGAAGCAGGCGTGGATCAGCTGCTCCGCCTGCTCGCGGATCGCGGCCACGATCGCCTCCGGCGTGTGGCCGAGGTTGAGGACGCCGATGCCGCCGCCGAAGTCGATGTACTCGCGACCGTCGACGTCGGTCAGATGGGCGCCGTGGGCGCTCGCGGCAAAGATCGGCGCGATCGAGACGCCGCGCGCGACGTAGCGGTCGCGCTTCGCCCGAAGCGCCTCGGTCTGTGAGCCTTGCTGGACTGCCATTGTGACCCCCGCGGAAGGAGCGAACGTTGCGCCGCCGAGTATAAGCGTCGTGGCGGTGGAGCGGGGGATCGTTCGGGTAGCATTGGCCGCGGTGTCCAACGGCCGGCCCGGGCGCGGGCCTCGAAAGGACTGACGCGTATGACCGACCCCGCCACCCTGCAGGAGCTCGCGAAGCGGCACCTGATGATGCACTTCACGAGCCACGGCCGCTACGACTCGGAGGACGTGCCGATCATCAGCCGCGGCGAGGGCTGCTGGCTGTGGGACACCAACGGCAAGCGCTATTTCGACGGGATGTCCGGGCTCTTCTGCACCCAGATCGGGCACAGCTTCGGCGCCGAGCTGGGCGAGGCGGCCGCCAAGCAGATGGCCGAGCTGCCGTTCTTCATCAACTGGAGCTACGCCCACCCGCGGGTGATCGAGCTCTCCGCGAAGATCGCCGAGCTCGCCCCGGGCGACCTCAACCGCACGTTCTTCTGCTCCGGCGGCTCGGAGGCGAACGACTCGATCATCAAGCTCGTGCGCCAGTACCACCAGATCCGCGGCGAGCACCACCGCTACAAGATGATCGCGCGCCGGCTCGCCTACCACGGCACCACCCTGGGGGCGCTCTCGCTGACCGGGATCGCGGCGATCAAGGCGCCCTTCGAGCCGCTCCTGCCGGGTGTCCGCCATGTCTCGAACACGAACCACTACCGCCGCCCCGACGGCGAGACCTCGGCCGAGTTCACCGCGTTCTTGCTCGACGAGCTGCGCGGCGTGATCGAGCAGGAGGGCCCGCACTCGATCGCGGCGGTCTTCATGGAGCCCGTGCAGAACTCGGGCGGCACCTTCACGCCGCCGGAGGGCTATTTCCAGGGCGTGCGCGCGATCTGCGACGAGTACGGCATCCTGCTCGTGGCCGACGAGGTCATCTGCGGGTTCGGCCGGCTCGGGTACTGGTTCGGGTCGGAGCGCTACGACATCCGCCCCGACATCATCACCTTCGCGAAGGGCATCGGCTCGGCCCACGTGCCGCTCGGCGGCGTGCTCATGTCCGACCGGGTCGCCGACCCGTTCGTCAGCGGCTCGCAGATGTTCACGCATGGGATCACCTACGGCGGCCACCCGGTATCGACCGCGGTCGCACTCAAGAACCTCGAGGTGATGGAGCGCGAGGACGTGCTCGGCAACGTGCGGCGCAACGAGCCCTACTTCCGGGCGGTGCTCGAGAAGCTCGGCGACAAGCCGATCGTGGGCGACGTCCGCGGCGCGGGCTACTTCATGTCGCTCGAGCTCGTGCGCGACAAGGAGACGAAGGAGACGTTCTCGGACAAGGAGTGCGACCGGCTGCTGCGCGGGTTCCTCTCGCCGCGTCTGTACGACGCCGGGCTGATCTGCCGTGCCGACGATCGCGGCGACCCCGTGATCCAGCTCTCCCCGCCGCTCGTCGCCACGCGCGCGGACATCGACTACGTCCACGACGTGCTCGACACGGTGCTCGACGAGGCGTGGACCGAGATGACGAGATCCGGCGGCCGCCAGGCCGTGACCTCCTGACGAGCGCATCCGTGCTGACCATCGCGGACATCGTCGCGATCGACGCCCTGCAGGTGACGCTGCGCGGCGGCCGCACCGGCTCCGACCGGCAGGTGCGCTGGGTGCACATCTCGGAGCTCGAGGACCCGACGCCGTGGCTGCGAGGCGGCGAGCTCCTGCTCACCACCGGCCTGCCGCTGCGCTCGGGGGCCGCGGCCTACGTCGAGCGGCTGGCAACGGCGGGGCTGACCGGCCTCGGGCTGGGGCTCGGGTTCGGCTACGACGAGGCGCCGGCCGAGGCCGTCGCGGCAGCCGACCGGCTCGGCTTCCCGCTCTTCGAGATCCCCTACGACGTGCCGTTCATCGCCATCACCGAGGCGGTCGCCACCCGGCTCTCCGACGCACGGGTGGCAGAGGCCGTGCGGCGCCTGGCCGGCGACCTCGTCGAGGCCGTCCTGGGCGGCGACGCCGGCCCCCGCGAGCTGCGCCGGCGGGCGCGGGCGTTCGGGATGCGGGGGACGCTGCCGATGTCGTTCGTCGCGCTGCGCCCGGCGACGGCCGGGGCCACTCAGCTGGCCCGGCTGGCCGAGGCGGCGGGGCGGTTCGGCCCGGCCAGCATCCGCGACGGCGTGGTGGCGGTGCTGATCGAGGCCCGCGACGACGGCGAGGCCGAGGGGGTCGCCGCCGACCTCCTGCGCGAGACCGGGGCGGGCGCGGCGGGCGTCGGCCGGGTGCGCACCGAGCCGGGCGAGCTCGCGCGCACCTACGACGAGGCCCTCTACGCCGTGGAGGTGCGGCCGGTGAACGGCACCCCGGCCGTCGCGACGTTCCGCGACCTGGGCTCGATCCAGCTCCTGCTCTCGCTCGGCGACGAGCGCGGCGTCGAGCTCTACTGCGAGTCGATGCTCGGCCCCCTGCGGGCGCACGACGGCCGCCAGGGCTCGGCCCTGATCGAGTCGCTGCAGGCCTACATCGAGGCCAACGGCCGCTGGGCCGAGGCCGCGGCCGCGCTCGGCGTCCACCGGCACACGCTGCGCTACCGGATCCGCAAGATCGAGCGCCTGACGGGCCGCGACCCGGCCGACGCGCGCGACCGGCTGGAGCTGTGGCTGGCGCTGCGGGCGCACGAGCTGCAGGGCCGCCGCGACCTGGAGCCGGTGTCGTGAGCAGGGTGGCGGTGGTCGGCGCGGGCGGGATCATCGGCCCCGCCATCGTGGCGACGCTCGCGGGCGAGGACGGCGTGGACGAGATCGCCTGCCTCGACATGAACGGCGCCCGCGCCGGCGAGGTGGCGGCCCGGCACGGCGGCGGCAAGGCGACCGCAGCCGCGCTCGACATCCGCGACGACGCGGCGGCCGCCCGCGCCCTGGCAGGCGCGACGCTGCTCCTGAACACCGCCTCCTACCGCATCAACCTCCAGGCGATGGAGGCGGCGCTCGCCGCCGGCACCCATTACATCGATCTCGGCGGCCTCTTCCACATCACCCGCGAGCAGGTCAAGCTCGACCAGCGCTTCCGCGCGGCCGGCCTGCTGGCCGTGCTCGGCATGGGCTCGACGCCGGGCAAGACGAACGTGATGGCCGCGCGCGCGGTCGAGCTCCTCGGCGGCGACGTCGAGCGGATCGTGATCGGCGCCTCCGGGCGCGACCCGGAGCCGCCGCCCGGCCCGCTGGTGGCCCCGTACGCGGTCGAGACCATCCTCGACGAGCTGACGATGCCGACGCCGGTCGTGCGCGACGGCGAGGTGCAGATGCTCGAACCGATGACGCCCGCCGGGGTGGTCGAGTTCGGCGACCCGGTCGGCCCGGCCGAGACGGTGTACACGATCCATTCCGAGATGGCGACGTTCACCGACAGCTTCGGCGCCCGCGACGTGGGGTTCCAGCTCTCGCTCGACCCCAACTTCCTGGCCAAGGTGCGGCTGCTCGCCGAGACCGGCCTCGCGGGCACCGACCCGGTGGAGGTCGACGGGCACGCCGTCGTTCCCCGCCGGCTGCTGCTGACGCTGCTCGCACGGCTGCCGCGGGCCGAGCCGTCGATGCGCACCGTCGGCGTGCACCGCGTCGAGGCCTACGGCCCGGCGGGGACGGCCGTCGTGGAGTGCGTGACGCGTGCGGTTCCAGGGTTCGGCTTCGGCGGCGGCATCGCGTCGACGGCCTGCCCGCCCGCGGTCGTGGCCGGCATGATCTGCCGCGGCGAGCTCGCGAACCGCGGCGCGCTCCCCAGCGAGCGCGCGGTCGGCTACGGACCGCTGTTCGAGCGCCTGAAGCACTACGGCGTGGAGGTGCGCGAGCAGGCCCCGTGAAGCGCACCAGAAGGGGTCTGCCCCCGTTTGGTGCATAAAGGTGCCTGGCACCGGGTATTCACCCCTGTTCGGTTCTCGTTTGACGGATCAACCGTCCGCGCCCTATGCTGTGAAGCGATGTCGAGCCATGCCCCTGCAGAGAGGACCCTCGCCCGCTCCCCGTTGAGCGGGCGTCCTGTCGGGCGCTCCACGAGCTCGCACAACCTTCTCGGCCTCCTTCTCCTCGCCCGTTAGGGCGAACGACTTGGCCTACGCGCCGCTTGCCGGCGCACACGCACACAAGTCACGACGGGAGAGTTGCGCTCTCCCCCAGCCGAGGAGGATCACCCTGATGGCTTCACCCACGGACACCGTCCGCATCTTCGACACCACGCTGCGAGACGGCGAGCAGTCGCCCGGCATCGCCCTGTCCGCTCCCGAGAAGATCGAGATCGCCAGGCAGCTCGACCGGCTCGGCGTGGACGTGATCGAGGCCGGGTTCGCCATCTCCTCGCCCGGGGAGCGCGAGGGCATCCGCGCCGTCGCCCAGGCGGTCGACTGCGTCGTCGCCTCGCTCGCGCGCACGAACGACGAGGACGTCGACGCGGCCATCGAGTCGCTGCAGGGCGCGCGCAACCCGCGCATCCACGTCTTCATCGCCACGTCCGACATCCACATGCAGCACAAGCTGCGCATGAGCCGCGCGCAGGTGATCGAAGCGGCCGACCGGTCGGTGCGCAAGGCGAAGGGGTTCTGCGCCGATGTCGAGTTCTCGTGCGAGGACGCCACCCGCACCGACGCCGACTTCATGGCCGAGGTCGTGCGGGTCGCGATCGCCGCCGGGGCCACCACGATCAACATCCCGGACACGGTCGGCTACACCGTGCCGGAGGAGTACACCGAGATCCTGAACGGCCTGCGCGAGCGCGTGCCCGAGGTCGACGGCGTCGTCCTCTCCGTGCACTGCCACAACGACCTGGGCCTAGCCGTCGCCAACTCGCTCGCAGGCGTGGTCGCCGGCGCGCGCCAGGTGGAGTGCACGATCAACGGCATCGGCGAGCGGGCCGGTAACGCCTCGCTCGAGGAGATCGTGATGCTCCTGAAGACCCGGGCGCCCCGCTACGAGCTCGCCACGAACATCCGCACCGAGGAGATCACGCGCACGTCGCGCCTGGTGTCGCGGCTTACGGGCTACGCCGTGCAGCCGAACAAGGCGATCGTCGGCCGAAACGCGTTCGCGCACGAGGCCGGCATCCACCAGCACGGCGTGCTCGCCCACCGCCGCACCTACGAGATCATGGACGCCGAGTCGGTCGGCCTGCACGGGTCGGACATCGTGCTCGGCAAGCACTCGGGCCGCCACGCGCTGCAGCAGGCGTTCGCCGACCTCGGCTTCACGATCGAGGGCGACGACCTCAAGCGCGCCTTCACACTCTTCAAGGAGCTGGCCGACCGCAAGGGCAAGATCAGCTCGCTCGACCTCGAGGCGATCGCATCCGACTCGCTGCGCGAGCGTGAGGAGCCGTACAAGCTCGTGCGGCTGGCCATCGCCACCGCCACCGGCGAGACCGCCCGGGCCGAGATCACGATCGAGAACGGCGAGGGCCTGCGCTCCGCCGAGGGCGCGGGCGACGGGCCGGTCGATGCCGCCTTCAGCGCGGTGAACACGCTGCTCGACCTGCCGGTGAAGCTCGTCGAGTACACCATCGGCGCCGTCACCGGCGGCGCGGACGCCCTGGGCGAGGTCCGGGTCGTCGTCGAGGTCGGCGGCAGGACGTTCGCCGGCCAGGCCGTATCAACCGACATCACCGAGGCGTCGGCCGAGGCCTACCTGCGGGCGTGCGCGCACGCCCGGATCGCGATCGAGCCTGACCAGGACAAGGAGCTGATCGGAGTCTGATGACCGAAACCCGCCCCATCCCCATCGTCGCCTGCCTCGCCGGCGACGGTATCGGCCCCGAGGTGATGGCCGAGGCCGGCCGCGTCATCGACGCCGTGTCGGAGCTTTTCGGGGTGCGCCTGCGCCAGGTGCATCTGCCCTTCGGCGGCGAGGCGATCGACCGCCACCGCGACCCCTTCCCCTCCCACGTGCGGGCGGCCGTGAAGGCCTCCGACGCGGTGCTCCTGGGCGCCGTCGGCGGGCCGCGCTGGAACTCCGCCCCGCGCCGGCCCGAGCAGGGGCTGCTCGACCTGCGCAAGGAGCTCGACGCCTTCGCCAACCTGCGCCCGGTACGCCACGGCGACATCGACCTGATCGTGGTGCGGGAGCTGACCGGCGGGCTCTACTTCGGCGCCAAGCTGCTCGACGAGGACTTCGCATCGGATACGTGCACCTACGACCGCAGCCAGATCGAGCGCGTGGCCCGCTGGGCGTTCCGGCTCGCCCGCCGCCGCTCCGGCCGGGTGGTGTCGGTCGACAAGTGCAACGTGCTCGCCACGTCGAAGCTGTGGCGGCGGGTGGTCAGCGAGCTGCACGCGGCCGAGTTCGCCGAGATCGAGCTCACCCACGAGCTGGTCGACTCCTTCGCGATGAACCTGGCCACGCGGCCGCAGCGCTACGACGTGATCCTGACCGAGAACCTGTTCGGCGACATCCTCTCCGACCTGGCCGCGGCGGTGGGCGGCGGCCTCGGCATCGCCCCGTCGGCGTCGCTCGGCCCCGAGGCGCCGGGGATCTTCGAGCCGGTGCACGGCTCGGCGCCCGACATCGCCGGCCAGAGCGAGGCCAACCCGATCGCGATGATCCTGTCGGTCGGGATGATGTTCACCTACGGGCTCAACCGGCGCGATATCGGCCGGGCGATCAGCGCCGCGGTGGACTCGGTCCTGGCCGAGGGCATCGCCACCTCCGACCAGGTCTCGGGCGGGCGCGTGTACGCCACCTGGGAGGTCGGCCAGGCGGTCTGCGACGCGCTCGGTCACCACGCGACAGCGAGCGCCGAGTTCCAGGAGCACCCTTTTGAGGCCCGGCTGGTGGCCCGTGGATAGCACCCGCATGACCGGAGCCGAGGCGATCATCCGCTGCCTCGAGGCCGAGGGCGTGACCGACGTGTTCGGCCTGCCGGGCGGCGCCATCCTGCCCCTCTACGACGCCTGGGCGCGCTACGAGCACTCGATCCGCCACTACCTCGTGCGCCACGAGCAGGGCGCCGGCCACATGGCCCAGGGGTACGCCCGCTCGACCGGCAAGGTGGGCGTCGCCATCGCCACCTCCGGCCCGGGCGCGACCAACCTGGTGACGCCGATCGCCGACGCCTACCTCGACTCGACCCCGATCGTGTGCATCACCGGCCAGGTGCCGACCCACCTGATCGGCACCGACGCCTTCCAGGAGGCCGACATCCAGGGCATCACCATGCCCATCGTGAAGCACTCCTGGCTCGTGAAGGAGGTCGCCGATCTGCCGCGCGCCTTCAAGGAGGCCTTCCATGTCGCCCGCTCCGGCCGTCCCGGCCCGGTGCTGATCGACGTGCCGAAGGACGTGCAGCTCGCGACCTTCGACTTCACCTACCCGCGGCAGACCGACATGCCCGGCTACAAGCCGTCGCGGCACGGCCACCCCAAGCAGGTCATCACCGCTGCGGAGGCGATGCTCGCAGCCGAGCGGCCGGTGTTCTACATCGGCGGCGGCGCGGTCACCTCGGGCGTCGAGCCGGCCCAGTTGATCCGGGTGGCCGAGGCGCTGCAGATGCCGGTCGTGACGACGCTGATGGCGAAGGGGGTCTTCCCCGACTCGCATCCGCTCTGCCTCGGCCTGCCCGGCATGCACGGCTCGAAGGCCGCGAACTGGGCCATGAACAAGGCCGACCTGCTGGTGGCGTGCGGCTCGCGCTTCGACGACCGCGTCACCGGCAAGCTCGACTCGTTCGCGCCGGGCGCGAAGGTGATCCACATCGATGTCGACCCGGCCGAGATCGACAAGAACCGGGCCGCCCAGGTGCCGATCGTCGGCTCGATCGAGCTCGTCATCCCCAAGCTGGCCGAGGCGCTCGAATCGCGCGGGAACGGCGGCCCGCCACGCGCGGCGGCCTGGCGCGACGAGGTGCACGGATGGCAGCGCGAGTTCCCGTTCAAGTACCGCAAGGCCGGGACGCTCAAGCCCGAATACGTGATCGAGCGGCTGCGCGACCTGACCGCGGGCGAGGACGTGATCTGGACGACCGGGGTGGGCCAGCACCAGATGTGGGCCGCCCAGTACCTGCAGATCGACCACCCCCGCCGCTGGCTCACCTCCGGCGGCCTGGGCACGATGGGCTTCGGCGTCCCCGCCGCGATCGGCGCCAAGGTCGCCTGCCCGGACGCGATCGTGATCAACATCGACGGCGACGGCTGCTTCCAGATGACGATGCAGGAGCTCGCCACCGCCCGCATGTACGGCATCGGCGCCATCCACGTCGTCATCAACAACGGCTGGCTGGGGATGGTGCGCCAGTGGCAGGAGCTGTTCCACTCGGAGCGCTTCTCCGAGACCGACCTGACCATGGACCTGCCCGACTACGTGAAGCTGGCCGAGGCCTTCGGCGTGGCGGGGTTCCGCTGCGAGACGATGGAGGAGGTCGACGAGGCCATCCGCGCCGCGCTCGCATGCGGCGGCCCGGCGGTGATCGAGGCCCGCGTCGACCGCGAGGAGAAGGTGTACCCGATGGTGCCTGCGGGCGGCTCGGCGACGGACATCATCGATGTCGAGTGGGCCGAGGACGACAATCAGTGGGTGGAGGAGGGCGTATGAGTGCCGTGTTCCGATGGGGCCTGGCCCCGTCTGTGACGGGGCCAGGCCCCGCTTTGGAGGCCGTATGAGTGGCAACGTGCACACGCTCAGCGTGCTCGTCCAGAACCGGCCGGGCGTGCTCACCCGCTGCGCGGGGCTCTTCGCCCGCCGCGGCTTCAACATCGAGTCGCTTGCGGTCGGCCCCACCGAGGATCCCAGCCGCAGCCGCATCACCATCCGGGTGGACTGCTCGCAGCACTCGGTCGACCAGGTCACGAAGCAGCTCTACAAGCTCGTGGACGTGCTCAAGGTGTCCGAGCTGGGCGAGACGGCCGTTGAGCTCGAGCTGCTCATGATCAAGGTCACCTCCGCGCCGGAGCGGCGGCCCGAGATCATCAGCCTGGCCGAGGTGTTCGAGTCGCGCGTGGTGGACGTCGGCCCCGAGGCGGTCAGCTTCGCCTGCGTCGGCCCGCCGGATAGGCTTCACGCGCTGGAGGAGCTCCTGCGGCCCTACGGCATCCGCGAGCTGGTGCGCACAGGCAGGATCGCGCTCGACCGCGACGGCGAGCTGGTGAAACGACGACGGATAAGGGTGGTTGCATGAGCACGACGATCTATTACGAGTCCGACTGCGATCCCGCCGCCCTCAGCGGCAAGACGATCGCGGTGATCGGGTACGGCAGCCAGGGCCACGCCCACGCGCTGAACAACCACGAGAGCGGCAACACGGTCGTGGTCGGCGCCCGGCCGGACTCGCGGGCGTGGAAGACGGCGTCGGACGACGGCCTGCCCGTCGCGACCGTGGCCGAGGCGACCGCCCAGGCGGACATCGTCATGGTGCTCGTCCCCGACCACATCCAGGCCGGGCTCTACCGCGACCAGATCGCCCCCAACCTGCGCCCCGGCTCGATGCTCATGTTCGCGCACGGGTTCACCATCCACTTCGGCCAGATCGCGCCGGCCGCCGACATCGACGTCGCCATGATCGCCCCCAAGGGGCCCGGCCACCTCGTCCGGCGCCAGTACACGCAGGGGATCGGCGTGCCCGGGCTGATCGCGGTGCACCAGGACGCAAGCGGTCAGGCGCACGCGCTCGCGCTGGCGTACGGGCACGGCATCGGCTGCGCCCGCGGCGGCCTGATCGAGACCACGTTCGCCGAGGAGACCGAGACCGACCTGTTCGGCGAGCAGGCTGTCCTCTGCGGCGGCGTCACGCGGCTGATCCAGGTCGGCTTCGAGACGCTCGTCGAGGCCGGCTACCAGCCCGAGATCGCCTACTTCGAGTGCCTGCACGAGCTCAAGCTGATCGTCGACCTGATCTGGGAGGGCGGCCTCGCCGGCATGCGCTACTCGATCTCGGACACGGCGGAGTACGGCGACCTCACCCGCGGCCCGGTCGTGATCGACGAGCACGTGCGCGAGACGATGCGAGGCCTCCTGCGCGACATCCAGGAGGGTCGCTTCGCCCGCGACATCATCGCCGAGGAGGCGGCCGGCCGGCCCCAGTTCCAGGCGCTGCGCCGCCGGGCCGCCGAGCACCAGATCGAGCAGGTCGGCGCCGAGCTGAGGGCGATGATGCCCTGGATCGGCCAGGCCGAAAACAAGGCCAAGGCGGGTACCTGACGGCGGCGCCGCTCGCGCTCTACTGCTACGACGGTTCCCCGGACGCCAGGGCGGCGCTCGAGCGGGCGGTTGGGCTGCTCGGCGCCCACGAGGCGGTGGTGATGTGCATCTTCGAGTCCATCCTGGCGATGCCGGCGGGCGGCGACTTCCCCTACCCCGACATGATGCCGGGCGCGGACGTCGAGCAGGTCGATCAGGCGGCGCGGTCGCGCGCTCGTGAGCTGGCCGAGGAGGGCTGCGGGATCCTGCGGGCCGCCGGGGTGCAGGCGACGACGCCGGCCGCCGTCGAGGGCCCCGGGGCGGTCTGGCGCACGATCCTGGCCGAGGCGGACCAGCGCGATGTGTCCGTCATCGTCATGGGATCGCGCGGGATCACCGGCGTGCGCTCACTCGTCCTCGGCAGCGTCTCGCACGGGGTGGCGAACCACTCCCACCGCCCCGTGCTGATCATGCCTACCGTCCCCGCGTAAACGCTCCCCGCCGCGCGCTCGCGACTCCCGGCCAGGAAGCCCGCTGAAGCGGCGCCTGCGTGCGGCCGGCGGAGCCGAGCGCAACGACGGGCCGCGGCTGCGGCCACTCGGCCGAGCCGAGCTCGCGCGGCCGGCCGACATGGGTGAGGACGGCCGGACGATGGGCATGCGCGGCCGCGTTGCGGTGGAAGGCCAGCGCGCCCTCCAGCGTCTCGGTCTCGGCCACGGCGGTCACGGCGGCAACGGGCTCGGCCGGCGGCGGCTGCGTCTCGGCGACGGGTTCCTCGGCCGGAACCGCCTGCGGCTCCTCGGCCCGAGCAACGGGCTCCTCAGCGCGAGCCTCCGGCTCGGCGGGCCGTTCGGGCGGAGCCGTCGCAGCGACCACGTCGGCGGCCTCCCGTGACTTGCGCCACAGCACCACGAGCGCCACCCCCACGGCTGCCCCCACAACGAGACCGCGCTTGACCGTCATCACGTTCCTCAGCATGACCTTGCCCTCCCGATCGGGACAGGCATCCTAGTCCCCACCGCGCCGGCACGCCATCCCCCGTCCGGACGATCCGATCCGCGGCGTGCGGCGAATGCCCCACATGCACTGCACCCCGACCGGTAGCATCGCCGCTGCTTTGCCGGACCACCGACCGTCGCTCGTCACCGTCGCCCCTCGCAGCGAGGCACGCGGCGTGGCGCTGATCGCGCATGGCGGCAAGTCGCGCAGCACTGCTCCCGACTCGAACCTGCGCACACCGGCCCTGCGGATGTTCCCCTTCGCCGGCGACCTCGCCCGGGCCGGGCGCCGCGGCGGCCTCGCCGTCGCCCAGCTGCGTTACCGTGTCATCGGCTACAACGACGGCGACCCCGTCCGCGACGTCGAATGGGCGATCGACCAGCTCTCGGAGCGCTTCGATGCGCCCGTGTGCCTCGTCGGCCACTCGATGGGGGCGCGGGCGGCCCTGCGCGCGGCGGGTCACGAGCGGGTGACGGCCGTGGCCGGCCTCGCCGCCTGGTGCCCGCCGGACGAGCCGGTGCAGCAGCTCGCGGGCCGCACGGTGCTGCTCGTGCACGGCACCCGCGACCGGGTCACCGACCCGGCCCGCTCGCTCGAGTTCGGGCGCCGCGCGCGCGAGACCGCCGCCCGGCTGGCCCGGTTCGAGGTCGCTCGGGCCGGGCACACGATGCTGCAGCGCCTGCCCCTGTGGCAGTCGCTCACGCGGCGGTTCGTGCTCGGGGCGCTCGGGCTCGAGCCGATGGACGAGGGGCTGGCGGCGGCGTTCGCGCTGCCGCCCGAGCGCGGGCTGCGGGTGCCGCTGTGAGCGCGCTTCGGGTGGCGGTCGTCGGCAGCGGCGTGGCCGGCCTCACGGCCGCCCACATCCTCGCCCGCACGCACGATGTGACGCTGTTCGAGCGCGACGAGCGCCTCGGCGGCCACGCGAACACGGTCGCGGTGCAGGCCGCCGACGGGCGCGAGGTCGCCCTCGACACGGGCTTCATCGTCCACAACCAGCGCACCTACCCCACCCTGCTGCGGCTGTTCGCCGACCTGGGCATCGGCACGCAGGAGAGCGACATGTCCTTCGGCGTGCGCTGCGAGGGGTGCGGCCTCGAGTATGCCGGCGCGCGCGGGATGCACGGCGTCGTGCCGCAGGCGGGCGTGCTGGGCCGCCCGCGCTACCTGCGCATGCTGGTCGAGGTGCGCCGGTTTCACCGCCACGCCCGGGCCGTCCTGGCCGACCCCGCCGCCGACGGCCTGACCCTCGACGGGTTCCTGCGCCAGGGCGGTTACTCGCCCTACTTCGCCGACCACTTCATGCTGCCGCTGACGGGCGCGGTGTGGTCGTCGTCGCCGTCCACGATCCGCGACTTTCCCGCCCGCTACCTGATCCGCTTCTTCGCCAACCACGGCATGCTGACGGTGACCAACTCGCCGCAGTGGCGGACGGTGACGGGGGGCAGCCGCGAATACGTGGCCCGCATCGCGCAGGGCCTCGCCGACCGTGTCCACGTCGCCACCCCGGTCGTCGCGATCGAGCGCGACGAGGCGGGCGTGACCGTGAATGGCGACCACCGCTTCGACCGGGTCGTGATCGCCGCCCACCCCGACCAGGCCCTGCGGATGCTGGCCGACCCGTCCGCCGCCGAGCGCAAGGTGCTGGGCGGGTTCGCGTACTCGAGCAACCAGACGGTGCTGCACACCGATGCGTCGCTCCTGCCGCGCGCGGCCGGCGCCCGCGCCTCGTGGAACTACCTGCTCGACGCCTGCTCCAGCAGCCAGCCGGCGGTGCACGTGACCTACCACCTGAATCGCCTGCAGGCGCTGCACGAGCCCGTCGACTACTGCGTGACCCTGAACCAGACGAGCCGCATCGGCGCGGGCCACGAGCTGCGCCGTATGACCTACGAGCACCCGATCTACACGCACGAGAGTCTGGCGGCGCAGGCGCTCCTGCCGCAGCTGCAGGGGCAGCGCAACACCTACTACTGCGGCGCCTACCACGGCTGGGGATTCCACGAGGACGGCTGCGTATCGGGCCTGCGCGCCGCACTGGCACTGGGGTGCGCCTGGTGAGGTCGGCGCTCTACGAGGGCCACGTGGTGCACGAGCGGCGCACCGCCCATCGCAACCTCTTCCGCTACTCCGTCTACATGTGGCTCGTCGACCTGGACGAGCTGCACGAGCTCGACCGGCGCCTGTGGGCGTTCGGGCACGACCGCCGCGGCCTCACCACCATCCGCTCCCGCGACCATCTGGGCGACCCGGCCAGGACGATCAAGCAGAACGTCCTGGCGTACCTGGCGGCGCACGGGGTCGACCTGGAGGGCGGCCGGATCTCGCTCCTGACCAACGCCCGGGTGCTCGGATACGTGTTCAACCCGCTCTCGGTGTACTACTGCCACCGCCCGGACGGCACCCTTGAGTGCGTCGTCGCCGAGGTGCACAACACCTACGGGCAGCGGCACTGCTACCTGCTCCAGCCCGGCGAGCGCGGCCGCGCCGAGACGGGCAAGGAGTTCTACGTCTCGCCGTTTCTGACCGTCGACGGCCGCTACCGGATGACCCTGCAGGCGCCGGACGAGCGCCTGTCGGTGCAGATGGCGCTGCACCAGGGCGGGCAGCGGGTGTTCGCGGCCTCGCTCGTGGGCCGCAGGCGGGCGCTCACGAACGCCGCGGTCGGGCGCATGCTCCTACGCCATCCGCTGATGACGGCCAGGGTGACGTCGCTGATCCACCTGCAGGGGATCAAGCTGGCGCTGCGCGGCGTCGCCCGCGTGCCCCGCCCGCCGCACGCGCCCCAGGAGCACGTCGGATGACGGTCGTCTCGCACCAGGCCGGGTCGGACCATCCGATCTGGCGCACGCCGCACGCGCCCCGCGTCGCCGCCCGCGCCACGATCGCCCGGGCGCTCTTCCTGCGCTCCGTGCGCCGGCTGCCGCTTCAGGTCGTCCTGCCCGACGGCGCGGTGGCCGGACAGGGAGAGGCCGGCGCCCCCGTCATGACGATCGCCCGCGACGCCTTCTTCCACCGGCTCGCCGCGGCCGGCAAGATCGGCTTCGGCGAGGCGTACATGGCGGGCGACTGGGCGGCCGACGACCTGGCCCAGGCGCTGGGCGCGTTCGCCGGCGGCGTCGACCGGCTGCTGCCGGGGCCGCTCCAGCGCCTGCGCGGCCTGTACGAGCCGCGCATCCCGGCCGAGCAGCGCAACACGCCCACCGGCTCGGCGCGCAACATCTCGCGCCACTATGACCTCTCGAACGACCTCTTCGCGCTGTTCCTCGATCCCACCATGACCTACTCGGCCGCCGTGTTCGAGCCGGGCGACACACTCGAGGCGGCGCAGACGCGCAAGTACGAGACGCTCTGCCGCATGGTCGACCTGCGGCCGTCCGATCATCTGCTCGAGATCGGCACCGGCTGGGGCGGATTCGCCATGCACGCCGCCTCGACCCGCGGCTGCCGGGTCACGACCGCGACCATCTCGGCGGCCCAGGCAGCGCTCGCACGCGAGCGCGTGGCCGCGGCCGGCCTTTCCGACCGGGTCGAGGTCATCCTGCGCGACTACCGCGAGATCGAGGGCCGCTACTCGAAGATCGTGTCGATCGAGATGCTCGAGGCCGTCGGCGAGGAGTACTGGCCCGTGTTCTTTGCGACCTGCGACCGGCTGCTGCAGGCGGACGGCTCGATGGGCCTGCAGACGATCACGATGCCGCACCGCCGCTACCTGGCCTCACGCCACGCCTACGGCTGGATCCACAAGTACATTTTCCCCGGCGGGCTGATCCCGTCGCGCGAGGCCATCGACCGGTCGCTGCGCGACGCCTCGACGCTCGGCGTGACCCACGCCGCCGAGATCGGCCACCACTACGCGACCACGCTGCGGCACTGGCGCATGCGGTTCCTGGAGCAGCGCGAGCGCGTGCACGCGCTCGGCTTCGACCACACCTTCGTGCGCATGTGGGAGTTCTATCTGGCCTATTGCGAGGCCGGATTCGCGACGGGCGCGATCGGCGATGTCCAGCTGCGCCTGGCCCGGCCGTGAGGCTGCGCGACGGCGCGACCGTCTGGGTCACCGGCGCCTCGAGCGGCATCGGCGCGGCGCTCGTGCGCGAGCTCGCCGGGCGCGGGTGCCGGGTCGCGGCCAGCGCCCGCCGGGCCACGAAGCTCGAGGAGCTCGCCGCGCACACCCCCGGCGAGGTGCTGCCGGTGCCGGCCGACGTCACCGACCGCGCTGCGATGCTGGCGGCCGCCGAGACGGTGCGGGAGCGGTACGGGGCCATCGACCTCGCCGTCCTGAACGCCGCCTACTGGGGCCAGTTCTCGGTCGAGGCGTGGGACACCGACGTGATCCGGCGCCACTTCGACACCAACGTGCTCGGCATGGCGCACGGGGTCGAGGCCGTGCTCGCCGACATGCGCCGGCGCCGCAGCGGCGCGATCGCGGGCATGGCCAGCCTGGCCGGCTACCGCGGGCTGCCCCAGTCGGAGGCCTACGGCGCCACGAAGGCGGCCGAGATCAACATGCTGGAGTCGCTGCGGATCGACCTGCGCCCGTTGGGCATCTCGGTGCACACGGTCTGCCCAGGCTTCGTGCGCACCGACCTGACCGCGAAGAACACGTTTG
>CAWEYE010000016.1:0-425095 GCA_963813245.1 uncultured Actinomycetes bacterium
CGCTCTCGGCGGCCTCGCGGACGGCGCGCTTCTCGACCTCGGTGACGCCGGACGGGACGCCGATGATGATGCGTGGCTCGGGACGAGCTGGCTCCGCTCGCTGGCGTGGGCGACGAAGTACTTTAGTATCGCCTCGGCGATCTCGAAGTCCGCGATGACGCCATCCCTCATCGGGCGGATGACGACGATGTTGCCCGGGTGCGCCCGAGCATCTCCTTCGCAGACTTGCCCACCGCGATCACGCTGTCGTGACCGCCCTGCTCTACGGCCACCACGCTGGGCTCGTTCGAGACGATGCCCGCGCCGCGGACGTAGACAAGGGTGTTCGCCGTCCCGAGGTCGATCGCGAGATCGCGCGACAGTAAGTTGCGGAGCCAGTCGAGCACGGTCATGAGTCCGGTGAAGTTTAGGAACACGGCGCCGGGGGACTGGTCTGGAGCTCGCTGGAGCAGCCCTATGGCGAAGTGAGTCGATCAGAACCGATCCCCAAGAAGCTACGGGTACTGGAGATGATCTCTGGTTGGCCTGGAAGCCTTGTTCAGGGGCATGCGGGCCATGATGACCGCAAACAGCAGAACCGACGGGACGTGTGCGAGACCTTCATCGAGCGAGTGCTGGCTCGGAAGCTGCGCCCTGGCCGGCGCTCGATGCCGGCCACCCCGGGGCGCCCGCGCGCCGGGCGAGTCCATCCAGCCGCATGCGCGGAAGAAGACCCGGCGAAGAATCGGCGCGTTTGACATGCCGGAAGTCGGCCTTACGTTCTCGGTAATCAGAACGGACGAGAAAGAAGGAATAGTCATGGCAATGCTGACCCGTTGGGAACCCTTCCGCGAGCTCGCACGAGTGCAGGAGGGAATGAGACGCGTCTTCGGCGACGAGCGCGAGCTGTTCCGCGCCGGTGAGTCGGTCGGCTGGGCACCCGCGCGGACGTCTACGAGGACGCCGAAGGCAGACGTCGTCCAGTTCGAGCTTGCCGGAGTCGAGCCGAAGGACGTCTCGTCCAACTCGAGGACGGCGTGCTCACCGTGAGGGGAGACCGCAAGCTGGAGAAGGAGGAACAAGCGCGACAGCTATCACCGCTCGAGCGCTCAGCTACGGCACGTTCGCCGGCGCTTCTCCTCCCGGGAACGTCGACGCGGAGAAGGTGCCACGCCGAGTCGAAGCAACGGGGTGCTCGTCATCCTCCTGCCGAAGCAGCGCCGAGGCGAAGCCGAAGACCATCCAGGTGAAGGTGAACTGAACAACCTTCGGCCCGACGTTGAGCAGGCGAAGAGCGGACCGCCCTCCGGGGCGACCGCTCCTTTCGCTAGAGGACCGGGCTGGGCTCCCCGGACGTCGGCAACGCTCGGAGGGCCTGCTTCGTCCCCCTGGTTTCGCGCCTCACGGTGCGTCAGCACCCTTGATTACATGGTTTGCCTGCCATGTAGGTCATGTCAGACTAACACGTACATTGTGGCGGGGGTCGCCATGGCGAACACCCTCGAGCAGCTGAAGCTGACGTCAGTGCAGGCCGCGGAGTTCCGGGCGTGGCTCAAGGAGCAGAGCGACGTGAGCTGGGACCGCGCATCGAAGAGCTCCTCTCGATTCTATTGCTTGCCAGCTCCCGCCTACATGCCTGCAGCGCGCTGGCAGTGTCCTCGTCGGTCACGAGTGTTCACGAGGCGGCCCTTCAGGGATGCCCGGATTACCGGCATTCTCCCCGTGCCACTCCGCGTCAGCGGGCGTGTCCCTTCAGGGCAGGAACACGGCCTTGAGCGTCCGACCGGCCAGTGCCAGCCGGGCGCCCTCCTCGAATCGGGCCAGCGGGAACCTGTGCGTGACGAGCTGCTCCGCCGGCAGCCGGCCGGAGGCGATCAGCTCGAGCGCCTTCACGTTGTGGCGTGGCGCGAAGGTGGTCACTCCGATGAGGTGCAGGGCCTCGTAGTGGATCCGGTTCACGTCGATGCCGGGACGCGACTCGTTCTGAGGAAGCCCTGCGAACTGCACGATCCGCCCCCCCTTACGCGCCATTTCCAACGCCTGCACCGCAGCCAGCGGGGAGGGGGCGGCGGAGACAACCACGCTGGCGCCGCGCCCGCCGGTGAGGCGGCGCACCGCCGCCACCGGGTCCTCCACGCTCGCGTCGATGCGCGCGTCGGCGCCGAACGGTACCGCCAGCGCGAGCCGCCCTGGATCCACGTCCACCAGCATCACGTGGAAGGCACCGCGGGCCCGGGCCAGGGCCACGTGCAAGCAGCCAATCGGGCCGGCGCCGAGGATGGCCACGGTGTCGCCCATCCCCACCTCCGCCCTTTCCTGGGCGTTCATGCAGGAGGAGAGCGGCTCGGCCAGGGTGACCAAGGCGGGGTCGAGCCCCTCTGGCGCGCGCTGCACGTTCCCGAGCCGAAGGAGCGCCTCCGGGAGCGCGAGGTACTCGGCGAACCCGCCGGGCCAGGCCTGGCCGAGCTCGCGCTGGTCCTCGCACAACTCGTAGCTGTCCCTCGAGGCAGCTCGCGCAGGTGCCGCAGTACGCGAGCGGTCCGACCGCGAGCCGGTCGCCCGGCCCTCCAGGGCCCGCGGTAGCCGACCCCCGCGCTGACGACCTCGGCGGCCACCTCGTGACCGATGTCCACGGGAAGGTGACCCGCCGGTGCCCGGATCGGAGCGTGCGCAGATCCGAACCGCACAGGCCGCACGCCTGGACCCGCACCAGCAGGCCGCCCGGCGGCGGATCGGGAACGGGCAGCCGCTCGATCCCGAACTCCATCGGGGCCCGGACCACCAGCGCGGACATGCTCACCCACCGGCCGCGCGGCGCTCACGGCTGCTCCCGGGGGGGGCCATCGAGCAGCGTGTCCTGCAGCATGCGGAGGCGATAGACGAAGGTGGAGGTGTCCGGCGCCGCGTCGTCGAGCGTGATCCACTCGCCCTTGCTGATGTCGCGCA
This sequence comes from uncultured Actinomycetes bacterium, assembly GCA_963813245.1. Taxonomy (GTDB): domain Bacteria; phylum Actinomycetota; class Thermoleophilia; order Gaiellales; family JAICJC01; genus JAICJC01. The sequence continues at coordinate 2,926 of CAWEYE010000016.1, forward strand.
GAAGCGGGCGCCGGCCCCGATCCCGATGGACAGCGCGCGGCGGCGGACTGCGTCGTGGTGGGTGACTGAGAAGCCCGTACCAGTCGTGGCCGCCGATGCCCTCCAGCCGCGCGCCGGCCCGCAGGTCCGCTTGGCGACGCAGATCACCTCGGAGTGCAGCGCCTCGGGCGCGACCGTCACCTCGCCGAGCAGCACCGCCTCGGCGATGGATTGCGGTGTCTCGAGGTCGCACAGGTGGTACGGCCGGTGGTGGAGGTAGTACGGTCCGTCGGCCCGGGTGATGAACTTCATCTCCTTGCGGATGCGGGGCTCGTCCGAGCGGACGATGGCGAAGACCCCGGGGGCGATGGCGCCGGTGGAGAAGTCCACGACGCCCGACCTGCGGGAGAAGATGCCGCCGTCCGCCGCCGGGACGAATACCCTCACCAGGTCCTCGAGTTCCACCTTGGGACCGTGCATGCCCGGGACGTCGGGGAGGAGGCCCGTGGCGTTCGAGACCGCCGCCAGTCTCCACCATCGTCTTGGTCCCGTCCTGGAACGCCGCCAGCATCTTCGGGTTCATGCCCTTGGCGGTGGCCTCGTCGTGGCAGGACTCGGCAGTGGCGCCGCGGTCGATGGTGTTGTTCTTTCCCTTCCCGAGCGCGATCACCTCGAAGCCCATCAGCAGCGCCTGCTCCCAGAGCATCTTGAGGACGCCGGGCTCGTCGCCTGAGGCCACCGTGTACAGGGCGCCGGTGCGCCGGGCGAGGTCGGAGAGGTAGGGACCGACCGTGATGTCGGCCTCGACGTTCATCATGATCACGGGCTTCTTCGCCATGATCGACCGGTAGGCAACCTGCGCCCCGACGTCGGGCACGCCCGTGACCTCGACGTTCACCTCCAGCGACGGGAATCTCCGGCATCATAAGAGCGTCGGCGGTCACGACGCGCCTACCGGCCCGGATGGCGTCCTCCGCCTGGGCGGCGGTGGCCGCGACCACGATCGCGTCCCTGCCAACGCCCAGAGCCGAGAACGTGGCCAGCGCCCGCTCGGGGTCGATGTCGGCGATGGCCGCCACCTGCATCCCTTCGACGCAGGAGACAGCATGCGCGAGCCCCGAGCCCATCTGGCCGCAGCCGACGATGCCGACCGCAATGGGCTTCCCAGCCGCTGCACGCGCCCTCAGTCGCCGGATGAGCTCCATGGTCACTCTCCTCGGTACGAATCGTTCGCCGGGTCTGCCGGCGCCATCCCGCCTCAGCCGTGGGTGCGCTGACGAAGCTGCGCCAGGACCTTGAAGTCGTCGGCGACGTGCGCGTACAGCTGCTTGTACAGCGCAAAGTACTCGCCGTAGAGGACGTGCCGCGCCGGATCGGGCTCCAGGGGATCGGTGAACTCCGCCCAGCGCTTGGCTACGCCGAAGTCGGGGAAGACGCCCGTTGCCACTCCGGCCAGGATGGCGTCTCCCCACGGCGCACCGGTGCGCCGCTTGACCAGCGCGGTCGGCACCCCGAACACGTCGGTGATGATCCGCCGCCATAGGCCACTCTTGGCGCCACCCTCGTTCAGCACGATGGGGGCGCGGAGCTCGAGCCCGGTGGTCTGGATGATTCGGTAGGAATCGTAGAGCGCGTACGCCACCGACTCCATCATGGCTCGCAGGACGTGCCCGCGGGTATGCTGGAGGGAGAGGCCGAAGATGGTCCCGCGGGCGTCCGCGTCCCAGATGGGCGTGCGCTCGCCCATGAGGAACGGCAGCACCACGAGCCCGTCTGCGCCTGCCGGCGTCGCCTCCGCTTCGCGGTTGATGAGCTCGTACACGTCAGCGCCGGCCGCACGTTCCTGGGCGAGCTCCGCCGGGTAGAAGTTGTCGCGCATGTACCGGATCAGCCCACCGCCGGTGGTGGTGGTAGGTACGGTGATGAAGATCTCGCCACCGCCAGTGGTGTGCTCGAAAGCGATCATGCTCTTGTGAAAGATCTGCTCCCGGTGGAGCACGCCGAAATTGCCGCAGGTGCCCAGGTTCATCTGCACGTCGCCCGGCTCCGTCATTCCCGCGCCAATCCACCCCGCGCAGCAGTCCACCTGGCCGGCGGCGACCGGGGTACCCGCAGCCAGGCCGGTCTCCTCGGCCGCCGCGGGAGTTACCGTACCCACCACCGCCTCGCAGGCGTGCAGCTGCGGAAGGAGCGACGGGTCGAGCCCGAGCTCGTCGAGCAGGCCGGCATCGAACCGGCGGCGGAGCAGATCGTACGCGACACCATAGAAGGCCGCCCCCGAGTAGTGAGCGCTCGCCACCCCGGTCAGCTTGAGGGTGACGTAGCCGTCGATGCTGAGCGCCTTGGCGACGAGGGCGAAGACGTCCGGGCGGTGCGAGCGCTCCCAGAGCAGGTTCACGATGACGGGGTGATCGTCGAGCCTGTTCTTCGTGAGTTCGAAGATGCGCGCCTCGCCGATCCGCTCCTTGAGCCGGCGCACTTCGTCTTTGGCCCGGCGATCCATGAGGTTGTAGGCGCGCTCGACGGGCTGGCCGTCCCGGTCCACCATGACCAGCGACGGCAAGGCCGAGGAGACCGCGACCCCGCGCACCTCGCGTCCGGCGACCCCCGCCTCGGCCAGGCACCGTCGAATGAGCCGGCACGCGACCGGCCAGTACTGCCCGGCATCGTGTTCGGACCAGCCGGGCCGCGCGGTCAGGATGGGGTACTCCTCGAAGGAGTAGGCCCGCAACGTGCCTTCTGCGTCGATCAGGGCCGCCTTGGCACCGCCCGTCCCGTAGTCGATCCCCAAGAGGCAGTCGGACATCGCGACCTCCTTCAGCCCTCGAGCAGCGCCCGAGCCGTGTCCTCGTCGCTCACCAGCACGTTCACCAACCGCCCGGCCAGCGCACCGCGTATGGCCGGCACCTTCTCCGGCCCGCCGGCCACGGCCACTCGCCGCGGAATGGCCAGGAAGGCCGGCAGCTCGATGCCGAGCACGCGCTCTTCAAGATCGGTCGCCACGGGCCGCCCCGTGGCGTCGAAGTAGCGGAGGCAGACGTCGGCCACCGCCCGCTTCGCGAGGATCGCGTCCAGATCCTTGCGCGTGAGTAGCCCGTCCGGCCCGAACAGCGCCGAGGCGGCCCGCGGGACGCCGAGCCCGATCAAGGCCATGCTGGCCTTCCGCCCGAGCTCCAGCGACTGCGCCACTTCGCGGTCCGCGAGCAGGGCCGCCTTGACCACTGCAGTGGCCACAACCCCCGGCGCCTGGATGATCCGGGGCCTCGCACCACAGCGCTCAGCCACCCGGCGGGTCAGCTCGGCGCCGTTCACGCCCGAATCCAGGCTCCCGAGCCCGCCGAGGAGCTGGACAACCGTGACCCTCGGCAGGTCCAAGTTCGGAAGCTGGGCCGCGAACGCCCGTAGCGACGTCCCCCACGAGAGTCCGACCACGTCCCTCGGCTGCACCGTCCGGGCGAAGTAGGACGCGGCGGCCGCGCCGACGCGCTCCACTACCGGCGCACGGTCGTGGGGGGCCAGCACGGCTTCGTCGAGATCGAACCGGTTCTCGAGCTCGCGTTCCAGGTCCGGGCAGCCCGACTCCGGACGCCGGATCGAGATATGGACCACTCCCGAGTCGCGGGCCTGTTGCAGGAGTCGGGACACCTTCGGTCGCGAGAGCCCGAACCGGTTCGCGAGGCGCTCCTGCGTGGCATCGTCCTCGTAGTACGCCCGGGCGATCTTGTAGAGGAGCCGGGCGTCCTCGTCCTTGTTGCGGGATGCCATGAGCGCAAGCCTCTCAGCCACGCAGGCTGTAGCCGTTCGGGAAGGCATCGCTGAGCTGGTACTCCGCGATCCGCTCAGCGAACTTGAGGTACTCGATCCCGTCCCGGGCTGCGGTATCGGGGTCGGGGACCATGGGCGAGGTCTCGATGGTGCAGTACCCCTCGTACCCGGTCCGCTTCAGCGCGCGCATCACCGCCTTGAAATCCACGGTGCCGTACCCAGGGGTGAGGGAGTTCGAGTCGCGGAAGTGCATATGGCGCAGCAGCGGCTGGGCCTCGATGACCGCCTCGTAGGGATTCAGCTCCTCCATACTCACGTGGAACCAGTCGAGCTGGATGCCGAGGTTGGCCTTCCCGGTCCGCTCGATGAGTATCTTGTGGTTCCGGACGGTGTTCACGAACTTCCCCATCTCCAGGTGGTTGGTGGCCTCGAAAACGAGCTGGATGTTCTTGGACGCTGCGTAGTCGCACATGCGCCCGAGGGCGTCGACGGCGACGGCGACGGACTCGTCGACGTTGTCTTTCGTGATCGGGGTATGGACCGCGGTCGCCACGGTCACCAGCGGGGCACCCACCTCGGCGGCGAAATCGATGGAGGTCTTGGTCTCGGAAACCGCGAGGGCCGCGGTCGTCTTCTCGGTGAGCGTCTTGTAGCGGGGGGAGTACGGGTCCCACATCTCGCCCCAGCACTCGTTGATGCAGGAGACGCCCAGCCCGTACTCTGCCGAAAGCTGCTTGTGCCGCCGGGCGTACTCTTCCATCTTCACACCCAGGCCGTAGCGCCCCTTGGGCGGCGTGACCTCGACGGCGTCGTAGCCGAACTTCTTGAGCCGCTGGTACGTCTTCTCGGGGTGGAGATAGGCCTCGTCCTGCCCGAACGTGAGCTGGAAGTAGCTGAACCGTAGGCGCGACATGGAAGCCTCCTTCTTTGCTGACTGAGACACGATGGCTAGGTGAACCTGACCCTAAGTGAATCCACGTACATCGCCGCGAAGAGGATCGCGCCACGCACGAAGGGCATGGTGTACGGCGAGACGCCCACGATGGTGAGTCCGTCGGCGATGAACAGGAGGATGAGCGCTCCGATGAGGGCTCCAGGGAAGAACGCCCCCCGGCCACCGAACAAGCTCGTCCCGCCGAGGACGGCCGCGGCGATGGCCAGGAACTCGTATCCGTTCAAACCGCGGGTGATCACCGACCCGAGGGTGATCACCCAGACCACCCCGGCGATGCCGCAGATGAAGGACGTTGTGACGAGGGCGAGCGTCCTGACCCGGGGTACGTCAATCCCCAGGTTCCTGGCCGCCCTCTCGTTGCAGCCCACCGCCACGACGTGCCGCCCGAACCTCGTGTACGAGAGGACGAGCTGCGAAACCAGCACAACGGCTGCAACCACGAACAGCAGCACCGGGAAGCCGCCCAGCGACAAGATCTTCATCTGGCGGATGTCCGCCAGCACCTTGCCCATGAGAATGGTCCGATCCTGGGTGACGATCTTCCCCACCCCGCGGATGGCAAGCATCATGCCCAGCGTGGTCAGGAAGGCATTCATCTTCAGCTTCACGATGAGCAGGCTGTTGATCAGGCCGACCACGATCGCCACCGCCAGTCCGGTGCTGATGGCCATCCACAGCGGCGAGTGGAGGTTCCGGAGCATGATGCCGCACACGCAGCCGGACGCGTACCCGACGGCAGCGACGGAGAGGTCCAGGGTCCCGGCCAGCAGGGCGAAGTTGATGGCGCAAGTGATGAGCACGAGGGGAGCGCCGTTGAGGATCGTGCCGTAGATGTTGCTGAAGGTGAGGAAGGTGCGCGACATCGCGCTGAACACGACCAGCATCAGCGCGAAGAACAAGTAGAGTGACAGCGAGAACACGCTCCCCGTGCTCTTCCGGGCGATCGGGAGTGTCGTTGCGTCAGGCGGCATGGGTCGCCTCTCTCGAGACGCTCTCGCTCATCAGCCGGTCCTTCGAGAACTGCTCCCGGGTGAGATCCGAGACGATCCGCCCGCCCCGCAGCACGATGATTCGGTCGGAAAGGCTCATGATCTCGTCCAGCTCCGACGAAACGATGATGAAGCACACTCCCGAGCTGGCCTTCTCGAAGATGATGTTCTGGATCTCCTCCTTCGCACCGACGTCCACGCCCTTGGTCGGCTCGTCCATGATCATCAGCCGCGGCTGCTTCATCAGCCACTTGGCGATGATCGTCTTCTGCTGGTTGCCACCCGATAGCTGGCTGGCGAGCATGGTTTCGTCGACGGCCTTGACGTGGACCTCGGCCATGTACTCCCGAGCCCTCGCCATCTCCCGCCTAACGCCCAGGATCCGGAGGACCCGGGAGGCGAAGACCCGGAGGGAAGCGCTTGAGATGTTCTTCCATAGCGGCATCTGCAGGAACAGACCGTCGAGGTGGCGCTCCTCGGTGATGTACCCCACCCTATGAAACAGCCGCCGAGGGCGCACCGGCTGCGGCGCGCCCTCCTCCGCGTATGCGACGGTGCCCCGGCGCACCATGTCGACGCCGATCAAGGCGCGGAGGAGCTCGCTGCGTCCGGAGCCGAGCGCTCCCCAGACGCCGAGGATCTCCCCGCGGCGCAGGCGGAAGCTCGCGTCCTGCGGAAAACGGACGCCGGTGAGGTGCGAGACCTCGAGGACGACGCCACCGAGCTGCCGCCCCTGCGAGCCGGTCAGGCTCCCGACCTCCCTCCCGATCATGTGCTGGACGAGGTGCGCCTTGGAGAAGTCGCCGACCTTGCCCTGGACGGTCACCTCTCCGTCCCGCAGCACCGTCACGTTGTCGCAGATCTCGTACACCTCGTCGAGGAAGTGCGTGATGTAGAAGATGATGAACCCGGACGCGCGAAGGTTCCGGATAACCTGGAACAGGTTGTCCTTCTCCCTGGCCGACAGCGACGACGTCGGCTCGTCGAAGAGGAGGATGCGGCCGCCCTGGGAGAGAGCGCGCGCGATCTGCACCATCTGCTTCTCGCCGACGACGAGCGACTCGCCCCTGGCGTCGAGGTCGATGTCGCAGCCGAGCTTGGCGAGGTGCTTGGCCGCCTCGCATCGCATCGCCTTCCGGCCGAGCATGGGGCCGGCGACGCGCCAGCGTTCCAACTCGCCGACCAGGATGTTCTCGTAGACCCGGAGGTGCTGGAAGATCTGGGCCTCCTGCTGGATGAAGGCGATCCCGTGGTGCGCCGCGGCGCGGGGGCTGTCGATCTCCACCGCCTGGCCGGCGATTCGGATCGACCCCTCGTCCGGCCGAACGATGCCGCCGAGCACGTTCATTAGGGTGGACTTCCCCGCTCCGTTGACGCCGACGAGGCCCATCACCTCCCCGCCCGGCGCGTGGATCGTCACGCGCCGGAGTGCCTGGACCCCGGGGAAGCGCTTGGAAATGGCGTTCAGCTCCAGGTAGGGCCCGGCCGCCTGGGCGGTGTCATCGCGCGCTGGAGTCGATGATGACGGTACTCGGGTCATGATGGCGACCCCGATCTCATTTTGTCGAGCCCGATGGCGAGGATGATCACCAGTCCCTTGATTAGACCGGTGTAGTAGTCGGGGACCCCGGCCAGGTTGATGACGTTGCTGATCATGACGATCAGCACCGCCCCCAGGGTCACGCCGGCGATGTTGCCCGAGCCCCCGTTCACCGAGACGCCGCCGATCACCGCCGCACTCACCACGTCGAGGATCTGGGTGTCCGGCCCCATCCCGGACGAGCGGAGGAGAGCGCGGCGGTGTTCATGATCCCGGCGACCCCGGCGCAGGCCCCGCTGATTGCGTAGGCGGCGAACGTCGCCCCTCGGGCCGGCAAGCCGGTGATCCGCGCGGCGTGAACGTTGGCTCCGACGCAGTAGAGCCAGCGCCCGAAGATCGTCTTCTGCAGGAGGAAGCCGAGGAGCACTGCCACGGAGAGGAACACCACGATGATCGTCGTCCGGTCGAACGTCGCGGAGAAGGCGGGCGACAGACCGACCACGCTCTGGCCGTTGGTCCACGCGGTCACGATCCCCGCGCATATGGTCATGATCGAAAGGGTGACGACCAGCGCGACCATGCGGAGGAAGGCGACCCCGATCCCATTGACCGCTCCCAGCAAGAGCCCCACCAGGATCATCAGCGCGGGACCGAAGATCAGGTCTCCCGTCCTGGCCATGTAGTCCGCCCCGATCACCGCCGCGGTGGTCATCACCGCCGGCCCGGAGACATCGATTCCCCCGGTGATCATGACCAGGGCCGCGCCCATCGCCATGACGCCGATGGGCGCCACCTGCACCAGCAGGTTCAGGATGTTGTTCGCCGTGGCGAAGTTCTCGACGAACAGACTCAGCGTCAGCAGGATGAGCGCGACGGCGAACGGGAGGACGAGCCAGCGTAGGCGAAGCCTGGGGAATGTCCTGTTGCGGAGGCCAGGTGCCTCCTCTGGTCGCGCGCGCTCGGGGCCTGACATCGCTCGCATGGTGTCCGTCACGCTCCCTGACCGTCGAGGAGACCGGAGCGGCGGGACACCCGATCAGTGACCTCGCCGTCCCCGGCACAACCAGGCCCCGGGCTCGCCGATCTTGGCCCGGGTGGCGCAGCCCTGGCTACCCTCCCTCCTTCTGCTCGTAGTCCACGCCCCACAGGTGCGGTGCGCTCTTGACCACCTGGGCCGCGTTGTCGCTGTTGATGACGGTCCCCTTCATCAGGAAGGGCTTCTGCGAGACTTGCTTCCCCTGGACCAGGTCGAAGGCCGCCTCGGCCGCCTTCACCGCCATCTGCCAGGCCGGGACGTCGACGTTACCGTCCATATACTTGTCGACCGTGTCCTTGATGCCCGACGGGTACATGTCCGTGCCGGCCAGGTAGACGTGCTTGGGATCGCCGCGCTTGTGCCACTTGCCAGCGTTCTCCAACGCCGTCTGGACCCCCGACATGAGCCAGTCCGACGAGACGTACATGCAGTTGGAGTCCGGGTGAGCCTGCAGGGCCGCCGCGGTGTTCTGGAGCGCGACCTCTGGCTCCCAGTGGCCCGTCTCCACTACCTGGGCCACGACGCTATTCGGGATGCCGAACTCGGCGAGCGCTTTGCGGAAGCCGCGCTCCCGGTTGTGGGCGTTCTCGTCACCGATGTCGCCGTGGACGTCCATGCACTCCTTGGGCGTGACACCGTCCTTCTTCATAATCTTTAGCATCTCGAGCGTCGCACCGTAGGCCTGGAACTCACTGTCCATGTTGACGGTCGCCGACGGGATCTGCAGCCCCGTCGCCGAGTTGTGCGCCTCCTTGGTGTACATGACGAAAGGCTTCTTGGCCTTGCGGACCTCCGCTACGCTCGAGAGGATCGTCTTCGAGTCGATCGAGGCCGCGAAGACCACCGCCACGTCCTTGGAGAGAAGGTCCTTGATGTCGTTGGCCTGTTTGGTCACGTCCCCATTGGCGCTGACCATCGTCCACTGAACGTCAAAGCCCCTCTTCTTGCCCTCCGCCAGCGTCGCCTCCTTCAGGTAGTCAGCGAACGCGTGAAACACGACCGAGTCGAGCTGATTCATCGAGAGGCCCATCTTGATGGGCTTCAGGTTCGCCGCCTGAGCAGGAGCTGCGGTCCCAAACCAGAGCGCGGCGGCGACGACGGACAGGTAACGGACGGTTCTCATGCCGTGCCTCCTCACTGCGAACGTGTGAACAGATGCGCAACGATGAACACATCTTGCCCATCCGTACGCGGAACGTCAATTGTTCGTGTGTGCACATTTGTTCAACATCGTCCAGGAACTCCTCTCTGGAGATTCCGCGAGCAGTTTCAAGAATCTCCCGCCCGTAGTTTCGGCTGGAACCTCAAAACAGGGCGGGTCTGCTGCCGCGGAGCCCCCTGCCCGTGCCTGATCCGCGCCATCCGGACGACGACAGCCTCAGCATCCGCGGGCTGGGCCTCGGCGAGGCGGTCGCCCTCGACGAGCGCCCGATAAGCCGCCATCTCGCGCTCGCGCCGCTTGACCGCCCGCACGATCGTCACTGCGTCATCAGCTCGCCGCCCGAGACAACGATCGACTCACCGGTGACGTGATCGGACAGGTTCGAGGCGAGGAAGAGGACTGCTCGGGCCACGTCCTCCGGTCGCCCCAGCCGCTTGAGGGCGGTCCGCTCGATCCACTCCCGCTCCACCTCCGGCGAAGTGAGGAAGGAGCCGCGGGTCATGTCCGTGTCGGTGGCGCCGGGGAGGACCACGTTACAGGTCACCCCGTAACGGCCCAGCTCCAGGGCGGTCACACGCGTCAGCCCGACGATGGCCGACTTGGATGCGTTGTAGGCCGCTTGTCCAGGGTCGGCCTTGCGCGCAGAGCAGGAGGAGATGTTGACGATCCGCCCCCGCCGTCGCTCCGCCATGATCCGCCCTACCGCGCGGGTCATCAGAAACGTGCCGGTCACGTTGACAGCGAAGAGCTCCTCCCAAGCTTCGCGGGTCATGTCCAGCAACGGCCGGCTGAGGTAGACCCCGGCGTTGTTGACCAGAATCGTGGGAGCCCCGAAGCGCTCGCGGCAGGCCTGCACCGCCGCGACCACCTGCTCCTCGGACCGGAGCTCGAGCGCCACACCCAAGGCTTCCTGCCCAGTCTCCGCCGCGATCTTGGCCGCCACCTCTCCCGCCCGCACCCGGTCGCGTCCGGTGATCACCACCCGTGCGCCTTCCTGCGCCAGCACACGCGCGATCGCCAGGCCGATGCCGCGCGTGGCCCCGGTCACCAGCGCCACGTCGTCGCCGTTCAGGAGCATGGTCGTACCCTCTCCTTCACCTTGCTCACACGTGCGAGAGGCCGTTCGCGGCGGGCGTCCCGGAACTCGCGTCGCGAGACCCGGGCTGTCGCGCCACGGCGCGCGAGACACGCACCTTCTGCGCCTCGATGATCATGGCGACGAGGATGATCAAGCCGCGGATGGCCTGGACCCAGTAGACCGAGACGTCCATGAGGTTGAGACCAGCCCCGATGGTCGTGAGCAGCAGCACGCCTCCCAGCGCCCCGATGAGGTTGCCCTGGCCGCCCTTCAGGCTGACGCCGCCGATCACGGCCGCGGCGAAGACCTCGAAGATCATCCCCTTGCCCATCGAGCTCATGGCGTTGGTGAGGCGCGCCGAAAGCATCCAGCCGGCGAAGGCCGCCAGCAGCCCGCTGAGCATGTACACCTGGACGATGCGCCGCTCGGGCCGCACCCCCGATGCGAGCGCCGCGTTCCGGTTCGCGCCGATCGCATAGAGCTCCCGCCCGAAGCGCGTCCGGGTGACGATCGACGTTCCCCAGGCCGAAGAGGACCAGGAACACGATCACCGGGCACCGGGATGGGCCCGACCTTGGCCAGCCCCAGCCAGTTGTAGGCCGGCGAAGCGCTGTAGGCGGTCTGCCCGTTGTTGACCAGCAGCGTCACGCCGCGGATGGTGATCAGCATCGCCAGCGTGACCACGAAGTTGTTCACCTTCAGCTTGGTGATGAGAACACCGTTGAACGCACCCGATGGCGAGGCCGATGGCGTGGGTGATGAGCAGCGCGACCAGGGGCGAGAGCATCAGCCCGCTGCCGTAGAGCGGTGGCCCGGCCTGCGTGATGAAGAAGATCCCGAGCATCCCGCACAGCCCCAGGGTCGACTCCGCCGAGAGGTCGAAGTTGCCGGTCAGGAGCGTGAAGCTCTGCCCGATGACGAGCACGCCCAGCACCGAGGCGTTGAACAGGATGTTGATGAAGTTGGCGCTGGTGAGGAAGTTCCGCGTGGTCAGGGCGAAGAAGGCGACGATCGCCACCAGCAGGAACCAGATCAGATGGTCGAGCAGGAAGGGGACGAGTCTTTGGCCTCTCATGGCTTCCTCGCGGCCTTCACGCCGCCAGGCGGGCGGCCGCGTCGCGCCGGCCGGCCGGCTGCCGGTATCGAAGCTTCTGCGCGTCCAGCAGCATCGCCGCCAGGATGACGATGCCGCGCACCATGTCGATGGCGAAGCCGGACACCCGCATCAGGTTCAACCCGGAGTTGATGAACGACAGGAGCAGCACGCCACCGAGCGCGCCGATCATGGTCCCACGTCCGCCGAAGAGGCTGATGCCACCGATGACCGCCGCCGCCTGGATCTCGAAGATCATGCCCTCGCCGATCCGGGTGGCGCCGACCCCCAGCCGGCCCAGCTCCACCCAGGCGGCGAAGGCGGCCAGGGCACCGCTGATCAGGTACACCTGCACGATCCGCCGATCGGGATCGATGCCGGAGGCGAGCGCGGCCTCGCGGTTGCCGCCCACCGCGTACAGGTCCCGGCCGAACCGTGTGCTGCGGGTGATGAGGGACGCGACCAGGAAGGCCGCGATCAGGACGATCACACTGATGGGCACCGGCCCTAGGGAACCGTGCCCGAGGACCTTGAACGACTCGGGCAGCCGGGTGACCGTCTTTCCCTGGGTGAGGAGGAACGCGAGCCCGCGCACGATGATCAGCATCGAAAGCGTGACCACGAAGTTGTTCATTCGCAGGCGGGTGATGAGGAGCCCGTTGATGGCCCCGATGAGGAGACCCAGAGCGAGCATCACCACCACCGCGGCGGCCGGGTTCAGCATCAGCCCGCTGCCATTGGACGGCTCCCCCGCCGCCGTCATCAAGAACGCCCCGGCCACCGCCACCAGGCCCAGGGTGGACTCGGCGCTGAGATCGAAGTTGCCGGTGACGAGCGTGAAGCTCTGGCCGATGACCATGATGCCCAGCACCGAGGAGTGGACCAGGACGTTGACCAGGTTGTTGACGGTCAGGAAGCGGGTGGTGAGCAGCGAGAAGGCGACGCCCGCGACCAGCAGCAGCGCCCAGATGAGGTTGTCGAGCAGCAGGGAGATGGAGGGCGTGCGGGTCCTCACGGCTGCGCTGCTCCTTCCACCGCGTGCAGGATCCGCTCCACGGTGGTGCTCGGGTCTCGCGTCGGGAACTCTGCGGCGATGGTCCCCCGGAACATGACCAGGATGCGATCGCACACGTCCAGCAACTCGCGGATCTCCTCCGAGATCACCACCGTCGCAACCTGCTGCTCGCGGGCGAGCCGGTCGATGATCTTCATGATCTCGACCTTGGCCTGGACGTCGACCCCCTGGGTCGGCTCATCCAGCAGGAGCACGCGCGGGCGGACGCTGACCAGCTTGGCGAAGACCACCTTCTGCTGGTTGCCGCCGCTCAGGAACTCGACCGGCTGCGCCGCCGAGGGAGTGGCCACGTCCAGGCTGGCGATGAGCTGCGAGACCAGGTCCGACTCCTTGCGCCTCGAGATCAGCCCGAGGAGGTTGGTGAGGCGGCCGAGGATGGGGAGGGTGATGTTCTCCTGGATGGATCGCGGGCCGACGATCCCCAGCCCGTGCCGGTCGCGAGGGAGGTAGGCCACGCCTCGGTCCAGGGCCTGGCGTGGATCGGACGCACGGTAGGGCTTGCCGTCGAGCAGCACCTCCCCGCTGCCCATGGGCTCGAGTCCGAACAGCCCCCGAGCGAGCGAGTCCTTCCCGCAGCCCTCCAGCCCGGTGAGCCCCACGATCTCGCCCGGGGCCAGGGACAGGCTCACGTCGGCGTACGCGCCCGGGCGGCTGAGTCCCCGCACCGAGAGCACCGGAGTGCCTGCGACCGCCGCCGCAGCGTGGCGGAACCGCTCCACATCGGCACCGCTGATGGCCCGGATGAGGGCCTGGGGCGTGAGCTCCGACACCCGGTAGTCGCCGATGGCGCGGCCGTCACGCATGACGGTGACGTTCTCGCACAGCTCGAAGATCTCCTCGAGGTAGTGCGAGATGTAGACGAAGGCGACGCCGTGCTCTCGCTGGCGCCGCACGAACCCGAACAGCAGCTCGACGTCGTTCTTGGGCAGCGGCGCGGTCGCCTCGTCCAGGATGATCACCTGCGCCTCGGCGAAGAGCGCCTTGGCGATCTCGATGATCTGGCGCTCCGCCACCGAGAGCCCCTCGACCTTGCGGCGGACGTCGATGGCCAGCCCGAGCCGGCCGAGCCGCTCCTCGGCCTGGCGGTGCACCGAGTCCCAGTCCACCAGGCCGAGGCGCCCGGTGGGCAGGTCACCGCAGAACACGTTCTCGGCGATGCTCAGCGGGCCGATGAGCTGCGAGTGCTGGTGGACGCAGGCGATCCCCAGCTGGCGCGACAGGGTGGTGGTCATGCGCGAGAAGCTCTTGCCACGCACCACGATCTCACCAGCGTCGGCAGGGAAGACGCCGGTGAGCACGTTCATGAGCGTCGACTTGCCGGCACCGTTCTTGCCCACCAGGCCGCGGAGCTCGCCGCCGGCGGGGAGCCGGAAATCGACGCCCGCAAGCGCGCGAACGCCCGGGAACTCCTTGGTCACTCCCTTCATCTCGACGAGGTAGGGCTGAGTGTCCATGCTCCCTTTCCATGGCAGCCCCCGGGCGCAGGGCGCGGAAGCGCCGGTGCGCCCGGGGCGAGTCGGCACGCGTGCTCACGGCACCCGGCTAGCGGCTGGGCATCTTGTAGTTCTTGTCCATGTTGGTCCAGGTCGCGGGGTTGCGGATGTTGTCGGCCGTGACCTTGGTGGTGGCCAGGAACAGCTCCATGGTGCCATCTGCGTTCTTCTTGACGTGCGCCGGCGACCAGGGCGCGCCCGCCTGCGTGACCTCGCCCTCCGTCGCCGGCTTGCCCTTGAGCTCCTGCTCGATCCACTTGACCACGATGCCGAAGTCGCTCACCGGCTGCGAGCCGGCGCCGTCCGCGACGCCGTCGAGGATGGCCTCGAGGATCCAGGGACCGCCGTCGACGCCGGTGATGATGATGTGGCCGTTCTCGCCGCGCTTGTGGAACCGCCCGAGCTGGTCCATGGCGGCCTTGGTGCCGGGGCCGTAGACGTTGTCGGAGTGGATGTAGATGCCGTCCAGATCCGGGTTGGCCGAGAGGACGTCGATGGCGATCTGCTGGCCCTTGGCGGCGTCCCAGTCGCCCACCTTCTGGATGACGGTGATGTCCTTGTACTTGTCGACCACGTCGTGGAAGCCGTCGCGGCGCAGCTGCCCCACGTTCTGGCTGAGGTTGCCGGTGATCTCGAGCACCTTGCCCTTGGGCGAGCCGTACCGCTTCTTGAGCTCGTCCACCATCACCTGGGCGGCCTGCTGGCCCGGCGAGCCGGTTGTCGGAGAGCACGGTCATGTCGATCTTGCACCCGGCCGGCGAGCGGTCGATCGTGTAGAAGGGGATCTTGGCGGCCTTGGCCTTCTCCACCGCGGCGCAGATGCCGGCGCTGTCCTCGGGCACGGTCACGATGGCCTTCACGCCGAGCGAGATGAGGTAGTCGATGTCGTTGTTCTGCTTCTGCGGGTCGGCGTTGGCGTTGGTGGTGACGACGCCCCAGCCCCTTCGCCTGCGCGTTGTCGACCAGGCTGGTCTGGATGTAGAGCTGCCCGCCGTAGAGCCCGGGGGCCGCATAGCCGATCATGGTCGCGGGCTTCTTCGCGGCCCCGGCGGCCCGGACCGCTACCGGTAGGGCAGCGCAGACGAGCGTGATGATGCCGATTGCCGCCGCCTGCCTCCTCGTCCTCTGGTGATCGCTCATTCCGCACTCCTTGCGTTTGGGACTGATGCCGTGACCGACCTCTCGCGGCCGAGACTCCGGGCGGCCGCCACCCTGGATCGCGCGCACGCGGATCCGTCCTCCAACTTCGACTGCTTCCCTGGCGCGGCAGCCTATCGGGGCCGTTTGCCGCGGACTCCAACGCCGGCCGAACGGCCGGCGGGCCACTAGCCCTCCAGCTTCATGATGTTGCGCCGCCCCAGCTTCTTCAGCTGGCCGTTGCGGAGCGAGTCCAGGAATACGGCGAAGAAGATGATCGCGCCCATGATGATCGGCTGGATGTAGAGGTCGACGCGGGTATAGACCAGGCCGGCCTGGATCATCTGGATCATGATCGTCCCCAGCACCGCTCCCGGGAACACGCTCCCGACGCCACCGAACAGGCTCACGCCCCCGAGCACCGCGGCGGCGATGGCGTCGAACTCGTTGTTCCGGCCGAAGCTGGCCGGGACGCGTCCGATCTGGGCGATGGAGACGAAGCCTCCCAGGGCCGCGCACACGCCGCTCACCACGTAGGTGGAGGCGATGATGCGCGGGGTCTTGAGCCCGGCCTTGCGCGCCGCCTCGGGGTCGTTCCCGACCGCGTATAGCCTGCGCCCCCAGGGCGTTCGTCCCAGGAACAGCGCCGCCGCCGCCACCACCAGGGCGAAGATGAAGATGTTGAGCTGGACCACCCCCCCGACGCGAACGGTCGCGAGCAAGGTGATGTCGTCCGGGAAGTCGAGCTGGACGGACTTGGTGACCAGCAGCCCGAGCCCACGGCCGGCGATCATGGTGACCAGCGTGGCCACGAAGGGGACGATTCCCATCCGCGTCACGGCGAATGCGTTGACCGCCCCGAAGACCACCCCCACCCCCAGGCAGGCGGCGAGCCCCAGGACGAGCGGCAGCTCGAGGTCGTTCACCACCAGGCTGGTCGCCACCGCCGAGAGATACATGATCGACCCGACCGAGAGGTCGATGCCGCCCACCAGCAGCACGAACGTCATTCCCACCGTGATGATCCCGATGTAGGACGAGTTCGAGAGGATCACCTGCAGGCTGCCCGGTGTGAGGAAGCGGGGAGCGAGGAACCCGAACACCAGGACCACCACCACGAACAGGATGGGGGTGGTGTTCCGGAGGACCACCCGGGCGAGCTTCGTCTCGATGGCCTTCACGCGCGAACCTCCCCCGACTGCCGGAACGCGGCCCGCATCACCGCCTCCTGGGAGAACTCGTCCCGCTCGAACTCGCGCACGATCTCGCCCCGGTTCATGACCAGGATGCGGTCCGCCACGCCCAGGAGCTCTTCCATCTCGCTCGAGACGTACAGGATCCCCGACCCGCGGCGAGCCAGCTCGCCGATGAGCGCGTACACATCGTACTTGGCCCCGACGTCGATGCCGCGGGTCGGTTCGTCGAAGAGCAGCACCCGGGGCTGCGTCAGAAGCCACTTCGCGATCACGACCTTCTGCTGGTTCCCGCCCGAGAGGCTCTTCGCGGCCTGCGTCTCGTAGGAGCTGGCCTTGATGTGCAGCTCCCGCGCCTTCTCGGTCGTCGCCTCCTGCAGGCGCCTGCGCTCCAGGTGGCCGGTGAACGGCCGTGCGAACTCGGGCAGCGCCACCAGGCCGATGTTGTCGGCGATGGAGACGTTCATGAGCAGCCCCTCCTCGCGCCGGTTCTCGGTCACGAAGGCCAGCCCGCGCTCGATCGAGGCACGCGGGTCCCCGGGCGGCAGGATGCCGTCGCCCACCCGCACCGTGCCTCGCTCGTACCGATCGACACCGAAGATCATCCGGACCAGCTCGGTCCGGCCCGAGCCCATGAGCCCGAAGAAGCCGACGATCTCACCCCGGTGCACGGTGAGGTTGATGTCGCGGACGATCCCGGACTGCGAGAGCCCCTCCACGCGCAAGAGCACTTCCTCCCGTGGCTGGCTGGCCTTGGGCGGAAAGATGCTCTTCAGGTCCCGCCCGACCATGCAGGAGATCATGCGGGGCACCGGGTACTCGGAGACGGAGCCGTTGGCCACGAGCTCCCCGTTCCGAAGCACCACCACCTCGTCGGCCAACTCCGCGACGTGGCCCAGGATATGGGAGATGTAGATGATGCTCGTGCCCCGGGCGCGGAGCTTGCGGATGATCTCGAACAGCAGCCGGGCCTCCTTGGCGGTGAGCGAGGTGGTGGGCTCGTCGAAGATGATGATCTCGGCCTTCATGGCCAGGACCTTGGCGATCTCCACCAGCTGGCGCTCGCCGGGCGAGAGCGTCTCGACCAGGGCGCCGGGGGAGATGTCCAGGTTGATGTGGGCGAGGTGCTCCCGCGTGAAGGCCGCCATCCGGCGGCGGTCGATGGCCGGGAGCCGTCCCATGGTCGGGAAGGACTCGATGAACATGTTCTCGGCCACCGAGAGGTTCGTGAACAGGTTCAGCTCCTGGTGGATGAACCCGATCCCCGCCGCGCGCGCGTCCTCCGGCCCCTGCGGCGCGTAGGGGGCGCCGCGCAGGAGCATCCCCCCCGTGTCCGGCCGGAGGACGCCGCCCATCACGTTCATGAGGGTGGACTTGCCGGCACCGTTCTCGCCCACCAGCCCCAGGATGCTGCCGGCCCGGAGCCCTAGGGTGACGTCCCTGAGCACCGGCACGCCGAAGAAGCTCTTGCCGATACCCTGGAACCGGAAGGCGGCACCGCCCGTCGGTTCCGGGGCCGGTGCGCGCTGGTCCATTCCGCCGTCCATGGTGGCCTCAGTGGCTGCGGGCCGCGGCCCGTGTCCGCACGACGTCCAGGGACGCGGCGCCGAAGATGACCAGGCCCTTCACGATGTCGATGGTGTAGAAGGGCAGGTCGAGCAGATTGAGTGTATTGGCGAGCAGCACGAAGAAGATCACCCCGAAGGCCGTCCAGGTGATCTTGCCCTTGCCGCCCGAGAGGCTCACGCCGGCGATCACGTTGGCGCCGACGATGTCGATGAACTGCGACCGGGCCAGCGTGGGGCGGCCCATCTCCAGGCGGGCCGAGTACAGCACCGATCCCAGCGCTGCACAGAAGCCGGCCAGGACGTAGGCGCGCGTGATGACCCGTGCGGTGGGGATGCCGGAGATGGTGGACGCCACCGGGTTGGTGCCCACCGCATAGAGACGCCGCCCGAACAGCGTCCGCGAGAGGAGGAGGTGGGCTCCGATGGCCACGCCCACGCCCACCAGGAGCGGGATGGGGACCGGGCCGATCGAGCCCTTCCCCAGGACGGTGAAGGCGTGGGGCAGGTTGCGGATGTTCTCGGACTTGGGGAGGTAGATGGCCACGGCGCTGAAGAACATCATCGAGACCAGGGTCACGATGAAGGGCGGCATCCGGAAGCGGGCCACCGCCACGCCGTTCACCAGACCGATGAGCGAGCCGATGACCAGCATGATCAGCACGGCGATGGGCACGCCCAGCGCGTGGCCGGCCAGCAGACCCCCGTGCTCGGTGAGGAACGTCCCCCAGAGCGGACACTTGCTGAAGAGCACCGGGTCGCAGGCCGTGACCATCAGGACCGCCCCGATGACGCTGGTCAACGCCATGTTCGAGGTCTGCGACAGGTCGATGCCGGCGGTGATGAGGACGAAGTTCTGGCCGATGGCCACCACCAGCAGCGGCCAGATGTTGGAGAGGATGTCGGCCAGGTTGTCGCCGGCGAAGAGCTGGGGCAGGAACGGCCCCAGCGCCAGCATGTAGAGGAAGCTGAGGTAGAGGACGAAGTACTCGGAGAGCAGGGCGGCCCGGCCCAGCCGGCGGAGGCGGGCCAGCGACCATCTGGCGCCGCCGTGGTCGGCCGCGTCGCCGGGCGCGGCAGGGGTTGGGGGCTCGGCGACGTCACCGCGCGCCACGGAGGGATCGCTCGCTCGCGTCTCGGTCATGGGCTGCCCTGGCCAGGGTTCGCATGGTCAATCGGCGAGGCGGATCCGGTCCGCCTCGCCGATCGCCTGGAACGATCCTCCTCCGCTCGCTCGAGCTCAAGCGCCGGAAGAGGAGCGCTACTTCTTTTCCCTCGAGCAGCCGGCAGCCCCACATGTCCAGGTGGCGCTGCTTGTAGTTGGCCCGCGTCAGGGCGAAGCCGGTGTCGTCCATCCACTTCTCGGGCGTCTTCTCGCCGGCCTTGACCGAGGCGGTGATCGCGTCCGTGATCATCTCGGCCTCGACGAAGAGGTTCTGCACGCCGGTGGAGTCGAGGTACCCGTCCTTGATCAGCTTGCAGGCGGTCTTGTCGCCGTCCAGGCCGCCCAGGATGACGTGGGTCTTCGAGCCGGCTTTCTCCCACTTCCCGAGCGGCGCCAGCACCGACTTGATCACCGGGAACAGGAAGTCCGAGCTGGTGAAGAGGAAGTCGATGTTGGGATTGGCCTGCATCGCGCTCTGGAGATTCGCCAGGGCCACGTTCGCATCCCACTTGGTCGGGATCTCGATGGCCTTGCCGGTCCAGAGGTCCGGGTACTTCTCCATGATGTCATAGAAGCCCTGGCGCCGGCCGACCGCGTTCGGATCGCCCAGATCGCCGACCATGATGGCGGGGGTCACCTTCCGCCCCAGCTTCTTGGCCTGCTGGGCCATGTAGTCGACGGCGTCCGCCGCAATCTTCCGGTTGTCGGCCACGACCACCAGCGCCTTGGCCTCCTTGTTCGAGCGGCGGCCGATTGAAGACGCCGTAGGGGACGTCCGCCTGGTTGGCCAGCTTGCCGATGGTGACCGCCGCTCGCCGTCCAGCGGGATGATGATGATGCCGTCGACGTTCTGGGTCAGCAGCTCTTCACCTGCTCGAGCTGGAGGTTGGCGTCCTTGGCAGCGTTCTTCTCGATGACCTTGAACCCGCGCTTGGCCAGGCGTCTCGGCGATGGCCTTGTGTCCGGCGACCCAGAACTCGGTCTCCAGGTCCTGGAACGAGAACGCGATGGTGAGCTTCTTGTCGGCGGCCAGCGCCGGACGTGGAGCGACGAGCGCGGCGGCCAGGAGGCCGGCGATCAGAACCAGACTGAACCGGAGCTTCATGTCACGCACTCCCTCGGACCGTGCGGGGTTGCCACGGCCCTCGAAGATAGACGCAGCAGTCCTTCCATCCTGTTGCCGTTCGGTCCTGCTTCTCCCAACCTGCTCGCGGCCGAGGAGACCGGCCGGCCACCGCCATGGACCCGCGCCCGCGGGCGGTCGATCCATCCTCAGCCGTGCCGGTGCAGCGCCCAGCCGAAGTAGTTGCCCAGCACCTCCTCGACGACGTCGGCGCAATGGTCGCGAACCATTCCGACGTGGTGCTCGAAGCCGTTCTTGATGATGTAGCGGAGGAGCTTGGGCAGCTCCGGGACGCGGCAGACCGCGATCCCGCCGGACATCTTGAAGGGGTCGTCGGTGAACTCGCCCTCGCCCAGGTAGGCCTTGATCCGCCCCTGCGTGTCGTCGGTGGAGATGCGGAAGAAGGTCATGTCGCCGGCGCGGACCTTGCCCTTCACGGCACCGAAGCAGTTGTCGTGGCCGAGCGTGGTGCCCAGGACGTCGAGGTAGGCGATGTCCAGCTTCTCCTGCGAGCCCTTCCCGAAGACGAAGCTTCGCGGGAAGTTCGAGCAGTGCGTGCACACG
This sequence comes from uncultured Actinomycetes bacterium, assembly GCA_963813245.1. Lineage (GTDB taxonomy): Bacteria > Actinomycetota > Thermoleophilia > Gaiellales > JAICJC01 > JAICJC01. Next base: position 23,838 of record CAWEYE010000016.1, read on the forward strand.
CACTTGCCGCGATCGTCGGCGTAGTTGTTGTTCCAGTCGAGCAGCGCCGACGCGTTGCCGGTGGCGAGCGTCAGCGCGTACATCGAAATCACGCCGGCCACGTCGGTCTCGCAGGCGCAGGGCACCAGCGCGTCACCCAGCATGCTCATGGAGAGGCAGGTGGCGCAGCCGAAGTTCTGCTGCACGCTGGTCCAGCACTGGATCCCCGCGGCCTGCACCTCGTTCCGTGCGATCCACTCGTCCAGCGCAACCCCGAGCTTGGCCTGGCGGACGACGTGATCCGGCACCGCGTCGGCGGCCATCCGGCCATAGTCGCGGATCGCCTTGAGCTTGGCGCCCACGGCCGCCGCGCCGCCGTCGAGCCGGCTCGCCGCCCCCAGGATCTCCGAGAGGTCACAGGTCACCACCGTGATCCCGGCGGCCTGCAGCAGCTTTTCGGATGACGCGCATGGTCTGGAAGTCGCCGGGCCGGGCCCCGATGGCGCCGATGCGCGCGTTCCGGAGTCCGTTGTGCACCCGGCAGACCCGCTCGAATCGCCGGAGGTCGGCCGACATGAGATCGCTCTCGATGTCGTAGCTGTGGAAGCTCGTGTCGGTGAAGCGGATGCCGTACTGGTAGAAGTTGTTGGCAACGGAGATCTTCCCGCAGAACGCGTCGCGCCGCTCGGCGGTGGAGAGCCGGTCCAGGTGATCGTCGCTTGCCTGGAGCAGCACCGGCACATCGAGCGTGGCCCCCTTCACGGCGTGGACCACGCCCAGCTCGTCGCCAAAGTTGGGGAGCGCGACGACGATGCCGTCGATCTCGTCGCGGTGCTCGCGGAACAGGCGCGCGCACTTCTGCCCGTCCGGCCTTCCCTCCACCGCGCCGGTGGGCGTCGCCTCGGTGGGCAGGATGACGGCCTCGTAACCGAGCGCCTCGAGCTTGCCCAGCAGGCTGGCGCGCCCCGCGGTCGCGAGCTTCGAGTTGAAGCATCCGCGCGTGCCGATCACGACCCCGAAGACGGTCCTTCCGTTCCTCATGCGCGCCTCCTCGCCGTTGGCGCGGAAGGTATCAGCCTGCGCGGCCCTGTCAAGGGTGAATTTTCAGATGCCTTCGTCGGGTATGAAACTTTTTCGCCCCATACAGGGCTAAACAGTGCGTCAGCGGCGCATGGAATTTCAGATCATCGCTTCGTAGTTGAAAATTTGGCTCTTTACAAGCCGCGCGCGCGGGCCCTAGGATTGGCCCGGCGTTCATCCCCCGGGAGCGTGTACATGGCGGATCCGTCGGGCATCTGGGAGCGGGCCAAGCGAACCTGGGCCATCGCGGCATCGGAGCTGGCGCGGCTCGAGAAGGCCGTCGACCGGGAAACGTTCGAGCGGCTGGTCGCGCTCCTCGGCGGCGCGAAGGGTCGGATCGCGGTGGCGGGCGTCGGGACCTCCGGGGCGGCCGCCCGGAAGATCGCGCACTCGCTCTCGTGCATTGAGCGGCCGGCGTTCTTCCTGTCCCCCGCGGACGCCGTTCACGGCGGCCTGGGAGCCGTCCAGCCCGGCGACGTGGCCATCCTGATCTCCAAGGGCGGCGGATCGCGCGAGATCCTCGGTCTGGTGCCCTCGCTGCAGACCAAGAAGGTGTCGATCGTCGGCGTCACGGAGAACGAGACCTCCGCCCTGGCCCGCGCCGCCGACCTCGTGGTCCAGGTTCGGGTCGAGCGGGAAGCCGACGAGTTCAACATGCTCGCCACCACCAGCACCATGGCGGTGGTGGCCGTGTTCGACGCGGCCTGCATCGCGCTCATGGCGTACACCGGGTACACCCGGGAGCAGTTCGCGGTCATCCACCCCTCGGGCGCGGTCGGCGAGCGCCTGCTCACGGGGAAGGAGTGACGCGATGAAGATGAAGGCCGCCATGTTCGAGGGGCCCGGACGGATGGTGGTGCGGCAGCTGGACCTCGCCCCGTGCGGCGCCGGCGACGTGGTGGCGCGCGTTCACGCATGCGGCATCTGCGGCTCCGACGTGCGCAACTTCCGCACCGGGCTGAAGGCCGACGTGGGCGCGCAGGTCATGGGCCACGAGCTCACGGCTGTGGTCTCGGAGGTCGGCGCGGATGTGCGCCGGTTCCGCGTCGGAGACCGGATTGCGGTCGCCCCCGACGTCTCGTGTGGCGAGTGCTACTACTGCAAGCGCGGCCTGGTGAACCTGTGTGTCCAGCACCGGATGATCGGGACCCACTGGCCGGGCGGGTTTGCGGAGTACCTGCACCTCCCCCGGGAGGTCCTGGCGCGTGGGATGGTTCACCACGTCCCCGATGGTCTCTCGCTGGACGCCGCTGCTCTCTCCGAGCCCGCCGCCTCGGTCCTCGCGGCCCAGGAGAACGCCGGGATCGGCTTGGGCGACACCGTCCTGATCATCGGCGATGGCCCGATCGGCTGCCTGCACGTCGAGGTGGCGCGGTCTCGCGGCGCCACGCGGATCATCATGGCGGGGCTCGCCCGGCTCAAGGAGGCGGAGCGCTTCGCGCCCGACCTGCTCGTCGATGCTGGGAAGGCCGACACGGTCGAGGCGGTGCGGACCGCCACCGGAGGCCTGGGGGCGGACGTGGCCATCGTCGCAACCCCGGTGGCCTCGACGCAGGCGCAGGCCGTCCGGGCGGTGCGCAAACGCGGCAAGGTGGTCCTTTTCGGCGGCCTGCCCAAGGCGAGCCCCGAGACCACGCTCGACGGCAACCTGATCCACTACGGCGAGATCGCGGTGATGGGCGCGTTCTCGTACCCGGCCCATGTGCACGAGAAGGCGCTCGCGACCATCGCGGCCGGGAAGATCCACCCGGATCGGTACTTCAACCTGGTCGTCGGCCTGGACCAGATCGTGGAAGGGTTCCAGGCGGCAGCCGAGGGGCGAGCGCTCAAGGTGCTCGTCAGGCCCTGACGGGAGCTGCAGGCACGGGAGGCACGGCGCCCGGTCGCACCGAGGAACGAGAACCATGCACGAGATCGACACCAAGCTTCTGGAGCGGGAGCAGACGGGCCGACTCATCGCGGTCGCCGTGGTGGGGGCCGGGCAGATGGGCACCGAGATCATCAGCCAGATCGGGGAGATGAAGGGGATGGAGGTCCATGCCGTCGTCGACCTCACGGCCGACCGTGCCGCGGCGGCCTACACCCAGTCCAAGAAGAAGATCGAGGTGGTCCGGACCAACGACCTGGCGGAGGCCGAGCAGGCCATCCGGGCCGGGCGCCGCGTCGCCACCACGGACCACCGGGTCGCCACCCGCCTCTCGACGGTCCAGGCGGTCGTGGACGCCACCGGACAGGCGGAGATGGGCGCGATGATCGCCCTCGACGCGTTCGACCACAAGAAGCACGTGGTCATGATGAACGTCGAGTGCGATGTGACCATCGGCCCCATCCTGCGCCGCATGGCCCGCAACGCGGGCGTGGTGTACAGCTGGGCCGCCGGCGACGAGCCCGCGGCCATCCTGGAGCTGTACCGGTTCGCCCACGCGCTCGGGTTCGAGATCGTCGCGGCGGGCAAGGGCAAGAACAACCCCCTCGACCACTACGCCACGCCCGACACCGAGCGTGCCAAGGCTGAGGCGCGGAAGATGAGTGCGCGGATGCTGTGCGAGTTCGTCGACGGCAGCAAGACGGCGGTCGAGATGGCTGCGGTCTCCAATGCCACCGGCCTGGTGCCGGACGTTCGGGGCATGCACGGCGCCCGCGCCACGGTCGCGGACCTGACCCGGGTGTTCGTGCCCCGGAGCGACGGTGGCGTCCTGAGCCGCAAGGGAGTGGTCGACTTCGCCATCGGCGTCCACCCGGGCGTGTTCCTGCTCGTGACCACCGACAACCAGCGGATCCGGGAGGGGCTGGTGCAACGGGACATGGGTGACGGTCCGTACTACACGCTCTTCCGGCCCTTCCACCTCTGCTCCATCGAGGTGCCGCTCACGGTCGCGGGCTGCGTGCTCTACGGCGAGTCCTCGGGCCATCCCCGCGGCGCGCTGGTGTCGGAGTGCATCGCGGTCACGAAGCGCGCGCTGGAGCGGGGGCAGACGCTGGACGGGATCGGCGAGCACTGCTACCGGGGTTCGATCGACCTTGCCGAGGTGGCCCGTCGCGAGCGGCTGCTTCCGCTCGGGCTCGCCAAGGGGTGCGTGATGAAGACCAGCGTCCCCCGCGACACGGTGCTCACCTACGACATGGTGGAGCTTCCTCCGGAGTCGGTCCTGCTGCAGCTCCGGCGCATCCAGGACCAGCTCTACGCGGACCCGGGAGGCGAGCGCCCATGAGCCTCGTCGGCCTCGACGTCGGCACCACCGGTTGCAAGGCGGTCGTCTTCTCCGAGGATGGCGAGGTCGAAGGCTCGGCGTATCGCGAGTACGGGATCGAGACCGACGCCTCCGGCAAAGCAGAGCAGGACGCGGAGCGGGTCTGGATGCTCACGCGCGAGGTGCTGCGGGAGGCGCTCGGGGCGGCCGGCGCCAGGGCCGGGCGGCGGACGGAGGTCGCCGGCCTGAGCCTTTCGGTGCAAGGGGACGCCATCATCCCGCTCGACGGCGCCGGGTTCCCGGTCCACCCCGCGGTGCTGGGCATGGACTACCGGTCCGCGCCGCAGGCGCATGCCTGCGAGGCGCGGTTCGGCGGCGAGGCCCTGTTCCGGCGCACGGGCATGCGCCCGCACGCCATCAACTCGCTGTGCAAGGCGCTGTGGCTCAAGGAGGAGCGGCCGGACGCGTGGGCGAGGACCCGGCGGATCGCCACCTACGCCGACTTCGTCCTGGGCCGGCTCGGCGCCCCGGGCTTCATCGACCGGACCATGGCCTCCCGCACCATGGCCTGGGACCTGGACCGGGGAGCGTGGGCCGAGGATCTGCTGCGGGAGCTCGGGGTGCCACCCGAGCTGATGGCGCAGCCGGTTGCGACCGGCTCGCCGGTGGGGTCCCTCGATCCCGGGCTGGCACGGCAGCTCGGGATCGAGGGGACCCCGGTATTGGTGGCCGGCGCGCACGACCAGCCGGCCGGCGCGGTGGGGGCGGGCGTGCTCGGCGACGGTGACGCCCTGATTTCGACCGGAACCGCAGAGGTGCTCTCGACCGTCTTCTCCTCCCGGAGCCGGTCCGTCTCCCTCTACGCCGGCTACTACCCGTGCTACGAGTCCGCCCTCCCCGGGCGCTGGTTCACGTTCGCGCTGAACCACGTGGGCGGGCTGCTGCTGCGGTGGTACCGGGACACGTGGGCGGCCGCCGAGGTCCAGGCGGCGCGGGCCGCCGGCCGCGATCCGTACGACGTCATCCTCACCGGGCTGCCGGCGGGGCCCTCCCCGGTGCTCTTCCTCCCGCACCTGAACGGCGCCGGTACCCCCACCTGCGACGCGGACTCGCGGGGCGCCATCGTGGGCCTGACCCTGGCCACCACCCGCGCCGACGTGGTCAAGGCCATCCTCGACTGCCAGACCTACGAGCTCGCCATCAACCTCGAGGCCCTTCGCGAGGCTGGCATCGTGGTGGAGCGGGTCTCGGCCGCGGGCGGAGGCGCGCGATCGAGCACGTGGCTGCAGGTCAAGGCGGACGTGTTGAACGTCCCGATCCGCACCCTCCGCACCAAGGAGGCCGCCTGCCTGGGCGCGGCGATCTTCGCGGGCGCGGGCGCCGGCGTCTACCCGAGCATCTGCGCCGGCGCGGAACGGGTGGTCCGGTTCGACCGGGTGTATCATCCCGATCCCGCCTCGCACGCCGCGCACGCGGCGCGCCTGGCGGTCTACCGGGAACTCCACGGCGCGCTCCGCCCCGTCCACCAGCGGCTTCAGGGTACCCGATGAACGAGCCCCGCCTGAACCGGATCCCTCGGACGTGCGCCGTGCGGCTCCAGGCCGTCTACGACGGCCTGCGCAAGGCGGAGCGCTGCGCGGCGGACTACCTTCTGGCGCACCCGGAGGCCATCCACAATCTCTCGATCGTGAACTTTGCCGAGCGAGCGGGCTGCTCGGAGGCGACCATCGTCCGCCTCTCCAAGCGCATGGGGTACGAGGGGTACCCCGAGCTGAAGGCCGAGTTCCGGCCTTCCGAGGATGGAGGCGACATCTTCGAGTACCGGGGGCTGCGTCCGGACGACGGCCCGGTCGCCGTCATGCGCAAGATCCTGGACGCCTCCGCCCAGGCCATCTCGGACACCGCCTCGGTCATCGATGCCACGGCCTACGAGGGGGCGCTCAAGGCGCTGTGCCGGGCCCGCACCATCATGTTCTGCGGGGTGGGAAACGCCGCGGTGGTGGCGCAGGAGGCGTACCTCCAGTGGGTTCGCATCGGGTTCCCGGCCATCTATGCCGTCGATCCCGATCTGCAGCTGGTGCTCGCCTCGCAGCTCCGGCCGGGCGACGTCCTGGTCGCGATCAGCCACACCGGGCAGACCCGCACGCTGCTCAACGTGGTCCGCGAGGCGTCCCATGCCGGCGCGACGGTGGTGGGCATCACCAACTTCCCGCTCTCGGCGCTGGCCAAGCAGTCGCACTTCGTGCTCCAGACCGCGGTCTACACCGCCTACGTCTCCGGCGAGATCGTTTCCAAGCGCATCGCCGAGCTCTGCATCATCGAGAGCCTTTTCGTGAACTTCCTCATGAAGCGCAAGGGCGCGTATGCCGCCCAGCTGGCCGCGTCCAACGAGATCCTGAAGGCGAACAAGATCTGACCCGCCCCCTGCTAGCACGCCGAGGTGCGGCACCCCCGCACGGTACTCGCGTCCGCTGACCCGCGCTCGATGCTATCTTAGCTCCACGCTCGCGGCCGTCGCAGCCGCGATGCAATCGAGCGAATGCATGGAGGTGCCCGTGTCCGAACCGCGCAAGAAGCTCTCCTTCCTCGACCGGGGCGTGGCCCAGGTGGCGCTGGTGGTGGAGGACCTGGACCGGACGGTGGTGGAGTACTGGAAGCGGTTCGGCATCGGGCCGTGGCACTTCTACACCTACCGCAAGCCGTTCGTGCCCCGCATGACGCGCAACGGGGCCCCGGCGGACTACTCGATGCGGGTTGCGCTGGCCAATCTCGGGCCCACCCGGCTCGAGCTCATCCAGCAGCAGTCCGGCGATACCGTATACGCAGACTTCATCCGCGAACACGGCTACGGCGTCCAACACCTGGGCGTGCTGGTGGACGATATGGAGTCGGCCATCCGCGAGGCGCAGGCGGCCGGGTACCGGGTCACCATGGACGGAGCCGGGTTCGGGCCCGACGGCGACGGCCACTACGCCTACCTCGACACCGAGGGCGGCCTCGGCACCACCATCGAGCTCATCGAGCGGCCGAGGCGCCGGGCGCCCCCGGAGAAGATCTACCCTCCTCCCGAGGGCAGCGCGCCCTGAAGGCAGTACAAGCCGAAGGGGCGGCCCCCCTCCGCAACCCTGGGCCTGGGGCGCCTGCGGTGCGCTCCGGCATGTCAGGTCTGGGCCCCCGTACCGTCGAGGCATGCTGTCGCGGTATTCAGCTTTTCGGCCCGAAGTCGTATGATGTCTGATGTGACCACCCTAAAGAGGCGGATCGCCCCGCCGCCCGAGCCGGAGCAATCCCCCTTCGACTCCGTCGCGATTGGTCCGCAGGAGCGCCGGTCGGCAGTAGAGACGGTGATCGACACCATCGAGCATCTTATCCTCACCAGGCGGCTCCGACCAGGCGATCGCATCCCTAGCGAGTTTGAGCTCACCCGGACCCTTTCCACGAGCCGGGGGTCGATCCGCGAGGCGATCAAGATCCTCTCCTCGTTCGGCGTGCTGGAGATCCGGCGCGGCGACGGGACTTTCGTCTCCAAGTCGCCTAGCCGCCAGCTCTTCGATCACCTGGTGTTCCAGATGATCCTGGGCGACGCGGACAAGCGGATGCTCAAGGAGCTACGGGAGCTGATCGAGATTGGAATCATCAAGCTCGTGCTGGCCAACGCCGGTGCGGAGGACATCGCCGCCATCGAGCGAGAGCTGGAGCGCATGGCGGCCAAGGTCGCCGAGAAGGAGTGGGACCCGCACACCCTCACCCAGCTGGATCTGGCCTTCCACCGGGCCGTCGGCAAGGCAACCAAGAACGAGCTCATCCAGCGAATCTACGACTTCACGCTGAAGCTGTTCGCCCCGTCGATCGAGGAGACGCATCGAAACGAGCGCAAGGGCCTGAACGCGCTGCGGTCCCACCGGAGGATCATGAAGGGGCTGCAGGCGCGCGACGAGGCTGCGACGGTGGCGGCGGTGCGAGAGTCGATCGAGCAGTGGGCGATCCTCTCGTGACCGGGGCGCTCCCGGCGTGGTCCGGGGCCGCGGCGCCATTCACCGAGGCCGATCATGAAGGCACTCAAGTTCCTGGGCCGAGACCGAGTCGACGTTGTGGAGGTGCCGAGGCCGCAGGCGAGAGGCGATCTCGTCGTCGTGCAGGTCACATCGTCTGGAATCTGTGGCACGGATCTGGAGTTGCTGCTACCGGCTGAACGGCCGCTCCCCACCACGCCCGGGCACGAGGTGGCCGGTATCGTCGCGGACGTGGACCAGGCAGGGCAATTCCGGGTAGGGGATCGGGTCATCGTCAACTGCCACGTGACCTGCTGCCGCTGCGAGCACTGCCGCAACGGTGACCTGATCTTCTGCCCTGAGCTGAAGGCGATCGGGTTCGAGCTCGACGGCGGGGACGCCGAGTACCTCGCCATTCCCGAGGCGAGCCTCAGGCCGCTGCCGGAGGACATCTCCGACGAGGTCGGTGTGATCATCGGAGACGCCCTGGCCACCCCCTACCATGCAGCGAAGAAGGCGCGGATTGCACCTGGCCAGTTCGTCGGCGTGTTCGGCGTTGGGCCGCTGGGACAGATGGCCGTGCTGGTCGCAAAGGATCACGGCGCCTCGGTGATCGCGGTCGATCTGAACGCCGAACGCCTGCGTGTCGCGAAGGACTTCGGAGCCGATCACCTCGTGAACCCCACCCGCGACGACGTCATCGCGACCATCAAGCAGCTGACCAGCGGCCGGGGGCTCGACAGTGCCCTGCAGTGTACTCCCTCGGCGGCCGGCTTCACCGCGGCTCTGAATTCCCTTGGAGTGCGGGGCCGTATGATCCAGGTCGGCGTCTGCACACGCGTCGAAGTGAACCCTCTCGAGCAGATCAACAACCGGGAGATCGAGATCATCGGATCGCGGAACTGCAACGCCAACGAGCTCCCCGAGCTCATCGACTTCGTCCGCCGGAACCCCAGGGTCGAGGACGTGATCACCCACCGGTTCCCGCTGAGCGAGGCCGCTGCGGCCTTCCACGCGGCGAGACGAGGGGAAGGCTGCAAGATCCTGCTCAAGCCGTGAGGGTTCGGGCCAGGCTGCGCCGCTGGCTCCGCAGCCTGGCCACCGTGGTGGTGCTGAGCAGCGCGGAGAGGCCGATCCCGCGCTCACCGCACCAGCAACCAGGGTGTCTCCAGCGTCAGGTCGCCACTCTGGAACGGCCTCATCGGCCATGCGCCGGTGGACGAGAGAAGCTCGCGGCGGCCGCCCAGGGTCAGGCTCAGCTCCTCCACCTTGGCCCCGGTGACGGTCACGAACCAGTCGAACACCTGGCCGTCGCAGACGGTCCTCTCAGGGTCTGCGCCGGCCGCCGGCTCGACCAGCCGGTAGCCGGTTGGCCCGCCAGGGAAGTGCAGCTCCCAGTCGTCCGGGAATCCGAGTTGCGCGTACAGCCTTCTCCGGGCCTCGAAGATGGCGCGGAACCGGGTCCCGGGAAGGCACATGGAGAGCGTCAGCGCCTGGAGCCGGCACACGGCCTCGTAGCGTCGCTCCAGGTCGGGCGGAATCGAGCCGCCCAGGCAAACCATCCGGGTCACGTTGGCGTGCAACCCGCGCCATCGGACAGCGGGGTGGAGGAGCACCACCTCGCCAACGGGGGAGCGAGAGGCGAGCGGGTGACGGTACCGGGGGATGCGCTCGCGTCCGCCCACCAGACATACGTCGACGGTCATGCCCTCCCGCTCGTACGAGGCAACGAGCTCGGCGGCAACATCGGCCTCGGTGCGCTCCGGCGAGAGTCCGTCGGCCACACGGCGCAGGATGGCGTCGGTCCGTGCCCCCAGCTCGCGGCACCGGGCCACCTCCAGCTTCGAGAGGGGGTGCTGCAGCCCGGCGAAGGCGGACGGATCGAGCTCTGCCCCGGCCACCGCCAGGTCGGAGAGGACCCTGCCACGGCCGCACAGCGCCAGTGCCTTCTCCTCGGGCGAGCCCTCGTGCCACTTCACCGCCACCACCTCGACCGACGTTCCGGCCAGCTCGTCGTCGTGGACGCGGGCGGCGTCCATGGTGTGGGCCACCAGCCAGACGCGCTCGGGAGTGATGGCCAGGATGCCCACGCCGTTCTCGACGGTGCGCAGTACCCGGTTGTCCCCGCCGCTGGTGATCCAGGCGAAATCGTCCTGCCGGCCCAGGAGCGCGGCAGCATAGCCACGGTCGCGCAGGTAGGTCCGAAGCTTCTCCAGCTTCCGTTCGAACTCGGACCGCTCGAGATCGTCCATGATCGTTCTCCTTGAACCGCCCGCCGGCGTGCTTGCCTTGCGCAGGTGCGGGGCGAGAGGGCCCGAGAGTCCGTCGGGCCGTACGCCCTTCGGGCAGCGCCCGGGCAAGGGGTCAAGGCGCCCGCCCCGTGATCGGACCGCCGTGACCGCTCAATCATCGCTCCGCGAGAGGGGGTACCGGCCGTGTCTCTTCACCGCGTCCGCCATGGCCAGGACATTCTCCGGCGGCACGTCCGGCTGGACGTTGTGCACCGAGGCAACCACGTAGCCGCCGCCAGGGCCCAGGTCGCGGATGCGCCGCGCCACCTCCCGCTCCACGTCCGCCGGCGAGCCGTGGGGGAGCACGTCCTGCGTGTCGACGGCTCCCCAGAAGGTGACCTTCGAGCCGAACCGCTGCTTGAGCCGGGAGGTGTCGCCCATGGCCGAGACCTGGACCGGGTTGAGAATGTCGACGCCGATCTCCACCAGGTCGTCGACCAGCTCGTTGACGCGGCCGCACGAGTGGTAGAAGAGCTTGGCCGGGGTGAGGGCGTGCACCGCGTCGAAGTACCGCTTGTAGATCGGCTTGAGGACGGCCCGATACGCCTCCGGCGACATCATGAGGCTGTTCTGCGTGGCCAGGTCGTCGGCGGCGCGGAACACGTGGATGTACGGCCCCGCGATCTCCAGGAACTTGCGCGTGCCGGCCAGGTTGAGCTCCAGTAGCTTCTCCATCAGTGCGGTGACGAATTCGGGATCTGCCACCAGATCCATGAGCAACCGCTCCATGCCGCGCATCATGTAGCCCAGCTCCCAGAAGCTCTTGAACCCGCCGTCGGCCATGATGGCGTACGGGCTGGCGTGGAGGGCCTTCACCTCGTCGGCCAGCCCGGCAGTGAGGGCGGGATCGAGCGGGTCGGGCCAGGGATAGCGATCGAGGTCCTCGACGGTCGCCTCGGCCAGGGGGTGGCCGTGGAGCTCCCAGTAGTAGCCGCCGGGGTACTCGGCGCGGCGCCAGATCACTCCCCAGGCGTCGCGGAACGTGTCGCGATCGCCCGTGGGAGCCGGTGCCCGGGAGAAGCCCTTCACGCCTAGTGATCGAGTATCGGAGCCGAGCCGGACCAAGGCGTCCTCGTCGAGGTAGGCGAGCCGGAAGGCCTTGCTCATGATCCGCGGCTCGCGCCGAGGCAGGCCCCAGTGCGCCTCCAGCCGCTGGTAGGCCTCGACGACCAGCGTGGTGCTGCCCCCACCTCCGATGTCCAGCGGGACGCGGTCGGGTTCCTGGTGGCTCACCGCAGCCCAGACGCGCTCGCGCGAGGTCATCTCGGCCATAGTCCGTCTCCCACCGATTCCCGCTGGTGACGCCACGGGTTCATTGTCATCTCCCGCGAGCCTCCCGGCGGCCGCGCACCCTTCGCCCGCCAAGGAGGTGAGCGGGGAAGGGTGCGCGGCGGCTCGCAGCCGGCTCAGCCCCGCACCAGCACCGCCTTGTGGAGCTTCCCCGGATTCTCGGCCAGGTCGGCGATCAGCCCGGGCCCGTCCCACATGTCGAACTCGCTCTTCACGCGCGGGTAGTGGATGACCCCGCTGGCCAGCAGCTTCAGCGACTCGGGGAAGCAGCTGCACCGAGGCTCGCGAGCCGACCACGGTCATCTCCTTGCGCGTGAAGTCGAGGCCGGGGAAGGTGACCGCCGTCCCCTTCTTGACCAGGCCGAGGATGACGATCCGCCCGCCGGAGGCGACCAGGTCCACCGTCGACTCCATGGCCTTCACGTTCCCCGTGGCCTCCACGACCACCGGGGCGCCCTCTGCCGTTGGTCTGCTCCAGGACCCTGGACAGCAGCTTGTCGTCCGAGGGGAGCACCTCGGCGCCCAGCTTGGCCGCGGTCTCCATCCTGGCCGGCTGGACGTCGGTGCCCACCACCCGCGCCCCGCGCGCCCGCGCCACCTCGATGACCGCCAGGCCGATCGGGCCACAGCCCAGGACCAGCACGAACTCGCCAGCGGCGATCGCTCCGCGCCGGCAGGCCTGGACGCCGATGGCTACCGGCTCCACGAAGGAGGCGTCGGCGAAGGAGAGGTTCTCGGGCACGCGGTGCGATCTGATCCGCGGGTGCCAGCACCCGCTCGCCGAATCCGCCCGGTTGCGTGACCCCGATGATGCGCAGGTTGGCGCAGCAGTTGGACTTGCCCACCCGGCAGGGGTAGCACTTCCCGCAGCCCAGGAACGGCTCCACGACCACCTTGGTCCCGGGCTCCAGGCCGGTGACCCCGGGGCCGACCTCCTCGATCACCCCGGCGATCTCGTGGCCGGCCACCTGGGGGAAGCGAACGTAAGGGTTCTTGCCCTGGTAGATGTACAGGTCGCCGGCGCAGACCCCCACCGCGCGCGATGCGACCAGGACCTCGCCCGGACCGGGCTTCTGGTTCTCCCACTCGCCGATCCGCACCTGCCCGGGCGCATCCATGATGATGGCACGCATTCGATATTCGCCTCCAGTGCTATAACTTCGCGAGGACGTCGTCCGGCTCCCACCAGCCGCCGGCGATCACGCCCGCCGTCGACCACGATGGTCGTGCCGGTGATGTAGGACGAGGCGGGGGCGCAGAGGAACAGCACCGGGCCGGCGATCTCGTCCGGGCGGGCCGGCCGGCGCAGGGCGATGCGGCTGCGCATCCACTCCGCCTTGAAGGGCTGCTCCCACAGCGGCTTCGACAGCGGCGTGGCCACGAAGCCCGGCACCACGGAGTTCACCAGAACCCCGTCCTTGGCCCACTCCACCGCCATCACCTTGGTGAGCTGGACCACCGCGCCCTTGGCCGCGCCATATACAGAGACGCTCCCCAGGGCGAAGAAGACATTGATCGAGCCGATGTGGACGATCCGGCCCCCCCCTTGCGGCTTCATGATGGCGTGGGCGGCCTGGCTGAGGAAGTAGATGCTCTTCAGGTCGACGGCCATGATCTTGTCCCAGTCGTCCTCGGTCACATCGCGGATGGGCTTCCGCCGGTTCATGGCCGCGCAGTTGATGAGGATGTCCAGCCGACCCAGGGCGTCGCGGGTCCGCTGTGCCAGGGCCCGGGCCTGTTCCAGGTTGCCCAGGTCGGCAGCCAGGCAGGTGGTCCTCCCGCCGGCACGATCGATCTCTGCGGCCACCTCCTTCAGTGGATCGAGGGTCAGGTCATGGAGGGCCACCGCCGCACCGGCGCCCGCCAGCGTGCTGGCCAGCACGCGCCCGATGCCCCCGGCCGCGCCGGTGACCAGCGCCACCTTGCCCTCCAGCGAGAAGAAGCTCTGCAGCGTGTTGCGCTCGGCGGTCATGGCTCACTCTCCCAGTCAATCATCGTGGTTGCATACGGGCCCAGGTCCAGCCGGAGCTCTCCGGCTCGCGAGGCCACCCGCTCGCCTGGCTCCGCCCGGAACCGGGCGGGCTCCCGGCATGCCCGCTCCACGCTCGAGAGGTCGAGCACCCGGCTCCGGCCGGCCACGGGCGGGCCGCGGACCCGTGCCTGGAGCTGCCGGTCGGTGAGGTTGGCGAGCAGGGTCCGCAGTCGCCCGCCCGCCTCCACGGTGACGCCCTCCAGCTGTAGAGGCGCGCTCGATTCCCCAGCGACAAGCGTCCCGCCGCGCAGCTCACCCATATCGGCCAGCGGATGGTAGAGCGGGAAGGCGCAGCCGGGGAGCGGCGGGAAGCGCTCGGAGACGGGCGGACCGGCGGCGGTCTCGAGGACGCCGCGCCAGCCCGAGGTCTCGTAATAGGTAAGGCTGACCGCGCCGCTGGCGGCGAGGTTGGCGAGACTGCCCAGCGTCCAGGCCGCACCGTAGAGGGACATCTGCCGGGGGTCGACCTGGTCCGGCAGCTCGCCCGGTGCCGGGGGCGGCACCGGCCCGGTGGCCACGGCGTTGAAGCGGGGCTTGAGCGTCACGGGGCTTACCACGATGGGCTTTCCGCCCGAGAGCCGAGCCGCGTTCTCGGCGCAGATCCGCTGGATGCGGAGCGTCTCCACCATGGAGGCGTCATCGAAGGCGTGGATCTGCGGGTTGATTGAGAACACCACCTGGTCGGCGAATGCGGGGCGGGGCCCGCGGTTCAGCTCTGTGAAGTAGGCTCGGGCGCCGGCGGCCACCGGCACGCCAGGGCAGACCGGCGAGAGCCGCTCCCGGCCCAGCGCCACCCAGCGCTCGGTGGTGGCCGCCTCGGCCCGGTGGAACACCAGCCAGCGGACCACGGGGGCACGGAGCGAGGGGACGACCGCCGCTACCGCCCGGAGCTCGTCCGCGGCAGCGTCCGAGAGGATGAGCGCCGCCTCGAGACCGGCCGAAAGCGCGGCCGCCTCCGTGGCGGCCTGGCGCAGCGCGCCCTCCCAGCCCGACCGATCCAGCCACAGATCCACCCGCAGGTGGGCCGGGCGTATCGCGCGGAGCAGCTCCAGCTCGCGCGGCTCCAGCGGCTGGCCGTGGCTGGCCACGCCCAGCCCGAGCGCGGGGAGCGGCCGACGCGCGGCGCCGAGGTCGAGCGCGTAGGTGGGTAGGGCGGCCTCGCTCCGCGCCCCCCGCTGGGCACCCGCTACACGAAGCGTGATGGTCTGAGCCACACGGGTGCCGGCAGCGATCTCCACCGGATACCCCAGGCGCAGCGGCGTGCAGAAGGTCTTGAAGGAGGCGTCGGTCCAGTTCCGCTGGTCCTCGGTCTCGAAGATGTCCCCCTCCATGCGCAGCTCGGCCCACTGCCCAGGCGCCACCTGGTGGGAGATGGCGCGCAGCTCGAGGAAGGGCTGGTGCGGGGCGATCGCCTCCGGGAAGGTGGCCTTCTCGGTGCTCCCGTCGGTGTGCAGCAGCTGGCAGGGGGCGCCACCGCAGGCGTCGGGGTGGAGCACGCAGAAGCCGATCCGGTTCTTGAGGAAGGTGCTGCGCGCCTGGCCGTCGAGAGCATACGCGACGGTGCCATCCCGCTCGCCGGTGATGGTTCCGCGCCAGGTGAAGTCGATGTCCCGCTCGCGGTGATCAGCGGTGAAGGAGATGCGGAAGGACTCGGATCCCACCTCCTCGCGGACATCGGAGAGGACGGCGGGGATGGTCCCCCAGTTCCGGTCGCGCACCGCGGCGTAGATCCGGCGCAGGACCTCCTTGTCGCCCAGGTTGACCGAGACCAGCTCGATGCCCTCGATGGAGAGCGAGACCGGACCGGCGCGTAGCGCCCGGCGCCGGGGCGGGTCCTGGTCCTTGCCGTAGGTCCACACGCGGGCGGAAGGCATGGGGGCTCCGGTCAGAGGTGGACGGCGCGGCCCGTCTCGGCCGAGCCGTAGGCGGCGAACACCAGCCGTACCGTCTCCAGGTTGTCGGCCCCGGTGGTCTCGGCCTTCCCCTCGCCACGGATGGCGGAGAGCAGGTTGGCGTTGCAGGGGACGCCGCTCGCCTCGGACGGCTCGTAGAAAGGATCGATCCAGGAATAGTGCGGAGGCGGGATGCGGCGGGAGTGGGTGCCCGCTTCGGTCGTGACCCGTAGCCAGTAGTCGGGGGCCAGCTCTATCGATCCCTTCGACCCCTCGATGAAGGCCCAGGTCTCGGGCAGGTTCTCGTGCTCGATGAAGTTCTCTGGGTAGCCCAGGTCGACGACGACGGTGGTACGGTCGCGCATCCGCAGCACGATCGTGGCCACGTCCTCACCCTTGATATCGGGGTGTACCTTGCCGGCGTGGGCGTAGACGCTCTCCGCTTCGCCAAAGAGGAAGCGGGCCACATCCAGCTGGTGGCTACCCATGTCGGCGATGACGAAGCGCTCCGTCTCCTTGAGCGCCGGCTGGTTCTGGAATACCGGGAAGCCGGAGATCATCACCAGCCGGGCGCGGAACGGCTTGCCGATCGTCCCGGCGGCGAGGAGCCGGTTGATCTCGCGGAAGGGCTGCTGCCAACGCCAGTTCTCGTGGACGAAGAACGGGACCTTGGCCCGAGCGCACCCCTCCACCATCCTCTCCGCCGACGCGAGCGAGATGGACATGGGCTTCTGGCAGATGACGGGCAGGCCGTGCGAGGCCACCAGGAGCACGTGCTCCTCGTGCGACTCCGGAGCGGTGATGATGTCCACGAAGTCCAGCTTCTCGCGCTGGAGTAGCTCGCGCGGATCATCGTAGACCGAGGGGATGCCGAAGGCCTGGGCCGTCTTCTCGGCCTTCGCCGGGGTGCGGTTGTAGATGGCGACGCACTTCGCCCCCGGCACCTCGCCCCAGGCAGCGAGCTGCGGGCGGGTCCAGAACCCGGCGCCGAACACGGCGAACCGAAGAGGGGTCATACCTCACTCCACCGGGGAGAGCGGTCGCTCGCCCCGCATCACGCGCACCACGTTTTCGACGGTGATCTCGCCCATGCGCCGTCGGGCGTCGCGGGTGTCGCCCGCCATGTGCGGCGCCAGCACGACGTTCTCCAACCCGAGCAGCGGGCTCGACCTGGGCGGCTCCTCCTGGAAGACATCCAGGCCTGCGCCCAGCAGCTTGCCTTGCCGCAGCACCTCGGCCAGCGCGCCCTCGTCGACGAGGTGTCCTCGCCCGGTGTTCACGAGGATTGCTCCGCCCTTCATGGTCGCCAGCTCGGCCACCCCCAGGAGCGGGCGCCCGGCCTGTTCCAGCCCGGCATGGAGGGAGACCGCGTCGGAGGCGGCGAGGAGCTCGAGCAGGCTCAGGTACCGGACCTGATGGGCGGCGGCGAAGATCGGATCCTGGCGCGGGTCGGTGGCCACGATCCGCATCCCGAAGGCCTCGGCCCGGACCGCCACCTCCTTGCCGATCCGGCCCAGGCCGACGATCCCCAGCGTCTTCCCCCGCAGCTCCACCCCCATGAAGCCCTTCCACTGCCCGGCCCGGGTGGAGAGGTGGGCCGGGACGATCCCCCGCGCCACCGCCAGGAGCAGGGCAAGGGTCAAGTCGGCGACCGAGTCGTGCACCGCGCCGAATGCGGCGCTCACCACGATGCCCCGGACCCGGGCCGCCGCGAGGTCGATGTTGTCGAGGCCCACCCCGTGCTTGGCGATGGTCTTGAGCCCGTCTGACGAGGCGATCACCTCGGCGGTCAGCTCGTCGGTACCGGTGACGATGGCGTCGATGCCCTGGAGCGCCTCCTTGAGCTCAGCCGCCTGGTAGGGTCGGCCCAGCTGGTTGGGCACGATCTCGCAGCCAGCCGCCTCGAGCTGCCTGAGGTGCTCGGGGAACGCCTTGCCGAAGGACTTCGAGCCGATGAGCAGCTTCCACCGTGCCATGACGTCCGCTCACTCCTCTCCGATGGACCTGCGAATCTCCTGGACCTCGCGGCGCATGTCCGGGACCTTGTAGATCCCTGCGCCCAGCGAGAGCGTGGTGGCGCCGTTCTCGACCAGCTTGCCGACGTTGCCGCGGTTGACGCCGCCGGCGACCTGCAGCTCGCAGCCACCGCCGGCGGCGTCGATCATCCGACGCGCTTCGGCGAGCCGGGGCAGGGCGCCGGGGTCGAAGCTCGCGCCCTTGGTGCCCTCGCCGGTCACCCGGGAGAGGAGCAGCAGCGACTCGATGCGCGGGAGGAGCGACTCGACCGCAGCGACGGGCGTCCCCAGCGAGAGGGCCACGCCCGCCCTGGCCCCCAGCTCGTGGATGGCGAAGGCGGTTTCGAACGGCATCCGCGCGCATTCGAGGTGGAAGAGGATCAGGTCGGTCCCTGCCTCGACCAGGGGCGGCAGGAACCGGGCAATCTCCTGCACGCCCAGGTGGACCTCGAAGGGCAGTCGGGTCAGCTTGCGCAACTCGCCGATGGTGCGCGGCGAGAAGGCGACGTCGGGGACGAAGTAGCCGTCGAAGACGTCGATGTGCAGGAAGTCGAGGCCGGCCGCCTCCAGCCGGGCCACCTCGTCGGCGAACCGGCCGTGGTCGCCGTTCCACAGTGCGGCCCCGAGCCGCACCCGCCGTCCCCGCGCCGCCTCGCCCGTGCCCGCCAAGGCCTAGCCCTCCGGGTCGATGCCGATGGCCCGCACCGGCACCGCGTCCAGGCCGACGACGGGGATGGGCAGGGCAATGAGGAAGAAGCGCTGGCTCTTCAGCTCGACCAGGTTGGCCAAGCACTCCAGCACCGGGATCTCGGCGCCGGTGACCAGCTTGTGATCGGGGTGGTGCTTGACGCCGCGCACCTCGTAACCGGAGCTGTCCGTCCCCAGGCAGTTGATCTTGCGGTCCTCCACGAGCCAGCGGACCGCTTCCTCGGTGAGGTAAGGGCGCTGGTGCGACTGGGGCGTGCGGTACTGGACGTGCCGGCCGGTCATGGTCATGACTCGGTCGCCCACCTGGATGTCGCCGGCCGCCTGGACGTCGGCCAGGGTGATGGCCTCGTTGACCTCCTTCTTGCGGAAGTCGAGGACGATGGCCGGGCCGAAGAGCTTCTCGATGGCGATGCCGGCGGTGTCGCTCCCCTTGGCCAGGTAGTGGAGCGGAGCCTCGACGTGGGTACCCACGTGCGACCAGAAGTAGACGGTGCTCATGATGTCGCCCTCGTCGCCCTGCCGCTCGTTGTGGCGACCGATGTCCAGGGCATACTGCTCGGCACCCGGCTGCAGCCGGTGGGTCAGGTCGACGATCCTGCCCTTGGGCAGAAGCTGCTTGAATTCCATGTTCCTCTCCTATCGTGCTACCGGTTGTGCTCGATGCGAGCGCCCTCGACGGCCACTTCCGGAACAATGGCCTTGCCGCCGGCCGCCTCGATGGCCGCCGCGACCGCCGGCCGCTTGGCGTCCTCCGCCACGGCCACGATGATCCCGCCGCTCCCCTTGCCGGAGATCTTGGCCCCCAGCGCGCCGGCCCCCAGCGCCGCCTCGATGAGCTGCTCGGTCTTGGGGACCGACAATCCCAGCTTCTCCTTGACGAGATGGTTCAGGTTCATGAGGTGGCCGAGCGTTGGGAGGTCGCCTGTCACCAGGGCCGCCTCGGCCTGGCGCACCAGCATGGCAATCTCCTCCATGAGGTGCATGCGCATGGGATGCTCGGCCAGCCAGTTGCGGGAGGCGATGTTGCTGGCCGCGGTGCTGGCCCGGAGGAGCGTGTCGCCGACGACGAGCGTCGGCACCACCGCCGCCTTCACCGGCGAGGGCCCGTCACCGAGCGAGTAACGGACCACGCCGCCCAGCATGCTGCCACCGGAGTCGAGTCCGGTGCCCAGCCCGCCGTGCGCAATGACGTCACCCTGCCAGGCCAGCCAGGCCATCTCCTTCGGGGTGAAGCTCTTTCCGCCAGCGTGCAGGTAAGCCACCACCAGCGAGGCCGCCGCGGCGGCTCCGGAGCCGAGCCCCGAGCCGACTGGAATGCCCGAGGTCCAGGAGACGTCGATCCCCAGGAGCCCGGTCCGCTCCACCAGGTGCGAGAGCACGTAGCGGACCGGGGCGAAGAAGTCCCCGCGCGCCACGGCCGAGATCTCGTCGTGGTTCTTGGCCTGGCGCAGGCCATCCACATGGCGCTTGAAGGTGGCGAGCGAGTCGTGGTCGCCCTGCTCCGACCTATCACCGGAGGTGAATCCGTACCCGTCACCACCTACGCGCTTCAGAGTGCAGGTGGTGCGTAACCCGACCGCCGTCACCAGCGCCGGGTGCCCGTAGTTGACGGCCTTGCCGCCGAGCAGGATCACCTTGGCCGGGGCGGATGCGACGACGGTTTCCGGTGTTGTCATCTCGGCCACTCCTCCGCGCTCAGCGCGCCCCGCGTCCCGTCGCCAGGAACAGCACCCCGATGATCAGCGCGCCCTCGGCGACATACTGACCCCGATCCGCATCCCGGCCACCTGCATGGCGGTGACGAGGAGCACCAGGAACAGGCTTCCGAACAGGGTGCCCACCGGGACGGCGCGGCCCCCCATGATCAACGTCCCGCCCACCACCACACTTCCAACCGTCTCCAGGAGGTACGGATCGCCGAGGCCCAGAAAGGCGCCGCCCACCCGCGCCGAGATGAGCACCCCGCCGAAGGCGGCCAGGATGCCGCTGATCACGTACGCGATCACCTCGACGCGGTTCACCGCAACGCCGGAGAGGCGAGCGGCCGGCAGGCTCTGCCCCAGCGCTGCCAGCGACTTGCCGAACGGGGTAGAGCGCATGATCCAGGCCAGGAGCCCGGCCAGGGCGAGGGCCACCAGCACCACCACGGGCACCACCCCCAGGATCCGGTCCCGGGTGACGTGCGTGAGGATGGAGGCCACGTAGGTTGACCGATAGTGTGGGTTGTAGATCAGGATCAGCGTGGTGAGGATGTACCCCACCCCGAGCGTCGCGATGATGGGAGGGATTCGCAGCAGGAGAACGGTCATGGCGTTGACCGCGCCCACCGCCGCGCCCATGGCCAGCACCAGAGGGAAGACCCAGAGCAGGCGGGCGTTGCTGCCCAGGGTCATGCCGGTGGCCAGGTACGCGGCCAGGGTGATCACCCCGGGGATGGACAGGTCGATGGCCCCCCGGCCGGTGGTGACCACGATCATCTGCCCCATGGCAACGATGGCCAGGAACGCGGCGGTGGTGCTGGTGGCCAGGAGGGACTCGAGGTTGAACCGACCGGCGAAGACGCCCAGCAGGAGCCACATCACCAGCGCCCCCAGCGCAGCCCAGATCCAGTCGGTGCTGCGGAGCGTGCGAACGAGGGCGGTCATGTCTTCACCTTCCGCAGCAGGCGGGAGGCCAGGATGCCCAGCAGGATGAGCCCCTGGACCGCGGTGACGTAGCTCGAGTTGAGGCGAAGGAAGCCGATCAGCGCGCCAAGGAGCGAGAGGGTGATAGCTCCGACGATGGTGCCCCAGGGTGAGATCGCCCCGCCCATGAGCTCGCTCCCACCCATCACCACCCCGGCCACGGTGAGTAGCGTGTATGACTTGGTCGAGTTGATATCCGAGGCGCCGGAGGCGGCGGTGACCGCCATGCCCCCGACCATGGCGAAGAGGCTGGCCAGGCCATACGTGACCGCCACCGCCTTGAACGGCGACCAGCCGCTCTGCTCCACGGCCACGGGGTTGTTCCCGAACCCGCGCAGCACCGTGCCGTAGCGCGAACGGCAGAAGGAATGGGCCGCCACCCCGAGCAGGATCACCAGGATCACGCTCTCCGGCACCGGCAGCGGCAGGCTGAAGGCGTTCACCAGCCACTCCGGCGCCTCGCCGCCCGGGCTGTCCTGGAGGGTCAGGCCGATGCCCATCCAGACGAACGACATCCCATGGTGACGATCACCGCCGGGATGCTGCGCACCAGGATCGAGTGCTCCATCCCGGCATAGGCCAGCACCGAGGCGGCCAGAGCCAGCAGCCCGACCAGCGGGCGGTCGTGGAGTGCGGTGGCGCACAGGACGCTGACCAGGCCCATGTAGGCGCCCACGCCGAGATCGATCTGGGAGAGGCCGATGACGAACATCTGCGCCAGCGCCGAGCAGATGAGGGGGATGCAGCTGGCCAGCAGCAGGTCGATCCCGAACTCGCTGAAGACGCCGGGCTGGAGCGCGCCCGAGAGCGCGAACACCGCCACCATGGCGACGATGGGGACGAGCAGCGCCGCCTGGGGCCGGCGCCGGCGAGCCTGCGCCTCCTTGCGGACCAGCAGGTCCTCGCCGGCGAAGCTCGCCTCGATGATCCGCTGTTTGGTCGCCTGGCCCGTGGCCAGCTCCTTGACGATGCGACCGTAGCGGAACACCAGCACCCGCGAGCACGCCTCCAGCTCCTCGTCCTCGGTGCTGTACCAGACGACCAGCTTGCCGGCCTCGGCGGCCTCACGGAAGAGGGCATACATCTGGCGGCGGGTCCCTACGTCCACACCCTTGGTCGGATCGTCGAGCACGATCACGTCGGCGTCGGCGAGAAGCGCCCGCGCCACCAGCACCTTCTGTTGGTTGCCGCCGGAGAGCGCCACGATGGGGGTACCGGTGTCGGGCGCCTTGATGGCCAGCCGGGTGAACCAGTTGCCGACCTTCTCCGCCAGCCGCCGGAGGTCGAGCGGCCCGAAGAGGCGCGACTTGGCCACCTCCGCCGGTCCATGTTGTCGAGGATGGACCAGAGGCGGAACACGCCCTCGCGGGACCGGTCGCCGGACACGTAGGCGATGCGACCCGCTCGCTCCACCTGGCCGCGGGTCCGGTGATGGGCGAAGAAGACCGCCTTCAAGAACTCGCGCTGGCCGCTCCCCTCCAGCCCGGCCACGCCCACCAGCTCGCCGCCGTGCAGATCCACGTTCAGGCCAGCCAGGACGTCCGTGGTCAGGCCGCGGGTACCCAGGCCCAGCAGAACGCCCAGGACGCCGTGAACCTCGTGCAGACCGCCGACGGCGCCATGGGTGAGGTGCAGTCGATCCTGCAGCGCGTCCGCGACCTCGCGGTCGAGTACAACAACGGCACGCTGTCCAGCTCCGACCAGGCCGCCATCACTGCCGAGGTCGCCCAGCTCTGCGCCGAGGTCTCCAGCATCGGCACCGAGACGAGCTTCAACGGCATCGCCCTGCTCACTGGCAACGCCACCATCACCTTCCAGGTGGGCTCCAACGACGGCGAGACGATCGCCACCTCGGCCGTGCAGCTCTTCGGCTCGGGATCCGGCTTCGCGGTCGATTCCTCCCTCTTCAACTTCAGCGGCTCGACGATCAACCTGTCGGCCCTCGACACGGCGATCGAGAACGTCTCGAACGACCGCGCGACCTTCGGTGCCGTGCAGAACCGGCTCCAGCACACGCTGAACAACCTCGGCAACTACCAGGAGAACCTCTCCGCCGCCGAGTCGAGCATCAAGGACGTCGACATGGCGTCGGAGATGGTCAACTTCACCAAGCTGCAGGTGCTGCAGCAGGCCGGCATGAGCGTCCTCGCTCAGGCCAACCAGTCCTCGCAGTCGGTGCTGACGCTGCTGCGCGGCTAGTCCCGATCCATTGCACACGCTGGTCCACCAGGGGCCGTCCGCACACCGAACCGTGCGGGCGGCCCCTGACGCATCCCGGGCTCAACTTCCGGCCGCGGCTGGCGATGTAGTGGGAGACGTATGAGCACTCCCGCCGATGCCGTGATCCCCTCGAGCTTCACCGACGCGCTCAGCCGCATGCAGCAGCTCGAGGCGATGGTCAGCCAGCTTTCGAACCCGTCGGTGCTGACGCCGGCCGCGTCCGGCGCGGCGGCGGTCGCGCCCTCGTCGGCCACCGCCTTCCAGCAGGCCCTGAGCGCCGCCACCGCAGCCCAGACCGCCCCGGTCGGCGCATCGGGCGCGAACGCCGGCCAGACGGCGCTCCAGGTCGCAGAGACGCAGGTGGGCGTGACCGAGCAGCCGCCCGGGTCGAACGACGGGCCCCAGATCGCCCAGTACCGCACCGCCACCCAGGGCGCCTACGCCGGCGCCCCCTGGTGCGCCTACTTCGTCTCGTGGTGCGCGGCCGAGGCCGGCAGCCCCGATCGGCAGCCAGGGCCAGGGCCTCGGCTCCGTCGCCGAGATCACCGACTGGGCGCGGTCGACCGGCCGCCTGACCCAGACGCCCGCGCCGGGCGAGCTGATCCTCTTCGGTACCGAGCACGTCGGCATCGTCAAGTCGGTCAACCCGGACGGTTCGCTGACGACCGTCGAGGGCAACGCCTCGGACGGTGTGCGCGAAGAGACGCGCTGGCCCTCCGAGGCCACCGGCTACGTCCAGCTCGGCTAGCCACCCCAGACCCACCACCAGCCGGGGGACAGTCCCCTTCACAAATCCGCCCCGTGGCGTGGAGCGCCGCGGGCGCTGAGGGTTTGTGAGGGGGACTGTCCCCCAAGCTGCTCCATCTCCAGCCGCGAGGCCGGGGCGAGGCCAGCTCGGCTGATACGCCGACCGCCGGGACGTCGGACGGCGAGGCCGCACGGGACAGGACGGCGAGCCGACGGCGGGCGGAGCAGGCGGGCCCCTGCCTGGCTGGGTCAGGCGCGCCCGGGGGGATGGGCTCCCCCACGGCAAAAAGAGGGGCCACCCGGTGGGTGGCCCCTCGTTCCGTCTTACCGTGTTGCTTGGTGGTACTAGCGCAGGAGCGAGAGCACCGACTGCGGGGCCTGGTTGGCCTGAGCGAGGACGCTCATGCCGGCCTGCTGCAGCACCTGGAGCTTGGTGAAGTTGACCATCTCCGACGCCATGTCGACGTCCTTGATGCTCGACTCGGAAGCCGACAGGTTCTCCTGGTAGTTGCCCAGGTTGTTCAGCGTGTGCTGAAGCCGGTTCTGGACGGCGCCGAACGTTGCCCGGTCGGTGGACACGTTCTGGATGGCGGCGTCGATCGCCGACAGGTTGATCGTCGAGCCCGAGAACGCGAAGATCCCGGAGTCGACCGCGTAGCTCGAGCCGGCGCCGAAGAGCTTGACAGCCGAGGTCGAGATGGTCTCGTTGTCGTTGGCGCCCACCTGGAAGGTGATGGACGTGTTGCCAGTCAGCAGCGCGATGCCGTTGAACTGGGTGTCCGAGCCGATGCTCGAGATCTCGTTGCAGAGCTGCGCGACCTCGGCCGTGATGGCGGCCTGGTCGGAGCTGGACAGCGTGCCGTTGTTGTACTCGACCGCGAGGTCGCGGACGCGCTGGAGCATCGAGGTGACCTCGCCCATCGCGCCGTCAGCCGTCTGCACGAGGTTGACTGCGGACTGGGCGTTCTGCTGGGCCTGGGTCAGACCGCTGACCTGAGCGGACAGCTTCTCGGAGATGGCGAGACCGGCGGCATCGTCGGCAGCCTTGTTGATCCGATAGCCCGAGGACAGCTTCTGCATCGAGCTGGCCAGCATGCTGCTGGTGTTGACCAGGTTGCGGTGAGCGTCAAACGCCTCGATGTTGGTCTGGACGGAGAGGGACATATCTTCCTCCTTGAAGATAGGTGTGTGTCCTTTGCGCCCGCGTCCTTGCGGTGCGCCTCCCGGTAATCGACCGCCCACACAGTGTCTTTAGCGCTCTGGAAGGATTGCAAGGAATACGGCTCGGCGAACGCGCGAGGGGCCACCCGGTGGGTGGCCCCTCGTTCCGTCTTACCGTGTTGCTTGGTGGTACTAGCGCAGGAGCGAGAGCACCGACTGCGGGGCCTGGTTGGCCTGAGCGAGGACGCTCATGCCGGCCTGCTGCAGCACCTGGAGCTTGGTGAAGTTGACCATCTCCGACGCCATGTCGACGTCCTTGATGCTCGACTCGGAAGCCGACAGGTTCTCCTGGTAGTTGCCCAGGTTGTTCAGCGTGTGCTGAAGCCGGTTCTGGACGGCGCCGAACGTTGCCCGGTCGGTGGACACGTTCTGGATGGCGGCGTCGATCGCCGACAGGTTGATCGTCGAGCCGGAGAAGCTGAAGATGCTCGAGTCGACCGCGTAGCTCGAGCCGGAGCCGAACAGCGCGACGGCGTTCGCGGAGATCGTCTCGCCCGTCGTTGGCGCCCACCTGGAAGGTGATCGTGGCGGTGCCGGTCAGCAGCGCGATGCCGTTGAACTGCGTATCGGTGCCGATGCTCGAGATCTCGTTGCAGAGCTGCGCGACCTCGGCCGTGATGGCGGCCTGGTCGGAAGCGGACAGCGTGCCGTTGTTGTACTCGACCGCGAGGTCGCGGACGCGCTGGAGCATCGAGGTGACCTCGCCCATCGCGCCGTCAGCCGTCTGCACGAGGTTGACTGCGTACTGGGCGTTCTGCTGGGCCTGGGTCGAGACCGCTGACCTGAGCGGACAGCTTCTCGGTGATGGCGAGACCGGCGGCATCGTCGGCAGCCTTGTTGATCCGATAGCCCGACGACAGCTTCTCCATCGAGCTGGCCAGCTTGCTGCTGGTGTTGACCAGGTTGCGATGGGCGTCAAACGCCTCGATGTTGGTCTGAACGGAGAGGGACATATCTTCCTCCTTGAAGATAGGTGTGTGTCCTTTGGCACCGCGTCCTTGCGGTGCGCCTCCCCGTAATCGGCCATCCGACTACCGCATTTAGCGTAGGGCGAAGATCGTATGAATTACGATGTGCAGCCGGCCTACGCGCGCACGTCGATCAGGTGCGGCTGGTCGTCGTCGGGCTCGTCCGTCTGCTCGCGCGGCGGATCCTTGGGCCGGCGCGGGTCTCCGTCGCGGCGCGCGTCGCGCTCGCGCAGCTTCCAGGCCGGTGGCGTCTGCGGGATGCGGTCGATCGGGTCGGTCATGCGCTAGGCCCCTGGCTCGCGCGCGCCGCGGCGGCACGCTCAGCCTCGCGGACGCGGCCCTCGACGGCCCCCCGCACGGCGGCGCTGGCTTCGCCGTCGAGCAGATGCTGCCACAGCACGACGGCGGCGATCCAGGCGAGCATCTGGGCGGCGACGCCGGCGATGACGCCGCGCAGGAGCGCGTCGGGGAGCGGCATCCCGCTCATGTAGCTGTAGGCGACCACGCCGCCGAAGCCGAGCAGCCCGCCCCAGGCCTTGATCTGGCGGATCGACTGGGCGGCGCGCGGGTGGTCACCGAGCGCGACGAGCGGCGGGTTCTGGTCGGCCATCAGGGCATCACCAGCGACGCCAGCTCGACGGCTTCGGCGGGCCGCAGCCCGTCGGTCGGCCGGCGGCCGTCGCACAGGTAGGAGACCGGGCGCTTCAGCCGCAGCGACACGCCCACGGCGACCGCGGCGGACGGCGCCTCGTCGATGCGCGAGATCAGGATCCGGTTGGCCGGGCAGGTCGCGTCGAGGGCGGCGTTCAGGTGCAGCAGCGAGCGCGCGTCGTAGCCGGCCGGGGTGACCAGGTGCGTCTCGTCGGGCCGCATGGCGGCGAGCAGCCGGCCGAGGGCCGCGATCCCGTCGGGATCGCCGGCCGACACCGGCGGCGTGTCGATGACGATGACGCCGTCCGGGCCGGGGGCGCGCACCGCCGTCTTGGCGGCGTCCGCCGTGTCGGCGCTGCGGCGCTCGATGTCGAGCCCCTCGGTCAGCGCGGCCAGCCGGTCGGCGCCCTCGCCGGGCTCGAGGCTGACGGTGCGCACGGTGAACGGCGAGCGGTCGGCATAGGCGTGCGCGAGCTTGGCGGCGGTCAGGGTCTTGCCCGACCCGGCCGGCCCCACCAGCGCGATCGTGCGGCTCTTGGTGCGCCAGCCGTGCTCGACGCGCATCGTGCGGGCGAGCATCCGGCGCACGAGCTCGGCCGGCGTGGCGTCGGGGTCGAACGGCGCGAGCATGCGGGCGGCGTCGGTGACGAGGCCTTCGACGACCGAGTCGGGCATCCCCGCGCCCACGAGCCCGGCGGCCACCTCGTCCCAGCCTGCGCCGAGCACTGGCCGTGAGGCCACCTCGACCGTGCCGTTGGCCGACACGAGGTCGAGGTCTTCGAACTGGGCCTGCGGGGCCGGGGCGACGTCGCCGCCCGCCAGGGCCTCGTCGAGCGCGTCTGCGAACGGGCTGGCCTGCTCGATCAGCGAGCGCATGACCGGGCCGCCGTCGTCGTCGGCGTCGGCGTCCGGCGCGCGGGTGGCCGAGTCGTAGGCGTCAAACACGGTGCGGGCGGGGATGGCCGGCACCGGGCCTCCGGCCTGGGCCTCGATCTCGATGCAGCGCTTGCCGAAGAAGCCGGCGAAGCCGCCGATGACGCCCTCGCGGCGGCGCGTGATCACGGCCATGTCACCGAGGTCGGCGCGGATCTGGGGAAGCAACTCCTCGAGCGACGCGCCCTGATAGGTGCGGGTCTCTGGCATGTGTGCTCCTTGGCGAAGGGCGGCGAGCCCTAGCCGCCCACGACTCCGGTGGACTCGACGCGGATCCCCGGCAGGATCTCGTTGTAGGAGACGACCGGCAGCTGCGGGAACGCCTGCTCGATCAGCCGTCGCACGTGCCGGCGGATGCGGCTCGAGCAGAGCAGCACCGGCCGACGGCCGCATGCCCGTGGCCTGCTCGACCTCGCCCGTCAGCGAGCGCGCACGACGGTCTGCGCGCGCGACGGGATCCATCGCCAGGCACTCGCCGTCGGGCGTCTGCGCGAGCGACTCGGCGATCTCCTGCTCGAGGCTCGGGTCGAGCGAGATCGCCCGCAGCGCCTGGTCGTCGTCGAGGTAGCCGGCGGTGATCGTGCGCGCGAGCGCCTGGCGGGCGGACTCGCCGAGCGATGGCCGGGTCGCGCGTGAGGCAGCGCGGTCGCCGATCGCCTCGAGGATCGTGCCGAGGTCGCGGATCGAGACGCCCTCGCGCAGCAGCTGCTGCAGCGACGCGCTGCACCTCGCCGACGCCCGAGCTTGTCGGGGACGACCTCCTCGACGGCGGCGGCGTTCTGCTCCTTGAGCGCGTCGAGCAGCTTCTTCGTCTCCTGGCGGGTGAGCAGCTCGTCGGCGTGCCGGCGGATCGTCTCGGTCAGGTGCGTGACGATCACCGACTCGGCGTCGACGACCGTGTAGCCGAGCGCCTCGGCCTCGCCGCGGCGGCCCTCGTCGATCCAGACGGCGGGCAGCCCGAAGGCCGGCTCGATGGTCGGGATGCCGGCCAGGCCCGGGCATCGCGTCGCCCGGGTTCATCGCCAGGCGGTGGCCGGGGATGACGCGGCCGCGCGCGACCTCGACGCCGCGCACCTTGATCGACGTACTCGTGCGAGTCGAGCGCGACGTCGTCGTGGATGCGGACCGGCGCGATCACGATGCCGAGCTCGGCCGCGATCTGGCGGCGGACGACGCCGACGCGGGCGAGCAGCGCGCCGCCGGCACTTGCGTCGACCAGCGGCACGAGCCCGAAGCCGATCGCGAGCTCGAGCGGGTCGATCGCGAGCGCGCCGACGACCGCGTCGCCCGGCTGGGCGGCGGGCGCCGGCAGGCTCGTCCCTGGCGGCCTGCACCGCGGCGACCGCCTCGCGGCGTGGCTGCCATCGCCCGGCCGAGCAGGAAGAAGATCAGCCGCCGACGATGAAGAACGGGAGCTTCGGCAGGCCCGGGACGAGGCCCATCGCGGCGATGACGCCGCCGGCGATCATCGGCGCGCGCGGCTGGCCGCAGGATCTGGCCGGTGATCTCCGTGCCGAGGTCGGCCTCGCTGCCGGAGCGGGTGACGATGATGCCCGTCGCGGTCGAGATCAGGAGCGCCGGGATCTGCGCGACGAGGCCGTCGCCGATCGTCAGGATCGAGAAGGTGTGGAGCGCCGTCGCGAGAACGACATGCCGCTGCTGCAGCACGCCGACGACGATGCCGCCGAGGAGGTTGATCGCGACGATCAGGACGCCGGCGATCGCGTCGCCCTTGACGAACTTCGAGGCGCCGTCCATCGCGCCGTAGAAGTCGGCCTCGCGCGCGATCTCCGCGCGGCGCTGGCGCGCCTCGCTCGTCGGTGATCTGGCCGGCGTTCAGGTCGGCGTCGATCGCCATCTGCTTGCCGGGCATCGCGTCGAGGGTGAAGCGGGCGGCGACCTCGGCGACGCGGCCGGCGCCGTTCGTGATCACGACGAACTGGATCACGACGAGGATCAGGAAGACGACGAGGCCGACGACGAGGTTGCCGCCGACGACGAACGTGCCGAACGCGTGGATCGACGCTGCCGGCGTCGCCGTGCAGCAGGATCAGCCGCGTGACGCTGACGTTGATCGCCAGGCGGAAGAGCGTCGTCAGGAGCAGCAGCGACGGGAACGCCGCGAAGTCGAGCGCCTTGCGGCACGTACATCGTCGTGACCAGGATCATCGAGCGCGCCCGCGATGTTGACCGTGATGAGGAGGTCGAGCAGCGGCGCCGGCAGCGGCACGATCATCATCACGACGACCACGACGACGGCGACCGCGGCCAGCAGGTCGCTGTGCTTCAGCAGCAGCTTCAGCCCACCGCCCATGGCTCAGCGACCCCTCGACGGACGAGGGTGCGACCGGTCGATGCCGGCAGGCGGCCGCGCGGGGAGCGGCGGCGAAGCGACGGGCTTCCGATTCGCATGCGGGTCCGTCATCGGCGTTCTGTCGCCCCGACTTGAGCCGTGCGTCGGCCACGCTAGGCGACCCGCCGGCGGCGCCGGCCGGCGGTGCGGAAGACGAACGCGAGCACCTCGGCGACGGCGGCGAAGAACTCCTCGGGGATCATCTGCGCCGAGCTCGACCTCGCGGTAGAGCGCCCGCGCGAGCGGCGGGTTCGTGAGCACGGGCACGCCGTGCGTCCTCGGCCGCCTGCGCGGATCGCCGCGGCGACGAGGTCGACGCCCTTCGCGACGACCTCCGGGCGCGGGCTTGGTGCCGTCGTAGCGCAGCGCGACCGCGAAGTGGGTCGGGTTCGTGACGACGACGTCGGCGGTCGGGACGTCGGCGATCATCCGCCGCCGGGCGCGGCTGCGAACTGGCGCCGGCGGATCGGCGCCGCGCACCTCGGGGGCGAGGTCGGTCTGGCGCGCCTCCTGCTTGCACCTCCTCCTTGCGTCATCTTCAGCGACTTCTCGAGCTGGTGGCGCTGCCAGGCGAAGTCGAGATCGCCGACGAGCACGAACGCGACGCAGACGCACGAGCGCGATCGGCTCATGATCGCGCCCGGCGAGCTGCTCGAGGATCTGGCCGGGCGGCGCGCCCGACGAGCGCGCCGAGGCGTGGTCAGCTGCGACCAGACGGCGACGAACGCCGCGACGCCGACGACGGCGGTCTTCGCGATCGCCTTGCCCGCTCTCGACGAGCGCCGTTCGTCCCGAACAGGCGCTTGAGCCCGGTGCGCGGGTTGAGCTTGCTCGAACTGCGGCTTGAGCGCCGCCCGGTGATGCGCGGCCGCACCTGCAGCGACGTTCGCGACGAGGCCCGCGGCAGCGGCGGCGATGGCGATCGGAGCGGCCATCGCGAGCACCGACATCATGCCCCAGCGTCGAGAGCGTGCCGAGGCCGGCCGCGGCCGGCCAGGCGCGGGTCGCCGACTGCGACGAGGCCGTCGCGGACGACGTCCTCGAGCTTGTCCAGCATGCGTCGGCCCGGTGATCGACGAGCGCGACGATGCCGCCGATCAGCACCGACCGCCGAGTTGACGTCGACCGAGCGGGCGACCTGGCCCTTCTTGCGCGCCTCGTCACGGCGCTTGGGGGTTGGCTTCTCGGTGCGGTTGTCGGCCACCGGTCAGCCGCGCCAGCGTCTGGAGCGCCTGGGTGACCGACAGTCTGCGAGCGCACCCTGGATCTGGTCCGCGACGAACGGCAGCGAGGCGGCGATCACCGCGAAGCCGACCAGGATCTTGGCCGGCAGGCCGACGACGAAGACGTTCATCTGCGGCACGGCGCGCGCGACGAGCGCCGAACGCCGACGTCGGCGAGGACGAGCGCGACGAGCACCGGCGCCGCGATCTCGAGCCCGATCAGCGACACCTGCGCGAACGCGTTCACCATGCCGCGCGGCGAGCGGCGCCGATGTGCGGGATAGGCGGTCGAGCGGCACGAGCGTGGTAGCTCGCGCGCGAGCCCCTCGATCATCAGGTGGTCGCCGCCGCATCAGCAGGACCATCACGGCGAAGAGGCGTGTAGAGCTGGCCGAGGATCGCGGTCTGCGTGCTTGTTGATCGGGTCGATGAGCGACGCGAACGAGAAGCCGATCATCGTGTCGAGGAGCTCGCGCCGCGCCTGCACGGCGGCGCCGACGAGCGCCGAGCGGGAAGCGCGAAGCGAGCCCGACGACCGATCTCCTTCACGCATCAGCAGCACGAACGCGACCCGCGTCGGCGGGACGGTCTGGCCGTGCACGGCGATCGGCGTCAGCGCGAACGAGATCGCCACCGCGAGCATGAGCTTCGCCCGCATCGGGATCATCGCGGCCGAGAAGACCGGCGCGAGCACGAAGAGGCCGCCGACGCGGCAGAGCACGAGCAGGAAGCCGACGACCTGCGGTCAGCGGCGCTGGCGTCGGCAGCGTCGACGTTCACGGCCCGACGAGCGTGGGGATGCTCGGGAAGAGGTTCTGGGTGTAGGTCGAGCATCTGGTCGAGCATCCACGGGCCGCCGATCGCGATCACCGCGCCCGGTGACGAGGATCTTCGGGATGAACGAGAGCGTCTGCTCCTGGATCGAGGTCGCGGCCTGGAAGATCGAGACGATCAGGCCGACGACGAGCCCGGCGAGCAGGAACGGCGCCGACACCTCGAGCGTGACGGTCATCGCCTGGATGGCGAGCTGAGTGACGGTGTCCTGGTTCATGGTCGTCAGCGTCAGTGGAAGCGACTGCGACGAGCGACTGGATGACGAGGTGCCAGCCGTCGACGAGCACGAACAGCAGGATCTTGAACGGCAGCGAGATCAGGACCGGGGGCAGCATCATCATCCCCATCGACATCAGGGTCGAGCGCGACGACCATGTCGATGATCAGGAACGGCAGGTAGATCAGGAAGCCGATCTGGAACGCGGTCTTCAGCTCGCGAGATGATGAACGCCGGGACGAGCACGTGGGTCGGGATGTCGGCGCGCGTCTTCGGGCGCTTGCAGGTGGGCCAGGCGCACGAACAGCGCGAGGTCGGAGTCGCGCGTCTGCTTGAACATGAACGTCCGCAGCGGCTGCTGGCCGCGGTCGAGCGGCCTGGCTGAGCGTCGATCTTGTGGCTCATGTACGGCTGGATCGCGGTCGTCGTTGATCTGCTTGAACGTCGGCGCCATCACGAACAGCGTCAGGAAGAGCGACGATGCCGACGAGCACCTGGTTCGGCGGGATCGTCGGCGTGCCGAGCGCGTTCCGGACGAAGCCGAGCACGATCAGGATGCGCGTGAACCCGGTCACCATGAGCAGCACGCCCGGCAGGAGCGCGAGCAGCGTCATCGAGACCAGGATCTCGACCGGCGTCGAGAGCGCGTTGCCGTTGATCGAGATGCCGGAGCCGGCCGTTGCCAGGAGCGGGAGCGCGGTCATGCGCGGGCCGTCCGCTTGCGCAGGTTCTCGAGCAGGTTGTTGCGCCGAAGCGGCGTCGCGGGAGGCAGCGAGAGCGCCATCTCGCCGCCGTGCCGGCGCGCTCGATGAGCATGGCCTCGTCGGCGGCGTAGACCCGCAGCGGGGTGATCGAGTGATCGGTGGCGCCGACGAGGATCAGCTCGTCGCCCGCACGCACGAGGTGGAGCGAGCGGTTCGGCGCAAGCGGCGTGGTGGCGATGACGTCGATGCGCTCGTCGGCGCGGCCCGACTTGGCGCGGGCGGCGCTCTTCAGGAGCCAGTAGACGCCGTAGATCACGCCGAGCACGACGGCGAGGCCGACGATGGTGCGGATCACATCCGCACCGGCGCTTCCGGCCGCGACCGGCGCGGTGCCCGCCGATGTCCCGGCTCCGGTGACGTCGGCGCCGAGCGGCGTCTTGTCGACGTGGAAGGCGGGCGCGTGCTTCCGGGCGTTGTGCGCCGCCGCCGCCTTGTGGGCGGCGTGGTCAACCTGCGTCGCGGCGGACGCGGTGATGGGGTGGAGCAGCCCGGCCGCGGTGAGAGCGATCGCGATCAGGCAGATGCTCGACCGAACTGGGGGGAGTCGGCGAGAGAGCAAGGCGATGACCTCATCGGAAGACGCGCGCCTCGGCTTGAGCATCGGCTCGGGCGGCCGGCCGGTTTAACCGAAGGGGTCGCCGGGGTTACTACAAATCGGGGAGGGTGCCGCGGGCTCTGGTGCCGATACGGACGTGGAACGCTTGGGCTCCGGCCCGATGACGCGCTCCCCAAAACCGTCCGCTCCCCTCACGTCTCGTGTTCGCTTGGAGGTTCCCTCTGTGGAAGCATCGCCCGTGTCCAGCACCCGGCCCACTGCCGGCACCGCGGAGGCCCTGTGGCGCGCCTGGATCCAGAACAAGGATGTGGCGGCCCGTGACCGACTCGTGCTCTCCTACGCACCGATGGTCAAGTACCTCGCCTGCCGCAAGGTGCGCGAGCTCCCGGCCCACTGCGAGCTCGACGACCTCGTGTCGTGCGGGCTGCTCGCCCTGATCGCCGCCGTCGACCGCTTCGACCCGGCCAAGGGCGCGACCTTCGAGCAGTACGCCTGGACGCGCGTGTCCGGCGCGATCATGGACGAGCTGCGCCGCCAGGACTGGGCGCCGCGATCGCTGCGCCGCAACGGCCGCGCCATCGAGCGTGCCCGCGAGCAGTGGCAGCTGCGCACCGGCCGCCTGCCCACCGACGACGAGCTGGCCAAGGATCTCGAGATCGACGTCGCCCACCTCCACAGCCATCTCGAAGGGCTGTCGCGGGCGGACCTCCTCAGCCTCAACACCCCCGCGCGGGGCACCGAGGAGGCCATGCCGGTCGAGGTCGGCGACACGATCGAGGCGCCTTCGGGCGAGTTCGATCCCGAGCTCGCGGCCCTCGCCGGCGAGCGCGCCGAGGTGCTGCGAGACGCAATCGCGTCGCTCAGCGAGCGCGAGCAGACGATCCTCGTCCTGCTCTACGTCAAGCACATGCAGGGCGCGGAGGTCGGGCGGATGCTCGGCATCAGCGAGTCGCGGGTGTCTCAGATCCTGAGCTCGATCCGGCGCACGCTGAAGGAGCGGATCGACACGTACGACTCGGTCGTGCCGCCGCTTCGCCGCGCCGCGTAGACCCCTCACCGGGGGACAGTCCCCGGGTTTTCTGCGGGTCGCTCCACCATCACCGGGGGACTGCCGCCTGAACAACCCGCCCCGTGCGCTTCGAGAGGCCGTGACGCTTCACTGGGTTGTTCTGGGGGCTGTCCCCTGAACTGCTCCATCTCGACCACCGTTGTGGCCGCGACGCTTGCTGTCACGGCGCGGCTGGAGATGGAGCAGTGTCGGGGACAGTCCCCCTCACAAACCCTGAGCCCGGGGTGTGCTCACCGCTACGGGGCAGATTTGTGAAGGGGACAGTCCCCCGGTTCACTGCGGGACGCTCCACCATCACCGGGGGACTGCCGCCTGAACAACCCGCCCCGTGCGCTTCGAGAGGCCGTGACGCTTCACTGGGTTGTTCTGGGGACTGTCCCCTGAACTGCTCCATCTCGACCACCGTCGTGGGCGCAACGCTTGCTGTCACGGCGCGGCTGGAGATGGAGCAGTGTTGGGGACAGTCCCCCTCACAAACCCTGAGCCCGGGGTGTGCTCACCGCTACGGGGCAGATTTGTGAAGGGGACAGTCCCCGGTCTACTGCGGGACGCTCCACCATCACCGGGGGACTGCCGCCTGAACAACCCGCCCCGTGCGCTTCGAGAGGCCGTGACGCTTCACTGGGTTGTTCTGGGGACTGTCCCCTGAATTGCTCATCTCGATCACCGTCGTGGGCGCAACGCTTGCTGTCACGGCGCGGCTGGAGATGGAGCAGTGTTGGGGACAGTCCCCCTCACAAACCCTGAGCCCTGAGTGTGCTCACCGCTACGGGGCAGATTTGTGAAGGGGACAGTCCCGCCGGTGTACTGCGGGTCGCCGGCCGGTGATCGGTGGCCGTGCATACTCGGTGCCAGGCACCTCTATGCACGCAAGCGTTCGCATCCAGCTGCGCGTCTCGCCGGGCGCGGCCCGCACCGCCGTCGTCGGCCGCCATGGAGACGGCTGGAAGGTGCGCGTCGCCGCACCGCCCGAGGGCGGCCGGGCGAACGCCGAGCTCGAGCGCCACCTGGCTGCGGTCCTCGGCGTCGCGCGCCGGGACGTGCGCGTCGTCGCCGGGGCGGGCGCGCGCACGAAGATCGTCGAGATCGCGGGCGTCACCGCCGCGGCGGTTGCCGCGGCGCTCGACCGAGCCTAGGCGGCGGCGTCGAGGCGGCGCTTGGGCGACACGACGTGCGTGATGCGGAGGCCGAACTCCTCGTCGATCGCGACGACCTCGCCCTGGGCGATCGTCTGCCCGTTCACGAGCAGGTCGACCGGCTCGCCGGTCATCCGGTCGAGCGCCACGATCGATCCGGGGCCCATCTCGAGCGTCTCGCGGATCGTCATCGTGGTGCGGCCGATCTCGACTGTCAGCTCGACGGGGACGTCGAGCACCGGGCCGAGGTCGAGGTTCAGCGGTCGCTCGCCCAGCCGCTCCTCGAGCGCCGGCATCACGAGCTCGGTGCCGGCGGCGGGGGCGGCGGGGAGGTTCTGGGGATCGTGCTCAGACATGTGATTCCCTACTGGACGACGACGTCGGTGAACATGCACCTGGGTGACCTTAACATCGGTCGAGCTCTGCAGATCCGTGAGGATCTTCTTCTCCAGCGTCGTGCGCTGGGCGCGATCGATCAGGGCGCTGTCGGGCAGGCCCGTCAGGTCGTTCGTGACGATGGCCCGTACGGCCGCGTCCTCGGTCAGGGTGGCGGTGCCGCCGCTCGCCGGCGCGGCCGGAACGCCCGCGCTCATGAGCAGCGCGACGGTGACCTTGCCGTAGTGGCCGCCGCTCAGGTTGACGACGAACTCGGGCGAGAGCGGGAACAGCGTGCCCGTGATCTTCGGGGGCACGGCCTTCGCCGGCTTGGGGGCGAGGACGAAGAAGTAGGCGCCGCCGCCGCCCGCTGCGAGCACGAGGAGGACGGGCAGGATGATTTTGAGCTTGCCTTTCATGGGGTGGAGCCTCCGGAGGATGAGGTTTTGTTGGAGCGGATCACGACGATGTCCACGCGCCGGTTGAGGGCGCGACCCGCCGCCGTGGTGTTGGGGGCCACAGGGTTCTGGTCGGCGTAGCCGACCGCCGCCAGGTGCTGCGGGGCGACGCCGTGGTGGAGCAGGAACTCGAGCACCGCGTCGGCGCGGGCGGTGGAGAGCTCCCAGTTGCTCGGGAAGGCCCCGCCCGAGATCGGGACGTTGTCGGTGTTGCCCTCGACCGTGATCGGGTTTTCGATGTGCATCGAGACGAGGAGGCGGGTGACGCGCGTGAGCAGCGGCGTCGCGGTCGGCTTGAGGACGGCCTGGCCGCTGTCGAAGACGAGGTTGTTCGTCAGCAGGCGGATGACGAGGCCGCGCTGGTCGATGCTGGTCGAGATGTCAGCGGCAAACCCGTGCTTGCGGGCGTAGTTCTCGACGCGGCGCTGCACCTCGAGGAGCGTGTTCTGCTCCTTGGAGGCGGCCTTGGCCTTGGCCGCGGTGTTCGTGCCGGAGCCCATCAGGGTGCGCGTGAAGATGTTGAAGCTCGAGTCGACCGAGCCGCTCGGGGTCGCGGTCTGGACGCCGGTGATGCGGGTCGGGTTGCCCGACTGCACGCCCTTGCCGCCGTCCAGGACGCCGCCGATGAACGCCTTCTGCAGGGCGTGCTGGAGCACCTGGTACTTGGAGATGTTCACCGACGAGATCGAGAACAGCACCATGAAGAGCGCCATCAGCAGCGTGATCATGTCGGCGTAGGTCAGGAGCCAGCGCTCGTCGCCGCCCTCGTGGCCGCCGCCGTGCGCACCGCGCCGGCGCCCGCGACCGCTGCCGTGGCCGCTCATGCCGCTTCCCGCAGCTCCGCCGAGGACGCGCCGCCCTCGGCCTTCTTCTCCGCGCCGCCGCGGTCGGCGGGGGCGACGAAGGACTCGAGCTTCTCGGACAGCACCCGCGGGTTGTCACCGGCCTGGATCGAGAGGATCGCGTCGAGGATCATCGTGCGGTGGTTGAGCTCGGCTGGCCGACATCTCCTTGAGCTTGTTGCCGATCGGCAGGAGCAGCAGGTTCGCGCTCGACACGCCGTAGAGGGTCGCGATGAACGCGCCCGAGATCGCGGGGCCGAGCTCGGCCGGCGCGGCCAGGTTCTGGAGCACGTGGATCAGGCCCATCACCGTGCCGATGATGCCGACCGTCGGCGCGAAGCCGCCGGCGGTGGTGAAGAGCCCGGCCACCTGCGCGTGACGGGCGGCGAGGCCGTCGATCTCGGACTCGAGGATCGCGTGCACGAGATCCGAGTCGGTGCCGTCGACGACCAGCTGGAGGCCCTTGCGCGTGAACGCGTCGTCGATCTTGGCGACGTCCTCCTCGAGGGCCAGCAGGCCGTTGCGGCGCGCCTTCTCGGAGAGCTCGACCATCTGGCCGATGGAGCCGGCCGAGTTGATCGACGTGCCCTTGAACGACATGATGGCCGCCTTGGGCGCGGTCATGAACGAGCGAAAGTTCGTCGAGGCCATCGTGGCGCCGACCGTGCCGCCGGTGATCAGGATCAGGGCGGGGATGTTCAGGAAGGTGACCGGGTTCGTCCCCTCCATGATCGCCGCGAGGAACAGCGCGGCGAACGCCACTCCGATGCCGATTGCGGTGATTGCCTTCATGTCTATCCGTTCCTTCGGGGCGACTGCCGCCGTCCGTGGCGGCAACTTGCGTAACTGTGAAGATAATCGGCCTGTGTGGCCGGGGATTCAGTCTGCATCGCCGTGATCGCGCGGGAGCTCGATCACCGCGGCCAGCCGGCCGAAGGCGGCGTGGCGCACGGTGGCGGGGGTCGGGTGCTCGGTGGCGGTGAGGACTGACGCGCGCCACTCACGCACGAGCTGGGCGACCTCGGCGGGGGTCTCGGAGACCACGAATTTCGTGCCGTTGGCGAGCACGATCACGGTGTCGGGATTCGCGTCGACGACCTGGATCAGGTCGGGGTTCACGTACACCTCGCGGTCGAGCTGGGTGA
This sequence comes from uncultured Actinomycetes bacterium, assembly GCA_963813245.1. Taxonomy (GTDB): domain Bacteria; phylum Actinomycetota; class Thermoleophilia; order Gaiellales; family JAICJC01; genus JAICJC01. Next base: position 62,704 of record CAWEYE010000016.1, read on the forward strand.
TGCGGTGGACGGCGATCACGCCGGGTCCTTTCATCGGCTCTTGCCGTGAGCCGGGGCCGGCCGTCACGCGGCCGGCCCCGAGGCTCTGGGGCTTAGTGCTTCAGGTTCACGAGCTCCTGGAGCATCTCGTCCGAGGTCGTGATCACACGGCTGTTGGCCTGGAAGCCGCGCTCCGCGGTGATCATGTTGGTGAACTCCTGGGCGAGGTCGACGTTCGACATCTCGACGGCCCCAGGGATCAGGGTGCCGAGGCCGTTCGTGCCGGCGACGTTGGCCGTCTCGGCACCGGAGTTGTTGGTGGCGATCCAGTTGTTGCCGGAGACGCGCTGGAGGCCTGCGTCGTTCGGGAAGGTCGCCAGCGAGATGACGGCGATCTTGGTGACGACGCCGGCGGAGTCGGTCACCGACACGGTGCCGTTCTGGGCGACCGTGACGGACTGCGAGCCCGGCGGGATCGTGATCTTGGTCTCGTTCGCCGCGCCGGTCAGCGGGTTGCCCGACGAGTCGAGCTTGAAGCCGACCACGTAGGCGCCCGCGTTCGTCACGACGTCGCCGTTGGCGTCCGTGGTGAAGTTGCCGGCCCGCGTGTACATGTAGTTCGAGGTGCCGCCGAGGGTGCTGCCGTCGTCGACGACGCGGAAGAACCCGTCGCCCTGGATGGCGACGTCGAGCGCGCTTCCGGTGGTCTGCACGGCGCCGGCGGTCATGATGTTGTTGATGCTGCCGAGGCGGACGCCGAGGCCGACCTGGGCGACGTCGGTGCCGCCGTGGGTGGTGGTCGGGGCGGCCGAGCCGTGCTCGAGCTGCGAGAGGGCATCCTCGAAGCTCGCCCGCTCGGACTTGAACCCGATGGTGTTGACGTTGGCGATGTTGTTCGCGGTCACGTCCAGCATCGTCTGGTGGACGGCAAGGCCGCTGATGGCGGAGAACATTCCTCGCATCATGGTGATCTGAGTCCTCTCCGGCCGATCGCTTCCCCGGATGGGGTCCGGCGCTTCGGCCCGTTCTGTGGTTTGGGTGGTTAGTTGATGACTGCGCTGTCGATGTTCGTGAACACTCTGTCGCGCATGTTGTCGGCACCGACCGCCGTGATTACAGTCCGATTGCGGACCGAGACCACGAAGGCGGTGGAGTCGACCATGACCAGGGCGTCACGCGAGCCCTTGGCCGCGGCCTTGGATACGCCCTCGCTGAGCCGGGCCATGGTGGCGGCGTCAACGGGGATGCCCCGCTGATTGAGCCGCTCCAGGGCATGGCCGCTGAGGCGGAGCGGCTGTGAGTCGGTCGCCGCGAGCCTCCGCTGGAGGAGCTGATCGAAGGCCGGGCCATCCGTGGCAGGCCGGCGCGCGCCCGCTGCGGGCGGCGTGGGGTCGGCCACACCGGGAGGCGTGGTCGCCGGATTGATGCGGATGGGATCGGCCGACATGGGTTACGACACGCCCACGATCTGGCTGAGGCTGATGCCGGTGCCGGCGATGTCGATGACGGGCTGGCCCTGGTTGAACGTCACGGCGTCGACGACGCCCGAGCCGGGGTTGCCGGCCGCGTCGGTGTAGGCGACCGTGTGGCCGATCAGGCCGATGCTCTGCGCCTGCTGGTTGCTCTGCACCAGGTTGGTCAGCTGCTCCACCGAGGAGAACTGCGCCATCTGGGTCACCGACTGGGTCGGGTCCTGCTGCGACTGGCTCAGCGGGTCCTGGTTCTGCATCTCTGCAACCAGGAGCTGCAGGAACCCGTCCTGGCCCAGGATCGCCGCCGGGTTGGACGCCGACGTCGTCGGCGCGGTCCCAACCGGGCTCGTCGTGGGGGTAACGCTGCTCATTGCATGCCTCCTATGCGAATACGTCGATCTGCGATCCCGGAAGGGGCAGCTGCGACGGCTGGATCGTGGTTTCGGCCTCGTCTTCGGCGGCGTCATCGCCACCGTTGGGCCCCATTGCGTTTGCCATGTCGGCCGCGCGCTCGCCGCGCGCGTTGCCTCCGCGGTCATCGCCGGAGAGGTGCACGTCGAGGCCGTGGACGGTGACGCCCTGGGCCTCGAGCGACCGGCGCAGGTCGGACCCGGCCTGGATCAGCGCCTGGGCGGCCTCGTGGTTGTCGGTGGTGACGATCGCCGACACGCCGTTCTGGTGGTAGCGCAGGGTCACCTGGACGTCACCGAGGTCGGCGGGGTGGAGCGTGATCCGGGCGATCGGCTGGCCCGAGCGCACCGCCATCCGCATCGTCGTGCCGGTGACATCGGCGAGGTCCTGCATGCGTGCGCGGGCGGTCACCGTGGCCGCGGCGGCCGGATCGGGCCGGTCGGCCGGGGCCTGTGCGGGCTGCGCCGGGGCGGCGGCGGCGATCGTGTTGCCGCCGGCGTCGGTTGCAGCCGGTGCCGCGCTCGCAGGTGCTGCGGTGCCCTCCGCGGGCGTCTGCGCCGCCGCGGCGGCCGGTGCCTGCGGGGTGGCCGCCGCCTGGGCGAGCGCGGCGGTGTCGTCGGAGTGCGGCCGGCGATCGCCCGTCTGGGCGCCGTCGCCCGCGGCGGCGGTGCGGGCCGTGGCCGCTCGCGCGGCGACGGGAGCCGCCGCGGCCGGGCCGGTGCCCACCGAACGGGCTGGGCGCTGCGGGGCGCCGGCCGGCTTCGGCTGGGCGGGAGCTGCGACGGTGGAGGCCGCCGCGACGGCTGCGGTGGCCGGCTGGCCAGGCGGTGTTGCACCGGCGGCGTTGCCTGCCTGCGGAAGCGGATCGGGTGCCGCGGCCGGCGCCGGCGCGGTGCGCGGTGCCGGCGGCGGCGGTTGCCGGGCGGCCGGTGGCCGCCGTCCTGGGTGCGGCGGGCTGCGGTGCGACGGGCGTCTGGCCCGACCGCGGGGCGGCCGGGGCCGGCGTCGTCGCCGCCGCCGGAGCCGCGAGCGGTGCCGCGCCTGCGGCCGCCTGCGGTGCGCCCGGCGCCTGTGCCGGTGCGCCGGCGGTCGGCAGGGGCGCGGCCGCGGCCGGGGAGGCCGGTGCCGGAGTGCCCGCCGGTGCCGCAGGAGCGGCGAGGAGCGCCATGAGCGGGCTCATCGCTGCGCCGGCCGGCGCGGGCTGGTCGGGGCTCACCGGGTCGCCGGTGGCGGTGTGGCCGGAGGAGTCGCCTTCGGCCTTCTTGCCCTCCGCACCTGCGGTCCGGGCCTTGCTGGCGGTTGCGCCGGGCGGTGGCGATTCGGTCGCCGCCGCCGATCCGAGCGCCTCTTCGAAGGCGCCCGCCGGCGGGTCGTCGCCGCGTTTTGGCGGCGCCTGCGCCGGCGCGGTCGAGACCGCGACGGCGTTCACGGGGTCGTTCATGTGATGCGTCCTATCGATGTGGGTTGCGCGGAACCGCCCGAGTAGCGGGCGTAGTTTGCGAGCACGTCGGAGACGTAGCTCTGAGTCTCGGGATAGGGCGGGACGCCGCCGTAGGAGGCGACCGCGCCGGGGCCGGCGTTGTACGCCGCGAGCGCGAGCTGCACGTTGCCGCCGAAGCGGTCGAGCTGGTCGCGCAGGTAGTGCGTGCCGCCGTCGATCGACTGGGCGGGGTCGTTGACGTCCGTGACGCCGAGGCCGCGCGCCGTTGCCGGCATGAGCTGCATCAGCCCACCGGCGCCCGCACCGCTCTGCGCGCTCGGGTTGAACCCAGACTCCTGCTGGATCACGGCCGCGATCAGGGCTGTCGGCACGTCGTACTTCTGCGCGGCGGCCTGGATGTCGGCGGCGTAGGGTGCGGCGGCCGCGGGGACACCGGCGCCGAGCGAGGCGGCCGAGGGCGTCGTCCGCGAGCTCAGCACCTGGGCAAAGCTCGAGGTGCCGGTGGGCGCGGAGGAGGAGAGCGCCGGGAAGCTCGCCTGCAGGCTGGCCTGCAGCGAGAACACCTGGTCGATCTGGGCGATGGCCGTGTCGAGGCTCATGCGGCGTGCCTCTCCCGGTTGCGCAGGTGCGAGACGAGCGCGATCTCGGCGAGCGACTGCTCCTCGGCCTTGGCGAGCGCATGCGCGTGCTCGGAGGCGCGCCGGCGCTTCAGCCGCTCGAGCACCTCGCGGTCGCGGCCGGCCTCGACGAGCCGTCCCCGGCTGTGCTCGACCTGCTGCTCGGAGGCGGTGAGCTCCTGGCGGGCGGCATCGCACTCGCGCTCGGCCCGGGTGGCATAGGCCTCGCGGGCGTGCAGCTCGTGCCCCGTCACGGTCGAGCCGTGGGAGGGGGTGCGGGCGTGCAGCGCCGCCTTGGCGCGGCGGGCGGCGTCGTCGTGAGCCGACTTCCGCCGGGCCTGCAGGGCCAGCTCGGTGGCCAGCTGCTCCTGGGCCTGGTGCTCGACCTGCTCGCGGAGAGCGCGGACGGGCTCGAGATTGAAGGTGAACGATTTTCGCATCAGTGTCGTTTCATGTCCGGATCAGCGCCGGACTCGGGGTCGGGGCCGGCTTGCACTGCGGGCCCCGCATGGGTAATCGGCGCCGGATCCTTGTGATTGAGGCTGGGGATCTGAGGCGCCGGTTACCCGAGGGCCTTGCCGATCGCGTCGAGCACGCGGTCGGGCTGGAAGGGCTTGACGACGAAGTCCTTGGCGCCGGACTTGATCGCCTCGAGCACCTTCGACTCCTGGCCCAGGGCGGAGCACATGATGATCTTGGCGCTCGGCTCGAGCGTCAGGATCTCGCGCAGGGCGGCCAGGCCGTCCTTCTCGGGCATGGTGATGTCGAGCGTCATGATGTCGGGGCGCAGCGACTGGTACTGGGTGATCGCCTCGGCGCCGTTGGCGCCCTCGCCGATCACCTCGTGCCCGCCCTTCGCGAGCACGTCGCCGAGCATCTTCCTCATGAACGCGGCATCGTCAACAATCAGCACGCGTGCCATCAGCTGGTTCCTCCTTGGTGTGATTCATCGGATTCAGGGAAGGTGTTTGCCGCCGGGAGCACGGTCTCGATCCGCACCGCCCACTCGTCCTCGACCAGCAGCAGCCGGCCGGTGCCGAACAGGCGGCCGTTGACGAACAGGTCGACCGGATCGTCGGGTGCGCGGTCGAGCTCGACCACGGCGCCGGTCGCCAGGCCAACCGCGCGGCCGACCGGCATGTGCGTGCGGCCGAGCTCGGCCCAGACGCGGACGGGCACCGAGCGGACGGCGTCGGACGAGATGCGCTCGCCCGGCTCGGGCCGGTGGCGGTCGGTGGCGGCCGCCTGCGCGGCGATCTCGTCGAATGCGCCCTTCATGCGCACCACGAACGCGTTCGGCACGAGCTGCACGAGCCGGCACGGCTCGCCGAGGAGCGTGAAGCCGACGGTGGTGACGTGCGGTGTCAGGTCGTAGGCGTCAGCGGCCTCGGCCGGAGTGGCGAAGAACCGCGTCTCCGGAGGCGAGATCTCGACCTCCTCGCCGAGCACGGTCGCGGTCGCGCCGGCCGCGGCGGCCATCATCTGGTTCATCGCCTCGCCGGCGGCGGACAGGTCGAGCTCGGACAGCTCCTCGGAGTCCGTCACCTCCATCGCATCCATGCCCATCATGGCCGCGGCCAGCCGGCGGACGCCGAGGCGGGTCATGACGAAGATGTTGCCGCCGGTGACGCCGTGCACGTAGGAGACGTTGGCGGCGACGGCCGGCACGGGGATCGAGCGCAGGGGCGACTCGCCGCTCGGGACGACCGCGACGTGGCTGCGCTCGATCTTCGCCGAGCTCACGATCTCGAGCACCTGCTCGATCGCGGCTGCCGGTCGACTCGGCCAGCTGGATGAGGGCCTCTTCGGTGGTCACTCCGCCTCCCCCGGCTTGCCGATCACCTGGACGGCGCGGTAGTTGCCGTTGCGGCCCGGCTGGGCGCGGTGCGCGGGCACGCGGCCGGCGAACAGGCGCACGCCGCTCGCGGCGGGGACGCCGAAGCGCAGCACCTGGCCGGGCTGGAGCGCGAGCACCTCGTCGAGCGTCAGCTCGGTCGACGCGACCTCGGCCCGGATCTCGACGTTGACCGCCGCGAGGCCGGCGCGCATGGCCTCGGTCGCGCCCGGGTCGACGACCGTGTCGCCGTACTGGCTGGCGGACAGCCGTCCGAGCACCGATTCGACCGATCGGTGCGGGATCACGAGCGCCATGGTGGACGACGTCTTGTCGAGCCGCACCTCCATCGTCAGCATCAGCGTCGGCTCGCTCGGCGGGCGCGAGGTTCACGTTGGCGGGCTGCGACTCGATCGCGCGCTGCTCCATCGTGACGTCCGTCAGCTCGGCCCAGGTCACCGACAGGTGCTCGAGCACGGTCGTGAAGACGCGCGACACGAGCGCCGTCTCGATCTCGGTCAGCTCGCGCGGCTTGGTGGTCTTGGCCGACACGGTGCTGCCCAGCAGCCGCTCGACCAGGCGCAGCATCAGGCTGAGCTCGGCGCTCATGAGCACCTGGGTACCCAGCGGCTTGCACTCGATCACGCAGAACACCGACGGCTGGGGGATCTGGTTGATCGCGGACGACCAGGTCAGCTGGTCGATGCCGAGCACGTCCATCTCGACCGGCGCCAGCAGCTCGGTGCCGAGGCGGGTCGCGAGCGTGCGGCAGCACGCCTCGTGTGCGCGCTCGAGCCGGCGCAGCTGGTCGATCGCGAACTTGCTCGGACGGGAGAAGTCGATGTCGCGCACGCGCGGCGCGCGCCGCTTCGGCGTCGCGGGCTCGTCGGCGGGCACGTTGCCCGCGCGGGCGGCCTCGACGAGTGCGGCGACCTGATCGTTTGAGAGGACGTCGTTCATGCGGCTGCCTTGAGGACGGAGTTGACACGGCTGGCGATCGGCTCCTCGGTGCTGCCCGCCGCCTTGCAGGTGACGAGGCCGGGGCCGAGGTGGACGCGCATGGTGCGGCCCGAGCTGCCGCCGGTCACGGCGGCGGTGATCGTGATCCCGGCGACGGCGAGCGCGGTGCGCACGGCCTGCTCGTTGCGCCGCCCGATGTCGAGCGAGCCGCTCGTGCCGGACGCGAACATCTGCGCGCCGCCGACGAGGACGGCGGTCAGGCGCGGCTTGGCGGCGCCGAGCCCGATCACCTGGCGCAGGAGCTCCGGGACGGCGGTGTCGGCGAACTTGCCGGGCACCGTGGTGCCGTCGCGCGACTCGGGCAGCACGACGTGTGCGAGGCCGGCGACGTACGACGTGCGGTCGAGCAGCGCGACGCCGATGCACGAGCCCAGGCCGAGCGCGACCAGGACGTCGGCCTCGTGGCGGGACACGGCGATCTCGGCCATGCGTGCCATCAGGTCGGCCATCGCATGCCTCCGTCAGGTCGGTGCGCGAGGGTGAACATCACGGTTACGCGGCCTCCCCGAGGCCGAGGCCGGTGAGCAGACGGTCGACGCCGTCCGCGTTGGGGACGAACAGGACGCCGAAGGTGCACTCGGCGCCTTCGACCAGCATCTCGGAGTCGAGCAGGAGCGCGAGATCGGTGTCCATCGCGGTCGACGCGAGCACGGTGGCGACGATCGCGCCGAGCATGTCGGCGAGCGCCACGGGCGGCGTCGGCTCGAGGTCGAGGCCGGCCATCTGGCCCATCGCGCCGACGTAGGAGCTGCCCAGGATGTTGCCGATCTCGCCCAGGGCGGAGAGGGCCATCTCGGGGTCGGCCGGGTCGACGCCGAGGAGCGTGCACAGCGTCGCGGCGCTCGTCGGGTCAAAGAGCAGGACGACGGTGGCGCTCAGGTCGCCGGTGACGCCGAGCACCACTGCGGTGACGTCGTCCTCGGGCGAGCCGACGGCGTCGACCGCGTCCGCCAGGTCGAGCGCGAGCGCCCGCGGCACCGTCAGGTCGACCGTGCGCCCGAGCATGCTGGAGAGCGCCGTCGCGGCGGTGCCCGAGCCGATATTGGAGATCTCACGCAGCCCGTCGAGCTGCATGTCATTCAGTTCCATTTCACGCTCCTCATGCCGCGTTTGCAAGTTCGGAAGCCGGTCCCGGCCTGCGGCCGGCGCCGCCGGTCTCGGCCAGCGCGTCGCAGTCCACGATCAGGCTGATCGTCCCGTCCGAGAGCACCGCGCCGCCCGACAGGCAGGTCTGCGATCCCGCCTCGGCGGGCAGCGGTCGCGTCACCAGCTCGCGCTGGCCGACGAGCTGCTCGACCACCAGCGCCAGGCGCCGCTCGGCGCCCCGCGCGATGACGACGAACGAGGCGTCGGGCGATGCCTCGTGGCCGAGCGCTTCGGAGAGATCGATCAGCGGCAGCACGCCGTCGGAGAGCACCAGCATGCGCTTGCCGGTCACCGACCGCACCGTCTGGTCGCGCGAGGTTGAGCGTGCGCTCGACCCGCTCGAGCGGGATGGCGAACGGCACCGCGCCCGACTCGACGAGCAGCGCCGGCATGATCGCGAGCGTCAGCGGCAGCCGCACCTGGACGGTGGTGCCGACGCCCTTCTCGGAGGTCATGACGACCGCGCCGCCGAGGCCGCGCAGGGCCGTGCGCACCGCGTCCATGCCGACCCCGCGGCCGGAGATGTCGCTGGTCTGGTCGGCGGTCGAGAAGCCGGGGGTGAACAGCAGCTCGATCGCGCGGGCCATGTCGATCGAGTCGACGGCGTCGGGCGCGATCAGCCCGCGCTCGCAGGCCTTGGCGGCGACCCGGGCGGGATCGATGCCGCGGCCGTCGTCGCGGACGGTGATGACGACGTTGCCGCCGGCGTGGCGGGCGGAGATCTCGAGCACGCCGGTGGCCGGCTTGCCCGCGGCCTCGCGCTCGGCCGGCGACTCGAGGGCGTGGTCGAGCGAGTTGCGCACGAGGTGCACGAGCGGGTCGCCCAGCGCGTCGACGACCGTGCGGTCGAGCTCGGTCTCGCGGCCGGTCAGCACGAGGTCGACCTGCTTGTCCATCTTGGCCGACAGGTCGCGGACGAGCCGGGGGAAGCGCATGAAGACGGCGTCGACCGCGATCATCCGCACCTGCATCACGAGCGCCTGCAGCGCCTGCGAGCTGCGGGTGAGGTCCTGCACCGCCTCGGCCAGGCCCTCGATGCCCGACCCGGCGGCGAGCGACTCGACCCGGGTGCGGTGCACGACGAGCTCGCCCATCTAGTGCATGAGCTGGTCGAGCCGCTCGGCGTCGACGCGCACCGTCGCGGCGGTCGACCGGGCCGTCGGCGCCGCGTGGACGGTGCGGCCGGGGCGGAAGCGGCGGCGGGGGCGGCGCTCTCGGCGGATGCCGGCGCGGCCTCGGTCGGGCCTCGGGGACGGCTCGGGCTCGGCGGGCTCGGCGGACGTCTGCGCGTGCTCGACGGTCACGGTGTCGACGTCGGGCACGGCGCGCGACCGCCGCCTCGAGCGTGGCCGGCTCGTGCTCGGTCGCGACCCAGGCCTCGACGGCCGACCCGGCGAAGGTGTCGACCTCGTCGGCGGTCGGGCGATGCTCCAGACCATCTCGCCGTGGTCGGCGACGGCCGAGAGCACCATGTAGGCGCGCACGGCGGGCATCAGCACGTCGGCGGCGAGCGCGACGGTCACCCGCACGAGCGGGACGTCGGCGGTGAAGGCGGCGACGGCCTCGGGCAGACCCGGCGCGCGGCCGCTGCGGGCGCGGCCGCGACGGGCGGCGGCCTCGGACGGGTGGCGCACGAGCTCGCTCAGGCGGGCGATCAGCGCGGTCGGGTCGAGCTGCTCGTCGCCGTCGCGCTCGATCGACTCGACGGCGGCCTCGAGGCGCGTCGAGGCACTCGCAGCAGCACGTCGATCACGCGTCCGCTCGAGGGCGCCGGTGCGGCCGCGCAGCATCTCGAACACGTCCTCCATCGTGTGGGTGAGCGCGGCGATGCGCGCGAAGCCCATGGTGCGCGCTCATGCCCTTCAGCGAGTGCGCGATGCGGAAGATCTCGTCGATCGTCTCGCCGTCGTACGGCGTCTCCTCGATGCGGATGACGGCCAGGTTGAGCGTCTGCAGGTGCTCACGGCTCTCGGCGAGGAACATCCCGATGTACTCAGAGGTGTCCATCAGACCTTCCGGTAGATGAAGGGGTGGGAGCTCTCCAGGCCGAGGGCCGGGGTGAGGACACGCGCTCGCTCGAGCCGATCATCAGGTAGCCGCCGGGGCGCAGCGCGCCGACCATCAGCTCGTGCAGGCGGTCGCGCACGGGCTCGGTGAAGTAGATGACGACGTTGCGGCACAGGATCAGGTCAAAGCGCGCGGCGGGCGGCGTGTCGCGCAGCAGGTCGCCGGTGGCGAACTTGGTGACCATCCGCAGCTCAGCCTTGGCCCGCCAGCCGTCGCCGTCGTGGTCGAACCAGCGCTCGATGGCGGCCGTGGGGCGCGGAGCGGGCGTCGTCGGCGCTGAAGCGGCCTTCGCGCGCGCGCTCGACCATGCGCGGGTCGATGTCCGAGCCGTGGATCTCGACCCGGCAGCCGGGGGCGACCTCGCGGCAGACGGCGGCCAGGGTGTAGGCCTCGGCCCCGTACGAGCAGCCGGCGCTCCAGGCGCGTGATCGACCCGGTGCGGGCGAGCTCGGGCAGGATCGTCTGCTGCAGGCGCGTCCACTGCTCGGGGTTGCGCCAGAGCTGGGAGACGTTGATCGTCATCCGGTCGAGGAACTCGTCGAGCGCCTTGCGGTCGGCGGTCAGCGCGGCCAGGTAGGCCGGGCAGCGCGGGCATGCCCTTGCGATCGGCGAACGAGCGGATGCGGCGCTCCATCTGCGGGCGCTTGTACTGGGCCAGGTCGATGCCGGTGAGCCGGCGCACGCCCTCGCAGAAGTCGATGTAGTCGTCGCGCTGGAATGCCGGCTGCGACATCAGCCCGCCTCCGCCGCGATCGCCTCGTGCAGCTCGTGCAGCGGCAGCTGCGACGTCGGCCAGGCCCGCCTCGGCGACGGCGCGGGGCATCCCGTACACGGTGCAGGTGGACTCGGCCTCGACCAGGATGCGGCCGCCGACGCGCGCACCTCGCGCGCTCCCTCGAGGCCGTCCTTGCCCATGCCGGTGAGCACGACCAGCAGCAGGCGCTCGCCGAAGACGGCGCGCGGCGTCGCGGATCGTGATGTCGGCGCGGGGACGCAGGCCGCCGACCTCGGGCTCGTCGCGACAGGCGCGACGAGGCCGCCGTCGCGCAGGCGCAGGTGGCGGCCGCCCGGGGCGACCAGCGCCGTCGACGGCGTCGAGCCGTTCGCCGCCGCGCGCCTCGCGCACGTTCAGGCCGGAGGCGCGGTCGAGCCGGGTGGCGAGCGAGGCCGTGAAGCCCGGGGGCATGTGCTGGACGATCACCGCGCCGCTCCCGAGCGCCGGCGGAAGGGCGGGGATCAGCTCGCGAGCGCCTTCGGCCCGCCGGTCGAGCAGGCGATCACGACGGCGCGCGCGGCGCCGGCCCTGCGCAGCGGCACCCGCGCCGGCGCCGGGCGCGCGAGGCGCGGGCGGGGCGGGCACGAGCGGCGGCACGCGGGCGGCACGACAGCGCCGCGCAGGCACATCTTGTCGTCGAGCTCGCGGAAGAAGCCCGAGGCAAGCGCGCTTCCGGAAGGCTTGGCGACCAGCTCGACCGCGCCCTCGGCCAGCGCGTCGACCGCGCGCGCCCCGTGTGCCGGGGAGAAGGCCGAGACGACGACGACCGGGATCGGGCGAGCCGATGCGGCGCAGCTCGCGCAGCACGCCGATGCCGTCCAGGCCGGGCATCGCGAGGTCGAGCGAGAGCACGTCGGGGCGGTGCTGGGCGCACAGCGCGAGCGCCTCGTCGCCGTCGCGGCCCACACCGACGACCTGCGCGCCGCGCTCGGTGAGCGCGTCCGAGATCAGCCGGCGCATGAACGCCGAGTCGTCGGCGACGACGACGCGGATGGGCTTTGAGAAGGCGGGGGTCTGGGAGGTCATGGCGGGACTCACCCGTTATCGGCAGCCGGGGGTGCGAATTGCAGCCCCACAGGGCCCGATCGCGCCTGCGGACGCGGATACCAGGAAGTGGGGAGGGACCCGCCAAGCGAAGGCCGGGGACAGGCCCGTAAACAATCGAGGACGGTGGCGGTGGAACCACGAGCGCCGTCCGCGATTGTTGGGCCTGTCCCCAGAACTGCGCGGAGTGGCTACGCGGCGATCTCGACGCCTGCGAACAGGCCGTCCGGATTCAGCAGGATGCAGAGCCGGTCGCCGACCTTGGCGATCGCGTCGACGTAGCCGGTGTCGGCCGTGGGGACGTCCTCGAGCTGCTCGGGCGAGACGGTCAGCACCTCGTCGACGTCGTCGACGATGACGCCGGCGGTGCCGACGGCGGTCTCGACGATCACGATCTTGGCGGCCTCGGGCCGCTCGAGCGCCAGGCCGAGCCGCTCGGCCAGGTCGCACACGGGCACGATCTTGCCGCGGAGGTTGATGACGCCGCGGATCCAGGGCGTCTGCGACGCCACGCTGCGAGGCTCCGTGTAGCGGATGATCTCCTGCACGCGGGTGATCGGGAGTGCGTACTCCTCGCTTCCGAGCGAGAAGATCACCAGCTGCCGTGTGGTCTCTTCGGTGGACATCAGGCCTCCAGCATACGGTTTGCGTTCAGGTAATCGACGCTCGTAGATGCAAATGAAGCGGTGTCTGCTGGAGGATCGACAAGTACGCTGAGGGCGCCGCCGCCGCTCGCGCGGTCGGCCATCAGCTCGAGCAGGCGCAGGTCGGTGTCGGCGGCATCGGCGCCCTCGTCGGCCCTGGCGCAGGAAGCGCGTCGATCTGCGGCAGCTTGGCGATCGCGTCGTCGACGCCGGCGTCCGCGCCCGGGCTGTAGGCGCCGATCGTGATCAGATCCTCCTTCGCGCGGTAGACCGCGAGCGTCTCGCGCAGCGCGCCGGCGGCGTCGCGCACGTCGGGCGACGTCACCTCGCCGGCCAGGCGCGAGACCGACTGCAGCACGTCGATCGCCGGGTAGTGGTTGCGGTGGGCGAGCGTCGCGCGAGAGCACGCAGTGGCCGTCGAGGATCGACGCGCGCCGCGTCGGCGACCGGCTCGTTCATGTCGTCGCCCTCGACGAGCACGGTGTAGAGGCCGGTGATCGAGCCGCGCGCCGGCCGTGCCCGCGCGCTCGAGCAGCCGCGGCAGCATCGCGAACACGCTCGGCGTGTAGCCGCGCGTCGCCGGCGGCTCGCCGATCGCGAGGCCGATCTCGCGCTGGGCCATCGCGAAGCGCGTGAGCGAGTCCATCATCAGCAGCACGTCGTTGCCCTGCGTCGCGGAAGTGCTCGGCGATCGTGGTCGCGACGAACGCGGCCTTGATGCGCACGAGCGCGGGCTGGTCGGAGGTCGCGACGACGACGACCGAGCGCGCCGAGCGCGTCGCCGAGGTCGCGCTCGACGAACTCGCGCACCTCGCGGCCGCGCTCGCCGACGAGGCAGATCACGTTGACGTCGGCCGTGCGTCGCGCGCGCGATCATGCCGAGCAGCGACGACTTGCCGACGCCCGAGCCGGCGAAGATGCCGAGGCGCTGGCCGCGGCCGCAGGGGACGAGCGTGTCGAGCGCGCGCACGCCGAGCTCGAGCCGCTCGCTCGATCCGCGGCGCGGCGCAGCGGCGACGGCGGCGGCCGGCGACCGCGCGCGGCGTCGCCGCCGCCGATCGGCGGGGCCGCCGTCGATCGGCCGGCCGAGGCCGTCGAGCACGCGTCCGAGCAGCTGCGTCGCCGACGGCGACGCGAAACGGCCCGCCGGTCGGCTCGACGACGCGTGCCCGGGGCCGATCCCGCGCATGCTCGCCGAGCGGCATCAGCAGCGTGCGCCCGTCGCGGAAGCCGACCACCTCGGCCGGCACCGGGGCGCGGTTGCGGCCGCCGGCGATCGTGCAGCAGCTCGCCGACCTCGGCGCGCAGGCCGGTGGCCTCGATCACGAGGCCGATCAGGTTGGCGACGCGGCCGCGGCGGCACGCAGGTCGGCCTCGGCGATCGCCCGTGCGTACGCGGCCAGGGGGCGGTCGGCGACGGCGTCAGCCACCGTCGGGCTCCGCACCGGCGCGGTCGGGCGCGGTGCGCGCCTCGGCGACGATCTCGGCGCACGCGATCGAGCTGCGTCGTCGATCCGGGCGTCGATCTCGCCCTCCTCGGTGCGCACGACGCAGCCGCCGCGGCCGACGCGGCGCTCGGCGACGACGTCCAGCGGTCGAGCCCGCCGAGCCGCGCGGCGAGCTCCGAGGCGGCGTCGCGGACGAGCTCGACGTCGGCCGGGTTCACCTCGAGCACGAGCTGGTCGCGGTCGGCGGTGCGCAGGAGCGCGCCGGCGACGACGCCGAGCACCGAGCTCGGGCTCGCACGTCGAGCGCGGCGCCGACGATCTTCTCGGCGAGCGCGACCGCGAGCTCGACCGCGGCCGCCTCGGCCCGGGCGAGGTAGTCGTCGCGCATCGCCGCGAGCGCCTGCTCGGCCTCGGCGACCGCCGCGAGCGCGTCGGTCGGCCTGCGCGCGCGCCTCGGCGAGGCCGCGGCGCAGACCCTCCTCGTAGCCGCGCCGCTCGCGCCTCCGCGCCGAGCGCCGCCAGGTGCTCCTCGGGCGATGCCGCCGTCGGCGATCAGGCTAGGCGGGCGCCTCGAGCGCCGGGAACTCGAACGATGCTCAGCCAATGAGCTCGTCCTCGTCGCTCGCCGCCGCGCGAGATGACGATCTCGCCGGCGTCCTCGAGCCTGCGCACGACGGCGACGATCTTCGACTGCGCCTCCTCGACGACGCTGCGGCGCTGCGGCGGCATGAACTCCATCTCCTCGCGGAGCATCTCGGCGCCGCGCTGGGACATGTTGGCCAGGATCCGCTCCTGCACCTCGTCGCTGGCGCCGCGCAGGGCGAGCGCCGAGATCCTTCGTGTCGACCTCCTTGAGCACGAGCTGGATCGAGCGGTCGTCGAGCTTGAGGATGTCCTCGAAGACGAAGAGCAGCGCGCGCACCTCGTCGGCGAGCTCGGGGTCGTCCTCCTGCGAGGTGCTCGAGGATGTTGCGCTCGGTGGCGCGGTCGGCGGCGTTGAGGATCGCGGCGAGCGAGCTGCACGCCGCCGGCGGCCGCGTACTCGTGCTGGAGCGACGCGTCTCGAGCTTGCGCTCCATCACGCGCGCGACCTCCTTGACGACGTCCGGCGAGGTCTGCCCCATCGAGGCGATGCGCATCGGCGACGTCGGCCTGCAGCTCGGGCGCGAGCAGCTCCATCACCTTCGCCGCGAGCGTCGGTGGTGGGCAGGTTGGCGAGCACGAGCGCGATCGTCTGCGGGTGCTCGTTGCGCAGGAACGCGGCGATCTGGTCGGGCGGCGTGCCGCGCAGGAACTCGAACGGCGTCGCCTCGATGACGGCCGACAGCCGCTCCAGGATCTCGCCGGCGCGCGTCGGCGCCGACGCGCCTGCTCGAGCACCTCGCGCGCGAAGCGCAGCGCCGCCCTCGGCGATGTAGCCGCGGGCGTACGCGAGCGTCGACGACCTCCTCGAGCACCATGCTGGCGTGCTCGGGGTCGACGGTCGGCGTGCGCGCCATCTCGACCGTGAGCTGCTCGATCATGTCGTCCGGCAGGTGCCGGAAGACCTCGGCGGCGCCGCGCGGGCCGAGCGAGACGCAGAGGATCGCGGCCTTGCGGCGGCCGTTCATGCCGCTGGCTACTCGTTCATCCATTGCTGCACCTGGATGGCGACGTGCTCGGGCTGGCGCCGGACGATCTCCTCGGCTTCCTTCTGCATGATCTCGCGGTGCTGCACCGAGGCCGAGGGCACCGACCGCCCGGCGGCGGCTTCGAGCTCGGCGATCGGCGTCGCGTGCGTGATCTCGCGCAGCCAGGTCGGCTCGGCGAAGCGCGCCTCGCCCTCGCGGCGCTTCAGGTTGCGGCGGATGAGGAAGAGGAAGACGATCGCGGCGAGGCCGATCAGCGCGTCGCGGACGAGGGCGAGCGGGCTCGAGACGCCGATCATCGCGAGCGGGCCGGCGGCGGCGCCGGTCGCGGCGGCCTGCTTCTGGAACGGCACGCTCGCCATCGAGATCGTGTCGCCGCGCTGGGGGTGAGGCCGACCATGCGTGGCCACGGTCGCCTGCAGCGCCGACTGTGCCTTCGCGGGCACCGACGAGTCGACGAGCAGCGCGACGTGGAGCTGGTTCACCGCGCCCGGCGCGACGACGGTGTGGCTGACCGTCTTGTTGACGCCGTACGTGGTGTTGCCGCTCGTGTTCAGGTACACGGTGCCGGGGCCGTTCTTGCTGCTGCCGGCCGGGTAGGAGATCGGCGGGATGTTGCCCGCGACGCCGGCGACGCCGGACGTGCCGCCGTTGGCCGACTGCAGGTTCTCCTTGGTGACCTGGGTCTGCAGCGGCACCTTGGTGCCGTCGTACTTGACCGAGTCGTTGGAGACCTGATCGATGTTCAGGTCGGAGCTGACCTGCGCCTGGCCCTTGCCGGCACCGAGCGTCTGCAGGAGCAGCGCGTTCATCTGCGCGGCGATCTGGGAGTCGTAGCTCTGCTGGACGGCCAGCTTCGAGGTCGCACCGGGCGTTCCGTCGGCACCGGCGCCGCCGGCGGGCCAGAGCATCGTGCCGGTCTGGTCGGTGATCGTCACGTTCTGCGCCGCGAGCCCCTGGACGCCGGAGGCGACCATGTGGGCGATGCCGCTGACCGCGGCCGGGTCGAACGTCGTGTCGGTGTTCAGGAGCACCGACGCGGTCGCCTGCGAGGACTGGTCGGCGAACAGCGTGTCGTTGGGCATGACGATCTGCACCTGTGCGGAGCTGACGCCCGTGATGCTCTCGATCTGGCGCTCGATGTCGCCCTCGAGGCCGAGCTGGTACATCGCCTGCTGCTGGAAGTTGGTCGTACCCAGGCTGGTCTTCGTGAAGTTGGCGAGGCCGGGCTGCGAGCCGGGGCCGACGCCGGCCGAGCCGAGCGCGACCTGGGCGGCCGAGAGCTGGCTGGAGACGACGCTCACCTCGGTGCCGCCGTTGCCCACCTTGTAGGCGACGCCGGCGCCCGCCAGGGCCTGCGTGACGCGGTTGGTCTGCGTCGGCGAGAGGCCGGTCTGCAGCGTCGTGTAGCTCGGCTGCGTGGCGTAGTTGAAGAGGAAGTAGGCGGTGACCACGATGAGCAGGAACGACACGACCATCGTGAGCTGGCCGCGTGGTTCGATGCTCTTCCAGGTGTCCTTGACGCTTGCGATCTTGGGCATATGAGGCGGGGGGTGAGGGCGGGGGGTTGGGGGGGTGGGGCGGGGCGGTGGCGCGGGCTAGATCTGCATCCGCATGATTTCCTCGTACGCATCGACAGCCTTGTTGCGGACCTGAACGGCCAGTTGCATCTCGAGGTTGGCCTTCTCGACGTCCGTGACAACCGAGGTGACGTCGCTGGCCTGGCCGGTGGCGAGCGCCACCGAGTCGGACGAGGCTGTGTTCTGCGACTGGTTGAGGCTCGAGATGGCGCTGGTCAGGGCCGATCCGAAGCCGCCGGAGCCCGAGCCCGAGCCGGAGCCCGAGCCGGTGACGCTGCCCACGCCGCCGAGGCCCGAGCCGGAGAGGCCCGAGACGCCCGTGAGGGCCGAGGTGACCGCGGGGATCTGCATCAGCGGAGCACGTCGAAGGTCTTGGAGAACATCTGCTTGGCCGCGTTCATGGCGGTCACGTTGGCCTCGTAGCCGCGGCTGGCCGAGATCAGGTCGACCATCTCGGTGACCGGGTTGACGTTCGGCATGGTCACGTAGCCCTGCTTGTCGCGTCCGGGTTGCCGGGGTCGTAGACCATCTTCGGCGGGCTCGGGTCGTCGACGATGCCCTTGACCTGGACGCCGCCGAGCACCTCGCCGAAGCTGGGCGCGGCCTGCTCGAGGACGATCTCCTTGCGCCGGTACGGCTGGCCGTTGGCGGCCTTCGTGGTGTCGGCGTTGGCGAGGTTCTCGGCGACGACGTCCATCCACAGCTGCGGTGGCGGTCATGCCCGACGCGGAGACGTTGAGTGAGTCGAAGATGCCCATTAGGAGGTGCTCCCGATCGCGGTCTTCAGGATCGACATCCGGGTGCCCATGACCGAGTCGAGCGCCTGGTAGTCGAGCGTGTTCTCGGACAGGTCGGCCATCTCGGTGTCGATGTCGACCGAGTTGCCGTCGACCTGCATGGCGCCGCTCGCGTCGGTCTGCGGCTGGAACGAGACTTGCTGGATCTGGGCCGGCGTCGGCGTCGCCCGACGAGAACGCCTGCGCGAGCGCCGACTGGAAGTCCACGTCGGAGCGCTGGAAGCCGGGAGTGTTGGCGTTCGCGATGTTGTTCGCGAGCACCTGCTGTCGCAGCAGAGAGCCCTGCATCGCCTTCTCAACGCCCACGATGGAGGTATCGAACAGGTCCACCTTGCGGGTCCCTTCACCTTACGGAAGAACCCATCCTTGGGCATCGGTCGCCCGCGATCCTTGCGGGCACCATGGTCATCGACGCCGGCTCTGCCGGACTTGAGCAGGACCCGCGGCTCAGCGGCGGGTGTCGACGCTGCCGCCCGTGGCGGTGCCGGCATAGGCGTGCAGCGCGCGGCGGCCGTCGGCCATGTGGTGCAGCGTGGCGCGGGTGCGGTCGCGCGTGGCGACCGCGTTTGCCAGGTTGGTCTGCATGATCGCGAGCGTCTCTGCGACCAGGTCGGCGCGCCTCGGCCGGAGCCTGCGCCGGGAGCGTCGCGACGATCTGCGCGCGCTCGGCGCCGAGCGTGACGACGCCGTCCCAGTCGCCGGCGGCGATCAGGTCGCGCTCGCAGCGCGTGAGCGAGAGCAGCGCCAGGTACGGTGCGGTGCTCGGCGTCGACACGGCTAGGCGACGGCGGCGGCCGCGGCGGGCGGGGCGGCGGCGATCTGCTGCCAGGCCTCGCGCAGCTCGGACAGGAGGCGCACGACGTCGTCGATCTTGCGCGGGTCGCGCTCGACCGTGGCGGCGGTCAGGTGGACGTTGCAGAACTGGTAGATCGCCCGCAGCCGCTCGGCCACCTCGCCCTGGCTCATGTCGAGCGTCAGGTTGAGCTCGGTGATGATCGCCTCGCCGCGCTGCACCCGATCGAGGAACACTCGCTGGTTCCCGGCCCGCATCGCGACCGCCGACTGGTTCAGGAAGCGGATCGCGCCGTCGTACAGCATGACCACGAGGCGCTCGGGCGGGGCGGTCAGGACGGCGGACTCGGTGTAGGCTCGCTTGGCGTCGTGCGGGTTCATGTGGCTCACCGTTCGGGGGGGACTGGGCGATCGGTAATCGGCCGTCGCCGCGGCCGCTTGAGCGGCTGCCAGGCGGTCGGCTCAGCCGGTCTTCGTCGAGACGTCGTGCCGCCGAGCGCGGAGCTCGTGGACTGCAGCTGGGCGACCGCCGTCTCCATGTTCGTGAACTGCGTGCGCAGCGCCGCCTCGTGCAGCGTCACCCGCTGCTCGATGTCGGCGATCTGCTGCGAGTACTGCTGGATCAGCGAGGCCTCCGGACGTGATCCGGCCCGAGAGCACGCCGTTGGCGCCGGCCTGCGGGTTCACGAGGTCGTCCATCCGCTGCGAGAGCCCCTCGGACGCGTAGCTGCCGGTGGCGTTCGTGAAGAGCGCCTTCACGCCGTTGAAGTTGCTCGCAAGCGCCGAGGAGAGCTTGGTCGTGTCGAGCGTGATCTTGCCCTCGAGCGAGTCCTGGCTGATGGTGCCGGAGCCGACGGCTGCGCCGGTCGAGAGGCCGACGGTGCCGAGATAGCTCATGCCGCCCGGTCGCGCCGCTCATCGACGTCGTCGACCGACTCGCGCAGGTTGGACAGGATCGAGAGCAGCTGCGGGTCGCCCTGGAGCATGCCCGCCTCGCGCTGCGCGTCGGTGCTCGGGTTCGCGACCTTCGGGTCGTTGACGTAGCCGTAGATCAGGTCGACCGTCGAGTTGTAGGCGCTGACGAAGTTCTGGATCGCGCTCGTGATGTTGCTCGTGCTCGGCGACGGGGCGCTGACCACCAAGGTCGAGTCGCTCGCGGTCGTGCCGTTCAGCGTGAGGGTGACGCCTGCCAGGCCGTTCGAGACGATGTTCGAGGCGCTCGTCATCGACTGGCCGTTGATCGTGTAGGCCGCGTCGTTGGCCGTGAGCGACTGGGTCATCCCGAGGTCGGAGGCGAGCGTGTTGTCGCTCGTGACGGCGATCGTGTTCGCCGCGCCGGTGACCTGGCCCGAGAGGACGAGCTTGTTGTTGATCACCGACGCGTACACCTGGGAGTTCTGGTTCGCGTTGATCTTGCTCGCGATCGTCGTCAGCGTGTCGCCGGCCGAGATCGTTGACATCGGCGCTCGCGCCCGCGCCCACCTTGATGTGGAGGACGTCGTCGGCGCTCGCCGTCGCGAGGCTCGTCCGCTGCGTCACCTGGTCGGCGGACGCCAGCCGCTGGATGCCGATCTGGAAGCCGCCGGCGGCCGCGCCGCCGGTCAGCACCGCGGACACGGCGGTCGGGTTCGACGACGTCACGGTCTGGGCGTTCGCCCACACCGATGGGTCGCGCATCGCCTGAGCGGCGGTCTGCAGCGACTGCATCGAGGTCTGGATCGACTTGAGCGCCGCCTGGCGCGCCGTCTCGATCGTGCTCTGCTGCGTGAGCAGCGTCTCGGGCTGGCGATCGATCGAAAGCAGCTCGTTGATGATCGAGTTCGTGTCGAGGCCGGTGGCGATGCCGCCGACGTTGAAAAGCGGCGTCGCCGTGGTCGTCTGGGTGCTCGAGCTCGTGCTGGGAGTGCTCATGTGGTCACGCCTGTTCGTCGATCAGAAGGCCGCCGCCCGACAGCGTGTCGAGCAGGCGCCGGGCCGGGATCTCCTTGATGACCTTGCCGTTCCCGTCGATCATCTCGACGCGCACCTTGCCCGTCGTCGTGGTCGACGTCGAAGTGCAGGTTCACCTGACGTGCCGTGAGGTCGTCGATCACCTGCTGGGCGGTGGCGAGATCCTGCTGCACCTCCGGTGGCGGCGAGGCAAGCGCCTGCGGGCTGCGCAGGGTGCTCGACCCGGCCCCGGGGGTCATTCGCAAGGGGATCAGCCTGCCGATGGGTTCTGGTCCGTGTTCCGTCACGAAGATCTCTCTCGATCCGTCCGTGGATCGCATCACTGACCCGGTGATCGGCAATATTTGAATGAGATTTAGGCAACTTGCCTGAGCTTCTGGACGATGGCCTTGTGGGCGATCCGGGCGCCCTCGAACGCGGGATCGAGCGCGACGGCCTCGGCCGAGAAGGCGATCGCGTCGTCGTCGAAGCCGCGCGCGAGCGCGACCTGGGCCAGGCCGAGCATCGCCGAGGCGTCCGGGCTCGTCGTCGCGACGGCGATCCACTCGTCGGCCGCGGACTCGAGGAACCCGCGCCGCAGGTACATGGTGGCGAGCAACTCGCGCCGCTGCCGCTCGGGCAGGGCGACCCGCCCGAACACCTCGAGCAGCGTGGCGAACGCGGCCGACCTCGGTGCACGCGCAGGAGCGCTTCGAGCAGCCGCATCGCCGTCGGCCCCGACGTCGCGCCCAGGCCGTCCGGCGCCTGCTCGCCGCGGAGTGCGGCGGCCCAGGCCCGGTAGAGCTCGGCGTCGGCGTCGACCAGGCTCGGCAGGGCGCGCTCGATCGCGATGTCCATCGCCGTCCGGCTGCCCCAGCACGGCGTGGGCGAAGACCGCCGCCTCGGCGGCGCGCGCCGCGACCGGCGAGTCGGTGGGCTCGGCGGCGGCGACGGCCGCGGCCTCGGCATAGCGGCGCTGCGCCAGCAGGGCCTCGGACAGGCCGAGCCGCGCGGCGGAGTTCGCCGGCTGCGCCTCGAGCGCGCCCCGGAACCAGCGCTCGGCATCCTGCGGGTGGCCGGCCTCGATGTAGGCGCTGCCGGCCAGCACGCGGGCGGAGACCTTCTGCGGCACCAGCCGGTCGATCTCGGCCGGGTCGACGCCGCGCCGGAGCATGGCCTCGACGAGCGGCAGCACGGGCGCGACGTAGTCGGGGTGCTCGCGCAGGCAGCGGCGGTACAGCTCCTCGCTCGCGGCCAGGTCGCCCTGCGCCGAGCGGATCTCGCCCAGGAGCGCGAGCGCGAGGAACGTGCCGGCGCCCATCGTCGCCGCGTAGTCGGCGGGGGCGTCGCCCATGGCGAGGCAGCGCTCGGCGAGCGCGGCGGCGCCGGCCAGGTCGCCGCGGCTGCGTGCGGTGACGGCGGCCTCGAGCACGAGGTCGGTGTGGTCGGGGAACTGCTCGAGACCCTCATCGACCGCGGCCATCGCGCCGTCGTAGTCGCCCACCTCGCGCCGGGCGCGGGCCACGCGCGCGACCAGCAGCGGCGCATAGCCGACCGACTGCAGGCCCTGCTCGCGCAGCGCATCCCAGGCGCGGTCGAAGTGCATCCGCGCCTCGGCGTGCTCGCCGAGGACGAGGTACTCGGAGCCGAGGTTGAAGTCGGTGAACGGCGTCCGCGACTCCTGCGCCTCCTGCTCGAGCAGCTGCGATGTTGCGGCGCGACTTGTCCTTGGACGCGATGCGCTGGTTCAGGTAGCCGTAGTGGCGCACCCGGATCCGCGTCGCCTCGAAGCGCTCGGGCAGGTAGATCGGCATCGTGTGCGTCTTCTGCTCGTGGATGCGGCCGCTGAAGCGGTACTCGGGCCGGTTGCGCCACATCCGCAGCGCCATGTGCGTGACGGCCGACCCGGCCTCGTCGCCGCCGGTGTAGTTGGTCTCGACGAGGTAGAAGCCCTCGCGCCACGTGCGGCCGAGCAGGTCGCGCAGGCCGCGGGCGTCCGCCGGCTCCATGTGCTCGTCGGCGTCGAGGTAGATGATCCAGTCGCCGGTCGCGGCGTCGATCGAGACGTTGCGCGCGTCGGCGAACGAGCCGTTCCACGGGAAGTGCACGACCTGCGCGCCGAACGACTCGGCGATCTCGACGGTGCGGTCGGTCGAGCCGGTGTCGACGACGATGATCTCGTCGACGACGCCGCGCAGCGGCTCGAGGCAGCCGGGGAGCATCTCCTCCTCGTCCTTCACGATCATGCACAGCGAGAGCGTCAGGCTCTTGCGCCGGCCGGGCCCGCGCCGCGACCTTCTTCGCGCGCGCCGCGAGGCCGCGCAGTGCGGGTGGCGATGCACGCCGGGCAGCCGTGCGTTCGAGCGGGCGCGCGATGCGGGCTGCTCCAGGTTGGACTGCGTGTGCGGATGCTCGGGGTCGAGCCGCAGCGCGGCGCCGGAAGAGCGTCGGCGGCGGCGCCCGCCTCGCACAGCTCGTAGAGGAGCACGCCGGCGTGGTTCAGGAGGACCGGCTCGCGCGGCTCCTGCTCGAGCGCGTCGAGCAGGCAGCCGCGCGCCGGTCGACGAACGCTCGCCACCCACGCGTCGCGCGTCGGCCGGGCGGTAGGCGAGCACGAGCTCGGCCAGGCGGCAGCGGGCCTGGTAGGCGCGCTGGCGGTCGTCCCAGCCGGACACGTCCGCGAACACCGCGGCCAGGCCGGCGAGGTCGCCGGCGGTGAGGCGCCCGGCGGCGACCGTGAGGGCGACCTCGACGCGGCCGCGCCAGTCCGCGGGGGCGGCGGGCGTGGTGCTCGAGGAGGGGATCGAGGATGTGCGGAGCGCCATCGCGGCAGTCATCGGCGGGCGCCGCGCCGGGCTTTAGCTGCCCCGGCAGGGGTCCGGCCGCGACCGCGGAATATGTCCAGGCCGTCCCCACCGCGCGTGTGGGACGTTCCGGTGAGGCGGACAACTAGACTCCGCAAAGTCCGGTCTTCAAGATCTCGACCGCCTGCCGATAGAGCGTCCGTGACATCCCCAGCACGCAAGATCTCGTCCGTGCCGGCGCCCCAGCCGGATCGGGTGTCCGACGACGTCGCCATGGAGCTCTACTACTGGATGTCGCTGACGCGCGGCGTCGAGGAGCGCGCGCTCAACCTGTACCGCCAGGGCAAGCTGCCCGGCAGCTACTACACCGGCCGCGGCCAGGAGGCGATCGCCGTCGGCATCGCGCTGCCGCTGCGCCGCGGCGAGCAGGGCGACTGGCTCTCGCCGTGGATCCGCGACCTCGGCTCCTACCTCGTCCACGGCGTCCCGCCGTGGCGCATCTTCGCGCAGTTCATGGGCAAGGCCGGGTCGACGACGCGCGGCAAGGACGGCAACCTGCACATCGGCGGCCGCGAGTGGAACATCCCGTGCCAGGTCTCGCACATGGCCGACATGATCCCGCTCACCGTCGGCGCCGCGCTCGCCTACAAGCAGCGCGGCGAGGACCGCGTGGCGATGACGAGCTTCGGCGACGCGGCCACCTCGCGCGGCGACTTCCACGAGGGCCTGAACATGGCCGCCGTGCTCGAGGTGCCGGCGATCTTCGTGGCCGAGAACAACGGCTGGGGCTACTCGACGCCGATCTCGAAGCAGACGAAGGTGACCGAGCTCTACCGCAAGGCCGCGCGGCTACGGCATCCCGGCCGTGTCGGTCGACGGCAACGACGTGTTCGCGGTCTACGGCGCGGTGCAGGCCGCGGTCGACGCCGCCCGCGCCGGCCAGGGGCCGCAGTTCATCGAGTGCCGCACCTACCGCATGGGCGGCCACGCCGCGCACGACAAGTACGAGAGCTACATGCCGATGGAGGTGCTCGCCGAGTGGTCGGACAAGGATCCGATCAAGCGGCTCGAGAACATCCTCATCGAGGAGCGCGCGCTGGCCGAGGGCAAGCTCGAGAGCGTGCGCGACCGCGTCCGCGAGGAGGTGCGCGAGGCCGTCGAGATGGCCGAGCGCGACGGCTACCCCGATCCGTCGGAGGCGCACGAGGGCGTCTTCGCGACGGAGGCTCCGTAAGCCGGCCATGGCCGAGCTCACGTACCTCGAGGCGATCAACGCCGCCCTGCACGACGAGATGGAGGCCGATCCGCGCGTCTTCTGCATGGGCGAGGACGTCGGCCGCCAGGGCGGCGCGTTCGGCGCCACGAAGGGGCTGCAGCAGAAGTACGGGGTGATGCGCTCGATCGACACGCCCGTGGCCGAGGCCGGCATCGCCGGGGTCGCGATCGGCGCGGCGATGGCCGGGCAGCGCCCGGTGGCCGAGATGCAGTTCGGCGACTTCGTCTCGATCGCCTTCGACCAGCTGATCACCTGCGCCGCCAAGATGCACTACCGCATCGGCTGGGCGGTGCCGGTGGTCGTGCGCTGCCCGAACGGCGGCGGCGTCGGCGGCGGGCCGTACCACTCCGAGAACGTCGAGGCCTGGTTCCACCACCACGCCGGCCTGAAGATCGTCTGCCCCGCCACCGCCGCCGACGCCTACGGGCTGTTGCGGGCCGCCATCCAGGACCCGAACCCGGTCGTGTTCTGCGAGCACAAGTTCCTGTACCGGCGCGAGAAGGCCGAGGTCGCGACCGGCGCAGACGGCCGCGTCGAGCAGATCGGGCAGGCGCGCGGTCGCCCGGCCGGGCGAAGACCTCAGCATCATCACCTACGCCGCCACCATGCAGCTGTCGCTCTCGGTCGCCGACACGCTCGCGGCCGAGGGCACCTCCGCCGAGGTCATCGACCTGCGCACGCTCGTCCCGCTCGACATCGACACGGTGCTCGACTCGGTGCGCAAGACGGGCAAGGCGCTGATCGTGCACGAGGACAACCTCACCGGCGGGTTCGGCGCCGAGGTCGCAGCGCTGATCGCCCAGCGCACCTTCGAGTACCTCGATGCGCCGGTCACGCGGGTCGCCGGCCTCGACACGCCGATCCCGTTTACGCCGGTGCTCGAGCGCGAGTACCTGCCCACGGAGGAGGACATCCTCCGTGCGGCGCGCGAGCTCGCCGCGTACTGACCGGGGCAGGATCGCCGCCCACCGCGGCGAAAAATCCCTGGTCGCGGCCGAAATCGTGTAATTTTCCCAGTCTTAGGGTCGTGTGCGGGAGGGTCCGAGGTCGCAATGCGATTTCGCCACAAGCTTTCTATCGTGCTGGTCGGGCTGGCGATCGTGCCGCTGGTGGCCACCGGCGTGCTCGTGGGCGCGCTCCTGCAGCACGATCAGGTGACCCGCGTCGACAACCGGCTGTCGGTCGCTGTCGCCTCGGGCCTGCAGGGTTACCGCATCCAGCAGCAAAAGGCCGCGGTCTTTGCGGCCGTCGCCGCCCAGTCCCAGGAGGTGCGGGTCGCGTTCGCGAACCCCAGGAAGGACTCGCCGCTGCCCACGCAGCCGGGGATGTCGGTCGTCCTGCTGAAGGACGGCAGGGTCATCGCGGGCGTACCGCCGAAGGGCCCGACGTGGCACGCCAGGACATACCCGGGCGGCAGGAAGACCGGGCGCGAGGTGGACGTCTACGTACACACCTCGCAGGCGCTGCTCGACGCGATCACCGGCGGGCGGTTGGCGCTGCCGCCGAGCGTGGGCCTCGTGTTCGTCGCGCACAACCAGGCGCTCGCGTCCTACTCGTCCGGTGGGCTCGGCCCGGTGTCCGGCCTGCGGGTCGGAAGCGCCGGCACGGCCACCATCGCCGGAACGAGCGTGCGGGCGGCGACGGTCGGTCTGCCGGTGTCGCAAGGCGGCCCCGCCTACGTCGTCGCCACGTACCCCTCGTCCACGCTCTCGAACGCGATCGACTCGCAGCGGCTGCGGATCCTCGTCCCGATCCTGCTGCTCGGGCTCGATCCTGATCGCGGCCGCCATCTTCGCGGCCGACCGCATCTCGCGCGCGCTCACCGAGCTCGCCGGCCGGGCCGCCGGGCTCTCGCGCGGACGCAAGTCGGGCGACGAGCTCTCGCAGCTCGGCGCGACGATCGACGAGATCTCGAGCGAGCTGACGACGCGCATGGGCGAGCTCGAGGCCGAGCGCGGCCGCTTCAAGGAGACGCTGCAGCGCTACGGCGAGACCCTGGCGGCCACCCACGACCTGACGGCGCTCGTCGAGGCCGTGCTCGACACCGCCGTCCAGGCGACCCGCGCCCGCGGCGGCCGGCTGCTCCTGTACGACGCCGAGCGCGGCGAGGCCGTCGAGCAGCACCGCATCGGCACGGCGCGCGCCCTGCGCTCCGAGCTGCCGTCCATCGTCGCCGCGGGCGACGGCCTCGAGGGCGAGGCCCTGGCCACGCACGAGCCGAAGGTGACGCAGGTGCCGCGGGCGATGCTCTCGGTGCCGATCCTGCGCGAGCACCATCTGCTCGGGCTCGTGACCGCGGTCGACCCCGAGGAGGGGGCGTTCTCGGACGACGACGTCGAGGCGCTCTCGGCGCTGGCCGTGCAGGCGGGGGTCGCGATCGAGAACGCGCGCCTGCACCGGGTGGTCGAGCGCCAGGCCGTCACCGACGCGCTCACCGGCCTCGCCAACCGGCGCCAGTTCTACGAGGTGCTCGGCCGCGAGTACGAGCGCGCCCAGCGGTTCGGCCAGCCCGTGTCGCTGATCCTGCTCGACATCGACGACTTCAAGCAGATCAACGACAGCCGCGGCCACCTGGCCGGCGACGCCGTCCTGCACAGCGTGGCGGCGACGCTGTCGGAGGTCATCCGCGAGATCGACCTGGCCGCCCGCTACGGCGGCGAGGAGTTCGCGGTGCTGCTCCCGCAGACGGGGCCCGAGGGCGCCGCGAACCTCGCCGAGCGCCTGCGCACCGAGATCGCCGCCCGCTCGATCCGGTTCGGCACCGACGAGATCACCGGGGTGACGGCCAGCTTCGGCGTCGCCGCCGGCCCGGTCAACGACCAGACCCAGATCGACCTGATCGCGTCGGCCGACGCCGCGCTCTACCACGCCAAGCGCGAGGGCAAGGACCGGGTGACGGTGTCGGGTGCGTGGTGAGCGAGGCGGTCCGAATGCGGACGTCGCGACGCGCAAGTTGGTACACTCGCAGAGGCGCGGGGGCGGCGCCGGATGAGTGATACCGAACTTGAGAGGGGACTGGCCATGACCACGGACGGCTCGCTGTTCGCGTCTGCGATCGAGCATCATCTCGAGCTGAAGCGACGAAACCAGCATCTCGACGAGGATCTGCCCCTCGACGAGTTCGTCGGCGACGACCCCTTCTCGAACCACCCGCTCTTCAAGACCGAGGCCGAGGCGCGCGCCGAGGAGGAGGAGACCGGCGAGCACCCTGTCGTCGCCCACGTGCAGGAGCCCCCGCCCGACACCCTGAGCATGCCGGCGGTCGAGACGACCAACGAGCCGCTCGGGTGGATGGAGACGAAGACCGCCTCCGACTTCAGCTGGGACTAGCGCCGCGCGGGCCTAGGGAGGGTCCGGCGCCCGCCGCTCGCCCTCGCTCGCGATGGCGTGGTCAACGATCTGGCGCTGGGTGGGCCGGTCGAGGCCGTGGAACCGCAGGCCGTAGGCCCACCGTCCCTCGCCCACCATGTTGGCCCACACGACCTCGGCGACGCACGCCACGCGATATGCGGGCTGGTCGACGTCGAGCTGGATGTGGACGCGGTCGCCGGGCACGAGCGCGCGATCGGTGACGATGCGGGCGCCGTCGCCGGCGAGGTCGATCGTCCGCGCCCGGAACTGATCGCCGCCTCCGGCCGGCTCGCACCAGGCGGGCACCTCGACCGGCACGCGGATCGCGGCGCGCCGCTCGGCCACCCGGCGCTGCTCCGAGAACACCCAGCGCACGATGCGCTGCTCGATGTACATGTCCAGGTCGTCGAAGCGCAGCGCGCACACGCAGCGGTCGTCGGCGGCCTCGTCGACACGAGTCACCGTCGCGTCGGTGAAGACCAGGAACGGCGGCTTGGCGAAGCGCACCTCGAGCCGCAGCCGCTCGCCGGCGACTGACGCCCGTCGGCGCCACCATCTTGGCGCCGCCGGCGCAGATGTTGACGGTCGTGGCGGCAAACGCGATCTCCTCGCCGTCGCCCGCGTCGAGCCGGGTCACGCCGACCGGGAACTCGGCCATCACACGCAGGAACGCCCTCCGGTCGGTATGCATGGGCGGGCAGTCTAATTGGTGCTCAAGTCGGCGTCCGCGACAGCCGAAGAGTGCCCCATGACAGACACCGTAAAGGTCCTCGTCGCCGACGACGAGCCCCATCTCCTGCGCCTGGTGAAGTTCCGCCTCGAGCGGGAGGGCTACCAGGTCGTGACCGCCCCCGACGGGCAGGCCGCTCTCGAGCTGGCCAAGCAGCGAGCAGCCCGATCTGTGCGTGCTGGACGTGATGATGCCCAAGCGCAGCGGCTTCGATGTGCTGCGCGAGCTGCGGGCCGACGCAGAGTGCAAGCACATGAAGGTGATCATGCTGACCGCTCGCGCCCAGGATCGCGACGTGGACGCCGGCTTCTCGCTCGGCGCCGACGACTACATCACCAAGCCGTTCTCCCCGCAGGAGCTGCGGGTGCGGATCGGCGCGCATC
Organism: uncultured Actinomycetes bacterium; assembly: GCA_963813245.1. GTDB lineage: Bacteria > Actinomycetota > Thermoleophilia > Gaiellales > JAICJC01 > JAICJC01. The sequence goes on from CAWEYE010000016.1 coordinate 91,872, forward strand.
TCGCGAAGCGCTAGTTCGCTTGTAACTGCGCCCACGCCGGGGTCCGGGTATCGTAGGACGCTGTCCTTCGACCCTCCGGGTGTGGTGCGCATGCGCAAGCTCGTCGTCAGTCTGCCTGTCCTCGTCGTCTGCCTCGTCGCCGCCGCCTGCGGCACGGCCAAGAGCGGCGCCACGGCGCCGTCGTCGGCCGTCGGGTCGAACCCCTGCGCCGTCAAGAACCTGGCCCTGCTCACCTCCGGGCACGCTCACGATCGGCACCGACAACCCGGCCTACTCGCCGTACTTCACCGGCGGGCCCGGGACACAGCTGGACGGGCAAGTACAACAACGACCCGTACACCGGCAAGGGCTTCGAGGCCGCGGTCGCCTACGCCGTCGCCAAGCAGATGGGCTTCCCGCAGCCGAAGGTGAAGTGGGCAGGTGACGCACTTCAACCAGTCGCTTCGCGCCCGGGCCGAAGGGCTTCGACTTCTACCTCGCCCAGGTCTCGTATCAGCAAGAAGCGGGCCGAGACGGTCGACTTCTCGAGCTCCTACTACGACGTCAACCAGGCCGTGGTCGCGCTCAAGAGCAACCCGATACGCCCACGCGACCAGCATCGCCGACCTCAAGGGCGCAAGCTCGGCACGCAGCTCGGCACCACCAGCTACGACTTCATCACCAGGACGTGATCAAGCCGCGAGCCAGCAGCCGCCGCCTACCACTCGCTGAACGACGCCATCAACGCGCTCAAGGCGCACCAGATCGACGGCATCGTCGTCGACCTGCCGACCGCCTTCTACATGACCGCCGTGCAGATCCCGAACAGCACGATCGTCGGCCAGTTCCCGGCGTCGTCGCGGCGGCGGCCACTTCGGCCTCGTGCTGGCGAAGGGCAGCCCGCTGGTGGCGTGCGTCGACAAGGCGCTCGGTGCGCTCAAGGCGAACGGCACGCTCGCGCAGATCCAGACGACCTGGCTCTCGGACAAGGCGAACGCGCCGGTCCTTCGGTAGTGCCCGGGGGCGACCCGGGAGAAGGTCGCGCCTGCTGGGCGGATGGAGCGGCGAGGCCCGCAACGTCTCGATCGCCGTGGTGAGCACGGTCGTCGTCTTCACGGTGATCGCGCTCGCGGTCGTCAACTCGCCCGGCTGGCCGACCGTCAAGTCGGCGTTCTTCAACCGGGCGGAGGCGCGCGACGTGCTTCCCGCTGGTCGCGCACGCGTTCCTGCTGAACGTGAAGATGTTCACGATCGCCGAGGTGCTGATCCTGGTCGTTCGCGCTGCTGCTCGCGGTCGTCCGCAGCCTGCCCGGCCCGGTGTTCTTCCCGCTGCGGCTGATGGTGATCGTCTACACCGACTTCTTCCGCGGCGTGCCCACGATCCTGGTCGTGCTACGTGCTCGGGTTCGGGATGCCCGGCCTGCAGCTGACCGGGATCCCGACCGACCCCGTCTTCTGGGGTGTCGTCTCGCTCGTGCTCGTCTACAGCGCGTACGTCGCCGAGGTGTACCGGGCCGGGATCGAGTCGGTGCATCCGAGCCAGGAGGCGGCGGCCCGCTCGCTCGGGCTCTCGCGCGGGCAGACGCTGCGCTTCGTCGTCGTCCCGCAGGCGGTGCGCCGGGTGATCCCGCCGCTGCTGAACGACTTCATCGGGCTGCAGAAGGACACGGCGCTCGTCTCGGTGCTCGGATCGGTGGATGCGCTGCAGCAGGCCAATATCGACTCGGCGGCGGACTTCAACTACACGCCGTACGTCGTGGCGGCGTTCTTCTTCGTCCTGCTCACGATCCCGCTCGCGCGCTTCACCGACTGGCTGATCGAGCGCGAGCGGCGCCGGCGGCAGGCGGGAGGGCTCGCATGAGCGCCGCCGCGCAGCTCTCCGTCGAGGGCGTGCACAAGTCGTTCGGCAAGAACGAGGTGCTGCGCGGGATCGACTGCCGGGTGGCCGAGCACGAGGTGGTGTGCCTGATCGGCGCGTCCGGCTCGGGCAAGTCGACGCTGCTGCGCTGCATCGACCTGCTCGAGCCGATCGACGCGGGCCGGATCGTGGTCGGCGGCGCCGACATCACCGCCCGCGGCGTCGACGCCAACGAGGTGCGGCGCGGGATCGGGATCGTGTTCCAGGCCTTCAACCTGTTCCCGCACATGAGCGTCCTTCGCAACGTGACGATCGGCGCCGCGCAAGGCGCTCGGGCTCTCGCAGCGCGAGGCCGAGGACCGCGGCCGCGAGCTGCTCGGCCAGTTCGGCCTGGTCGACAAGGTGGACGAGTACCCCGACCGGCTCTCGGGCGGCCAGCAGCAGCGGGTCGCGATCGTGCGCGCGCTGGCGATGCAGCCGCAGCTGATGCTGTTCGACGAGGTCACGAGCGCGCTCGATCCCGAGCTCGTGGCGGAGGTGCTCGAGGTGATCCGCGAGCCTCGCCGCCGACGGGATGACGATGATGATCGCGACGCACGAGATGGGCTTCGCGCGCGACATCGCCGAGCCGCGTGTGCTTCCTGGACGGCGGGCGTGATCCTGGAGCAGGGCCCGCCCGTGCAGATCTTCACCGAGCCGCGCGAGGAGCGCACCCAGCAGTTCCTGGCCCGCATCATCGCCGCCGGCCGCATGTAGCTTCGGAGGTGCCGGCGGCACCTTGCACATGGTCGGGCAGCCGGGCTGCGGTGGCGGGCGTGCGCGGTGCTGTTGCCGTCCGACGGCTACCGCGCGATCCAGTTCAACGCGGTCGCTGCGAGCAACGCCCGCGCGGTCGGCCTGTGGCGCTCACTCGGCTTCGAGGTGCTCGCCACCGTCCCCGACGGCTTCCGCCACCCGACGCTCGGCTACGTCGGCCTGCACATCATGTACCGGCCGCTGTAACCGGGGCCAGGCCCCGTTTCGGGCGCCCGCGCGGAGTTAGAAGTGCATCCCGGCGCGCATGTCGGCGGCGGTCGCGGCGTTGCCCAGGTACGTGGTGATGCCGAGGGCCTCTTCGCTTGCCCGCAGCAGCGCGAAGTGGTCGTAGAGGGTGCCGTCGGCGACGGGGTGAATGCCTCCGGCGATGGCGATCGCCGGAACACGGGTGCTGGTCGAGCTCGAGGACTCGTCGAAGGCGACGAGGATGAGCGTGCGGCCCTGCTGGTAGTCGCCGGTCTGGGTGATCTCGCCGAGCAGGCCGCCGAGCCACGTGTCCATCGCGGAAAGCTTCGCGGCCGTCGTGTTGGGCTCGGAGCAGCCGGTCTGCCAGTGGTTGTTGTGGCACAGGTTCGGCGTGATGAACGTGTAGGCCGGGAGTGTGGCGGGAAGTGCGATCGTGCCCGCGTCCTTGCCGGCCACGGCCAGGTCGTCCTGCTTGCAGGCGGCGGCCAGCGGGGTGTACCAGAAGGCGGGATCGTGGCCACGCTTGTAGAACGTCGACGTGCCGCCGCACGGCCCGCCCATGGACTCTTCGAGCTCGTTCCACGACACGGCCTGGCCGAAGATGCTGGGCGCGTTGTCGTGGACGCTGACGCCGGTCGCGTGTCCGCCCGTCGCGGCCATGTAGTTGGGCTGGCTGACGCCCGCGTCGTCGTGGTAGTTGGTGGCGAGCGCGCACTGCCCGGCGAGCTGGTTGAACACCGGCGCGTTCGGGCTGCCGACCACCTTCGAGTACTCCGCGTTCTCCTCCATGATCACGACGACGTGCGCATACGCCGCGGGCGGGGTCACGCCCGGAAGCGCGCATGGATCGGCGATCACGGTGGCGCCCGCCGGTGCGGCCGACGCCAGGACGGCGGCCATACCCGCGATCACGGCGGCGGCCAGACCTCGATTCAGCGTGAAGATCCCCATACGACCTCGCCAGGATACCGGACGAAGCATCGTGCCGGCCCGACGGCACGACTTCCGCGAGGAGCCGCTCGCCGGGCCGGCACCAGCAATACCGCGGGACGGCGGCCGGGAGTTACGCCTATCCCGTCCTGGTCGGATGGCCGCGCCAGCGGGTGACGGTGACGCCGTCGATCAGGGTGCCGACCGAGTCGGAGATCCCGGCATCGCTGAACTCGAGCCGCGTCGCCCGGCCGGTCGCGCGCACCTTGAACGCGTACATGTGCCAGTCAGTGCTCGTGAGCCCCGTGCCGTCGGCGGTGAGCGTGGCGACCACCCGTCCGTGCCATCTGACGGCGAGGACGTTCTCGGCAGCCGACGTCCCAGGGCGGGGTGAGAAGAAGAACTGGACGCGGTAGAGGCGGTTCGGGCGCGTCGGGATCAGCTGGTAGATCCCGCTCGAGGCGTTGGAGTCGAGCTCGACGAGCTGATCACCGACCGCCGCGGCGCCGGCGCCAGGGTCCTGGATCTCGATGGCCGATCCGAAGGCGAGTCGCCATCCGGGGATCGACGCGAACGGGAATGAGCTTCCGACCCGGACGCTTGGGTGCTCGAAGCTGCCGTTTCGAACCAGGTTCGGCAGCGGCGGCGGCGCGGCGGCAGCGACCGAGCCGGCGAGCGCGACGCCGATGGCGGCGGCCGTCCCAATGCCGAGCAGCACACGCGTCATACGGACCTCCCGTCGTGCGGTGGATGACGCCAGACCCGCGCCCTCTGATCTGATACCGCACGCCGACGCGCCCGCGTTACAGGCCTGCTTACGCTGCCGAGCGGCGGCGGGCGTACCACGTGCTGTAGCCGCCCTCCGATGCGGTCGCGCTGCCGTCGCGCACCTCGACGATGCGGTCGGCGATGCGGTCGAGGAAGTAGCGATCGTGCGACACGAACACCACCGTCCCGTCGTAGGTCTCGATGGCCGCCTCGAGCATCTCGACCGAGTCGATGTCGAGGTGGTTCGTCGGCTCGTCCAGGACGAGGCAGTTCGCGCCCGCCCGCATCAGCAGCAGGAGCTCGAGCCGCGTGCGCTCCCCGCCGGAGAGCGCGTTCACCTGCTGGCGGCACTGCTCGTAGCTGAACAGGAACCGCAGGAGGGCCGACACGGCCTCCTCCTCGGTGCACGGCTTCTGCGCCCGCAGCGCATCGACCGGGGTCTGGCCGGCCGGGGCCGGGGCGTGCTCTTGCGGCAGGAAGCCGACCTCGATCGACGGACCCACCCAGATCTCGCCCTCGACCGGCTCGAGCTCGCCGGCGAGGAGCTTCACGAGCACGCTCTTGCCCGAGCCGTTGTCGCCGATCACGCCCACGCGCTCGCCCCGGAACACGGTCAGGTCGACCCCGATCAGCACCGGCTCCGCCCCGAACGCGACCGAGGCGCCGCGCCACTCGGCCACGCGCTTGCCGCCGCGGGCCTGGCTGCGCAGGGCAAGGGCGATCTTGCGCCGCTCGAGCACCGGCCGCTCGACCGTGTCCATGCGCTCGATCCGCCGCTGCGTGTTGCGGGCGCGGATCGTGTGGCGGCGGTCGTCGACCATGCTCGCCCACTGCTTGTAGCGGCGGATGGCGTCCTCGAGCCGGGCGATCTCCTTCTGCTGGGCCGCCCACGAGACCTGCTGCTGCTGCAGCTCGAGCTCCGCGCGCGGCGTGGTAGGCCGAGTAGTTGCCCGGCCACATGCGCACGCGGCCGCGGTCGACCTCGGCGATCGCCGCGACCGTCTCGTCGAGCAGGTAGCGGTCGTGCGACACCATCACGACCGCGCCGGAGAAGTCGCGCACGAGCTCCTCGACCCGGCTGCGGCGATACGCGTCCAGGTGCGTCTCGGGCTCGTCCAGGAGCAGCAGGTCGGGCTCCTGGACGAGGCATGCGGCCAGCGCGACGAGCTTGCGCTTGCCGCCTGAGAGCTCCTCCTGCGGGCGGGCCGCCTCGGCGGCCGACACGCCGAGGTCGGCGAGCACGCTGCGCACGCTGCCCGCGAAGACGTGGCCTCCGAGCCGGTCGAACTCGTCCAGCAGGCGCTGCTGACGGTCGAGCGTGCGCTGCATACGGCCGAGGTCGGCGGCGACGGCCGGGTCGCCCAGGGCGGCGGCACATGCCTCGAGGTCGTGCTCCACGCGGGCGATGTCTGGCCGCGCGGCATGGCACAGCTCGAGCGGCGTGCGCGTCTCGGGGCCGACCAGCTGGGGCAGGTAGGCCGCGGTCATCCCGCGCCGGCGCACGGGCGCGGCGGAGTCGGGATCGTCGAGCCCGGCGAGGATGCGCAGGAGCGTCGACTTGCCCGACCCGTTCTGGCCGACCACGCCGATGCGGGCGTCGTCCGGCACCTCGAGGTCGAGGCCGTCGAGAACGGTACGCGCGCCGAACGACTTGACCGTGGCGCGGAGCGAGATCAGCCTCCCCATCGAGCCCGCAGTGTAATCTCGCGAGCCGTGGACAAGACACGACTCGAGGCCTTCTCCGACGGCGTGTTCGCGATCGCGATCACGCTGCTCGTGCTCGACCTGCACGTCCCCGAGGTCGGCAGCGGATCGCTTGCGCACGCGCTCTGTCCGGCAGTGGCCGGCCGACGTGAGCTACGTGGTCAGCTTCCTCACGATCGGCATCATCTGGGTGAACCACCACAACCTGCTGCGCCACCTGGAGCGGTGCGACCGCGGGCTCCTGTTCCTGAACGTGTTCCTGCTGATGACGGTCGCGGTGGTGCCCGTATCCGACCGCGCTCGTCTCGCACTACGCCCGCAGCCCGAACGCCACCGCCGCCGCGGTCGCCTACGGCGGCGTCATGGTGACGATGGCGCTGCTCTTCAACGCGATCTGGCACTACTCGATCCGCAGCGGGCTGCTCGACCGCCGGGCGCCGACCCGCGCGAGGTGTCCGGGCATCACCCGCAGCTTCCTGCCGGGGCCGCTCCTGTACCTGACCGGCACGCTGATCGCGTTCGTGAGCGCCAACGCGAGCCTGATGATCTACGCCGCGATCGCGCTCTTCTACGTCGCCTCGAGCTCGCTCTGGGGCGCGAGCGACGACCGGCCTGAGCGCGGCGCTCAGGCGGCCTGGGCCAGCTCGGCCTCGGACTCGCCGCCGGCCTTCAGGCACGGCGATGAGGGCGTCGACGACGCGCGGGTCGAACTGGCTGCCCGAGCATGCCCGCAGCTCGACGATCGCCGCCTCGGTGGTGAGGGCGGCGCGGTAGGGGCGGTCGGTGGTCATCGCGCTCCAGGCATCGCAGCAGCACACGATCCGGGCGATCAGCGGGATGGCCGTGCCCGCCAGCCGGTCGGGATAGCCGTTCCCGTCATACCACTCGTGGCACGACCGCACGATCTTGCCGACCGCCGCCAGCGACCCGCCCACCTGGGTCAGGATCAGCTCGCCCTCGATGGTGTGGGTCTGGATCAGCCGCCGCTCCTCGGTCGTGAGCGGCTCGGGCTTCTGGATGATGGCCTTCGGGATGCGGATCTTGCCGACGTCGTGCAGGAGTGCGGTGAACTCGGCCTGGGTGCGCTCGGCCGCGCTCAGCTGCAGCACCTCGGCGACGCCTGACACCAGGTCGACGACGCTGCGGCTGTGGCTGCCGGTGTAGGCGTCGTCGGCCTCGATCACGTCGCCCAGGAGCAGCATCGTGCGCCGGTAGGCCACGTTCAGCTCCTCCTCCTGCTCGAGCCGCTGCTTGCGCTCGCGGGCGAAGATCGTGAGCAGCACGGCGACGGGCAGGAGCAGCACGAACGCGTAGCTCATCCCGATCGCGGCGAACGCCGCCAGCAGCCCGAGCGGCGCCAGCGCGAGGTCGACGCCGTAGGCGATGGCGGCCATCGGCACGAGCCGGCGCAGCGAGATGCCGAGCGCCCGCCGCTCGCGCAGCAGGGTGCTGCGCGAGGTCGGCGCCGAACTGGGCCGCGAGCGCGGCGACGTACACCGGCCACAGGCTCCAGCGGGGAGCGCCCTCGCCCCAGACGAGCAGCACAGCCGACCGGGCCGAACACGTACCAGCACGAGCACAGGAGCACGAGCACGCGCTCGCTGGTGGCGGCGGCCGCGGACGACGTCGGCGTTGAGCGAGATCCAGTAGCCGGCGGCGACCGCCAGCGGCACCCATCCCAGCGGCAGCAGGAAGAGCATCGGCACGAACATGAGCTGGGTGGGGATCGCCGATCCGGCGCCGACCTCGAACTCGACGTTCGCGAGCGTCGCGAACGCGATCACGAGCACGGCGACCACCACAAGGCTCGGAGAGCGCTGGCTGTGGGTCAGGAGGGCAACGCCGATGGCGGCGAACAGGAACGCGCCGCCCAGGCCGGCGGAGGTCAGCCGCTCGGCCGCGTCGAGGGGGCGCGCCAGGCGGGCGCGCGACTCGGCGTACAGGTCGTCGGCCGGGGCCGAGTCCGTTCGGGTCCGGGGGGTCATCGGGCATCGCCCCGGAAATCGGCCGCGAGCCGCGGATTTTGAGGATTTCGGCCGCGCGCGCGTACGTGAGGGTCAGCCGCGCGGGCACGCCGCCCTGGGCGTGCTGGACGAGCGCCGCCACGAGCGGATGCAGGTCCCCGCTCGCCGAGCTGCCGACCTGCGGCTGGAAGAGCGTCGCCACGTAAAACGGGTGGCCGGGCAGCTCGACCGCCTCCACACCGGCGTCCGCGGCGGTCGCCGCGACCACCAGGCCCGCGGCGACCAGGCGCTCGAGATGGGCCGGCTCGAGGCCGTAGCTGCACCAGTGAAAGCCGGTGAACGGCGCCTCTCCGCACAGCTCGGCGACGAGCGTGCCCGGGCACGGTCGTCACCGTCCGCCGCTCCCCGACCAGGCTGCAGGCGAGCGCCGAGACGACGTGCACGCCGGCGTCGGGATCCGTCTCGGCGTGCCCGGCGTCGGGCATGCCGGCGACGTTGCGGGCGAACTCGACGAGCATGTGCTGGAAGCCGCCGCACGTGCCCAGGATCGGCACGCCGGACGTGCGGGCGTGCTCGATCGCCGTGAACACCGGCGCGCTCGTCCCGATACGGCGTTCCGGGGACGATCCAGAGGGCGTCGAAGCTGTCCAGACGGCGTGCGTCCGGCCCGTCGGTCGCCACCCACCGGGCTTCGACGCCGGCCGGCATCAGGGCGATGCTCGCATCGAGCTCGCGATGGGTCAGGTACTCGGGGTCTCTGTCGCCGACGAGCGCGATCCGGGCGGGCATGGCCGGATTGTGCGGATGCCGAGCCGCCAGGGTGCCGAATTACCAGATTCTGGGGGTGCACTTGGCCCGCATCGGGGATGGTGCGGCCCGCGGCCGGGCGCGATGATCCCCCGGATGCCCGTCGACCCGGACTTACGCCGGTCGGCCCTGGTCGACCGGATCGTGCGCGGCGCCACCGAGCCGGACCCTGTGCGCCTGCACGGGGCGATCGTCGCGCGCTCGAGCTGCACACCCGCGCCGACGCCCTGCGGGGCGTGTTCGTGCCGGCGCTCGCACGGCTGCGCCGCGAGCACGGCCGGGCGGCTCGCGCCGTGGCCGCCGTCGCGATCAGCGGGCAGCTGCGGCTGGGAGAGCCGCCGGGCGGCGGCTACCAGTCGCCGTCGTCGTAGTAGCGCCGCGCCACCGGCGCCGTGCCGCGCGGATCCGCGCGATTTCCTCGGCGGAGAGCTGCGACCGCCACGACCGCGGCCTGCTCGGCGCTGTTGCGCCGGATCGCGTCGACCCGACGGTCTCGGCCGGGTTCGACGCGGCGGATGTGTCAGAACGAGCTGCTCGACCGCGTCGCTCCAGCCCAGGCCGAGCTGGGCGTAGAGGTCGCGGAAGCGCGCGACCGGCTCGCGTGCCACGTCCTCGTGCCGGGCGAAGGCCCACTCCGGGTGGCGCTCCTGGAGCCCCGCGACGGTGCCGTAGAGGATGTTCCAGAGCAGGATCGCCTCGTCCAGGATTGCGGGCGGGCGCTCGCTCGCCGCCACGATCTCGTCCTCGTACGGGTCGAGCAGGTCGCGCATCAGGAGCGGCTGCTCGAGGAAGTCGGCGAAGCGGTGGCGCCAGCCGCGCCGGCGGATGCTGGCCGCAAACGCGGCCGGGTGGCGGATCATCACCAGCACGCGCATGTCGAACGTCGCCGGCCAGCCATTCCGAGGCGAGAGGAGCGCGATCGGGTCCTTCACAAGCGGCGTGGCGCCGCGGCGGCGGCTGCGGGCGAAGCGCCACCAGTCGCGCCCCATCCGGCCGGCGTCCCGGGCGCTGCGCAGGCTCGCGAGCTCGGCTCCCGGCCGGTAGCGGAAGGCGAGCATGTCGGCGATCGGCCCGGCGCAGGCGGCGCCGTTCTCGGCGCAGAGGTAGTGGAAGTAGTGCGGGAAGCGGATCGGGAAGGTGCCGGGGCGGTGGCGGGGGTTGAACGGCTCCCAGATGTAGCCGACGGGTGTGTCGGCGGCCGCGAGCACGCGGCCCACCCAGGTGGTGCCCGACCGGTGCGCGCCCGGTGACGAGGATCGGGCCCGGGCCGGCCGTCAGCTCGGGTCGACATGCTTCCCGGTGGCGTCGAGCTCGCCCGGCCGGACACGGCCGGGCAGGACGTCATCGGCGCCTGCCACCGCTGGAGCGGATGCCGGAACTGGAAGGCGTCGCGCAGCGAGTTCGCCGCGCGCTCGCGCGCGCTCAGGAGCGGCAGGCCGAAGTCCTCGCCGATGAACTTGAGCACCGACGTGAAGTCGTAGGTCGTGTGGTCGATCCCGCGCTTTGCCCACGGTGAGATCACGAGCATGGGCACGCGCACGCCCATGCCGAAGCGGTCGGGCTGCGGCGGGGCGACATGGTCGTAGAACCCGCCCCACTCGTCCCACGTGAGCACGATGGCCGTGTGCCGCCAGTCCGGCATGCGCATGATCCGGTTGACGAGGTCGGTCGTCCAGTTCTCGCCGTCGCAGAGCGACGCGCCGCCGGGATGGTCGCTGCGGTTGTACGGCGGCACGATCCAGGTGACGGCGCCCAGGTAACCCTGGTCGAGGTCGCTCGGCAGCCAGCCGAGCGGATGCACGTGGCGGGCGTAGGCGTCGCTCTCGCGGATCGGCTTGACCGCGTCGTAGGCCACCCAGCCGTAGCCGTGGCCGTTCTCGGGCGGCCCGTACTCGCTCCACGGGATGCCGCGGCGGCCGAGCTGGGCGCCGATCGAGTCGATCGCAAAGCACGGCGGCACGTGCACGATCACGCCGTGGCGGATGACCGGCACCGACAGGTGCGCCGGCCCGTCGCAGCCCCAGTTCTCGACTCCGAAGTTGGGGCCGTCGACCGACCCCGCGGCCGCCGCGGCGACCGTGTAGAGGTGGTTGGGGAAGCTCGACGTGTCGCCGGACGAGAACGTGTGGTCGAGCAGCGCATAGCGCTTCGCCCAGCCCCAGTAGGCGGGCAGCTCGTCCGGGGAATGCCGTCGTATAGGCGAGCGTCGTGCGCTTGCCGTCCTTGTCCGGCATCGTCGAGAACCCGTTCATCGCGCCGCCGGCGATGTCGGTCACCGCGGCGTGGTGGTTGTGCTGCAGGTCGGTCTGGACGTAGGGGAGCCGGCGCAGCTTGACCACGCGGCCGTCGGCGGTGCGGCCGGTGCGCGCGCCGTCGCCGCCGGGAAAGAGGCCGAACAGGTTGTCGTAGGAGCGGTTCTCCTTGACGATGAAGACGATGTGACGGATGGGCGTGCGCGCGCCGTGTACGACGACCGGGGTGCGCGCCGGCGGCGTGCCGACGGTCGCCACGACGAGCCCCGGCTCGACCGAGCTGCGCCCGGCGACGATGACGGCCACCACGGCCGCGACGGCCAGGATCCTCCAGACGATCCGCTGCACGCCGGGGACGCTACCGGGCGGGCGCTAGTGGAGGTGCAGGTTGGCGCCGAGCAGCACGAGCGGCCACAGCACGACGCCGAGGACTGGCCGAGGCGATCGCGCGCAGGCTGTGCAGGTGGCGGAGGTAGTGGTGCGTCGAGGCGACCACCACGCCGATGAGCAGGTAGATGACGCCGGTGAGGCTGCGGAACATGCCGATCATTGCGGGTGCCACCCCTTCGTGAGAGCGCGAGAGAGGGAGATGCCGTCTGGCGGCGCGAGCCGTGAGGCCCGCACCGCCAGCCCGGGGGTGGGACGAGGGGTCGCTAGAGAGCGCCTCGGCTGCCGAACAGCCCACGGCCGAGGAAGCCGGCGACCACTGCCACTGCGAGTGCGATCAAGAGCACCCAGAAGGCGATCTTGATCGCGCCCACGACCCCGAACACGATCAGGGCCAGGATGAGAAGTATGAGGAACCACATGCGAGGGAGATACCCCACCGGGACTCCCGCCTAAACCTCACGCCGGCTCAGGCTGTGGCCGCCTCGGCGCCGTCGCCGCCCGCGATCGTCTCGGCCCATGTCCGCTCGAGCGCCTGCAGCACGAGATCGGCGGGCTGGGCTCCCGACACGGCGTAGCGGCGCTGAAGGACGAAGAACGGCACGCCGGTGATGCCGAGCTCCTGGGCCTCGCGCTCGTCAGCGCGGACGTCGGCGGCGAAGCTCCCGTCGGCGAGCGCCGCGCGGGTGGCGGCGGCATCGAGGCCGGCCTCGGCGGCCAGCTCGACCAGGGTGTCGGTGTCGGTGAGCGCCCGCCCCTCGGTGAAGTACGCCCGCAGGAGCCGCTCGTTGACCGCGGCCTGGATGCCGGCCGCACGGGCGGCGTGCAGCACCCGGTGGGCGTCAAAGGTGTTGCCGAGCAGCACCAGGTCGGGGCGGTACTCGAGGCCCGCCTCGGCGGCGAGCGCCGTCATCTGGGCGTCGCGCTCGGCTGCCGCCTGCCGGGGTCATGCCGTAGCGGGTGACGAGCAGGTTCGCCCGGGTCTCGGCGATCCGCGGCGCGTCCGGCTCGAGCTCGAAGCTGCGCCAGACGATGTCGACGGCGTCGCGGTGCGGGAAGCGCTCGAGCGCCTGCTCGAGCCGGCGCTTGCCCAGGTAGCACCAGGGGCAGACGAGGTCAGACCAGACTTCGACGAGCATGCGATCGGCCATGCGATCAGGGTAGTGATCAGGCGCCCGGGTCGAGCCACGGGTCGCGGCCCGGGTCGGTCCCCTGCGGCGGCCGTGACCAGCCGCGGCAGGTAGTGGTCCCAGCCCTCGACGTGCGAGCGCCGGCAGCGGCAGAGGGCAGGTCGCGATGCGAGAAGCGCACGCGCGTCGCCGCGCCGGTCGGGCTCGAGCTCGATCTCGACGATGGTCGAGCCCGGCGGGACCGCGTTCGGCGACGTCGCCCTCGGGCTCCCAGCCCCAGGTGTAGACGAGCCGGCGGGGCGGATCGAGCTCGACGAAGGCGCCCCGGGCGGTGTGGCCGGGCAGCACGTGGACGCGGAAGAGGCCCTCCGGGCCGGGCGTCGAGCTCGGCCGCCTGCCCCATCCAACGGGCCGCCTTGTCCTGGTCGACCAGGTACGTCCACACGACCTCGGGCGCGGCCGCGATCGTGATCTCGCGCGTCACCGGGTCGACTCAGCCGCGTTTCGCATCCCGGACTCCGCTCCTCGCGCCTCGATCTCGTGCTTGAGCGCCTCGAGCCGGTCGCCCCAGAACTCGTCCAGGAACGCCTTCAGGTCGGCCAGCCCTTCCGGCCGGGCGCGGTAGAGCCGGCGGGTGCCGTTGCGGCGCTCGCTGAGGAGGCCGGCCTCGCGCAGCACCGCGAGGTGCTGCGACACCGCCGGGCGGGTGACGTCGAAGTGGCCGGCGATCTCGCCGGCCGATAGCTCCCGGTCCCAGACCAGCCGCAGGATCTGGCGGCGGTGGGGCTCGGCGATCGCGCGCAGGGCCGCTTCCATGCCCGTATGTACGCAGATTCTTCCGGAAATCTGCAACTTACGCAGGGCTGACCGGCGTGCTCAGGCGGCGCCGCGCTCGCCGAAACGGGCGATCGAGCGCTCCCGGGCGCGCTCGATCTCGCGGGCGCGGTTCCGCGGCGGGGCGGTCGTCACCAGATCGTCGAGCAGCCGGGTCGAGGCGGCGGTGACCGCCTCGACGGCCCGCGCGAACGCTTCCTCGTTGGCCCGGGCGGGGCGGGTCATGCCGCTGATCTTGCGCACGTACTGCAGCGACGCCTCCCGCACCTCCTCGGCCGTCGTCGGCGGGTCGTAGTTGTGGAGTGGGCGAATTGATCGGCACATGGGCCGCACTTTAACTCGCGTGTTTATGATCGCGCCGATGGAGGACTTCATCTGGACGTGCTCGTCCACCCCGGATCGCGCCCGGCCGGGGCGCGTGCTGCGCGATGTGATGGTGGAGATGCGCGACGGCATCTCGCTCGCCACGGACGTCTATCTGCCCGACGGCCCGGGGCCGTTCGCGACGATCGTGATCCGGCTGCCGTACGGAAAGACGGTCGACTACTGCGGCATCCCCGCGATCGCCGAGCACTGGAACCGCAAGGGCTATGCGTTCGCCGGCCAGGACTGCCGCGGCACCTACGGCTCGCAGGGCGTGTTCGACCCGGCGCATCCGACCAACGAGGCGGTCGACGGCCACGACACGGTCGCGTGGATCGCGGAGCAGCCGTGGTCGTCCGGGAAGGTGGCGCTGACCGGCGAGTCGTACTACTCGGTCACGAGCTTCGCCGCCGCGTCGATCCCGCACCCGGCCCTGGCCTGCATCGCCCCGGGCGACTTCCCCGTCGACCGCTACGACGGCACCTATCGCAACGGCTGCCTGCGGCTCGCGGCCGAGGCGCTGTGGGCGATCTGGTGGGTGGACCCGCTCAACCACCCCGTCCCAGGCGAGCCGCTGCCGGGGGTCGACGCCCGCCACCTGCCGACCATCGACATGGCCCGCGCGGCGGGCCTCTCCAACCACTACTTCTCGGAGATCGTCGGCTTCGCGCAGCCGGGCTCGCGCTACTGGGAGTACCGCTGCCGGCGCGAGGCCCACGACGCGATCGCGATCCCGATCCTGCACTGGTGCGGCTGGTTCGACAACTACCTCGGCCAGCAGCTGCGCGACTGGAAGCGCTACCGCCGGCTCGACCGCTCGGGCGGCCGCAACTTCCTCATGATCGGGCCGTGGAGCCACGAGGGCCCGCCGGGCCCGGCCGAGCGGGTCGGCATCCTGCCGGTGTCCGACGACGGCACGCACCGCTGGGACCGTCTGCAGGCCTTCTACGACCGCTACCTGATGGACGTCCCAAACGGGTTCGAGGACGAGCCGCTCGTGAGCTACTTCGTCATGGGCGCCGACGAGTGGCGCCGGGCCGACACGTGGCCGCCGCCCGGGAGCGAGACGCAGGCCTGGTACCTGCACGGGCCGGGGGCATCGGCCGCCGGCGGCGGCCTTGACACGACCGCGCCGGGCTCCGAGCCGCCCGACACCTACGCCTATGACCCGGCCGACCCCGTCGCCTGGTCGGAGGGCACGAACCCGTGGACGTTCGGCCTGAACCTGGGCGATCGCCGGCCCATCGAGGCGCGCCCGGACGTGCTCGTCTACACGTCGCCGCCCCTGCCCGAGGCCGTCGAGGTGATCGGCGACCTCTGCGCGCGCCTGCACGTGGCCACCGACGCGGTGGACACCGACTTCACGGCCGCCCTGGTCGACGTCTTCCCCGACGGGTCGGCCAACCTGATCCAGGACGGCATCCAGCGCATGAGCCTGCGCGAGCCCGAGCGCGGGCGCCGGCTGCTCGAGCCTGGCCGCATCTACGAGGTCGAGATCGACCTGTGGGCGACCGCCTACCGCTTCCCGGCCGGGCACCGGCTGCGGGTGGAGATCTCATCGAGCGAGTTCGACCGCTACGATCGCAACCTGAACACGGCCGCGCCGCCGAACGAGGGCAGCGAGCCGGTGGTGGCCCATCAGACCGTCTTCCACGACGCGATCCGGCCGTCGCACGTGCTGATCCCCATTGGCCCCGTGCGCGAGAAGGAGTAGACACCATGAAGCTCAGCGCCAGGAACCACCTGAGCGGCACCGTGGTCTCGATCAACCGCGGCGAGGCGATCGCAAACGTCGTCCTCGACGTCGGCGGCCAGAGGATCGTCTCGTCGATCACCGTCGAGGCGGTCGACGACCTCGGCCTCAAGGAGGGCTCGAGCGCGACCGCGATCATCAAGGCGTCCGACGTCATGATCGCGACGGGCCTGTAGGCAAGCCCGGCGCATCGGCAGGTGGGGGCGAGTAGGGTGAGGGGTAGAGCCTCGGTTGCGCGCTTCTCCTGAAGCCCGATGATTCGCAGCCAGGCCCCCGCCCCGGAAGGGGGCACTCATGACAAGCACCACGACGCTTGTACGCCACCGCGTAGCCAACTACGACGCCTGGAAGACGGTGTACGACAACTTCGCACCGATGCAGGCCGAGCACGGCGTTCGCGCCCACCAGGTCCTGCGCTCGCAGGACAACCCGAACGACGTTGTCGTGCTGCACACGTTCGACAACCTCGAAACGGCGAAGACGTTCTTCGCCATGCCGGAGCTCAAGCAGACCATGAGCAAGGCCGGGGTCAAGGACGACTCCATCACGATCTCGTTCTACGACGAGGTCGAGGCCGGCACGCTGATCGCGGTCTAGCTCGATTCCGGGCCGGCGCCGCTCCTTACGAGGGCGGCGCCCGGCCCGATCCTCACCGCCGCCCGGGCTCAGTCGCTGCTGCGGGGGTGGCAGATGCCCGGCGCCCAGTTCCACACCGCCAGCACCGACGCCGGCGGGGTGACCGCACAGGTGAAGTTGCTGCTCCCGGGGATGCCGGCATCCCACGCCTTCCATCCGCCCCCGGCCTTCTGCCGGAACACGAGGTAGGCGCCGTCGTCCTGGTTTCCCACCTGCGCCTTGAGCGAGCTCTTGCTGGCGAGGAGCGCCGCCCCGGCCCAGTGCTCGTTGGTCGCCGGATCGAAGGCGTAGTAGGTCTCGCCCTTGCGCAGGCCGGTGTAATCGGACACCGGCAGCTGGTGCATCGCTGCGCCGGCGGCGAGCAGCTGTGCCCGGATCGTGTTCGTGACGACCAGGTTCTCGGTCTTCGTGGTCGACGGCGTGGTCGCGCCCTGGGTCGAGCCGGCGGTGGTGGCCGTGCCGGTCACGGTGACCGTGGTCGTCGCCGTCGAACCGGTGCCTGACGATCCCGAACCGCCGCACGCCGTCAGCCCGGCGCAGGCGGCGAGCGCGAGCAGCACCAGGGGGATGCCGGCATCGGCCCGGCGATCCCCGCCAGGTCATTGTGTGTTGTTTGTTTTGATCTGGCTGAAATGTCTAATGTCCTAAGAGGCTATAGACAACAGGTACTTTGCATCGTTTAAATGAATGAGCCCGCGGTCACCCCGGCCGCGAGCCCATTCCATGATCCGCCCTCTCGCGCTGGCCCTGGTCCTGATCGCCGCTCTCGGCGTGCCGTCGGCTGCGCAGGCGGCCCGCGTCGCCGGGGGGAACTGGGTCTGGTACTACCAGCACGTCCAGCCTGCGGACGCGGTCAAGTTCACGGGCGCCCGCGCCGTCGTGGTCGCCGACCAGCCCGACGATGCGGCGGCGGTCGCCGAGATCCACCGCAAGGACGCCCTCGCCTTCCACTACGTGAACGTGTACTGGTATCCGGGCAACCGGGCCTACGAGGGTGTCGACCTGTCCCAGAACGCCGGCTGGGCGTTTTGCATGTCGGGATCGCAGGCGGCGATCGGCCGCAGCGTGAACGGTGTCCCCTGGTACTACGCCGACCTGAATGAGCGCGGGCTGTACGACTCGGTCGTCGCGTATCTGCGGTCTCTGCGCGCATCCGGCTACGACGGCGTGTTCGTCGACCTGGGCACACCGGCGCTCGCCACGGGGGCGATGCCCGGCCTGGTCAGCACCTGCACCCAGCAGCCGGTGGCGCCCGGAGCGACGTTCGCCGATGCGTACGCCCGCGTCGTGCGGGCGGCCCACGCGATTGGGCTGCACGTCGTCGTGAACTACACCACTACGAAGCCGCTGCGGGCCGACGTGGCAGCCGTCGTCGATCGCACCCTGTACGAGACGCCGCCCGGCTCGACGGCCGCCTCCTTCGCGGCGGCGTTCGCCCGCCGGCGGGCCGAGCAGGCGGCGGCACAGGGCACGGCTCCGCGGTATGTCGAGGAGATCAAGACCAGCCGCGCCGGCGACCGGGCGGGGGCGTTCTACGGCTGGGCGCAGGCGGCGCTCTGGCGCGTCGACCTGGTGATCAACGCCGGCGACGACAACTGCGGCGGCAGCGGGGCGGCGGCGTGCGCGCGGTTCGGGACGTTCCCCGAGCTGACGGCGGTCCATCGCGGCACGCCGATGGACACGGCGCCGTCGAGCCGCAGCTGCACGGCCCGGGCGGCCATGCGCTGCCTGTGGGTGCGGCGCTGGCAGTACGCCCTGGTGCTCGTGAACACCACGGGCGCGCCGATCCGGGCGATCGTCTCGATCGGCCACCGCCGCTGCCGGACGTTCACGGACGTCTGGCGGGCGCGCACGCTTTACGGCGCTGCGTGCTCAATGAAGCTGACGGTCACGGTGCCGGCCAACTCGGGCCGCGTCTACACCGAGCGCTACCCCTAGTCGCTCCCGCCGCCGTCCCGCGGCTCAGCCGGAGCCGCCGAAGACCGTTCCGCTCGTCGGCGTGCGCTCCGAGATCGGCGTCTCCTGGTACACCCGCCCGGAGTGCGGCGGGATCGTGACCCGGATCCTGCGCAGGCAGGACCCCTGGTCGACGGGCTGCTCCGCCCAGACGTCCGTCACCCCGCGGCAGGCCGGGCCCACCGAGATGACGGTGCGGATCGCCTCTCGCGTCTCGTTGACCGCCACGATGGCCTCGCTGTAGCGCCGCACCCACAGGCACCTGATTGGGCTTCGGTGCACGCATTCCCGGGTCGACGGGGCGTCACGCAGCGGGTCTCCGCGCTGCACGCTCGTGAGCTCGGGGAACGTCCCGTAGTGATAGCAGGGGGCGGGGGGCAGGACATGGTCGCAGCCGTTGTCGCCGGTGTTGATGTCGACGTCGATCGGCCACAGCGCGACCTCCGCCCAGGCCAGGAACGCCCCCGCGCGGTCGTCGGGGCTGTTCGTCTTCACCTCCTCGACGTAGTGAATGGAGCGGTTCGACTCCACCTGCCGCCGTGCGAAGGCCGTCGCCAGGTCGGTGCCGGGCGACGCGCGGGGAGCGTCCTCCTGCATCACCCGGTCGATCGCACCCGCGACGTTGCGGGGCGGCGGCGCGCTGCCGTAGTTCAGGACGACCTGCAGCCCGATCGCGTGCGCGTCGCGCACGATCCGGGCATAGGCCTGCGCGAACGTGGCCCGGGGTCTGACCGGGTTCGCGGTGCAGCCGCTGATCCGATCCGGCATGCGGCCCCGGCGCAGCGCGACGACGCCGCGGTCGAAGAACACGCCGTCGTAGCCGCTCGCCTTCAGGCCCTTCAGGTGGGCGACCATCGCCGAGTGCATGCCGCGCTCGTTCAGGTCGGGGTACAGCCAGAGCCGCTGAGCGCCCGGCGGGCCGGTAGCGCGTCCGGCCGGCATCGGCACCCCGGCTCGGTTGCAGAACTGCCAGCCGGGATTCTGCGCCAGGTCGACGCCGTCGTAGATGCTGCCCAGCGGCAGCCAGTACGCGTTCACGTAGCTGAACGCGAGCGCGCCGGTCGAGTGGATCGTCGCGATTGCCGTGGCCGTGTCGCGCTGCGTCGTCGTGACGACCGCCGTGGCCCCGTCGAACTTCACGGCATCGGGCGGGGTGATCCGCTGGTAGTACCACACCCAGTTGCCGACTCCCGTGAGGTTGTGGGTGGGCGCCGATGCGGCCGCGGCCGCTCCCACCCCGTCGGGGCCGAGGCTGCGGCAGACGCCCGACACCATCACCGCCGCGATGATGCAGATGGCGCTCACCCCGGCCCTGTGCGGGACGGTGTCGACCAGCCGCGAGATCGCACCTCGGCCGCGATCGGCCGTCACGTGACCGCGCTCACCTTCCGCCCCCTACCGGATCCGGCAGACGGAGAGATCTCCACGCCGTCGATCGGCGCATTTCTGAGGCCCATTTCCGTGCTCCCCGGTAAGTCATGCCCGACGAGACAACGGGGACAGTACTCCCGTGAACGGGTGTTGCCAAATCGGGCCGCGGAGGTTTACGGACTATCTCGGCGGCGCGGTACCCTCCGCAGCGCCGCCACAAGCACACGCAAAGGGGGAGCATGGACGACCCGGTCCGGATCGTGACGACGGCGCACACACCCACAGCCGTCGTTGCGGAGACGACGAGCTGGGACGAGTTCCCGCGGCTGTGGCGGGGGCTCCTCGCCGAGGTGTGGGCAGTCGTGCGCGACTCGGGCCTGGCCGCCGGACGCAACGTCATGCTCTACAAGGACGATGTGCCGAGCGTCGAGGTCGGCGCCGAGGTGAGCGGCCCGTTCGCGGCGCACGGCAGGGTGGTGGCCTCGGCGCTCCCCGCCGGGCGGGCCGCGACGGCCGTCGCCCGCGGCGAGCCGTCTCCGGCGAGTCTCGCACGAGCCCACACGGCCGTTCGGGAGTGGTGCGCTCGAAACGGCCACGACCTCACCGGTGTCCGCTGGGAGATCTACGGCCACTGGCGCGAGGATCAGGACCCGGCGCTGTTCGAGACCGAGGTCTACTGGCTGCTCGCCGAGTAGCGGCCGCCCTCCGCGATGGTGGCGGGTGGTACATCCTCCCGGTCCGTGGAACGAGCGAGGGAGCGACGATGGCGGTCATGATGATCCTGGACTGGAAGGGCGTCACGCCCGAGCAGTATGCGCAGGTCAACGACACGATGGGCATCCACCCCGACGCCGACGCGCCGGACGACCTGATCAGCCACGTCGCCGCGATCGACGAGAGCGGCGAGCTCACGATCGTCGATCTGTGGGAGTCCGAAGCGGCGCTCGGCCGGTTCTACGAGACGCGCCTCGGCCCGGCTCTGGCCGAGGTGGGCATCCCCGAGTCGCAGGCGCGGACCCACCCCGTGCACAACGCGATGCACGGCTCCGGCGAGGCCAATGTGCTGATCCTGATCGAGGTCGACGACACCGGCACCGACGTCTACGACCGCATGGTCGCCGACATGCCGGAGCACACCGGTGACCCCAGCGGGTACCCATGGCTGCAGCATTCTCTCGCCACGGACGGCAACGGCTTCGTCGTCGCCGACGTGTGGGCCTCCGAGGAGGCATTCGGCGCCTTCGCCGAGCAGCGGATCGGGCCGGCCGCGCAGAAGCACGGCATGGGGCCGATGCGCATGAAGACCCTCAAGGTGCACAACCACCTGCGCGGCCAGTAGCGCTCGATCCGCGGTCAGCCGGGTTCCGAGGGTATCGGTCGTCCACAAAGCCCGTGCGCCCGAGTACGACGAGGGGGCAGCGCCGTCTGCTCCGCCGCGGTGTGTGCGAGGCTCCGCGTATGAACGACGATGGGCTCCTCGCCGAGCAGCGAGCGTACTACCAGGCTCGTGCGCCCGAGTACGACGAGTGGTGGCAGCGGCGCGGCCGCTTCGACCGAGGTCCGGAATTGGCCGAGGAGTGGGATCGAGAGGTGGCACAGGTGGCAGCTGCACTCGAGACCTTCGGCGCGACGGGTGACGTCCTCGAGCTCGCGGGGGGCACCGGATGGTGGACGGCGCGTCTGGCCCGCACTGCTGGGCATCTGACGGTCATCGACTCGTCACCCGAGAGCCTGGAGCTGAACCGCAGCCGCGTCGGTCGACCCGATGTGGACTACGTCGTTGCCGACCTGATCACATGGCGGCCGCTGAGGACCTACGACGTCGTCTTCTTCTCCTTCTGGCTCTCTCACGTGCCGCGGTCGCGATTTGCGGCCTTCTGGTCATGGTGCGGTCGTGTCTTGCCCCGGGGGGTCGGGTGTTCCTCGATCGACAACCGCAACGAGTCGGATTGGACGCGCGAGTCGTTGACCCGTATGTCATCCGGCGCGATTCGGATCTGGAGCTGCGCCGCTTGCACGACGGCAGGGAGTTCCAGGTCGTCGAGGTCTTCTACGAGCCGGAGGAGCTGCGGTCACTTCTGGGTGACGAAGGTTGGACGGCAAGGCTCGATGCAACGCGCTGGTTCATCTTCGGAGAAGCGCGCCCTGCTGACGCCGGGCAGCCCGCCGGGCCGCAAGCGGCACCGAACGCCCGCTGAGACCGAGGCGAGCCTTGCCAGGCGCTCAGCCGATTCGCTCGGCCAGCGAGACGATGATCCCTTCGGGCCCGCGGACGTAGGCCATCCGCCAAACGCCCTCCCACTCGCCGATGCCACCGACCAGTCCGTACCCCTCGCCGGCGGCCCAATCGACAGCGGCCTGCAGGTCGTCGACCTCGAAGGACACGTTGCGCAATCCCAGCTCGTTGGCCATGGCTGCCGGCGAGCCCGGCACGGAGTCGGGTCGCACGAACCGCGCGAGCTCCAGGCGGCTCCCATCGCCGCCGGGTGGCTTCAGCATGACGATCTCGGTGCGGGAGTCGGGAATGCCGCAGACCGTGTCCAGGAACTCGCCCTCGACGAACGCCCTGCCTTCGACCTCCAGGCCCAGCGCCACGAAGAAGCCGGTCACGAGGTCGAGATCTGCGACCGTGAGGCCGACGTGGTCGAAGCGTCGTATATGTGACATCAGCGCGTCCTCCAGTCGGGCTGCCTGCCGTCCTCTACCCAGTATGGTGAAGCCATCGACGAGCCGTTCGTGATCAATCTCGCCGACGCACCCGCGATCGGAGCTCCGCGAGGGGCCACGTTCATCCAGCTTGAGCCGGATGGGGTGACCTGGCCTGACACGGGCGTCAACGTCCAGGTCATGCAGCCGGGGGAACCGAACGGCCGCTACCACTCCGAACCGGTGCAGGAGGACTTTCTCGTTCTCTACGGAGAGTGCGTGGCGATTGTGGAGGACGAGGAGCGCGCGCTGCGCCAGTGGGACTTTCTCCATTGCCCCGCCGGGAGCGAGCACATCTTCGTGGGGGCCGGGGACGGGCCATGCGCAGTGCTCATGATCGGCTCACGGCGCGAGGACGCATGCCATTACGCCGTCAACGACACGGCTGCGAGGTATGACGCATCGGTGTCGAAGGACACCGACGACCCGGCGGAGGCGTACGCGGACTGGCGCGCCGAAGGGCCGGACGTCCAAGTCCCCAACCCGTGGCGGTTTCGGTAACCCGCTCTTGCTTCTGCTTCGGCGTGAGGCTGTTGAAGATGGCGCGGAGTGCGACGTCGGCGGGGTCGTCGTCCGTCGGGCTTCCGATGTAGCCGGCCGCCGCGAGCATCGGGCCGACTGGTCGGTGGAGCGTCTCGGCGAGCTTGACGATGGTCGAGCGCTTGGGGACTGAGACGGCGGCGACTTCGCTCTTGGCGATCCACGAGTGGGAGAGCCCGGTGCGCTTCGAGAAGGCGCGCAGCGACTCGCCGTAGCTCTCGCGGATCGCGTGCAGGTGGCGGCCCCACGCCTCTCTGCGTTCCTTGTCGTCGCTCGCCGCCATCGGCGCTCCTCCGATCTTGTGGAGATGGTGAGAAAGTTGGCGAAAATGTAGCACAGATGGGCTCCGTGCAGTATAATACTGCTACGATGACGCACGAAAAGACACAGGACGAGCTTCTGACCATCACCGAGGTGTCGCGGCGCTTGGGCGTGTCGCCGTGGACGGCGTACCATTGGGCGCGCTCGGGCGTGCTCCCCGTCGTCCTGCTCGGCCGCCAGGACGCGGCTCGGCCGACCTACCGCGTGTCTGAGGCGAAGCTGGCGGAGTGGGTCGCGGCTCGCTCGTCGGGCGGATCGCAGTCGTGAGCGCCGTCCCCGCGAAGGACTTCGAGCGAGCCATCCAAGAGCTTGTCGAGGAGCGGTACAAGCTGCTCCGGCGGCCGATGGTGACGCTCCAGCTTCGCGGCCTGGTGGAGCACGACGAGCTGGGTCTGCTCCTCGTGCCGCTCAAGCCGATCCACACGCAGCAAGCGTTCCCGCCCGTCGAGGCTATCCCTTGCCCGCCCGTGTTCGTGCGGCCTACTGGCGCGTCGCTGCTGCTCGACTTCGCGGCCGGCGGCGACTCGTGGCTCTGGGTTGAGGACGAGGTGATCTGGCAGGCGACGCTCGACTACGTGCGGCGCGCGCGGGCTGGCGTCGGCGGCGTCCTCGGCTTGGGCGATCTTTCCGGGCACGGGCCGAAGGGCCGCACCGGCTTCTCTACGTCGCTGAACGCTCTCCAGCACTTCGTCCAGCTCATCGCGATCCTCGTGGCCGCCCGCTCCGGCGTCAAGCTCGGCAGGCACGACCTTCCCTCGGTCGATCCGCAGGCTCTCGCAGACGCGCTTGAGGCTGCTCGTGCTCGCCGGGATGGCGTGCGGGCGGCGGAGCGCGAGAGGCAGCTCGCCGCGATGACTCCCGCGCCGAAGAAGTACGACCCGGCCGCTGACGCTGCACAGGTCGAGGCGGCCCGAGAACTTCGCGACGCGCTCGCCGCGTCCGATCCCACCAACAAGCGCCGCCCCTCGCGGCGCTGACCCCACCTGAACAGGAGTTGATCCCGTGACCGACGATCTCGAAACCCGCCTCGCCTCCCTCGAAGCTACCCTCGCCGAGGGCAACCCGTGGGAGCGCGCCTTGTCCGTCTTCGACGAGCGCATCGCCGCGTCTCGGCAGGCTCCGCCGCCGCCGCCCGCGCCCGCTCCGGCCGCGCCGGCCGCCGCTGGCCCGACTGACGTCCTCTCCGCCGCGATGGCGAAGATGGACGCCTACGACCCCTTCACGGACGCTGACCCCGAGCCGACGATGATGGGGATCTTCTCGACGCGCCAGGGGATGCTGATGCACGACATCAAGGACGCGCTCGCCTCTGGAGCCAACCTCGAACAGCGGCTCGAGCTGCGGCAGGCGTGGGATCGGGCGAAGGCTGAGGGTCGCGATCAGCGCGAACAGGTGATCCGCTCCGTGGTCGATCGGGCACAGGCGCAGCGCGAAGCGGCTGCCGCCGCTCAGGTCGAGCTGCGCGACTACTACGCGCACCAGCGCGAGGCCGAGTTGCGCCAGCTCGGCCGGCTCGCCAGCCAGAACAGCGGCGGGATGATCTGGGAGCAGGCGCAGGAGCTGGGCGCGCTCGATCACGGCGAAGACGCGCTGCGACAGGCGGGCTTCGGCTACGCGGCGATCGAGAACGTCAAGGCTCTCCGCGAGCGCACCGTCACGGTCGATCCCGGCAAGATCAGCGGCCAGGGCTTCCTCGTCCATCAGCGCGAGGACGGCTCCCACGTGGCCTACGTCCCGGTCGATCAGAGTGTCGGCGCGTTCGCTGACCGCTTCGGGGTGGCGTAGGTGCCGCGCCACACGTCGTCGCGAGCGACGCGGGATCGGGTCGTCGAGCCGCTCCGATCTGACGAGTGGCGGTCGCTGCCGTCGCGGCTCCACTCGTGGAACGGCGAGACGCCCCCGCCCGAGTGGATCTTCCGCCCTCGCCGCGTAGTGGCTGACGAGCCGCGCCGGTTCCCCGCGTCGCGCTTGACGGTCGCCGTTGCTCCTCGGCCATCCGAGCCGGTCGCTGTGCTCGCGCCGGTGCCCGTCGTCGAGGCGGAGGCCGCGCCACGGGCTCTCGACTGGCGAGACGCGCTCGCCGCGTTCCGCGAGACGCTCGCGGAGGAGGCGGCGGCGTGACGATCGTCAAGCGGACGCCGGAGCCGACGATCCGTGGGACGCTCGACGTCTCCGAGCCCGCGCGGCCGACCGACTATGGCGTTGGCCGCAGGTGCGTGGAGTGCGGCGGCAAGGTGTCGCGGTACTCCGAGCCAGCGCCGGACGGGCCTCGCTGCGAGCGCCACTGGACTCTCCCCGACGACTGCCAGTACGTCCTGACGCCTACGGGCAAGTGGAGGGTCGTGAAGGAGGTTTCCAGGTTCGCCGCGCCCGCCGAGCGTGAGACGCAGCGCGTCGATCGGGAAGTCGAGGCGGCGACTGAGGCTGGGCTCCGGCTCGACGCGGCCGTGACCTGCGCGGCGGCGTGTCGCATCCTGCACGTCGCGCTCAAGACGCTCCAGGTGCGGGTCGAGGCGCGCGGCTTGGAGCCGGTCGGGTCTGGGTATCGTCGCAAGCCGCTCTACCCGCTCGGCGCGCTCATCGGCTTGGATGGGTTCGGTGCGGCCTCGCCCTTGCCCTTGCCCGTGCCGGAGCCTGAGTCTGAGCCGGAGCTCGTGCCGCTCCCCGCTCTTGAGGGTCGCGGGCCTGGGCGTACGCGCTCCGCTGCTCGTCGGCGAGCCGCTCGCGTCGAAGCCGCTGGCCTCGCGTTCGACGATCTCGTGACGCTCGGCGAGGCGGCGGCCATCTTCCAGCGTGCCGCGACTACCGCCAGCTCCAACGTATCCAGCGCCGAGCTGGGGGCCGAGCCTCGCGGACGAGCGTGAGCGGGCGACCGGCGGCCGGCGAGCGGTGCTCTACCGGCGTGGGCGATCTTGTCGGCGGCGCACAGCTCGCGGAGGCTGCTTGATGGCCGCCGTCCCACAGACCGTCGCCGCGCTCGGCCGCGCCATCAAGACGGAGCCTCGGTGCCGCATCTGCAAGAGCCCGTGGCGTGGCGCGGTCGAGGACGCGCTCGTGCTCCGCTCGCGCCGCGAGCGTGACCCTGTGACCGGCGAGCGGATGAGCGGAGCGCGAAGTGATGCGACGAGCCGCCGACGAGCTGGGATCTGCCGAACCTCACGCACCGCACCCTCACCGATCCACTTCGCGCGAGCACTTCCAGGCCGTGCGATCCCGGCGTCGCCGCCGTTGTCGCGCCGAGACGAAGCGGTGACGACTCTTGGCGATCAGGTGCGGAGCCGGTGAGCTTCCTCGCGTCGACCGTCGAGGAGTACCTCGCCGCTCCTCGTCGACATCGGCGCGGCGAAGATCGCGGCCGACCCGGAGGCCGTCACGATCGACCACTCGCTCAAGGCGGCCGACCAGCTCCACCGGCGGAAGGCGGATCAGCGGCACGGCCGCGCTGATGGCCGCGCTCGGCGGGGCGGTCGCCGTCGGCCGTCGGCGGCGATCCCCTCGCCGAAGCCGGTCGCCGAGCTGGAGGCCGAGGCGACGGAGATCCTCGAAGCGCGCGACGAGCTGGAGCGTGAACAGGCGTGATGCTCCCTCCGGAGCGGTCGGTAGCCTGATGAGTGTGGTCGCGACTGAATCTCGAAGATCCGCCGACGTTGGAGCAGCTCCAGGAGGCGGAGCGGCTCTGGATCGCGGAGGAGTGCCAGCGGGAAGCGGCGCAGGCGGGCTCACAACTCGTGTCGATCGCGGAAGCCGCGAGGCGTCTCGGGCTCGATCACAAGACGATCCGCGCACGCTGTGCGAGCGGCGAGCTGCCGCTGTACGGCACGGCGCGAGCGCACCGCGTCCGCTGGTCGGACGTACTCGCCTGCTTCACCGTCCGCCCCGGCCGGTCACGGACTCCCACCGCGCCCCCTCTTGCGCGGCCCGTGGCTCGGCGGCGGCGGACGGCGGGCAGGTTCGCGCAGCTCGCCGTCGAGGCGAGCCGGTGAGCCTTCGCCGCCGCGATCGTCAACGGCCGGCCGCGCTACGACGTCCTCTGGCGAGAGGGCGGCGTCCAACGCAGCAAGACGCTCCACTCGAAGCGTGACGCGGTCGCCTTCGAGGCTGAGGTCACCCGGCGACGTGCACTCGGAGCGTTCGCGCCGGGAGAGCCGAGCACGCAACTCGTCGGTGCGTATCTTGAGGAGTGGTTCCGAGGCGAGTCGCACCGTTGGGCGGCCTCGACCCGGAACCAGCGTAGCCGGGATCCTCGACCGCTGGATCGACCCGTACCTCCACACGTCGCGGCTCTGCGACACGGCACAGCCGCAAGTGATCGCGTGGGTGTCGGCGATCCGGGCGGACGGCGCTCCGCCGACGCAGGCGAACCAGGCGCTCGCTGTTCTCTCGGCTGCGCTCGGCCACGCCGTGCGGCTCGGGCGGCTCCCGGCGAACCCGTGCCTCGGTGTGCCGAGGGTGCCGGTCAAGGTGAGTCGGCCTCACGCGCTGACGCCCGTCGAGGTCGAGCGGATTCGGGCGGCGGTGCCGACGCTGCGCGATCGCGTCCTCGTCGGCCTCCTCTGCTACGCCGGCTTGCGGCCGGGAGAAGCGTTCGCGCTCACGTGGGACGAGCGTCCGCGAGGACTACCTGCTGATCGACGCGAGCTTCTCGGCGGGCGAGTTGAAGGGCACGAAGACCGGCCGCGCGCGCTACGTCGATCTGGTCGAACCGCTCTCGGACGACCTTGAGCAGCTCCGGCGGGAACGCGGCGGGGATCTCGTCGCCCCGAATCGGCGCGGCGGCTGCCTTGATCTCCACGTGTGGCGGCGGCGCGTCTGGAAGGCTGCCTGCGAACGCGCTGGAGTGCAGGCGAGCCCCTACGACGGTCGTCACACGTTCGCCTCCCTGCTCGCCAACGAAGGGCGGTTGCCGATCGAGGTGGCGAACCAGCTCGGGCACACGACGAGCAAGACGTCGGATCGGTACTCGCACCTGTTCCGACCCGGCGCGCTGGCTCGTCGCACGCCGATGGTCGCGGCGATCTTGGAGGCCCGCGCCGAGGTCGCCGCCGACGCTCCTGTTGCATCAGAGTTGGATGAGCTGCGCGAGCGGCCACGCCGGTTCCGGGTGGTCGAGGGCGGGAACCCTGACGGGAAGCGGCGTGCGGCGATGGAGCGTACCGGGATCGAACCGGTGACCCCCAGCTTGCAAAGCTGGTGCTCTCCCAGCTGAGCTAACGCCCCGCGCAGCCGGAGGATACCCGCGGTGCATGGCCGGCGGGGGTCGGCGGGCATAGGAGTGGACGACCCGTGCCGGCCGTCTCATCGCATCCACGCTATACCCTATACTCAGCCGCCGTGCCCGCCCGTTCGCCGCCTTCGCCCGCGCGAGCTGCCGCTCCCGCTGGTGTGCGGCACCCTCGCGGGGGCGCTCGTGGCCGCGCTCCTGACCTTCGTGCCGCTCTCGGGCGACGCCCCGTCGCACCTGTTCCAGACCTGGCTCTACCGCCACGGCGGCTTCCAGCTCTGGAACAACCTGTGGTACGCGGGCCGCTACGAGTTCGTGAGCTACAGCGTGCTTCTACTACCCGCTCGCGGCGCTCACCGGGCGAGCTGCCGGTGCTCGTCGTCTCCGGCCGCCGCGCTCGCCGGCGAGCTTCGCCGCCGTCTGCCGGCGCGAGTGGGGCGGCGCGGCGCGCGGGCCGGCGATCGCGTTCGCGTGCACGACGCCGTTCGTCTCGATCGTGTCCGGCTCCTACCCGTTCACCGCCGGCCGCGCGTGCGCGGCGCGTCGCGCTGCTCGCACTGCAGCGGCGGCGCCGGGTGCGTCTTCGGCGCCTGGCCGTGGTCGGCGCGCTCGGGTTCTCGCCGCTCGCGTTCGCCGTGCTGCTGGCGCTCCTGGCCGGCCTGCTGCTCGGCCACCCGCAGCCGCTCGCTCGCCGCGCGCCGGCACTGGACGGCGTTCGCCGTCGTCGTCGTCGCGCTGCTCGCGGGCGTGCTCGTGCAGCGCGCGTTCCCGAGCGGCGGCATCTATCCGTACAACGCGACCGACGCGGTCGTCGTCGTGCTGTTCTCGCTCGCCGGGCTGTACGTGACCGGGCGCAGCCCGCGGGCGCGGTCGCTGCGCATGCTCTTCGTCGCCTACCTGATCCTGAACCTGGTCGCGTTCCTCTTCAAGAGCCCGGTCGGATCGAACGCGACCCGCCTGTTCGCCGTCGCGGGCGCGCCGCTTCTGTGGCTGGCCGCAAACGTCAGCCGGCAGCGCTCGCAGGCCATCGTGCTGCCGCTGCTGGCCGCGACCGCCGCGCTGCAGGTCGGGCCGTGGATCCGCGACGCCTACTCGGCCTGGGGCAACCCGGCCGCGTCGGTCGCCTACTGGCGGCCCGGCGATCGACTACCTGCGCCGCCAGGACGACGACCAGCACCGCGTCGAGGCCGTGGCCACCTGGGGCCACTGGGAGGCGTACTACCTCGCCCGGGCCGGCTTCCCGCTCGCCCGCGGATGGTTCCGGCAGGACGACTTTCCCGAGAACCGGGTGCTCTACGGCCACCATCTGACGGCGGCGGCCTACGACCACTGGCTGCGGCTGCTCGGCGTGCGCTTCGTCGTGCTCCCCGACGCGACGCTCGACTACAGCTCGACGGCCGAGGCGCGCCTCCTGCGCTCGGGCCGCTCGGGCCTGCGGCTCGTGTCCGACAGCCGCCACCTGCGCATCTACGAGCTGCCGGACGCGCGCCGATCGTCTCGCCGCCCGCCGGCGCCGGCGCCGTGCTGATGCGGCTGCGCAGCTCCGGGATCGAGTTCTCCGCCTCGCGCGCCGGGCCGCTACCTGGTGCGCGTGCGCTACACGCCGTACTGGAAGCCGATCGACGCGGCGGCGTGCGTCTCGCGCGGGCCCGACGGCATGACCGAGGTGACGCACGCCGGCCGCGGGCATCGTCGACCTCGATCTCGACCCGTCGCTCGCGACCGTCGCCGACACGGTGACGAGCACGGCATCCGGCTGCTGACGGCCGCCGGCCGGCGCGCGGTCCCCGGCGGGCGCTCCGACACGATAGAATGGCGAGCCCGCGTCGAGGACGGAATGCCGAGCACGGTCGAGGACACCGCTAGCTGCGCGCTTTGCCGCCGCCATCTCCTGGTGGGCGAGCCCGCGCGCCTGTACCAGGACCCGCAGTCGAAGCGCTTCGCGAAGGTCTGCCCGCTCTGCTACGAGCGCGCCGACCGCCGCGGCTGGCGCGCCGAGGGCCGGCCGATCGTCGCGGTGCACGCGAACCCGCCGTCCGATCACCTCCTGCGCGAGCGCGAGTCGCTGATCGACCGCCTGCGCGGCCAGCTGCAGTCGGTCGAGTTCGACCTCGACCGCGTGCGCTCGGCGCTCGCCAAGGCCGAGCAGCAGGCCGCCGAGCTGCGCGGGATCAAGCGCGAGCTGAAGGATCTGCAGGGCGAGGTGCGCCGGCGCGAGCGCGAGCTGCGCACGCTCCAGGACGAGAAGCGCCGGGCCGACGAGCGCGCCGCCCAGGCCGAGGCCGCGCACAAGTCCGAGATCGCCCGCCACCACGCCGCCGCCGCCGCGCTCGACGAGCGCGCGGCCGAGATGCGTGCGGGTCGACCAGATGCAGCACCAGCTCGAGCAGGAGCTCGAGACGCAGCGCACCCGCTACGCCGAGCTGGCCGAGGCCCGGCGCAAGGAGTCCGACCCCCGCCACGTGCGCCGGGTCGCGCTCGAGGCGTTCAACCGCTCGGAGCACGTCGAGCGCGTCGTCGCCATCTCGCGCAGCCTGGGCGATCCGATCGTGAACGTGTACGTCGACGGGCTCGAGCTGCCGCGGCCGGTGAAGGTCACGGTCGCCTGGGACATCTCCTGGTACGAGTACATCGTCCGGCTCGACCTGCTCGAGCGCACCGTGACGGTCGAGGAGGGCCGCCGCGGCGACGACCCGCGCGAGCTGCCCGCGGCCCAGCTGCAGCCCAACGGCGTGCTGCGCGCCGACCGCATCGTGCTCGCGATGCAGGCCTACGGCGTCGGCGGCAGCTCCGCCGCCTCGGCGCTCTGAGCTAGCGCCGCCGCTTCGGGCGGGGCTTCGCGGGCTTCGGCGGCCCGCGGGCTTCTTCGCCTGCGGCGCCGGCGCGGCCGGCGTCGTCCACACCGGCCGGCCGGTCTGGGCGCGGATCACCGCGAGCAGCGAGTCCTCGTCGGAGGTGCGCAGGAACTCGGCCGCGGTCGGGTCGAGGTCCTCGAGCGTGATCGCGAGCAGCTCGCCGCGGCGGCCGTAGTCGGCCATCGCCTGGGACGAGAGGCGCCGGGTGCGGGCCGTGCGGCCCTCGCGCAGCCGGACGAATCCCGACCGCGACTCCGGGTCGTAGCGCAGATCGAGCATCCGCGCAGGTTATCTGGAAGCCGATCGCCTATGCGGGCCATGCCGCCGGGGGCCGGGCGCGGCCCTCGTTCTGGCGCACCCACCAGCGGATCGTTGAGCAGGCCGAAGACGAAGCCGCCGATGTGCGCGTAGTAGGCGACCCCGCCGCCCGCGCTTCCGACCTGCACCGTGCCGACCGCGTAGATCTGCAGCACGATCCAGCCGACCAGGAACAGCACCGCCGGCAGCGGGAACAGGAAGATCGGCGGGATGTAGGTGATCACCGCGGCGCGCGGGTACAGCATCAGGTAGCCGCCGAGCACGGCCGCGATCGCGCCCGAGGCGCCGATGTTGGGCACGTCGGAGCCCGGGCCCGGACAGGAACTGCGAGCAGCGCCGCCAGCGAGGCCGCCGAGCAGGTAGAAGACGAGGAAGCGGCGGCGGCCGACGCGGTCCTCGATGTTGTTGCCGAAGATCCACAGGAACAGCATGTTGCCGAGCACGTGCTCCCAGCTGCCGTGCATGAACATCGACGTGACGACGCTCGCGAGCACCGGCACGTGGTGCACGTGGGCGTACACGGGCCGGCCGCTGATCGTAGCCGAGCAGGATCGAGTCCTCGCCGTGTGGGCAGCGGTTCTGCACCTCGCACGGCACGAACCCGAACTCCGCCGTGACCGCGGTGAAGCCGGACACCGCGCAGCGGGCACGCCGAGGGTTGGTCGGCAGGCGCTCGGACGGGGGCGTGCTGGGCCCAGACGAAGATGGCCAGGTTCGCGACGATCAGCGCCAGCGTCAGGATCGGCAGATGGCGGGTGGGGACGTTGTCTTTGAGCGGGATCATCCCGGCCGGTACAGGGCGGCGACCGAGTCGGGTCTGGTCGCCCTGACGGCGGCGATGCGCTCCTCGGCCAGGCGGTCGGCCGCGACGTGCGGCGCGATGTTGTCGCGCTGCGCGAGCGCGCGAACACGGCCGTGCCAGCGTGTCGGCGATCCGCTCGACGCTGCGGCGGGCGCGCTCGGGGTCATACGGCCGGCCGAGCTCCTCGGCGATGTTGATCACCCCACCCGCGTTGATCACGAAGTCGGGGGCGTAGACGATGCTGCGCGCGTGCAGCGCGTCGCCCATCGAGCGGTCGAGCAGCTGGTTGTTGGCCGCCCCGGCCACCACCCGGCAGCGCAGCGCGTCGACCGTCTCGGGCCGGATCACCGCACCGAGCGCGCACGGCGCGAACACGTCGCACTCCTGGGCGTGCACGCTCTCGGGTGCGCAGGCCGTCGCGCCGAGCGCCACGAGCGGCGCCACCCGGTCGGGGTAGATGTCCGCGACGTCACGACGCGCGCCCGCGTCCAGCAGGTGGCGGACGAGGCCGGCCCCGACGTGGCCCGCGCCCTGCACGGCCACGCGGATGCCGGCCATGTCGTCGCCGAGCCCGGCCTCGGCCAGGGCGGCGCGCATGCCGCAGAAGACGCCCCACGCCGTCATCGGCGACGGGTCGCCCGAGCCGCCCCGCTCGACCGGCAGGCCGGTGATGTGATCGGTCTCGAGCGCGACGATCTCGGCGTCGGCGGTGCTCGTGCCGACGTCCTCGGCCGCCAGGTAGCGGCCGCCGAGCGAGTCGACGAACCGGCCCAGCGCCCGGAACAGGAGATGCGTCTTGTCCGTGCGCGGGTCGCCCAGGACGACGGTCTTGCCGCCGCCCAGGTCGAGCCCGGCGACGGCGTTCTTGTAGGTCATCCCGCGGGCCAGGCGCAGCACGTCGGTGAGGGCGGCCTCGTCGGTCGCGTAGCTCCACATGCGGATGCCGCCGAGCGAGGGCCCGAGGGTGGTGTCGTGGACGGCGATGATCGCCCGCAGCCCCGCCTCGGGCTCGTGGCACACGACCACCTGCTCGTGCTCGTGGAAGAGCTGCACGGGCGGCGAGTATATCCAGCGTGGGACTGTCCCGGTTACCGGGGACTGTCCCCGGTTGCTGCCGCCGATCAGGCCGCGAGCAGGCTGCCCCAGATCTCGGCCCGCTTCTGCAGGCCGGCCGGGGTGACGGCGGCCGGCGTGTAGCGGTTGACGACCGCCGGGTCGAGCGCGGCCAGGCGGTCGGCGCGCAGGGCGGCCGGCAGGAGCCTGCGGGCGGCCTGCTCGGGGGCCGGCAGGCGCGACTCGGCCCAGGCCCGCGCGGCGGCGGGGGCGGACAGCTGGTGGTCGATGAAGGCCTGCGCGGTGAGCGGGTGGCGCGCCCGCCAGCGGGACGACCCAGCCGTCGATCCACATCTCGGCGCGCCCGTCCGGCAGCACGAAGACGGTGTCGAGCCGCCGCTCCGGCAGCTCCAGGATGCGGTCGAAGTCCGCGCTCGTGCCCATCGCCAGCACGAGGCTCGCCGCGGCCGAACTCGCCGGCCTCGGCGGCGGTGAACGCGTTCACGTGCGGCCGGGCGGCCAGCAGCAGCGCCTGCGCGCGCAGGAGCGTCGCGTCGTCGTCCGTGTTCAGATTCCTGGTCGAGCGCCGCGAGCGCGGCGGCGACCGGCTGGATCGGGCCCGGGAAGAAGGTGATCCCCTGCAGCGAGTAGCGCGGCACGAGCGCGAAGAAGCTCGGCCCAGTCGGCGGGCTGCTCGGTGACGACGTCGCGGCGGTAGCCGAAGCCGTAGACGCCGTAGCGAGCCGGGGCAGACCAGCGGTTGTGGCGGTCGTAGTCGAGGTCGAGGAAGTCCGAGCAGACGAGGCGAGAGGTTGCGGGATGCGGTCGTGGTCGAGCTCACGCAGCAGGCCCTGGCTGCCGAGCACGGCGACGTCGTCCTGGCGGGCGAGCACGACGTCGGCGGGATAGCCCGGACGCGATCAGCTCGATCAGGTCGCGGCCGGCACGATCGTGCGCACGTCGACGCCGACCCCGCTTGCCTGCGTGAAGCCGATGCGGTCGTCGGCCGGCACCGACCCGGCCGGCGCCAGCACGCGCAGCGGGCCGGGCAGGTGCGGCGGCGCGCCGGGCGCGGCGCCGGGGGTGTGGTCGACGCGGAGCTGGCCGAGGCAGCCGGGCGCGGCGATCACCGTGCCGGCGGCGACGAGCAGCCGCCGCCGCGTGATCCCGCGCCGCGGCAGGCGCTAACCCAGGCCGAGCATCGATCCCAGCCCGCCGGCGTCCTCGTTGGGATCGACGACGCGGCTGCGGCGCAGCACGATCACCGTGAGCAGGACGAAGATCGCCGTCACGAGCAGCATCAGCGTCGCGAGCGCGTTCACGGCCGGGGTGATGCCGAAGCGGACGGCCGAGTAGAGCACGATCGGCCAGGTGTTGGTCGTCCCGTTCGTGAACGCCGGCAGCACGTAGTCGTCGAACGAGAACGTGAACGAGAGCAGTGCCGCGGCGATCACCGCCGGCATGAGCCGCGGGAACGTCACCTGGCGGAACGTCGAGAACGGCCCGGAGCCGAGGTCGTAGGCGGCCTCCTCGAGCTTGTCGCCCATGCCCACGAACCGCGCCCGGATGATCAGCATCGCGAGCGACGCGTTGAACACGACCTGGCCGATCAGGATGGTCGAGCTCCCGAGCGCAGGGAAGAAGCCGAAGTTCTGGCGCGCCTGCACGAAGAAGATCAGCGACGCCACCGCAATCACGATCTCGGGCACCACGAGCGTCAGGTAGACCAGGATGTCGAACGGGATCCGCAGGCGCGGGCGCATGCGCGCGAGCGCGAGGGCGGCCGCGAGGCCGAGGACGGTGGCGATGACAGCCGCCTGCGCGGCGATCTTGAGGCTCGTCTTGATCGCCGGGATGTAGACGGGATCGTTCAGGCCCTCTTTGAACCAGCACGTGGTGAAGCCGTTCCAGACCGAGATGTTGCCGACGTTGGCAGGCGGGATGTTGCAGACGTTGCTGCCGTGGAACGCGGCGACCGAGGTCGGGGACGGCTTGTTGAACGCGAAGATCACGACGATGACGATCGGCAGGTAGAGGAACGCGTAGACGATCAGCGCCCAGGTGGTGAAGCCGCGCTTAGCCGTCAGGATCCGGCGCCTACGCACCGAACTGCTCCTCGCGCGTCGCGAACATGATGTAGACGACCACGAAGACCGAGAGCGCCGCCATGAGCGAGATCGAGAGCGCCGAGCCGAACGGCCAGTTCTGGGCCGAGCTGAACGTGTCGCCGATCGCGTTGCCGACGAACTCGAAGTTCCCGCCGCCGAGGATGTTCGGGATGATGTACTCGCCCGACATGGGGATGAACACGAGCAGCGCGCCGGTGACGACGCCGGGCAGCGTCAGCGGCAGGGTCATCTCGCGGAAGGCCTTCCACGGCTTGGCGCCCAGGTCGGTGGCGGCCTCGACGAGCGTCCAGTCCATCCGCTCGAGCGACGCGAACACCGGCAGGATGAAGAGCGGCAGGTAGTTGTAGATCAGGCCGATCCCGACGGCTTTCCATGTGTAGAGCGCGTTGAACCCGAGGTCCTTCGCGAGGTACCCGTTGGGGTCGAGGATGATCTTGAGCGCGTAGGTGCGGATCAGGAACGAGGTCCAGAACGGGACGACGAGGAGGAGCAGCGCGAGCATCTTGTACGTCGTCAGGTAGCGGGCCATCCAGTAGCACACCGGGTAGCCGACGGCGATCGTGCAAAGCGAGCCGCCCGCCGCCATCACGAGCGTGTGCCAGAACACGGTGAGGTAGAAGCCGCCGTGGACGATCAGGCGATACTGGGACAGGTCGAACGCATAGCTGACGCTGCCGAAGCCGGACTGGATCGAGACCGAGAACACGGCCAGGATCGCCATAGGGCCCAGGAAGAAGATCGCGTAGTAGAGCAGCGACGGCAGCGTCAGCCAGGTCGGGTAGCGGGGCGCGAACGAGCGCCGGCGCCGGCGGCCCTGATCGACCGCCGTCGCCACCGACAGCATCCCCGGGTCCGGCCCTGATGCCACCTACGCCGCCTTGAACTCCCCGTAGATCTGGGTGCGCGTGTTGACCACGGCCGGGCTCACGTTGAGGATGTAGTGGTAGTTGTCGGTGTACTTCTTGGGCACGTTGAAGAGCGGGTCGTTCTTCAGCTCCGGCGGCATCTGGGCCAGCGCGGCCGGGATCGGGATCGGGTAGTTGTGGTAGTTCATCTCCGCCACGGCCGTGGACGGCTCGAGCAGCCAGTTGATCCAGGCGTGGGCGGCGACGGGGTGCGGCGCGTTCACGGGGACGCACCAGTTGTCGGCCCACACCTCCGATGCTTCGGTGGGGATGACCGCGGTGATGTCGCCCTGCTTCTTGCGCGCCTGCACGATGCGGCGCACATCGCCGTTCCAGCCCTGGCTGAGGATGATCTTGCCCGCGATGGCGTCGTTGATGTACCCCGACGAGTCGATCGTGGTGACGCCCTTGCGGATCCCGAGCAGGAAGTTCTTCACCTTCGCGAAGTCGCTGCTGCTCGTGGTGTTCGGGTCGAGGCCGAGCGCCATGAGCGCGAGCGGCACGACCTCCTCGGCGCCGTCGAGCACGTTCGTGCGGCCCTTGCTGACGTACTTGGGCAGGAGCTCGTAGAAGTCGTGCATCGTCTTCGGGCTGTCCTTGACCACGGTGTTCATGAAGAAGAACATCGTGATGCCGTAGTCCTTGATCACGTGGAACTGGCCGGTCGGGTCATACGACGGCTTCAGGAACGACGGGTCGAGGTTCTTCAGGTTGGGCAGAAGCGCGGGGTCAAGCGCCATCAGCCCCTTCTCGTCGATCAGCTGGGCGACGGCGTTCTGGCTGGGGACGATGATGTCGTAGCCGGTGCCGCCCGCCGAGAGCTTCGCCAGCAGCTCGTCGTTGGACGAGTAGAACGTCTCGGTGACCTTCGTGTTCGGGTTCGCCGCCTTGAACTTGCTGAACGTGCTCGGGGAGTCGTACTCCGACCAGTTGTAGATGACGAGCGAGCTCTCCATCGGCTTGCCGGCCAGCGTGTCGGCGCCGCCCGAGCTCGCGGGCGTGCTGCCGCCGCCACCGCCGCCCGCGTTGGTCGACCCGCCGCAGGCCGCGGCCAGCAGGCCGAGCGCGCCCAGCCCCAGGAGCTCGCGGCGGTTCAGGCCCGACCGCTCGGCCGCGGTGCGGTAGAGCTCGCGGTGCAGGTAGTCGAGCTTCGGCTTCGCACGCGCGGGCGCCAGGATGTTCAGCGAGTCGCGGGGATCGGTCACGGTGTCTCCTTCGGATCGTCCGGCGCCGGGGCGTCGCCGAGCAGCAGCGGTGCCGCCTCGTCCCAGCTGATGGCGACACGGTCGCCCGGGTGGATGGTGTCGAGGGCGGGATCGGCGCTCGCGCGCTGCTCGCGCACGATCACGTCCCCTCCGGTGGCGAGCCGGGCGACGATCTGGACCTGATCGCCCAGGTACATCTTGGTGACCACCTCGGCGGTGGCCGAGTTGGCGGTGCCCGCGGCGGCGCCCGGATGGGCGGCCATGCGCTCGGGCCGCACGCCGACGCGCACGTGGTCGCCGCGAACGGCGCTGCCGCGGCCGCGCACCACGACGCCGCGCGCCGGCGTCGACGGCGAAGCCGCCGTCGGCCGCCTCGACGACGGAGCCGTCGATGAAGTTCATGTCGCCGATGAAGTCGGCGACGAAGGGCGTCAGCGGTCGGTCGTAGATCGCGCGCGGCTCATCCAGCTGCTCGATCACGCCGTTTGACATGACCGCCACGCGGTCGGACATCGAGAGCGCCTCCTCCTGGTCGTGGGTCACGTAGATGAACGTGATCCCGACCTGGTCCTGGATTCGCTTGAGCTCGATCTGCATCTCCTTGCGCAGCTTCAGGTCGAGCGCGCCGAGCGGCTCGTCGAGCAGCAGCACCCGCGGGTTCATCACGAGCGCCCGGGCGAGCGCCACCCGCTGCTGCTGGCCGCCCGAGAGCATGGACGGGCGATGTGCGTCGCGCCCGATCAGCTGCACCAGCTCGAGCGCCTCGCCGGCCTTGATGTGGCGCTCCTTCTTGGACACGCGCCGCTGCTTGAGGCCGTAGGAGACGTTGTCCAGGATCGACATGTGCGGGAAGAGCGCGTACTGCTGGAACACGGTGTTCACGTCGCGCTTGTACGGCGGCACGCCGCTGACGTCGCGGCCGCCGATCAGGAGCTCGCCCTCGTCGGGCTGCTCGAAGCCGGCGATCATGCGCAGGGAGGTCGTCTTGCCGCAGCCGGACGGCCCGAGCAGCGACAGGAACTCGCCCTTGTGGACGCGCAGGTTGACCGCGTTCACCGCCACCAGCGACCCGAACCGTTTCGTGATCGCGCGGAACTCGACGTCGGCCTCGCCGTCGCCGGGCGGCGCGGCGGTGGCGTGGTCGGCCATGGGTTGCGTCATCCCGGGGTCAAGGGTATATCGTTGGTTTTCCGCCTGTCAACCACGAAGTTCGCAGCGAACGCAGAGATTTGGCAGGTATCTCGCATGAGCGCTCCCACCGTCAAGCTCGATCCGGTCAACCGCCGGATCATCGAGGTCCTCCAGCGCGAGGGCAGGTGCCCGTTCACGACGATCGCCCGCGAGGTCGGCATCTCCGAAGCCGCGGTGCGGGCGCGGGTGCAGCGGCTGACCGACGCCGGGGTGCTCGACGTGGTCGCGGTCACGAACCCGCTCAAGCTCGGGTTCGAGGTGATGGCCCTCGTCGGCGTCCAGGCCAACAGCGACCTGGAGCGGGTCGCGCGGACGGTGTCGGACTGGCGCGAGACGAGCTACGTGGTGATCACGTCGGGCAGCTACGACCTGCTGGTCGAGGTGGTGTGCGAGCACAACCGCCATCTGCTCGAGACGGTGCAGCGCCTGCGCGAGATCGAGGGGGTCAAGTCGACCGAGACCTTCATGTACCTCGACATGGTCAAGATGACGTACGCCTGGGGGACGCAGGTAGCGGCCCCGCGACCGCCGCGGTCGGGCCGCCTCGGCATCGTCGCCGCCGTCCTCGGAGCGCTCGCCACGGCCGGCGCGGCCGCGGCCGGCCTGGGCTCGGCCGGCGGCCAGCTGCTCGCGCTCCTGGCCGTCGTGCTGGCGCTGGCCGCGCTCTCGCTCGGGTTCGTCGGCTTCACGGTGGCGCGCCTCGGCGGCACGAGCCGCCTGCCGGGCCTGGCCGCGATGGTCCTGGCCGTGGCGGTGCTGATCGGCCTGATCGCGGCAGCCGTGGCCTCGTGAATACCGGTGCCAGGCACCTTTATGCACGCTCACCCACGGCGTAGGCGCAGGGCGAGCGCCGGGCAGTTCGAGACCGCCCAGCGCGCCTGGCGCAGCAGCTCCGGCGGCACCGCCTCGGCCCTGACGATCGGGTAGCCCCAGTCGTCGAGCTCGATCCACTCCGGCAAGAGCTCGGCGCAGATGCCGTGGCCGACGCAGCCGGACGGGTCGACCTCGAGGGTGTGCCGCCTCATCGCCGTCACCTCCAGTCGGGGAGCGTCTCGGGGACGGCCAGCCGGCCGGGTTGCCGCGCGGCCGCACACGGGCGGCCATGCAGATGGCGCTCGAGGTCGGCCGCGAACACGTCGAGGGCGCTTCGCAGCAGGCGCACCGCGCCGTCGGGATGCCGGCAGGCGCCGCGGCCCTCGATCTGCCCCGCCCATCGCCGCAGCCGCTCGACGTCGCGGGGCGCGGCCCGCCCGGCCGCTACGGCCACCGTCGTCCGGGCGATGTCGCCCAGGCCGAAGATGCACGGCCCGCACTGGCCGGCGCTCTGCGCCGCGAACCAGCGCAGGATGCGCGCGGTCTCCACCAGGCCGCACGCACCGGTCGGCAGGGCGATCAGGATGCCGGCCCCGGGGCTCGCGCCGAGCCGGCCGAGCCCGGCCCGGCTGTAGGCCGTCTCGGCGCCCGCGCCGGCCGGGATCCAGGTGCCCGAGAAGCCGCCCACGAGCAGCGCGGCCAGCGGCTCGGCCGGTCCGCCCGCGCGGGCCAGGATGTGGCCCACCGGCGTCCCGACCGACACCTCGGCCACCGTGGGGCGGGCGACCGCTCCCGTGACGGTGACAAGCGTCGTCCCCGGCTCGTCACGCGTTCCGGTCTGGCGGAACCAGGCCGCGCCGAAGGTCGCGATCTGGGCGATGTGGGCCAGCGTCTCGACGTTCTGGATCAGTGTCGGGCGGCCGTCCACGCCCTTCTCGAACGGCCGCGGCGGCACGTGCGCCGGCTTCGCCTCACCACCGTTCAGATAGCGCACGAGCGCGGTCTCCTCGCCGGCCACGTAGCGGGTGGGCGTCTCGGCAAGCTCGATCGCAGGACGGGCGGCGGAGGCGCGCTCGGCGATCGCTGCACGCAGCGACCGCACGGCCCTGCGGTCGGCGCGGTCGATGCACACGATGATCCGCGCGGCGCCGACGGCGGCGGCTGCGAGCGCCGCACCGTCGAGGACCAGGTGCGGCGCATGGTTCATCAAGGCCCGGTCCTTGCTGCTCGCCGGCTCGCCCTCGGTGGCGTTGGCAACCACGATCCGCGGCCCGCGGCCGCCGGCGACAGCCGCGAGCTTGCGCGCCGTCGGAAACCCGGCCCCGCCCCGTCCCTGCAGGCCGGCCTCGGCGACGAGTTCGATCAGCGCGGGTTGAGGCCGCCGCCCCGGCGGCGACGGCGGCCGGTACCGCGAGCGGTGCTCGGCCAGGGTCACCGGCCGGCCGCCGCGCACCTCGCGCAGCAGACGGCGCTCGTCGGTGCGCACGGCGGCGGCGACGGCGCTCATCGCGGCCTCCGGGCGGCCGCCGCGGGGCCGGGCGGAAGCGGACGGCGCGCCCGTTCCGGCCCGTGCCGGGCCACCTCGGCCGCCCGGACGGCGGTGAGCAGCGCCACGGCGGCGCCCACCCCGAATACCGCCAGGCGCAGCGCGGGCGCCGACCGGTCGGTGCCGGCGGTGAGGGCGTGGATGCTCGCGAACACGAAGAGCGGAAACGCGACGTAGTGGCTCGCGTCCCAGACCCGCTTCGGCAGCCGGGCGCGGGCGAGCGATGTCAGCTCGACTGCGACGAGGAGGTACATGGCGACGATGCCCCAGGCGACCGCGCCCGTCCGCCACGTGCCCGTCAGGGGCACGAGCACCTCGACGAGACCGAAGTGCACGTAGGTGTCGAACAGGATCGTGACGATGTGGACGGCCAGGAAGACGACCGCGGCACCCCCCAGGAAGCGGTGCAGGTCGAGCAGCCAGGCCGGCCGCGGGCGGCCGCGGAGCACGCGGGTGCTGAGCGCAAGGCCCCAGAGCACGCTTGCGGCCAGAAGCGCCCATGTGACGATGCCCGCCGCGCGAGCCGTGTACCAGAGAAGCGTGGTGTGCATCCGCACCAAAGCCTCGCCCGCCGGTCCGTGCGTGGTCTGGGCGCACCCTGTGAAGATCCTGGGAGCCGCGGGTCCGGGCGCGTTCGGATCGTTCTCACAGCCGATTGCAAGGTTGAGCGCCGATGCTTTTGTCCATGGACCGAACTCCCCCGCCGCCCACGCGTCACCCGGCCCGGCGCTCGCGCATCGCCGCTGCGGCCGCAAGCGCGCTCGCCACAGTGGCGATCGTGGGGCATCTGGCCGTCGCCGGAACCCCGACGCGCGCCGCCGCCGCGACGAGCCGCTCGCCGGCGCCGCGGTCGGGGGCGAGCGCGTCCCGCGCATCCACATCCACATCCAGATCCACATCCACATCCACATCTACGTCGACGTCCACGTCCACCGCGGCGGCGACGACGGCCGCGGCCCCGGCGCCGCCGGCGCCCGCGCCGACCACCTCGAGCGGTGGCAGCTGAGCGCCGCTTCCGGGCGATGGGGTCGCGGGCGCACGTGATTGTCGTCGGCGGGCCCGCGGGTCTCGCCGACGCCGCCGCAGCCCGGATCGAGCGCCTGGAGGGCTTGTGGAGCCGGTTTCGGCCCGGCAGCGACACGACCCGGCTCAACCTCGCCGCGGGCGCGCGCGTCCGCGTCGCCGCCGAGACCGTGGAGCTCGTCGAGCGGGCCGTGGAGGGGTGGCGGTGCAGCGCGGGCGCCTTCGATCCGACCCTGCTCGGGCCGGTCATCCGGGCCGGCTACGACCGCACGTTCGACCTGATACCGGCCCGGGCGCGGCCGGGCCGAAGCGACGCCCAGCCGGCCTGTGCAGGCATCGAGACCGGCCCGGGCTGGGTGCGGCTGCCGGCGGGGAGCGGATTTGACCCGGGCGGCATCGGCAAGGGGCTCGCGGCCGACATCGTCTCGGCGGAGCTCCTGGCCGCCGGCGCGCGCGGAGCCTGCGTGAATCTGGGCGGTGACCTGCGCGTTGCCGGCGAGGCGCCGGACGGGGGCACGTGGACCGTCGCGGTCGAGCACCCCGGCTCGCCCGAGCCGATCGCGCTGCTCGGCCTCGCCGGCGGGGCCGTCGCCACGTCGACGACGCTGCGGCGGCGCTGGCGGGTCGACGGCGAGCAGCGCCACCACCTGATCGATCCCCGCACCGGCGCCCCGAGCGCCAGCGGCGTTGACCTCGCGGCGGTGGTGGTGGGTCAGGCCTGGCTGGCCGAGGTGCTGGCAAAGGCGGTGCTCCTGGCCGGCTGGCGGCGCGAATCGGGCGTGCTCGCCGGGACCGGGGCCGAGGCCCTCACGGTCGCCGCGGGCGGCCGCATCCACACGACCCCCGGTCTCGCCGCCTTCCTGGGCGGCGCGACCCCGCTGGCGGCGGTCTCATGAATACACGGGGTCTGACCCCGTCTATGCATGCCGGAGGCGGTCGGCCAGGCGCTCGGCGCCGATCCGCTCGGCGAAGCTGATCGCGCCCTCGACGTCGAGCCCGGCGTCGGCCGGCCGCGTCACCGGAGCGTCCGCGTCCATCGTGGCGATGCGCTTGAACATCGGCAGGCGCGGGTCGCGTACCGCCTCGGCCTGGCGCGGGCGCAGCTCGTCCGCGTGGGCGACGATCGCCTCGAGGCCTGGGTAGCGGCCGAGCAGCTCGGCGGCGCCCTTCGCGCCGATGCCGCGGGCGCCGGGCAGGTTGTCGGACGGGTCGCCGCGAAGGGCGATGAAGTCGGGCACCTGGCCCGGACGCACGCCGTAGCGCTCCCCGACCTCGGCCGGGCCGATCCGGTCGGGCGCATAGCCGCCGGTGCGCGGCGCGAGCACGGTGACGCGGTCGGTGACGAGCTGGTAGGCATCGCGGTCGGAGGTGACCACGAGGGCGCTTCCGCCGGCCCGCTCCTCGGCCCGCGCCGCGGCGGCGAGCAGGTCGTCCGCCTCGTAGCCGTCCGCCTTCGCGGCGGCGAACCCGAAGGCGCGCACGAGCTCCGGGGCGCGGCCGAGCTGCTCGATGATCGCCGCGTCGAACTCGCGCCCACCCTGATAGCCGGGCCACAGCCGGTTGCGGTAGGTGGGCACGCCGAGCGTGTCCCAGCACACGAGCACCGCCCGCGGCCGCTCGGCCCGTACGAGGCCGAGCAGCATCACGGCGAACCCGTGCAACGCGTTGATCGGCCGGTCGTCCGCCCCGCGCAGCGGCCGCGACCCGTGGTAGGCGCGGTGGGTGAGCGAGTCGCCGTCGATCAGCAGCAGCGGCGCGGATGAGGCCACGGCCGGCGACGGTATACGATCGGGCGGTGCATCGCCTCACCGTGCGAACCGAGCGTCGGGAACAGATGCTCGACATCACCGACGACGTGGCGGGCGCGATCGCCGCGCTCGGCATCCGAAGCGGCGCCGTGCTCGTGCACGTGCCGCACACGACCGCGGCGGTGACCGTGAACGAGGGCTACGACCCCGATGTGGCCGCCGACGTCCTCGGCCACCTGGCGGCCCTCGTGCCGCGCTCGCCGGCGTTCGCGCATGCCGAGGGCAACTCGGACTCGCACATCAAGGCGATCCTGGTCGGCTGTGCCCACCCGATCGGCGTCGAGTCCGGTGCACCGGCGCTCGGCCGCTGGCAGCGGGTGTTCCTGTGCGAGTTCGACGGCCCGCGCACCCGCGAGGTGTGGGTCAGCCCCCTCGGGTAGGAGCTCGCGATGCGCGCCGCCGCGGCCGCCTGGGTCGACCTGTACTGGCTGCCGCTGGGGGCCGGCGGCCACTTCGTCAGGCTGAACGGGCGGATCTACGAGGCGGTCACGGCCCGGCTCGAGCGGCGCCCGGCGTGCGCCCTCTACCACTCGGCGCTCGAGCTGGGCCTTCCGGAGGGGCGCTTCGTGGTCGAGCAGGCGCCGGTGGCAGACGGCGCCGGGGCGGCGCGGCGGGGGGTCGTCGCCGAAGGGCCGGTGGGAG
Organism: uncultured Actinomycetes bacterium; assembly: GCA_963813245.1. Taxonomy (GTDB): domain Bacteria; phylum Actinomycetota; class Thermoleophilia; order Gaiellales; family JAICJC01; genus JAICJC01. Next base: position 136,644 of record CAWEYE010000016.1, read on the forward strand.
CGCGGTGGGCGCGGCGGTTGCGGATCTTCCGCTACGAGGTGCGGCGCTGGCGCGACGGCGTCGTGCCAGATGTGGCCGAGGCGGTCGCCAGTCCCCGGCGGCTGACCGAGGACGCGCTGCTCGTGCGGCGGCTGTGGGAGGCGGTGCCGTCCGTCCCGACGCCGGTCTGGGGGCGCGACGAGCTCGGCGCCGGCGAGATGTGGAACTCCAACTCGATCACGGCCTGGCTGCTCGCTTCGGCCGGGCTGCCCGTCGAGGAGGTCCGGCCTCCGGCCGGCGGGCGGGCGCCGGGCTGGAACGCCGGGATCAGCGTTGCTCGCCGCCGGAAAGACTGACGAGCTGCTAGCGGGCGATCGCTGCGCCGGCGAGCGCCAGGATGCAAAGTGCGGCGGCGACCGCGAGCAGGATGTTCACCGAGCGCATCGACTCGGGCTGGATCACGGCGGTGCGGATGCGGGTGCGGGGGGAGGGGGTGTGCATGCTGGCAGGATCGGCGGTGCGCGCCGGCCTTGCATCACCCGGTTGCGGTAATCGCCCCCGGGGAAACCCCTACTCGCGGGAGGCCGTCGGCGGCCGCTCGCCGATCTCGGTGCGGGGGCGGACGGCGCCAACGCCGTAGCGGACGAAACGCACCACGAGCACCGCCGCGCCGCCGAGCGCCGTGAGCGTGCCGACGGCGAAGAAGGCCAGGCCGAGCGCGATGGCCTGGGGCCGCCCGGTGTGGCCGTGCAGGAAGTAGACGAACACCGCCTCGCGCACGCCGATGCCGTTCAGCGACACGGGCAGCGCCAGCGCCGCGAACACGATCGGCCCGGCCAGCAGCACCACCGAGTCGGGCACGTCGAGGCTGAGCGCCCGCACGAGCATCCAGATGACACCGACCCGGGCGACCTGCACGACGAGCGCCAGCAGGCCGACCACGACGAGCGTCCCGCGATGATCGCGGTACGCGTGCAGAGCGTCGTAGAAGCGCTGGCCGACGGCCAGCCGCCGCCCGGCCGCGCGCGGCTCGAGCCACCGCGCCACGGCCCCGCGCAGCCGGCTCGAGAAGAGCATCGCGAGCACCACGGCGGCCGCCAGGCCGAATGCCGCCTCGGCCGCGACCACGCCCGGCCGCCGGGCCGCCCCGCTGACCGCGACCGCGACGACCGCGAGCACGACGAGCGACACGAGCCCGACCAGCCGGTCGATCAGCACCGAGGCGACCGCCTCGGGCGCGTCCCCGGTGCGCCGGCCGAGCTCGACCACACGCACCGCGTCGCCGCCGATCGCAGCCGGCAGGAACTGGCCGGCGAAGAGCGCGACGAAGTACGTGCGCACGAGCCATCCCAGCGGCACCGGGAGGGACTTGGCCGCGAGCAGCATCTGCCACCGCAGCGCCATGAGCACCACCGTGGCGTAGCTGACCGCGACGGCCGGCAGGAACCAGGCCAGATCGGTGCCGCGCAGCGTGTGCGCCACGTCGTGGAGGCCCGCCCAGCGCAGCAGAAGGCCGAGCACCACCGCCGACACGATCGCCTCCACCGCCACCCGGGTGCGGCGGTCGATCCTCACCTCGTGAGCGCGGCGTGCACCTTGCGCACCGCGGCGACGGCATCGTCGATGTCGGCGTGTGAGTGGGCCGCCGCCAGCGGCAGCGACAGCACCTGCTCGCCGGCGAGCTCGGTGACAGGCAGCAGGGGGACGGCCAGGTTGCGGCGATACCACGTGAGCGTGTGCACCGGCAGGAAGTGCAGGCCGGTGGCCACGTTCTCGGCCATGAGGGCCGCCGCGTAGCGATCACGGTCGGCGCCGGCCAGGGCGGGGTCGATCCGGATCACGTAGAGGTGGTGGGCGTGGCGGCCGTACGCTGGCCGCCCGATCGGCTCGATCCCGGCGAGCGCCGCCAGGCCGTCGTCGTAGCGGGCGACCAGCTCGGCGCGGTGGGCGTGGAAGCGCTCGAGGCGGTCGAGCTTGGGCAGGGCGGCGGCGGCCTGCAGGTCGGCCAGGTTGGCCTTGAACCCGGGCTCGACGACGTCGTAGTGGCCCAGCGTGTGCGTGCGCGCCCGCTTCCACGGGTCGCGGGTGATGCCGTGCGCCCGCAGCAGCCGCAGCCGCTCGGCCGCGGCATCGGACGCCGTCGTGATGATCCCGCCCTCGCCGCCGGCCAGGCTCTTCGTGGCATAGAGCGAGAAGCACGTGAAGTCGCCGATCGCGCCCACGCGCCGCCCGCGCACGTCGGCCTCGACCGCATGCGCGGCGTCCTCGATGGTGCGCAGCCCGTGCTCGGCGGCGATCGCGCCCAGGGCGTCCATGTCGCACGGCCCGCCGGCGAAGTGCACGGGCAGGAGGGCGCGGGTGCGGCTCGTGACCGCTCGCCGCGCGGCGTCCGGATCGAGGTCGAGCGTGCCCGGGTCGACGTCGGCGAAGACCGGCGTGGCACCGGTGTGGAGGATCGCGTTCACGGTCGCCGGCCAGGTGAACGAGCTCGTCACCACCTCGTCGCCGGCGCCGATGTCCGCGGCGACGAGCGACAGATGCAGCGCCTCGGTGCACGACGACGTCGCGATCGCGTGGGGCACCCCGGTGCGCTCGGCGAAGCGCTGCTCGAGCTCGGCGGTGCGCGGCCCCGACGTGAGCCAGCCGGAGCGCAGCGTGGCGACGACCGACGTCGACCTCCTCGTCCCCGATCACGGGCGGCGAGAAGTCGAGCATCGTCTCGCGGACGGGCCGGCCGCCGTCGACCGCAAGCCGCGTCTCGGCGGGGCTGCTCATCGCACCTCGAACCGGACGGCGTCGACCGCGTCCGCCGCCCGGCGCAGCGCCCGGGCGCGGTCGGGGCCGGTCGCGAGCACGTACCCGGCCCGGTCGGTCGCGATCCGAAGCGGCCCGTAGACGTGGCCGCGGGGATCGTAGAAGCACACCTCCGGCGGCCCGGTGGCCGACACGAGCTCGCCCGGCGGGGCGGCCAGGAACTCGATCACCGCGGCGCCGTTTGCATGCGGCTGCAGGTCGGCGGGGTCGACCGGCTCGCCGACCGCGGCGAGCACCGCCGCGGTGGCCAGGTCGACGCCGACGGCGGCGCGGCAGATCTCGGAGTCGTGGCCGCCGCCCAGCCGGGCGGCCACCTCGACCACGCGCGGCCCCGAGTCGGCGAGGATCAGCTGCACGTAGCTCGGGCCCGAGGTGATGCCCACCGCCGCCACGGCCGCCTCGGCCACCGCGGCCGCCGCGTCGGCCCCGTCCGCCGCCGCGGGGTAGACGTGCCGGCGGGCCACGCCGGGGACGCCCTCGAAGTGGATGCGGTCGGTCACCGTCACGGGGAAGAAGCGGCCGTCGATCGAGAACCCGTTCACGGTCACCTCGGGCCCCGGGACGAACTCCTCGTAGATCACCCGGCCGGCGCGCGACCCGCGCCGGGCGCGCTCGGTGGCCTGCTCCAGGCCGGACGGATCGCGCACGATCGTCATCGCCCGCTGGCCCTGGCGGTCGGCGGCCTTGACGACGCACGGATACGCCGGCGGCGTCTCGGCCGACCAGCGCGGCTGGGGCACGCCGGCGGCGTCGAGCCGGGTGCGCTGCTCGATCTTGTCCGTGCACACGACCGCGACGGCCGCGGGGATCGGATGCGGGATGTGCAGGTCCTCGGCGGCGGCGGCGGCGATCCGCACCGGCCAGTCGGTGCCCGGCGCGATCAGGCCGTCGGCGTCGTGGGCGGTGCGGCGGATGCCGTCGCCGTCCTCGCTCGACACCGGCACGTCGGCGAGGCGGGGATCGGCGTCGCACACGATCGTGCGCACGCCCGAGCGCGCGGGCGGCATCGATGGCATGCCGCTGCGCGGGCCCGCCGCCGAGCACCACCAGTGTGCGGGGGCGCGTCAGACGGCCTGCGCCGTCTGCTCCGAGGCCAGTACGGCCTGCCACCATTCCGGATTCTCGCTGTACCAGCGGATGGTGCGCTCCAGCCCCTCGGCGAAGGGGATCTGCGACCGCCACCCGAGCAGCCGCTCGGCCTTGTCGGTCGAGCCGATGTGGCGGTCGACCTGTCCCGGGCGGTCGACGACGTGCCGCTTCAGCGACGCCGGCTTGCCCAGCGTCTCGAGGATCATGTCGGCGATCTGCTCGACCGTCTCGTCGATGCCGGTGGCGACGTTGATCGTCTCGCCGACGATCCCCTCGAGCGGCACCTCGCAGGCCGCCGTGATGGCCTCGGCCGTGTCGAACACGTGCAGCCAGTCGCGGCTGGCGTGGCCGTCGCCGTGGATCGTCAGCGGCCGGTCGCAGAGCGCCTGGATGATGAAGCGCGGGATGACCTTCTCGGGGTGCTGGAAGGGTCCGTAGTTGTTGAACGGCCGGATGATCGTGATCGGCAGGTCGTACGTGCAGAAGTACGAGTACGCCAGCCGGTCGCCGCCCGCCTTCGTGCCCGCGTAGGGGGAGCGCGGGTTGAGCGGGTGATCCTCGGTCATCGGCGCGCTCTCGGCCGTGCCGTACACCTCCGACGAGGAGATCAGGATGAACCGCTCGATGGGGCGCGTGCGCATCGCGTCCATCAGCACCTGGGTGCCGACGACGTTGGTGGTCACGAACTCGGCGCCGCCCTCGGCGATCGACTTGGACACGTGCGACTCGGCGGCCGCGTTCACGATCACGTCGACGCCCTCGAGCGCGTTGGTGACGTCGGCCAGGTCGCGGATGTCGCCGTGGATGAAGCGCAGGCGCTCGTGATCCGTGACGTCGGCCAGGTTGGCCATGTTGCCCGCGTACGTGAGCGCATCCATCGTCACCACGTCGTGCGACGTCTCGTGCAGCAGGTAGCGGATCATGTTCGACGAGATGAACCCGGCTCCGCCGGTCACCAGTATCCGTTTCACCGTGTCTCTACCTGTCCCTTCTGCGCTATCCCAGCTCTCGATCGATGTAGTACAGCGGCCGTTGCTCGACGTCGCGCTGGATCCGCTGCAGGTTCTCGCCCAGCACCGCCATCAGGAGCCCCTGCAGGCCGAGCACGAAGAGGACGAGACCTCCCAGCAGGAGCGGACCCGGGAAATTGTCGTACCGGATCCAGTAGACGATGCCCCAGATTCCCACCCCCAGAGCCGTAAGGATACCGAGCACGCCGAGCACGGTGCCGAGCCACTGCACGAGCTGCGCCCAGAACCCGGTCAGCACGTGCAGGGCGAGCTTGACCAGGCTGACCATGCCGTAGCGGCTGCGGTCGGCGCGGGCGCGGTGGTCGAGGTCGACCTCGGTGACGCGCGCGCCGGTCGAGCAGACGAGCGCCTTGGTGAACTTCTGCCGCCCGATGCGGTGCATCACCGGCTCGAGCGCGTCGCGCCGGTAGGCGTTGAACGCGCAGCCGAAGTCGGCTCACCTGCGCGCCGGTGAGGCGGGCGAGCAGGCGGTTGATGACGAGCGACGGCAGCCGCCGCGGCAGCATCGCGTCGCGCCGGGTCACCCGGCGGCCGCTGGCCACGTCGGCGCCGGCCTCGACGGCCGCCACGAGCCGGGGGATGTCGGCGGGCTGGTTCTGCAGGTCGCCGTCCATGGTGACGACGATGCGGCCGCGGGCGCGGGCGATGCCGGCGTGCATGGCCGGGTGCTGGCCGAAGTTGCGCTTGAACTTGACGACGCGCACGTCGCGGGTCGGCGTCGTGCAGGCGCTCGAGGATCGCGAACGTGCCGTCGGTCGAGCCGTCGTCGACGAAGATCAGCTCGGCCGGGATGCCGGCCGCCTGCAGCGTGGTCACGATGCCGTCGTAGAGCGGCTCGACCGTGGCCTGCTCGTTCAGGACCGGCACGACCACGGTCACCTCCGGCGCGCCGACGGCGGCGGGGTCAGCCGGGCCGGCCAGCGCGGGGTCAGATGCCATGCGCGGAAGGGTATCCCGTGGCCGGGCGGCCGACACGCAGGTGACCTTCGCAACGAGCGCGCGCCGGATCCCCGTCCGCCGGGGCGGGGATGTGGCGGATAATGCCGCGTCGATGCTGACTCGCGACGGTGCAGGCCGTTTCCTGCGCGCCCGCTGGCCGCCGCTCGTGGCGCTGACCGCCACCCTGGCCTACGCCGTCGTGGTGATCGGGTTCGGGCTCGACTTCCGCCCGCTCCACAACGACGAGGGCGTCACGCTCGGCGTCGCGTCGCGGGCGTCGGCGCTCGATGTGCTGCGGGTCGCGGTCGACCACCGCCACGGCCCGCCGCTGCACTACCTGCTGGTGCACGCGGCGCTCTCGTGGCGGTACGACATCCTGGGGCTGCGGCTGCCCTCGGCGCTGCTCGGCATCGTCGCGGTGGCGATCAGCTACGGCTTCGGCCGCGAGCTGGTCGGCCGCGCCGGCGGAGCGGTGGTCGCGGTCGTCACGGCCTCGTCGCCGATCATGATCCACCTGGGCCAGTTCGCCCGCGGCTACACCGCGATGATCGCCGCGGCCTACGCGCAGCGCCTGGCTCATGCTCGTGCTCGCTGCGCACCGGCCGCGCCCGCTGGGTGTGCCGTACGCCGTCGCGACGCTCCTGCTCGTGTCGGCGCACCCGTTCGGGCTGTTCGCGCTCCTGTCCGAGCTCGTGCTGATGGCCGGGTTCGCGGCGGTCACGCTCCGCCACGGACTCGCCGGCCAGCGCCGGCTGGCGGCGGCGCTCGCGGCGCCGCGCTCCTGCTCGGCAGGCCTCGCGCTCGTGCTGCTGCGCCACCTGTACTCGCCGCTGCAGAACAAGTACGGCGTCGGCTCGGGGGCGCCGGTGATCAAGCTCGGGTCGACCCGGTTCTGGGAGCGGCTCGGCGACGCCGCGTCGGGCTCGGCGCACATCGGCTTCGGCATCGCGCTCGGCGTCGCCGCGCTGCTCGGCATCGCCGCCCTGGCCCGGTCCGCAACCGCCGCGCGGCGGTCTTCGCGGCGGTGTGGCTCGTGCTGCCGATCGTGCTGCTCTCGGTGCTCACGGCGGCGTCGAGCGACTTCGCGCCCGAGCGGCATCTGTCGTTCCTGCTGCCCGGCTACGCGGTCGCGCTCGCCGGGTTCGCGCTCGAGCTGCGCCGCTCGCGCCGGGGCGCGCTTCGGCGCCTGGATCGCGGCCGCGGCGGTCGCCGCGCTGCTCGCGCCCGGCTGGGTGGCCGACCACAACGAGCTCGCGAACTTCAACGCCAACCTGCGCGAACGCGAGCCTGTACATGGCCGGGCACTTCGGCCGCGACGGACGTGCTCGCGACGACGGCCGGCAGCCTCTCGCAGGGCGAGGACCCGCGCCTGTCGGCGCCTACGCCGTGCTGGCCGCGCCCGACTCCTCGCCGCTCAGCTCGTGGCAGCACGTCGGCTCGATGCGCGGGTGCCGGCTCGACCACGCGGCTCGACCAGCGCGGCTCGGTCGGCACGCTGTGGCTGATGATGACGGTGTCCGACCCGGTCGCCGTCGGCGCGCGCGCTGCGCCGCGTCGGAGCGCGACGTGCACGGCTTCGGCACGTTCCTCGTCGTGTCGCAGGCGCCGCGACAAGCCGACGGTGCTGTCGACCCTGACCTGGCCGCGCGCTACCTGTGGCACATGGCCGTCAAGGCCGATCCGACCGCCTTCGACGTCCGCCGGATGGTGCGGCTGTACCGGCACGCGGCCGCCGTCCAGGCCGCCGGCGACTGCGGCGTCTGACCAGCCGGCGCTCAGGCCAGCGCCGCCTCGGCCTCGGCGCGCGAGCACCGCGAAGTCGAGCTCTGCGCCCGCGACCTGCCGCAGGAGCGCCTCGGCGCGCAGCGACTGGCCGAGGCCCCACATCTCGCGCAGGAGCTCCGCCGGCGCGCGGATCGGCGAACCAGGCGCGGCCGAAGCGGGTGCGCAGGTGGTCGACGAGCTGGGCCTCGAACGCCCATGCGCGCAGGTAGACGGTGCAGTAGAAGCCGTCGTCGACGTCCTCGAGGTAGTCGGTCGGCGGATACGTCACGCCGATCGCGTCCGACAGCAGCTCGGCGTACCGAGCGGGCAGCCGCGTCGAGCCGCGCGCCCGGCCGCGTGCAGCTCGAGCTCGTACGCCAGCTTGGCCGCGTAGCGGCGCACGAGGAAGAGCTTGTACAGGGCCGAGAAGGCGGTGTAGCCGGGCGCCTCCGTCGCCGAGGTGCGCCGCGCAGCCACGCCGGGTCGACCAGCAGGTGCTCGAACAGGAACGCGAAGCCCTCGGTGACGGCGTTGTCGCCCAGCACGCGATCCTCGGCCGGCAGACGTCCCCGGCATGTGGGCGAAGTGCTCGGCGTGGCCGGCCTCGTGGAAGAGGGCGCGGTAGTCGTCCTGGCCGCCCTGGGGCAGCATGACCGAGCATCACGCGGCCGGGGACGCGGATCGGCGCGCAGAAGGCCCGCGGCACCTTGCCGGGCCGGGCGTCGACGTCGAGCTCGACGTTGCGGCTGCGCGTCGAGGTCGATGCCGAGGCCGAGCAGCGTCGCCCGCAGCGCCGGGAGCGCCCGTGCGGCGTGAAGGCGGCGTCGAACTGCGGCGCGCGCCACAGCCGGGCGAGGTCGGGCGGAGCCGCGTCGGCGAGCGCGACGCCCAGGCGGCGGCGCAGCTGCGGCGTCCAGCGCTGCGGCGGTAGAGGTCGCCGGTCGTCGGCCAGGAACGCGCTCGTGGCTGCGTGCAGCGTCCGCGGCGCGAAGCCGAAGCCGCTCGTAGAGCTCGAGCACCGACGCGGCGCCGAGGTCGCGGACGAGCTCGCCGCTGCGGGCGGCGATGCGCTCGTGCAGGGGATTCAGCCGCTCGGCGGTGGCGCGGCAGCGGGCGGCGTAGAGCCGCAGCCGGCGGTCGCGGTCGGGCTCGTTGACCAGGCGCGGCGGCACCTCGCGGTAGGGCACGTCGGCGCCGTCGACGTCGACGACGAGCGCCGCCTCGGTGTTCGCGAGCTCCTCGCTCAGGTGCTTGATGCCGTCGCCGATGTAGGCCTCGCAGGCGAAGCGCGTGGAGCTCCGCCGGAGCCCCGTCCGCCGCGAGCGCCCGGGCCTGCGCGAGCGTCGACGAGGTCGGCGTAGCGCTCGTAGACGGCCGCGATCTCGTAGGTCGGCCTTGTGCCCGGACGCGTGCAGGTAGTACTCCTCCATCGCCTCGGCCGTCATGTCCTCGAGCCGCTGGCGATAGGTGTCGACTGCGGTCGCCATCCTCACCCATACACTAATCGGGTGCCGCCGCCTCTCGGCCGCGACCAGGAGATCGAGCTCGTCGTCGACCGGCTGGCGTACGGCGGCCGCGGCGTCGCCCGGCACGGCGAGCTCGTGGTCTTCGTGGCTCGCAGGCGCTCCCGGCGATCGCGTGCGGGCGCGGGTGACCAAGTTCAAGCGCCGCTACGCCGAGGCGCAGGCGATCGAGCTGCTCGAGCCGGGGCCCGGGCCGGGTGGATGCGCGCTGCGCCCACTTCGGCATCTGCGGAGGCTGCGCCTGGCAGGACCTCGACTACGCCGGAGCAGCTGCGGCACAAGCACGTCCCAGGTGGTCGACGCCCTCGAGCGGCTGGGCGGCTTCACCGCGCCCGCGCACCGAGCCGATGGTCGCGGCCGAGCAGCTGTACGGCTACCGCAACAAGGTGGAGTACTCGTGGTCGCAGGGCGCCGCCGGCCCGGCGCTCGGATACCACCAGCTCGGCCGCTGGGACCGGCTGATCGCGGTCGACCACTGCCATATCGCCTCGGATGCCGGCAACGAGGTTCGCCGCGCGTTCGAGACCTGGGCGCGGGAGCTCGGCCTGCGCGCGTACGACCAGCGCTCGGGCGACGGCTGGCTGCGGCACCTGGTTGTGCGCGAGGGCGTCCGCACGGGCGAGCTCCTGGCGGTGCTGGTGACGGCCCCGGGCGACGTCCCCGGCGTCGATCGGCTGGCCGAGCTCATGCCGGCGGGCGTGGTGGGGGTGGTGCATGCGACGAACGCCGGCGTCGCCGAGGTCACGGCCGGCCACGAGCAGTCCGTGCTGATCGGCCGCGACTGGTTCGGGGAGCGCATCGGCGGGCTGGAGTTCCGGGTGAGCGCGGGCGCGTTCATGCAGACGAACACCGTGATGGCCGAGCGGCTGTACGCGATCGCGATCGAGTTCGCCGAGCTGCGGCCCGACGACGTCGTCTGGGATCTCTACTGCGGCGCGGGCGCGATCGGGCTCCTGGCCGCGCCGGGGGCGGCGGCCGTGTACGGGATCGAGATCTCGGCGGAGTCGATCGCGGGCGCGCGCCGAATGCCGAGCGCAACGGGGTCGCAAACGCCGAGTTCGTCGCCGGCGACGTCGCCAAGCAGCGTGCGGCCGCTGCTCGAGCGCGTGCCGCGGCCCGACGTCGTCTTCGTCGACCCGCCCCGCTCCGGCCTGACGCCCAGGGCCGTGCGGCGGGTGATCGAGCTCGCGCCGCAGCGGCTCGTGTACGTGTCGTGCAACCCGACCACGTTCGCGCCCAACGCGCGCCAGCTCGTCGACGCGGGCTACGTGCTCGAGCGCGTGCGGCCGCTGGACATGTTCCCGCATACGCCGCACATCGAGTGCGTCGCGCGTGCTTCGCCGCGGCGCGAGGCGCCGACCTGATCCTGCGGTAGCCCGCCTACGACGACTCGGGGATACCGCACCGGGCCGTTCGGACCATGCTTCGAATTGGCGCCGCGCGGAGACACGCCGAAGCGGCGCCGGATCGGCCGAAGTCCCCCGCGGCGGTGATCCCGGGCCCTCGCTCCCAGAGGCACTCCCACCTCACCGGCCGCGCGCCGCTGCGCCGGCGCACGGCCGGGTCGCCCATCCATCGCTCCGACCAGGAGGTCCCCGACCATGCTCGCATTCCTTCGACCCCGCCGGGTGGCGGCGCTCGCCGCCGCCGCCGGCCTCGCCGCCTCGGGCGCCGCCTACGGCTACTGGACGACGACCGGCGCCGGCACCGGCACGGCGACGGTCGCCTCGCGAACGGCACCGTCGTGCTGCACGGCGCTCGCCGCCGCCGCGCTCACCCCCGGCGGCACGGCCAGCCGTCTCGTTCACCGCCGACAACCCGGGCTCGTCCAGCCTGTAGGTGACGCGCATCCACCTCGACGGCGTGACCGCCGACGCCGCCCACTCGGGCTGCGCGGTGGCCGACTTCACCATGGCCGACGTCGTCTCGAACACGCGTGTGCCGGCCGCGAGCAGCGCGTACGCGCTCGCCGGCAGCGGCACGCTGCAGATGGCCGACACCGGCGTCAGCCAGGACGCCTGCAAGGGCGCGACCCTCACGCTCGCCCTCTCGAGCTCGTGATGCGCCGCCTCCGCTCCACCTCTCGCGTCCGCGCGGCCGCCGTCGTCGCGCCGTCTGCCTGCCACCGCGGCGGCCGCCGGCGGCGCGGCCGCCGCGGGCGGCAAGCACCGGGCCGCGGCGCCCGGCGTCGCGCATCGCCGGCCGGCCGTCCGGCGCGGCTCGCCCCGGGCCGGCGCGTGCCGATCGACCTGCGCCTCACCGACCGGCGCCCGTTCGCCGCTTCGCATCACTCGCCTCGTCGTCACGTCGGCGAGTGACGCCGCGGCGGGGCTGCGCGGCGCGGCCGCAACTTCCGGGCGCTGCCGTTCTGCGGCCGCTACCCGATCGTGCTGCGCCCCGGCCGCAGCCGCACGCTCGCCCAGCTCGGCTACGGCCGCGTCGCTGGCCCGCGCGTCGCGATGCTCGACACCGGATCGGATCAGGCCGCCTGCCCGGCGCGCGCAGTCGCGCTGGCGTATGCCGCGACGGCGCGGAGGGCCCGATGAGCGCCGCACCGCACTCGCCCGGCGCTCGCCGGCGCTCGCCGCGGCGGCGCTGCTTGCGGCCGCCCCGGCGGCGTACGCCTTCTGGACGAACGGGGTCGGGCACGGCGACGGCCACGGCGGCGGCGTCGCCGCAGCCGGTCACGCATCGTCGCCGGCGCCGCACGCCACGCAGGCGCTCTACCCGACCGGGCAGCCGATGGGCGACGTCGCCGTGGCGGTCACGAACCCGAACGCCTACGGCGTGCACGTGGCCAACGCTCGTCCTCGACACCGGCGGCGGGCAGCGGCGGCTTCTCGGCCAACGCCGCCGGCTGCGGCCTCGCCTTCGCCCCGCGTCGGCCCGGCTGGGACGTCCCGGCCGGCGCGACCGTGCAGCTCGACCTGCGCGACTCGCTGGCGATGGCGACGTGCGGCGCCCGCCCTCCTGCCAGGGGCTCGCGGTGCACGTCTTCGTGAAGGCGGCGCCATGATCCGCCGCACGGCCATCCTCATGCTCGCGGTGTTCGCGGCCGCTGCTCGTTGCCGCCGCAGGCGCGGCCGCCTACTGGTCGGCGTCGGCGCCGGGCAGGGGGTCGCCGCCACCGGCAGCGTCGCGCGTCGTAACCGGCGTCGACACCTCCGTCCACGACACCGTCGCGTCGACCGTCGTTCGCCGTCACGTGGTCGCCGCTCGTCCGACCGGGGCCCCGCGACGTACGTGGTCGACGCGCCACGCGCGTCCACGACGGTCGTCTGCACGACGACGGCGGCGACGTGCACCGCGAGCGGCCTCCCGGACGGCCCGGCCACCTACACGGTGAAGGCCGAGGTCAACGGCTGGGTGGGGGCGTCAAGCACGCTCACGCCGGCGATCAAGGTGGCATCGGACGCCCCAACCACGCCGGCCCCGCGAGCGCCCCGCCGGTCGATCCCGGTCTCGAGCGTCGCTCCGACGATCACGTCCGGTCCGGCTCGGGGACGGCGCAGAAGACCGCCGTCGTTCACCTTCACGCACCCGGCCGTCCAGCAGCGTTCCGGTGCCAGCTCGACGGCGCGCGGTCGCCGACTGCACCGGCTCGGCCGCGTACGCGGGCCTCGCCACCGGCACGCCACACCTTCCGGGTGCAGGCCGCCGACGCCGACGGCGTCGCTCACCGCCGGTGACGACGCATGGACGTGGACGATCGCCTGAGCGCGCGTGCTACGCGCAGAAGTCGCGGGCGACGGCCTCGAGCACGTCCGCGCACGCCGCGACCGAGGCCAGGTCGACCCACTCCTCGATCGCGTGCGCGCCCGCGCCGGCCGGGCCGAAGACGACCGTCGGGATGCCCGCCGCCGAGAGCACCGCCGCGTCCATCCACGCGCTGTGGCCGACCACGGCCGGGTCGGCGCCGCAGCACCGCGGCGGCGTGGCTGCGGATCGGCTGGCGACGATGGGCGTGCCGGGTCGACCTCGAACGGCGCCCGCTCGAACGTCGTGCGCACCGGCGGCGTCCCCTGCGACGCGCCCGCACCTCGGCCTCGACCTGCGCGCGCGTCTCGCCGGGGATCGTGCGCCGCTCGAGCGTGCAGGACGGCAGCGGTCGGGGTAGCTCGAGAGCTCGCGCCCGCCCTCGATCAGCGAGGCGTGCACCGAGCCCGGCCCGAGCAGCGGATGGGCGCGGCCCGCCGCCAGCGTCGGCCGCCAGCCGCTCGAGGCCGGTGAGCACGCCGGCCCATGGCCGCGATCGCGTCCACGCCCAGGTCGGGGCGCGAGCCGTGCGCCGCCACACCCGCCGTCTCGACCTCGAGCCACAGGAAGCCCTTGTGGGCCACGCACACGTCGAGCGCGGTCGGCTCGGTGACGATCGCCGCGTCGGCCCACACGCTCTCGACGCGAGCGCCTCGCAGCCGATGCTCGCGTACTCCTCGTCGCACACCGCCGGTCACGATCACGTCGCCGGCGCAGTCCCGCGCCGGCCGACCCGCGCGCCCGGCGAGCATGATCGCGGCGAGCCCGCCCTTCATGTCGAAGCCGCCCCTGCCGTGGAGCCGGCCGTTTTCGATCCGGGGCGAGAAGGGTCGGGCATGCCCTCGACGCCGACCACGTCCATGTGCGCGTTCAGGAGCAGCGACCGGCCGCCGCCCGTGCCCGCGGCGCGGGCGACCACGTTCGGGCGGCCGGGCAGCGACCTCTCGCAGCGAGACCTCGAGCCCGGCCCGCTCGCAGCCAGCCGGCCGCGAACTCCGCGACCGCGGCCTCGCCGGCGCCGCCCGGCACGAGGTCGGGGTTGATCGAGTCGATCGCAACGAGCTGCGAGACGAGCTCGGCTACCGCGTCCATGCCGGCTCGAGCTCGATCCAGGGCAAGCCCGGGTCGGGCGCCAGGTCGGGGTGCAGCAGGAACGCGAGCTGGGCCACCCCCTCGGCCAGGCGCGGTGCGGGCCGCGAGTAGTACGCGTTTGCGTCCACCGCGAGCGCGCGGCTGGGGAAGCGCATCCCGGCCGCCTCCGCGGCGATCCGGGCCGCGTCGAAGCCGCAGGCTGCGGCGATCACGAGCTGCGGCGCGGCCGCGGCGACGGCGTCCCAGGTGGTCGGAAACGACGGCAGCGCCGCCCGGCCGAGCACGTCGACGCCGCCGGCGGCGGCCACCATCTCGGGCAGCCAGTGGCCGGCGGCGAACGGGGGGTCGAGCCACTCGGCGACGAACACGGGCACCGCCGCCGCGCCGGCGACAGCCTCCCGCGCGGCGGCGATGCGCCGCTCCATCGCGCCCGCGACCGCCTCGCCGCGATCGGGCACGCCCAGCCGCCGCGCCACCGCCCGCACCGACGCGTCCACCTCGGCGAGGGTGCGCGGATCCAGGGCGAGCACCTCGGCCTCGAGGCTGCGGACGCGCCCGACCTCGTCGCTCGAGACGGCGCACACGTGGCACAGGTCCTGGGTGATGACGAGATCCGGCCGCAGGCTCCTGATCAGATCCTCGTCGAGGGCATACAGCGCCCGGCCGTCGAGCACCGCCGCGCGCACCGCGGAGTCGATCTCGCGGCTGCCGAGGCTCGCCGAGTCGATCCGCGCGGCCGTGACGACGGGCAGCGACTCGACTCCGGCCGGGTGATCGCACTCGGCCGAGCGGCCGACCAGCAGATCGGCGCAACCGAGTGCGCCGACGATCTCCGTGGCGCTGGGCAGGAGGGAGCAGACGCGCAGGGCCTCACCCTAGAGGATCGAGGAATCAGTGCAGCGCGAACAGGAGCGCCGGCACGTTCAGCGAGCCGAGGCCGGTCACGGGATCCCAGCCGGCGGCCGCGGCCAGCGAGCTGTCGCGGTCGAACGAGCGCAGCCGGGTCGCGATCGAGCCGTCGGGTGCAAGCGCGTTTCGCAGCACGGCGATCGACCCGTGGCCGCCGGTGACGTCGCGCAGAGCGGGCGTGCCCCGCGAGCGCGTAGAGCGCCGGGTTCACGAACCCGTGCGGGTGGCGGCTCCACTGATCGGAGAGGGCCATCACCCCGGCCGCCAGCGGCGCCGCCAGGCTCGTGCCGCCGATCCACGAGTCGATGATGCGGCGGCGCCCGTCCGGCAGCACGTAGGTCTGGGCGAACGTCACCCCGGTCTGGGGGTCGGCGTCCATGGCGATGTCGGGCTCCGCCCGCCGCGCGACGCCCCGCCAGGTCGCGAGCGCCGCCGGCACCACGCCGACCTGGTAGGACGGCATGGGGAACACGTGGCTCGCGCCGCCGCCCGAGCCGTACATGAAGTCGCCGGGGGCCTTCGGCGACCACTTCTTGCCGTTCCAGTCGGTCGTGGTCGTGCCCCAGCCGGACTCCCACTGGTAGCCGCCGCGGCGGTCGATCGCGAGGCTCGTGCCGCCGACCGACGTCACCCACGGGCTCGAGTCGGGGAAGCCGGCCGAGATCTTGCCTGCAGCCGCCTGGTTGTCGCCGTCGTCGCCGGAGGCGAAGTACACGCCGATGCCCTCGGCCGCGGCCTGCTGGAACACGGCGTTCATCGCCAGGATCTCGCCCCGCGGCGCGAGCGACTCGGGCAGGCCCCAGCTGTTCGAGACGATGCTGGCCAGGTGATGGTCGACGACCTCGTTGACCGCCTGGTCGAGGCCGCCCGCGTCGTTCGCGGCGCCGACGTAGATGATCCTGGCCCCGGGGGCGACGGCATGCGCCCACTCGACGTCGAGCGCCTGCTCGATGTACCAGCTCTGCGTCTCGGCCGGATCCTGCGGTCTGCCGGCGGTGCCGGGCGCGACCAGCTCGTGGTAGTTCCAGCGCCCGCAGCGGCGGCAGGCCGAACTGGCGCGAGAAGCTGTTCGCGTCGTCGAGCAGTGGTGGGGGAGAAGAACGCGCCGGTGATCGCGATCGTCTGGCCGCGGCCGTCGAGGCCGAAGCGGCGCAGGCTGCTGACGCCGTAGGCGGAGTCGATCTGGGCCGGCGTGTAGCCGCAGATCAGCCACGGCAAGCGGCGTTCCGGGCGCGTACGGGTTGGGGAACAGGGTCGATGTGTGCTCGCCCCAGTAGTGCGAGCACGGGCCGACCGACGTGCCCGGCGGGCGGCGGGCGGGGCGGGCGAGTTGTGCTCGGGCGTGGCGAGCGCGAGCGACCCGTCGAGCCCGGTGATCGCGCGCACGTCGCGGGCGATCTGGCCGCGGGCACGGCCGGGTCGCCGTCCGGCGCGCGGACGGTCGTCCCGTCGATGCGGTACATGTTCTCGGACACGTCGAACGTGCGCTCGACGTCTGCGACGGTGCCCGATGCGGTCACGAACAGGCGGTTGTCGGGGACGTCGACGATGTCGAAGCCCGCGTCGGTCAGCCACGAGCGCACCGCGTCGACCTGGCCGCTGCGAGGGCGAGTAGCGGGCATGGAACGCGTCGGGCGAGAGCCAGCGGTGGTACCACGGCGACGCGGGGTCGTACTGGGCCTGCAGCAGTGCCGTCGAGGTCGGCCGTGTTGCGCCAGCCGAGCCACACCGAGAACACCATCCGGTCGCCCGCCGGCGGCGGGCTGGGTCAGGTTGGCGGGGTTGGCCCACGCCGGCTGCGTGTCGGCCACGGTGGCTGTCGGCGAGGCGCTCGCCGGCGCGGCGCCCACCGCCGCCGGCGACGACTGCACGCGCACAGCAGGAGCATGGTTCGGAGCGGCCGGGAGCGCATCCAAACGAGATCGGCAGTTCAGCCCCCTGTTCCGCTCTCCCGTTCGGGTGAGCCGTGTCTCCCCCGCACACGGCGAAGCAGCAGGTCGGCGTTCGTCCCCAGGAAGGCGAGCGAGAGCAGCGGCAGCGCGGGCAGCGCCGCGTCGAACGCGTAGGAGAGCGTCATCGTGATGCCGAGCGACGCGGTCATCGCCGCCCAGGTCGGGCCGACGCGCAGGCCCATCCGGACCGTCGCCGACCGTGAAGAGCGCGAAGAACACGAAGTCGCTCGCGCCGATCTGGGCGACGGCGTAGCTGCCCGGCGGATGGAAGGCGAGCGTGAAGGCGCCGAGCACCTGCTGGTGGTGCAGCACGATCGCGTGGGTCGGCCCGGCCGCGACGCTGTAGGCGTCGACGGCGGCGACGAGCACGGCGATCGCCACCATCTCGACCGGCGGTCTGCAGCAGGCCGGCGAGCGCCATGCCGATGCAGGCGGCGGCGACGAGCTTCGTCGAGCGTCGCCGGCGTGCCCTCGAGCCCGACGGCGATCAGCGCGGCCGTCACGGCGACCGCGCCTGCAGCCGCGAGCAGCAGCCGCGGCGTCGACGTGCGCGCCGGCGCGAGCGCGGCGATCACGAGCGTGGCGAGCGGGAACGACACGAGCGCGAGCACGGCGATCTGGACCTGGCGGCCCGGGTCGGGCAGGTGCGGCGCGGCCAGGTTGACCGCCCCCAGGACGGCCAGGCCGGCGGCCACCCGCCGGGCTCATGCGCCGAGGAAGCGCGCGGCGATCGGCGTCTCGCGGACGCCGTGCGGGCCCGGCTCGACCCGGTAGGCGCGGGCGTCCGGCCGCGAGGCTGACGACGTCGGCGAGCTCGGTGCCGGCGAAGTGCAGGCCGCAGCAGTCGTCGGCGGCGATCCCGGCGGGCAGGCCGTCGGCGACCGCGCGCTGGTAGGTCGGGCGCCGCTCGGCTCGCCGTCGTAGTGCGGGCAGTTGCTGCCGGGAAGCAGGCCGAGCCCGTCGTGCAGCGGCCCGCAGCGGCCCGTACGAGTCGGTGACGCCCGCCTCGAACCAGCACAGCGAGCCGGCGCTCATCCCGCACAGCGACGACGCCGGCCTCCCACGCCTCGCGCAGCGCCGCGTCGACGCCGTGGGCGCGCCAGATCGGCGAGCATGTTCACCGTGTTGCCGCCGCCGACGTAGATCACGTCCTGGGCGAGCAGGTGGGCGCGCGGGTCGCGCTCGTCGCGCTCGAACAGCGCCAGGTGGCTCGCGTCGGCGCGCGCCGAGCGGGAACGCGCGGTAGAAGGCGACGATGTGCGCAGCGGCGTCGCCCATCGCCGTCCCCAGGTAGCAGACGCGCGGGATCGGGCCGGTCGGCCAGCGAGAGCACGTAGTCGTCGAGCAACGACTCGGCGCCCTCCATGAGGAAGCCGCCGCCACCCATCGCCACGATGTGCCGCTGAGCCATCCGGCGGAGTATGGCCGAAAATCGGGCCTGGCCCCGCCCAAGCGGGGCCAGGCCCCAGACAGCTGCTAGTAGGGCGGCAGGTTCTCGTACCAGGTGCCGAGCACCTTGAACGCGTCCCAGAACGCCTGCTTCGAGGCGGAGTCGTCGAGGCAGCGGTCGATGTCCGGCACCGCCAGCGTCTCGATCGTCGGAGTGAAGCGGGCGATCTCGCCGACCGGCCCGTCGCAGGGCGAAGACAGCGGGAACGCGATCGAGTCGAGGAAGGCGCGCGCGTCCTCGCCGCAGAGTGACGACGATGCGCGGCTGGGTGATGTGCAGCTCGCGGGTGAGCCAGGCGCGCGACTGGTCGAGATCGTCGGCGTCGGGATCGATGGCGGCCTTCAGGCAGGCCGTGCCGTAGAGCATCAGCGGATCGATCCGCAGCCGCTGCAGGCTCTTCAGGATCGCCTGGCCGGCGCGGCCGAAGAACGCCACGCCCTCCTGCACCTCGGCCGGCATCGGCCGGTGCTTGACGAGCAGGATGTCGGCCAGGGGATGGCCGGTGCCGAGCACCGGGGCTGCGCCGGGATGGCGCTCGCCGAGCCATTCGGCGATGTCGTGTCCGAGCGCGTTGATCTCATCGATCGCCTTCGCCTGGTAGCGCTCGTAGATCTGGTCGTCGGCCACGTTCACCCACCGATCTATTCGTCGGTCGGCTCCGATGCCTGCCGCCTTACCTGGCCACGCTTTGCACCCATTTCAGCCCCTGAAGATACAGCAGGCTCTTCGGGCGGCGCAGGATCTCGTTCTGGCGCATCGCGAGCAGGAACTCCTCCGGCCCGTCGAAGGCGGGCATGCGGTTGATCGCGGTGCCGATGCCCGGGCAGCACGTGCGCGTCCGAGCCGGCCGCCTGGATCAGGTTGTACTTCGAGGCGAACCGCAGCGCGTCGTCGTTGAAGCTGTCGAACAGGAGCCGGGAGTTGTAGACCTCGAGGATGTCGATCTGGTCGAGGTGGCGCAGCAGGGTGGGGCGTCCGGGATCGTGTGCAGCCGGTCGAACGGGTGGGGCATGTAGACGAGGCCGCCCTGCTCCTGGATCGCCGCGATGGTGTCGCCCATGCTCAGGCCCGGCTCGATCCGCTCGTGCAGGAAGAGTCCGATCACCTCGCCCTGCGCCGTCTTCACCTCTTCGCCCACGATCACGGTGATCGGCCTTGCCGAGGGCGGCCGCCTCGAGGGCACCCGAGATCTCGTTGTGGTCGGTGACGGCGATCGCGCCGAGACCCTGCTCGATGCAGTGGTCGACGAGCGCCTCGGGCTCGGTGGCGCAGTCGTAGGAGTGGCTGGTGTGCATGTGCAGGTCGGCCGAGATCACCGGCCGCTCGGCCAGCGCCGGGCGCCGGTGCACGCGGCGGCGCGAGTCGAGCGCCGCGTAGACGTGCTCGACCCGGGCCGGCCACGGCCGCGAAGCTCCGCTCTGCGGCGGCCGCGCGCCCCTCCGCGGACCTGCTGCGCGCGCAGGTCGGCGTCGTCGAGCAGGCGGGCGGTCGCCGCCGCCGCGAGGGCGGGCTGGTCGATCGCGAAGCCCAGTCCGGGCGCGCCCAGGTCGAGCGCGCCGGCGCGGAGCGGCGCGACCACCGCGCAGCCGCAGGCGCGCGCCTCCCAGGCCAGCGACGGGTCGTCGCCCTCGGCAGGCGACGAACACGTCGGCGGTCGCCGAGCACGGCGGCGCGGCCCTCGGCGTCCTCGGGGCTCGTGGCGTGGACGCGGCCGCGCGCCTGCGCCGGCACGAACGGCCGCAGCGGCCGCCGGCTGCGCCGGCTCCAGACGAGCACGAGCTCGACGTGCGGGCGTCGACGCGGCCAGCTTGACGAGCGTGCGCACGACCGCGCGGCCCTCTCCGTGCCACTCGACGGCGACTCGTGGTCCCGTTCTTGTGCGCCCGGCACGAACGCGGCGCCGATGCCCTCGGGGATGACGGTGTAGTCGCCGGGATAGATCGCCGCCGCCTGCTCGGCCGCCTGCGGCCGACGTCGCCAGGAGGGCGTCGATGCGGGCGCGGTAGCGCTCGAGCGTGCCGCCGCGGACGGGGTAGCGCAGCGCCCGGTCGGGCGCGTGGAACGTGGCCACGGTCAGCCCCGGCGAGTGGCGCAGCGCCGAGGTGGCGACCCCTGGGAGCAGCGGCTCGAACGCGTGCACGATGTCGAACCCGCCCTGGCCGACGGCGAGGGCGACGTTCGCCCGGGCGGCGACGGGCAGGCCGACGCCGCGGCGGCGGCCGCGCTGGCGCAGCGGCATCGCCGGCGCGACCGCCACCTGCAGCGGCTCGCCGTCGAGCGCGATCAGCGCCTCGTGGTCGCCCGCGGCCAGCGCGCGCAGCCGCCGCCGGCCGCTGCGCAGCGCGCGCGTCGAGGAGTTCGGTGCGAGCACCGTCACGCGGTGGCCCCGCTCGGCCAGCGCCGTGGCGACCCCGCGCACGTGCTCGGCCACCGGGTGGGCGCCGGCAAGTGCGTACGGGGACGCCAGGCACAGCTTGAGCGGATTCACTGCGGGTGGCCTCTACGCCTCGGCCGTGGTGCGCTCCCGCGCCTTCTTCGGCGCCTTCTTGCCGTACTTGGAGATGAACTTCTCGACCCCGTCGCGGCACACGTCGTCGTGGTGCTGCACCGGCGGCGACTTCATGAAGTACGGCGCTCGGCCACTCGAGCGCACCGGAGAGGCCGTTGTCGAGGCCGAGCTTGGCGCAGCGGACCGCGTCGATCACGATGCCGGCCGAGTTCGGCGAGTCGACCACCTCGAGCTTCATCTCGATGTTCAGGGGCACGTCGCCGAAGCTGCGGCCCTCCATGCGGATGTACGCCCACTTGCGATCGTCGAGCCACTGGACGTAGTCGCTCGGGCCGATGTGCACGTTGCGGGCGCCGATGTCGTAGTCGAGCTGCGACGTGACGGCGTTGGTCTTCGAGATCTTCTTCGACTCGAGCCGCTCGCGCTCGAGCATGTTCATGAAGTCGGTGTTGCCGCCGACGTTCAGCTGGTGCGTGCGCTCGAGGCGCACGCCGCGATCGGCGAAGAGCCGCGTCGAGCTGGCGGTGGACGATGGTCGCGCCGACCTGCGACTTGATGTCGTCGCCGACGATCGGCAGGCCGCGCTGCTCGAAGCGGCGCTGCCAGTACGGCTCGCGGGCGATGAACACCGGCATGCAGTTCACGAACGCGCAGCCGGCCTGCAGCACCTGCTCGACGTACCACTTGGTGGCCTGCTCGGAGCCGACCGGCAGGTAGGAGACGACGACGTCGGTGTGCGTGTCCTTGAGCACCTGCACGACGTCGGCGGTCTCGCCGGGCGACTTCTTGATCACCGTGGAGAGGTACTTGCCGATGCCGTCGTGGGTCATGCCGCGATGCACCGGAACGCCCATCTCGGGCACGTCGCAGAAGCGCACGGTGTTGTTCTGGCCGCGGCCGATGGCCTCGCCCAGGTCGCGGCCGACCTTGTCGGCGTCGACGTCGAAGGCGGCCGAGAACTCGATGTCGGAGATGTGGTAGCCGCCGAGGTCGACGTGCATCAGGCCGGGCACGAACTCGTCCGGCTTGGCGTCGCGGTAGTAGTGCACGCCCTGCACGAGCGCCGAGGCGCAGTTGCCGACGCCGACGATGGCGACGCGCACCTTGCCCGAGCCCTTCTTGTGTCCGTTGGATCCGTTTGTCGTGGCCGGTTCGGCCATGGGTCAGTCCCCCCCGTCGAGTTGCTTACGTACATGATTGACCCGCTGCACGACCGTGAACGCGGTCAGCGCGGCGAGCAGGTACATGGCATAGGGCAGCGATCCGCGGCCGGCGAACGGCAGCGCCACCGCCACGAGCACGATCCGCTCGGCGCGGCCCATCAGCCCGACCGTGCCGGTGAGGCCGAGCGCCTCGGCCTTGGCGCGGGTGTAGCTGACCAGGAACGAGCCGACCAGGGCCACGAAGACGCTCGCGAGCGCCGACCACGTGCCCCTGCTTCGAGAGCACGAGCGCGATCGCGCCCAGGACGAGCCCTTCGGAGATGCGGTCGGTCGTCGAGTCGAGGAAGCTGCCGAACTGGGTCAGCTTGCCGTGCGACCGGGCGAGCGCCCCGTCCAGGATGTCCAGGATGCTGCCGACGACGAACGCCACCGTCGCCCAGACGAAGCGCTGCTCGTAGATGAGCACCGCCGCGACGCCGTTCAGCGAGAGGCCGGCGACGGTGATCTGGTTGGGCGTGAACGGCAGCGACCGGAACCGGCCCATGAGCGCCATGCCGAGGCCGCGGCCGCCGTTCGTGTAGCCGGTCTTGATGCGGGTGAGCACGGTGCTCATCCCACGCACTATACCACGGGGGCTATCTTGCGGTAGGCGGGGCTGGTGGGCGCCGGAGCGACTCGAGGCGCATGCGCACACGCGCCGAATGCGGCAGCGTCGGCCGCCAGCGCTCGATCAGCCACGCGGAGCTGAGTGCCACGCAGGCCAGCAGGCCGCCGAGGAAGGCGTCGATCCAGAAGTGGTTGCCGGTGGCCACGATCGAGAACACGATCAGCACCGGGTAGAACAGCCACGTCAGCCCGAGCGCGCGGTGGCGGACGAGGAAGAAGCAGGTGACGCCGATGATCAGCGAGTAGCAGGTGTGGATGCTCGGCACGGCGGCGAACGGGTTGGCGAGCGCCGCCACCGGCCCTGAGTAGTTGCGTGATCGACGCGTACCGGTCGAGCGTGTCGGTGAAGCCGAGGTCGGTCAGCATCCGCGGCGGCGCGGTGGGGAAGACCGTGAAGCCGACGAGCGCGATCGCGTCGGCGACGAACACCGCGTTGCGGATGAAGTAGTAGTGCTGGTTGCGGCGCAGGTAGAGCCAGAACATGAACGCGACGGTGATCACGAAGTGGGCGTGGAAGTAGGTGAAGTCGGCGATGTCGAGCGCCCAGTGGCGGTGCAGCGCCCAGTGCTGCACGTCGAGCTCGGTGAAGACGCCGAGCGACCGCTCGAGCGAGACGACGTCGCGGGCGTGCGAGAACGCCGGCAGGACGCTGCCCTCGGACAGGCCGCGGGTGAGCTCGTAGGCGATGTCGACCAGCGTGAACAGGAAGAGCTGGAGCACGAAGTCGCGCCATCCCCGGGGCAGCAGGCCGCGTACGCCCGCGCGCGCGCGCTCCGCCAGAGATGTCACCGTCGCGTCCATGCGACCCTTCACTCTACCTGAGAGCTCGGCCGGTCCATATGCGACTCGAACGCCGCCGGGGCGGGAATCATTCCCGACACCGGCTCGGATTCAGCCGCCGATGTATGACATCTCGACCTTCGGCGCGCCGGCCGTCTCGGCCGTGCGCAGCTCCGAGTAGCGGTCGCCGCGCCGCCCCCAGATCCGGCCGATCAGCGCCTCGATCTCGGCGTCGTCGGCCCCGGCGCGCAGCGGCCCGCGCAGGTCGCGGCCGACGTTCGCGAACAGGCACGTGTACAGGCGTCCGTCGGCCGAGAGGCGGGCGCGGGTGCAGGCGTGGCAGAAGGGCTGGGTCACCGACGCGATGACACCGATCTCGCCGCCGCCGTCGCGGTAGCGGTAGCGGGCCGCGACCTCGCCGGCGTAGCTGGGATCGACCGGCTCGAGCGGCCACTCGGCCCCGATCGCCGCCACGAGCTCGGCGGCGGGGACGACGTCGTCCAGGCGCCAGCCGTTGCTCGCACCGACGTCCATGAACTCGATCAGCCGCAGGATGTGGCCGCTGCCGCGGAAGTGCCGGGCCATGTCGAGGACGCTCGCGTCGTTCAGGCCGCGCTTGACGACCATGTTCACCTTCACCGGGCCGAGGCCCGCGGCCGCCGCGGCCTCGATGCCCTCGAGCACGCGGCCGACGGGGGCGCCGACGTCGTTCAGCGAGCCGAACACCTCGTCGTCGAGCGAGTCGAGGCTGACCGTCACCCGGTGCAGCCCGGCGTCGCGCAGGCTCGCCGCCTTGCGCGCGAGCAGGCTGCCGTTGGTCGTGAGCGCGATGTCCTCGATGCCGTCGATCGCGCGCCAGCATCTCGACGAGCCGCTCGAGATCGCGGCGCAGCAGCGGCTCGCCGCCGGTCAGGCGCAGCTTGCGCACACCCGCCGCCGCGAACAGCCGCGCGAGCCGGGCGATCTCCTCGAAGGTGAGCAGCTGCGACGCGGCGCAGGAACTCGAAGTCGCGCCCGAAGATCTCCTTCGGCATGCAGTACACGCAGCGGAAGTCGCACCGGTCGGTGACCGAGATGCGCAGGTCACGCAGCGGCCGGCTGCGGGTGTCGGTGACGGGCTCCACATGTGCAGCCTACCCATGCGTAGGCTTTCCGACACGATGATCGATCTCGTCCTCGACCGGCTGCGGGCGCGCTACGGGCCGCCGCGGGTGCACCGCTGGCTGCCGCCGCTGGACGAGCTCGTGCTCACGATCCTGAGCCAGAACACGAGCGATCGCAACTGCGAGCGTGCCTATGCAGCCATGCGCGAGCGGTTTCCGACCTGGGAGGAGGTGCGCGACGCCCCGACCGCCGAGCTCGAGCGCGTCCTGCGCCCCGGCGGGCTGGCCGCGCAGAAGGCGCCGCGGATACAGGCGGTGCTGCAGCAGCTCTCAGCAGGACGGCCGGCCCCGACCTCGACTGGCTCGGTGGCCTGCGGCCGGCCGAGGCGATGGCGCGGCTCGTCGCTCTGCCCGGTGTCGGGCCAAAGACGGCGAGCTGCGTGCTGCTCTTCAGCCTGGACGTGCCGGTGATGCCGGTCGACACGCACGTCCACCGGGTGGCCGGGCGGCTGGGCCTGATCCCGGCGGGGACGAGCGCAGACCAGGCCCACGCGCTCCTGACCGCGCTCGTGCCGCCCGCGCGCATGCTCGAGGCGCACCTGCTCCTGATCGCACATGGGCGGGCGACGTGCGCGGCGCGGCGACCGCGGTGCGGCGAGTGCGTGCTGCTCGACGGCTGCCCTACGGGATGGTTGACGTCGGCGAAGACAAATCTGCTATAACGTGACATAGATTTGCTTCGTGTATCCAACTAAGAGGAGCTGCAACGCATGGCAAGAGTGATCGGCATCGACCTGGGCACGACGAACTCGTGCATGGCGGTGATGGAGGGCGGCGAGCCCACCGTCATCCCCAACGCCGAGGGCGGTCGCACGACCCCGTCGGTCGTCGCCTTCACCAAGGACGGCCAGCGGCTGGTGGGCACGCCGGCCAAGCGCCAGGCGGTGACCAACCCCAAGAACACCGTCTTCTCGATCAAGCGCTTCATGGGCCGCAAGGCCTCGGAGGTGTCCGAGGAGCAGAAGATCGTCCCGTACGAGGTCGCGGCCGGGCCGAACGGTGACGCCCGCGTCAAGGCCGGCGACAAGGTCATCCCGCCGCCGGAGATCTCGGCCATGATCCTGCAGAAGCTCAAGGCCGACGCCGAGGCCTACCTGGGCGAGACGGTGAGCGAGGCCGTGATCACGGTCCCGGCGTACTTCAACGACGCCCAGCGCAACGCCACCAAGGACGCCGGCAAGATCGCCGGCCTCGAGGTGCTGCGCATCATCAACGAGCCCACCGCCGCGTCGCTCGCCTACGGCGTCGACAAGGAGGGCGACCAGACGATCCTCGTGTTCGACCTCGGCGGCGGCACGTTCGACGTGTCGGTGCTCGAGCTCGGCGAGGGCGTGTTCGAGGTCAAGGCGACCTCGGGCGACAACCACCTCGGCGGCGACAACTTCGACAAGGCGGTCGTCGACTGGCTGGCGGCCGAGTTCAAGCGCGAGCAGGGCATCGACCTGAGCAAGGACCCGATGGCGCTGCAGCGCCTGTACGAGGCGGCCGAGAAGGCCAAGATCGAGCTGTCGACGACGCAGTCGACGAACATCAACCTGCCGTTCATCACCGCCGACTCCGACGGCCCCAAGCACCTCGACACCACCCTGTCGCGGGCGAAGCTGACCGAGCTCACGCACGACCTGATCGAGCGCACGGTCGGCCCGACCAAGCAGGCGCTCGAGGATGCCGGCCTGAAGGCCGCCGACGTGAACCAGGTGATCCTGGTCGGCGGCATGACCCGCATGCCGGCGGTGCAGGAGAAGGTCAAGGACCTGATCGGCAAGGAGCCGCACCGGGGCGTCAACCCGGACGAGGTCGTGGCCGTCGGCGCGGCCATCCAGGCCGGCGTGCTCAAGGGCGAGGTCAAGGACGTCCTGCTGCTCGACGTGACCCCGCTGTCGCTCGGGATCGAGACCAAGGGCGGCGTGTTCACCAAGCTGATCGAGCGCAACACCACCATCCCGACGCGGAAGTCGGAGATCTTCTCCACCGCAGAGGACGGGCAGCCGTCGGTCGAGATCCACGTGCTGCAGGGCGAGCGCGAGATGGCCGTCTACAACAAGACGCTGGGCAAGTTCCAGCTCGTCGGCATCCCGCCGTCGCCGCGCGGCGTGCCTCAGATCGAGGTCACGTTCGACATCGACGCCAACGGGATCATGCACGTCTCGGCCAAGGATCTCGGCTCGGGCAACGAGCAGAAGATCCAGATCCAGGGCGGCTCCGGCCTCTCCGACAGCGAGGTCAACCAGATGGTGCGCGACGCCGAGTCGCACGCCGACGACGACCGCCGCATGAAGGAGCTGGCCGAGGCCAAGAACACCGCCGAGCAGGTGGCGTACTCGACCGAGAAGTCGCTCAAGGAGCACGAGGACCGGCTCGACGAGGAGACACGGTCGGATATCCGCTCCAAGATCGACTCGGTGCGCCAGGCGCTCGACGGCGAGGACGCCGGCGAGATCCGCTCGCGGCTCGAGGCGCTGCGTGAGGCCTCGTTCAAGCTCGGCGAGGTCGTCTACCAGCAGGCGCAGCAGGCCCAGCAGGGCGGCGCCGTCCGGCGACGGCGCTGCCGAGGGCTCCGAGCCCACGGGCGACGAGGAGATCGTCGACGCCGAAGTGGTCGACGAGAGCGGGGACCGGGCGTAATGACAGATCCGCGCAAGAGCTCACCGGCGCATGAGCCGGCCGAGGAATCGGCTGACTTCACCGCTTCGAAGTCGGCCGAATCGGCCGACTTCGAAGCCGGCGAGCTCGAGTCGGAGCTGCTCGAGGCGCGGCGCAGGGCGGAGGAGTACCTGAACGACCTGCGCCGCGTCGCGGCCGACTTCGACAACTACCGCAAGCGCGTCGCGCGCGACTCGGAGGCCCAGGTGCAGCGGGCGGCCGAGTCGATCGTGGCCGAGCTCCTGCCCGTGCTCGACAACCTCGAGCGGGCGGTGGACGCGTCGGAGCACCACGAGGAGGCCCAGGTGGCCGAGGGTGTGAGCCGTGTCCGCGCCCAGCTGGCCGACCTGCTGCGCAGGCGCGGCCTTGAGGAGATCGCGGCCCAGCCCGGCGGGGTGTTCGACCCGCACATGCACGAGGCCCTTTCCAATCAGCCGTCCGAGCACCCCGAGGGCACCATCGCCGCCGTCTGGCAGCGCGGATACCGCCTCGGCGACCGGATCGTGCGCGCCGCGCGCGTCGTCGTCTCCAGCGGCCCGCCGGCCGCGGACGCCGAGGAGTAGCGCGTGGCCGACTACTACGAGACGCTCGGCGTCCCCAAGGGCGCGAGCGCCGACGAGATCAAGAAGGCCTATCGCAAGCTCGCACGCCGCTACCACCCCGACCGCAACCCCGGGGACGCGGCGGCGGAGGAGCGGTTCAAGCAGATCGGCGAGGCCCACGACGTGCTGTCCGACCCCGAGCGGCGCAAGCAGTACGACAGCTTCGGCCGCGCGTTCCGTCCCGGCCAGGGGCCGGGGCCGGGACAGGGCGGCTTCCAGGGCTTCGACTTCGGCGGCGCCGGTCAGGCGTTCGACCTGGGCGATCTGTTCGGCGGCCTCTTCAACCGCGGCGGCCGCGGCGCGCCGGCGGGTCCGCGGCGGGGCGGCGACGTCGAGGCGCAGGTGAGCCTGTCGTTCGCCGACGCCCTGCGCGGCGTCACCGTCAAGGTGCCCGTGGACAAGGCCAACGCCTGCCCCACCTGTCACGGGTCGGGGGCCGCGGCGGGCACGGCGCCCACGATCTGCCCCGTGTGCAAGGGCCGCGGCGTCACCTCCGAGAGCCAGGGGTTCTTCTCGATCAACCAGCCGTGCGAGCGCTGCGGCGGCGCCGGCACCGTGATCGAGAACCCGTGCCCGACATGCCACGGCTCCGGCCGCGTGCGCTCGACCAAGACCTATCAGGTGCGCATCCCCGCGGGCGTCCGCGACGGCACCCGCATCAAGGTGAAGGGCAAGGGCGAGGCGGCTCCGCGCGGCGGCGAACCGGGAGACCTGTACGTCGTCACCCGCGTGACCGCGAGCCCGCTCTTCACCCGCAACGGCGACGACCTCGTGATCGACGTGCCGGTGACCTTCGCCGAGGCGGCGATGGGGGAGCAGGTTGAGCTGCCCACGCCGAACGGCGCCACCGTGCGGGTGAAGGTGCCCGCCGGCTCGACCGACGGCAAGACGCTGCGCGTCAAGGGCCGCGGCGCCCCCCGGCTGAACGGGACGGGCACGGGCGACCTGCTGGCCCGGCTGCGGATCGCGGTGCCGTCGAAGCTCTCCAAGCAGGAGCGCGAGGCGCTCGAGCGCCTGCAGGAGATCCAGCAGGCAAACCACGGCGACCCGCGCCAGAAGCTGTTCGCGGAGAAGTCGGCATGACGCGCCGCTGCACCTCACGGCGGGACGGAGACGATGGATGAGATCGCCTGACGACCATCCCCGCTACTCGATCTCGGTCGCGGCCGAGACTCGCCGGCATGCATCCCCAGACGCTGCGCACGTATGAGGCCAAGGGGCTCGTGCGGCCCCGGCGGACGCCGGGCGGCACCCGCCGCTACTCCGATCGCGACGTCGAGCGGCTGCGCAAGATCGGCGTGCTCACGGGCGAGCTAGGCATGAACCTGGCCGGCGCGACCCGCGTGCTCGACCTGGAGGAGGCGATGGAGCGGCTGACCCGCGAGGTGGCCGCCCTGCGCTCCCAGCTGGCCGCCGCCTCGGAGGAGCTGCGGCTCGAGCTCGACCGCGTGCATCGCAGCTACCGCCGCGACCTCGTTCCCTATCAAACCGCGAAATCACCGGTGCTATGGACTTTCAAAAGCTGACCATCAAGGCCCAGGAGGCCTTCTCATCCGCCCAGGGCGACGCAATCACCCGCGGCAACCCCGAGCTCACCCCCGACCACCTGCTGCTCGCGCTGCTCGACCAGGATGGGGGCGTCGCGCCCCGCATCCTCGAGAAGGCGGGCGCGAACGCGGCCGAGGTGCGCTCGGCGACCGAGGTGCGGCTGGCGTCGCTGCCCCGGATCGAGGGCGCGCAGCAGTCGCCGACCGCCAGCCGCGCGCTGCGCGAGGCGCTCGAGCGGGCGTTCAGCGAGGCCGAGGCGCTCAAGGACGACTACGTCGCCGTCGAGCACTTCCTGCTCGCGCTGGCCGAGGTGGCCGGACTCGACCGCGCGGCCATCATGAAGGCGCTCGTCGACGTGCGCGGCGGCCGCCAGGTGACCTCGCCCGACGCCGAGGGCACCTACGAGGCCCTGACCAAGTTCGGCCGCGACCTGACCGAGCTGGCCGAGCGCGGCAAGCTCGACCCGGTCATCGGCCGCGACGCCGAGGTGCGCCGCGTGATCCAGGTGCTCAGCCGCCGCACGAAGAACAATCCCGTGCTGATCGGCGAGCCGGGCGTCGGCAAGACCGCGATCGTCGAGGGCCTCGCCCAGCGGATCACCTCGGGCGACGTGCCGGAGAGCCTGCGCGGCCGGCGGGTGTGGGCGCTCGACGTCGGCGCGCTCCTGGCCGGCTCCAAGTACCGGGGCGAGTTCGAGGAGCGGCTGAAGGCCGTCCTGGCCGAGATCAGCGCCTCGGAGGGCCAGATCATCCTCTTCATCGACGAGCTGCACACCATCGTCGGGGCCGGCGCCGCCGAGGGCGCGGTCGACGCCGCCAACATGCTGAAGCCGATGCTCGCCCGCGGCGAGCTGCGCGCGATCGGCGCGACGACGCTCGACGAGTACCGCAAGTACATCGAGAAGGACGCCGCCCTCGAGCGCCGGTTCCAGCCGGTGATGGTGGGCGAGCCGAGCGTCGCCGACACCATCGCGATCCTGCGCGGCCTGAAGGAGCGCTACGAGGTGCACCACGGCGTGCGCATCTCCGACGACGCCATCGTCGCCGCCGCCATGCTTGCCGACCGCTACATCACCGACCGGTTCATGCCCGACAAGGCGATCGACCTGATCGACGAGTCGGCCTCGCGCCTGAAGATCGAGATCGACTCCATGCCGGTCGAGATCGACACGGTGCGGCGGCGGATCGTGCAGCTCGAGATCGAGCAGGCCGCGATGGAGAAGGAGACCGCCGAGGCCGCGGTCGAGCGGCGCGAGGCCATCGCCGAGGAGCTCGCGAACCTGCGCGAGGAGCTGCGCGGCGTGGAGGCCGAGTGGATGGCCGAGAAGGATCTGATCGAGGCCGTGCCGGTCGCTGAAGGAGGAGATCGAGGCGGTCCGCTCCGACGCGGAGCGCGCGCAGCGCGACGGCGACCTGCAGCGGGCGGCAGAGCTCACCTACGGCCGGCTGCCGCAGCTCGAGCGCGACCTCGAGGCCGCGGCGGCCCGGCTCGACGACCAGCAGTCGGGCTCGCCGATGCTGAAGGAGGAGGTCTCGGCCGAGAACGTGGCCGAGGTCGTGGCGAGCTGGACCGGGATCCCGGTGCACAGCCTGCTCGAGGGCGAGATGGAGAAGCTCGTGCACATGGAGAGCCGCCTGCACCAGCGCGTCATCGGCCAGGAGGAGGCGGTGACGGCCGTCGCCAACGCCATCCGCCGCTCACGCGCCGGCCTCGGCGACCCCGACCGCCCGATCGGCTCGTTCATCTTCCTCGGCCCCACCGGGGTCGGCAAGACCGAGCTCGCGAAGGCCCTGGCCGAGTTCCTGTTCGACTCCGAGCGGGCGATGATCCGCATCGACATGAGCGAGTACATGGAGAAGCACTCCGTCTCGCGGCTCGTCGGCGCTCCGCCCGGCTACGTGGGCTACGAGGAGGGCGGCCAGCTGACCGAGTCCGTGCGCCGGCGGCCCTACTCGGTCGTCCTGCTCGACGAGATCGAGAAGGCCCACCCCGACGTGTTCAACATCCTGCTGCAGCTGCTCGACGACGGCCGCCTCACCGACGGCCAGGGACGCACGGTCGACTTTCGCAATACGATCGTCATCATGACCTCGAACGTCGGCTCCGAGTTCATCTTCCGCGGCGGCGAGGAGGAGCTCGTCCGCGAGCGCGTCGAGGAGGCCCTGCGGGCCACGTTCCGGCCCGAGTTCCTGAACCGCGTCGACGAGACGGTCATCTTCGGGCGCCTGTCCCGGGAGCAGCTGGCCGAGGTCGTCGAGCTGCAGGCCCACGGCCTGCGCCGGCGCCTGGGGGCGCGCAGGATCGAGCTCGAGCTGACCGACGAGGCCAAGCGCCTCCTGGTCGAGCACGGCTACGACCCCGCCTACGGCGCCCGCCCGCTCAAGCGCACCGTGCAGCGCGAGCTCGAGAACCCGCTCGCGATGCTGGTGCTGCAGGGCCAGGTGGGCGACGGCGACACGGTGGTGGTCGACGCGGTCGACGACCAGCTGGACATCGCCGTCAAGCACCCCGCCGCGGCGCTCCTATGACCAAGACGACGCCCCAGACCGAGACGCCGGCCGCCGACGCGCCGCCGCCGCAGACGCCGTTGTCGGATCTGTTCGCGACCGCCGTGCACCGGTTCGGCAAGGTCTGGGCCGACCTGACGGTGGCGGCCGTCGCGGCGCTCGCGGTCGCGTCGATCCCGGTCATCGGCGTGCGCGTGACCGGCGGCAGCCTCGCCGAGACGGTGCTCGTCGCGTTCTTCGCCTACTCGATCGGCTACTTCTGCCTGCTCGGCTACGTGATGCTGCGCGGGCTGCCCGACCGGGCGCCGCGGCGGCGGGTGGTGTGGACGTACATGACCTCGGTCCTGATCGGCATCCTGTGCGGGGCGCTCGTGCTCATGTTCCAGACCTACGCCGTGGTCGTGATCCCGCTCTTGCTGTTCGCCGTCCCGGCGATCGCCGCCGGCGACGTCGGCCCGGCGGGGGCGATCTCGCGCTCGGCCGGCGCTTGCGGTGCGCAACTTCGCCCGCACCTGGGCCGTGTGGCTGATCACCGTGTTCTTCTCGGCCCCGGTGGTGCTCGCGATGCTCCTGATCGTGTCGGCGTTCGCGGACAACACCACGTCGGCCCTGGCCGGTCTCGCGCTCGCGGTGCCGATCGTGTGGCCGTTCTCGGCACTCTTCCTGCGCGCGCTCTACGGCGACCTGACGGGCCGCGTCGTCGTCGCGCCGCAGGACCGCACCGCGTACGAAGCCGGGGACAGTCCCAGCCGGGGACAGTCCCCATCGGCCGTGTCCGAGCCGGACCAGCGTCCAACCGCGCGTTGCTAGCGTGTCCCGGATGCGGCGCCGCAACATCGTCCTGATCGGCGCTGCCGTCGTCGTGCTCCTGGCAGCCGTCGGGGCCGGAGCCGCCTGGTGGGTCGCGAACCGCAAGACGGCCGACGTGCACAACGGCGCCACGCTGCCCTTCACGCTCACGTCCGATCCCAGCCACGCAGACGTCGACCCGGCCACGCGCCCGCAGCGCGAGCTCGGGCCCGTCGTGGCCCGTGTACGGGCTCTCGGACGCCCGCACCCGCGACGCCTCCGGCCTGACCGACATCCACCCGCCCTACCACGTCACCTGGAGCGCCCCGATCGGCTTCCTCGAGTATCCGCCGGTGTACGCGAAGGGGGTGCTCTACCTGTACGCGAACGGCGGCTTCGTCAGCGCGCGCGACGTCTTCACGGGCAAGCTCCTGTGGCAGCGCGCGCTGCTGCAGCACGCCGTCGGACCTGGGCCAGGGGTCGCCGGCCGTCCACGCCGGCGTCGTCTACCTGGGCGCGCGCAACGGCCACATCTACGCGCTCTCGGCCGCGACGGGGAGGACGATCTGGGACACGAACGTCGGCGCCACGATGGAGTCCTCGCCTGCGCTTCGACTCGCGCTACCTGTACATGGCCGACCAGAACGGGGGCGGTGCGCGCGCTCGCGCTCGCGACCGGCAAGGTGGTGTGGAAGTACCAGGCCGGCGGGCCGGTGAAGCACG
This sequence comes from uncultured Actinomycetes bacterium, assembly GCA_963813245.1. Taxonomy (GTDB): domain Bacteria; phylum Actinomycetota; class Thermoleophilia; order Gaiellales; family JAICJC01; genus JAICJC01. The sequence goes on from CAWEYE010000016.1 coordinate 170,035, forward strand.
GGCCGGCCGTCGTCGGCGGCCGCGTCTACTTCGGCGACTACGGCGGGGGGATGTACTGCCTGAACGCCGCCGAACGGCCGCCAGATCTGGCACAGCACGACCGACGGGCTCTCGTCCGGGCTGCGCTCGGGCAACTTCTTCTCGACCCCGGCGGTGGCGTACGGACGCGTCTACATCGGCAACACCGACGACAAGCTCTACTCGTTCGTCGCGGCGACCGGGCAGGTGGCCTGGACGTACACGATGCCCAACTGGGCGTACGGCTCGCCGGCCGTCTCGGACGGGCGCGTCTTCGCGACGAGCTTCGACGGCACCTTCGCGCGCGTTCGACGCGCGCACCGGCGCGGTGCTCTGGCAGCACCGGCTGCCGTCCGAGAGCCTCGGCCTCGCCGACGGTGATCGGCCCGTACGTGTACGTGACCGACCTCGGGCCGTCGCCCGGCTCGCCGGGCGGACTGTTCGCCTACGACCCGCGCACGGGGCGGCTGGTGTGGCAGTTCGGCGACGGCAAGTACGCGACGCCGATCGCGGCGGCCGGCCGGCTCGTCGTCGTCGGGGCGACGCACGTCTACGTCCTGCGCCGCGGACGCGCCGGAGGTGCGGTGAATAGCCAGGCGATCGCGGCCGTCCTGGCCGCGGCGGGCCTGGGCGCGCTGCTCGTCGTCCGCCGGCCGGCGGCCCGCCGCGCCGGTGCGGCTGCTCTGGGTCGTCGGCACGGTGTGGCTGGCGCCGCGCCTGCTGCACTCGTCGGTCGACCGGGCCGGCACGGAGATCACGGCCATCCGCTGCTGGTCGTGCCCGCGCTCGTCGTCGGCGCCGCCTGCCTGGTCGCCGCGGCCGCGGTCGTGCACCGGTGGCCGTGGGTGTTTGCGATCGCGTGCGTGCTGGCCGCGCCGGCGCGGATCCCGATCCACTTCGGCTCGCAGGACGCGAAGCTGCTGCTGCCGCTCTACGGCGTGCTGGCCGTGGGCGCGCTGTGCACGCTCTGGGACGTCGCCCGGGCCAGCGAGCCCGAGCTGCCCGTGTGGGGGGCGGCGCTGCCGCTGGCGGCGTTCGTGGCGCTTCTCGGCCGCGTCGCTCGTGTGGACGGTCGACCTGCACCAGGCCGCCGTGACGATGCTCTTCTTCTACCTGCCGTTCGCGTTCATGGCGATGCGGATCGGCCAGCTCGGCTGGAACCCGGGCGGCCTGCGGGCGGCGTTCGCGGCCCAGTGCGCGCTCGCGATCCTGTTCGGGGCGGTGGCGCTCTGGCAGGAGGCGACCCGGCACGTGTTCTGGAACCCGAGCGTCGAGGTCTCGAACGCCTACCGGTCGTTCTTCCGCGTGAACTCGCTCTTCTGGGACGCGAGCGTGTACGGCCGCTTCATGGCGGTCACGCTGGTGCTCTGCTGCGGGGTGGCGGTGTACCGCGGCCTCGACCTGCCGCTCGGAGCCACGATGGCGTTCGTGTTCCTGGGCCTCTACTTCACCTACTCGCAGTCGAGCTACTTCGCCGTCGCCGCGGGCGTGCTCGCCGTCGGCACCGGCCTGTGGTCGCGGCGGGTGACGATCGCGCTCGTCGCCGCGGGGGCGGTCGGGCTGCTCGGCGTGCTGGCGGTCGCCCTGCGCGGCAACTCGGCGGCGCGCGTGTCGGACTCGCGCTCGCACCTGATCAGCCTGGGCTGGCAGGGTGATCAGCGACCATCCCGCTGGATCGGCGCCGGCCTGAGCGGCCTGCCGAAGGCCGCGGTGGCGGGAACGGCGCATCCGTACCGGGTCAAGGGCGCGGCCTCGCACACGACGCCGGTGACGGTCGCCGCCGAGCTCGGGCCGCTGGGGCTCTTGCTCTACCTGTGGGTGCTCGGGGCGCTGGCGGCCGCGGCCGTGCGCATCCGCGCGGCCGGGCCCCGTGCCGCGCGTGCTCGTGGCCGCGCTCGTGGCGATCTTCGCGAGCTCGCTCTTCTACGACTCGTTCTTCGAGGATCCGACGATGTGGCTTCTGACCGGCTTCCTGGCCGGGACGTCGATGGCCGCCGCGGGTGGAGCCGCCGAAGCGGCGAGCGCGTGAACCCGGCCACGATCGCGACCGCCACGGCGTTCGTGCTCGTGCCCGGCCTCGGAGCGACGCTCGCCGCCTATCCGCCGGGCCGGATCGGCCCGGTGACGCGCTTCGCGCTCTCGTTCGGGCTCGGCTACGTCGTCGTCGGCGTCACCGCGGTCGTGCTCGTGATCGGGCACGTGCTGCATCCGGCGACGTTCCTGGGCGCGCTCCGGTCGTCACGGTGGCGCTGTGGTGGCGGGCCTGCGCCGCGGCGGGGCGCGCGCAGCACGCTCGCCGCGCTCCGGCCGAGACATCGCCGACGACCGGCTGTCGGCCTCGCCATCGGCGCGCTCGTCTTCGTCGCGATCGCGATCGTGCGCCTGCGCAGCTCGCCGCTGCTCAACTTCGAGATGTTCGGGCCCTGGCGGTACTGGGCCGACGGCCTCGAGATCGCCGACGCGGGCCGGGTGCCCGCCCAGACGCTGCAGTGGGGCGCGACCTGGACGCCCACGGTCAGCAAGGTGGTGCTGAACAGCTACCACGCCGGGCTCTCCTACGTCGATCGGGCGCTCGCCCCTGCCGGCGATGGGGGCGCTGCTGTGGGTGGCGTCGATCGGCCTCGCCGCCGGCCTGTGGGCGCTCGGCCGCGAGCTCGGCCTGCGCCGGCTCGCGCCGCTCCTGCCGCTGCTGACGCTGGTCGTGCTGAACGACGAGCTGCACCGCAACCTCGACGTGTACACGGCCGAGAACGTCGGCCGGATGGTGGCGGTGTGTGCGCTCGTGCTCGGCGTGCGGGCGCTGCGCGACCGCGACGGGTGGAAGGAGCCGCTGCTCGCCGCGCTGCTCTTCGGCGCCGGGTTCGCCACCCACGGCGTCCCGGTGGTCGCGCTGCTCGTCGTGCTCGGGCTGGTACGCGGTCGCCCGCGGCCTGCTCGACGGCGAGCTGGCGCGGCGGTGCTCGGCGAGGCTGGTCGCGATCGCCGCCCCGGCGGCGGCGCTGACCGGCGTGCTCCTGCTCGCGTCGGGCGGCTCGGTCGGGATTCCAGGGCGCGTCGGGCGAACAGCTCGTACGCGTCGTTCGGCAAGGGCGTCGACCCGACCGCGTCGCTTCTCACCGGCACGGTGCGGCACTCGCCGGTCGGCCACGGGCACTGGTACGTGCGGCCGGCGGCGATCATGCACGACTTCGCCGAGAGCGCGACGACGCTTCAGAGCGCGCCGACCTGGCTCGTGTGGCTGCTCCCGGTCGCGGCGCGTCGCGGCGGCGGTCGTCATGCTGCGCCGCTTCCCGCCCGAGCTCGCGCCGCTCGGCATCGTCGCGGCGGGCACGGCGGCCACGCTGCTCGGGATCGCGTTTCTGTTCTCGTACCGCTACCGCACCCAGATCCCCGGGCCGGTTCGGCATCGACCGCGAGTTCGACTACGTGCCGCTCGTGCTCGTCCTGGCCGCGCTGGCCCTCGCCGAGGCGGCCGTGGGCCGCCTGCAGGCGGTGCGGGCGTGGATCCCGGTGGCCGTGGCGGCGGTCGTCGTCGCGGTGCCGGCGGTCGCGGTCGCGGCCACGGTCGGCCCCGCCCGGCAGCGGCTGGCAGCAGAACGGCCACAACTCGATCGACGGTGCTCGACTGGGTCGACCGAGCACGCGCCCTGCGGCGCGCGCATCCTGCCCGACCGGGTCACGCTGGGGACGTTCGCCGCGGCCACCGGGCGGGTCAGCGTCGTCGAGGGGATGGGGCCGTACCTGCGCCCGGCGATGCTGCACACCGTGCTCACGAACGTGCTTGCGGCGCACCGGTTCTTCGAGCATCCGGCCGGCGGCGCGGCGCTCCTGCGCCGGCTCGGCGTCGACGAGGTGCTCGTCGTCAAGGGCGTGCGCATCGGCAGCATGGTCGGCGTGCTCGAGTCCGGCGTCGACCCGGAGGCCTTCCGGGGAGTGCCGTTCCTCGCGCTCGTGCACTCGAGCCCGGTGCTCGACGTCTACCGCGTGCGCGGCACGGGCGGCGGCACGTTCCCCGATCCGGCGACGGCGGCCGGCTTCTCGTGCCGGCGCGGCGCCGTGCCCCAGGGCTGACCGACCGCCTCAGGGCGCGTAGTAGGCGGCCGCGATCTCGGCCGCGAGGCCGGCGTTGTCGACCAGCAGGCGCTGGTTCGCGGCCAGCGAGCGGCCCGCGGTCGCGGCGTGCAGGCGCGCGAGCACCCACGGGGTCACGGCCGGCCCGCGTGACGCCCGCGGCGGTCGCCTGCGCGAGCGTCTCCTCGACCAGGGCCTCGGTCTCGTGCCGGCGTCCAGGGCCACCTCGGCCGCCACCGGCTGCACCACCAGGAGGCCGGTGCGGCGGGCGAAGCCCCAGTGGGCGGCGGCCGACGGCCGCCATCGTCTCGGCGTCGTCGGCACGGTCGGCGAGCGCGTGGGCGGCTCTGGGTCACGTAGAAGAGCGGGAAGCGTGTCCGTGCGGTAGCCGATGATCGGCATGCCGCGCGTCTCGAGCATCTCGAGCGTGGCCGGGATGTCGAGCAGCGACTTGGCGCCCGAGCAGACGACGCACACCTCGGTGCGGCCGATCTCGGTCAGGTCGGCCGAGATGTCGAGCGTGTGCTCCCAGCCGCGGTGGACGCCGCCGATGCCGCCCGTGGCCATGAAGTGGATGCCGGCCATGGCACACACGGCGAGCGTGCCCGGCGACCGTCGTCGCGCCGCAGCGGCCGCTGACGGCGCAGGTCGCCAGGTCGCGGCCGCCGACCTTGCGCACGTCGCTCGTCGTGGGCGAGGCGGTCGATCGACTCGTCGTCGAGCCCGACGCGCACGACGCCGTCGATGATCGCGATCGTCGCCGGCACCGCACCGCGGTCGCGCACGCGTTGCTGCGACTTCGCGGGCGGCCGCGGGCGCGATCTCGGGCGGCAGGCCCTGGGCGATGACCGACGACTCGAGCGCCACGACGGGCTCGGATCGGATCAGCGCCCGCTCGACCTCGGCCGTCATCTGCATCAGGCCCGAGGGGTGGCGGGTCATCTGACCCCCGGCGCGGATTCTCCCGTCACGGCGCCGATGCTACACTCGGAGGCGTGTCCACGGTCGACCCGGGCATTGCCGCGCCGGTCTATTGCGCCAACCACCCGAAGGTCGAGACGGGCGTGTCGTGCTCGAATTGCGGCAAGCCGATCTGCCCGGACTGCATGGTCCCGGCGCCGGTCGGCATCAAGTGCCGCGAGTGCGCGCGCATGCCGCGGTCGGCACGCGTCACGCTGCACGCCGACAAGGCCGTGCGCGCCGTTCGCCGTCGCGCTCGGCGCCGGCTCGGTCATGGGCGTGGTGCTGGCCTACGCCGGCGGGTTCGGCGTGGGCTTCTTCACGTTCATCCTGGCCTACGGCGTCGGCCTGCTGGCCGGCCGGGCGACGCTGCGGGGCGCCGGGTACTACCGCAGCACGACGACGGGCTGGATCGCCGCCGGCGGCGCCGCCTGGGCATACGTGATCGCCGGGATCGTGATCGCCGCCCAGCTCGGCGGCAACGCGCGCGCCTACATCCAGGTGCTCGGCCTCGCGATCGCGGCGTTCTTCGCCTACCGCGAGGCGTCGTGAGCGAGCGCGGGTCGGGCCGCCGCCGCGGCGTCGTGCGCCCGTTCGTGGTCGGCGGCCTCGTCGGCGCCGCCGCCGCGGTCGTCGCTCCGCGGCTGCGCCGCCGCGGACGCACGCCGGCCACCCGCTGCGGGTCGTGTCGGGCCTCGAGGCGTTCGAGGGCGCGCCGTGCTGGCGACAGCGACCGCGCAGCGCGCCGCCGCGGCGGCGAGTAGACGCCGCGAGTAGACTCCGCCGCCGTGCCCCGGGCGATCGTCACCGGTGGCGCCGGGTTCATCGGCTCGGCGCTCTGTCGCGCGCTCGCCGCGGAGGGCTACGACGTGCGCGTGATCGACGACCTGTCGTCCGGCGACTGCGGCCAATCTCGACGGCACCGGCGCCGAGCTGCGCGTCGGCGACGTGCGCGATCTCGGTTCGCTCACCGAGGCGGCACGCGGCGGCGACGTCGTGTTCCACCTGGCGGCCGGGGCGGGCGTGGTGGAGTCGATGAACGATCCGCTCGACGAACTTCGACCAGAACGCCCGCGGGACGCTCGACGGCGCTCGAGGCGGCGCGCCGCGCCGGCGTGCCGCGGCTCGTGTTCTCGTCGTCGAACGCGCCCCTGGGCGAGAACGCCTACCCGGCGAGCGAGGAGAAGCCGGTGGCGCCGCTCTCGCCGTACGGCGCCTCGAAGGCGACCGGCGAGGCCTACTGCTCGGCGTTCTACGGCGCCTACGGCATGGAGGCGGTCGTGGTGCGGTTCTCGAACGCCTACGGCCCGCGCTCGGCGCACAAGGGCAACGTGATCCCGCTCTTCATCCGCCGCCTGCGGGCCGGCGAGGAGCTGATCGTCTTCGGCGACGGCAGCCAGACGCGCGACTTCGTGTTCTGCGAGGACCTGGCGGCGGGCCTGATCGCCGCCGCGCGCACGCCCGGGCGTCGGCGGCCAGATCTTCCAGCTCGCAAGCGGCGTCGAGACGACGCTCGAACCGGCTGCTCGAGCTGCTCGCCCAGACGTCGGGGATCACGCCGCGCGTGCGCCGCGAGCCGCCCCGGCAGGGCGAGATCCAGCGCAACTACTCGCTGATCGACAAGGCCCGCAAGGTTCTGGGGTACTCGCCGCAGGTCGACCTGGAGCACGGCCTGCGCCGCACCTGGGACGTGGTTCGCTACCTGAAGCCAGGCGCGCACGAGCGCGTTGGCGAAGCCCATGCCGTAGCGGAAGTGGGGCGGCTTCTTGGACGTGCCGGAGAGCCGGCTCGACACCGTCACCGGCACCTCGATCGTGTGCAGGTGCTTCTTCGACGCCTCGACGATGAACTCGGAGTTGTGGAACTGGTCCTGGCGGAACTCGAGCCCCCGCAGGGCCTCGGTGCGCACCGCCCGGTAGCCGCAGGCGGGGTCGGTGACACGGCTCCAGGTGAGCAGCGACAGGAGCTGGGCGAAGAGGCGGATGCCCATCTCGCGGGCGGCGTGCGACGGGTCGGCGTCGCCCAGCACGCGCGAGCCGCCGACCACGTCGGCCTCGCCGTCGGCGATCGGCTGCACGAGCCGCGAGAGCTCCGACGGCTGATGCTGGCCGTCGGCGTCCATCGTGACGACGATCTTCGCGCCCGTGGCGAGCGCGAGCCGGTAGCCGGTGCGCAGGGCCGCGCCCTGGCCGCGGTTGAGCGGCAGCCGTACGGCCGCAGCGCCGGCCGCGCGGGCGCGCTCGGTCGTGTCGTCGGACGAGCCGTCGTCGACGACGATCGTGTGCAGCGGCAGGCCGCTCACGGTGGACGGAAGCGACGACAGCACGTGGTCGATGTTGTCGGCCTCGTTGTAGGCGGGCACGACCACCGCGACGCCGCCGGCGAACTGCTCGGGCCGGCCGGTGGCCCGGAACTGCTCGAGGGCGAGGTTCTCGATCAGGCGGGTGAGGTCGCGGCGCGACTTCTCGCCCCGCCCGGCGAGGGCGAACGCGAACAGGTACAGGATGCCGACCGCGATCACGGTCGCGCCCATGATCTGGTGGCCGCCGCCCTTGCGGAACGACAGCTCGTCGAACGCACCACTGCAGCGCCGCCGGCTCGAGCGAGAAGATCAGGAGCGGCACGGTGAACACGCCCAGCCGCACGAGCAGGTCGCCGTTTCCGATCTTGCCCTGGCGGTAGGCGTTGATCGTGAGCCCCGCGAACACGAGCGCGGCCACGAGGCCGGTCGCAGCGAAGCGGGGTCACCGGCGCGCACTCCATCACGATGCGGGCTGGCCCACGTGCGGGGCCGGGCGCCACTGCGTGCTCGGGGCGATCACCTCGGGGATGACGCGGTCGCGATAGCGCTGGATCACGCCCAGAGTCGACTCGATCAGGTTCTCGCTCAGGAGCGTCGGGTGCAGGCCGAGCGACGGCAGCTTCGTGTGCACCGGGTTGTAGTAGTGCTCCTCGGCCTCGAAGCGCGGGTTCTGGACGTTGTCGATGGTCACGTCGATGCCGACCTCGCCGCCCGCGTGCTTCACCTTCTCGGCCAGCTCGGCGACGGTGAACGTCTCGGTGAACTGGTTGAACACCCGGTACTCGCCGGCGCCGGCCGGATTGTCGGCCGTCAGCTCGACGCACTGGAGCGTGTCGATGATGTTCAGGAAGCCGCGCGTCTGGTGGCCACCGCCGTAGACGGTGAGCGGCATGCCGACGACGGCCTGGACGCAGAAGCGGTTGAGCGCCGTGCCGAACGCCTCGTCGTAGTCGAAGCGGGTGAGCAGGCGCTCGTCGAGCTTGGCCTCGGGCGTCTCGACGCCGTAGACGACGCCCTGGTTCAGGTCGGTCGCGCGCAGGCCCCACACGCGGCAGGCGAAGTGGATGTTGTGGCTGTCGTGCACCTTCGACAGGTGGTAGAGCGAGCCCGGCATCTTCGGGAACGGCAGCACGTCGGTGCGGCCGTTGTGCGTGATCTCGATGAAGCCCTCTTCGATGTCGATGTTCGGCGTGCCGTACTCGCCCATCGTCCCGAGCTTGATCAGGTGCGCGTTCGGCGCGTGGTCGCGCATCGCCCACAGGAGCTTGAGCGAGCCGATGACGTTGTTGCGCTGCGTCGTCACGGCGTGGTCGACGCTGCGCATCGACCAGGGCGCGCTCGGCTGCTCGCCGTAGTGGATGATGGTGTCGGGCTGGAAGTCGACCACGACGTCGGCAGCGACGGTGTCCTCGGACAGGTCGCCGACGTACGACTGGATGCGCTTGCCCGATGTCTCCCGCCACGCCTCGATGCGCTCGTTCAGCGGCACGATCGGCGTCAGCGAGTCGCCGCCCATCTCGTCGACCCAGCGCCGGCGGGCGAAGTTGTCGACGACGGCCACGTCGTGGCCGCGTCCCGAGAACCGCATCGCCGTCGGCCATCCCAGATAGCCGTCTCCGCCGAGGATCAAGACTCGCATGCGCGCACTCCGTACGTTGTGGTGAAATTTAGTGCGGCCCCTCCGACCGCGGGCCCAACGATAGCCGGAATGCTATCGGGGGAAGCCGATGGCATGGCTCGGTACCCGTCCGCAGCGGACGCAGGGAACGCTTCGTTAGCATGCCGCCGTGCATGCGCGCAGGCTCGAGCTGGCCGCCGTCGCCGTCATGGCCGTCGGCCTGCCCGTCGCCCGTGGTCTCGGCCTGGACGCGCTGGCCGTGTGGCTGGCCTGCGGGCTCCTGCTCCTGCTGCCGGGCTGGCTGGCGCTGCGGGCGCTCGAGCTCGAGGGCGACCTCGGCCGGTCGGGCTGCGCGCCCGTGGCCGCCGCGCTCGGGCTGGTGGCGTGGGGGCCTCCGCTGGCCGTCGCCTACCTGCTCGACCTGCCGCTCGGGTTCGTGCTCGCGGGCGTCGCCGGCGAGATCGCGATCCTCGCGGTCTGCGCCCGCCGGCCCTGCGCGCTGCCCGCGGCCGGCACCCGCGAGATCGCCGCCGGGCGGCGCCGGGATCGCCGCGTTCGCCTATCTGGCCTGGCGGCTGTCGCTGCCGGTGGTCGGGGACGGCCTCTTCCACGTCGGCCTGATCCGCAAGCTCGAGTCCGTGGGCGGGATCTCGTTCGCGAGCGTCTCGCCGTTCCTGCACGGCCCGGCGAACGCGGGGTACGCGTTCCCGATCATGCACGCGGCCGATCGCCGGCATGGCCCGGCTCTCGGGCACGGACCCGGTGACCGCGTTCCGCGTACGTCCAGCCCTCTGCGCGGCGCTTGCGATCACGAGCGCCTACGCGCTCGGGCGGGCGCTCACGGGCCGGCGCGGGGTCGGCGTGCTCGTGCCGCCGTGCTCGTCGCGTGGGATCTGTGCTCGCTTCTGAACGGCCTCGTCATCCAGATCAACCAGCCGGCGCCGTTCAGCGTCTGGGTGCTCACGCCGGCGGTGCTGATCCTGTTCCTGCTCGAGATCGGGCGCGTCCGCCGGGCGGCGCCGGCGACCGCCGCGGCGATGGTGTCGATCGCGCTCGTGCATCCGACCTATGCCATCCCCGCCCTGGTGCTCGCGGCGGGGCTGCTGGCGGGGGCGTGGCTCGCGGGCGGCCGCCAGGTGCGCACTCCGGCGCTCACCCTGGCGGGGGCGACGGCGTCTGATCGCGCCGGTATCGGCCTGGATCTGGGCGGTCGCGATCCGCGGCGGGCACCGCCACCCGGTGCTGTCGCACGCCGACGAGTTCCTGATGCACGGCCGCCGGGCGCTGCGTCATGTACCCGTGGGCGCCGGTGTTCCAGCGCGGGTACGTGCTGGCGGCGATCCTGGTCCTGCCGCTCGTGGCCCGCTACCGGCGCCTGCTGCCCCTGGCCGCCTCGAGCGTCGCCCTGCTGCTCCTCCTGCTCGTCCCGGGTGTGAACACGGCCGTGATCACGGCCGTCGGCATGGGGCAGTTCCACCGCTTCTGGCAGCCGCTCACGTGGCCGGCGGTGGGCGCGGCGGGAGCGTGCATCGCGGCCGCAGCGCTCGGCCGGTGGGTGTGGCCGGTCGCGATCGCCCTCGCTGTGGGCCTGCACGAGGTGCGCGGCGTCCACTGGGTCTGGCACACCCCGACGAGCGTGCTCGTCGTGCTCGGCCTGCTCGCCGTCCTGGCCGCGCTGCGGTGGCCGTCGCAGCGGCCGCCGGCGCTTGCGGTCTCACCGGGGGCGGCAGTGCTCGTCGCGGCGGTGCTCGCACCGTGGATCTGGCACTGGGGGCCGGTCGTGCGCACGTCGGCCGAGGACGGGCCGTACCGCTCGCCGCCGGCGTTCGAGACGGTGCGGATCACGCCCGGCGCGGTGGCGGCCTTCCGCCGCCTGCCGGGCCCGCCGCCGGTCGTGCTGGGCGACCCCCAGCGCCTGTTCGAGCTGTTCGCGTTCGCCGACGTGCGCACGGCGGTGCTGCCCGAGGCCCGCACCCGGGCCGTGCCGAAGCTCGACGAGTCCGGGCTCAACCATCTCGAGCAGGCCTTCTTCTCGCTCGAGACGACCACCGCCCACCGAAACGCGATCCTGCGCAGGCTGCACGCCTCGTACGTGCTGCTCGACCTGCGCGACCAGCCGCCCGACGTCGTCCGCCGCATCCTGGCCGACCCTGCGCTGCACGTGGTCTACCGCGATCCGGCGACCACGCCCGATCACCTGGGCCGGTTCGTGATCCTGCGCGTGAACGCGGCGACGGACGACCGCTCGGCCACGGGCAGCCCGGCCGGCAGCAGCGCCGCGTAGGCGGCCGCGCCGGCGAGCGTGGTCGCCGCAACGACGAGCCACCAGGCGTGCGAGTCGGTGGCCGCGCGTGCCGCCCAGGCCGCAAGCGCGCAGCCGGCGGCCGGGACGCCGAGCCGGACGTAGGCGGCGTCGAACGGTTGCACGCCGACCCGATGGGAGACCTGGATCAGGCGCACGACGTTCACGGCCACGAGCGCCGCGGCCGAGGCGGCGGCGGCGCCGGTCGGGCCCACCGCCGCGGCGAGCGGGATCGCGAGCGCGAACAGGAGCGCCGCGGCCAGCAGGTTGTCGGCCAGGTCGATCCCGGTGAATCCGGCCATGACGAGCACGAAGGCGACGCCGCCGGTGGCGACGTTCACGGTCTGGCCGAACAGCATGATCCGAAGCGGTGTCGCGCCCACCTGGTATCCGGGGCCGAACGCCTCGAGCACCTGGGGGGCGGCCACGAAGAGGACGATCGCAAGCGGCAGCGTCGCGGCCAGCGCCCAGCGGGTTGCGCGCTTGAAGAGCGCGTCGAGCTGGGCGACCTCGCCCCGCGCGTGCAGGTCGGCGGCAAACGGCGAGAACACGAGGTTGACCGAGGTCAGGAAGAGCAGGATCAGCTGGGCGATGCGGCCGGCGGCCGCGTAGGCATCCAGCGTCCGGCCCGAGGCGTAGTGGGCGAGCACGAACAGATCGCCCCAGAAGAGCGCCTGGGCCAGCAGCGCCGACGGCGCCCGCGGCGCGCCGTAGCGCAGCACCGCCCGCACCTCCGCCCTGGTCGCCCGGCGCGCGTCCGGCCACGTCGCCAGCTGCCGCCAGAGGACGCGGGCCGCGATCGCCGCAGCGAGCCACGACAGGTCGTAGGCGGCGACCGCGGCTTCGGCGCCCCCGCCGGCGGCGATGACGGCCGCCGCGATGCCGATCCACAGCACCGGCTGGCCGATCCAGAACACCCACAGGGTCGGCCCCATCTTCTTGAGCCCGCGGGTGGCGCCCAGATACACGTTCGCCGTCGCGATCAGCGGCAGTGCCGCCGCGCCGACGGCGATCGCGCCCGCGCGGTCGCCGGCAAGCGGCGACAGCGCCACCACGGCGAGCGCGAGCACCACGCCGGCCGCGAGCGCGATGCCGGCACAGCAGTCGACGAGGCTGCGCAGGCCGGACATGTCGGCGCGGCCCGCGCCGATCGCGACGGCGCGCACCGAGGCGAGATCCATGCCGAAGCGGGCCCCCGCGGCGACCACGAACGCGATCTGGACGGCGACCGTGACGAGCGCGAGGCCGCCGCCGGGGAGCTGGCGGCCGAGCAGCAGCTGCACGCCGAAGGCCGCGAGCACGCCGACCGCGAGACCGACGACGTTCGCGCCGGTGCCCGCGAGCAGCGTGCGCTCGTCCGTCACCCGATCACTATTCGAGGTAGCCCAGCCCGCGCAGGCGCTCCTCGACCTCGCGCTGCTCCTCGTCGGAGAACACCGCCTCCTCGGGCTCGTCCGGTGCCGCCGGCCCGGCCGCGTCCGACTCGACGCCCGCCGCGGCGGCGATGATCGCGGCGAAGTCGGTGAGCGCGATCTCGGAGCCGTCCGCCGGCCCCGTCCCCGGCCCGGCGGCGACGTAGACGCCCTCGGGGCGGTGGTCGCCCGAGAGCCAGTCCGCCGCCTCGACCATCTGCCGGGCGTGGGTGAGCGAGTAGAGCGGCGCGGCCTCGAGCAGGAGGTCGGGCGCGCGGTCGAGATACGCGCCCGAGAGCACCTGCTCGCGGGGCACGGCGCGCCGGATCGGGTGCTGGCCGGTGGCGGGATCGGTGAACCCCTCGAGCGCGGCGGCGAGCTCGGCGCGGACGCGCTCGTAGTCCTCGGGTGCGACCGTGCCCTCGGGCTCGCGGCCGCGCAGGGCGAGCGAGACGCCCTCGCCGGTCGAGACGACGCTCGTGTAGGCGCGCGTCTGTGCCCAGTCGATCGGCGCCGTGGGGACGGCCACCTTGCCGTGCAGGCCGAGCCGGTCGTAGACCACGCGGGCGAGCGACCGCACCCGGCCCCAGGCGAGCAGGCCGATCAGCGCGGAGCCGCGGCCCTGGTGCAGGTAGCCGAGCTCCTGGAGCACCCGGTTCATGTTCAGGGCGCGGGTGCACGGCTGGTGGCCGTGGTCGGACATGACGATCACGGTGTCGGACGCGTCGGTGCGCTCCACGAGCGTCCCCAGCTCGCGGTCGAGCAGCCGGTAGACGTCGCGCACGCGCTCCGCCACCGGCGTCGCTGCGGCGCGCGCGTGGTCGGGATGGCCGGGATGCACGTACTCGAGCAGGCAGTGCTGGATGCGGTCGGGCGACACGAAGACGACGCAGGCCACGTCCCACGGCTCGCTGTCCATCAGCCGGCGCACGGCGTCGGCGCGGGCGGTGGTGACGCGCTCGACGTCGTCGATCAGGTCGAGCGGGCGGTGGCGGAAGGTCGTCCAGGAGCCGCCGTTGATCGGCCATCCCAGGCCGGGCCCGGCCTCGGCTGGGTGCGAGTAGACCGCCTTCGGCGGGATCACGCCGCCGGCGATGACGACGCCCTGAACGGGGATGGGCGGATAGGTCAGGGGGATGTTCACGAGCAGCACCGTGCGGCCGGCGTCGGAGAGCCGCTGCGGCCACGTGGGGGCGAGGATCGACCGCGACGAGACCGGCATCCGCCGCGTCTGGCCGGGCCGGTGCTCGAGGATGTCGAACACGCCGTGGCCGGCGGGATCGACGCCGGTCAGGAACGACGGCCACGCCGCCCACGAGTGCGACGGCAGCACCGAGCGGGCGACGCCGCGGCTGCCGCGCCCGGCGAGGGCGGCCAGGTTGGGCAGATCGCCGGCCCGAAGCAGCGGGTCGAGGATCTCCCAGTCGGCGCCGTCCCAGCCGATGACGAGCACACGGTTCGACATGGCCGGGCAGGATACCGGCGCCGGTCCGACTACCATCGCGATCCCATGAGCATCCTCCCCGAATCGGCGCTGGTTGCGGACGGCCGGCTGAGCGTCGGCGGCGTCCCGCTCGGCGACCTCGCCGCCCGCCACGGCACCCCGCTTCTGGTGTACGACGAGGCGACGCTGCGGGCACGAGCGCGCGCCTATCGCGCCGGCCTTCTGGCTTACCCCGGCGCCGCCCGGGCGGCGTTCGCGTGCAAGGCGCAGGTGACGGTGGCCGTCCTGCGGGTGCTGGTGCAGGAGGGCCTCGGCATGGACGTCGCCTCGGAGGGCGAGCTTCACTTCGCGCTGGCCGCGGGCGTGCCGGGCGAGGGCCTCGTCGTGCACGGCAACAACAAGTCCGACGCCGATATCGGTGCGGCGATCGCGGCGGGGGCCGGCCTGGTCGTGATCGATCACACGGCCGAGCTGCACCAGGTCGAGGCGCTCGCGGCCGCCGCCGGGCGCACCCAAGCGGTGCTGGTGCGGGTCACCCCGGGCATCGAGGCGGACACGCACAGGAAGATTGCGACCGGCCACGCGGCGTCGAAGTTCGGCCTGCCGCCGGCCGCCGCCGTCGAGGCGCTGCAGATCGCGGCCGGCCTTGAGCACGTGCGCCCGGCCGGCCTGCACGTCCACCTCGGCTCCCAGATCCACGACATCGGCACCTATCTCGAGGCCGCGGAGTGGCTGGCCGGGTTCATCGCGGAGCACGATCTCGGCCGCCTGCCGGTGCTCGACCTGGGCGGAGGGCTCGCGATCGCCTACACGGACGACGATTCCGCGCCCGACGTCCGCGCGGCGGTCGAGGCGACGGCTGCGGGGCTCGCCGGGCTGCTGGCCGCGCGCGGGCTGCTGCTGCCCGAGCTGATCCTCGAGCCGGGCCGTTCGATCGCCGGGCCGGCCGGCGTGACGTTGTACACCGTCGGATCGATCAAGCGCACGGGCGCCGGGATCACCTACGCGGCCGTGGACGGCGGCATGGCCGACAACCCGCGCCCGGCCATGTACGGGGCCCGCTATCAGGCGTTCATGGTCGACCGCGCGGCCGAGCCCGCGACGCACACCTACGCGATCGCCGGCAAGCACTGCGAGTCGGGCGACGTGCTGATCGAGGCGGCCGCGCTGCCGCAGCTGCAGCCCGGAGACGTGATCGCCCTCGCCGCCACCGGGGCGTACACGGCCACCATGTCATCGACCTACAACGGCCTGCCGCGGCCGGCGGCGGTGATGGTCGCAGACGGCGTCGAGCGCACGGTGGTCGCCCGCGAGACCGTCGCCGATCTGCTGTCACGTGAGCGTTAGCCGTACTTGAGCAGGCCGACGTGCTTGGCCTTCGCGATGGCCTTCGCGTCGGCGAAGCGGTAGACGAGCAGGTAGCCCGTCTCGCGCTGCGGGGCCGGGTAGACGAGCGTCCCGGTGACGGTCGCCCCCGGCGGGATCGGCGTCTCGAGCAGGTTGTGCGGGACGGTCGCCGAGGCGGCCGCGAGGATCGGGTCGCCGGCGGCGTCGCGCAACCAGATCTGGGTGAGGCCGACCTGCTGGCGCGACCGGGTCGGGTTCGTCACGATCAGCGTGACGAGGCCGAAGATCCTCGTCCCCGGCGGCGTGAACCCCACCTTCACGGAGCGCCGCCAGACGACGCTCTGCACGCGCACGCTGATGTCGTCCAGCCGCAGCGTCCGCCCGAGCGGCGCGACCGTGTAGATGCGCCCGTCGGTGTATTTCACCGTCCCCGAGGTGGGCAGGGTGGACACCGTCGGCGGCCCGGTCTGGGCAGCGCTCGAGCTCCCGCCGCCCGACGAGCACCCCGCCAGGCAGAGCGCGGCGACGATCAGCGGCGCGAGCTTCCTCACGCCTCATCCGGCCCCGACTCGACCTGGGTCTGCAGCTCGGCCACCGACAATCCCTCCATCGACAGGAACACGAATCCGACTCCCACTCCCAGCAGGGCTTCGATCAGCTGCAGGCCGATCGAGAACGTCAGCGCCAGGTTGGCCGGGACACCGTACAGCAGCGTCAGACTGGTCGCGGTCGCCCCCTGGAACACCCCCAGGTTGCCCGGGGTGATCGGGAACAGCTGCACCAGGTTCGACGCCAGGAAGACCACTGCCGTCACCCCGAGGCCCTTGTGGATGCCGTATGCGGCCAGCGTGAGGTAGATGCCCGCCATCTGGGCGATCCACGTCCCCGTGGCGGTCGTGAGGCCGAAGGCGAGCAGCCGCGGGCGCTGGAAGATCGCCTGGCCCCGGCGCAGCGCGGCGACGGTGGACGTGAAGCTGATCCCGAGCAGGTGCCACCAGCGCTCCACGTAATCGTCGGGCGGGCGCTGGCGGCGGCGCACCCGGCCCCACACCTCGATGACGACGGCGACGAGGCCGATGAAGATCACGACGCCCGAGAGCACCGCGAGCAGGTTGACCGCCGCGCGCGGCACCGGGACATAGATGACCACCGCGAGCAGCACCGCGACGAGCGTCGCGCCGGAGAGCAGCTGCTCGGTGACCAGCGTCCCGACAACGGTCGGGACCGGCACCGACTGCCCCTTGAGCAGGAGCCTTCGCCGCACCACCGAGACACGCGCCACCTCGCCCAGGCGGGCGAAGAGCACGGTGTTCAGCAGGAAGCCGATGAAGATGGCCGGCACGACGTCGCGCACGCCGACGTCGGGCGCCGGCTCGTCCGCGTCGCCCGGGATGGCGTCGAAGGCCGCCTTCCACGTGAGCGCCTTGGCCGCGACCGACACGAGGTTCGCGAAGAGCGCCGCGAGCACGTAGAGCGGGTTTGCCTTCGTGAACACGTCGGCGACGACCTGCAGGTCGAACTTGCGCGAGAGCGCGAACACGATCGCGATCGCGATGGCGCCGAACGCCGCCGCCTTGGGGACCCGGTGGCGGTGGGGCTTCAGATCCTCGGCGAGCTCCGAGACGGTCACCGGCTCGAGGCCGCGCGCCCGCACGGTCTCGAGCACGCGCGGCAGCGCCGCGACCGTCTGCGAGCGGTCGCCGCCCTGCCCGGAGCCGTCGCCGTCGTGCAGCAGCACGATCGCCCCCGGGGCGATCACGCCCGCGCAGCGGTCGACGATCACGTCGACGCCGGGGCGGGCGGTGTCGAAGATCGACCCCGTCCAGCCGACGATCCGGTAGCCGAGCCGGCGCGCGACCGGGGCGAGGAAGGGCCCGCGGTAGCCGTGCGGCGGCCGGAACAGGTGCGTGACCGACGTGCCGATCGCCTGGGACACGGCCTCCTCGGCGGCGCGGAACTGGTGCGCGATCGCGGACGGCCCCGCGAACGTGAGCAGCGAGTGGTCGTCGCCGTGGCTCGCGAGCTCATGCCCCTCGGCCACGATCCGGCGGGCCAGCTCGGGGTGGGCGCGGACGTTGCGGCCGAGCACGAAGAAGGTCGACCGCGCCCCCGCCGAGCGCAGCGCATCGAGCACGGCCGGGGTGTGCTCGGGGCTCGGCCCGTCGTCGAAGGTGATCGCGACCTTCGGCAGCGGGGAGAAGCCGGTGCCGATCACGCGGCCGAAGAGGCGCGCGTTGGGCGTGAAGGCCGACCACGCCACGAACAGGAGGATCAGCACGGCGGCGCCCTCGATGACGTCGCCCGCAACCCCCCCGACGGCCTGGCCGATCACCGCGGTGACCGCGATCCACGCCGCTCCGAGGATTACGAAGCGAGTGATGACTTCGCGCTTGCCCATACCGGTTGCTCGCCGGCCAGGAGGTCGGCGTAGTAGGCCTCGAGCTTGGCGGCGACGCGCGGCCAGGCATAGGACTCGAGGGCGGTGCGGCGCCCCTCGGCTCCCATCCGCGCGCGCAGGTCGGGATCGTCGAGCAGGCGGGCGAGCGCGCCCGCATGCAACTCGGCCGAGTCGCCGGGGTGGACGAGGAACCCCTGCCGGCCTTCCTCCATCAGGAGCTGGAAGCCGCTGATGCGGCTGGCGACCACCGGTCGCCCGCAGCTCATCGCCTCGAGCAGCACCATCCCGAAGGATGCCCGGTTGCACGGCGTGCAGAACACCGAGCCCGAGGTGAGGTAGTTGGGCCGGCTGCGGTTCAGGCGGCCGGCCCAGTGCACGAACGGCGCGAGCTCCTCACCCACCTGGCGGTGATAGAGCTTGCGCAGCGGGCCGTCGCCGATCACCACGAGCCGCACCTGGTCGCCGCGCTCGCGGTGCAGCAACCGGAACGCCTCGATGACGGTGTCGAGGCCGTTACGGGGGTCGAAGCGGCCGCAGAAGACGATGTTCTGGTGGTCGCCCATGAGCTCGGCGACGGGCTCCGCGTCGGTTGAGAAGTGGCCGGTGTCGATGCCGTTCGGGATCACGTCATAGGCGTAGGGGTAGTACGGGGCGAGCGACCCGATGCAGGCCTCGCTCACGCAGATGCGCCCGTCCAGGCGCTCGATCCACGGTCGCGTCCACTCGGCCAGGATGTCCATGCCGGTCGTCTGCGGGAAGACGCTGTGGAAGGTGGCAACGCAGATGGCATCGTCGGGGCACTGGTCGATCGCCCATGCCGGGAACGGCGGGTTGTAGGGGGCGTGCACGTGCACGACGTCGAACCCGCGCTCGCGGTAGAGCGCGTTCAGCTGCCGGCCGAGTCGCGGCCCGTACGTGTGCAGCGTCTGGGCGTTGTTGCCCCAGTACGGCACGAACAGGGGGATGGCGATGCCCATGCGCACGATCTCGAAGTTCGGCTCGGGCACCTGGAGGGCGTCGTCGGTCACGGGCGGGGTGCGCACGAGATGCCCGGTGATCACCGTGACCTCGTGGCCGCGGTTGGCGAGCTCGCGGGCCTGGCCGTCGACGTGCTCGGTGATGCCGCCGAGCGACGGGTAGTAGAAGTCGGTGACGATGGCGATTCGCAAGTCGCCCATGCTACCGAAGCCGCATTGGCTGGCACTCTCGCCCCGAGTGTGCCAGGCCCGGGCCGTTTTCGCGGCCGTCCTGCGCGGTATACTCGGTTTGCATGCCGATCTACGAGTACCGCTGTACCAATGACCACCGGTTCGAGGTGATGCAGAGGATCGTCGAGGATCCTCTGACCGAGTGCGAGGTGTGCGGTGCGCCGGCGACCCGGGTGCTGCACCCGGTCGCGATCCATTTCAAGGGCTCGGGCTTCTACTCGACCGACTACGGCCGCGGCAAGAAGGTGGCCGCCGACGGCCGGGCCGAGGCGTCGTCGGGCGACTCCAAGTCGAAGGACGGCGACTCCAAGTCGTCCGACTCCACGAAGTCGTCCGATTCGAAGACGTCCGCCGGCTCCGGCAAGGGCAGCGAGACCAAGAAGGCCGCCGAGGGCTGAGCGTCAGGTTTCGCAGTAGTGCGGCCCGCCGGTGAGCAGGGCGAGCACGGCCAGCGAGACACCCAGGGCGAGCACGATGACGAGCGGCCACGCCCACGCCGCGCGGCCCGTGTCTCGCAGCGCGACCATGGATCCCGGGATGTACACCGCCGCCCCGACGCCGAGTGCGGCGAGGCTGAGTGCGGCCGAGCCCGTGCACAGGTGGAGGAAGACCACGATCAGCCAGGCTGTGCCGCCGATCACCAACGTGGCGGCTGTCGCGAGGACGGTTGCCACCGCCCTCATCCGGGAGGCGCCTCGCAGCGCGATCGGGCCGAGCGCTGCGGCGATGGCGACGAGCGCGCAGGCGGTGATGCAGACGCCGAGCGCGTTGCCATAGTCCGCAAGCAGGTGCACGCTGGAGAGCGCCGCAGCCGCGGCGGCGGAGGCCGGGACGGCGGCGACGAGCGCGGCGCGGGCAGCGAGTGTGCCGGTTGATCTCACGCACGCTATATAGCATGCATGAGATACAAGCGCAAGGGGCGGTCGGCTTAGCCGGCGATCTCGCCCGCGAGACGGTCCAGATCGCTCTGGACGATCTTCGAGGTCTGCGCGGTGTACGCCAGCCCGAGCGCGAGCACGCGTCCGTGGGCGATGAAGGTGTCGTACTGGCCGTCCGACGGGAAGTCCGACCCCGGCAAGCCCGACTTGTGCATGTGGCTCTCGACCGTCGTGCCCGCGATCAGCTTGTACGGGTAGGTCTTCGTCCGCTTGCCCTGCGCGGCCGCCGTGAGGTCGATCGGCTGATGCTCATCGGTGTAGATGCCGGCCGCCGCGCAGCGGGCGGCGAGCCGGGCGTCGGGGAGCACGACCACCACCATGCCGATGCGCGCGGTGTTGTCCTTCGTTGGAGGAACCCGGCGGTCCCCGAACTCCACGCCGTAGTTGATGCGTGTGTACGCGGCGTACCGGCCGGTGGTCTGCGGCGGCCCGATGTCGGCCGTGTGCGCGACGCAATGCCACGACTGCCCGCCTGAGTGAACGACCCCGGTGAAGCCGTCGGCGCGGGCCTGGTGCAGGGCCTGGGCGTCCGTGAGCGTGGGATGCGACCCCGATCCCGAGCCCATGCACCCGGCCGCAAGGGCCGTGACGGCAAGTGCTCCGAGCCAAGTTCGCATCCGCACAATCGAATTGTACGCCGCCGCACGCCGCGCGCAACCGACCTCAGTGGATCGTGCAGCCCGGTGCGAAGAGCTGGCTTGCCGGGGCCGGCTGGGGCGCCTGGCTGCCGAGGAACATCTGCACGACGGCGGTGTTCTGCTCGCTCGGCTGGAGCACGTCCTGGCCGCCGATCGACTCGGGCAGGCCGCCCAGGTGGCACTCGAGCGTGCGCGACGACCGGAACTTGAGCCAGCCCATCGCGATCAGCTCGTTCGCGGACAGATCGGTCGCGAGCGGCTTGGCGATGTCGCGCCCGATGGAAGGCAGGTTGAACAGCGACGAGGGCGTCACGAGCTTGTGCATCAGCGCCTGCACCACCCGCTGCTGGCGCTCGGTGCGGGTGATGTCCGAGTCGCGCGGGTTGGTCGTGTGGCGGATACGGGCGTAGGCGAGCGCGTGGCGCCCGTCGAGGTGGATCGTGCCCTTGCCGAAGTGCCAGATCAGGCCGTCGAAGGGCACCGACGAAACCACCTTGTACGGGTTGACCACGGTGACCCCGCCGAGCGAGTCGATCAGGTCGCGGAAGCCGGTGAAGTCGACCAGGACGACGTGGTTCACCTTGAGGCCTGTTAGCTTGTCCACGGTGCGGATGAGCAGCGGCGGCCCGCCGAAGGCGAACGCTGCGTTGATCTTGTTCGTGTCGTGGCCGGGGATGGGCACGTTCAGGTCGCGCGGGATCGACAGCATCGAGATCAGGTGCTTGGACGGGTCGGTGCGCACGAGCAGGATCGAGTCCGACCGGGCGCCCGAGATCGCGTTTGCGCCGCGGCTGTCCGAGCCCATGATCAGGCTGATCTGGGGGCTCGTGAGGATGTTGCCCGCGGGCTGCAGCGTGGCCAGCGTGGCCTTGTTCAGGCGCTTGTTGGCGTTTGCGACCTCGTTCGAGAAGCTGCGGTAGCCGAGGTAGAGCCAGCCGCAGAAGAGCAGGAACAGCACGGGGATGCCGATGGCGAGGATGCGCCTCCAGCGCCGGCGCAGGAACGTGCCGGGTGGGCGCCCGCCGGGCACCGCGACCGGCCGTCCGGGCAGGGCCTCTTCGGCGTACAGATCGGGCCTGCGCAGCCCCTCGGGCGTGCGCGGGCGGGGCGGGGCGGCCGTCCCCGAGCCGCCGCCGCCGAAGTCGAAGCGGGCGGAATCGGGATCGTCGCGCCCGGCTCTGCCGCCGCGATAGGTGCGGTACGGCTTGGTCGGCTTGGAGTCGGCCACGACGCTTTAATGGTACCTGCAGTGCCCGATTCCTCCCGCCGACCCGGCGCCCTGGTCGTCTGCCCGACGCCGATCGGAAACCTCTCCGACGTTACCCTGCGGCTGCTCGAGGAGCTTCGCAGCGCCGACGTGGTGGCCTGCGAGGACACCCGCCGCACGCGCATCCTGCTCGACCGCCACGGCATCGCGGTGCCGCTGCTCGCGGTGCACGAGCACAACGAGGCCGTGCGCGCTCCCGAGGTCGTGGAGCGCATCCGCCGCGGCGAGCGGGTGGCGCTCGCCACCGACGCCGGGATGCCCGCGGTGTCGGATCCCGGCGCGCGCATCGTGGCCGCGGTGGCCGCGGCCGGCCTCGAGGTCACGGTGCTGCCCGGCCCGTCCGCCGTGACGGCGGCGGTGGCCGCCTCGGGCCTGGGCGGGGCCGGGTTCGTGTTCGCCGGCTTCCTGCCCCGGCCGGCGGGCCGCGCCGCGGCCGAGGTGCGGCGGCTCGACGCCAGCGGGCTGCCCGTGGTCGCGTTCGAGTCGCCGCGGCGGCTGCCCGCGACGCTGGCCGCGCTGGCCGCCGCCGAGCCCGAACGCGCGGCCGCCGTGTGCCGTGAGCTCTCGAAGGTGCACGAGCAGGTGCAGCGCGGCACGCTGGCCGACCTCGCCGAGCGGTTTGTGACCGCGCCCAAGGGCGAGGTCACGCTCGTCCTCGCGGGCGTGCCGCCGCGCGCGGGCGGCGAGCAGGACGTGCCCGCAGACGCGCTCGCCGAGCTCGTCTCGGCGTTCGGCTCCCGGCGAGCCGCGGCGCTTGCGTCGCGCCTCACCGGGGTGCCGCGCAACCGGCTCTATCAGAGCGCTACGAAGCCCTGACGACGTCGTTGCCGGACAGCTCAACCCGGCAGGTCGTGCACACCTGACGGCCGTGGAACTCGTCCAGGCCCCCCGTGCGCCCGCAGAAGACGCAGGCGTCGTGCGGCTTCGAGAGCACGATCGTCTCGCCGCGCACGCTGATCTCGAGCGGATCGCGGACATCGATCCCGAACCTGCGCCGGATCTCGACCGGGATCACGATCCTGCCCAGCTCGTCCACCCTGCGCACCACGCCCCCCGCCCGCGTGGATGCCGCGCGGCCGCGAACCCCCGCGTTGTGCCTGATAACGCTCATAGTGACCCTCGCCATCTCGTTAGGATGGAGCCCACGTCTGAGCATAGATGCCCTCCTGGCAATTTGCCAGAGGGCGGGCCCGATATGCCGTTTTCCCTTACAACTCCCATTTATTACGTAAACTCGGACCCGCATCTCGGGCACGCGTACACGACCGTCGCGGCCGATGCGCTCGCCCGTCACCACCGCCAGCGGGGGGAGGATGTCTTCTTCCTCACGGGCACCGACGAGCACGGCGCGAAGGTGGCGCAGGCCGCCGCCGAGGCCGGGCTCTCGCCGAAGGAGTTCTGCGACCGGGTGTCGGCGCGGTTCCGCGATCTGGTCGAGCGGCTCGAGGCGTCGAACGACTTCTTCATCCGCACCACCGACCGCGAGCACGAGAAGCGCGTGCAGGCGTTCATGCTGCGCCTGCGCGAGTCGGGCCACCTGTACGAGGACACATACTCGGGGCTCTACTGCACCGGCTGCGAGCAGTTCTACGCCGAGTCCGAGCTCGAGCAGCCCGGCAACATCTGCCCGATCCACAAGCGCCCGGTCGAGCGGCTCGAGGAGGAGAACACCTTCTTCCGCCTGTCCGCGTTTCAGGACGAGCTGCTCGCGCTGTATGACCGCGACCGGGAATACGTCATGCCGCGCGCCCGCTACAACGAGGCCCGCTCATTCATCGAGTCGGGCCTCCAGGACTTCTCGGTCAGCCGGGCGTCGGTCAGCTGGGGCGTGCCGCTGCCGTGGAAGCCCGAGCAGACCGTGTACGTGTGGGTGGACGCCCTCCTCAACTACCACACGGCGCTCGAGTACGGGCTCGGCCGCGACGTCTCGGGCACCTTCTGGCCCTCGATGCACCTGCTCGGCAAGGACATCCTCCGGCTGCACTGCGTCTCGTGGCCGGCGCTTCTGATCGCCGCCGGGTACGAGCCGCCGCGGCGCCTCTTCGTGCACGGCTACCTGACGAGCGGCGACCACAAGATGTCCAAGTCGCTCGGCAACGTGATCGACCCGCTGGCGGTGATCGACGAGCTTGGCGCCGACGCGCTGCGCTTCTACCTGCTGCGCGAGGTGCAGTGGGGCCAGGACGGGAGCGTCACCCGCGACGGGCTCGACCGCCGCTACGCCGGTGAGCTCGCGAACGACCTGGGCAACCTGGTGTCGCGGGCGACGGCGATGATCGTCCGCTACCGGGGCGGCGTCGTCCCCGAGGGCCGCTGCGAGCTCGAGCCGGTGGATGCCGCGGTGCGCGAGCGCTTCGACAGCATCGACCTGACCGGCGCCCTCGAGGTGGTGTGGGGCCTCGTGCGCGCCGCCAACCGCTACGTCGAGGAGCGCCAGCCGTGGGTGCTCGCCCGCAGCCAGGCCGCCGCCGACCAGTCGCTCCTTGACACGACGCTCTACACCCTGGCCGACACCGTGCGCTCGCTGGCGGTGCTGCTGCACCCCTTCATCCCCGCCTCGGCGGCGCGGATGCTCGAGGCGGTCGGCGATCCGGGCGCGGTCGCGTGGGAGCGGGCCGGGATGGGGCTGCTGCCGGCGGGCACCGCGGTCAGCCAGCCGCCGCCGCTGTTCCCGCGGGCGTGATCGACACCCACGCGCATCTCGAGCTCTGCGAGGACACGCCCGCAGATCTGGTGGCCGCCGCGGCGCAGGCCGGCGTGGGCCGCATCCTCACGGTCGGGCGCGAGCAGGCACTGGCCCTGGCTGAGAGCTTCGCGTCGGTGTGGGCGATCGTCGGCATCCATCCCCACGAGGCGGCCGAGGGGATCGACGTCGCCGGGCTGCGGCCCCTGCTGGCGCATCCGCGGGCCGTGGCGGTGGGGGAGTGCGGCCTGGACTTCTACCGCGACTACGCGCCCCGCGCCGACCAGGTGCAGGTGTTCGCGGCCCAGATCGACCTTGCGAACGAGCTCGGCCTGCCGCTTGCGATCCACACCCGCGCGGCCGACGAGGACACCTTCCGGATGCTCGCGGCGGCGCGGGTGCCGGTCGTGCTGCACTGCTTCAGCACGGTCGACCGCCTCGACGAGGCCATCGAGCGCGGCTACTACTGCTCGTTCGCCGGCAACGTCGCCTATCCGTCGGCCGGCGCGCTGCGGGCGGCCGCGGCGCGCGTGCCGGAGGAGCGCATCCTCGCCGAGACCGACAGCCCCTACCTGGCCCCGCCGCCGCA
The DNA here is from genome assembly GCA_963813245.1 of uncultured Actinomycetes bacterium. Taxonomy (GTDB): domain Bacteria; phylum Actinomycetota; class Thermoleophilia; order Gaiellales; family JAICJC01; genus JAICJC01. Next base: position 195,230 of record CAWEYE010000016.1, read on the forward strand.
CCGCGGCCGCCCCAACCAGCCGGCGTACGTCGCCGTGACCCTCGCCGTGCTGGCGCGTGAGCGCGGTGTCGAGCCTGCGGCGCTCGCGGCCACGATCGATCGAAACGCCGACCGCGTGTTCGGCCTGTGACGCGGCAGGTATCGCTGCAGCGGCTGGAGGAGTTCGGCATCTCGCCCGACCGCGACCTCGGCCAGAACTTCTTGATCGACGACAACGTCCTGCGTACGGTGGATCGGTTGGCACTTGTGGCGGCGACGGACGTTGTCGTCGAGGTAGGAGCGGGACTCGGCGTGCTGACCGCCTGGCTCGCTCGTCGGGTTGCGGTTGTGCATGCGATCGAGATCGACAGGCGCTTGGAACCGGCGCTCGCGGAGACGCTTGACGGTGTCGAGAACGTGCGCCTGCTCATGGCCGACGTGCTCGACATCGACCTGGCGACGCTCGATCCGCCGCCGCGGGTGATGGTCGCAAACCTGCCCTACGGCGTCGCCACCCCCGTGCTGATCCGGGCGCTGCCCACGATCGAGCGCTTCTGCGTGATGGTGCAGCGCGAGATCGGCGAGCGGCTCTTCGCCGCGCCGGGCACGAAGGCCTACGGGGCCGTGTCGGTGCTCGTGCAGCTCGTGTGCGAGCGCACCGGCGGCCGGGCCGTGTCGCGGCACGTGTTCGTCCCCCGGCCGAACGTCGACTCGATGCTGGTCGCGTTCCGCCGCCGGCCGGGAGTCGAGTTCGGGCCGGAGTGGGAGTGGACGGCCCGGGTCGTCCACGGCGCCTTCGCCCACCGCCGAAAGACGCTCGCCAACTCGCTGCGCCTGGCCGGCCTGCCGGAGCCGCCGGCCGAGCTCGCCGGGATGCGCGCGGAGCAGCTCACGCCGCAGCGGCTGGGCGAGCTGGCCCGGGAGCTGCGGCCGTGATCCTGCGCGCACCGGCCAAGGTGAACCTGTGCCTGCGCGTGGGGCCGCTGCGCAGCGACGGCTACCACCGGCTCACCACCCTGTTTCAGGCCATCGACTGCTACGACGAGCTCGAGCTCTCCGATGCGCCCGAGACGATCGTCGAGGGGTTCTCGGACGACACGCTCGTGACGGCCGCCCTGGCCGCGCTCGGCGAGACGCGGCGGGTGCGGCTCACGAAGCGGATCCCGGTCGCGGCCGGCCTGGGCGGCGGGTCGTCGGACGCCGCGGCGGTGCTGCGGGAGCTGCGCGGCGAGCACGACCCGAACGAGCTGCACGCGATCGCCCGCGCGCTCGGAGCCGACGTGCCTTTCTTCCTCACGGGCGCCGAGACCGGCTTCGGCACGGGCCGCGGCGACCGCATCCAGCCCCTGCCCGACTTCCCCCGCGGGCATGCCTTCGTGCTCGTGCCGTCCGACCGCGGCCTCGCCACCGGCGAGGTGTTCGCGGCCTGCGAGCCGAACCCCATCTTCCGCGCGGTCGAGGGCGACCTCGTGCGGGCGATGCACACGGTGCGACGGGTCGAGGATGTGGCCGCGCTGATGGCGAACGACCTCGAGCCGGCGGTGCTCGGCCTGCGGCCGGACGTTGCCGCGGCGCTGGCGGCGCTGCGGGCCGAGGGAGCCCTGGCACAGATCGTGAGCGGCTCGGGGCCGACGGCATTCGGCCTCTTCCCGCACCGGGCGGCCGCCGAGGCCGCGGCCGCCCGAATCACTGGGGCCTTCGCGGCCTCTCCGGTATGATTTTGGGCATGTCGAATTGGAACATCTCCGGCGACCAGCTCACGATCGAGCCGCGCGAACGCCGCTCCCCGACGCGCTGGCTGCAGCAGAACAGCCTGCGCATCGCCGTCGTGGTCGGTCTGGCGGAGGCGGCCTTCGCGTTCGTCGCCGGCCACCGCCTGCTGCTCACGGCGGTCGGCGTGCTCTCGGTCCTGCTCTACCTGAACGTCCGCCACCGTCTGCCGCAGGCGATCCGGCGGCCGGTCTGGGTCATCGTCATGGCGCAGGCCATCGGCGGCCTCGTGGTGCCGCTGATCTACATCGGCCTCGCCATGGCCGTCATCGTCGGCTCGCTCCTGCTCGTCGTCCTCGTGCTCGTCATGCTCGGCGACCGCATGCGCAAGTAGGCTCCGGCCGGTGTTCGAGCGTTTCACCGAGCGGTCGCGAAAGGTCGTGCAGGACGCCCAGGAGGAGGCGCGGGCGGTCGGGCACGACCACATCGGCACCGAGCACCTGCTGCTCGGCCTGCTGCGCGAGCCCCAGGGCGTGGCGGCGCAGGTGCTTGACACGCTCGGAGTGAAGCTCGACGACGTCCGCGGGAAGGCAGCCGCGGTGCGCCCGCCCAGCGAGCCGATCGCCGGCGGCGAGCCGCCGCTCACGCCGCGGTGCAAGCGCGTGCTCGAGCTGGCCTCCGAGGAGGCGCTTGAGCACGGCCACGCCCACGTCGAGACCGAGCACATCCTGCTCGCACTGGTGCGCGGCGACGGCGGCCCCGGCGCCCGCATCCTGCGCGATCTCGGCGTCGGCGAGGCCAGCGTCGACGACGCCGTGGCCGGGTTCAGCACCTAGACGCGGGGGGTGACCCGAATCGAGCCGATCCGGCGAGAGCCTGCGCCCGGCACGTCGGGGCTCTCTCCCGCGATCTGCCTGTCGCTCTCACGGGCGCTGAACACCGCCACGCCGTGGTGGATCGGGGTGCGGCTCGACAGCCGGCCCGCGGGTACCGGCTGCGGCTCCGGAACCGACGTCCGCCGCACGAGGCCTGGTATGGCCCAGACTGCTCCGATCCTCGCACTGCCCGCTCTCCGGATCAGCGCCTGAGGAACACGTCCCGGGCCGAGTTGGTGTCGCCCGCCACGGCGGCGGCCCCGGTGAGGAAGACGACCGCCCCGCCGTCGGCCGGCATGGCGCCTCCGCCCGATCGGCGCGGTAGCTGCGCGCCGGTGGCCGACAGGCTCCACCGGGTGGTGGTGGCGGCGAGCAGGTCGCGCCGAAACACGTCGGCGGCGCCGTTCGTGTCGCCGCTCACGTAGCCGGGGTAGGCCGAGACGAAGGTGACGAAGCGCCCGTTCGCCGAGACGGCCACCGCCTGAGTGCTGGTCGTGTACAGCGCCGCCGCGGAGACGTTCACGTGCGTCGTCGTCCCGGCGGTGCGGTCGAGCAGGAACACCTCCGAGTCAGGCGTGCCGAGCGCGTACGCCGTGAACAGCACGTAGCGGCCGCCGCCGGCGATGTCGGCGACGATCGAGCCGTCGCCCACGCTCGCGCCCACCCGGGTGCGCGTGCCGGTCCTGCGGTCGAGCACAAACGTCTTGCCCGGGAAGTCGGTGAAGTCGAGGCCGCCAGTGCTGTAGGCGACGAACCGGCCGCCGTCGGACACCCGGGCAGCCGTTGCGGCGATGAAGTTGTTCGCGACCGCGATCGTCGTGGTCGCGTGCAGCTTGCGGTCGCGCAGGAAGATGCCGAGGCAGCAGCGGCTCCCGAGCAGGTTCGGGTCGCCGGCCGCGAACAGGACGAAGCGGCCGTCCGGGCTCATGTCCAGCCCCTCCGGGGCACAGCAGCCGGGGAACTGGGGCTGCACGCCCTCGGGCTCGATCCCGCCCGGCCCCAGGTCGACCCGGCGGGTCGTCCCGCGGGCGACGTTGCGCACGAAGACGTCGGGCTGGCCGTTTCGGTCGCCGGGCACGAGGTTCGCCGCCGTCGAGGCGAAGAGCACCAGGTTGCCGTCGCGCGAGATCGCGATCACGTGGCTCGTGCCGTGGGCCTGGGCGCCCGCCGACGAGACGCTCACGCGGCGGGTGACGCCGGTGCGCAGGTCGCGCACGAAGACGTCCTTCGCGTGGTTCGTGTCGGGCCGCCGGGAGAGGTCGGTGGCATCCGAGTCGAACGCGACCACCGACCCGTCGGCCGAGATCACGGCCGCCGGCGAGTCCGCATTCGCCTGGGCGCCGCCCGACGCCACGCTGACGCGGATGGTCGTCACGGGTGCGGCGGAGGCGGCCGGCACGACCGCCGCGGTAAGGGCGGCGGCCACGAGCAGGGCTGCGAGGCGGGCGGTCATCCCTTCCGCGCCACCCGCGCGACCGACACACCGAGCAGGGCGACCACGACTGCGGGCACGATCCAGAACGCGCCGCCGCCGACGTTCGGGAACGCGGCGGTCACGGCCAGCGCCAAAACGACGCCGATCGCGATCGTGATGTCGTCGCCGACCACGAACTCGTACAGGTACCGGCCCAACCCGACGACGCGGCTCATTCGGCGGCCGCCGCGGGCTCGGGGACAGCGCGGGCGCCGCGGGTCAGGAGCAGCACGAGCACCCGGCTCACGGCCAGATAGAAGACGAGCAGGCCCAGGATGGCCGCGTCCGAGCCGGGCCAGTCGGCCCCGGCGCCCTCGGCACCCCAGAACGTCCCGAACGTGACGAGCAGCAATCCGACGCCGTACTTGAGCGTGTTCTCGGGCACGCGCGCAAGCGGGGCGCGCACCGCCACGCCGCCCGCCACGACCACCACGATCGCGGCCGCTGCCCCGACGGCGGCGAGCGGGATGCTGCCCTGGTTGCTGCCGAACGTGACCACGATGAATGCCACCTCGAGCCCCTCGAGCAGCACGCCCTTGAACGCGATGGTGAACGAGTACCAGTCCATCCCCGCATGCTCGAGCGCACCGGCCGCGCGGGCCTCCTCGGCCTGCTCGCGGAAGATCGCATCCTCGTCGTGGAGCGCCTTCAGGCCGCTCGAGCGCAGGATCGCCTTGCGCAGCCACTGCAGCCCGAATATGAGCAGCAGGCCGCCGACGACCACCCGCAGCGTCGAGATGGGCAGAGCCGTCAGCGCCGGCCCGAGCACGGCCACGATGCCGGCCAGGATGACGAGGGCGGCGGTCACGCCGAAAAGCGGCGAGCGCCAGCCGCGCGTGACCCCGACGGCGAGCACGATGGTCAGCGCCTCGACCGCTTCGACCGCACTTGCCAGGAAGGCGGCCACCACCAGCAGCGCGGCGCTCACCGGCGGGAGATGTCCGGCCGTTGCACGGGAAGATCGTAGCCGCCCCCGGGCCGCGGGCTGGGTATACTCGCACGGCCGTCAGGCCCCCCGGTGGGGCGTGGCCAAGTGGTAAGGCAACGGGTTTTGGTCCCGTGATCCCTGGTTCGAATCCAGGCGCCCCAGCTCCTGCACCGACCACCCCAAGCACCGACATGACCACCCCGCCGCTCGCATGCGTCATCCTGGCCGCCGGCCGGGGCACCCGCATGAAGTCCGACACGCCGAAGCTGCTGCACCCGGCGTGCGGCCGGCCGGTGCTCGAGTGGACGCTGCGGGCCATCCTGGAGCTCGAGCCTGCCCGCACCGTCGTGGTCGTGCCTCCCGACGGCGACGCGCTGCGGGCGGTGCTTCCCGAGGGCGTGGAGGCGGCCACGCAGGAGCGGCCGCTGGGCACCGGCGACGCGGCCCGCAGCGCCCGCGCCGCCCTGGCCGGCTTCGACGGCGACATCCTGGTCATGAACGGCGACCATCCGCTGACCGATCCGGCCAGCCTGCGTGAGCTGGCCGCGGAGCGGGCGGCATCCGCCGCGGCCGCCGCCGTGCTCACCTTCGACCGCACCCGCACGATCGGCGCCGACTTCGGCCGCATCGTCCGCGACCCGGCGGGCGCCGTCGAGCGGATCGTCGAGCTGCGCGACGCGACGGCTGAGCAGCGCGAGCTCGCCGAGGTCAACTCCGGGATCTACCTGTTCCGGTCGGAGCTGCTGTGGCCGGCGCTCGATCGCCTGGACACGGCCAACGACCAGGGCGAGCTGTACCTGACCGACGTCGTCGGGCTGCTCGTCGCCGACGGCCATACCGTCGCCGGTCACCGCCACGACGATGCCGCCGTGGCGCTCGGGATCAACACCCGGGCCGACCTCGCGGCTGCGGCGGCGCTCCTGCGCGATCGCATCAACCTCGCCCACATGCTGGCCGGCGTCACGATCGTCGACCCGGCCTCGACCTGGATCGAGCCCGGGGTCACGATCGCCGCCGACGCCTGCATCGAGCCGTTCACGGTGCTCCGCGGCACGACGTCGATCGGCGCCGGCGCGACCGTGGGGCCGCACGCCGTCGCCGTCGACGCCCGCGTCGGCCCCGGGGCCAACGTGGGCCCGTTCTGCTACCTGCGCCCCGGCGCCGCGCTGGCCGCCGGCGCGAAGGCGGGCACCTTCGTCGAGATCAAGAACTCCGAGCTCGGCGCCGGCGCCAAGGTGCCGCATCTCTCCTACATCGGCGATGCGTCGATCGGGGCGGGCACGAACATCGGAGCGGGCGCGATCACGGCCAACTACGATGGCCGTGCCAAGCAGCGGACAACGATTGGTGAAGATGTCCACACCAGCTGCGACAATGTCTTCGTCGCACCCGTGACGATCGGAGACGGAGCGTGGACGGCGGCGGGTTCGGTGATCACCGAGGATGTGCCACCCGAAGCGCTCGCGGTTGCTCGTGTCCACCAGAAGAACATCGAGGGGTATGGAAGACGAAAGCGCACTTAGCCTCGAGACGGCCATCCCGCTTTTTCCGGCGACGGGCCTCGGTGTGTCCGGCATGAGCGCCGCCGATCACGCGAGCTGGATGGAGCGCGCGCCGCACAAGCGGCTCATGCTCTTCAGCGGCCGCTCCAACAAGGCGCTCGGCGAGGACATCGCCAAGCACATCGGCATCGAGCTTGGCGACGTCCTGCTGAAGACGTTCACGAACGGCGAGGTGTACGTCCGCTACGAGGAGTCGATCCGCGGCGCCGACATGTTCATCGTGCAGTCGTGCTCGTCGCCCACCAACGACTCGCTGATGGAGCTCATGATCATGGCCCAGGCGGCCCGGCTCGCGTCCGCCAAGCGGATCACGGCCGTGATGCCGTGGTACCCGTACGGCCGCCAGGACAAGAAGAGCATGCCGCGCGAGCCGATCACGGCCAAGCTGGTCGCCGACATGCTCGCCGCCGCCGGCGTCGACCGCGTGCTCACGATGGACCTGCACGCCGGGCAGCTGCAGGGCTTCTTCGACGGCGCCGTCGACCACATGACGGCCGCCCCGATGCTGGCCGGCCACTTCAACGACCTGATCGACGTCGGCCCCGAGGACATCGTCGTCGTCTCCGCCGACGCGGGCCGGGTGAAGCTCGCCAAGAAGTTCTCCGAGATGCTGGGCGCGCAGCTCGCCCTGATCACGAAGGAGCGGCCGGGGCATCAGGAGGCCGAGGTCACGAACGTGATCGGGCGCGTGCGCGGCAAGGTCTGCATCCTGCTCGACGACATGATCGACACCGCCGGCACGCTCTGCGCCGGCGGCGTCTCGCTCATCGATCACGGCGCCACCCGCGTGTTCGCGTGCGCCACCCACCCGGTGTTCTCGGGCCCGGCGCTCGAGCGGCTCGAGGCGAGCGTGTTCGAGAAGGTGGTCGTGACCGACACCATCCCGATCAACCCGTTGGCGAAGCCCGACAAGGTTCAGGTCCTGTCAGTGGCGCCAATTCTGGCTGATACCATCTGCAACGTCTTCAACGACGATTCCGTCTCGGGGCTGTTCCACGGCGGGAATCAGCTCTTCTGAGTCGGGCCCAGTCCCAATCAACGACGGTCAAACGACAGGTGTGAGGGCCGCATGGAGCGAGTGAAGATCGAGGTGCGCGCGCGTGAGGGGCGCGGGACGAAGGACGCGAAGGCGCTGCGCCTGGACGGCAACATCCCCGGCGTCATCTACTCCGCCACCTCCGAGACCGAGGCGATCGTCCTGAGCGCCCGCGACCTGCGCCATGCGCTTTCGGGCGCCGGCATGCACGCCGTCTACGACGTCAGCGTCGACGGCAAGAAGACGCGCCCGGTGCTGATCAAGGAGTTCCAGCTCGACCCTGTCCGCGATCGCGTCATCCACGTCGATCTGCACGAGATCCGGCTCGACCAAAAGATCAACACCTCGGTCGTGGTGCACCTGGAGGGCCACGCCGAGGGCGTGAACATGGGCGGCGCGCTCAGCCAGCCGACCCACGAGGTGCACGTCGAGGCGCTTCCGTCCGATCTCGTCGAATCGATCACGGTCGATGTCTCCGCGCTCGAGATCGGCCAGTCGATCCGCCTGTCCGACGTCACGGCCCCCAGCGGGATCACGTTCACCGACGACCTCGAGGGCACCATCCTCGCGACGATCGCGGCGCCGGTGTCCGAGGAGGAGCTCAAGTCCGAGGCCGAGCTCGAGGCCGAGGCCGAGGCCGAGGGCGAGGCCGCCGAGGGTGCCGAGGGCGAAGAGGGCGAGGCGGGTGCCGACGAGGGCGCGGCCGGGGACGAGAGCGCCGAGTAGGCGGATCGGAGCGTGCGCCTCTTGCGGCGCGACTTCGGCCCGTCGCTGGACGTGCTCGTCGTCGGGCTCGGAAACCCCGGGCCCGAATATGCCGCCACCCGCCACAACCTCGGCTTCATGGTCACAGACCGGCTGGCGTCGGAGTGGTCGGCGACCTGGCGGAGCAAGTTCTCGGGCCGGGTCGCCGAGACGCACGACGGCGACCTGCGCCTGGCGCTGCTCCAACCGCTGACCTTCATGAACCTGTCCGGCCGCAGCGTCGCCGCGGCGCTGCGCTTCTACAAGCTCGAGCCCGACTCGCTGGTCGTCGTGCACGACGAGATCGACCTGGAGCTGGGCGACGTGCGGGCGAAGTCGGGCGGCGGGCTCGCGGGCCACAACGGCCTGCGCTCGCTGCGCGACTCGCTGGGTACGGCCGAGTTCGTGCGGGTGCGGATCGGCGTCGGCCGGCCCGAGCGGGGCGACCGCCAGCCCGTCGCCGACTGGCTCCTGCGGCCGTTCCCGGCCGATGTCGACGTCGACGCGCTGGTCACCCGCGGCGCCGAGTGCACCCGTGTCGTCGTGCGCGACGGCGTCGACGAGGCCATGCGCCGCTTCAACGGCGCCGGATCGCTGTGACATGTGTCTGAATCACGTCGTGCGGGTATGGTTGTCGGTATGAACACGGGATCGAAGCTCGGGCTCGTACGCCGGCATCCGCGCACGGTCGCCTGGGTGGGCTGGAAGCTCGCCCGGCATCCACAGCGCACGGCGACGGCGATCAAGGTTGCCAGGGTGGCTCCGGAGGCTGCCCGGCGGGCGCGGGCAGCCGCGGCCGATCCGCGGCTGCAGGAGCACGTGTACGAGGGGCGCGACGCGCTCGCCGCGGCGCGTGACCGTGTGCGCCGGTCCGATGACCTGGCCGGCGCCCTCGCCGACGAGAAGCTCTGGTCCGAGCTTCGCCGCGCCGCGGCGGCGATGGCCGCGGGCTACGCGGTCGCCCAGTCGCCCCGGCCGAAGCGCCGCCACCGGCTGCGCCGGGTGGTTCTGACCGTCGGCGTGATCGGCGCGGGCGCCTATGCGGGCTACCGGGCCACGCGGCAGCCCGATCAGCCTGACTGACCCGCTTGGCGGGCTAGGCGATCAGGCGGATGCGCGGGCCCTTGCCGGACTCGGCCGGCGCGGCCACGACGTCGGGCACGCGGCCGTCGAGGCGCGACTCGAAGGCTTGGCGCATCTCCTCGCCGCGCATGTGCGCGCCGTTTGCGATCCGCCAGCAGGCGAGCTTGGAGTCCAGCCGGCGGACACCCTCCGGCGGGTCGTACAGGCGCGCCCGCACCTGATACTCGCTCATTCCCCTCGTCACCGTCCGCATGCGGGTGCAAGGGTATCGAGAACGGCGGACGGAGTAAAGCCCCAACCGACAACTATCGGACGCTGATCAGACCACGCTGGGCAGCGCGCGGAAGATCTCGCGCGCCGATGCCATCGCCCAGTCGAGCCGGCGCAGCTCCATCCGCTCGTTGGGCGAGTGGATGTTGTCGTCGTCGGTGCCGAAGCCCGAGAGGATGGTGGGGATGCCACGGGCCGTGAACGCGGCGGCGACGGGGATCGTGCCGCCCGAGCGCACCGCCAGCGGCCGCGCGCCGGTCGCCCGCTCGATCGCGTCGAACCCCGCCTTGAGCACGGGATGGCCGGGATCCATCCGGGCCGGAGACGCGGGCGGCCACATCTCGATGTCGAGGGTCGCCGTGGCGGGACAGGCGGCCCGCAGCGTCCGCTCGAGCAGCGCCGACATCGCATCGGCGTCCTGCCCCGGAGCGAGCCGCACCGAGACCGACGCGAGCGCCTCCTGCACGATGCTCGTCTTGTGCAGGGTGGGGTCGCCCGCGCCGACGGAGTGGATCGTGACCGACGGCATCGCGCCGGTGCGGTCGTAGAAGGCGGCCGCCGCGCCCGGGTCGGCGGGCACCGCGCCCGCCTCGGCGAGCACGTCGGGGCCGGCGGGCAGCGTCGCCCACGCCGCCCGCTCGTCGGCGGTCACGGGCGCCGCGCCCGCGCCGAACCCGTCGGGCAGGTCGACGATGGCGGCGAGCACGCGATGCAGGTCGTGGACGGCGTTCGCGGCCGCGCCGCCGTACATGCCGGAGTGGAGCTCGCGCCGGCCCGTGGTCAGCTTGAGCTGGGCGCCGGCCAGGCCGCGCAGGCCGGTCGTGATCGCCGGGCGCTGCGCGTCGACCATGCCCCCGTCGAAGATCAGCGCGGCGGCGAAGTCGCCCTCGACCGTGGCCAGATGGTGGATGACCGAGTGGCCGCCGATCTCCTCCTCGCCGTCTGCCAGCACGCGCACGTTCACGCCCAGCTCGCCGGCGGCGGCCAGGTCGAGCGCGGCCCGCAGCACGGCGTAGAAGTTGCCCTTATCGTCGGTCACGCCGCGGCAGTGCAGCCAGCCGTCGCGCAGCTCGGGCTCGAACGGCGGGCTGTCCCAGAGCTCGGCCGGGCCGGGGGCCTGGACGTCGTAGTGGCCATAGGCGATCACCGTCGGCGCGCCGGCCTGCGACGCCGGGATGAGGCCGTCGACGAGCGGGTTTCCGTGCTCCTCGGTGACCGTCGCCTCGCCGCCGATCAGGTCGACGATCCAGTCGGCGGCCGCGCGCAGCTCGCGGGGGTGCAGGCCGTCGCTCGACACCGACTCGATCCGCAGCAGCTCGGAGAGCTGCGCGAGCGTCGCGTCAGTTATGGCGCTGGGTGTGCTTGCCACGGGCGATGTCGATCAGCGTGAGGAACGCGAGCAGCGCCGGGATCGAGAGCGCGATCACGAAGATCGTCGTGATCGTCCAGTCGTGCCCGCTGGGCTTGCCCGTGTTGTCGGTGGTCGTGGCCGCGAACGCCGCGGCCGGCAGCGCGAGCATGAACAGGAACCCGTACAGGGTGACGATCAGACGGCGCACTCGGAGACCTCCGTCGGCATGGCGGCACGCAGCCTACCATGCCGGTGTGGACGGCTTGGAGCAGCAGGTGGACGGCCCCCTGGCAGGGGCCGAGCTGGCCCTTGCCTACCTGCTCGGCGACGCGGACTTCGCGGCCTACGCCGCCCGCACCGCGGCCGGGATCACCCGCGCCCGTGTATCCGAGCCGATCCTGCCGGCGCTCGTCGCCGCCCTGTGGCGCTCGCGCGAGGGGGCCGAGCAGCGCGCGCTGGCCGTGGTGGTCGCAGACGACGACGCGGCGCGGGCGCTGGCCGAGTCCGCGGCGGTGTTCCTGCCGCCGGATACGGCCGCGTTCCTGCCGTCGCGTGGGGTCGGCTGGGGCAGCGGCCTGGATCCGGCTCCGCATCTCGTCGGCGAGCGCCACCGCGCCCTGCATACGCTCGCCGGCGGTGGCCTCGTGGCCGTGTCGGCCGACGCGCTCGTCGAGCGGATCGAGCCGCCCGCCCGCCGGCCGGCGCCCGTGGGGCTGCGGCTGGGGGAGGAGCTGCCGTTCGACGACCTCGTGCGCGCCCTGGCCCACGGGGGCTACGAGCGGGCCGGCGCCGTCGAGGAGCGCGGCCAGTTCTCGGTGCGCGGAGGCCTGGTGGACGTCTTCCCGACGACGGGCCGTGAGCCGGTGCGGGTGGAGTTCTTCGGCGACCACGTCGAGCGCCTCTCGGCCTTCTCCGTCTTCACGCAGCGCTCGCTGCGCGACCTGGCCGAGGTGCTGATCCATCCCGCGGCTGAATACACGGGGTCTGACCCCGAATATGCAGGGTGGGGGCGGGAGGAGGACGACCGGCCCGACGTCCCCCAGGGCCTGGTGCCGCTCGCGCCCGAGCTGGCGGCGTCCGCCGCAGTCGTCGCGTGGAACCCGTCCGAGCTCGCCGCGAGCGTCGAGAGCGCTTACGAGGAAGCCTCGGAGCACCTGCGGGATCCCGCCCTGCGCGCGCGCGGCTACGTCGCCGCCGCCGCCGTCACCAACCTGATCGAGTCGGTGCCCGCCCTCGAGGAGATGCCCCTCGGCCAGCCCTATCAGTTCGAGGCGCAGCTGCCGGCGCTCGCCTCGAGCGGCATCTCCGAGGCCGAGAACGAGCTGCGCTCGCTCGTGCGGGCGGGATACCGGGTGCTCGTCTGCTTCGCCCACCTGGGCGAGGCCCGGCGCACGCACATGGCCCTGCGGCGGATCGAGGCCGACCTGCCCGCACCCGACGCGGCCGGGCCAGAGGAGGCGGGCGTCGCCCTCGTCGTGTCGCCGCTTCGGCACGGGTTCGTCTCGCCCGGGCTGCGGGTCGCGGTGCTGCCGGCCGCCCAGCTCCTGCGCCGCCGGGGCGCGCGCGGCCCGGCCCGGTTCGGGCGGGCGCTCTCGACGGTCGCCGACCTGCGCAGCGGCGACTACGTCGTCCACGAGGACCACGGCGTCGGCCGCTTCGTCAACTTCGACACCAAAGAGGTGGGCGGCGTCGTCCGCGACTACCTCTACCTGGAGTTCCGCGGCGACGACCGCCTGTACGTGCCCCACGACCAGCTGGCCAAGGTCAGCCGCTACGTCGGGGCCGACGGCAAGGCGCCCGCGCTCTCGCGCCTCGGCGGCAAGGCCTGGAGCACGCTCAAGAGCCGCGCCCGGGTGGCCGTGCGCGAGCTGGCCGGGGAGCTGCTCGCGCTCTACGCCCGCCGCCAGAACGCGACCCGCCCGCCGCTGCCTCCCGACGACGAGTGGATGGCGCGCCTGGAGGCCTCGTTCCCGTTCGACGAGACCGACGACCAGGGCGTGGCCATCGACGCGGTGAAGCAGGATCTCGAGGCCGCCCAGCCGATGGACCGGCTCGTCTGCGGCGACGTCGGCTTCGGCAAGACCGAGGTCGCGGTGCGGGCCGCCTTCAAGGTGGCCTCGTCGGGCCGCCAGGTGCTCATGCTGGTGCCGACCACGATCCTCGCCCAGCAGCACGCCGCCACGCTGCGCGACCGCTTCCGCGACTTCCCCGTGCGGGTCGAGATGGTGTCGCGGTTCCGGGCGGCGGCCGAGGTGAAGCAGGTGCTGGCCGACTACGCCGCCGGCAAGGTGGATGTGCTCGTCGGCACCCACCGGGTGCTCTCGCGCGACGTTGTGCCCCAGAACCTCGGCCTCGTCGTGCTCGACGAGGAGCAGCGCTTCGGTGTCGCCCAGAAGGAGCTCCTGCGCCAGCTGCGGCTCGAGGTCGACGTGCTTGCAATGTCGGCGACGCCGATCCCGCGCACGCTGCACATGAGCCTCTCCGGCCTGCGCGACATCAGCGTCATCACGACCCCGCCCCGCGGCCGCCACCCGATCAAGACGCACGTCGGCGAGTTCGACGAGGAGCTGATCGCGGCGGCGCTGCGCCGGGAGACGGCCCGCGGCGGCCAGTCGTTCTACCTGCACAACCGGGTCGAGTCGATCGACGACGTGGCCGAGCGGGTGCGGCGGTGGGTGCCGGAGTTGCGCGTCGGCGTCGCCCACGGGCAGATGGCCGAGCGGGCGCTCGAGGGCGTGATGATGAAGTTCCTGCGCGGCGACTTCGACGTGCTCGTGTCGACGACCATCATCGAGTCGGGGCTCGACATCCCCCAGGCCAACACGCTCATCGTCGAGCGCGCGGACACGCTCGGGCTGGCCCAGCTGTACCAGATCCGCGGCCGCGTCGGCCGCTCCGACGCCGTCGCACACGCGTTCCTGTTCTACCCCGACCGGCGCGAGCTCTCCGAGGAGGCCCGCCACCGGCTCTCGACCCTGGCCGACTACACCGAGCTCGGCTCCGGCTACCGGATCGCGATGCGCGACCTCGAGCTGCGCGGCGCCGGCAACCTGCTCGGCGACGAGCAGTCGGGCCATGTCGCCGCCGTCGGCTTCGAGCTCTACTGCGAGCTCCTGGCCGAGGCGGTGGCCGAGTTGCAGGGCGCGCCGCCGGTCGTCTCCAAGCCGGTCCGGGTCGAGGCCCAGGTGGACGCCTACGTCCCCGCCGACTACGTGCCCCTCGAGGCGGTCAAGATCGACCTGCACCGGCGGGTGGCGCTGGCCGCGGACCGCTCGGAGCTGCGCGAGATCGAGGCCGAGCTCGCCGACCGCTTCGGCCCCCTGCCCGAGCCGGTCGCTAAACCTGCTCGCGATCCAGGAGCTGCGGCTCGTCTGCGCCGACATGGGGATCGCGTCGGCGTCGCTTCGCGGCGGCGCGTTCAGCGTCGGCCCGATCGCGCTCGGATCGGCCGAGATGCGCGAGCTGCGGGCCCGCTTCCCGGCGGTGCGCTACACGGTCGCCGCCCGCGAGCTCAGCCTGCGCCCGGCCGTCGCGCCGCCGGCGAAGCGGCCGCAGGTGCGGCAGTGCCTGGAATTGCTCGATGCTATCATTGATATCCGCCGCGAGATCGCGGCGTAGTTCGTTGATGGGCCGAATACCTCTGATCATCTGCCTGGCCGCTGTGGCGGCATTCACAGCCGCCTGTGGCGGTTCGTCGTCGTCGAGCTCGTCAGCCTCCTTGCAGTCCGGCGACGTCGCGGTCGTGGGCGGCACGCACATCACGAAGAGTGATCTGGATCACCAGATCAAGCTCGAGCTGGCGGCGATGGCGGTGAAGAAGCAGAAGATCCCGCAGGTCGGCACGGCCAGCTACCAGTCGACGGTTGTGCAGCCGGTGCTCCAGTACCTCGTCACCGACGCCCAGGTGCACAACATCGCAAAGACCCTCTCGGTCGTGGTCACGCAAAAGCAGATCCAGGACCAGGTCTCGAAGGCGATCACGCAGTTCTACGGCGGCAGCGAGGCCAAGTACAAGGCCGACCTCCAGCGCTACAAGCTGACCGATGCCGACGTCGCCCAGCAGTTCGAGCTGACCCTGCTCGAGCAGAACATCGAGACCAAGCTCAAGAACCAGGTGAAGGTCACGCCCAAGCAGGTGCAGGCCTACTACAACTCGCACAAGACCCAGTTCCAGACGGGCGCGTCCACCCGCCGGGTCGACTACGTGCTCGTGCCGAGCAAGGCCGCGGCGGAGAACGCGCGGACGCAGCTCGCCGCCGGCAAGAGCTTCAAGGCGGTCGACCACGGCGCGATCGACGACAGCGCGCGGCATGAGCCGTTCGTCTTCAGCCAGGGCGGCGGCGACACCAACTTCGACCGGGCGACGTTCACGCTCAAGACCAACGAGCTGTCCCAGCCCGTGCCGATGGCCGCGGCGTACTACGCGTCGCAGCCGACGCTCAAGGGCAAGTGCAAGCCCGTCTGCTACTTCGTGATCCGCCCGGCCGGCGACATCGTCAAGGGCGGCCAGCAGAAGTCGTTCGCGGCGGTCAAGGCCCAGATCCAGTCGACGCTGCTCTCGCAGCAGCAGACCGCGCACCTGCAGCAGATCGTGACGAACCTCGAGAAGCAGCAGAAGAAGGTCACCAAGTACGCCGCGGGGTTCGCGCCGCCGAAGGTGTCGACGCCTTCGACCGCGCCGACGAGCTGACCCAGACGTAGACTCGGGGCATGGCGAC
The DNA here is from genome assembly GCA_963813245.1 of uncultured Actinomycetes bacterium. GTDB lineage: Bacteria > Actinomycetota > Thermoleophilia > Gaiellales > JAICJC01 > JAICJC01. The sequence goes on from CAWEYE010000016.1 coordinate 210,960, forward strand.
CCTGATCGCGCTCGGCCCCGGCGATCCCGACCTGATCCCGCTCGCATCGTGGCGGGCGCTCGAGGCGGCGGGCCCGGTCGCGCTCTTGGAAGACGAGCCGCTCGCCGAGTGGCTGGGCGCCCACGGCATTGCGCTGGATGCGGACGCGCCCGTGGCCGCGGCGTCGGGAGAGCGCCTGCGGCGGCTGCTCGCGGCGCGGGCCTGGGACGAGACGGTGCCGGCCGGCGCCGCGCTTCAGAGCCTCGTCCTGGCCGACGCCATGCTGGCGCTGCAGCGCCTCACCGAGCGGCTGCGGCGCGACTGTCCGTGGGATCGCGAACAGACGGTGGGGACGATCGTGCCGCACACCGTCGAGGAGGCCTACGAGGTGGCCGAGGCGGCAGGGGCGGGCACGGGGCCGAAGCTCCTCGACGAGCTGGGCGACCTGCTCTTCCAGACGTTCTTCCTCGCCCTTCTGTGCGAGGAGGACGGTGCGGGCGACCTTGCCGGCGTGGCCGCCGGCATCACCACGAAGCTGATCCGGCGCCATCCGCACGTGTTCGGCGAGCGCGAGGCGGAGACGGCCGGCGCGGTGCGCCAGAACTGGGAGCAGATCAAGCGCGACCAGGAGGGCCGAAGCGGCATCTTCCACGACGTCCCCGGCGTGCTGCCGGCGCTGCTCCACGCGCGCAAGGTGCAGCGGCGGGCATCGGCGGTCGGCTTCGACTGGGACGCATGGGACGGGGCGTGGACGGATCTCGCCGACGAGCTGCGGGAGCTGCGCGCCGTCCTCGACGCCGCGCCGGCGCCGCAGGCCGAGCACGAGCCGGCCGCCGAGGTGGTGCACGAGCTGGGCGATCTGCTCTTCGCCGCGACGAACGTCGCCCGGCTGGCCAACGTCGACCCCGAGCTGGCGCTGCGGGCTGCGGCGGGCCGCTTCCGGGAGCGTGTCGAGACGGCCGAGCGGCTGGCCGCCGCGGCCGGCGAGGAGTGGACGGCGCTCGATCTGGAGGCGCAGGACGCCTGGTACCGGCGAGCGAAGGCGGCGCTGCAGGGGGCGTAGGCGCTGGGTGCCTGGCACCGGCACGAGAACCGGGGACAGTCCCCGGCGGGGACAGTCCCCCGCCCGACAACCGGGGCTTGGCCCCAGCGGGGCCAGGCCCCACCGCCCAGCGCCCTCCCCAGAGCGCGGGGTGCCTGGCACCGGCACGGTGCCTGGCACCTGTTCGAGGCGCTGGGCTCAGTCGGGAGCCGGATCGGTTGGATCCGTCCCCAGCAGCCGGATCAGGCTCCGCTCAAGGGTGATCACCGCCTCGCGGATCCATGACCAACGCCCGTCCAGGCGCGCGGGGGCGTGGAATCAATCATCTAGTATCCCGCCTCGAACGATGACCGCCATCGTCTCAGTCACCGGGCGCGAGATTCTCGACTCGCGGGGCAATCCGACCGTCGAGGTCGATGTCCTGCTCGAGTCCGGCGCATTCGGGCGGGCGGCGGTGCCGTCGGGCGCGTCCACAGGTGTGCACGAGGCCGTCGAGCTGCGCGACGGCGACTCGGACCGCTACGGCGGCAAGGGCGTCCTGCAGGCCGTGGGTCACGTCAACTCGGCGATCGCGTCCTCGCTCGCGGGCATCGATGCCACCGACCAGCGTCTGGTCGACGCCACCCTGGTCGAGCTCGACGGGTCGGACAACAAGGGCAACCTGGGTGCGAACGCGATCCTCGGGGCATCGCTCGCCACGGCCAAGGCCGCCGCAGACGACTCCGGCCTCGCGCTCTACCGCTACATCGGCGGCGCCGGCGCCCATGTGCTGCCGGTGCCGATGATGAACGTGATGAACGGGGGCGTGCACGCCGACAACAGCGTCGACATGCAGGAGTTCATGGTCGTCCCCGTCGGGGCCGAGTCGTTCGCCGAGGCTGTGCGGATCTGCGCCGAGACCTACCATGCCCTGAAGAAGCTCCTGCACGGCCGCGGCCTGGCGACGAACGTCGGCGACGAGGGCGGCTTCGCGCCGAACCTGGCCTCCAACGAGGATGCCATCGCCGCGATCCTCGAGGCCGCCGAGGCCGCCGGCCACCGCGACGAGGTGATGGTTGCGCTCGATCCGGCCGCGAGCGAGTTCTACCGCGACGGCGCCTACCACCTGACCGGGGAGGGGCGGACGCTCTCGTCCGCCGAGATGGTCGATCTGTACGACGATCTCACGAGCCGGTATCCGATCGTCTCGATCGAGGACGGCCTGGCCGAGGACGACTGGGACGGCTGGGAGCTGCTCACGGAGCGGCTGGGGGACGGCTGCAGCTCGTCGGCGACGACATCTTCGTCACCAACGTCGACCGCATCCAGGAGGGCATCCGGCGCGGAGTCGGAAATGCCGTGCTCATGAAGCTGAACCAGATCGGGACGTTGTCGGAGACGCTCGACGCCATCCGCCTGGCGACCGCGTCCGCGTACGGGAGCGTCATCTCGCACCGTTCGGGCGAGACCGAGGACACGACGATCTCCGACCTGGTGGTCGCCGTCGGCTGCGGGCAGATCAAGACCGGTGCGCCGGCTCGTTCCGACCGCGTGTCCAAGTACAACCAGCTGATCCGGATCGAGGAGGAGCTGGGCGCCTCTGCCCGCTATCCCGGCTGGTCGGCGTTCGCGCCGCGCTCGCCGCCGCCTCACACGCGTCGCGGTGACCGGGCCCCGGCCGCGCCGCACCAAGATCGTATGCACGATCGGGCCGGCGTCATCGGACGCTGACATGATCGAGCAGCTCACCTGGGCGGGGATGGACGCCGCCCGCCTGAACTTCTCGCACGGCGACCACGAGATGCACCGCAACTCCCTGGCCGCCGTGCGCCGTGCCCAGGCCCTGATCGGCCGTCCGCTGGCGGTGATCGCCGACCTGCAGGGGCCGAAGATCCGGATCGGGCGCATCCGTCAGCCGCGCTCGGTCAACCCGGGCGACATGCTCGTGCTGACCGCTCCGGGGCAGGGCGCTCCCGGCGACCTCGACGTCACCTACGCCGGCATCGCCGATGCCGTCTCGCCCGGCCGGGAGATCCTGATCAACGACGGCATGGTGCGCGCCCGGGTCATGTCGGTCGAGGGCGGGCGCGTGCAGACGCGGGTGGAGGTCGGCGGCCTGATCTCGTCGGGCAAGGGCGTGAACCTCCCCGGGACGTACCTGCCGATCCCGTCGCTCACGGCGAAGGACGAGGCCGACCTCGAGTTCGCGCTCGGGATCGGGGCCGACTACGTCGCGCTCTCGTTCGTCCGCCGGGCCGAGGACGTCGACGACCTGCGGCTGCGCATCGCCGCAGCCGGGTCGTCGGCCCGGATCGTCTCCAAGATCGAGAAGGCCGAGGCGGTCGAGAACCTGGACGAGATCGTGGCCGCGAGCGACGCGGTCATGGTCGCCCGCGGCGATCTCGGCGTCGAGATCGGCGCCGCCGACGTGCCGCTCGTGCAGAAGCTGATCATCCGCACCGGCCGCGACGCCGGCCGGGCCGTCATCACCGCGACCCAGATGCTCGAGTCGATGATCCACCAGCCCGAGCCCACCCGGGCGGAGGCGTCCGATGTCGCCAACGCCGTCCTGGACGGGACGTCCGCGCTGATGCTGTCGGGCGAGACGGCGGTGGGCGGCTACCCCCTCGAGGCGGTCGCCACGATGAACCGGATCGCGCGGGCGGTGGAGCCGTCGCTGATCTACCACGATGCCGGCCGCCGCCGCGAGGGCAACATGGGCGCGATCCTGTCGCACGCGGTGTGCGACGTGGCCGAGGACCTGGACGCGACCGTGATCGCGTGCCCGACCCAGTCCGGCTCGACCGCGCGGATGGTGTCCAAGTTCCGGCCGCGGCGCCCGATCGTGGCGGCGAGCCCCGATCCGGTGGTGCTGCAGCAGCTCGCCCTGGAGTGGGCGGTCGTGCCGATGGTGATCCAGAGCGCGAGCTCGACCGAGGATCTGTGGCGGCGCACGATGGATGCGATCCGCTCGAGCGGCCTGGCCTCGCCCGGCGAGCGGGTGGTGCTCTCCGGGGGCACGCGCCTGAACCAGCCGGGCACGACCGACCACATCGTCGTTCGCACGATCGAGTAGGAGTCACGCTGGCGCCGTCGAACGAGGGCGGGTGGCATCGGCGCGCACGCGTACCTTCCGACGTGGCTTCACGGCCGGTCGGCTCATCGCCGGCGGCGTGCTCGTCCTGATCGCCGCGCTCTATGTCGGGCCGTTGCAGAAGGAGTTGCGGCTGCGCAGCGAGCTCGCCGCGGGTCGCACCCGGGTGGCGGCGCTCGAGCGCCGCCACGAGCACCTGCTGCGCGCCGAGGCCGCGCTGCACACGCCCGCCGCGATCATCCGCGTCGCCCGCGGCTGCGGCTGGATCTTCCCCGGCGAGCAGGCCTACGTGGTCAAGGGGCTCGCCAACCGCTCCTGCCGGTGACGGCCGGGCGAGCGGTCCCGGTACCCTGATCGGATCGACGACCAGGCCGTGATCGCACGTCAGCTTGGCCGACCGCCTCGCGGCGCTCCGGCGGTGGCCGTTCGGTGCCCGCACGGCCGCCCGGCGGTGATCGAGCAGCCCGCCTACCTGGCCGACGGCAGCCCCTTCCCGACCACGTACTACCTCACGTGCCCGCATGCGGTGGCGCGGATCGACGCGCTCGAGGCGGCAGGCGGCGTCGACCGCTACGAGCGTCTGGTGGCGACCGACGCCGCGGCCGCAGCCGAGTACCGCGGGGGCGCGGCCTGCCAGCGCGAGTTGCGCCGGCCCGGGGTGCGGATGGCCGACGCCGGGGCGAGCCTCGCGCTCGGCATCGCCGGCACGAGCAGGCCCGGGGCGGTCAAGTGCCTGCACGCCCACGCGGCGTTCGCGCTCGCCCAGCCCGGATACGCGCTAGGGCGGCGGATCCTGGCCGAGGCGGCGCCGCTCTACCCGGCCGCGGAGTGCTGCACGCCGTGACCGCCGCGGTCGAGCTGGCCCTGCTCGAGTGGTCGGAGGGGGCGCGCCGACTGGCGCGGCTCGAGCTGACGACCCGGCGGCGGTACGTGGTCGAGGCCATCGTCGAGGAGCTCGACGCCGAGATCGTGCGCCGAGTGGGCCAGTCGTTCGACCTCGCCCGGCTGGCGGCGGTGTACGCCTCTAGCGAGCCGTGGTGCCTGGACGTGGTCCAGCGCGTGACCGACGAGACCTGGGCGTATGACCTGTCGATCGTCCAGCCGGCCGCCTTCGCCCGCGTCGCCCGAGACGCGCTCGACTACCGCTGAACCCTTCTGGCGGTGCGTTACTCGCGGTCGTCGGCGCGGACGACGATCTGGTCGGCCTCGATGCGCACGATCAGCGCCCGCCGCCCCGCCCAGTGCTCGGCGAACACCGGGTCGTCGCGGACGGCGCCGTCGAGCCAGAAGCCGTAGCCCTCGTCGCCGTGGTCGAGCACGGCCTCGTAGCCGGACTGCTGCTTGCGGCCGCGGCCGCCGCGGCGCCTGCGCCTGCGGCCGGTGCCCTCCTCGCCGGCCGGCTCCGCGGTCGCGGCCGGCGCAGCCGCCGCGGGCTCGGCGTCGGGCAGCGGCCCGGAGAGCGGCGCGACTCCGCCGGTCGCCTTCTTCGTCCGCCGCCGGCGCTGCTTGGTGGCCGGCTCCTCGGGCGGGGCGTCGGGCGGGATCACCGGTGGCGGGACGGACGCGCCCCGGCCCTCGGCGGCGTCGCGGCGCAGGATGCCGTGCTGCGACCGGAAGGCGGAGATACTCGCCGGCGTGGAGTTGAGCGTGTGGGCGATCCAGATGTCGGTGCGCCCCTGCTCGACCCACTGGCGGATCTCCTCGAGGTACGGCTTGAGGGTCGCTTTCTGCGTCGTCACGGCGGGCAGCATATCGGCCCCGACGGCCGCCGCTCCCCGGTGTTGCGGTTCTCCCGCACGGGCGAGCAGTGTTAATTTCGTATTGAGCAGACGGCCGCGACCGGCTACCCTATAGCTTCCTAGCGAGGAGCGCGCAGTGGAGTCAACGCTGAACAAGGACGGCCTCGCAGCCGGCGCGGCATGGGTCGCTGGCGCGAGGGCAAAGGGCGAGTTCCGGTGTGAAGGGTGCGGGTATGGGGTGACCGTGTACCGGTCGCTGCCCGTATGTCCGATGTGCCACGGCAGTGAGTGGGAGCGCGTCCCGTGGCGGCCCTACACCCGGGTCGCTTCCCACATGCACGACTAGTTGGGCGGGGGCGGTCGGAGGCCGTGAGGCCGCCGACCGCCGGGTGACGGGTCGTCCTCTACGATGGTGACGTGCGTAGAGGCGTCAGACTGGGTCTGCAGGCGGCTGCGGTCGCGCTGCTCGCGGCCCTGATCGGGCTGTTCGCGCGCAGCGTCCTTGAAGGCTCGACCACGGTCGCGGCCGAGCTCAACGACGGCCAGCGACCTGCGGCGCCGAACTTCAGCCTGCCGAGCCTCGACGGCAAGGGCGACGTCGCCCTGAGGAGCTTCCGGGGCAAGGTCGTGCTCCTGAACTTCTGGGCGTCGTGGTGCCCCCCGTGCCGGGTCGAGGCGCCGCAGTTCAACCTGATCCAGCGCGAGTACGCGCGCCGCGGCGTGGCCGTGGTCGGCGTCGACTCGCAGGATTTCGCCAGCGATGCGCGCACGTGGGCCCGTGAGCTGCACGTGGGCTACACCCTGGTGCACGACTCCTCCAACGACGTCACCAACCGCTGGGGCGTGACGAGCGGCTTCCCGGTCACGTTCGTGATCAACCGGTCGGGCGCGGTGCAGAAGATGTTCGTGACCCAGGTGACCGGCGAGATGCTGAAGCGCGCGATCCAGCCGCTGCTCGGAAGCGGGCAGGCATGAGGCGTGCGGGCTGCCTGATCCTGCTCGCGCTCGCAGCCGTGCTGGCCTTCCCCGCGGCGGCGCAGGCGTGCAACGGCTGGTCCGAGCCCGACATGGAGACGCAGCTCATGTGCCCCACGTGTCACCAGGTGCTCGCCTACTCCGACTCGAGCATCGCCACGAACATCCGCACCCACCTGCACACCTGGTGCGCGGCCGGGTGGACGTCGGGCCGCGTCAAGGACCGGCTGATCGCCCAGTTCGGCAACGAGATCCTGGCGTCGCCGCCCAAGAGTGGATTCGACCTGCTCGCGTGGGTGATCCCCGGCGCGGCCCTGGCCGGCGGCGTCGCCGTCGCCTCGGCGCTCGCCCTGCGCTGGCGCGGCCGGCGCGGACCGCCCCCGCCGCCGCCGGCCATCGACGCCGCGATCGCCGCCCGCATCGACGCCGATCTGGCGGGCCTGGAATGAGGGAGGCCGCCGTCGCGTTCTCGGCGGGCCTGCTGTCGTTTGCGACGCCCTGCGTGCTGCCGCTCGTCCCCGCGTACCTGGGCGCGATCGGCGCGCGCTCGACCGATCCGCGCCGGGCGCTGCTCGCGGCGCTCCCGTTCGTGCTCGGCTTCTCGGCGGTCTTCATCGCCCTCGGAGCGGGGGCGGGGGTGGCGGGAGGGACGCTCACGGACCACCGCGTCGAGCTGATCAAGCTTTCGGGGATCGTGATCGTGGCGATGGGGCTCGTGATGCTGCGGCTGATCCCCGTGCCCGGCCTGGAGCGCACGTTCGCGCCCGGGCTCGAGGGCGCGCACGCGTCGGGCTCCTCGCTGCTGCTCGGCGGCGCGTTCGGCCTGGCCTGGACGCCCTGCATCGGCCCGGTCCTGGGCTCGATCCTGACGCTCGCGGCCACCGGGGCCACGGCCGCGCGCGGCGCGGCCCTGCTGGCGGCGTACGCGGCGGGCCTCGCCGTGCCCTTCCTGGTCGCGGGCGTGGCCCTGGGCCGCGTGATGTCGACCGCGCGGGTCGTCCGCGACCGCTACGCCGTGGTGCGGGCGGTCTCGGGTGCGATCCTGATCGCGGCTGGCCTGCTCGTCTTCTTCGACAAGACCTACCTCCTGAACTCGTGGGTCGGCCAGTTCACGAGCTAGGCGACAGCTGATGGCCGCCGTCGCCCTCGCCCACGTCGACCTGTTCTTCCGCGCCAAGATCGAGGCCATGCTCACCGCCGGCGGCCACCATCTGGCGGGCGCCGGCGAGCCGGCGGATGTGATCATCGCCGACGTCAACCGGTGCGATCCGGCCCAGGTCGTGGCCGCCGCGGGCGCCGTCCCGGTGCTCGGGTTCGGACGCCACACGGATGCGCCGGTCCTGCGGGCCGCCCGCCGGGCGGGGTTTGCCCGGGTCGTTCCGCGATCGGTGCTGGCCGAGGACCTGGGTGATCTGGTGGCCGAGCTGGTTGGCTAGACTCCGGGCCGCAATTGGGAGTCTCAGGAGGGGCGCTTGACGTACATCATCGCGGAGCCGTGCATCGACCTGAAGGACAAGTCGTGCATCGACGTGTGCCCGGTGGACTGCATCCACGAGTTCGGCCGGATGCTCGTGATCGATCCCGAGGAGTGCATTGACTGCGGCGCATGCGAGCCGGAGTGCCCGGTCGAGGCGATCTACCCGGAGGACGCGCTGCCAGACAAGTGGGAGCCGTACGTCAAGATCAACTACGCCTACCCCGACGGCGACGTGATCGACCGGCTGGTCAACGAGATCAAGCCGCCGGAATGACGCCCGAGCGCCCGGATCCGAGCCGGCCGCCCGCCGAGCAGGACGAGCCGGCCGCCGAGCCGGAGGGGGCCGAGGAGGCCTACTCCTCCGACGAGGAGGCCGCCGTGGCCGCCCGGCTCGAGGACCTCGGGTACATCTAGATCGTGAGCGGCCCGAAGGTCTGCGTGATCGGGCTCGACGGGACGCCCGCGAGCTACCTGCGCCGCCGCATCGCCGACGGCGCGCTGCCGCACCTCGCCGAGCTCTCGCGCCAGGGCACGCTGATGTCGGCGCGCGCGCCGCTGCCGCCGATCTCGTCGGTGTCGTGGGCGAGCGCGTCGACCGGCACGAACCCCGGCCGCCACGGCGTGTTCGGGTTCGTCGAGCGCAAGCCGGGCACCTGGGAGATGACGTTCACGAACGTCTTCACGATCGCCGAGCCGCAGGTGTGGGTGCGCGCGGCCCGCGCGGGCATGCGCTCCGTTGTGGTCAACATCCCGGGCACCTATCCGGCCCAGCCGAACGACGGCGGCATCCTGGTGTCGGGATTCGTCTCGCCGACCCTCGAGCGCTCGGTGCAGCCGCCGGCGCTGATCCCGTTCCTGCAGGAGCGCGACTACCTGATCGACGTCGACCTGGGTCTCGGTCACAAGGATCTCGAGGCGTTCTGCGAGCAGCTCTTCGCCCACCACGCCGCCCGCACCCGCGTGCTGGTCGATCTGCTCGAGACCGAGCCGTGCGACCTCTTCTACGTCGCCTTCACGGGCACCGACCGCCTGCACCACTTCCTGTGGGAGCAGATGGAGCGCGGCGAGGAGCCGTGGGCGACCCGGTTCCATGACTACTACGCGGCCGTCGACGCGTCGGTGGGCGAGCTGGTCGCGCGCCTGCCGGACGACTGCCGCCTGATCCTGCTCTCCGACCACGGCTTCTGCCGCCTCGACCAGGAGGTGTTCGTGAACCGCTGGCTGGAGCGGGACGGCTGGCTCGCGCTCGAGGAGCCGGCCAAGTCGATCGCCTCGGTCGTCCCCGCCCAGACTCGCGCCTACTGCATGGATCCGGGCCGCCTGTACCTGAACCTGGCCGGACGGGAGCCGGGCGGGATCGTCGAGCCGGCGCAGTACGAGCAGGTGCGGGACGAGCTGCAGCGCTGGGCGCAGGCCCTGCCCTTCGTGCAGCGCGTGGCGACGCGCGAGGAGGCCTTCTCCGGCCCGCACGCCGAGCACGCCCCCGACCTCGTGCTCGTGTCGAAGAACGGCTGGGATCTGAAGGGCGCCGTGCGCACCGCGCAGCTGCAGGGCAAGGGCCGGCTCACGGGCATGCACACCCAGGACGACGCGTTCGTGCTCGTACGCGGAGCGCATCCCGACGGCGAGGCCGACGTGCAGGATGTGGCGGCGACGGCGCTGGCCGGCCTCGGCCTCGACACGAGCGAGGTCGACGGCCGCGTCCTTTCGTGATGGCGCCGCTCGCGGAGCTGCCGTGGGCGCGCCCCGGCTGGCGGCTGCGGGCCGAGGCGTGGATCGCGGCCGAGCTCGACCGCGCCGGCCTCGAGCCGGACGGGGCGCCCGCGGAGGTGAAGATCCGGCCATGGTCGGCGGTGCTGCGGGCGCCGACGCGCACCGGCGACATCTTCTTCAAGGCGAACCTGCCCGCCCTGGGCAACGAGCCGGCCCTGACGCGGGTGCTGCACCGGATCGACTCCGAGCACGTGCTGCCGGTGCTGGCCGAGGAGCCGGCCGAGCTGTGGATGCTGCAGCGAGACGGCGGGCCGACGATGCGCGAGCGCTTCGGCGATGGGGACGAGCTCGACCGGTGGGAGCGGATGCTCGCGCTCTACGCCGAGCTCCAGGTGCGCGCGAGCGCGCACGTCGACGAGCTGCTGGGGGCCGGCGTCCCCGACCGGCGGCCGGCCGAGCTGCGGCGGCTGTTCGAGGGGGTGGTCGTGGCCGAGCGTGGGCTGCCGGACTCGAGCGAGAAGCTGTCCCAGGCCGAGCGCGCCCACCTGCTCGGGCTGGCCGGGAGGGTCGCGGAGCTGGCCGCCGAGCTCGCGGCGTCCGGGGTGCCCGCCAGCATCGACCACTCCGACCTGCACTCGGGGAACGTGCTCGCGCCCGGCGAGGGCTACGTCTTCTTCGACTGGCACGAGGGCGCCCTCACCCACCCGTTCTTCAGCATGGTCGTCGCCAGCCGCTGGCTCGCGCACAATCACGGCGTCGAGCCGGGCAGCACGCAGGACGCGCGCCTGCGCGACGCCTACCTCGACGCGTGGAGCGGGTATGCCTCGCGCGAGGCGCTGCGCGCGACGCTCGACGTCGCGCTTCGGATCGGGCCGCTCACGCGCGCGCTCGGGTGGATGCGCGTGCTCGAGGGCCTGCCGCACGCCGCCCAGGGGGAGTGGGCCGAGAATGCGTCCGGCTGGGTGCGCGACCTGCAGGCCGAGCTCGAGCCATGAGCCGGTGGACGATCGCCCCGATGACGCAGGTCGAGGCCGAAGAGGTGGCGGCGTGGCACTACCCGGGCGAGTACGCGTTCTACGACGCCGACGCGATCCCGGAGGGCCTGGCGGAGCTCGTCGACGCGGCGCTGCGCGGCGATGGGTTCTTCGCGGCGCGTGGCTCAGGCGGCGTCGAGGGGTTCGTGGAGCTGAAGCCGAAAGCCGGGGGTGCGGTCGAGATCGGCCTCGGCCTGCGCCCCGACCTGACCGGGCGGGGCCTGGGAGGCGCGTTCACGGCCGCGGCGATCCGGCTTGCCCGCGACCGCGGCGCGCGGCGGATCACGCTCGCCGTCGCGGCGTTCAACCTGCGCGCGATCACGGTCTACCAGCGGGCCGGCTTCGTCGAGACCGGCCGCCACACGCGCCACATCCTCGGCATCGACTGGGAGTTCGTCGACATGGAGCTCCGCTAACCGGGGTCAGACCCCGGCTAGCGGCGCTCGAGAAGCGGGGACAGTCCCCGGCAAGCGGGGACAGTCCCCATTCACGCCGCCGGCCGGGCGAGGGGCGGCGCATAGAATCCACCGATGCCGCTCCAGCTCGTCCTCGGCCCGGCCAACTGCGGCAAGATCGCCCTCCTGCTTGACCGGTTCCTGGCGGCGGCCGAGGCGGATCACGACCCGTTCCTGATCGTCCCCAACCGGCCCGACGTCGAGGCCGTCGAGCGCGAGCTGGTGCGCCGCCGGGGCGTGCTCGTCGGCGGCCGGATCGGCACCTTCGACGACCTGTTCGAGGAGGTGCTCGGGCGCTGCCGGGAGCTGCGGCCGCTGGTCGGCGAGGTGCAGCGCCGGCTGCTCCTGGCCGCGGTCGTGGCCGAGACGCCGCTGGATGCGCTCGCGGCATCGGCCCGCTTCTCGGGGTTCGAGGACGCGGTGGGCGCGCTCGCCGACGAGCTCGCGGCGGCGATGGCGGAGCCACAGCCGGCGGCCGCATCGCCCCGGGCGCAGGAGCTGACCGCGCTCGTCGCCGCCTACCGGGCGGCGGTGGCCGCGGCCGGGGCGCACGACCGCCCGGGCCGGCGCGAGCTCGCGGCCCGTCTGCTCGAGGGCCGGCTCGACGCGTGGGACGCCCGCCCCGTGCTCGCCTACGGCTTCGAGGACATGACCCGCGCCCAGGTGCGCGCCCTGCGGGCGCTGGCCGCGCGCTGCCAGGTGACCGTGTCGCTGCCGTACGAGGTCGGCCGGCCCGCCTACGCCGCCGTGCGGCCGCTGGTCGAGGCCCTGTCGCAGTCGGCGACCATCGAGGAGCTGCCGCCGGCCGACCATCACCACGCGCCTGTCCTCACGCACCTCGGCCAGACGCTCTTCTCGGACCGGCCGCCGCCGCCGGCGCCGGATGCCGGCGGCGGCGTGGTGCTGCTCGAGGCCTGCGGCCGCCGCGGCGTCGCCGAACAGGTGGCGGCCGAGGTCGCCGGGCTCGTGCGCGCCGGCCTCGAGCCCGAAGAGATCGGCGTGATCGTGCCGTCGGTGGCGGGGCACCGGGCAGCCCTGGAGGCGGCCTTCGCCGCGGTCGGCGTGCCGGTGGCGCTGGACGCGACGCGTGCCGCTCGACCGCACCGGCTTCGGCGTGGCCCTGCTGGGCGCGCTGCGGTTCGCGTGGCTCGGCGGCGAGCGCCCCGACCTGTTCGCGTTCCTGCGCAGCCCCTTCGCGGGCGTGCTGCGCCGCCGGGCCGACTACCTGGAGGGGCGGCTGCGCGGGCGCGGAGTGGTCGGCCACGACGAGGTCGTCGAGGCGATCTCCGAGCACGCCGGCCCGGGCGCGTTCCCGGCCCTCGACCGGGTGGCCGCGGCCGAGGATCCCCTGGCCGGCCTGGCCGTGCTCGTGCGCGACATGGTGCGCGCCTCGCGGTCGCTGGGGGCGAAGTTCGTGCCCGAGCACGCCCGCGGCGACGTCCGCGCCGCCCGGGCCGTGCTGCAGGCGATCGACGAGATCCGGGCGTTTGGGCGGCCGGTCGGCCGCGAGCGGGTGCTGGACGTGGTGGAGCGGCTGGGGGTGCGACTCGGCGCCGAGGCCGAGCCGGGCCGCGTGGCGGTGCTCGACCTGCGCCGCGCGCGCACGCGCCGCTTCCAGGTGGCCTTCGTGCTCGGCCTGGAGGAGGGGTCGCTGCCCGGCGGCGGCTCGGAGCGGCGGGTGCTTGACGCCGCCGCCGCGGCCGAGCTCGGCGTCGACCAGCCCGACCCCGCCGAGCGCGAGCGGCACCTCTTCACGATCGCGTGCACGCGTCCGTGGCGCACCCTGTACCTGGCCCGCCAGGCCGCCACCGACGACGGCCGCCCGCTCGAGCCCTCGCCGTTCTGGTCGGAGGTCGTGCGCGTGCTCGGCCCCCAGGCGCCCGGGCTCGTGCGCCGGCGCGGCCTGGCCGACGTCAGCTGGCCGCTGCCGGCGGCGCCGAGCGACCGCGAGCGGCTGCGCGCCCTGGCGCGCGAGCTGCGCGACGACGCCGACTGGGCCACCGGGGTCGGCGCCATGATGGGCTGGGAGCGCAAGCTGCGCCGCGCCGCGGTCGCCACCCGGCACGAGACGCGCGTGCGCGATCCCGAGATCCTGGCCGAGCTCGCGGCGACCGAGCGCTTCTCGGTGACCGAGCTCGAGCGCTACGGCGACTGCTCGTCGATGTGGTTCGTCGACCGGGTGCTCTCGCCGCGCGAGATCGACTTCGAGCTCGACGCCCGCATGCGCGGCTCGATCGCGCACGCCACGCTGGCGCGGTTCTTCACGCTGCTGCCGGCCGAGCTCGGCCTCGAGCGCCTGGGCGAGGACGACCTGCCGGCAGCCTACCCGCTCATGCGCCGCTGCCTGCACGAGGCGCTCGGCGGCCAGCGCGTCCCCGACTCGGTGGCGGGCAAGGAGCTCGCCCGTGCTCTCGAGCGCGACCTGGACGCCTTCCTGCGGGCCGAGGCCGAGCTCGCCCTGCCGCTCGTGCCGCGCCGCTTCGAGGTGCGCTTCGGGGGGCCGATGGCCGCGCCCGGGCTGAAGGACGGGCTGCGCATCGGCGACTTCGCCGTGTCCGGCCAGATCGACCGCATCGACATGGACCCGGGCATGTCGCCGCGCGGGCTCGTGTGGGACTACAAGTCGGGCGCGAGCGCGCACTCGGCGGGCGAGATGGAGCGCGAGGGCCGCCTGCAGATCCCGCTCTACATCCTCGCCTTGCGCGACCTCCTGGGCGTCGAGCCGCTCGGCGGCATGTACCGCGCGCTCGCGGGCAAGCGGCTGGCGCGGGGGCTCGTGCTCGCGGGCGAGATCGAGACCGACGGCCTGGCCCGCGGCGACCAGCTCGACACCGACGCGTTCTGGGCGCAGGTGAACCGGGCGACCGAGGTGGCCCAGGCCGCCGTCACCGGCATGCGCGCCGGCCTCGTGCGGCACGACCCGCGCACGGGCGAGTGCCCGGGCTGGTGCACGCTGCACACGATCTGCCGGGTGCCGCGGCCGTGAGCGGCGACCGCTGGAACCCGGAGCAGCGGGCGGCCGTCGAGGGCCGTGGCCGGGTGTTCGTCTCGGCCGGCGCGGGCACGGGCAAGACGGCGGTGCTCGTCGAGCGGGTGCTGGGGCAGGTGCTCGGAGGCACGCCGATCGACCGGCTGCTCGCGATCACGTTCACCGACCGGGCGGCGTCGGAGCTGCGCCGGCGGGTGCGCGAGGGGCTCGAGCTCGCGGGCGAAATGGAGCGGGCCCGGGCGATCGACACGGCCTGGATCTCGACCATCCACCGGTTCTGCCTGCGCATCCTGCGCGCGAACGCGTTTGACGCCGGCCTCGATCCCCGCTTCGCGGTGGCCGACGAGGTGGGCGCCCGCCTGCTGCGCTCCGAGGCGTTCGACATCGCCCTCGAGCGGTTCCTGGGCGGGGCGCCGCCCGACGACGGCGGCCGCCGGCTCGACCTGCTCGCCGCCTACGGCCGCCGCCGGCTGCGCGAGACGCTCACCGACGTGCACGAGCAGCTGCGCAGCGCCGGCCGTCCGCTCGAGCTGCGCCCGCACGCGGTGGCCGAGCTTGCACCGGCGCTCGCCGCGGCCGAGGGGGCGGCGGCGAGCCTCGACCACGAGCGGGCGGCGCGGCTCACGGCCCTGCTGACGACGGCGCCCGGCCCGGCGGCGCTCACCGACCTTTCGGCGTACAAGATCCGCAACACCGCCGGCCGCCAGGACTACAACGCCGCACGCGAGGGGCTCGAGGCGGCGGCCCTGGATGCGGCAGCGGTCGCCGACCTCGGCCTGCTCGAGGAGCTCCTGGGCCTGCTCGACGCCGCCTACGCCGAGCGCAAGGATGGCCGCAGCCTGGTCGACTTCACCGACCTCGAGCTGCGCACGCGCGACCTCCTGACCGCGCGGCCCGACCTGGCCGAGGCCTACCGCGAGCGCTTCGCCTGCGTGCTCGTGGACGAGTTCCAGGACACGAACCGGCTGCAGGTCGAGCTGATCGACCTGATCGCGGGCGGCGAGCTCTTCCTGGTCGGCGACGAGTTCCAGAGCATCTACCGGTTCCGCCACGCCGACGTCGACGTCTACCGGACGCGGCGCGAGGCGGCCGGCGCCGGCCTGATCGCGCTTCGCCGCAACTACCGCTCGCGGCCGCACGTGATCGGCACGGTCAACGAGAGCTACCGGCGCGAGTTCCCGGAGCGCTACGAGCCGCTGCTGGCCGAGGGCGCCTTCGACGGCGACCCGCCGGACGGCGGCCGCGTCGACCTGCTCCTGACCGACAAGGTCGCCTTCCGCGCGGCGGGCCAGAGCTGGCGCGACGTTGAGGCGAGGGCGCTGGCGGCGCGGATCGCCGAGCTCGTCGACGGCGGGGAGTGCCGCCCCGGCCAGGTGGTGATGCTGTTCGAGGCCGGCACCGACGCCGCCCGCTACGAGGCGGCACTGCGCGACCGCCACCTGCAGACGGTGCGCGCGACGGGGCGCGGCTACTACGCCCAGCAGCAGGTGTCCGACGTGCTCGCCTACCTGCGCCTGATCCGCAACCGCTACGACGACGTCGCGCTACTGACGGTGCTCGCCTCGCCGCTCGTGGGCATGTCCAACGACGGCCTCTGGCGCGTGCGCCGCGCGGCCGTCCGCCGGCCGATCTTCACCGCCCTCGAGCGCGACGAGCCCCCGCCCGGCCTCTCGCCGGAGGAGCGGCAGCTGGCGCTGGCGTTCGGGCAGCGGTTCGCACGGCTCGTGCGGGCCTCGGCGGAGGTGTCGCTCGAGCGGCTGTGCGACCTGATCGCGGCCGAGCACGACTACGACCTGGCCTGTCTGGCCATGCCCGACGGTGACCGCCGCTTCGCCAACTTGCGCAAGCTCGGCCGACTGGCGGCCGAGTTCGAGGCTGTGCGCGGCCCCGACCTGGAGGGGTTCGTGCGCTTCTGCGACGAGCAGGCCGCACTGCAGGTGCGCGAGGGCGAGGCGGCCACGGCCGAGGAGGGCCGCGACGCCATCGTGCTCATGACCGTCCATGCGGCGAAGGGGCTCGAGTTCGACGTGGTCGCCCTCGCCGACTGCGGCCGCGAGCGGGCCTCGCGGCACACGCGCGACATCCTGGTCGATTCCGGCGGACGCATCGCCCTGCGCGCGGTCGACCCCGCCACCGGCCTGCTGCGGCCCGCGCTCGGGTACGCCGACGTGGCCGCCCGGGAGCGCCAGTCCGAGCGCGAGGAGGCGCGGCGGCTGCAGTACGTGGGGATGACCCGCGCCCGCCATCACCTGATCGTGAGCGGCGCCCTGGATCCCGGCGAGGAGACCACCATCGCCCATCTGTGCGGCGTGCTCGGCGTCGACCTCGACTCCGAGGCCGAGCTGGATGTCGGCGACGCCCGCTTGCGCGTGCGCGTCGAGCGGCCCACCGAGGTCGACTCCGCGCCTCCGAACGGCGCGGTGAATATTCAGGGTCAGACCCCGGATATGCATCCGGTTGGGCAGCAGCTCGCGCTCTTCGGCGAGGGCGGGCGCACTGTCGAGGCGCTGCCCGCGCTCGCGCCGATCCCGGCCGCGCCGCCGGTGCCGCTGCGCCGGCTGAGCTACAGCGCCCTCTCGCTCTACCGCCGCTGCGGCTACCGCTACTTCGCCCAGCGGGTGCTGGGGCTGCCCGAGCCGGAGCGGGAGGCGACCGAGGGCGGCGGCCTGGACGCGCTTGAGCTCGGCGACGCCGTGCACCTCGAGCTCGAGCGCGCCGACGGCCGCTGGCGCGACCTCTACCCGCACGCGAGCGGCGAGGACGAGGCGCGGATCGCCGCCTTCGTGGCGGCATGGGCGGCATCGCCGCTGCGCGCCCGCGTGGGCGATCTGGTCGACGCCCGCCACGAGGTGGCGTTCGCCTTCGACGTCGACGGCGTGCTCTTCCGCGGGCGGCTCGACGTGTTCGGCCGCTTCGGCGACGGCACGGCGCTCATCGTCGACTTCAAGACCAACCGCCTGGGCGAGCGCGTCGCGCAGGAGGTGATGGACACGGCCTACGCCGAGCAGGTGACCACCTACGCGCTCGCCGCGCTGCGCTCCGGGGCGCCGGCGGCCGAGATCGCCTACGCCTTCCTGGAGAACTCCGAGGCGGTCGCCGTGCGCCGGTTCGCGGCCGCCGACGCGCCCGGCCTCGAGGCCGAGCTGCGCACCGCGATCGATGCCATCCGGGCCGGCCAGTTCCCCGCCCGGCCCGGCCCGCACTGCCGCGAGTGCCCGGCGCTCGACCTGCTCTGCGCGGGGCCGAACCTGGAGTGGGAGGGATGAGGGAGCGCCGCCGCCGGGCGGCCGAGATCCTCGACCGGCTGGCCGCCGAGCACCCCGACGCCCACATCGCCCTGCACTGGTCGACGCCGCTCGAGCTGCTGGTCGCGACGATCCTCTCGGCCCAGTCGACCGACGTCGGCGTGAACCGGGTGACCGAGACGCTCTTCCGCCGCTTCCGCACGCCCGAGGACTACCTGGCGGTGCCGCCGGGCGACCTCGAGATGCTCATCAAGCCGACCGGGTTCTTCCGGCAGAAGACGGCCGCGATCCGGGGCTGCTGCATGGCGATCCTCGAGCGGCACGGGGGAGAGGTGCCGCAGACGACGGCCGAGCTGGTGGCGCTGCCGGGGGTGGGCCGCAAGACGGCCGCGGTGGTGGCGTCAAACGCCTTCGGCAAGCGCGAGGGGATCGCGGTCGACACCCACGTGCGCCGGCTCTCGAAGCGGCTCGGCCTCACGCGGCACACCGACCCGGACAAGATCGAGCGGGTGCTGATGCAGCTCTACCCGCGCGAGCGCTGGCTGCAGGTCTCTGACGTGCTCATCTTCCACGGCCGGCGGGTGTGCCACGCCCGCTCGCCGCTCTGCGCGGAGTGCGCCGTCGTCGACCTGTGCCCGTCGGCCTTCCGCTTCGGCGCCAAGCGGGGCCTGGCCCCGGTTCGTGGCCGGGGCCGATCCGGCACGGTTTCGTGACGCCGGCGGCGTAGACCCGTGACAGCGGGGCGGGCGATCATCGCGGCATGTCCCGGATCGAGCTCGAGCTCTACGCAGACCGCGTCGCCCGCCACGCCGAGCGGCTGCGCGACGACGTCGACGGCGCCCGCCTGCGGCTGGCCTGGGCGGGCATCGAGGGGCGCGTCCGCGCCGAGCTGGGGGTGCACGACGCCGCCGTGCTCGAGGCGCTCGGGGTGCTCGTGGCGGTCGATGCCGCGAGCGAGCGGCGCCTGCTCGAGCGCCGCCTACGCCAGCTGCGGGCGCTCGAGCGCCTGCAGGCGCTCGTCGAGCGGGAGCTGGCCGCGGCGCGACCGGCCGAGCCGGAGAGGCCCATGCCGACGTAGCCGCCGCGCGGCGCTCAGCCCTCGCTGGTGCCGTTCATCTCCGGGGCGAGCGAGGCCAGCATGCCGCCGTCCTCGTCGTACGCAGGGAAGAGGTCGACCCGGATGCGCTTCGACCGGCCGGAGTGGTGCCGCAACGTGACGTGCTGGTCGAGCTTGCGCACGCCCCACTCGAGCACGACCGGGATCGGGTTGTCGCCGTTCGTGAAGCCCGAGAGCCCGAAGGCCTCGCCGAGCGGCTTTCCCATCACCTCGCGCTCGGAGTAGCCCGTGAGCTCGAACACGCCCCGGCCGCACGAGAGCACCCGGCCGTCGCGGTCGCAGGTGACCATGCCCGCGCCAGCAGGGGGGAAGAAGTCCTCCAGGAGCTCGAACAGGTAGCCGAACCCGCACTTGTCGCAGCCGACGGGTTGGTGGGTCAGGCCGGCCTTGCCGTCGTCGTCGAGCGCTCGGGTCGTGCAGTTGGGGCAGATGAAGAAACGCACGTCCTGCAATGTACCGAAGCGCCGCGTGCCATCATGTGGCATGCAATCCAGTGCCAACAGGCCCCGGACGCTCGCCGACCGGTCGACGGCGGAGCTGGAGGGCGCCTTCGCCCGCGGCGTCCCGCCCGACCCCGCCCTGGACGGCCGCTACGACGGCGCGCTCCTGCACCTCACGCTCGGCCCCGGGGCGGACGTCGTCTTGCACGGCCTGCTGCGGCTGTGGCTGCCCTGGCTGGGCAAGCGCTTCGACGCCGCCGCCGCAAGCGGCGAGAACGTGTTCGACATGAGCGCCTACCGCGCGGGCGAGCGGCTGACGCCGGCGGCCTACCGGGCGTGGTGGCCCGAGGACGTCTCGAGCTACCGCGCGCTGAGGTTTATGACCACGGTCGCGGGCGGGCGGCTCGACCCCGGCCTGGAGGTGCTGCGCATCGACTACGACCTGCCCGAGAACCCGCCGCTCCTGCGCCGGGTCGTCGACGAGCTCGTGGCGGTGCAGCCCGGCGTGTACCTGGGGCAGGCAATCCTGCGCCGGGGCTCCGGCGGCCGTCGCGTGGCCTGGTTTACGCTCGAGTAGCCGCGGCCGCCTCGGCAGCGGCCGGCTTAGGGTCCGCGGCGTGCGCCAGGTAGCGCTCGGCGTCGAGCGCCGCCATGCAGCCCATCCCCGCCGCGGTGACCGCCTGGCGGTAGACGTGGTCGACCACGTCGCCGGCGGCGAACACGCCCTCGACGTTGGTGGCGGTGGAGCCGTCGCGCGTGAGCAGGTAGCCAGCCTCGTCCATGTCGAGGATGCCCTTGAACACCGCCGTGGTCGGGTCGTGGCCGATGGCGACGAACAGGCCGTCGGCCTCCATCTCGCGCGTCTCGCCGGTGACGGTGTCCTGCAGCCGCACGCCCTTCACCGTGCCGTGATCGGTGCCGAGCACCTCGGTGACGGTGGCGTTGGTGACGAAGTCGATGTTCTCCTTCGCCCGCGCGCGGTCGGTCATGATCGGCGAGGCGCGGAACTCGTCGCGGCGGTGTACGAGGGTCACCTTCGTCGCGAACTTGGCCAGGAAGGTGGCCTCCTCCATCGCCGAGTCGCCGCCGCCGACGACGACGACGTTCTTGGCCCGGAAGAAGGCCGCGTCACAGACGGCGCAGTAGCTGACGCCGCGGCCCTGCAGCGTCACCTCGGTCTCGAGGCCGAGCTGGCGGGCGGTGGCGCCGGTGGCGACGATCACGGCCCGGGCGCGGAACTCGTCGTCGCCGACGTACACGCGCAGCGGCTGCGCCGAGAAGTCGACGCGGGTGACGTCGTCGGCCACGAGCTCGGCGCCGAAGCGCTCGGCCTGGGCGCGCATCGTCTGCCATCAGCTCGGGGCCGAGGATGCCGTCGCGAAAGCCGGGGTAGTTCTCGACGTCGGAGGTGATCATCAGCTGGCCGCCGTAGGCGAAGCCCTCGAACACCAGGGGCTCGAGGTTGGCGCGCGCGGCATACAGGGCGGCCGTGTAGCCGGCCGGCCCGCCGCCGATGATGATGACCTCACGAATGTCGCTTGTCATGTGGCTCCTCGCCGTCGTTCGGGGGATCGCGTCCCTCACCTAGGTTAACGACGCAGACGCGAAAAGATTCCTGGCAGCCCTCGCACCAGCGGCTGCCGTCGGTCATGCGGTTGCCGAAGAACGATCCCAGCGGCTGCCCGCAGAACGGGCAGAAGCGCGGCTCGAGGGCGTCCGGGGCCGGGCCGGTCACGACTCCGCCAGCCACGCGCCGGCGAGAAAGGCCGCAAGGGTCAGGGCGAGCACGAGCGCCGAAGCCGTGATCCGCGCCCGCCGCCCGCGCACGACGGCGTGCCCGGCGAGCAGGGCGACGATCGCAACGAGCAGGCCCTCCTTGAGGTCGATCACACCCGGGTGCGCCGAGGCCGAGGACTCGTGCCGGGCGAGCGCGACTCCGCTCGCGGCGAGGGCGGCGAGCGCCGCACCGCCGGTGATCGCAAGGCTCTTGCCCGCCCCGCGCACGGTGGCGCGGACCTGCTCCGGCGGCAGCAGGCGCCGCAGCGCCGGCACCAGCACGAGCAGCGTCACCTGCATCCCCAGAAGGGTCGCCGCTCCGACCAGATGCACGAAGCGCACGAGCGTCCATGTCCACATGTCGGGCCAATATAGGCGGAGTCTCCGCTGTGGGGCCGTCGCTATCATGCGACAGGATGGGCAAGGCCAAGAAGGAGCTCACAAACCAGCGCCGGGCACAGCGGCTCGGCACCGGCGCCGGCATCGCACCCGCGGCGAAGAAGCGCAACGGCGGCACGCCCGCGTGGGCGTGGGTCGTGAGCGGATCGGTGCTGCTCGCGGCCGTCATCGTGGCCGCCGCCTTCGTCGTCACGCGCGGCGGGTCGAGCGCGCCGAATCAGTCCGCATCGGTGGTGCAGGGCCGGCTCACCCACTCCAAGATCGACTTCGTCTCGGCCGGCACGTGGCAGCCGAACTACACGGACCTGGCCACCGCACTGCGCAAGCTCGGCCTCGCCCCGGCGAACGAGGTGAACCCCGTCGTCCACTATCACTGGCACCTGACGGTGTACGCCGGCGGTCGTAACATCGTGATCCCCCGCAACATCGGCCTGCAGGCGCCGCCGGCGATGTCGTCGGACATCCACACGCATGACGTCAGCACCGACGTGCACTCGGGCATCGTCCACGTCGAGTCGTCCGTGCCCGGCTTCCAGGCGACCATCCAGCAGTTCTTCGACGTCTGGGGCGTGTACGCGAGCGATCAGTGCCTGGGCGGCTACTGCGGCGGCGTCAAGGTGTACGTGAACGGCAAGCTCGCCCCGGCCGGCCTGAACACGAAGCCGAAGGAGCACGACGCCGTCACGGTCGTCGCCGGCAGCCTGCCCCCGGGCGTCAAGCCGGCGACGAAGTACACGGGCTTCACGCCGGGCGAGTAGCCGGGCGGTTACCCCGTCTCGTCGTCGGCGAAGAGATCCTGTGCACCCATGCGGCCGACGCGCGGGATCAATTCGAGCTCGCCCGGATAGCTGTAGTACTGGCGCTGCGGCGTCCCGGACGCCATGTAGGGGCGGTCGAGGTCGAGGATAACGCTGCGGCCGGCGACGCGCGCGACGGTGCCGGCCTCACCCAGCTTCGGGCTGTTCCGCCCCACGATCCGCACCCGGTCGCCGGCCGCCACCGTCGGCGGCCCCGGGCGGAGCTTGTACGTCGGCTGGTCGGGGCGCTTGCGCAGGTGCATGGCCGCCGGATTGTACGGGCAGCACCGGCCCGACCGCCCTGATCGAGTCGCGGCCGTAGACGAGGGCGGCACAGGCGAGGGCGCCGCCCACGAGGAAGCCTCCGGCGATGTCGGTCGGAACGTGCAGGCCGCCGATCTCGAGCAGCACCGTCACGACCGCGGCCCAGGCGATCACGGCGTACCGCGCCCGCGGCCACACCGACGCGACCATCGCCGCCATGATCACCGAGCGGATGGTGTGGCCGCTCGGGTAGGAGCCGTCGATCGTGACCCCGAGCACCGTCACGCTCGTCCCGAAGGCGAACTGATCGACGAGCGCCTTGCCGGCGACCTCGATCACGAGCCCGGCCAGGATCGCCGCCATCCACGCCACCGCCGCCCGCGGACGGCCGCGGCGGCGCAGCACGAGGCCCGCGCCGGCCACCACGATCAGGGCGGCCGCGGTGTCGGCGGGCGCGAGCACGATCGCAAAGCCGCTTGCGATCGCGGTGCGATCGCCCGAGACGATCGGAGCGAGCGCCGACACCGGCTCGGGCGGGGCGACGTTCTTCTCGAACGTGTCGCTCGCAAACGGCTGCAGATGGTGGATCGCATACCGGTCGACCGGGTGCAGCCAGCCGGCCTGGACGGCGGCGGTGAGGACGGCGAAGGCCGCCCCGAGCAGGATGGCGCGACGCATCCGGGCACCCTACGCGGTCGCTCGGGCCGGCTCGCCGGTCGCAGGACCGCCCGGCGGCCGCCGTGATCGGGTGTACCGTCGCGGGTGACCCTGTGGCGGAACTGGCAGACGCACCGGGCTTAAACCCCGGAGGCCTCCGGGCCGTGTGGGTTCGAGTCCCACCAGGGTCACTCACGATCACCACACCAGGGAGGGACGCATGATTCCGGAGGCTCCGATGCAGGACGGGCCGGGCGGCAAGACGCCGGCCGGCGAGGGCTGGTTCGTCGTCAACACGCGCGACGCGGCCTGGATTCACAACGAGAAGTTCGGCGCGGGCGTGACCTTCGAGGGCACGCCGCACTTCCCGCACTACGGCATCAACGTCCAGGTGATGTGGCCGGGCCAGCCCAACTGCTACTACCACGCCGAGGAGGGCCAGGAGGACTTCCTGATCCTGAGCGGCGAGTGCCTGCTGCTGGTCGAGGGGCAGGAGCGCCTGCTGAAGGCCTGGGACTTCGTGCACTGTCCGCCGTGGACCGAGCATGTCTTTGTCGGAGCGGGTGACGGCCCCTGCGTGTTCCTCGGCGTCGGCGCGCGCAATGCCGGCGAAGGGCTCGTGTATCCGGTGTCCGAGCTGGCGCTGCGGCATGGCGCAGGGGTGACCGAGGAGGCGACCTCCGGCAAGGTGGCGTACGCCGCCGTGCCGGAGACCGTCCCCGGCCCGTATCCGGACGGGCTGCTCGCGGGCGACTAGGGGCTCGGCAGCACCCTGGTGCCCTGCTCGCGCACGGCCTGAAGCAGCCGCGGATCGAAGCCCAGAAGCCGCATGATGGTCGGTGCGATCTGGGTTGTCTCGACCGGCGTCGACACGCCGCCGCGGCCGAAGCCCGGGCCCACCACGATCAGCGGGACGTGGCGATCCTGGGGGTCGTCGCCGCCGTGCTCGGCGATCTTGCCCGTGCCGCCTGTGTAGACGACGCCGTGCTGGACGATGCCGACCAGGTCGGGCACGCGCGCGTCGCCGTTCGCCACGCCGAAGAAGCCGGGCCCGAACCGCACCGCGCGCAGGCCGGAGGCCGTGAACCCGATCGGGTTGCCCGCATAGTCGGTCGCGGCCCCCGCCGAGGCCGGCTGGGAGTAGTGCAGCAGGAAGTGGCGGGCGAACGCAAGCGCGCCCTCCGAGCGGTCGGCGAGCCATACGTACATCGCGTCGTCATCGATCGCAAAGGCGACCAGATTGCCTGTGCCGCCGTGGGCCTGCCACGCAGCGTTCAGGGCGTCGATCACGTTGCCGTCGTCGATCCGCTTGAGCGCCGTGGTCTGGATCGGCGACTGCCCGTGCTTGGCCGACAGGATCACGGCCGTCTCGCCGGTGAGCCCGCGCCGCGCGAGCTCCGCCGTCATCCGGCCGACCGCGCGATCGACGAAGCCGAGGGCGTCACGCAGCACCGGCCCCGGCACCCAGTGGCCGTCGTGGCGCACATAGCCGCCCAGCGCGTCGACGCCGCCGATCGGCGAGGTCGGCAGCTTCTCGGCCGTCGAGACGGACTGGAAGTTCATCCCGAAGATCGCCGGGACGCCTACATGCGCGGTTCCGGCGTGGTCGCGGCCGTTGATCTCGTTCAGGACTGCCTGCACCTTGATCGCGTCGTAGAACTGGGTGTCGCGATTGTTCGTGGTCCAATCCCCGCTCGGGCCTGCGGGCAGGCTCGGGTCGGTCGTGGAGCTGTTGATCTCGGGCGTGAACAGGTCGTTGATGCCCGTGCCGGAGTGGCCCGCAAGCAGCTCATAGGCGGGATGCTTGTCCGCCCAGGCGGTGCGCAGCCCCGCATCGTGTGCGACCTGGAACACCGTGTTCACGCGCAGGTACTGGCGCGGATACACCGGCGCGCACGTGGCCGGGTCGAGGGGCAGCTGGGCCGGGTCGATCATCCCCGCCTCGATCGCCGGCACGTTGCCGGGGAGCGCGAGCACGCTGCCGGGGAGGCCCGGATAGAGGTTCGGGATGCCCAGGCCGGCATCGATCGAGTTCAGGTTGCGGTCGAGGTTCTCGGCGAAGTTCACCTCGGTGCCGAGACCGGTGGTCTGCCCCGGCGTGCACGCGCTGCCCGGCGGCAGCAGCCGGCGGTTGTACGAGTCGTCGTAGTAGATCCCGGTCGTCCGCGGGTCGCCGCCGGTCACCTGGGCGACCATGCCCGGGAAGGAGTCCGACGGCACCGGCGTGACCGCGTTTCCGTATTCGGTGCCCGCTCGCGCGAGCCGCGCAAGGGCGCTGCCAGGATGGTGGCCCACCCACCAGCGCAGGTCCGACTGGTGCAGGCCATCCACCGAAATCAGCAAGACGTGCTCTGCACGCGGCTGCGTGTGCGAGGCGACCCGGTGCGTGCCGGTCGCGGCCATCGCGGCCGTGGTGGTGAGCGCCCCCAGCCCCAGCGCGACGAGGCTCGCGCGCCGTAGACGATCGAAGCTTGACATCAGACTCCCCTTCCGACGATCTCTACCCGCCGGTTGGCATCCTTCTCAAGACAGAGGCATCGTGGGGTGACCGATCGGTGACCGGGCGGTGAGCATCCGGTGTACCGGGGCAGGGAAGTGGGGGCCCGGCCACGCGGCCGGGCCCCAGGAGACCGCCCGCCTAGCGCCGGGCGGGATCGGTGTCGGGCGCGCGCTCGTCGGACACGTCCGGGTCGAGCTCGTTTGCCCGCTCATGCAGTGCGTTTGCGTCCGCCCGCTGGCGGTCGGCCTCGGCCCGCTGCTCCTCGGCAGCCAGCCGCTCACGCTCGGCGCGGGCGGCCTTCTCGTCCGCGGCGGCGCGCGTCTGGTCGGCCGCGAGCGTGCGCGTCTCGGCCTCACGGCGGTGTTCGTCGGCAGCGATCCGCTGCTGATCGATCTTCCTGGCCTGCGCCCGCCGGACGAGCGCGATCAGGAGCGCGACCACGATGACGATCGCGACGATGATGATGATGGTTGCTGTTGTGCTCATGCACCGTCACGTTCCCCGCCGGGCGAAACCCGAAACGGCCTACCCGGGTGCGGTGGGCTCCCGTCCGCTCATGTCGATGGCCGCACGATCGTGCGAAAGTCGCTCGCGAGGTCGGTCGAGAGGATGTATTGCCACGGCATCAGGAAGTAGCCGGCGAGCCCCCAGTCGGGGCCCCAGCTGTTGCGCACGAGCAGGTAGTTCGGCTCGGCCGCGAGGTAGCCGACGGCGAGCACCTCGTGGCCGCCCACCTGCTGCTCGTCCTGGGTGGGCATCGGGACGATGCCGGTCTTGGCGACGTCCGCCGACTCGAACGAGTCGTACACCGAGAAGCCGAACGCGATCGTCTGCTTGTTCGAGAGCACCGACTTGAACTGGTTCACGGAGCGGGGGACCGACTTGTAGGACTTGGTCAGCTTGTGGGCGGCCGCGTCGTCCCAGGCGGACTGGGGCGGATCGTCGGCGTACTTGCTGGTGTCGTACGGCCAGTCGGTCTCGGGCGGGGTGCCGTAGCGCTTGGCGGCCTTGAAGCCGTCGCGCCCGAAGGCGCCGGTGTCGCCCTTGCCGAGCGACCCCTCGATCTGACGCTCGCAGTAGTAGATGAAGAGCCGGCTGGGTGTGACCGGAGTGGCCCCGTCGAGCATGCCGTCGTACTCGAGGGCGGCGCCGACGGCGTTTGCCGTGCAGCTGCCGAGCTGGCCCTGGTCGAACACCGCCGGCATCTCGCCGCGCGGATCCACTTCGGGCAACGGCACGAGCCCGGTGGTGTCGGCGAGCAGGTCGCGATGGTCGGGAAGGCTTGGTTTCCATCCGTACCGCTGGATCTGGCGCTGCCCTTCGCTCATGACGACTCACGCTCCTTTGTGCGGTGGTCGGCGGCGGATTTCGCCGCGAGCGTAGCCGCATCCGGGCGGTCCCGCGACCCCCTGGCCTGCTTCTTTACAGATCGAACGCCGCGAGCGCGGCGCCGTGCAGGATGTCGCGCTCGGAGACGACCACCGTCTCGGCCCCGGTCGCCGCGACGACGGCCGCGAGGATGACCGCCCCGGCCACGATCGTCGGCGCCCGCTCGGGCATGAGCCCGCGCACGAGCCGGCGCTGCTCGAGCGGCAACGCGGCCAGCTCGCCCAGGAGCCGCTCGACCGCTGCGGCCGGCAGCCGGTGGCCGTCGATCACCTCGGGGATCTCGCACTCGAGTCCCATGTCGATGGTGGCGAGCGTCGTCACGGTGCCGGCGACGCCGACGAGGGCGCGGGCGGCCGATGTCAGACGTGTCGGCAGCGCGGCGGCGGCCTCGGCCCGGAGCGTCGCGAGCTCGTCCGCGGTCGGCGGATCGGTGGGCAGGTGGCGCTCCGAGAGACGCACGCAGCCGATGTCCAGGCTCGCCCGGTCGCGCACCCCGTCGGGGCCGCCGAGGACGAGCTCCGTGGAGCCGCCGCCGATGTCGCAGATGAGCGTCCCGTCGCCCACCCGCTCGCGCGAGCACACGCCGCGGTAGGTCAGCTCCGCCTCCTCGTCGCCCGAGAGCAGCCGGGTCACGAATCCGTGCCGGGCGGCGACGTCGGCCAGGAACTCACCGCCGTTGCCGGCGTCGCGGACGGCGCTCGTGGCCGTCGCGAGCACGGGCTCGGCGCCGAGCTGGGCCGCTCGGGCCGCGTAGCGCGCGAGGGCGGCGTGGACACGCGCCATCGCCGCATCGCCGAGCCGGTGCTCGGCGTCGACGCGGTCGCCGAGGCGGGTGATCTCGAGCAGGCGCTCGACCTCGGCGATGCCGCCGGCCTCTGACACATCGGCGACGAGCAGGCGGGTCGAGTTCGTGCCGATGTCGACCGCGCCGACCCGGCGGGTCATCGCCGCGCGATCCGCCTCAGCGCGAGCAGCACCGTCCCGGCGCCGCTGACCGACGAGGTCAGCACGTCGAGCCCGGCCAGCGCATGCTCGAGCCGCTCGAGTGCCGCCTGCATCCGCGCCACCTTCTCGTTCAGCTCGGCCGTGCGCTCTTCCAGCACGCCGAGGCCTTCGCCCTCGAGCACGGCGAGCCGGCCCTGGATCGTGGCCTGGGCGGCGCGCACCCGCCGGTAGGTGCGCAGGCCGCAGACGAGCGCGTATGCGAGGCACGCTCCCACGACCACCACCCACACGATCACCGCGACCAGCACCATCGTCGGGATCTTAGGGCATCTGCTAAAATCTTTGGCTCCGACGCGGGGTGGAGCAGTCCGGTAGCTCGTCGGGCTCATAACCCGAAGGTCGCAGGTTCGAATCCTGCCCCCGCTATAGCCACTTTGGTGCGACCGCCTCCGGGCGGTCGCTCCATTTCTAGGCGTTCAGCAAGTCCCGCCGAGAGGGCGAGGGAGACCTCGACCTTGGGGTCGAGGTCGTGGCGCTGGGGGCGTTCGTGCCTTTGTGGCGGCGCGAGGCCGGAAGCCGGCCACAGCGCTCGGGCTGCTAGCATCGCGCAGGTGCGGAGAACGATCGGACTCCTCGCAGTAGCAGCTGCGGCGCTGGTGCTCCTGCCCGCTGCGGGTGGGGGCGCCGGATCCGGCCAGCGCGACCTCACGCCGGTCGTCCTCTTCCCCGCGTTCCACTTCACGAAGCTCGAGGTCGCGGTGCAAGACCAGACGGCGTTTCCCGGCTGCCCGCGGTCGGGCTCGTTCCAGGACTGGTTCCTGAATCCGCACCCGGGCACGACCTTCAGCCAGGTCTGCCGCGACGAGCTCCTGACCTTGCGCTACGACCGCCGCTCGCGCCAGCCGATGCGGCTGAGGTTCTCGAACCAGCGTGGCGTCGCGGTGCGCATCCTGCACTACGGCAGCCCGGCCAGCGCGCCGTTCTACCAGCCGCTCTACCACGCCCTCGAGGCCGCCGGGTACGTCGCCGGCCGGGACATCCGGGTCGCCGGCTACGACGCCCGCCTGACGCCGGACATGGGCGGGTTCCTGGGCCGCACGAAACGCCTCATCGAGCGTACCTACCGCGCCAACGGCGACCGCCCGGTCCAGCTCATCGGCCACTCCAACGGCCCGCTCTACGCCCAGTATCTGCTGACGCACACGTCGCATGCCTGGCGGCACCACTACATCCACGGCTTCAGCCCGATCGCGGGCAACCTGCCCGGCCAGGGATCGCTCTACTCGATCCTGCTCACCGGGCTCAACATCGAGGACTTCACCTATCCGACGACGCCGGCCCAGGCCGGCACCAGCGCGCGGATGTACCTGACCGCCCCGTCGTCCTGGATGAGCGCGGCCGATCCGAAGATCTTCGGCCGCCGCGAGGTCGTGGTGAAGGACGCGGCGACCGGCCGCAGCTACACGCCGGCCGACTGGCCTCGCCTGCTGCGAGACGCGCATCTGCGCTGGCTGATCCCGGTCGCCCGCCACTACATCGGGTTCGTGCGGTTCGCCGACCGGGCGCACTTCCCCGACGTCGACGTCCACGCCGAGAAGGGCTCGGGCATCCCCACGGTGGTCGGCGCGGTCCTCCCCAACCTCAACGTCGGCCAGGTGCTCGACCCGGCGACCGCGACGTTCTTCACCCGCGACGGCGACGTCAACCAGGAGGACATCACCAACGGCGCGGTGCGCGCGTGGCGGGCGATGTCGTGCTTCCGGTTCGAGCTCACCAACCACCCCGGCGTCGACCACTTCTCGCTCCCGAGCAACCCGTCGGTGATCCGCGCGCTGCTGGCGGACATCCGCCGCCCACGGTCGCACTGCCGGTAGCGCCCGCCGACGGCTACGCGGCCGATTCCACCAGGCCGCCATGGGACAGGCGCCCGTATCGCCATGGGAGGAACCGTCACGCGGCCGGTGAAGTCTGCGGGATGGGCATGATCATCGACCCCAGGACGCGGGGGCTTACCGCGGCCGTCGACGGGGTATGCGCCGCGGGTTGGTTCGCGTGGGCGAGAAGCGGCGAGCCGGCCTCTGCCAACCTGGTCAGCGAGGTCGGAGCCTCGGCGGGGTTGCTGATCGCCCTCGTCGGTCTCATGTTCGCCGCCGGCCGGTATCAGGGGCCTCGGGCGCCTGCAGCCGCGGCACGCCGGCGGCGCGCGATCCGGATCGGTGTTGCCGTCGCGGTGCCGGTGTTCGCCGGGGCGGGCGTCCTCGCTGCTGTCGCTGCCGCCCAATGGGTACCGGTGTGGGTGTGCGCAGGTGTGGGCCTCTTCATCCTGGCCTCGGCGGGCGTGGTCGAGACGCCCTTCTTGACGGGGATCGGTGTGGCCGTGACCGCCTCCGCTGTCCTCGCCGTGATCGTCGGGGCGGAGACGACGCTCGCGCCGGTCATCGTCGCTGGCATGGGGGCTGGGACGTGCCTGCTGGTCGCCGCGGCCGGTTCGCTGGCAGCCGCGTCCGCCGGGTCACGGCGGACCGGCCGGCGGGTGCGCCGAGAGTCGGTCTAACCGCGCGGCTCGGAGGTGGCCCGAATCCATCCGCTCGCGCGCGTGCGATACCCGCGAATTGACGCCGATCGCGTACGATCGACGCGTGGCGTACGACGAGGAGCTTGCCGGGCGGATCCGGGTGCAGGTCGGGGCCGACCCTGCCGTCACCAGGAAGCGGATGTTCGGCGGCCTCGCGTTTCTGGTCGGGGGCAACATGGCGATCGCGGCCAGCGGCCAGGGCGGCGCGCTGGTGCGCGTCGACCCTGCCCAGTCCGAAGCTCTGGTGGCATCGACCCCCGCCTACCCCGCCGTGATGCGAGGCCGCGAGATGGCGGGCTGGCTGCGGGTAGACGGGGAACATCTCGACGGCGACGGGCTCGCCGCCTGGGTCGAGCGCGGGACGGCCTACGCCCGCTCGCTGCCGCCGAAGTAGGCGGTATCCAGCCCGCCGGCGACGCCTGGACGTGCGCCCGCTGCGGAATACGCCGAGGCCGGTGTCGCGTTTGAGCAGGGCAATGGCGTCCGGTCACCCACCCGGCCTGCGTACGGGCTCGATCCTGGATGCGATCGGGAACACCCCGCTCGTACGGCTGCGCCGGTGCGTCCCGGCGAACGGCGCCGAGCTGTGGATCAAGCTGGAGTACGCGAACCCGACGGGATCGATGAAGGACCGGATGGCGCTCGCGATGATCGAGGGCGCCGAGCGCGACGGGCTCCTCGCCCCGGGCACGACGGTGGTCGAGTACACGGGCGGCAGCACCGGGCCGGCGCTCGCCATGGTCTGCGCGGCGAAGGGGTACCGGGCGCTGATCGTGATGGCCGACTGCTTCACCGAGGAGCGCTTTCAGCTTCTGTATGCGCTCGGCGCCGAGGTCGACGTGGTGCCGTCGGTCGAGGGCCGCCCGCGCGTCACGTCGCAGGACATCCACAACATGGTGGAGCGCGCGGGCGAGTTGGCCGGCCGCCCCGGCCACTACGCCACCGACCAGTTCCGCAACCCCTACATCGTCTCCGGGCACCGCGACGGGCTCGGGCGCGAGATCTGGGAGCAGACGGGCGGCCGGGTGACCGCGTTCTGCCAGGGCATTGGCACCGCCAGCTCGCTGCTCGGGGTGTCGGACGCGCTGCGGCCGCGGGGCGTCGCGCTCCAGGGGCTCGAGCCCGCCGGCTCCGCGGCGCTCGGCGGCGGCCCGTCCGGCGCGTTTGCAATGCAGGGGTGGGCTGGGTTCGTGCCTCCGTTGTGGGATGCCGCGAAGGTCGACCGCGTCGAGGCGATCGGCGACGACGAGGCGGTCGCCATGACCCGGCGCCTCGGCCGGGAGGAGGGCGTCTACGCCGGCATCTCGACCGGCGCAAACGTCGTCGGCGCGCTCCGCCTGGCCGAGCGGCTGGGGCCGGATGCCGTCGTCGTCACGCTCGCCGTCGACACCGCGTTCAAGTACGCGAGCGTCATGCCGTCATAGCGGCCGTCCTGCGCGCGCACGAGTTGGATCCGGTCAAAGACCACGCCGATCGCTAGCCGATGTCGTCCGCGGAAGCGCCTGCGTCAACCGTGGTGACGACCTGGAGCTCGGTCGGTGCGAACTTGTCGATGTGCTGTTGGACGCGGGCCATGTGCGGCTTGAACTCCGGCGATGACTTCCAGGCGCGGACGGCGTCGATGCTGTCCCAGCCGACGAAGCTGACGAATCGGTCGAGGTCGCGGAGGTCGCGTGTGAGCAGCCCGAGCTGTGCTCCGGGGAGGTGGCACGACCAGTTCGCGAACTCCTGCCATGCGTCGAGGAAGGCGTCCTCGTGGCCGGGGAACGGTCGCCAGGATCCGGTGGTGTAGACGGGGGCGCTCATCACACGACCAGCGATCCGCGTTTGCGGGCTGCGAGGAAGACCTGCTCGAAGGCGACCTTGGCCCAGTGTGCCTGGGGGCCTGCCATGACGTGGGTGTGTTTGCCGCCGCCGAGGACGCGGTCGGTCTTGATGGCGAGGCCGGTGTTGCCGGCGTCGAGGATGCAGATGGCGCCGAGCTCGTCGACGGAGACGTGCTGGTGGTCGCCGACGCCGAGGTCGGCGGCGATGTTCGCGGCCGCGATCTTGGCCATGTGCTCGCTCATGTGCCCGGTCTTGGGCACGCCGGTCGGCACCAGCGTCGGCTGTGGCGGCGCGATCGCGATGTCGACCCCGGCTGCGAACACCTCGGGATGGTCGGGGTGGCGGTATTCGTCGGTGACGGGGATGAATCCTGCCGGGTTGGCGAGCCCTTCGGTGCGGGTGACCGCGTCGACGCCGGTGAACGGCGGCACGATCATCGCGAACGCGAACGGCAGCACCTCGCCGCTTGCGAGCCGGATCTCGCCCTCGCTCACAGACTCGATGCTGGCGTTGGGGATCCCGCGGATGCCGAGCTTCGCGAACAGCCGCTCGACGCGACGTTCCGAATCACCCACGCCGCCGAGGCCGAAGTGGCCGAGGAACGGCTCGGAGGTGATGAACGTGACCGGCTGGTCGGCATGTCCGGCCTTCTGGAGCTGGTGGCGGGTGTTCAGCAGGAACTCGTAGGAGGCGCCGAAGCAGGAGCCGCCCTGGGCGGTGCCGACGACGACCGGGCCGGGATCCTTCAAGTAGCGCTGCCAGGCGTCGCGCGTCTCGAGCGTGTGGTCGAGCGTGCACACCGACTGGGTGTGGCCGCCGTGGGGGCCGAGGCCGGGGATGCGCTCGAACGCGAGCCGCGGGCCGGTGGCGATCACAAGCCGGTCATAGGCGACCGGGCCGTGGTCGGTCTTGACGATCTGGCCGGTGAGGTCGAACTGCTCCGCTTGGGCGTGCACGAAGCGGATGCCCTGCTTGCGGTAGACCGGTTCCAGCGGGAAGGTGATGTCGTCGGCGTCGCGCTTTCCGAACGGCACCCAGATCAGCGACGGGATGAAGGTGAAGTAGTCGCGCTGGTCGATGACCGTCACCTCGGCGCGATCCTTGAGCCGGTGCTTGGCCTCGAGTGCGGCGGTCAGGCCGGCGAAACTCGATCCGACGACGACCACCTGCGGCCTGGAGCCGCGTGAAGTCCCGGGGTCGGTGACGCCAGGGGTTTCAGTACTCATGGTGTGCATTGGGGATCCCTTCGGGTCAGATCCGTGAGAGCGCGCGCTCGAGGCGCTCGCGTGCTTCGGTGGCGAGCGGGGCGAGGTCGGGGTTTGCGGCCAGGCGCATGGCTGCGTCGGGCTCCATCGCCGATACCCGGACGGCGTCGTCGTCGGTGCGCACGACGACGTTGCATGGCAGGAGCACGCCGAGGTCGGGCTCGATGCCGAGGCCTTGGTGGGCGAGGGTCGGGTTGCAGGCGCCGAGGATCAGGTAGGGCTCGCCGTGGACGCCCAGCTTCTGCTCCAGCGTCGCTTGGACGTCGATCTCGGTGAGCACGCCGAATCCCTCCTTGGCCAGCTCCTCGCGGACACGGGTGACAGCGGTGTCGAAGTCGAGGTCGACGGTCGTGGTGATGGCGTAGGCAGTGGTCTGCGGTAAGGACATCTCCATCTCCTCCTTTACAACTGTAGACTGGTAGAGTATCATGACGGAGATGACGAGTAAAGGAGAGATTCACGTGACAGTTCCCCACCCGCTCCCGGATCCGCTGGTCGACCTGATCGCCGAGCGGTTCCGGGTGATCGGCGAGCCGGTTCGGATCAAGCTGCTCGACCGCCTGCGCGACGGCGAGGCGTCGGTCGGCGAGCTGACCGAGGCGCTCGGCGCCACCCAGCAGAACGTGTCGCGACACCTGGGGGTGCTGCACGCGGCCGGCATCGTCGGCCGCCGCAAGCAGGGCACCCGGGTCGTGTACGCCATCGCCGACGAGACGATCTTCGCGCTGTGCGAAACGGTGTGCGGGGCGCTGCAGCAGTCGGTCGCGGAACTGGCCGAGTTGCTCGGCGCCGCGTCCCAGCTGCAGGCGGCACGATCGTGAGCGGCATCTCGTCGGCACGCCGGCGCCCGTCGCTGGAGCGGGTGCTGTTCGGTCTCGCCGGAAGCATGGTTCTGATGGGTGCGCTGCTGTCTGCCGTCGTCAGCCCGTGGTTTCTGCTGCTCGTCGCGTTTGTCGGTGTCAACCAGTGGTTGTATGTGATTGTGGGGATTGCCCGGCGTCGCTGCTCCTGCGCAGGGCGGCCGGGCTCGAGTCGGGGTGCCCGCGATGAGCGCGGTCGGCCCGATCGGGCGTCTCGGCCGTTTCACGGCCACGCACGTGCGTGCGGTGGTGTTGGCGTGGGTCGCGATCGCGGTGGTGTTCGGTGCCTTCGCCCCGCGCGTGGAGACGGCGCTCTCGGGCGCCGGCTGGCAGGCCAACGGCTCCCAGTCGGTGCAGGCGCGCGCGGTCATCCAGAAGCGCTTCGCGGGTCAGAGCTCCGGGGCGCTCATGGTGGTCGTGCACTCTGCTCGGCTGACCGCGTCCGCCCCCGCCTTCAGCGCTGCCGTCACCCGGGTGGAGCGGATCCTGCGCTCCGACCCGGCGGTCGCCGCGGTCATGCCGCCGCGGCCGGGCGTGTCGCTTTCCCGGGACGGTCACACCGCGGTCGTGATGGGCGGCGCGGCGCTTGACCCGACCCGGATGGTGAGTGCCGCCGATCGTCTCAAGGGTCCGCTTCACGCCGCCGGCGCGGCGGGTGTGACGGTGAACGCGACCGGTGCGTCTGCGATGTGGTCGGACTTCAACACGGCGAACCGCACCGCCATGATGCGTTCCGAGCTCCTGAGCTGGCCGGTGACGCTCCTGATCCTCGTGCTGGCGTTCGGGTCGCTGGTCGCCGCCGGCCTGCCGCTGATGCTGACGATCACCGGTCTGGTCGCGAGCGCCGGCGTGCTCTTCCTGGGCACGCAGCTGGCCGACATCTCGATCTGGGCGATGAACTTCGCGCTCATGTTCGCCCTCGCGCTGGGCATCGACTATGCCCTGTTCATCGTCGCCCGGTTCCGCGGCGCGCTCTTCGGCACCGGCCTTAGCCCGGTCGAGGCGACCGCGGTGACGATGGACACGGCCGGCAAGGCGGTGCTCTTCTCGGGAGTGACGGTGCTGATCTCGCTCACCGCCGTGATGTTGGTGCCGAGCCCCGCGTTCCGGTCGATGGCGCTCGGGATCATGGTCGCGGTTGTCTTCGTCCTGGCCGCCGCGCTGACGCTGCTCCCCGCCGTGCTCGCGTGGCTCGGGCACCGGGTCGACCGGCTCGCGCTGCGATGGGTGCACTCGGGCGAGCATCGCTCGCCGCGCTTCGCCGCGTGGGCCGAGCGCATCTGGCGCCATCCGCTCCGGTTCGGGGCAGCGGCTTTGGCGGTGCTGCTGATCCTGACCGCTCCGATCGTCGGCCTGCGCACCGGCATGCCGTCGATCAAGGTCGTCCCACCCGGTGACAGCTCTCGCGTCGGCTACACCCAGGTCGCGCACGCCTTCGGCCCGGGCTCGCCCGGCGCGCTGCAGGTGGTCGTGCCCGCCGCCGAGCGAACGCAGGCGGCGCGCGTGCTCACGGCTGACCGCGGCATCGCGGCGGTGATGCCGGCGCAGCTCGACCACGGCGGCGGCCTGGCGCTGATCCAGGCGATCCCGAATACCGACCCTTCCAGCCGCACGATCGGCGCGACCATCGACCGCGTGCGCGCCGACCTTCCCGTCGGCGCGATGGTCGGCGGCGCGACCGCCGAGAACCACGACCTCGAGACCGCGCTTGCACGAGCAACCCCCCGCGTGATCGGCGTGGTGCTCGCGCTCGGCTTCCTGCTCCTGCTGGTCGCCCTGCAGGCGCCCGTCATCGCGCTGGTCGGTGTGCTCACGAACCTGCTCGCGACCGGCGCAGCCTTCGGCGTCGCCCGGCTGATCTTCCAGGACGGCCACGGCGCGTCGCTCCTGGGCTTCCAGCCGCAGGGGTTCCTGGACGCGTGGGGGCCGGTGTTCTTCTTCGCCATGATCTTCGCGATCGCGATGGACTACACCGTGTTCCTGCTCGCCTCCGCCAAGGAGCACCACGACCGCTCCGGCGATCCCCGCGACGCCATGATCGGCGGCGTCGCCCACTCCGGACGCGTAATCCTCGCCGCCGCCGCCGTGATGGTGGCGGTGTTCTTCACCTTCGCGCTCTCCAGGCCCGCTGCCGCCCAAGGAGATGGGCGTGATCCTGGGCGTTGCGGTACTGCTCGACGCGCTGCTTGTCCGGCTCATCCTCATCCCCGTCGCGCTGCGCCTGCTCGGCCCGTGGGCATGGTGGCTGCCGCGCTGGGCCGACCGCCTCCTGCCCGACGTCACATTCGGCCACTCATGATGGCCCCGATGAGATCCCGGGCTAGGAAGACGGGGCTCGGGGACGACGACCGCAGCCCCAAAGGAGGCCAACCATGCGCTCTCAGTACGCAGACGTGATGCCGGGCGCGATGAAGGCCATGATCGGCCTCGCGCGCGAAGTGCGCCATAGCTCGCTCGACCCGGCGCTGGTGGAGCTCGTGAAGGTGCGGGTGTCGCAGCTGAACGGCTGCGCGTACTGTGTCGACACGCACGTCCGCGCCGCCCGAGCCAGGGGCGAGACCGACCTCCGCCTGCACCTTCTCCCGGTGTGGCCCGACGCTTCCTGCTACGCCGATCGCGAGCGGGCGGCGCTCCGATGGAGCGAGGAGGTGACGATGATCGCGGACACGCATGCCTGCGACGCGGCATACGCCGAGCTCGAACGTTGGTTCACGGAGGACGAGATCGTGGCGCTCACCTACGCGATCGTTTCGATCAACGGCTTCAACCGGCTCTCGATCGCGTTCCGCCAGCCCGTCGACGAGCCACGGGCTGCGGCGCGGTCGCACCGGCAGGCCGACGCACCAGCGGCGATCCGCAAGGCGAGCTAGCCCCGACGACCCGCACCATCTTGTGCGGGTCGTCGCGTTTCTGGGGAGCGCTCGCCTCGTCTGCATTACACGGCGGTCATCCCCCCATCGACCGCCCACACCGCGCCGGTGACGTATGACGCTTCGTCCGATGCGAGGAACGTCATCACTGCGGCGATTTCCTCGGGACGGGCGACCCGGCCGAGCGGCACGGCGCGCAGGGCCGCACGCCGCCGCGCGTCGTCGTCGACCACCGCTCGTGTGAGCGGAGTGTCGACAAATCCCGGCATGACGCCGTTCACGCGGATGTTCCGCCCTGCATAGTCGCTCGCCATCACCCGGATGAGCCCGTAGACACCGGCCTTGCTGGCACTGTATGCATCCTCGCCCGGTGCCAATCCGTACAGCCCGGTTGGTGACGCCGTGCACACGACTGCACCGCCACCGGACGCAAGCAACTCGCGGACGCCGTGCTTGCATGTCAGGTAGACGCCGGTCAGGTTGACCTCGAGCACGCGCATCCAGACCTCCGTGGCGAGCTCGTCCACCGCTGCGTCGGCCTCCACGGGCTCAACCGCAGCGTTGGCGATCACGATGTCGAGACCGCCCCATTCCCTGGCGGCTCTCGAAACGGCCGCCGCGATCTCCGACTCGACGCTCACGTCGGCTGTCGCCGCCAGTGCCCGGCCGCCGGACATCACGATCGCATCGGCCGTCCGGCCCGCGGCGGCCGCGTCGACGTCGACGACGGCGACGCACGCCCCCTCGGCTGCGAACCGCTCGGCCGTGGCGCGTCCGATGCCGCTGCCGGCGCCTGTGACGAGAGCGCGCTTCCCCGCCAGCTGGCCACCTGAACCGGAACCCGCGGTGGTGTTCACTGCGGTCCACCCGGCCCGGCCCGAGTTGGCACGGCCTCGCTGCCGATGAGGCGCGGGGCGGCAGCGATCAGTCGCCGCGTGTATTCCTCATGCGGTCGGT
The DNA here is from genome assembly GCA_963813245.1 of uncultured Actinomycetes bacterium. GTDB lineage: Bacteria > Actinomycetota > Thermoleophilia > Gaiellales > JAICJC01 > JAICJC01. The sequence goes on from CAWEYE010000016.1 coordinate 249,319, forward strand.
CGAGCAACCTCGCGACCGTACCCTCCTCGCAGACGCGACCGTGCTGAAGGACGAGCACGCGGTCGGAGATGCTCGTCACGACCCCGAGGTCGTGGGTGATGAACAGCATACTGAGCGACAACTCCCGGCGCAGCTCGGCGAGAAGCTCGAGCACGGCGGCCTGCACCGACACATCCAGCGCGGAAGTCACCTCGTCGCAGACGAGCAGATCCGGACGGGGAGCGAGTGCCCGGGCGATCGCCACGCGCTGGCGCTCGCCGCCCGAGAGCTCCGCCGGGTATCGCGGACCGATACTCGCAGGAAGGCGGACGAGCTCGAGGAGCGATCGGGCCTCCGCGTGCGCCTCGGCTCGCCCCAGCCCCCGCAGCTGCCGGGCGGGGCGCTCGATGATCTGGGCGATGGTGTGGCGCGGATTCAGGGAGTCGTACGGATTCTGGAAGACGATCTGGACGCGCCGGCGCACCTCGACCGGGCGGTTGGAGGCTCGAGCGGCGATGGGCGTGCCATCGAGGGCGATCGTTCCCGAGTCCGGCTCATGCAGGCCCACGATGCAGCGTGCGATGGTCGTCTTGCCGCTGCCGGACTCGCCCACGAGGGCGACGCACTCGCCCGCGGCGATCACAAACGTGATGTCGCGGGCCGCCACAACGTCGTCTGACCGCGTCCTGTGCGTGGCGATCAGGCCGGCGACCTCGAGAACCGGCCGCAGCGGTTCGCCCGACGCGCGGTTGGAGATCGGTGGCTCGACCGCCGGCACCGGCGTCCTCGTCCATTCAAAGCAGCGGCTCGAGTGGCCCGGCGCCACCCGTTCGAGCTCCGGCATGGTCTCTTCGCACCGCGCGACTCGCAGTGTGCATCGCGGCGCGAATGCGCAGCCCGATCCGCGCTCGCCAACGCCCACGGCCACGCCTGGTATCCCTCGGAGACGGCGAGGCACGAGCGGGTCGGGGATCGCCGACACGAGGCCGTGCGTGTACGGGTGCTTCGGCGCCAGCACGAGGTCGTGCGCAGGCCCCTCCTCGACGATCCGGCCGGCGTACATGACCGCGATCCGATCGGCGATCGAGGCGACAACGGCCAGGTCATGCGAGACGTAGACGATGCCGAGGCCCGTGTCCGTCGCGAGCCGCTTGATCTCCTTCAGAAGCCCCTCCTGGACGATCACATCGAGTCCGGTCGTCGGCTCGTCGAACACCACGACTGCCGGCCGGCACACGAGCGCGATGGCAATCGCGACCCGCTGCTGCTGTCCGCCCGACAGCTGGTGCGGGTACCGGCGCGTGAACCCGGGGTCGGTGGGGAGGTCGACCTGGCGCAGCGCCCGTCCGATCGTCTCGGCATCCGCGTGCTCGTCGGAATGCGCCTGCAGCATCCGGACGATCTGGTCGCCGATCCGCATCGACGGGTTGAGCGCCATCGCCGGCTCCTGTGGGACGTAAGCCACGACCCGCCCTCTGACTCGGCGCAGCTGTGGCTCGGGATAGCCCGTGAGCCGTTCACCGGCAATGGTGACGTCTCCGCTCGCCCGGTGGACACCCGCCCGGTGGTATCCGAGCAGCGCCAGCGCGGTCGTCGTCTTCCCGCTGCCGGACTCGCCGACGAGCCCGACGATCTCGCCGGCCCCGACATCCAGGCTCAGGCTTTCGACCACCGCATCACCCGCGGTCAGGTCAAGGCGCAGGTCGCGGGCGGTCAGGACGGGCTCGGTCACCGCGCGATCCGCGCCCGCTCCACAGACCGGCCGAGGCCGCGGGCGAACGCGTCGGCGACGAGATTGACGGCGATCGTTAGGCCGGCGATCAGGACGATCGGCACCACGGCGGCCCACGGCTGGATGGTGAGCCCGCCGCGGTTCTCCGAGATCATGAGCGCCCAGTCGGCCGAGGGCGGCTGGAGGCCGAGGCCGAGGAAGTTCACAGAGGCCACCAGCAGAATCGAGCCTGTCAGGCGGACGCCGGCATCGGCGAGGATCGGGAGTGCAATGTTCGGCAGGATCTCCCTGCGCAGGATGAACGAGATCTGTTCGCCCCTGGCAACCGCCGACTCGACGTACCCGCGCACCGACGTCTCGAGCGTCGCCGCCCGCACGATGCGCGCGATCCCCGGGACGTGGGTGATCGCGACTCCGATGATGAGCGCCCAGGCGCTCGGGCCCGCTCCCGTCGCAAGGACGAGGAGAAGGATGATCGGCGGGAACGCGAGCAGCACGTCCATGCATCGCATGAGCGCGGAGTCCGCGATCGAGCGCGTGAAGCCCGCGAACAACCCGATGGAGATGCCGAAGACGTATGCCAGGGCGGTGGCGGCGCCTGCAAGGGCGATCACCGACCGCCCGCCCCACAGCACCCGGCTCAGCACGTCCCGGCCGAGGAAGTCGGTCCCGAGCGGGAAGGCGCTCGTCGGTGACTGGTACGGAGGCCCGACCAGCTCGGCCGGGGAATGCGACGCGAAGAGCGGGCCGAGGAGCGCGATCGCGAGGATCGCGCCGCCGAGCACGAGCCCGATCCGGCCCGACCACGACCGCGCGAACCGCAGCCGGGCCGCCGTGCGTCCCGGCGCCGGGCCGGGAACCGCGTTCATGCCGCCGTCCGCAGCTTCGGCACAAGCAGGATGAGCAGCATGTCGGCGACGATGTTGAGCGCGAGATAGACGGCGGCGATCAGGAGCGCAATGCTTTGCACGAACGGGATGTCGCGCGCCGCGACGGCGTTCACGAGCGCCTGGCCGATCCCCGGGTAGCCGAACACGTACTCCGTCACGACGATGCCTCCGACCAGCCATTGAATATTCAGGGCGAAGACCTGGACGGTCGGCCCGAGCGCGTTTCGCAGTGCGTGCCCGAGGACGACGCTGCGTTCCGCGTAGCCGTTCAATCGAGCCATTTCGACGTAGTCCGATTTGAGCGCCTCGACCATGCCTGCGCGCACCATCCGCACGGTCTGGGCGAGCGAAGCCGCGAGCAGCGTTGCCACTGGTAGCACGAGGATCGTGGGATCCTGGAGCGGGCTCTGACCCGGAGTGAGGAAGGACACCGCCGGCAGGACGTTCAGGTGGAGTGCGAACACGAGGATGAGGATTGTGCCGGTCACGAACTCGGGCAGCGCCGTCGCGCCGAGCGAGCTCAGCGAGATGAAGTGGTCGAGCCCTCGCCCCGCCCGGGTCGCTGCGAGGACGCCGAGCACCAGCGCCAGCGGGATCAGGAGGAGCGCGGCGCAGCCCGCGAGGATCGCGCTGTTCTTCACAGGGTCGGAGATCAGCGTCGTGATCGGGATACCGCTCGCCGCCGAGCGGCCCAGGTCACCGTGGAGCACACCGCCGATCCAGCGCACGTATTGCTCGGTCAACGGCTGGTTCAGGTGCAGCTGCTCGCGCAGGGCGGCGAGCGAGGACGGGGTCGCATCGCGCCCGAGGATTGCGGAGGCGGCGTCGCCCGGCAGAACCGACGTGCCGACGAAGATCAGGATTGAGATCGCGAACAGCGTGACGGCCGCCGCCACGATCCGCTTTGCGAGGAACCACGCGAGGGGGTGGGCCGATCCGCTCCGCGGCGTGGAGACGGGGGGGTCGAGAACGTCCGCGTCCACTAGGAAGAGCGTACTCCCCGCCTCAGCGTCACGAGAGCCAGAAGTCCTGGAAGTTGAAGTTGGACAGGACGTTGTTCGCGTTTGGCACGGCGCCGTGGACGTTCTTGCCGACGCCGTCGAGCAGCGGGAAGAAGCCCCAGATCAGATAGCCGCCCCGCTCCCACAGGATCTGCTGGAGCTCGAAGTTCATCTCCTTGCGCTTCGTGGCGTCCAGAGTCGCCTGGGTCTGGTTGTAGAGCTTGTCCCACTGGGGGTCGCTCCAGTGGGTCTCGTTGAACGGCGCGTTCGGCGCCATCGCCTGCTGATACCACGAGTAGAGCGCGAACGCCGGCCACTGGGTCTGGGCGAAGTTCTGCTTGAGGTACTTCGGGCCGAAGTAGCTCGATGCCGGGCCGTTGTTGACGTCGATGGTGACGCCGGCCTGCTTGGCCTGCTGGGCGAACGCCGTCGCAGACTCGAGCATTCCGGGCGAGACGGTCGAGGAGTAGAGCGTGATGCGAAGGTCCGACTTGCCCGCCGCCTTGAGGAGCGACTTGGCCTGACCGATGTCCTGCACGCGCTGGTCGAGCTCAGTGTTGTACTCCGGCTGCTTGTAGCCGAAGACGTCGTTTCCGACCGAGCCGAACCCGAGCTGGGCGGCCTCCACGAGCGCCGGTCGGTCGGCGATGAGCCGCATCGCCTGGCGGACGCGGACGTCGCGGAACGGGTCGAGGTCGCAGGCCATGTAGATTGGCACCATGCTCGAGCCCACGGCGTTCACGATCGTGATCGTGCCCGACGTCAGCTCGGCCTTTGCTTGCGGGTAGGGGACGTACTCGATCGCATCCACCTGGCCCGTTGTGAGGGCGTTCAGCCGGGTCTGCGCGTCGGGGATCGAGATGATCTCCAGCTGGTCGGTGTACGGCCGGCTGTTCCGCCAGTAGTGCTCGTTCTTCGCGAACAGACTGCTCTGCCCAGGCGAGAACGACACATACTTGAACGGGCCCGTCCCGATCGGGTGCTTGAAGTCGGTCTCACCGTTCTTGACGATCTGCATCTGCGGCGGCTGGAAGAGCTGCGGGAACTCGGCGCTTGGCAGGTGGAGTGGCAGCACTAGCGTGTGCGGATCGAGCTTCCGCATCGCCTTGAGGTCGATCATGGCCGAGACGTTCGCACCGAAGAGCACGCTCTTGGGAGCGCCCATTCGATTGAGCGTGTACATGACGTCGTCGGCGGTGAAGGGTGCGCCGTCGTGCCAGACGACGCCCTTGCGGAGCTTGACCGTCCACTGTGTTGCATCGGCGTTGGGTTCCATCGACTCGGCGAGATCCATCTCGAGCGTCTGGTCCGGCAGAACCCGCACGAGCCGGTCGAAGAGGTTCGTCGCCCGCGCCGCATCGATGTTCGGCACGGCCGCATTCGGGTCGAGCGTCTCGGTCGCGCCGCCGCCGACCATCGCGACGCGCAGCTTGCCGCCGTGCTGCGGTGTGCCCGCCGCTGCCGCGCTGCTGCTGGGGGACGATGAGCCGCCGCACGCGGCCAGCAGGTTGGGGCCGGCCAGCGCCAGACCGCCTGCCATCGCCCCTCGGAGGAGCGTGCTGCGGGTGAGACGGCCGTCGCCGCCGGGCTCGGGATCCAACCGGTCAGATTCCACGGGTTCCTCCTCGGACGCGCTCATGCGGGGGCTCCGCCTCGGCGCAGTGGGCGGGCGCAGCATCGGTCAGGGGCTCAGCTTGGTTCCGGCATGCCTCGATCGTCTGTTCGATCAGCATGAGGTTTCTGCGGAGCTCGCTCAGGCGGGCGAGCACGTCGGCGCGGTGCTTCTCGAGCAGCGCTAGCTGCCGCTTCTCGGTGCCGGCATTTCCGCGGCGAAGGGCCGCGTACTCCTGCAGGCGCCGTATGGGCATACCCGTGGCACGCAACCGGGTGACGAACCGGATCCAGTCGAGATCCTCGTCGGTGAACCGGCGGTGGCCCGACTCTGCTCGGTCAATCGGGTCGATCAAGCCCGCGCGCTCGTAATAGCGCAGGGCGTGCGTGCTCACGCCCACGGAGTCGGCAACCTCGGAGATGCGCTTGGCGGGCGGGCGTCGGAGGGGTGCTTCCGGCTGAAGCATTCCAAATGCGATCATACCAGGTGCCGAAAGCCGTGGTGTGTGGCATGCTATGTGCACGATGTCTGCCGGCACCCCGGGATCCGAAGGCCTCGCATTTGAGAGCGTCGTGCGTCAGCCCCGGCTGTCTGACCAGGTCGCGGACATGCTGATGCGGGCGATCTCCGAGGGCCGTCTTGCACCCGGTGCGCGGCTTCCCTCGGAGCGGGCGCTGTGCGATCAGTTCGGCGTGTCTCGCACCGTCGTGCGCGAGGCGGTCATGATCCTCGCTGCCAAAGGCCTGATCGAGGTCAGGTCGGGAAGCGGCCTGCGGGTCGCTCCGGTCAGCGGTGACGCGGTGACCGAGTCATTGAGCTTGTACCTCCGCGGGCAGACGCTCGACTACGCGCGGGTGCACGAGATCCGCGCGGTGCTCGAGGTGCCGATGGCGGCAGCCGCAGCGGCGCGGCGCACGGACGCCGACGTCGGCCTGCTGATTGCGGCATGCGAGCGCGTGGAGGCGGCCATCGACGACGTCGACGTCGCCGCGATGCACGATGTCGAGTTTCATCGGGCCATCGGGCGGGCGACACACAACGACCTCTACGTGGTGCTGCTCGACGCGGTCGGAGCGGCGCTGCTCGAGGTGCGCCGCGCGAACCTTGCGCTTCCGAGTGCGGACAGCCAGACGGTCGTCCACCATCGCCGGATCCTCGATGCGGTCGTGGGAGGCGACGCGGAGGCCGCCGCGGAGGCCATGCGCGTGCACCTCGAGAACGTCGACCGGCTCTGGAACGAGCGCTCGACGATCTCCGGCTCGTAGCACGACGTCACCGAAACCCGACGAGGACGCGCCGGGGCTCGCCCGACATCGTCGCGGCAAACGCCTCGTTCACCTCGTCTAGGCCGAACGTCGGCCCGACGAGCGGGCTGAGACGCAACTCGCCGCTGTGGACGAGGTCGAGCATCGCGGGGAGCGCGCGGGCCGGGTCCTCCGAGCCGTAGATCGACCCAGTGAGGGTCTTTTCGCGGGCGGCGAAGTCGAACGGATCGACCTGAAGCTGTGTGCCCACCGGAGGCATCCCGACCAGCACGACCGTGCCCCCCGCGCGAGTCCACCGCAGCGCAGCCGCCTCGGAATCGGCCCGGCCCACGGCCTCGAAGGCGTAGTCGGCCCCTTCGCCGAGCAACGCAGGAAGCACCTCCCCGAGTACGTCAGGGGCCACGGCGTGGGTCGCGCCCAACTCGATCGCCTTGTCCGCCCGGCTCTCGATCGGATCGACGACGACGATCGGGTCGGCGCGGGCGATTCGCGCGCCCTGGACGATGAACTGGCCGACGCCGCCGGCGCCGAACACGAGCACTGACGACCCCGGCGCGACGTTCACGGCGTTGCGTACGGCGCCGATGCCGGTGAGTGCGGCACACCCGAGCAGCGCCGCCTGGTCGATTCGGAAGTCGGCCGGAATCGCCAGCGTCGCGTACGCCGGCAGCAGGACGTACTCCGACAGTGCCCCGACCGCGGTCATGCGGTAGATCGGTTCCCCCGCACGGCTCAGGCGGGTGGTGCCGTCCACCAGGGTGCCCTTGCCGAACGCTTCGCGCAGCCGAAGGCACGCGCCGGGGCGGCCGCGACGACACGGGCCGCAAGTGCCGCACGCCGGTGCCCAGGACAGGACGACGTGGTCGCCGGGGGCGACGTTCTCGACTTCGGCGCCGACCGCCTCGACGATCCCGGCGCCCTCGTGCCCCAGGACCATCGGCGTCGGGCGCGGCCATTCGCCGCGCACGACGTGCAGGTCGCTTCCGCACAGGCCGACGGCGACCATCCTGACGAGCACGTCTCCGGCGCCGGGCTCCTCGACGTCGATCTCCGTGACCTCGAGCGGGGCACCCGTACGGTGAAAGAGCGCGGCCCTCGATCTCATCGGTCAGCTTCCTTCCGTGTCGGCGAACGGTGTCGGCAGGAGTCCGCGCACGCCGGGACGGGCGACGAACACGGCCCCCGCGTGCGGATGGTCGCGAAGCGCGGCCGCGTCGAGCTCCCATGTGGACGTGGTGATGTAGAGATCCTCCAGGTCGGTGCCGCCGAACGCGCAGCTCGTGACGAGCTGCGCAGGTACGTCAACCGTCCGCTCGAGCTCGCCGCCCGGTGTGTAGCGCCTGACGGCGGACCCTCCCCAGAGCGCCACCCAGACGCAACCCTCGGCATCGACGGTGAGGCCGTCAGGCATGCCCGCCCCCGGTGGGATCTCAGCGAACGTGCGTCTCCCGCTCACACCGCCGTCGGAGGCGTAGTCGAAGGCTTCGATCCGCTGCAGAGCGCTGTCGACGAAGTACAGCAACGTGCCGTCGGGACTCCAGTCGATCCCGTTGGACAGCGTCACCCCGGCGAGCACGACCTGGACGGTGAGGTCTCCGGTCAGGCGGTAGAGGGCACCCGCCCCCGGCGTCTCCTCGACGCTCGTGGTGCCGGCGAGAAACCGCCCGCGCCGGTCGCACGCGCCGTCGTTCATCAGATTGCCGGGGACGTCCGCCTCGACGGCCGCGAGGCACTCGAGCCGCCCGGTCGCCGGATCGAGGTGCGCAAAGCCGTCGCGGAGCGCGAGCACGAGGCCGCCGCCGGCCGCCGGCCGCGCGACGCCGACGTGCTGGCCGACGTCGATGGCGTGATCCGCGCCTGTCACGGGGTCGAAGAGGTGCACGGCGTCCCGATAGATGTCGACCCAGACGAGCCGCTCGCGCCCCACGTCCCAGACCGGCCCTTCCCCGACCTCGGCATGTGCGTCGAGAGCAACGTCGACCTCAATCACGGACGTGCGGCCCTCTGCCGTCATGAGATGCCCCGCTCCGACTCCCATCCCTTCACGAGCGCCACGAGCGCCCGGTTGATCGGGACGTCGACCCCGCACTCGTCCGCGGCTCGAACGACCGCGCCGTTGATCGTGTCGATCTCGGTGCGCCGGCCCGCCGCGATGTCCTGCACCATCGACCCCTTAGCGTCGGGGACAGCGATGCAGAGTTCGCGCGTATAGGCGACGCGCTCCTCGACGTCGATGTCGTGCCCGAGCGCGCGCGCGACGGCGACGGTCTCCCTGACCGTGGCGTCCACGAGCGCCGACATCTGCGGATGCGCGAAGAGCGGCCCGCACGCCATTCCCGTGAGCGCCGGGGCAGGCAGCGTCGCCGCGCCGACGATGAGCTTCTTCCACATCTCGGTCTCGATCGCCGCCGTTGCGTGCGCGTCGAATCCGGCGTTGCGCAGCATCCCGGCGACGCGCTCCGACCGGTCGTGCGCCACGCCGGACAGCGGCCCGACGGCCGTGAGGGCGCTCCCGGGATGATCGACGCATCCGGGTCCGAGACTCGTTCCGCTCTCCGCGGTCACTCCGACGACGACCCGGCTGGCCGCGAACAACTCGCCCAGGATCTCGCCGTTTCCGAGGCCGTTCTGGAGCGTGACGACGGTGGTCGCGTCCGACACAAGGCAGCTCGCCGCCTGTGCGGCCGAGCGGGTGTGGAAGCCCTTGACGAACATGATCAGAACATCGACCGGTCCGACCGTCGCCGGGTCGAGTGTCGCGGAGAGGGGCACGTGCTTGTCAACGCCGTTCCGCCGCACCATCACGCCCGCGGTCGAGATCGCCTCGACAACGTCCGGGCTGACGTCGATGAGCACCGTTTCGGGGCCCGATTCCTCGATGGCAGCGCCGAAGACGCACCCCATCGCACCCGCTCCCACGATCGCGACCTTCACGTGGCACTCCCTGGACTGCGTGTCACACCGGCGGACGTTCTCCGGTGCCGAGCATGGCATAGCACCCCGTGGCCGGCGAGCGCCAGTTCTTCATGTTCGCTCAAGCTCTACGAAATAGCGACGCGGAGGGTCGCTCCGATACAGTGGCCGCCTCGTGAGGGCCCTCGTCGTCAGTGAGATCGGCCGGCCGCCCCGTGCTGCCGAACGCCCCGATCCGGACCCGAGCGCAGGTGAGGCGCTCGTCCGTGTTCGCGCGACGCCGCTCAATCCGGTCGACGTCTCGGTCGCCGCCGGGCGGTTCTTCGCCGGCCATCCACCCGTTCCGTACATCCCCGGTGTCGAGTTCGTCGGCGACGTGGTCGCCTCCGGCAGGCACGCTCCGGGAACGATGGTGTTCGCATGTCTGAGGGGGCTCGGCGTCGCGCGCGACGGTGGCTGCGCGGAGCTGGTCGTCGCCGACGACGACCAACTGGTCGCGCTGCCCGCGGGCACGGACCCGCTCACGGCGGCGTTGGCGGGGACAGCGGCACTCGCGGCGTGGATCCCCTTGACCTGGCGTGCGCCGGTGCGACCCGACGACAGGGTCCTCGTGCTCGGAGCGACCGGTGCCGTCGGCTCCGCGGCGGTACAGACGGCGAGGCTGCTGGGCGCTCGCCGGGTGGTCGCGGTCGGTCGTGACCATGACCGGCTCCAAGCGGCGCTCGCTCTCGGCGCCGAGGCGGTGATCGCGCTCGATGATCCCCGTGGGCTCGACCGTGCACTGGCCGAGGAATGCCCGGAAGGCGCCACGCTCATCTTCGACGTGCTCTGGGGTGCACCGGCCGTCGCAGCGCTCGGCATCGCCGCGCGAGGAGCGCGTGTCCTCCAGCTGGGCCAGTCGGCGGCGGCCGATGCGACCGTCCCATCCGGACTCATACGTGGCAAGGATCTTGACGTGCTCGGGTACACGAATCTCACCGTCCCGCACGACGTACTCACACGCTCCCACCTCGCCCTGATCGATCACATCGCGTCCGGGCGGATCCGCGTCCGCTCCGACGTCCTCACCCTGGCGGCTGCCGAACAGGTCTGGGAGCGCCTTGCGGCCGGAGCGGGGCTCAAGCTGGTGGTGTGCCCCGATGCCCCGTCATGAGGCGGCGCGTATGAAGATCGCGGTCGTTGGCTGCGGGCTCATGGGCTCGCAGATCGGGGCGGAGCTTGCCCTGGGCGGTCACACCGTGCAGTTCATCTCCCGCGACCCGGAGCGCGCACGGGTGCGGGTCGATGATGCTCTCACCGATGCTGTGGCCACCGGCATGTTCACCGCCGCCCAAGCTGATAGCGCCCGCCGCGGATCCGCCTTCTCCGCTCGCGTCTCGCCCGGGTTCGATCTCGCGATCGAATCGGTCCCCGAGGACCTCGAGCTCAAGGTCGGTGTCCTGCGAGGGCTCGCTGCCGTAGAGCCAACCGCGATCCTCGCGTCGAACACGTCGTCGCTCTCGATCACCGCTCTGGGAAGAGGCGCCGGGGCGTCGACCCGCGTCGTCGGTATGCACTACTGGAACCCGCCCATCCTGATGCCGCTCGTGGAGGTCGTCCCCGGTGACGAGACAGACGCATCCGTGGTGGCCGCCGTCTGCGAGGTGCTGGCCGCGATCGGCAAGCACCCGATCACGGTTGCGAAGGACGTGCCCGGGTTCGTGTGGAACCGGTTGCAGTTCGCCCTTCTGCGCGAGGCGATGTGGCTGGTGGAGAAGGGAGTGGCGACCCCCGAGACCGTGGATCTGGTGGTGCGCGAGGGGCTTGCCCGGCGCTGGCGCCACATCGGCCCGTTCGAGGCCGTGGCGCTCGGCGGCACGGAGACCTGGTCGCGCGTCGGCGCGAACCTGCTCCCCGAGCTCTCGAACGCCACAGCGATCGATGGACTCGGCGAGAGGACGCCAAAGCTGGATCACCGCGTTGAACGGCTGAAGCTCGCGCGGAACCGCGGATTGGCCGACGACCTGCTCGCCGACAGGTCTCGTGCCGACGTGTCCTAGTCCGGCAGCCAGCCCTCGGATCGGGTCACGTCCTCGTCGAACCGGAACTCCGTGTACTCGAGCAGCACCCCGCAGCACCCGGCGCCGGGAGGGAAGGCGGAAACCCGCCCACGTCCTGTCCCGACGACGACACTGGAAGGCTCGGCGTCCCTGGAAGTGGCCGCCTTGACGACATCGTCGACGGCGAAGCAGACGTGATGCACTCCCGGCCCACTGGATTCGAGAAAGCGAGCGATCCCGCTTTCGCCGTCGAGTGGCTCGACGAGTTGGATGAACATGTTCCCGGCGTCGAGGTAGGTGAGCCGGACCCGTGGCTGTGACAGCACTTCCGTGTGCACCGGGGCGATCCCCAGCCGATCGCTGAACTGCTCGATCGCGTCGTCTGTGTTCGAGACGGCGACCGCGATGTGGTCGACTCGGCGGATCCGATCCACGGGCATTCCTCCCTTTGCGCGATCACGGCCGCGCGGAATTACCTCTCCGAGCCGCGGCACGATCGAGTCTATCCACCGACCGCTTTCGCGTACCTACTTCGATCAAGCTCGAGAACCGGCGTTTGCGCACAGAACCGAGAGCGTACGGCGTCGCACCTGCGGCAGCTGGGGCCGTAACGTTTCCGGGACGGCCGCGTGCGACATTGACGGCATGAACCCTTCCATGCGCCTCACGCCGCGCCGCCGTGCCTCCGCCGCGATGCCAGCCGCGGGCCTGCACGCTGGGCTGCTCCTCTCGGGATGCGGGTCGAGCGGTTCCTCGGCATCGACACCCGGCAGCGAGCCGACATCGCCACCTCCGTCGAGCGCGCAGGCCACCAGCAGTCCCCTCCAGGGCTGCGTCCCCGCCTGCAACCCCCCCGGGTCTGACCCAGCCCGGGCCGATCGGGCCGGGCGCCTACACGACCCAGTGGTTCTTCGGCGGCCGGATGCGAATCACCCTCCACGGGACCTGGACAAGCGAGCAGGACAGCACCGGGGAGTTCAATGCGACCCCGGCCGCGACACCGCAGAACGCTGTCTTCTGGGAGGACGTATACCCGGTCCGGTTAACACCCAGGTCCAGGGGGTTCCGCCGACGGCCGCGGGATTGCTGCATTGGATGCAATCGGCGAGCGCGCTGAAGACGGGCACGCCGCGACCGGGCCGGATCGGAACGCTCCCCGCCACCGTCGTCGACGTCAGCGTCAACCAGCACACGAAGAACGAGGATCCCAACTGCCCCGACCGGGCCGTGCGTCCTCTTCCTGGGCTTCCCGCAATGGACGGACACCTGGGGCATCGCCGGTTCGCAGGTGCAGCGCTTGTACCTCGCCGACGTCACGTACGGGGGCGCGAAGCACCTGTTCGTCGCGGTCGTCTACCCCGACAAGAGCTCGGACTTGACGAGCTTCTCCAAGGTCGGCGATCAACTCCTGGCGACCGTGCGCGTGCCCGCCACGACCAACTGAGCTCATCGCCGTGACTTCTGCAGGGCGTATCCTGCGGCCCCATGAACGACGACGAGATCCGTGCCGCGCTTGCAGCACACTGGGCTGCGTCCGACGCGCAGGACTTCGAGCTGGAGCACCAGATCTACGCCGAGGACGCGGTGCTCGAGTATCCCCAGTCCGGGGAGCGCATCCGCAGTCGCAAGAGCATTCAGACGACGCGCACCCTCCAGCCGAACCACAAGCGATTCACGGTGAAGCGCACGGTCGGGTCGGGCCGGCTCTGGATCACCGAGCTCATTTTGAGCTACGACGACCGGCCGTATCAGACCGTCAGCATCATGGAGCTCGGCGAGGACGGCAAGGTGTGCCGCGAGACCCAGTACTTCTGCGATCCCTTCCCTGCCAGCGAATGGCGCTCGCAGTGGGTTGAGCAGATGTGAGCGCGGCCGGGCGCTACTTGCCGGACTGAAGCTCCCAGGCGCCGATGACGGCGTCCTCAATGGCGTCGGCGTTCCCGTTCCGCAGGTCGGCCACGATCATCATGTGCTTGGCAAACCGCGTCGGCACCGAGAACGTCTCGGGGAACGATCGCAGCAGCAAGTCCCGGACGTCGAACGACGAGCGGATCACGACCCGGCGCTCGTCGAGTTGCCGAGCAACCAGGCGTCCGTGATACCGCCACTCCACTAACCCGGCCTTACGCCGCTCGGACACTCCGTCGAGGTGAGCCGCGACGTCGCTCAGGTCTGCGAGCTCCATCCGGCTCATCGTCGCACACCCGCCGATCGCCGCGGGCGTACGGCCGCCGGCGTCCACCGGATTGTTGCGCTGCCCACAATCCCGTCCCCGTTCGGCGTGCGTAGGTCCTCGAAACGACTGATCTCGAGAGGAGCATCACGAATGAGCTGGCACATCGGAACACGAGCACGGGCAGCCCTGGCCGTCGCATCGATCGCACTGGCGGCGGCATGCGGTTCGGCCTCCGGCTCGGGCAGCACCGGCACACACCAGGCAGGCGGCGTCGTGGCGACGGCGCAGAACGCCGCTCTATCCAGCAGAGTGCTCGTGAACCATCAGGGCATGACCCTCTACACGCTCTCGGCCGAGCGCAACGGCCACTTCATCTGCACCACGACCTCCAAGCTTCCCGGGAGCTCCACGCCATGCACCCAGGTGTGGAAGCCGCTGCTCGTGAAGGGCGCGGTGCACGCGGGCGGGATCGGCGCGCTCGGCACCGTGAAGCGCCCGGACGACGGCGCCACGCAGCTCACCTACAAGGGGCTGCCGCTGTACACATTCGCGAGCGATCGTGCGGCCGGCGATGCCGCCGGCAACGGTCTGATGGACGTCGGCACGTGGCGGGCCGCCACGGTCGGCGCGGCGGCCTCTGCGGCCCCGGCGACGACGTCGAACGGTGGCGGCGGGTACGGCTACTGACCGGGTTGGCTCGCGGCGCCCAGGGGAGTGCCCGCTCCCCTGGGCGCCTCACTCGAGCCATTCGGTCGTGAACGTCGGGCTGGCGTGGATGCAGACGAGCTTCGACTTCCCCGGGCCGTCGTTTCGGAACTTGTGCGGCACCCCCGGCGGCACGACGACGATGTCTCCAGGCGCGGCCGCGAGCGCGTCCTCGCCGGCGATGAAGGTGAGCGTCCCAGAGACCACGACCCAGGTCTCGTCGTAGGGATGCCGGTGCAGCCGCGGCCCGCCGCCAGGGTCGCTCTCGTCGAGGATGACGCAGACCGTCGCGCCGTGGTCGGCGCCGACCAGGTTTCCGCCGGGAAGCGTGCCTGCAGGTATGAGTGGCATCGATGACCTCCGTTCGGTTCGACCGTCGTGCGCGTGGTTCCGTCAGGACGACGGATACCCACATGGTGGTCGGGAACGTATGCGCGAGCGCGATCGGTGCGACACTGCCCGGACATGCTCGCGGATGAGCAGCTGGGGTCGTGATCCGGGTCACGCTCAAGGGCCTGCTCGCGCGCAAGCTCCGGCTCGCGCTGACCTCGCTCGCGATCGTGATGGGGGTCGGGATGGTGAGCGGCACCTACGTCCTCACCGACACGATCAACGCGAGCCTCGGGGCGCTCCTGGTCGGTGTGTACGCGAAGTCCGATGCGATCGTGACCGGGAAGGCCGCGTTCGGTGGCGCCGACGCGCCGCCGTTCCCCGCTTCGACGCTTGGGAGGATCGAACGGCTGCCGGGCGTCGGGGCCGCCGGGGGCGCGGTCGGCGCGCTGGCCGAGATCGTCGGCGCCGACGGCAACGTCGTATCGCGCGGGAGCGCGCTTCAGCTCGGCGGGAGCGTCGACCGGGGCTCGCTGCGCTTCAGCCCGTTCCGGCTCTCAGCGGGCGTGTGGCCCACGGGCCCCGGCGAGGTCGCGATCGACGCGGAGACCGCGTCCTCGCAGCGGTTCCGGCCAGGGCAGCGCGTCGGCATCATCGTCAACGGCGGACGCGAGCAGCGCGACCGCGTCACCGGCATCGTGAGCTACGGGAACTCGACGTCGCTCGCGGGCGACACGCTCGCGATCTTCGCCCTTCCCACCGCCCAGAGGCTGTTCGGCCGCATCGGCCGGCTCGACCAGATCGACGTCGCCGCGCGGCCCGGCGTGTCGACGGCCGCGCTGCTCTCCCAGATCAGGTCGGTGCTGCCGGCCCACACGCGGGTGCGCACGAGCCGGCAGCAGGCGCAGTCGGTGTTCAACGACTACGACTCGGCGATCACGACCCTGCGCTACTTCCTGCTCGCGTTCGGCGGGATCGCGCTCTTCGTGGGGGCGTTCGTGATCGCCAACACGCTCTCGATCACCGTCGCCCAGCGGACGCGGGAGTTCGCCACGCTGCGCACGCTCGGCGCGAGCGTGCGCCAGGTGCGCTTCGCCGTGATCCTCGAGGGGCTCGTGACGGGCTTCCTCGCATCGGCGGTCGGGCTGGGCGTCGGGCTCGGCCTGGCCAAGGGACTCGAGGCCTTGTTCAAGACCGAAGGGCTCAAGCTGCCGCTGACCGGGCTCGTGTTCGCGCCGCGCACCATTGTGGTCTCGCTCGCAGTCGGCACCGGCGTGACGCTGGTCGCGAGCCTGGCGCCGGCGCTGCGGGCCACGCGCGTTCCGCCGATCGCCGCCCTGCGCGAGGGGGTGGTGCTCCCGGGTTCCCGGCTCGCGCGCCTGCGGCCCGCGGTCGCGGTGCTCGTCTGCGCCGCGGCTGTCGCGCTCGTCTGCGTCGGCGGGTTCGTCTCCGCGCTTGCGACCGGCCCGCGGCTGCTGGTGCTGGGGGTCGGGGTGCTCGGGGTCTTCCTCGGCATCGCCATGGTCGCGCCGAGCATCACCCGGCCGCTCGCGCGCGTGCTCGGCTGGCCGGCGTCCAGGATCGGCGGCGCCGCGGGCCGGCTCGCGCGCTCAAACGCGATGCGCAACCCCGCCCGCACCGCCTCGACCGCCGCCGCGCTCATGATCGGGCTCGCCCTCGTGACCGCGTTCGCGGTGCTCGGGCAGGGGCTCAAGCAGTCGACCGTCGGGGCTGTCAAGGACGAGTTCCGCGGCGACTATGTGCTCACGTCCCAGAGCGGCTTCACGCCGACGTCGGTGAGATCGACCGACGCGCTGCGCCGGGCCGGGGTCGCGACCGTGGTCGCCGGCGAGCGCTCCGGACAGGCACGCGCCTTTGGCCGCACGATCAGCGTGGCCGGGATCGACCCAGGGCTTGCCAGGCTGCTTTCCCTCAAGTGGAAGGAGGGCCGAAACGGCGTGATGGCAACGCTCGGCGCCGGCGGCGCCATCGCCGACTCGGGTTTCGCGCAGGCGCACCACCTCAGCGTCGGATCGCCGATCAGCCTCGAGACGCCCGCGGGCCGGACGATGCGGCTGCGGGTGGCCGCCGTCTACGACCCGCCGCAGGCCGGAAACCCGCTTGCGACCGTCTCGATCTCGGCGCGCACCTTCGACGCGTACTACCGAAACCCGGAGAACGTCTTCACGCTGATTGCGACGCCGGGCGGGGTCACCGCCGCCAACACCGCGGCGCTCAACCGCGTGCTGGCCGCGTTCCCCGACGCCAAGCTCCAGACCGAGCAGCAGTTCCTGAGCTCGCAGGAGGCCTCGATCCAGAGCGAGCTCAACCTGATCTACATCCTGCTCGCGCTCTCGATCGTCGTGAGCCTGTTCGGGATCGTGAACACGCTCGTCCTCTCGGTGTTCGAGCGCACCCGTGAACTGGGGATGCTGCGCGCCGTCGGGATGACCCGCCGCCAGGCGCGGCGGATGATCCGCCACGAGGCCGTCATCACGGCGCTGGTCGGCGCGTGCCTGGGGATCCCGGTCGGCATCGGCCTCGCCGCGCTCTTTGACCGTGCCCTCGGCGACATCCCCTTCGCCGTGCCGTGGGGCACGATCGTCGTGTTCGTGCTCGCCGCGATCCTCGTCGGCCTGCTCGCGGCGATCTTCCCCGCCCGCCGCGCCGCCCGCCTCAACATCCTGAGCGCGCTTCAGTACGAGTAGCGGTCCGCCCGGGCCGCGCTGCCGCGGCCCGGACGGAGGTTGTCGGTCAGACGGGGCCGCCGGTGCCGCCGCCACCGCCGCCCGTCGGGCAGGTGCCGCGCACGGCGATCGTGACCGGGCGGGAGTAGTCGACCGTGTTGAACACCGCGCCCCGCGCGGTCGTGAACTGGGTCACGACCTCGGTGCGGACGGTGGGACTGCTTGGCCACCACGGGTAGGGGCTGCTCGAGCAGCCCGCGCCGGTGTTCACGTCGACCGCAAACGAGTGCTGGACTGCGGTGGCGTCGCCCGCCGAGGTGCAGGACAGCGGCCTCCATGACGAGCCGTCGACGAGCCCGCCGACCGGCCAGATGCTGTTCGGTGCGTAGATGTCGGTGCAGGTGAGCACGCTCACGCTGCTCATCCGGCGGAAGCACCAGACGCCGCCGGCGGCGGCGATGCCGCGGTTTGCGAACCGCGAGCGCTCCGGGCGAAGTGCGACGGCGGTGCATCCGCCGGCGAACGTCCACTGGTGGGTGGTTGCAGGGTCAGGCCCCGGCTGTCCCTGGTCGGGCGGGGCGGTGATGGCTGCCGAGGCGGCCGGCGCGAAGGTCGCGACGGCGGCGGCGGTCAGTACGAGCAGAGTCGTGAGGCGCATCCGATCCTCTCACTGGAGTGGGATGGACATGAGACGTCCTGGTTGCCTCACTATTGGTCCCGCTCCCCGGCGATAGCATCACCCGATCGGGCCGAGCGATATGCCCCGGATCTCACTCCCGCAGCTCGCGCCTCTCGGCCGCCCGGCCGCGCTTTCGCACCGACTTGATGAGCTCGCGGAACGACCCGGTGGCGTCACGGGGGACGTACCAGACGTCGCTCGTGCCGAACAGCGAGTAGACGCGGATGCGCACGAGCGGCGCGCCCGCGGCCGGCGCGGCGTCGTCTCCGTGCTCCCGGCGATGGCCGAACACGGTGAGCCCGCCGAGGTCGATGTCGGCGCCGGTCTGGACGTAGAAGTCGGCGTTGCCGAAGAGGAGCAGCGCGGTGATCGTGACGGCCGGCTCGTCGAGCTCAGCGGCGCGCAGATCGATGTCCGCATCGCCGAAGACGGCGGCGAGCACGGCGGATCGCCCCAGCCGCCAGCGCCCCCGCCGCTCCACGCTGCCGAACGCCACCCCGGTGAACCGCTTGGGCGCGCGCCGCTCGACCGGCGGGGATGCCGTCACGCTGGCGGGGAGGTGCGGGAGGTCGTCCACGAGCGCATCGAGCTCGGCCCGTGTGCGCGCGGCGTAGGCCTCGTCGACGCGCTCGGAAAACTCGTCGACCGTCAGCCGGCCGTCGGCGGCGTGGGCGCGCAGGAGCTCGACTGTCTGCTCGCGCTCGCCGTCGGACGCGCGCACGGCTTTGGTCTCGTCGGCCACCTCACGCGTACATCTACCGCCGCTGGCGGGCCGCTGCAAGCGCGCGGGTACACTGGCCGGGTGAGCAACCGGCGGGATCGACGGCGGAGAGCCCGGCGCCGCGGGATCGTCATCGCAGGAGCGCTGGTCGCTCTCGAGGCGGTCGCCATGCGGGCGTGCGGCTACCGGATGGGCCGCAACGTCGTCGTGCGCTGCCGGCAGGGGCACCTGTACACGACGATCTGGCTTCCGGGCGGCTCGCTGAAGTCGCTCCGGCTCGGCCTGCGGAGGCTGCAGCGCTGCCCCGTGGGCCGGCACTGGTCGATCGTGACGCCCGTGCGGGAGGCCGAGCTTTCCGAGGCGCAGGTCCAGGCCGCGCACGAGCACCACGACATCCGCATCCCCTGACGGCTCGCCGGGTCAGTAGCCCGGGAAGAGCGACGGGGCCAGGCGTCGCCGCGCGACCACCTCGCCGGATGCCGCACGCGCCACCACCGCGACCGGCAGGTCGGCCGTCCGCAGCCGGGTGGTGGTGACCGCGAACAGGTAGAAGCGGTCGTGGACGACGGCCGGCTCGGAGTGGTGGGCGTAGCGCACGGTGATCGTGGCGGCGCCCCGCGGCAGTCGGCCCCAGGCGACCGCGGCGCGGTCTGCCAGCGGCATGATGTACGGCACGAGCCCGCCGATCTGGCCGCAGATCACGGAATCCTGACGCCCGCCGAGCGTCCCGAAGGCGTCGAAGAGGCACGTCCGATCGACGCTGATGCGGTGATCGAATCCGGCGACGTGGATGGTGAGCAGGACGGGGGACTGGCGGCCGGAGGGGCCGACGCCGCCCCGGTCAGGAGCATTGAACACCGCCGGCACGAAGAGCGCCGAGACGTCGTGGTTGCGGGCGATCACGGCTCCGGCCGCGTCGCGGGCGACGAGTGTGGTCGGGTGGTGGCCGGCCGCCTCCAGCCGCCGTGGCACGCGCAGGGCGTAGACCACGCCGCCAGGCAGCCGGATCGGCGAGAGCGGCACCGGGATCCGCTGCGGGCCGGGGCCGAGCAGCTGCATCGACGTGGTGCCGGCGGGGGCGACGCCCCAGAAGACATACGGGGCGATGTGGGTGTGCCCGGCGGCGTCGTGCCAGGCCGCCGGCGCGAGCCCGAACGGCACGATCGACGTGGTGTGTGGCCGCGTGCATTCCGAGTCCCCGCCCATGCCGAGCTCGGCGGCCTCGCAGACGGCGCCGTTGGAGAGCGGGGCCACGAGCGCGTATCCGGTGCTCCAGCCGGTCGGGCCGTCGTGGTCGTAGCCGTCCGGCTGCCGCAGCTGGAACACGAGCCGTGAGCGCGAGACGAGCACGTGCAGCCCCCGCGGCCACCGGTACTCGCTCACGAGCCGCTGCGCGGCGTCCTTGCCGGCCGCCGGGACGCCGCCGCCGAACAGGCGGTAGATGCGGTGATGCTCGATCGCGCCGGCGCATCCGAGCGCCACTGCGACCGCCCCGATCCCGAACCAGACCCGGCGGTCGCGCAGTCGCGCCGGCAGCCGGCGGCCACGCGTGCCGAGCGTGGCCGCGCGCCTGGCGACGTCGGCCCAGTCGGCCGCCGTGCCGCTCGGTGCAGGCACGTGGCGATAGAGGGCGGCGGCGATGATCGGGTCGAGGTCGGCGGTCATGGAGCCTCCTTCGCAAGCGCGGAGCGAAGCGCGGTGTGGGCTGCGTTGAGCGTCGCGGCCACGGTTCCCGGCCGGATCTCGAGGGCGGCCGCGATCTGGTCGTAGGAGAGGTCGGCGTAGTAGCGCAGGAAGACGATGAGCCGCTGGCGCTCGCTCAGGCCGGCGAGCGCTGCCCCGATGCCGCTGCCCTCGGCGAGGGCCGCCGCCGGGGGCGGCTCGACTCGTAACCGGGCCGCCCCGGCGCCGCGCACGGTGGCCCGCCTGCGCTGATCGCGGGCCGCGTTTGTGACCACCCGCCAGAGCCACGCCTCTACGGCGGCGGAGGAGAGGCGGGGCGGGAGCGAGCGCAGCCCGCGGGCAAACCCCTCCTGCACCGCGTCGTGGCCCGCCTCGACGCTTCCGGTGAGCGCCACGCACACCCGCAGGAACTCGGCGTAGCGGACGCGGTAGACCCGCTCGACCGCCTCTGCGCCCCCCGGGAGCGCGACGGCGCTCTGCAGATGTGCGCTGGTCATGTGGTGTATTAACGCGCAGGCGGCGCGGATCCTTTACCTGCCGGCGCCGGCGGCCCGGCTGGTAGGCTCGCCGCGATGATGCAGACGCTGCCCGGCCGCGACTACCACGCCGCCGACGTGTTCGACGTCGAGCGGGAGCGGATCTTCGCCCGCAACTGGTACTACACCGGCCGGGAGGAGGCGCTGGCCCAGGCCGGCGACTTCGTCACTGCAGACGTCGCCGGCGAGAGCGTGATCGTGCTGCGGGCGAAGGACGGCGACCTGCACGCCTTCTACAACGTCTGCCGGCACCGCGGATCGCGCCTATGCGACGAGGCGGCGGGGCGTATGAAGGGTGCGGTCAAGTGCCCCTACCACGCCTGGTCGTACTCGTTCGACGGCCGCCTGATCGGCACGCCGAACGTCGGCAAGGACGAGGTCGACCGCGATGCGCTCGGCCTGTGGCCGGTGTGCGTCGAGACCTGGCAGGGGTTCGTGTTCGTGCACCTCGACCCGGACCCGGTCCCGCTCGAGACCTGGCTTGCGACGCACCCCGACGGCCCGCTTGGGTTCGCCCGCTTCAACCTCGCGGCGCTGCGGGTCGGCCACGTCACCGTGAACGAGGTGCAGGCCAACTGGAAGATCCTGATCGAGAACTACAACGAGTGCCTGCACTGCCCGACGGTGCACCCCGAGCTGGTCGCGGTCGTGCCCGCGTTCCGCCACGGCTCCGTCTTCGAGGCGCACCGGGAGGGCGGAGGCGTCGGCATCGCCGGCGGCGGCAACAGCTTCACGCGCACGGGCCGCTCGAGCCTGCCGGAGATGCCGGGCCTGGAGGAGGCCGACGCGACGTCGATCCACGGCTGCACCGTGTTCCCGAACATGTTCATCGACGTCACCGGTACGGGCGCGATCGCAACGGCGCTTTTGCCCCGCGACCCGGGGCACACGACCGTCGTCACCGAATACCTGTTCCTGCCCGAGGCGATCGCCGCACCCGGCTTCGACCCGACGGAGATCGTCGAGTTCAGCGAGCTCGTCGCCCACCAGGACTATGTGGTCTGCGAGCGGGTGCAGAAGGGTGTGCGCTCGCGCGCCTTCACCCACGGCGTGCTGGCCGAGAAGGATGCGCTGCTCGACGGCTTCAACACCCGCTACCTGGCACAGCGGGGCGCGGTCGGCTGACCCCGGGGACGACCCGCTATGCGGTCGTGCGCAGCAGCGCCTCGGCCTGGCCGGCGTAGTGCGTGGCGCCCACCGAGCGATAGAAGGCCATCGCAGCCTCGGCGTGGCGTGCCGCGTCGGCATGACCGCCCTGGCCGGCGGCGTGGCGGGCACCGAGCAGGTGGGCACCGGCCTCGAGCGGGCGGCTGCCCATCTCGCGGTAACGCTCGGCCGCGTCATCGTGGCGGCGCTCGGCGATCGCGACGAGGGCCTGCTTCCAGCGCGACGTCTCCGGCAGCAGCGCCGCGGCGTCGCCGAGTTCCTCCTCGTGGCACGGGACGGCGGCGAGCTCGACCAGGGTGGGGGCCATGGAGGTCAGGCCGCCGATCTCGCCCCAGCGGGCGAGAAAGCGCGTGCACGCCGCCCGCGCCGCCTCGGCGTCGCCGAGGGCCTGTCCGGTAAGGGCGGTGAGGGCGAGCGCCGGGAACAGATCCTCGTCGTAGTCGTTGGCTGCGGCGTACTCAAGCATCAACTGGGCGTCATTCTGGGCGACGGCGAGGTCGCCCTGAGCGAGCACGACCCGGCCGCGCGTCCACTGCGCGTACGTCGCCACCCAGCGGTTCGCTCCGCCGGCGAGAGATGTGCTCCACGCGAGCGCAGCGGGCCAGTCGCCGGAGTGGTAGGCGGCCTCCGCACGACCGGCGTTGACGGTGGCGATTATGACCGCGTCCGCGAAGCGCTCCGCCCACACCGCCGCCTCTGCGCGCGCGTCCCCGGCCCCGGCCAGATCGCCGAGGCCGAGCAACGCCTCGGCCAGGTTGTGGTGGCCCTTCGTGGTGTCGGGGTGGCCCCGGCGGGCGAGCACGTCGATCGCCTCTCGCATCTCCTCCGGCCCGCTCAGATCGCCGGCCTCAGTGCGTGCGTAGCCTCGGCGCATGCGCAGCAGCGCGGCGCCCTCGACGTCGCCGGCCGCGTCGGCGCGAAGGATGGCTGCATCTGCGACGCGGAGGGATTCGGCGACGCGCCCCGTCCCGTACAGCCTGTACGTCTGCCGCTCGGCGATGACGCTGGCGACCGGTGCGTAGGGGACACGCGCGGCCTGCTCCGCCGCGTCCGCGAGGAGGGCGTCGACCCGATCACTGTCAGCGGAGTAGTCCTCGAGCCACTTGGTGAACAGCACGGTCGCCTCGGCCGCCGCCTCCCAGTCACCGGCGGCGACCTGTGCGTCGAGCGCCGCCTGGAGGGTCGCTTCGTCGGCGTCGCCCACGCGCCACCTGGTCGTGCCGAGGTCGAGCAGCAGCCGGGCGCGGGCCGGGTCGTCGGCCGGTGTCAGCGCGAGCGCAGCCTCGAGATGCCCGGCCGCGGCGGTGTGCGCGTTCACCGCCTCGGCCTGGCGGCCGGCTTCGGCCAGCGCCGCGCGCGCACGCCGTGCCAGGTCGGCCGTGTCCTCACCGGTCTGCGTGCGCAGGTGAAGCGCGGTGGTGTAGTGGTGGGCGAGCAGCTCCGCCTTGTCGTCGCGCTCGCCGGCCAGGCGTTCGATCCACCCGGCGGCGTGCTCGTGCTTGTCGGCCCGTTCGGTGCGGCGGATCTGGTTGTAGGCCACCTCGTGGGTGAGGGCATGGGAAAAGGTGAACTCGACCCCGCCGGCCACAGTCGAGCGGCGGGCGCGACGCAGCAGCTGCTTTCGCTCGAGCGCGTGCAGGAGCTCCGCGAGCTCCCAGGCCGGGCGGTCGGCGATGGCCGCGATCGCTCCGATCCAGGCGGTGCGGCCGACGACCGCCGCGTCCTGGACGAAGGCGCGCTCGGCATCCTCCAGCGTATCCAGGCGGGCAGCGATGATGGCCTGCACGGATTCCGGAAGCCCCTCGGGCTCGCCGGCCAGCCGCCAGCCGCCGCCGTCGCGGATCAGCTGGCCGCGGTCGCGCAGCATGCGCACGTACTCCTGCGCATACAACGGGTTGCCTTCGGCCCGTTCCAGCAGCGCCAGCTGCGTCTCGGCCGGCAGCAGCGCCTGATCGAGCAGCTCGGCGATCAGCCGGGCCGTGTCGTCGTGTGAGAGTGGGGCGAGATTGATGGTGAGCGCGTTGATCTTGCCGCCGCTCCAGGCCGGTCTGCGGTCGAGCAGCTCCGGGCGGGCGGTGCAGACGATCAGGAGCGGCACGGCGCCGGCCCGATCGGACAGCAGGTCGATGAAGTCGAGCAGGGCGTCGTCGGCCCAATGCAGATCCTCGAACACGAGCACGGTGGGGCCGTCCTCGGCCAGGGCCTCGAAGAACCGCCGCCAGGCGGCGAACGCCTCCACCCGCCCGCCCTCTGCGGTCACGCTCGCCTGCGCGTCCAGGCCGACCAGCGGGCGCAGGTGGCGTTCCACCCACTCGCGGTCGCGCTCCTCGACGATCACCGCCGAGACGGCGGCCGCGAGCTTCTCGGCGGTGTCCGCCGCCGAGTCGGACTCCAGCACGCCCGCCTGCGCCTTGACCATCTCGCCCAGCGCCCATAGCGCGACGCCCTCGCCGTATGAGAGCGATCGCCCTCGCCGCCACCGGATCAGATCGGGCAGGTCCTCGACATGCGCGTCCAGCTCTTCGACCAGCCGCGTCTTGCCGATTCCCGGCGCCCCCACGATCGTCACCAGCTGTGCCGACGGCTCCCGGCGCGACCGCTCGAGCGCGTGGGTCAGATGGCCGAGCTCGGAGCCGCGTCCGACGAGGGGCAGGTTATCGGCGCGCGTCTGCTCGGGCACGAGCGAGCGTGGTTCGATCGCCAGCCAGACCGCGACGGGCTCGGACTTGCCCTTGGCGGTGATCGGGCCGGCATCGGCATACCGGATCGAGCGGTCGGTGGCCCGGTGGGTGGCGGCGTCGACGAGGACGCCGTCGGCCGGCGCGGCGGACTGCAGGCGCGCCGCCGTGTTGACGACGTCCCCGGTCGCCATGCCCTCGCCCGCCTGCGGGTTCGCGCCGAGCGCGACCAGCGCCTCGCCGGTCGTCACGCCGACGCGGACGTGCAGGTCGACGCCGTCATGGTCGCGGAGCTCTGCCATCGCGTCCTGGATGGCGAGCGCCGCCCGCACCGCCCGCTCGGCGTCGTCCTCATGCGCGACGGGCGCCCCGAAGAGTGCCATCACCGCGTCGCCGATGAACTTCTCGACCGTGCCGCCGCAACGCTCGAGCGCGCGCCGGAGGACCTCGTGGTAGCGGGCCAGGAACCCGTCGACGTCCTCCACGTCCAGGAGTTCCGAGCGGCTGGTGAACCCGACCAGGTCGGCGAACAGCACCGACACGACCCGGCGCTCGCGCCGATCGCCGCCCGGGGCTGCGTGAAGCGGCGCGGCGCACATCATGCACACCCGTGCGCGATCCGGGTTCTCCTCGCCACACTGGGCACACACCGCCATTCCGGCCGATCATACGACTGCCCTTGGTACACTCGCGCTCCGATCGGTGAGAGCGCGACACGATCTGGGTGGCGGGATGTGCTCGGAAGGGCGCTCGCCAACCCGGCTCTGCGCCGGGTCGAGCTCGGATACGTCGGGTTCAACGCGGCCGAGTACGGCGAGTGGATCGCCGTGCTCGTGTACGCCTACGACCACGGCGGGACGACGGTGGCCGCGCTGGTGGCCGCCGTGCAGCTCCTGCCGTGCGTGATCGCTGCGCCGGTGTTCGCCGGGCTGGCCGACCGCCACCCGCCCGGCCGCGTGCTGGTCGCCGGCTATGTGGCCATGGCGCTCGGCATGGCGGTAACGGCTGCGGTCATGCTGGCCGGCGCCCCGCCGGCGGCGGTGTACGTGGCCGCGATCGTGGCCGCGGTGCCGTTCACCATCGTGCGGCCGACGCAGTCGGCGCTGCTTCCGAGCGTCGCCCGCACGCCGGCGGAGCTGACCGCGGCAAACGTCGTCTCCAACTGGAGCGAGGGCGTGGGCACCGTCGCCGGTCCGCTGGCCGCGGGCATCGTCATCGGCGTCGGTGGCCCGGGGGCGGTGATGGCGGTGTTCGCGGCGGTTGCCCTCGTGTGCGCGATCGTGCTCTGGCCGGTGCGCGCCGCCGCCCAGCCCGCCGCCGGGGGTGACGAGGCCGGCGAGAGCAGCAGCGTCTTCGGCGGCATCGCGGCGCTGCGGGCCGACTCCCGTGCCGGGTTCCTGGTCGCGCTCGTGGGGTCGCAGGCCGTCGTGATCGGGGCGCTGGACGTCCTGAACGTCGTGCTCGCGTTCGAGATCCTGCACACGGGCCGTTCGGGGGTCGCCTACCTGAACGCCGCGTTCGGCGCCGGCGGGATCGTGGGCGGCGCGGTGACGGTCGCCCTCGTGGGCCGGCTGCGGCTGGCCCCGCCGCTGCTCCTGGGCGTGGTCGTCTGGGGGGCCGCGTTCGTCCTCCTCGGCGTGCAGAGCACCACCGCCGGGGCGTTCGTCCTGCTCGGGGTGTCGGGTGCGGCCCGCAGCCTCGTCGACGTGTCGGGCCGCAGTCTGCTGCAGCGCGTGTGCGATCCGACGGCGCTCGCACGCGTGTTCGGCGTGCTCGAGGGGCTGGACATGGCGGGGTATGCAGCCGGCAGCCTGATCGTGCCGCTGCTCGCCGTTCTGGGCGGCCCGCGCGCCGCGGTGATCGGCGTCGGGCTGGTGCTGCCTGCGGCAATGCTGATCGGCCAGCGGCGGCTGCTCACGATCGACTCCCACGCCACCGTCCCGGTCGTCCAGATCGGCCTCCTGCGGCTCTCGCAGCTCTTCGCGCCGCTGCCCGCCCCCGCGATCGAGGCGCTGGCGCACGGGCTCGTGCCCGCGGAGGCGGCCGCGGGGGCGGCGATCGTACGCGAGGGCGAGCCGGGCGACCTCTACTACACGATGGCCGACGGCGAGGCGGTCGTCACGCGGGCCGGCACGCGCATCGCCACGCTGCGCCGCGGCGACGGTTTCGGCGAGATCGCGCTCCTGCGCGACGTGCCGCGCACGGCCACGGTGACGGCGGCCACCGCGACCCAGCTCTACACGCTCGACAAGGAGGCGTTTGTCGCCGCGGTCACCGGCCATGCGCCGACGCGCATCGCCGCCGACGGGCTCGTGTCCGACCGGCTCCCGGCCGACGTGCCGCCCGCGGCGGCCGACGCATGAGCGCCGCGGCGGCCGGCCGGCTGGCCGTGGCGCTGTGTGCACTCGTGCTCGCCGGCGGATGTGCGTCAGGCGCGAGCCACAGCGAGGGGCGCGGCTCGATGGTCGCTCCGTCCGTCTCGCAGCCGGCGCCCGTGGCCCACCACAAGCGCCGCCACCGCGCCGTGCGCCGGGCCCACCATCGCCGCGTCCGCCGCAGGCATGTGGCGGGCGTAGCCGCCCTCGACATGCCGAACCGCGCGCTCACGCCGGGCGCGGTGCTCACGACGAACGGCGCGCGGGTGTGCGTGCGCGGGTACTCGGCGCGCGTCCGCGACGTGCCGCAGGCGGAGAAGGATGCTGTGTACGCCCGCTACGGGGTCGCCGACGTCCCCTACAGGCACGAGGTCGATCACCTCGTCTCGCTCGAGATCGGCGGATCGAACGCCATCGCGAACCTGTGGCCGGAGCCCTACGCCGGCAGGTGGGGCGCCCGGACAAAGGACGTCCTCGAAGACCGGCTGCACGAGCTCGTCTGCGACGGCCGGCTCGGCCTGCGCGGCGCCCAGCGCATCGAGGCATCCGACTGGGTGCTGGCCTATCGCCGCTACGTCGGTGGCACGCCCACGGCCCCGGCGCCCTCCGGGTCGGGGGGCGGCGGCGGGTCCTCGGCGGGCGGCTACTACGCCTCGTCCTACCCGTCGGCGAGCACGATCTACTGCGCCGACGACCCCGAGTGGCGCGGCCTCTCGGCCACGTACCTGGTGCACTTCACGACGTACGCGCAGGCCCGGGAGCGCTTCCCGGGGTACCACCTGCACCGACCCTGCTGACGCAGCTACCCGCAGAACTTCGACGAGTGCGCCTCGACGTCGGGCTCATCGGCGCCGTTCTTGTGCTCGGCCTTCTGCTCGGGCGACTGCGCATCGGGCTCGGTTGCCTCGTCCGCCCGGCCGGAGTTCGTGCTCCAGTGCGCCTCGACGTCGGGCTCCTCGCTCGTGCGACCCCACTTGCCCCACTCGCGGGTGGTGTCCTCGTGCTCGCTCATCGTGGCCTCCGTGCGTTTACGGGCGTGCCTCACAAGTCTTCCCGTCGTGCGCCTCGACGGTGAGCGACGCAGGGGCTAGATTGTCTCGCGATGGCCATGGGCAGGCCTTGTCAGAGGCCGGGTGAACCCGGATGAGCGGTGAGAGCGGGGGCCGATCGCCGGCCGGCGCATTGCCGGGCGACCTGGCCCAGACGACGCAGGCGATCGCCGTCGCGCGCGCGAGCGACGCCGTGATGGTGGAGGTGAGCGACGGGTTCTGCGCGCTCGTCGGCAGGCGCCGCGAGGAGATCATCGGCCACACGGCGGCCGAGCTCGGGATCAGCGACCGCGGCCGGCTTGACTGGCTGATCGACCGGTTCCCGGAGCGGGGCCGCAGCCATCACCAGCGGCGCGTGTTCGAGACGCCGCACGGCCGGCGCCTGGCCGAGATGGACATCCACGGGATCGAGCTCGGCGGCGAGCGGATGATCATCTCGGTGATCAACCTCGTCCCGGCCGAGGACGCCGATCCCGATAGCGGCGTGCTCGGCGCCGTGCTCGACGCCTCCCCGCTCGGGATGGTGCTCTACGACCGCGACCTGCGCATCGTGCGCCTGAATCGGGCGGTCGAGCGGCTGGGGGCGCTCGGCGCGCGGCACGTCGGCATGCGCCTGCAGGAGGCGATCCCGGATGTCAGCGAGCGCGTCGTCGCGGCCATCCGGGCCGTGTTTGCGACCGGCGAGCCGCTCCTGGGGATGGAGACGACCGGCATCGACGGCGGCGCCTATCTGCTCACGATGTTCCCGGTGCGCGGGGCGACCGACGAGGTCGAGCAGGTCGGGTCGATGTTCCTGGATGTGACCGCGCGGGTGTCCGCCGAGCGGGCGCTGGCGGAGAGCGAGCAGCGCCGCCGCGAGATCCTCTCGAGCATGCTGCAGGCCGAGGAGGTCGAGCGCAGCCGCATCGCGACCGAGCTGCACGACGACACCGTCCAGGTGATGGCCGCGGCCCTCATGCAGCTCGATCGCGTCGCGCTGGTGGCCGCGAGGGAAGGCAGCGACCGGTTGGCGGCGGCCGTGACGATGGCGCGGGCGACCCTCGAGGAGGCGACCGACCGGGCGCGGCGGCTGATGTTCGAGCTGCGCCCGGCCGTGCTGCACGATCACGGCCTGCACGAGGCGATGCGCGTCCTTGCGGGCCAGGTCGCGCGTGAGCTCGGCGCCCGGGCCGAGGTCGTCGGCACCCGCGCCCGGTACGACCTCGCCGTCGAGGAGCTCGTCTACCGCTCGGCGCAGGAGGCCCTTGCCAACGTGCGCAAGCACGCCGCCCCGAGCACGATCACGGTCACCATCGCCGAGCGCGCCGGGATGATCGAGAGCGAGATCCGCGACGACGGCTGCGGCTTCGACGTCGTCGACGTGCGGTCGCGGCCGACCGCCGCTCTGCACCTGGGGCTCGACACGATGGTCGAGCGGGTGCGGGCCGCCGGCGGCGAGGTCACGATCGACTCGGCGCCGGGAGCGGGGACGACCGTGCGCTTCGCCGTCCCGACCGAGCCGGCGTCCGCGCGCTGAATGCCCGGACGGGTGGCGCAGGTCATCAGATCGGCGTATCCGGAATACCGGGTTCCATGCTCCGATTCGTCGCACTTGCGGCGATTAACGGATCACTATGTGTACCGACCGCAACCCCGACTCCGTCCTCGTGTACGAGACCCAGGCGCGCTACGCGGCCGGCGAGGCCTGGGTGACGCTGGACGTCAGCGTGTCGCGCTGGCTGGCGGTGGACGAGGCGTTCTTCCGCCGCGATCCCTGGGGCCGGGCGCCGACAGAGATCCGGGTCATGAGCATCGCCCCCCAGGCGCCGCGGCCCGCATAGCCGGGCCGGCGGCCGGGGCGTGTGTCAGTTGCAGGTTCCGAAATGATCTGCTTACATAGACGGATGGCCGCTCCGCGCGACGTCGATGTGCAGGTCTCCCGGCGGATGCAGGCGCCGGCCGCGGCGGTGTGGCAGGTCATGAGCGACCTCGGCCGGCTGGGCGAGTGGCTCGGCCATCTCGACCGCCTCGCCCTGGCCGCCTCGCCCGCCTGACCGGCTGTCAGTAGGCGGTGTGCATGCGCGCGTGCACCTGCGCGAGCGTGTCGTCGGCGATCGCCCGGGCGCGCTCGCCCCCGGCGCGAAGGATGCTGCGCAGGTGGCCGCGGTCGGCGAGCAGGTCGCGGCGGCGGGCCCGCACGGCCCGGAACCGCTCGTTCACGGCTTCGGTGACCAGCCGTTTCAGCGCCGCCGCGCCGCCCGGCCCGACGCTCGCGGCGACGGTCTCGGGCGGCTCGTCGAGGCAGAGCGCGGCCAGGAGCACGAGGTTCGAGACCTCGGGCCGGCGCTCCGGCTCGTAGGTGATCCCGCGCTCCGAGTCGGTCTTCGCGGCGCGGATCAGCCGGGCCGTCTCGTCGTCGCTCGCACCGATCGCGATGGCGTTCCGGCGGCTCTTGCTCATCTTGCAGCCGTCCACGCCGAGCAGGAGCGGGGCCGTCCCGAGCAGCGCCTCCGGCTCGGGGAAGAGCGGCGCCTCGGCGGCGTAGCGGGCGTTGAACCGCCTGGCGATCAGCCGGGCAAGCTCGATGTGCGGCAGCTGATCGCGGCCGACGGGCACGAGGGTCGCGCGGCAGAAGAGGATGTCGGCGGCCTGATGCACCGGGTAGGTGAACATGAGCGCGGACATGGCCGCGCCGCCCGTCGCGCCCATCTCCTCCTTCACGGTCGGGTTGCGTCCCACCTCGGCGACGCTGACGAGGCTCAGGAACGGCACGATCAGCTGGTTCAGGGCGCCGACCTGGCTGTGGGCGAAGATGGTCGCGCGGTCGGGGTCGATGCCCACGGCGAGGTAGTCCGCCACGAGGCCCTCGACGTCGCCGGGCAGGCTCGCGGGCGAATCGCGGTCGGTGATCGTCTGGTAGTCGGCGACGAGGACGAAGAGCTCGGCGCCCTCCTCCTGCAGCGCGATCCGGTTCTGGAGCGTGCCGAAGTGGTGGCCGAGGTGGAGCGGGCCGGTGGGGCGGTCGCCGGTGAGGACACGGGGCGCGATGGGGTGCAGCGGTGACATGAGAACCTCCTGAGTGGGGCGGTGGGGCGGCCTCAGGGGGTTCGCGCACGGGGCGCGGAGCGAACCGTCCGAAGACCGGCCCGCCGTGGATGCACGAACGCGTACGGGCCGCCTAGAGCGGCCGCCACCAGCACGTATGTGGGTGCGAGTGCATCCCAATCACGGTAGCACGGGTGCCGTCACGGCCGCTCGGCGTGGGGTCGCCTACCCTGGAGGCGATGCGGCGGCGGGTCGATCTCATGAGCCTCGGGACGGCGCTTGCGGCAGCGTTTGCGACCGGCGTCGCGAGCCTGTGGGTCAGCGAGCGGCATGCGGGCGTCGTCGTCTGGGCGCACGGCGCCGCCGGGACGGCCGTGATCCTGCTCGTCTGGAGCAAGGCCGGGGTGATCCGGCGGGGCCTGCGGCGGCGCTGGCCGCACGTCGGCGGCTCGCTGCTTGCGGCCGTCTGCGCCGTCGGCCTGCTCGGGTTCGGCGTCGCCCACTCGGCCGGCGTGCGGGACGTCGGCCCGCTGACCGCGCTCGGCTGGCACATCGGATTCGCGCTCGTGCTCGTGCCGCTCGTCGCCGCCCATCTGGCCAGCCGCCCGGTCCTGCTGCGCCGGGGCGATCTGACCCGGGCCGCGTTCCTGCGCCTGGCCGCCCTCTCGGCCGCGGCCGTTGTGGCCAAGCTGGCCTTCGATCGCGTCCTGGGGGCCACGCGGGCGGCGACGGGATCGCTCGAGCAGGCGCGGCCGGCGGCGACCGTGTGGCTGGACGACCCGGTGCCGGGCATCGACCCGGGCGCCTGGCGGCTCGCGGCCGGTGGCGCGCGCCTGTCGCTGGCAGACCTCGCCCGCCTGCCTCAGCACGAGTGGACGTGCGTCCTTGACTGCACGAGCGGCTGGTACGCCCGCAACCGCTGGCGGGGGGTGCTCGTCTCCGACGTCCTGGCCGTGCCGCCCGGCGCCGCCAGCGTCGAGGTGCGCTCGCAGACGGGCTACTCGCGCCGGTTCGAGCCCGCGCTGGCCGGTCGGCTCATGATCGCGACCCACCTCGACGGCGTCCCGCTCGCGGTCGGCAACGGCGCCCCCGCCCGGCTTGTCGCCCCCGGCCGGCGCGGCTTCTGGTGGGTGAAGTGGGTGACGGCGGTCGAGGCGAGCACGCGGCCGCCGTGGTGGCAGTCCCCGTTTCCGCTGTGATCCGATCGTACTACGATGCAGAAATGCCGACGCAGGGCTCGCTTGACGCCGCGGCGGCCGCCGCGCTGGACGCCGTCGTCGCCGACATGGGGTCGGATGTGTGCATCTGGTCGGTGAGCCTTGCGATCGACGCGATCGCCGCCGACCTCGGCACCGATGCGGCGGAGCGGGAGCGGCTGTGGGCGCTCCTGCGCAGGCGCTTCGACCTGGCCGTCTGAACCGGGGCCAGGCCCCGAAAACCGGGGACAGTCCCCGCTCACAAACCCGTCACGCTGCTGTCACGGCCGCCGTTCGGGGTCTGACCCCGCTGCGGCGAGCGCCTCCTCCAGCGGGCCGAGGTCGGCCAGCGGCGGCTCGCCCGGCGCCGGGCGGGGCGCGTGCGCGCGGACGAGCTCGTAGACGCGGCGGGTGCCCGCGCCGAGCTCGCCCGAGCGGTCGCGCAGATCGACGGCCTGCACCGCCAGGTAGAGCTCGACCGCGGCCACGTAGCGGCCGAGCCGGGCCATCTCCTCGACCCGGCGGGCGGCCACGGGGGTGGGGATGACGCGATCCTCGATGCCCTCGGCCGTCGTCGACGTGGATAGGTCGAGCGTGGCCGGCAGCGCCAGCAGGCGGGCCTCGGCGGCCGCGGCGCTCGCCCCGTAGACGACGATGCCGAGGCCGTCCTGACTCGTCTGATCGTCGTCGCGAAGGCCGGTCGGCAGGCCGCTGAACGCGGAGTGGACGAGCTTGTTCGAGCGCTCGCACGACGCCGTGATCACGTGGGCGAGGGCGATCCGCAGGTAGTCGAGCGTCACGCCGTAGGGCACCGAGTCGAAGTTCCCGGTCGAGAGCGCACGCCCGTCGGGCGTGATGCACGGGTTGTCGTGCGACGAGACGAGCTCGGCCTCGACGATGGTGCGGGAGTGGTGCAGGGCGGTGTGCGCGGCGGCGTGCGTCTGGGGCACGACGCGCATCGTCAGCGGATCCTGGAGGTGGCGATGCAGCGTGCCGGAGAGCAGGCTGCCGCCGCGCAGGAGCGCCTGCAGCCGCTCGATCTCGTCGGCTATCCCCGGCACGGGGCGGGCGTCGGCCACGGCCGGGTCGAGCGCCTGGACGTTGCCGAGCATGCCCTCGAACGTGAGCGCCGCCGCCTCGTCGAAGCGGTCGAGCAGCGCCGAGACGCTCATGAGGCCGAGCGCCGACCAGCCGAGCGAGAAGCCGTTTGCGTTCACGAACGCGAGCGCCTCCTTCGCGGTCGGCTCCCAGGGCACGAGCCCGAGCCGCTCGAGCTCGGCCGCCCACTCGCCGTCGCCGGTGAGCGCGGCGGCCAGATCGGCCAGCGGGCCGAGATCCGACTGGCCCAGCGAGCCGGTCGTGCGCACCCGCGGCCGCAGGCCGGCGTTCAGGGCGTCGATCAGATGGTCGGCGAGCTGCGGACGCACGCCGGAGCGGCCACGGGCGAAGCCGGCCACCTGTGCC
This sequence comes from uncultured Actinomycetes bacterium, assembly GCA_963813245.1. Classification (GTDB taxonomy): domain Bacteria; phylum Actinomycetota; class Thermoleophilia; order Gaiellales; family JAICJC01; genus JAICJC01. The sequence goes on from CAWEYE010000016.1 coordinate 283,220, forward strand.
AGCATCACCGCCCGCACGACCGGCTCGGGCACGTCGGGGCCGGTGCCGGTGCGGTGCGAGAGCAGCATCAGGCGGTTGAAGGCGAGCTGCTGGTCGCGCCCGACCGAGACGCGCTTGAGCGCGCCGACGCCGGTCGTCAGGCCGTAGACGCGGTCGCCCCGGGCGAGCAACTCGTCGGTCACATCGCGGCCGCGCGCGATCCGGGCCCGGGCGGCGTCGGCCAGCCGCACCAGGCGGCCGCGCACCGCGACGTCGGCCACGTCCTCGAGCGTGAGGCTCGCGTCGAGCAGGAGCGGCGCGGTCACGGCGTCCGCAGGAAGGGCTCGCCGAGCGACTCGGCCCGCACGGTCACGCCGAGGCCGGGGGCGGCCGGCGCCGCCCGGCGGCCGCCGGCCCGCTCGGGGAGGCCGTCGGCATTCGCGACGGTGACCCATTCCGTGAAGTCGACGGTGTGGGCCCGGTGCGGCTCGGGGGTCGAGTGGGACAGGTGCAGCATGGCGGCGGTGTCGATCGTAGCCCCGCCCGTGTCCTCGACGGTGACGGTCAGCCCGAGCTCCACGGCCACGTCGCGCAGGGCCGCCGCCCTGGTCACGCCGCCGACCCGCGCGATCTTGATGGTGACCCCGTCGGCGCCCGCGTCGCGGCGCGCGTGAAGGAGCGCCTCAAGCGACACGATCGACTCGTCCAGGACGAGCGGGTGCGGGCAGTGCGGTCGCAGCGCCGCGCACTCCTCGATCGAGGCGCACGGCTGCTCGAGCGTGTAGTCGAGCCCCGCCGTCGCACGCAGGAAGCGGCGGGCGGCGGCGGTCGTGAAGGCGCCGTTGGCGTCGGCGAAGATGACCACTCCGGCCCCGGCCGCCTCGCGCACGGCTGCGAGCCGGGCGGCGTCGGCCTCGGGGTCGCCGCCCACCTTGACCTGCAGCCGCAGGTAGCCGGCGTCGACGTGGCTGCATGCGCGCGCCACCACGGCGGCGGCCGGGCCGGGGGAGAGCGACCGGTACAGGTCGACCGCCGCGCCGAAGCGGCCGCCCAGCGCCTCACACAGCGGCTGCCCGTGCAGGCGGGCGGCGGCGTCCCAGCAGGCCATGTCGAGCGCCGACTTGACGTACGGCTGCCCGCGCATCGCCGCATCCATCAGCTCCACGAGCCGGCGCGGCTGGCACGGATCGGCACCGATCAGGCGCGGCGCGAGCTCGGCGACTCCGGCCCGGGTGCCGGCGGGGAACGCGTCGGAGTAGAACGCCCCGAGCGGGGCCATCTCGCCCCACCCGGTCACGCCCTCGTCGGTCTCGACGGCGACGATCACGGAGTCGAACCCCTCCGCGGTGCCGCCGGACGTCGAGTATGGGCCGGCGGCGAACGGCTGCAGCTGCCGGTATGCGCGCACGCCGGTGATCTTCAATCGCCGAGCTCCGCACGCCGGCGCACGACGTAGGCCTCGAGCTCGGCCCGCACGCCGGGGTCGATCGCGGGCTGCTCGTACTCCTCGAGCGTCCTGCGCCAGATCTCGCCGGCGCGCTCGGCCGCGTCGCGCGATCCCTTCGACTTCCACCGCTCGAAGTTCTCGGTCGACGAGAGCAGCGGGCGGTAGAAGCAGGTGCGGAACCGCTCCAGCGTGTGCGCCGCGCCCAGGAAGTGGCCGCCGTGGCCGACCTCCTGGTGGGCGCCGTACGCCAGGCTGGCCTCGTCCACCTCGAGCGGCGTGAACTCCTCCTGCAGCATGCGCAGCATCTCGATGTCGACGATGAACTTCTCGAACGACGCGACCAGGCCCGATTCCAGCCAGCCGGCGGCGTGCTCGACGTAGTTCGCTCCAGCGAGGAACGCCGGCAGCATCGTGTTCAGCCCCTCGTAGGCCGCCTGGGCGTCCGGGGTCTGGCTGGACGTGAGGAAGCCGCCGCCCGCCCGCCACGGCACGCCGAACCGGCGCGCGAGCTGGCCCGAGCACAGGAGGCCCATCGCCGACTCCGGGCCGCCGAATCCGGGCGAGCCGGACTGCATGTCGGTGTGGGACAGGAACGAGCCGAGCACCACCGGCGCGCCCGGGCGCACGAGCTGCGTGAGCGCGAGCCCGGCGAGCGACTCGGCCGTCTGCTGCACGAGCGCCGCCGGCACCGACGCGGGCGACATCGCCCCCATCAGCAGGAACGGCGTGATCACGACGGCCTGCCCGGCGGCCGCGTAGATCTCCATCGCCTCGAGCATGCGCGTGTCGTAGCGAAGCGGCGAGTTGGCGTTGACGACGCCGAACATCCGCACCGCGCCGGCGGCCGGGCCGCCGTGCAGCAGGTCGGTCATCGCCACCGAGTCGCGGGCGGCGTCCTGCGAGATCACCGCGCCCATGTACGGCTTGTCGGTGAGCGTCTGGACGGCCAGCAGCATGTCGAGGTGGCGCGAGTCGAGCGGCCGGTCGCCGGGCTCGCAGCACAGCCCGCCGGGCGTGTCCAGCTGGTCGAAGGCCTGGCTCAGGCGGCAGAAGTTCTCGAAGTCGGCCATCGTCGCCTCGCGGCGCTCGTCGCCCTCGCGCACGAACGGCGGCCCCTGTGTGGGGGCGAAGAACATGTGCCGGCCGCCGACGCGGATGCTGCGCTCGGGATTCCGGGCCACCAGGTCGAACTCGGCGGGCGCCTCCGCGACGCGCTCGAGCACCCAGTCGGGGTCGAAGCGCACCACCGACCCCTCGACCCGCTGGCCGGCCCTGCGGAAGCGCTCGAGCGAGTCGTCGTGCAGGAACTCGATGCCGATGTCGGAGAGCAGGCGCCGCCAGCCGCGCTCGAGCACCGCCATCGCGTCCTCCGAGAGGATGTCGTAGCGGGGCATGTCGTTTCGGAACATCAGGGCTGCTTGCGGCCGGCCGCCGGGATGGTGACGCTGAAGACGGTCGCGCCGGGCTGCGAGCGCACCGTGATGGCGCCGCGCTGGCCGATCACGATCCGGCGGGCGATGTCGAGCCCGAGGCCGGTGCCGTCGCCGACCTGCTTCGTGGTGAAGAACGGCTCGAAGATGTGCGACTGGACGTCGGCTGGGATGCCCGGGCCGTCGTCGCCGATCTCGACGAGCACGTCGGAGCCCATCGACCGGGTCGTGATCGTGATCGTGCCCTCGCCGTCGAGCGCGTCGAGGGCGTTCGTGATCAGGTTCGTCCACACCTGGTTCAGCTCCGACCCGTGCACCGTGACGGGCGGGAGGGTGCGGTCGTAGCGCCGCAGCACCGTCACCGGCTCGTGCTTGATGCGGAACTTGAGCATGGTCAGGGTGCTGTCGATGCCGTCGTGGATATCGACGTCCTCGACCGCGGCCCGGTCCATGTGCGTGTAGTCCTTGATCGCGGCCACGAGCTCCGAGATCCGCGCCGTCGACTCGTGCAGCTCGCCGACGAGCGTGTGGGCGGTGAGCGACGCCGCCACCCACTCGAGCGCCGCGCCGGTGGCCGGCCCGGCCACGGTGGAGACCTGGCCCAGCCACGCCTCGTCGAGGCATGCGCGGGCGAGCGGCTCGGCCAGCCGCCAGCCCTCCTGGCCCATGTCGTCCAGGAGCACGGCCAGCCGGTCCTCGCGGTCGGCGGCGGCCACCGAGCCGTCGCCCTCGCCGGCCCGCGCGAGCGCGGCCTGCTGCAGCGCCACCAGCCTGGCGGCGTCCTCGCGCTCGACGCCGCTCGAGACGAAGTGGTGCACGGTGTCCTGCAGCGTCGCCAGCGCCTCGCCGAGCTCGGTGGCGGTACGGCGCGCGGCCGCGGCCGGGTTGTTCAGCTCGTGGGCCAGACCGGCCGAGAGCGTGCCGAGCGCCGCCAGCTTCTCCTGTTGGCGCACCAGCGCGTCCGCGGCCGAGGCGATCGGCGCGATCAGGCGCACCACCGTTCGCATCGCGCTCGGCGTGTCGCGCAGGAACGCGCGGAACGTCGGCGCGTCCCAGGTCAGGAGGCACACGTCGGTGATCGCGCGTCCGCTCGCAAGCAGGGGATCGCCGGTGAGCAGGTTGGCGGCGCCGGCGTACGTGGGCGCCGAGCGCTCGCTCAGGAAGACGTCGACTCCGTTGATGCAGCGCGTCCACTCGACCCGGCCCTCGACGACGACCGCGAAGCGCTCGTGCGTCCCGCCCTCGGTGAACAGCAGCTCGCCGACGCCCAGGTGCTCCTCGCGCCCTTTCGCGGCGAACGCCGCGAGCACGTCGCGGTCGACGCCCTCGAAGAGGTCGAGCTGCTCGAGCACCTCGATCACAGTGCGGCCGCCAGGTACTCGTGCACGAAGTGCACCGCCATCGAGCCCTCGCCGACCGCCGAGGCGACCCGCTTCATCGACTCGCTGCGCACGTCGCCCGCGACGAACACGCCCGGCATGCTCGTCTCGAGCAGGTAGGGGTCGCGGTCGAGCCGCCAGCGCGGGCGCACGTCCTCGCGCCGCAGCTCGGCGCCGGCCAGCACGAACCCGCGCTGGTCGCGGGCGACCCCCGCCGGCAGCCAGTCGGTCTGCGGCCGCGCGCCGATGAACACGAACATGGCCGCCAGCGGCACCTCGTCGAGCGCGCCGGTGATGGTGTCTCTCACCGTGATCCGCTCGAGCGACTCGCCGCCGTGCGCCTCTGCGACCTCGCCGTGCAGGCGCACCTCGATGTTCGGCGTGGCCGCGATCGTGTCGATCAGGTACTGCGACATGCTCTTCTCGAGCCCCGCGCCGCGGTAGAGGAGCGTCACCCGCTGCGCGTAGCCGGCGAAGAAGATCGCCGCCTGGCCGGCCGAGTTCGCCCCGCCGACGACCACCACGTGCTCGTCGCGGCACGACACGCCCTCGCTGCGCGAGCCGCCGTAGTACACGCCGCGGCCGGACAGCTCTTCGATGCCGGGCGCGTCCAGGCGGCGGTAGTCGACCCCGGTGGCGATGATGATCGCCTTCGCGCCCAGCCGGTCGTGACCGGCCAGCTCCACGAGGCGCGCCGGCCCGCGCTCGTCGATGGCGGTCACCTCCTGCACGGTCAGGAGCTCGGCCCCGAAGCGGGCCGCCTGCGCCGTCGCCCGGCGGGCGAGATCGGCGCCGGAGAGCCCCACGGGGAAGCCGAGGTAGTTCTCGATCCGCGAGCTCTGGCCGGCCTGGCCGCCCGGCGCCTCGCGCTCGATCAGCGCCGTTCGCAGGCCCTCCGACGCCCCGTAGACGGCGGCCGCGAGCCCGGCCGGCCCGCCCCCGACGATCACGAGGTCGTAGAACTCGAGCTCGGCCCGCCGCCGCACGCCCGCCCGCTCGGCGAGAGCCGACACGCTCGGGCCGTGCAGGACGCCGCCGTCGGGGAACAGGACGAGCGGGAGCGCCCCGTCGCCGTCGGCGGCGGCGAGCAGCCGCCGGGCCTCGTCGTCGCGCTCGACGTCGAGCCAGCGGTACGGCACCTGGTTGCGGGCCAGGAAGTCGCGGGCATCGTGCGACTCCCGCGACCAGCGGTGACCGACCACCTGGATGCGGTCGGCGTCGGCGGGCGCATCCGCCCGCCAGGCGTCGAGCAGGTCGTCGACGACCGGGTAGAGCTGCTCGTCGGGCGGATCCCAGGGCTTCAGCAGGTAGTGGTCGAGCGATACGCGGTTGATCGCGTCGATCGCGGCCTGGGTGTCGGCGTAGGCGGTCAGGAGCACCCGCTTGGCCTCGGGCGCGAGCCGCATCGCCTCCTCGAGGAACTCGACGCCCGACATCTCGGGCATCCGCTGGTCGGCCAGAAGCAGCGCGACCGGCGCCCCGCGCAGCTTCGACTCACGCACCGCGGCGAGCGCCGTCTCGCCGCTCTCGGCCCGCAGGATGCGGTAGTCGCGGCCGTAGCGGCGGCGCAGGTCGCGCTCGACGGCCCGCGCCACCGACGGCTCGTCGTCGACGGCGAGCAGCACCGGCCGCGCCGCGTCGCGCGTCTCCGGCCCGCTGCTCACGCCCCGGCCGAGACGGTGAAGGCCACCTCGTCCTCGTAGCACCAGAACCAGTCCTCGCCCGGCTCGGCCGAGCGGATGACCGGATGCCCGGTCTGGTTCACATGCGCCGTCGCGTGCCGGTTGGGCGAGGAGTCACAGCAGCCGATGTGGCCGCAGGTCGTGCACATGCGCAGGTGCAGCCACCGTGCGCCCATCACCAGGCACTCCTCGCACCCGGGGATGTCCTCCGGGAGCTCGGTCAGCTCGATCTGATCCATGTGCGTGCACGTATCAGCCACGCGCCATCCCCCTGTCTCGTTTGGGGGGATTATTCCCCGCGCGGCGCTCGCATGCGCCCCCGGTTCTAGAGGCGGAAGTGCGAGACGAGCCGCTCGAGGCTCTGGGCGGTGGCCGCGAGCTCCTGGGCCGAGGCGTTGATCTGCTGGGTCGCCGCGTTCGTCTCCTCGGCCGAGGCCGACACTTGCTGGGTGGCCGCCGACGACTCGACGGCGACGCCGGCGACCTCCGAGGAGGCGGTGGCGATCTGCTCGATGCGGTGGGTCATGTCGTCGACCGCCGCCCCGATCTGGCCGAACGCGACGCGGGTCTCGGCCACGATCGCGGTGCCCTCCTCGCTGCGGCGAGCGCCGTCGGAGACGACGGCCACGGTGCGCTGGGTCTCGACCTGGATCTCGCCGATCAGGCCCGCGATCTGCTCGGCGGCGCGCTTCGACTCCTCGGCCAGCTTGCGCACCTCCTCGGCGACGACGGCGAAGCCGCGGCCCTGCTCTCCGGCCCGCGCCGCCTCGATGGCGGCGTTCAGGGCGAGCAGGTTCGTCTGGCCGGCGATCGCGGTGATCGTCTCGACGATCCCGCCGATGCGGTCTGACCGCCCGGCCAACTGGCCGATCGCGTCGACCACCTCTGCCGACGACTGCCGCACGGCCGCCATCGCGCTCGTCGCCTCCTCGGCGGCGTGGACGCCGCGCGCGGCCATTTCGCTTGCCTGCTCGGCCGCGGTGACCGACTCGGCGGCCAGGTCACGCGTCGTCTGCACCATGCCCACCTGGCGCTCGGCCCCGCCCGCCACGTTCTGGACGGCCCGCGCGATCTCGTCGACCGCCCGGCCGGTCTCGCTCGACGTGGCCGTCAGCTCCTCGGACGCCGACGTCAGGTGCGAGGCGGCGGCGGACACCTGGGCGATGACCCCGCGCAGCGCCGCGACCATCTCGGCCAGCGCCACGCCGAGCACGTCGTGCTCGGACAGGGGCTCGACGGTCACCGTCAGATCGCCCTGCGCCACCCGCGTCACCGCGTCGGCGAGCGCGTGCAGATAGGCCATCATGCGCTCGAACGCGCGTGCCGTCTCGCCGATCTCGTCGGTGCTGTCGGTGGCGACGTCGTGATCGAGCTCGCCGACGGCGATGCCCTCGGCGGCCGAGAGCATCCGCCGCATGCGCCGGCGGATCCGGCGGGTGAGGACGGCGGCGAGTGCGGCTGCGGTCGCGACCGCCGCGAGCGTGAAGAGGACGATCGCCCACCGCGCCGCGCTCGAGGTTGACGCGGCCTGCGCCGAGAGCCGCGACTCCTGCTCGCGCAGGTGGCGCTGGTAGATGGTGAGCGCCGCGACGATGTGGTCGTTCGCGGGGTCGGCGTCGGCGTTCATCACGGCGGCGGCGCTGACCGAGTTGCCCGCCTCGAGCAGGCCGAACATGCGCCGGTCGACGGTGCTCGCAGCGGCCACGGCAGCGTGGATCGCGGCGAGCGCGTGCCTGTCGGCGGCGCTCGCGGAGAGCCGGTCGAGGTGGCCCAGGGCCTGCATGAAGCTCGCCCGGTCGGCGTTTGAGTCCTGGCGCGAGGCGGTGGTGCCGTCGAGCACCGCGCGCGTCTGCGAGAAGTGCATGTCGGCAGCCGCCGTGCGCACGTCGTCGACCGCGATCAGGCGCGGGGTCACGGAGCCGTCGATGCTGTTCGTGACCGAGGTCATGCCCGCGAGCCCCCACCAGGCGACCGCGGCGAGCGCGAGCATGAGCGCGACGACGCCGCCGAAGCTCAGGCCGAGCTTCGATCCGATCGTGCGGGCGAGATTTGGACGCGTCGGCACGACCCGGGTCATCGGCCGGTCGCCGGATTGGATTAGGTAGTTCGCCGCAGCGCTACGTCGATCCGGCCGCGAGCAGCGTGCCCAGGCGCGCCCGCAGGTCGGCCGGCGCGAACGCCGCCTCGAGCGCGGCCCGGTTGCAGCGGCGCAGATCGTCGTCGGTCCAGCCAAACGTCTCCGTCAGGCGCGCGTACTCCCGCTCGAGGTCGATGTCGGTGACCGCGCGCCCGTCGGTGTTCACGCCCAGCGAGACGCCGCGGCGGTGGAGGCGGTCGATGGGGTGGTCGGCGTACGTGTCGCACAGGTCCGTCTGCACGTTCGACGATGGGCACACCTCGAGGTGGATGCCGGTCTGCACCAGGTGGTCGACCAGGGCCGGGTCCTCGATGCTGCGCGCGCCGTGGCCGATCCGCTCCGGCCGCAGCCGCCGCAGCGTCTCCCACACGCTGGCCGGCCCAGCCGCCTCGCCAGCGTGCGCCGTGCGCCGCAGGCCGTGCTCCTCGGCGTGGCGGAACGCCGCCTCGTGCGCGTCCAGCGGATGCCCGGCCTCGTCGCCGGCGATGTCGAGCGCGACCACGAGCGACCCGGCGAACCGCTGCACGAGCTCGGCCGTCGCAAGGCTCGTGGCGGCGTCGTAGTGGCGCAGCGTGCACAGGATCAGGCGGGCCTCGACGCCGGAGGCGGCGATCGCCCGCTCGACGGCGGCGGTGACGATCTCGACGACCTCGGCGGGAGCGAGGCCGCCGTCGGTGTGCAGGTACGGCGCGAACCGCACCTCGGCGTAGACGACGCCGTCGCGGGCGAGCTGGCCGAACAGGTCGTCGACGATCACCTCGATGCCGTGCCGGTCCTGCATCAGGGCGACGATCCGGGGCGGGCGCAGCAGGAAGTCGACCAGGTTCGTGCACTTGGCGGGCGCGACGAAGTCGGCCCGGTACTGCTCCAGGGTCACCTCCGGCCGCAGCCGCGCGACCGCGGCGTGGCTGGCGGCGCAGTCGAGGTGCAGGTGCAGCTCGATCTTGGGCAGGCCCGCCATCGCGGCATCGTACGCGCTCTAATACGGCGGTGAGTCTCCCCGCGCGCCAGCACCTGATCTTCGACGCCGACGACACCCTATGGGAGAACAATGTCGTCTTCGAAGCGGTGATCGCGGACTTCATCACCTGGATCGACCACCCCGAGCTCGAGCCCGGCGAGGTGCGCCACATCCTCGACGAGGTCGAGGCCCTGCACGCGGTCGAGCACGGCTACGGCACGCAGGTCTTCGCCCTCACCCTCGAGGTGACGGCGCGGCGCCTGCGCGCCGGCGAGCTGACCGCGGCCGACCGCGAGACGATCGCCGGCCTGCTCACCCGCCTCGCGTGGGATCAGCTCGAGATCATCGACGGCGTTCCCGAGACGCTCGCGGAGCTGCGCGGGCGCCACGACCTGCTGCTGCTGACGAAGGGCAATCACGAGGAGCAGGCCCACAAGATCACCCGCTCCGGGCTCGCCCACCTCTTCCGCCGCACGGTCATCACCCCGGAGAAGACGCCGGACACCTACCGCGACCTCGTCGCCGAGGAGTCGCTCGACCCGGCCCGCACATGGATGATCGGCAACTCGCCCCGGTCGGACATCCTGCCCGCGGTCGAGGCGGGCCTGCACGGTGTCTTCGTCCCGCACGAGCACACCTGGCGCCTGGAGCACTCGGAGCTGCCGGCGACGCACGACCGCATCCTGCAGCTGCCGCACTTCCGCGCCCTGCTCGAATACTTCTAGCGTGGTGCATAAAGGTGCCTGGCACCGGTTATTCACCGGTGCCAGGCACCTGCGCATTTAGTAGCGGTACTGATCCGACTTGTAGGGGCCGTCCTCGGGCACGCCGATGTAGGCGGCCTGCTCGGGCCGCAGGCGGGTCAGCTTCACGCCGAGCGCGTCCAGGTGCAGGCGCGCCACCTTCTCGTCCAGGTGCTTGGGCAGCGTGTACACCTGCTTGTCGTAGGCGTCGTTCTTGGTGTGCAGCTCCATCTGGGCGATCACCTGGTTCGTGAACGAGTTGCTCATCACGAAGCTCGGATGCCCGGTGGCGTTGCCCAGGTTCAGCAGCCGGCCCTCGGAGAGCACGATCACGGAGTGCCCGTCGGCGAACGCCCACTCGTCGACCTGCGGCTTGATCGTGATCCGGCGGATGCCCGGCGTGGCGGCGAGGCCGGCGACGTCGATCTCGTTGTCGAAGTGGCCGATGTTGCCGACGATCGCCTGGTGCTTCATCCGCCCCATCTGCTGGGCGGTGATGATGTCGCGGTTGCCGGTGGCGCTGATGAAGATGTCGGCCGTCTCGACGACGTCCTCGAGCGTGGTCACCTGGTAGCCGTGCATCGCCGCCTGCAGCGCGCAGATCGGGTCGATCTCGGTCACGATCACGCGCGCGCCCTGGCCGCGCAGCGACTCGGCGCAGCCCTTGCCGACGTCGCCGTAGCCGCAGATCACGGCCACCTTGCCGCCGATCATGACGTCGGTGGCGCGGTTGATGCCGTCGATCAGCGAGTGCCGGCAGCCGTACAGGTTGTCGAACTTCGACTTCGTGACCGAGTCGTTCACGTTGATGGCCGGGAACAGGAGCTCGCCGGAGTGCTGCATCTGGTAGAGCCGGTGCACGCCCGTCGTCGTCTCCTCGGTGACCCCCCTGATGCCCGCGGCGATCGTCGTCCAGCGCTGGCCGTCCTCCTCGAGCGAGCGCTCGAGGAGGCGCAGCACCTCGCGCAGCTCCTCGGTGTCGGCCGCCTCCGACGAGGGCACCGCGCCGGCGCGCTCGTACTCGACGCCGCGGTGGACGAGCAGCGTGGCGTCGCCGCCGTCGTCGAGGATCAGGTTGGGGCCGCCGTCGGGCCAGCGCAGCGCTCGGTCGGTGCACCACCAGTACTCGGCCAGCGTCTCGCCCTTCCAGGCGAAGACGGGCACGCCGCGCGGGTTCGCGGGCGTGCCGTCGGGGCCGACCGCGACTGCGGCGGCGGCGTGGTCCTGCGTCGAGAAGATGTTGCATGACGCCCACCGCACCTTCGCGCCCAGCGCCACCAGGGTCTCGATCAGCACGGCGGTCTGGATGGTCATGTGCAGCGACCCGGTGATGCGGGCGCCGCGCAGCGGCTGGGCCTCGCCGAACTCGCGCCGGGTCGCCATCAGGCCGGGCATCTCGTGCTCGGCGAGCTGGATCTCCTTGCGGCCGAACGCGGCCAGGCCGAGGTCGGCGACCTTGAAGTCGGTGTCTGAGCTGATCGCGGTGGTGGTCATGGGTGCTCCAGGTGGGTCGGAATCAGGGGTGGGTGACGAGCTCGACCGGCGCGTGCTCGAAGGCGGTGATGCGGGTGAGGCCGTCGACCCGCCCGCGGATCTCGGCCGACGTCAGCCGGGCGACGCGGTCGGTGCCGAACTCCTCCACGTTGAACGATGCCAGCGCCGTCCCGTACGCCATCGCCTGCCGCAGCACGTCGTCGGTCAGGCCGTGCTCAACATGCCGTGCAACATAGCCCAGGAACCCGCCCGCGAACGTGTCCCCGGCGCCGGTGGGGTCGACCACGTTCTCGAGCGGGAACGCCGGCAGCGAGAAGAACGAGTCGGGCGTGATCATGCAGGCGCCGTACTCGCCCTGCTTGGCGATGACGACGCGCGGCCCGAGCAGCTGCAGCTCGCGCGCCGCCGTTACGAGGTTGGGCCGGCCGGTCAGCTGGCGCAGCTCCGCGTCGTTCAGAAGGACGCAGTCGACCCGCCGGATCACGTCGAGGAGCTCGTCGCGGGCGCTCGCGATCCAGAAGTTCATCGAGTCGAGCGCGACGAAGCGGGCCCGCGTGCAGGACTCGCGCACGGCGAGCTGCAGCGACGGCTGGATGTTCGCGAGGAAGAGCACGTCGCAACCCTGCGAGGCGGGGGAGAGCTTGGGCTCGAACTCGGCGAACACGCCCAGCTCGGTGGCGTGGGTCTGGCACTGGTTGAGATCCCATCCGTACTCGCCGTGCCAGAAGAACGTGCGCCCGCCGGGCACGCGCTCGATGTCGGACACGTTCGTCCCCCGCGTGCGCAGGACGTCGATGTGCTCCTCGCCGAAGTCGTCGCCGACCGGGCCGACGACGGTGACGGTGTCGAAGAACGACGCCGCGAGCGCGAAGTAGGTGGCCGCGCCCCCGAGCATGCGCTCGCGCTCGCCGAACGGGCTCTTGACCCGATCGAAGGCGATCGAGCCGACGACGGTCAGGCCCATCGGCCGCTCCGCCGCCGCGCGGCGCCCGTCATGCGGACACCGCCGCGGTGGCCGGCGTGCCCAGCCCGGCGGCCGCGCGCAGGCTCGCCGCGCGGTCGGTGCGCTCCCACGTGAAGTCGGGATCGTCGCGGCCGAAGTGGCCGTAGGCGGCCGTCTTCTGGTAGATCGGCCGGTGCAGCCGCAGCTCCTCGCGGAAGGCGCCCGGGCGCAGGTCGAAGTGCTCGGCGACGAGCTCGGCGATGCGGCCGCGGCCGATGTGCTCGGTGCCGAACGTCTCGATCATCACCGACACCGGGTGGGCGACCCCGATCGCGTAGGCCACCTGCACCTCGGCGCGGTCGGCGAGGCCGGCGGCGACCACGTTCTTGGCCACCCAGCGGGCCGCGTAGGCGGCCGAGCGGTCGACCTTCGACGGGTCCTTGCCGCTGAACGCGCCGCCGCCGTGGCGGGCCATGCCGCCGTAGGTGTCGACGATGATCTTGCGGCCGGTGAGGCCGCAGTCGCCCATCGGCCCGCCGATCACGAAGCGGCCGGTGGGGTTCACCAGGAAGTGGTGCCGCAGGTGTGCCGCGTCGTACATGTCGGGGGGCAGCACCGGGAGGACGACGTGCTCCCACAGGTCGGGCTTGATCTCCGTCCTCGCAGTCGATCCCGTCGGCGTGCTGGGTCGAGATCAGGAGCTTCTCGATCGCCACCGGCCGGCCGTCGCAGTAGCGCACCGTTACCTGGGTCTTGCCGTCGGGCCGCAGGTAGGGCACGACCCCGGTCTTGCGCACGTCGGCGAGCCGCTTCGCCACCCGGTGGGCGATCGAGATCGGCATCGGCATGAGCTCGGGCGTCTCGTTGGTGGCGTAGCCGAACATCATTCCCTGGTCGCCCGCGCCGGCGACGTCGAGCGTGTCCAGGTCGCTGGTGTCGGTGCGCACCTCGTAGGCCCGGTCGACGCCCTGGGCGATGTCGGGCGACTGGCTGTCGATCGCGTTCATGACGGCGCAGGTGTTGCAGTCGAAGCCGTAGAGCGCGTTGTCGTAGCCGATCCGGCGCACCGTCTCGCGGGCGACGCCCTGCACGTCGACGTACGTGGTGGTCGAGATCTCGCCCGAGACGACGATGAGCCCCGTGTTCACGAGCGTCTCGCAGGCCACCCGGCCGTAGGGATCGTCGGCGAGGACGGCGTCCAGGATGCCGTCGGAGATCTGGTCGGCGATCTTGTCCGGGTGCCCCTCGGTCACGGATTCGGACGTGAACAGGTACTCGTTGTCAGCTGCGGTCATGCCGGTGGCTCCTCGCTTTCTGCTCGCGTGACCTCGATCAGGTACGCGACGATGACGTTCTGGTCGCCCAGCCGGAGGTGGTATGCGTCCGACAGCTGCTCCACCCGGTGGATCTGCTGCTCCTTCTCGTGGAACAGATCGGTGAACTCGAAGAATCCGAAGTCTACGACCCTGGAGGCGAACCCTGCCCGGTCGAGCAGCGCGGCGGTGCGCCGCTGGCCGATGATCGAGAGCTGCATCAGGTAGGCCACACCGCCCGCGGCCAGGGCCTCGGGCAGCATCGCGATCAGGTGGTCGATCAGATTGCGGCCCCAGTAGTCGAGCGGCCGGTGGGTCGAGACGGGCTCGAACGGGTCGACCGGCAGCTGGTAGAGGCTGGCCACGATGACGTCGTAGCGCTCCTCCGGCACCCACGGGAAGAGGTCGACCGCGGCGGCGCTCACCCGGTCGGCGACGCCGTTTCGAAACGCGTTCGTGAGCGTGTTCTGCGCCGCCCGCTGGTCGACGTCGATGCCGTGCACGTGGGTGGCGCCGTTCTTGGCCATCTGCACGGTCTGCAGGCCGGTGCCGCAGCCGACGTCGAGGCAGCGCAGGCCGCGGCCGATGCCCTCGCGGAAGAGGAACTTCCACACGAGGTAGCTGCCCTGGGTGGGCACGAACACGCCCGGCTCGCACAGGATGTCGGGGAAGTCGAGCGGGAAGAGGGACGAGCCGCGCGGCGTCCGTCCACGGCACGACCCGCGCGCCGGCCGGGAGCACGCCCTCGTCGGCCTCGGGGTCGACGAGCTCGAGCGGCCGCGCGTGGCCCGGGGCGGTGCCGGCCAGGGCGGCCCGCGCCGCGGCCACATGCTCGGGGCCGACGCCGCAGCAGCCGCCGACGATCTGGGCGCCCTCCTCGCGCCAGGCCAGGGCCATGCGGGCGTACTCGGCGCCGCCGACCCCGGTCTCGGTGCGCCAGCCGGCGGTCGAGAGGTAGCCCAGGTTCGGGTAGACGCCGAGCGGCAGGTCGGTGAAGTCGCGCATCCACGAGAGCATCCCGCCCACATGGTCGGGCGGGATGCAGTTGACGAGCAGGGCGTCGACCCCCATCTCCTCGAACCGCCGCGCCGCCCGGCCGAAGGCGTCGCCCTCGGGCCCGCCCCAGTGCTCGCCGTAGACCCCGCAGACGCCGCTTCTGCAGCGGCGGAAGCTGAGCCACACGGGGATGCCGGTCGAGAGCAGGCGCTCGACGGTCGCGTAGGTGGTGCCGCGCACGAGCGACAGGGTCTCGAGCAGGACGATGTCGGGCGGGTCGTCCTCGAACACGCGGGCGAGCAGCCGGATCGTCTCGGCGCCCTCGAGCGTGTCCACGTCGCCGTTCAGGCTGAACGCGACCGCGCACTCGCCCGCCCGGCCGGCCTCGGCCGCGGCCTGGCGGGCCAGCTGGACGCCGCGGCGGGCGACGTCCATCCAGTGCACGGGCCGGTCGGCGTCCCAGAGCAGCGGGCGCTCCTCGCGCAACGCGGTCGGAAGGCCCCACGTGTCGGTGCAGATCACGTCGCAGCCGACGTCGACGTAGTGGCGGTGCACGCGCAGCACGTCGTCGGGCGCGCGCACGAGCGCGCCGGTGCCCCACAGGCGCTCCTGCAGCTCGGGCCGCTCGTCCGCCGGCTCGCGCAGCTCGGTGGCGGTGCCGCCGTCGAGGATGACGCACGCGCCGGCGTCGATCAGCTCCTTGATGTGGGCGTGCGGTCTCACCCGCCGGGGATCGTAGGTGAGGGCGGTATCCTGGGCGGCCGTGAAGGCACCCCTCGTGATCGACTGGGAGCAGCGCGAGTTCGCCGAGGTGCGGCCGGACATCCACGGCTGCACGATCGTCTCGACCGATCTGACGATCTCGATGTACCGCTACGGAGCCGGCTCGCGGTGGGAGGAGCACCGCCATCCCGAGGATCAGCTGACGATCGTGCTGGAGGGCGAGATCGAGTTTCGCTCGGGCGGTGACGAGCTGCGCCTGGGGCCGGGCGGGCAGCTCCTGATCCCCGGCGGCGTGCCGCACTCGGCCACGGCCGGCCCGACCGAGGTGGTCACGCTGAACGTCTGGCCCCCGCGTGAGGCCATCTGAAGGTGCCTGGCACCGCGACGCGGTGCCAGGCACCGTACGATGCTCGTGTGGCAATTGCGCCCGACGTGCCGTACTTCGACGTCTCCGACCCCGACTTCTCGGTGTCGTCGCGCGAGGTGCTGGCCGCGCGTGAGCACAGCTGGTATGCGCGCACCAACTTCGGCCTTGCCGTCCTGCGCTACGAGCAGACCAGCCTGCTCCTGAAGGACCGCCGCCTGCGCCAGGGCAGCTTCGCCTGGCCCGAGCAGCACGGCATCACCGAGGGGCTGCTGCACCGGTGGTGGTCGCTCATCATGCTGAGCGCCGAGGGCGACGACCACCGCCGTCTGCGCCGGCTCGCGAACCCGGCCTTCTCGCGGGCGCTGATGGAGCGGATGGTGCCGGGCTTCCGCCTCCTCGCGGCCGAGCTGGTCGATGCGTTCGCCGACCGCGGCCGGTGCGAGTTCGTCGCGGAGTTCGCCGAGCCGTACTCGGCCCGTGTGCTGTGCCGGCTGGTCGGCCTGGACGAGGGCCGCTGGCGCGACCTGTCGCACTGGTCGACCGACATCGGCCTCTCGTTCGGCGTGACGATCGCCCGCGACCTCGATCGCATCGAGACGGCGCTCGCCAACATGTACGGCCTCGCCAACGAGTTGGTGGCCGAGCGCCGCCGCGCCCCCGGCGACGACGTCATCTCGGCCCTCGTCGCGGCCCACGACGGCGACGGCCGGCTGACGCACGAGGAGCTCCTGGCGATGATCACGCTGATCGTCTTCGGCGGCATGGACACGACCAAGAACCAGCTCGGGCTGGCGATGCAGCTCTTCATCGACCACCCCGAGCAGTGGGAGCTCCTGGCCGCCCGGCCCGAGTTGGCCGCAAACGCCGTCGAGGAGGTGATCCGGTGGAACCCGACGGTCGTCTGGACGACGCGGCGGGCGGTCGAGGACATCACGGTGGACGGCCTCGAGATCCCCGCCGGGACGACGCTGCACCTGCTGAGCCCGCCGGCCAACACCGATCCGCTGGCGGTCGGCACGCAGCCGTTCGACATCACGGTGGAACGGCGGGCGCACTTCGGCTTCGGCGGCGGCGCCCACCACTGTCTGGGCCATTGGCTCGCCCGGATCGACATGCGCGAGGCGCTGCCGCTGCTCGCCCGGCGCCTGCGCCGGCCGCGGCTCGAGCGGCCGGCGACGTTCCGGCCGGTCAGCGGCGTCACCGGCGCCGTGGAGCTTCCGATCGCGTTTCACGAAGCCCAGGAGGGATCATGAGAGTTACCGTCGACACGCAGACGTGCGACCACCACGGACAGTGCATGATCGCCTGTCCGGAGGTGTTCAACCTGGTCGCGCCCGACCGGCTGGAGTACGTCGCCGAGCCGGACGAGAGCCTGCGCGACTGCGTCGAGGACGCCGAGGCGGCCTGCCCGACGCTCTCGATCATGATCACCGACTGAGGCGCGGGCGGGGGAGGGCAGACCCCCGGATTGCGGTATGCGAATCGGGGCGGCCGCGGTCGAGGGTTGCCCAATGCCGCGACCACGCCATCTCCTCCTCGCCCTGGCGGTCCTCGCCGCCGCCTTCGCCGCCGCCGCGCCCGCCGCCCTCGCCGGGCCGATCGTCCCGTCATCGGGCGTCTACCTGGGCGCGTTCGCCAACGAGCCGGGCGGGATCACCGCGCTCGAGACCGACATCGGCCGCACGCTCGCGCTTGACCGCAGCTACATGCCGTGGACGTTCACCGGCTGGGCCAAGCGGGTCGCCCCCGACGCCGCCGCCGGCCGCGTCCCCGAGCTGGCCTGGTCGGCCGCGCCGGCGACGACCGCCGCCGCAATCGCCTCGGGCTCGCAGGACGGGATCATCAAAGCGGCCGCGCGGGCCATGCGCGACACCGGCACGGACATCATGCTCGTGCCCTGGTACGAGTTCGACCAGCCCCGCGGCCATCCGCGTTTCATCGGCGGCCCCAAGCGCGTCGTCGCCGCGTGGCGGCGCATGGTCGGCCTGTTCCGGGCCGTCGGCGCCACCAACGTGCACTTCGTGTGGACGCCGATGGCGTACGACTTCGGCGCGCTCGCGAAGGTGGACGCCCGCACGTTCTATCCCGGCAACGCCTATGTCCACTGGATCGGCGCCGACGCCTACAACTTCCCCGGCGTGCCGTTCCGCACCCAGGCCGAGCTCCTGAACCCGGCCGTGGCCTTCGCGACCCTGCATCGCAAGCCGTTCATCGTCGGGGAGACAGCGAGCCTGGGCTCCGACCCGTCGACCCCGGCCTGGATCGCGGCCTACGGCACCTGGGCGGCGCTGCATCCCGCCGTGAAGGCGGTCAACTTCTTCGACTCGATCTCGCCCAAGGGCAACGACTTCCGCCTGATCGCCTATCCGGCGCTCCTGCAAGCGTTCACGACGCTCGGCCAGGAGCCCGACATGCAGGCGATGCCCTGACCGCCCCGCGGCGTCAGGAGTGGCCGTCCATCCAGCTCTCGACGTCGACCAGGTAGTCGGGCGCCCGGTCTGACTGGATCCGGGTGAGCGCCCGGATCTCGTCGGCGCGGTAGAGGCGCGCCCGCCCCGTCCCTCGCCGGTAGGAGCGCAGCCGGCCCCGGGAGGCGTAGGCATAGAGCGTCGCCCGCTTCACGCCGAGCTGCTCGGCGGCCTCGTCGGCGGTCAGGTACTCGACTCCCTCCACCATCACGGGCATCGGCTCAGTCTACGGGGCGGGGATGATGATGAGCCTGCTATCATGCGAAATCAATCTATGTACAGACAAATCAACAATACATCAGAGCAGAACCGGCACCGCGACGTCTACCCCGAGGGAGCGGCTCCGCGCCTGATCGCAGACGGGCTGCCGCCGGCGGCCGCACTTGCGATCACCGACACGACGTTCCGCGACGGCCAGCAGGCCGGCGAGCCGTTCCGCCTGAAGGCCGCGCTCGCACTGCACGACGTGCTGGTGCGCCTCGACGCGGGCAGCGGCCGCATCGCCCAGACCGAGCTCTTCCTCTACGCCGACCGTGACCGGGCGCTGATCGAGGCGATCCGTGCGACCGGCGCACGGTTGCCCGGAGCCGACGGCGTGGATCCGCGCCGACGCTCGCGATCTCGGCCTGGTGCGGTCGGCGGGCCTGGCCGAGACCGGCATCCTGTGCTCGGCGTCCGACCACCACATCTTCGGCAAGCTCGGACTGGACGCGAGGCGAGGCGTTCACGCGCTACACCGACCTCGTCCGCGCCGTGATCGACGCCGGCATCCGGCCGCGCGTGCACCTCGAGGACGTCACCCGCGCAGACCTCGACGGGTTCGTGCTGCCGCTGGCGGCGGCGCTCGTCGAGCTCGGCGCGCGAGCGGGGAGTGCCGGTCAAGCTGCGCCTGTGCGACACGCTCGGCCTCGGGCTGCCGTGGCGCGAGGCCGCGCTGCCCCGCAGCGTGCCCGCGGCTGGTGACGGCGCTGCGCGAGTCGGCCGGCGTCGCCCCGGCGCAGCTCGAGTGGCACGGGCACGACGATCTCGGCAAGGTGCACGCGAACGCCACAGCGGCCTGGCTGGCCGGCTGCGCCGCCGTCAACGGCACGCTCGGCGGGATCGGCGAGCGCACCGGCAACGAGCCGATCGAGCTCGCGGCGATCGAGCTGGCCGGGATCGAGCCCGGCTGCGGCCTCGACCTGAGCGCGCTCGGCGCGCTCCCCG
This sequence comes from uncultured Actinomycetes bacterium, assembly GCA_963813245.1. Taxonomy (GTDB): domain Bacteria; phylum Actinomycetota; class Thermoleophilia; order Gaiellales; family JAICJC01; genus JAICJC01. The sequence goes on from CAWEYE010000016.1 coordinate 302,488, forward strand.
CGGCACTGTCGCTGGCCGGCGCGCCGGTCTCGCCGCGGCGGCCGGTGATCGGCGCGGACGCCTTCCTCACCCGCGCCGGAGTGCACATCGACGGCCTGCTCAAGGATCCCGAGATCTACCTGCCGTTCGATCCCGCTCTGGTCGGCCGCAGCGCCGACGTCGCCCTGAACGACCGCTCGGGCGCGGCCGGCGTCGCCTGGGTGCTGCGGCGGGACAAGCGCGACCCGGTGGTCACGGCGGTGGCGGCGCGGATCGCGGCCGAGTTCGCCGAGGGGCGCACGGCCGACGTCACCCCGGCCGAGGTGCGCGCAACTGGCGGGTTAGCGGCCACGCCGCGGCTGTCGCCCGGCGGGCGGCCCAGACGCAGTTGCGGCCGCCGCGCTTGGCGGCGTACAGGGCGGCGTCGGTGCGCGCGATCACGGTGTCGGTCGTCTCACCGCTGTCGGTCACCATCGCCACCCCGGCCGAGATGGTGATCGGGATCGGGCCCGCCTCGGTCGTGAACGGCCGTCGGCGGCGACCCAACGGACGCGCTCGGCGATCGTCATCGCAGTGCCCGGGGTCGATGGTGTGCGGCAGCAGGATCAGGAACTCCTCGCCGCCCCAGCGGATCAGCTCGTCCCCGGCGCGCAGCGAGGCGCGCACGCGCTGGACGAGCTCGCGCATGACCTCGTCGCCGACAGGGTGCCCGTGCGCGTCGTTCACGAGCTTGAACCGGTCGATGTCGAACATGACGAGCGCGGGGTGCTCGGGCCCGCGCATGCGCTCAGCCGGTCGAGCTCGGCCTCGAGCCGGACGAGGCCGTAGCGCCGCGATCGCGCGCCGGTGAGCGCGATCGGTGTAGGCGTCGGCCTCGGCGGCCGTGCGCGCCTCGCTCAGAGCCACGAGCTGGCTGTATCCCATCAGCCCGACCACGCCGATCACGACGATCCCGGTGGCCGTCTCGAGCACGTTCGCTCCGGCGACGCCGCCGCGAAGCGTGGCCGCCGCGAGCGCGGCCGACTCGAGCACGATGGCGAGCACGGTCGTGCGCAGGGAGAGCCACGAGCCGACCCAGCCGACCGGCAGCACGAGCATCAGCACGAGGTAGGCGTCCGGCGGCCGGGCGACATCGAGCTGCAGCGCGTACCACCACGCCGGGACGGCGACGACCTGAATCGCCCACACCCAGCCGGGAACGGGCCGCCTGATCAGGCAGCGGGCCGCGATTGCGAGCAGCACGGCGGAGCTCATGAGCAGCGCGAGCGCCGGCCGCGTCTGGGGGTGGGCGATCCACGTCGCCGCGAGGCCGAGCGGGACGAGCGTGCCCAGGAGCGCCGCGGCGGATACGCGCTGCACGGCGTCGCCGTCACCCTTGAAGGGCGCGACCAGCGTTCGCTGCCAGCTGCGGTCCATTACCCCGGGAGATCGGCGCCGATCGCCCGTGTTTGAGCGCTCCTCGGCCATCCGCCGCAGCGGGTCGACCCGCCGCGGCTCGAGGCGGCCGGGCTCGTCGAGCGCGTGCGCGAGCGACGGGTGCGCGGCATCGTCGCGGGCATCTACCGGGCCCGGGCACGGTCGTACTGGCTCTCGCTCGGGCTGACCGGCGAGGTGCGCCTCCCGCCCGAGCGCCGCCTGGCCTACTCGTGGCGGCGCCTCGGCGACCCCGACAGCGTCGTCACGTGGGAGCTCGAGGGCTCGGGCGGCGCACGCATCTCACCCTCGTGCACAGCGCGTTCGTGGACGCCCGGTCGGCCGGTGGCTACGAGGTCGGCTGGTTCCTGGCGAGCTTCAAGCGCATGCACGAGATCGAGGGCCGCTGGCGGCCGGTGCAGACCGTCGAGCCCGTGTCGTTCTGAGCGCGCCCTGGGTAGACTCGCGGCGGATGGCCGACTGGGTGACGATCTCCGCGCTTGCGACCGCCGGCGGGACGCTGGTGCTGGCCGTGGCGACGTTCTCGTCGGTGCGCTCGGCCAACCGGTCGGCGCGGGTGGCCGAGCGATCGCTGATGGCGGGCATCCGGCCGGTGCTGATGCACTCGCACCTCGAGGACGCGCCGGTCAAGGTCGGGTTCGCCGACAACCACTGGATGATGGTGCCCGGCGGGAGCGGAGCGGCGGACGTCACGCCGGAGGCGATCTATCTGGCCATGTCGCTGCGAAACGTCGGCAACGGCATCGCGGTGCTGCACGGCTGGCGCTTCTGGCCGGAGCGCCAGATGGGCAGCGACGCCCAGCCGCCGAGCCTCGAGGAGTTCAACCGCCTCACGCGCGACATCTACATCCCGGTCGGCGACGTCGGCTTCTGGCAGGGCGTGTTCCGCGACTCGGAGAGCGATGCGTTCGGCGAGGCGGCGGGCGCGATCGAGCGCCGCGACGCGGTCACGATCGACGTGCTCTACGGCGACCACGAGGGCGGCCAGCGCGCCATCACGCGGTTCGGGATGACCCCGCGGCCGGACGGCAGCAGCTGGATCGTCGCGGCCGCCCGGCACTGGAACGTCGACCGCGACGATCCCCGCTGACGGCCGGGCAATACACTGCCGGGATGAGCGTCCCGGCCCGGGCAGGCAACGTCACCCGCACCCGCCTCGTCGCGGTCGAGCTCGGCGACGGCCGCCGCCGCACGGCCGATTCGCTCGCCACCGAGGAGCCGCTCGAGATCCGCGTCGATGCGCCCGGGATGGAGCAGCGGGCCGTGGCGGTGACGATGCGCACGCCCGGCAGCGACTTCGAGCTCGCCGCCGGCTTCCTGCACACCGAGGGCCTGGTCGCCGCGACGCGCGACATCGCCGGCGTCCGCTACTGCGACGTGCCGCGGGCCGAGCAGCAGTACAACGTCGTCACGGTCGCGCTGCGGCGCCCCGTACGACGCCGCGCTGCTGCAGCGCAACTTCTATACGACGTCGAGCTGCGGCGTGTGCGGCAAGGCGTCGCTCGACTCGATCGCGGTGCGCTGCGCCCCGGTGGCCGAGGGCCCCGAGCTGGCCGAGGCGATCGTGGTCGCGCTCCCGGATCGGCTGCGCGAGGCCCAGCGCGTGTTCGACCGCACCGGCGGCCTGCACGCCGCCGGCCTCTTCGACACCGCCGGCGACGCTGCTCGAGCTGCGCGAGGACGTCGGCCGCCACAACGCCGTCGACAAGCTGGTCGGCCACGCCCTGCTCGACGGGGCGCTGCCGCTGTCGGAGCGCGTGCTGATGGTCTCGGGCGCGGCTGAGCTTCGAGATCGTGCAGAAGGCCGCGGTCGCCGGCATCCCGATCGTCTGCGCCGTCTCGGCGCCGTCGAGCCTGGCGGTCGACGCGGGCCGCCGGTTCGGCATGACGCTGGTCGGCTTCCTGCGCGGCAGCCGCTTCAACATCTACACGCACGCCGAGCGCATTGTGAGCTGAGGTGCCTGGCACCGTTCCGGTGCCAGGCACCTGCCTACCGTGACTTCGGGGCGCGGTTCTGCACGAACTGGAAGCCGAACCGGCCCTTGACGCAGAGGTTGCCGCTGGTCACGTCGTGGTCGAGCGGCGAGGTCACCTTGACGATCGTGTTGTCCTGCACGTGCAGCGTCAGGTTGCAGCCGACGCCGCAGTAGGGGCAGATCGTGTCGGTCTGCGTCTGGGCGGCCTCGTCCCAGGTGCCGGCCGCGCGGTGGTCGTGCTCGCTCTTGAACATCAGCGCGCCGGTCGGGCAGACGGCGATGCAGTTGCCGCAGTAGACGCAGGCCGAGTCGGGCAGCGGCACGGCGAACTCGGTGGCGATGCGCGCGTCGAATCCGCGCCCGGCGACGGCGATCGCAAACGTGTTCTGCCAGTCGCTGCCGCAGGCCTCGACGCACTTGTAGCAGAGGATGCACTTGCTGTAGTCGCGCACGTAGAGGTCGTTGTCGACCTTGACGGGCTGGGCGACCGGGCCGCGGTCTGGCCGTCGCCGGCATGGTGGTGGCCGGCGGGGGCGTGGTCGCGGACGCCGGCCTCGGCCGGCGGCGCCGGCGGGCCGTAGCGCTCCGGCCGGGCGGCGTACTCGGCCATCCAGCCGTCGACGTCCGGCGTGGTCGAGAGGTCGACGGACGAGCCCAGGAACTCGAGCACCATCTTGCGGGCGTGGCGGACGCGCTCGGACGCGGTCTTCACCTTCATGCCCTCCTCGACCTTGCGCGCGCAGGAGGGCACGAGCACGCGCGAGCCCTCGACCTCGACCATGCACACGCGGCAGGCGTTCACCGGCGTGAGCGTCTCGCCGTAGCAGAGCGTGGGGATGTCCGGCCCTGGCGGCGGCAGGCCTGCAGGATCGTCTCGCCCTCGCGGGCGCGCACGGCCTCGCCGTCGATCTCGAGCTCGACGGTGCGCTGCAGCGTGACCGGGACGGCGCTCATGCCGTCCCCGCCCCGGCGAACGGGCGCAGCGTGCGGATGGCCGACTCGATCGCGTTGGCCGCGGTCTGGCCGAGGCCGCAGATCGAGGCGTCGCGCATCCCGCGCGCGATCTCGTCGAGCAGGGCGATCTCGTCGTCCACGCTGCCGCGCGGGCGATCGTTCGCGAGCCGCAGGAGCGCCTCCTGCTGGCGCACCGTGCCGACCCGGCAGGGCACGCACTGGCCGCACGACTCGTCGCGGAAGAACGCGGCGATGCGGAGCAGAATCGGCACGAGCGGAACCGTATCGTCGAGCACCATGATCACGCCGGAGCCGAGCGTCACCCCGGCCGCGCGGGTGGCCTCGAACGAGAGCTCCAGGTCGAGCATCTCCGGGCCGACGAACGCGCCGGCCGCGCCGCCGAGCAGCATCGCCCGCAGCGTCGCGGCCCGGCCGACGCCGCCGGCCAGCTCGATCACGTCGCGCAGCGTGACGCCGAACGGGGCCTCGTACAGGCCGGGCCGCTGGACGCAGCCGGAGACGCAGAAGAGGCGCATGCCCGTCGAGCCCTCGGTGCCGGTCTCGGCGAAGGGCCGCCGCCCTCGAGGACGATGTCGAGCACGTTCACGAGCGTCTCGACGTTGTTCACGACCGTCGGCTTGCCGAACAGGCCCGCGTCGACCGGGAACGGCGGCTTGTTGCGCGGCTCGCCGCGGAAGCCCTCGATCGAGTTGAAGAGGGCCGTCTCCTCGCCGCAGATGTAGGCGCCCGCGCCCTTGCGCAGCTCGATGTCGAAGCGCACGCCCTGGCCCATGATGTCGTCGCCGAGGAAGCCGTGCCGGCGGGCCTGCGTGACGGCGCCCACGAGCCGCTCCCAGGCCAGCGGGTACTCGCCGCGCAGGTACAGGTAGCCGTGCTCGGAGCCGGTCGCGTAGGCGGCGATCGTCATCGCCTCGATGACGCTGAACGGATCCTGCTCGAAGACGATCCGGTCCTTGAACGTGCCCGGCTCGGACTCGTCGGCGTTGCAGACCAGGTAGTGCGGCCGGATCGGCTGGCGGGCGACGGCGTCCCACTTGCGGCCGGTCGGGAACGCGGCGCCGCCGCGGCCGAGCAGCTTCGACTCCGACACCTCGCGGATCACGCCCGCCTGGCCGAGCGCGAACGCGCGCCGCAGGGCGTCGTAGCCGCCGTGGGCGCGGTAGCTGTCGAGGCTCTCCGGGTCGACGATCGCCGAAGCGGCGCAGCAGCCGCACGTCGCCGGAGCCCCGCTGCGGACACGAGGTCGGGCACCATCGGCTCGGGCAGCGTGCCCGCCAGCGCGCCCGCCACGTCGGCGGCGCTCGCCGGCGCGATCGAGCGCTCGGCCGGATCCTCGCCCGCCTGGGTCACGAGCACGGCCGGCGCCCGCTCGCACAGGCCCAGGCACGGGCTCTCGAGCCACATCGACCAGCCGTCCTCGGACGTCTGGCCGGCCGGCCCGACGGTGCGCTCGAGCTCGGCGACGAGCTCGTTCGAGCCGCGGCACATGCACGCGATGTCGGTGCACACGTGCGCGACCACCGGCGGCCGCGGCTCCATCGCGAACAGGGCGTAGAAGCTCGCGACGCCGTAGGCCTCGGCCGGCGGGATCGTCAGCCGGCGGCAGACGTAGCCGAGCGCGCCCGGGCTGATCCAGCCGACGCGGGCCTGCACCGCGTGCAGCGTCGGCAGCAGCAGGTGCCGCTGCGACGCGGGCGGCGTGGCCGCCGCGGGCGAAGTGGCCGTCGGTCTCGTTGCGCGCCGCGCCGGCCCAGGCCGACTCCGGCGGGCCGAGCACGGCGTCGACCGCCTGGCGCTCGACCGCGGTCGCCGTCTGATCCTGGATCCGGAGGTCCACTACCTGGCCGGGAGCGCCACGCGTCCGGGGGCCGCATCCGTCTGCGGCAGCGGCAGCTTCTCGACGCGGATGGCGCTCGCCTTGAACTCGGCGGTGCCGGACTTCGGGTCGGTCGCGTCGATGGTGAGGATGTTGGTCTGCGACCTCGTCGGGGAAGTGCAGCGTCATGAACGCGAGGCCGGGGCGGAGGGTGGGGTCGATGCGCACGGGCGCGATCACCGTACCGCGCCGCGAGGACACCTGGACGCGCTCACCCTCCTCGACGCCCAGCTGCTCGCAGTCCTCGGGCGAGAGGTCGAGCGTCTCGGGCCGCCGCAGCGGCGAGGTGTAGCCGCCGGTCTGGACGCCGGTGTTGTAGGAGTCGAGCCGCCGGCCGGTCGTGAGCCGGATCGGGAACTCCTCGGAGAGCTCGTCGACGGGCAGCTCGTGCACGACGGCGATGAACGGCGCCCGCGGGCCCCCGACCGGGGTCTCCCACAGCCGCGCGTGCAGGAACTGCGCGCCCGGGGTCGTTCTCGTCGAGGCACGGCCACGGGATGCCGCCCAGCTCCTCGAGCCGGGCGTAGCTCATGCCCGCGTGCATCGGCGAGAGCGTGCGCAGCTCGTTCCAGACGTCCTCGGCGCGAGGGTAGTCCCAGTCGTGCCCGAGCCGCTGGGCGAGGCCGCAGATGATCTCGATGTCGTCGCGGGCGTCCCCGGGCGGGTCGAGCGCCTTGCGCACGCGCTGCACCCGCCGCTCGCTGTTCGTGACGGTGCCCTCGGTCTCGCACCAGCTCGCGGACGCCGGCAGGACGACGTCGGCCATCTCGGCGGTGCGGGTCAGGAAGATGTCCTGGACGACCAGGTGGTCGAGGCCCTCGAGCAGCTGCATGCGTGTGCTTGGCGTCGGCCTCGGACTGGGCCGGGTTCTCGCCGATCACGTACAGCGCGCGCAGCTCGCCGCGCTCCATCGCCGTCGAACATCTGGGTCAGGTGCCAGCCGTACTTCGGCGGGATCGTCGACGCCCCAGGCCCGGTCGAACCGCTCGCGCGCCTCGCCGTCGCGCTCGATGTCCTGGAAGCCGGGCAGCTTGTTGGGGATCGCGCCCATGTCGCCGCCGCCCTGGACGTTGTTCTGGCCGCGGAGCGGGTTCAGGCCCGAGCCGTAGCGGCCGACGTGGCCGGTGAGCAGGGCCAGGTTGATCAGGCTGAAGACGTTGTCGACGGCGTTGTGGTGCTCGGTGATGCCGAGCGTCCAGCAGATCTCGGCCCGGTCGGCGCGCGCGTAGGTGAGGGCGAGCTCGCGGATCAGGTCGGCGGGGACGCCGGTCTCGCGCTCGCCGCGCTCGAGCGTCCACTCCTCGACGGAGGCCGCGTACTCGTCGAAGCCGGTGGTGGCCCGCTCGATGAACTCGCGGTTGTGCAGGCCCTGGTGGATGATCTCGGCGCGCGATCGTGTTGGAGAGGGCGATGTCGGTGCCGACGTCGATGCCCAGCCAGCCGTCGGCCCACTGGGCCGAGCCGGTGCGGCGCGGGTCGATCACGTACAGGCGGGCGCCGTTGCGCACGCCCTTGAGGACGTGGTGGAAGAAGATCGGGTGCGTCTCGCGGGCGTTCGAGCCCCACAGGACGATCACGTCCGTCTCCTCGATCTCCTGGTACGAGCTGGTGCCGCCGCCCGCCCCGAATACTGTCGCCAGACCGACGACGCTGGGAGCGTGTCAGGTGCGGTTGCAGCTGTCGATGTTGTTCGTGCCGACGGCCACCCGGGCGAACTTCTGCGCCACGAAGTTGACCTCGTTGGTCGCCTTCGAGCACGAGAAGATGCCGAGCGCGTTCGGCCCGCCGGCCGCAACGGCCGCGCTGATGCCGGCTGCAGCCCGGTCGAGGGCCTCGTCCCACGTCGCCGGCCGCAGCCGTCCGTTGTCGCGCACCATTGGCTCCGTGAGCCGTGTGAGGGTCTTCGCCATCCCGATCACCTCCCTTCCACCGTATTCCCCAAATCGTAGCCCGATGCACCGGCGGCGGGCGATGGCGTGGCGCCCACACTCGCGCCCGCCGCGGTGTGCCTCAGCCGTCCCGGCGGCGCGTGCGCACGATGATCGTCCCGCCCCAGCGATCGCCCAGCCGCTGGTTGCGCGGCGATGCCCACACGAAGATCGCGGCGATGATCGGCGTGAGCAGGAAGCAGTCGATGATGCGCCCGAGCGTGCGCAGCACCACCGCGCGGCCGCTGACCTGACCGCCGCTCACCATCGCCACGCGCAGGCCGACGACGCGCTTGCCGACCGTCGCGCCCCAGGCGCTCTCCAGGCCGCCGAAGTAGACGAGCGCCGCGGCCGTGATCACGAGGCTGAGCCCGGTGTTCGGGTCCCTCAGGAGCCGGTTCTCGGCCGACGTGTTCACCCCGCCGGAGACGATCCACACCACCGCGATCATGAACGCGAACAGCACCCAGTCGATCAGGAAGGCGGCCGCCCGTAGGCCGACGCCGACGGGAGCGCGGTCGATCATCGCGCGAGTCTACCGGCGCCGCCTTGCCCCGCTCTTGGGGTGCCCTCAGGCCTCGAGCTCGGCCAGGAGCGACCAGAACGGCGACCCGGCCTCGGGGATCCGCGGCGGCCGCATGCGGTGCTGGCGGTGCTGGGCCCAGATGACGTAGGAGCGCAGCCGCCGGCCGGCGCTCCTGCGAGTGTGGTCGGAGAGCGGGACCATCGAGGCCGCGAGCGCCCAGCGCCAGGCCGCCGCCTCCTTCTCGAGCCGGGTGCCGGAGCGGCCCGGCCCGATCAGGTGGCCGAGCTCGTGCAGGGCGATCGCGTACGTGATCTGGCTGCGGATCGGGGGGATCCGGATCCCGGGCTGCCTGCGGCCGGCCGGCCCGCGCCGGTACGCGATCCCCCGCCCGCCCAGGCGGCGCTCGATGCCGTACGCGGCGCAGAGGTGCTGGACGTGGGCGTCGAGGTCGGCGACGGTCGGGCGCGCAGGCATGGGTGAAACCGTAACGGTCGCGGCGGTCGTCTCGACCTACGGAAGCGTGCGCGCCCTGCGGGCCTTCAGATCGCGAGCGGCGCGCGTGTCGCTCGGCCAGTACGGGAAGGTGGTGAGGGCCATCAGCACCATCGCGGCGACCCAAAAGCCGTTGGAGTCGCGCGTGTACCCGATCGCGAGCAGGACGAGCTCGATCGGGACCATCGCGATCCGGAACGTCCAGTGCTTGCGCACGCGCAGATACTCGAACGACAGGCTCACAACCACAGGCTACGGGGGATTCCGGCCAATTGGCATCCGCTCGAACGCCAATTGGTCGTCCGAGCGCCCCCCGGCTACCGTGAAAGCGGCTGCGGCCCTGCGGACGCGCGCAGAAGCGGGAACGCGGCCAGCCCGGCCGCGACCAGGAGCAGGCAGGCCGGCGGGCCGCCCAGGAGCACGGCGGCCAGGCCTGCTCCGGTGAGCGCGCCGGCGGCCTCGGCGTCCAGCCGCCCGGCCACCGCGAGCGCGAACGCCGCAAGGCTGAGCGGGGCGACTGCGAGCACCGCCCCGGCCGCGGGCGAGACGCTCAGCGCCGCGACGGCGCAGGCGGTCACGATCGCCGCGCCTGCGAGGATCGTCGGCGTGTGCGGCCGGCGCGTGGCCGCGACTCCCAGCAGGAGCGTGACGAACGGGATCAGGAACGGGCCGACGCTGAAGATCCCGATGAAGCTCAGCACGAGGCCGGCGCCGACCGCCGCCCACGTCCAGAACCACCCGCAATCGCTTCGGTGTGCTCGCACGCGCGACCTCCGGTCGTAGTATGGCACCTCGACATGTCCGCCAAAACGCCCAGAGCACGCGACCTCGGCATCGTGATCGGCGACCTCCCTCCGGGGCCGGCGAACGCGATCACCGACGTGCCCGGCGTGCGCGTCGGCCATACGACCCTGATCTCGGGCGAGGGCCCGCTGCACGTCGGCGAGGGGCCTGTGCGGACGGGCGTCACCGTGATCGTCCCGGGCGCCGACGACCCGTGGCGGCAGCCGGTCGCGGCGGGCTGTCACAGGCTGAACGGCAACGGCGAGCTGACCGGCCTCGAGTGGATCCGCGAGTCCGGCCTGCTCACGACCTGCATCGGCCTCACGAACACGCACTCCGTCGGGGTGGTGCGCGACGCGCTCATCTCGGCCGCCGTCGCGGGCATGCCGCCGGGTGAGATGCGCTGGTATCTGCCCGTGGTCGGCGAGACCTTCGACGGCGACCTGAACGACATCAACGGCATGCACGTGCGCGCCGAGCACGTCCACGCGGCGCTCGCCGCCGCCGCCGGAGGCGCCGTCGCCGAGGGCGGGGTGGGCAGCGGCACCGGCATGATCTGCCACGGGTTCAAGGGTGGGATCGGCACGTCGTCGCGGGTCGTGGACGGCCACACCGTCGGCGTCCTCGTGCAGGCGAACCACGGCGCCCGCGAGCGCCTGGCGGTGAACGGCGTCCACGTGGGCAAGGCGATCGGCGCCGACGAGGTGCCCGATCCGCGGGGAGGCCCCCGCGAGGGCCGCGGATCGATCATCGTGATCATCGCCACGGACGCGCCGCTCCTGCCCGGGCAGTGCCGCCGGTTGGCGCACCGATCCGCGCTCGGCGTCGGCCGCACGGGTGGGGCGGGCGAGAACGGAAGCGGCGACCTCATGCTCGCGTTTGCGACCGGCAACCGCGACCTGCAGCCGCTGGCCGACGACAGCGTCGCCTCGGAGCCGGTCGCCCTGCGCGCCGTGCCCGCCGCGGGCCTCGACGCCCTCTTCTACGCGGTGGTGGAGGCGACCGAGGAGGCGATCGCAAACGCGCTCGTCGCCGGCCGGACCATGACCGGGCGCGACGGCTGCACCGCCCACGGAATCCCGCTCGATCGCCTGGCGGCGCTGGCCGCGAACGTGCCCTGAGCGGGCCGGCGGCCGGGCCCGTCTACGCGGGATGTCCGTTTCCCGCCGGCCTGCACTCCCCATTCCGGCCCTCCTCACCGCGGGAAGGGGGATCCGCCCCGCCCGATTGAGGGATCTGGCTCACGGCCCGCAATCCCCGCGCCGATGGCGATCGTGTGATCGCAGCCACGCTTGCCGCGCTCGTCCTGGCCGCCGGTGCTTCCGGAACCCCGGCGCTGCCCGTCTCCGCCGCGGCCGGCTGCACCGTCGCGCCGACCCGCGCCGCGCTCGTCGCCGGCGCGTGGGCCTGCACGATCACCGCCGCCGAGCGGGTCGCCCTGCCCGGAGACACCGTCGCGATCGCCGCCGGCACCTACCCGCAGGCCAGGATCACGGCCAGCGGCACCGAGACCGCGCCGATCGTCGTCTCGGCCGTGCCCGGCACCGTCACGGTCGCCGCGGGCTCGGGCGGAAACGCGCTCGGCATCAGCGGCGTCTCCGACGTCCAGATCAGCGGCCTCACCATCACCGGCGGCTTCGGGCAGGGGGTGTGGGTGAACGCGGCGCAGCGGATCTCGCTCACCTCGGTCACCGTGAGCGGTTCGGCCGTGCACGGCGTCCAGGTCAACAACTCGCAGGACATCGCCATCACCTCGTCGACGATCACCGCCAACCAGAGCACCGGGATCATGGAGACCGGCTCCGACTCGGGCGACGTCTACACCGACGACATCGTGTCGCACAACGGCACCGGCGGCCCGCAGTACCTCGGCTCGGGCATCGAGGTCGGCGGCACCGGCACCCAGATCGTCGGCTGCACGATCACGGACAACGGCGTGTCGAAGCTGTACGAGCACGGCGTGTACGTCGCGGCGGTCGCCGACGGCTGGAGCATCTCCGGATCGACGATCTCCGGATCGAGCGGCGCGGACGTGAAGGCGGCCGGAACGAACGGCACGATCTCGACGTCCACGCTCGGCAACGCCCGCCTGGGCGTATACGCGAGCGGCGTGGGCGTCACGCTGTCGCAGGTGCAGATCACGGGATCCTTCCGCGACGGTCTGGTCGTCGCCCACGGGGCGACGCTGCTCTCCCATAGCGTCGTCTCGAACGACGGTGTCGGCTACGGGCAGCAGGCGCGCGCGGCGTTCGTCTACGGCGGCGGCAGGCTGCACCTCACTGCCTCGACGCTGCTTCTGCGCGGCGTCCCTGTGAAGCCGACCAGGGGACGCTAGCGGGTCAGGCCGGGTCGGCCTCGGCCTCGGTGATCACCTCGGGGACGTGCGCCGGCGGCGGCGCGGTCCAGGCGAAGTGGCACGCGGCCAGATGGCTGCCGCCGTCTGCGATCAGGGCGGGGTCGTCGGTGTGGCAGATCGGCTGTGCGAGTGGGCAGCGGGTGTGGAAGCGGCACCCCGAAGGCAGGTTGATCGGGCTGGGCGGGTCGCCCTCCATCGCCGCCGCCTCGCTCGGTCGCCCGGGCACGAGCCGCGGCACCGCCTTCAGCAGCCCCTGGGTGTAGGGGTGGCGCGGGTTCGAGAAGAGCTGCTCGGTCGGCGCCGTCTCGACGATGCGGCCCAGGTACATCACGGCCACCCGGTCGCACACATGCCGCACGACCGCCATGTTGTGGGCGATGAAGAGCATCGTCAGGCCGAGCTTGGAGCGCAGCTCGTCGAGCAGGTTCAGCACGGTCGCCTGCACCGAGACGTCGAGCGCCGACACCGGCTCGTCGGCGACCAGCAGCTCCGGCTCGAGCGCGAGCGCACGGGCGATCGACACGCGCTGGCGCTGGCCGCCCGAGAAGTTGCGCGGATGCGCGTCGAGTGACCGCGGCCCCAGCCCGACCAGCTCGACCAGCTCCCGGCAGCGTTCGTCGACCCGGTTGCGCGGCACCATCTTGTGCACCCGCAGGAGCTCGGCCAGGACCTGGCGCACCGTCATGCGCGGGTTGAGCGACGAGTACGGGTCCTGGAAGACGATCTGCATCCGCCTCCGCTGGGCGCGCGCCCGCCGGACCGGCAGCCGCTCGCCCTCGTAGCGGATCTCGCCGGCCGTGGGGGCGTACAGGCCGACGATGCAGCGGCCGAGCGTCGACTTGCCGCAGCCTGACTCGCCCACGAGCCCGAGCGCCTCGCCGCGGGCGATCTCGAGGTCGACGCCGTCGACCGCCCGCAGCACCTCCGGGGGCACATGCCGGGCGCGGCGCAGCATCGAGTCGGTGAGGACGAATTGCATCTGCAGATCGCGCACCTCGAGCAGGGCCGGGTCAGGCATCGGCGATCACCGGCTTCTCGTGCACGGCGGTGACGCACACGTCGTCGTGGATGCAGGCGGTCGCCCGGCCCGCGCCGGCGCCGAGCGCCCGCAGGGGGAAGTCTCCGGTCAGGCAGTCGTCCTGGGCGTAGGGGCAGCGGGGATGGAACCGGCACCCCGCCGGCGGGAACACCAGATCGGGTGGCTGGCCCGGGATCGAGTCGAGCGACTGGCGCACCAGGTCGAACCGCGGCACGGAGCGCAGCAGGCCGAGCGTGTAGGGGTGCCGCGGCCCGCGGAACACCTCCTCGACCGTGCCCGTCTCGACGACCTGGCCGGCGTACATGACCGCGATCGTGTCGCACGTCTGGGCGACGACCGCGAGGTCGTGGGTGACGAACACCACGCTCACGCCGAAGTCGCGGCGCATCGCCGCGAGCAGCTTCAGGATCTGATCCTGGATGGTCACGTCGAGCGCGGTGGTCGGCTCGTCGCACAGGATCACCTTCGGCTCGCAGGAGAGCGCGATCGCGATCATCACCCGCTGGCGCATGCCGCCGGAGAGCTCGTGCGGGTAGGCCCGCGCCCGCCGGGCGGCGTCGGGGATGCCGACCTGACGCATCAGCTCGAGCGCGCGGTTGCGGGCCTGGGAGCGGCTCTGGCCCATGTGCGCCATCGGCCCCTCGGCGATCTGGTCGCCGACCCGCATGACCGGGTTGAGCGCGGTCATCGGCTCCTGGAAGATGATGCCGATGCTGGCGCCGCGCACGTCGCGCAGCCGGGAGTCCGAGGCGGCGGCCAGATCCTCGCCCTGGAACAGCACCTGGCCGCCCACGATCTCGCCGGGGTGGGGCAAGAGCCCGAGGATCGCGCGCAGGGTCATGCTCTTGCCGCATGCCCGACTCGCCGACGAGCCCGATCGACTCGCCGGCGCTGGAGCTCGAACGTGGCCCCGTCGACGGCGTGCACGGTGCCGCGGGTGAGCGGGATCTCGACCCGCAGGTCGCGCACATCGAGGATGGCGCCGTCACTCATTCGGGCCGCAGCAGGTCGGCCAGCCCGTCGCCGATCAGCGAGAGCCCGAGCGCGGTGATGATCACCGCGACTCCGGGGATCGTGGAGAGCTCCCACTTGGTCGTCAGGAAGGCCTGGCCGTCGGCGATCATCCCGCCCCAGTCGGGCGTCGGCGGCTGGATGCCGAGGCCGAGATATCCCAGCGTGACGATCGCCAGGATGTCGAGCACGATGTCGGACATCGCGAACACGATCGCCTGCGTGATCACGTTCGGAAGCAGATGGCGGAGGATGATGCGCCCGTCGCGGAAGCCCGCCGCCTGGGCGGCGAGCACGTACTCCTGGCGTTTGGCGACGAGGATCTCGCCCCTGATGATGCGGGCGTACGACACCCAGCCGACCAGCGTGATCGCGATGTAGATGCTGCGCGCGCCCGGGCCGAGCACGAACACGAGGGCGATGATCAGGACGTAGAACGGGAAGGCGACCATGACGTCGACCAGGCGCATGATCGCGGTGTCGATGAAGCGGCCGTAGTAGCCGGAGATGCAGCCGAGCGTCGTGCCGAGGAAGAAGGGGAAGAGCACGGCCAGGAAGGCGACGCGCAGATCGACGCGGGCGCCGTAGAGCAGCCGCGAGAACTCGTCGCGGCCGAGCTGGTCGGTGCCGAGCCAGTGCTTGGACGAGGGGTCCTGCAGGATGTTGTTCAGGTTCTGGTGGGTCGGGCTCTGGCTCGTCAGGAGCGGCGCCGCGAGCGCCATCGCCACGATCGTCCCGACGATCAGGATGCCGGCGACGAAGGCCGGGGTGCGGTACCAGCGGCGGCGAAACCCGCTCTTGTGCTCGGCGACCAGAGGTTCGGTCAGGCCCTCGGCGACGGCGATGCTGCCCATCTAGTCGAACCTCACCCGTGGGTCGAGGAGCGAGTGGACGACGTCGGTCGTCAGGTACACCAGCACGACCAGGATCCCGAACACCAGCGTGACGCCCTGCACGATCGGGAAGTCGCGCTGCAGGATCGACGTGAGCATGAGCTGGCCGATGCCGGGCAGCGCGAACACCTGCTCGATCACGACCGTGCCGCCGATCAGGAAGCCGATGTTCACGCCGAGCACGGCGATGGTCGAGATGACGGCGTTTCGGAGCGCGTGGCGCGTGAGCACGCGCCGCTCAGAGATGCCCTTCGAGCGCGCGGTGGTGACGTAGTCGGACTCGAGCACCTGCAGCAGGCTCGCGCGCAGGCTGCGGATCAGGATCGGCGCGATGCCGAGCGCGACAGTGAGCGCGGGCAGGAACATCGAGTGCAGGTGGCCGACGAAGCCGGTGCCGTAGCCGCCGACCGGGAACAGCCGGCCGAGGTGCAGGCCGAACACGAGCAGCAGCATGATCCCGAGCCAGAACGGCGGGAAGCCGAGCCCGACGAGCGGCACCGCGCGCACGACCTGATCGCGGGCGGCGTCCTTGCGGCTGGCCGCGAGCATCGCAAGCGGGATCGCGATCAGGATCGAGAGGACGGTCCCGTAGGCGATCAGCCACAGCGTCACCGGCAGGCGGCCGAGGATCAGCGACCGAGCCGATTCGCGGTAGAACAGCGACTCGCCCAGGTTGCCGTGCAGCAGACGGCCCATGAAGAGCTCGTACTGGGCCGGCAGCGAGCGGTCGAGCCCCCACTGGTGGTGCAGCGCCGCGACGTTCTTCGGCGTCGCGTGGACGCCGAGCATCGTGCGGGCGGGATCGCCCGGCACGAGGTGGATCATGAAGAAGCACGAGCACGGTGACGCCGAGGACGACCGGTATCGCCTGCAGGAGCCTGCGCAGGATGTATGCGAACCGGTCGTCCACCGTTCCTCCTCGAGCCTCAGACGCCGGCTAGTGGGAGAGCCAGACGTCCTCCATGTGGAAGTTCCCCGTCGGGTACACGAGGAAGCCGTGCACCTTGTCGGTCATCGCGTACCGGTACGGGGAGTAGTACATGAACACCATGAACGCGTCCTGCGCGGCCTGCGCCTGGATCTGGCTGTAGAGCTTCTGGCGTCCGGCGGCCGAGAACGTCTTCTCCGCCTGGTGGGTCCACTTGATCACGTCGGGGTTGTTGTAGTCGGTGTAGAACGACTTGGCCCCGGCGGACGGGATCGACGGCGAAGGTGACGAGCTCGTCCGGGTCGGCGATGTCCATCGTCCAGTAGCTCAGGCCGAGCTGGTACTTGAACTGCTGCTCGTCCTGGAACTCGACGCTCGGGTCGACCGGCTTCAGCGAGACCTTGATCCCGATCTTCTGGAGCTCCTGCTGGTAGATCTGGGCGATCGACTTCTCGTCGGCCACTCCGGCCCCGACCAGCATCTGCACGGTGAAGCCCTTGGGGAACTTCGACTGGGCCATCTCCTGCTTGGCCTGCGCGAGGTTGTACTGCAGGCCGGGCGACTTCGGGTCGTAGAACGGCACCTGCGGCGGCATGAACGAGTTCGCCGGCGTGCCGTGGCCGAAGAGGACCGACTTGATGATCGCGTTGCGGTCGATCGCCATGCTGATCGCGCGGCGCACGTGCACGTCGGCGAGCGGCGCGTAGCGCTCGTTCATCATCGTGTAGTCGGTGCGCGTCGACGGGAACAGGGTCATGTTGATCCCCGGCGTGGCCTTGAGCGTGTTCACCGTCTGCCAGTCGGGGAACTGGTCGATCTGCTGCTGGCCGCCCTGCAGCTGCAGCTGGCGGGTGTTCGTGTCGGTCACCGTCCGGAACGTGATCGAGTCCAGATACGGCTTGCCCTTCTGCCAGTAGTGCGGGTTCTTCAGGAGCTGGATCTCGGAGCCGTGCGTCCAGTGGCCCCACATGAACGGCCCGGTGCCGATCGGGTGCGTGTAGAACTGCTTGGCCGTCTCGCCGCCGTAGTTGTTCGGGACGATGCCGTTCGCGAACAGGGCGATGTCGGCCAGGAAGGGCGCCCACGGGATACTTCGTGTCGATGACGACCGTCGCCGGGTCGGGCGTCTTGATGTCCTTGATCGCGGAGTCGAGGTAGCCCCAGCCCTGCGAGCCCGTGTTCAGCGTCTGCTGGATCGAGAACTTGACGTCGGCCGACGTCATGGGATTGCCGTTCGAGAACTTCACGCCCGGGGCGCAGATGGAAGGTGTACGTCTTCTTGTCGGGCGAGAGGGTGTAGGAGGTGGCGAGCCACGGCTTCACGCTCTTGCCGTCGGGGCTGACGGTGTAGAGCGGCTCCATGATCTGCTCGAGCACCCAGATCGACTGGTTGTCGAAGACGTTCTCCTTGTCCATCGACTCCGGCTCGGCCGACCAGCCGACCACGAGGTCGCCGCCCTTCTGCGGCGCACCGCTCGCGCCGCCGGAGGACGAGCCCCCACTGCTCCCGCCGCTCGACCCACCGCAGCCGGCCGCCAGAGCGACGACGGCGAGGGCAAGTACGGCAGCTGGCGTGGAGATCTTCTTCATGCGACGACTCCTTGTGACGACCGGGGGCGCGCAAGTATCCCATGCGGGGGGGACGGCGTCCATGTGGTGAACGCATGGTCCCGTCCACGGTGCCACGGTAGGATCGGACAATGCGCTACGCCGTCATCGGGGCCGGGGCGATCGGCGGCACGGTCGCCGCCGGGCTGATCGACGCGGGCCACGAGGTGCTCCTGTGCGACTCGGACGCGGAGCACGTCGCCGCGATCAACGCGGACGGCCTGCGCATCGAGGGGCCGGTCGAGCAGCTCACCGTCTCCGCCCGGGCGGTGGCGCCGGACGACCTGCCCGAGGGGCTCGAGGCCGTGCTCCTGGCCGTCAAGGCCCATCACACCGCCGCCGCGATCGCGCCGGTGGCGCCGCTGCTTGCAGCCGACGGGTTCGTGGTCTCGCTCCAGAACGGCTTCAACGAGGACGTGATCGCCGCGGCGGTGGGGCGCGAGCGGGTCGTCGGCGCCTTCGTCAACTTCGGCGCCGACGTGGTCGCGCCCGGGCGGATCCTGCGCGGCAACCGGGCGACGCTCATGATCGGCGAGCTCGACGGGGCCGACACGCCCCGCGTGCGCGCGCTCGTGGAGGACATCGCCGACGCCCGCCAGACGGCCAACATCCACGGCTTCCTGTGGTCGAAGGAGGCCTACGGGGCGATCCTGTTCGCGACGGCCGTGTCGGATCTCTCCATCGCCGACGCATTGGCCGAGCCGCGCTACCGGCCGCTCTACGTCGCCCTCGCGCGCGAGGTGCTGGCGGCTGCGACCGCCATCCCCGAGCCGTTCGACGGCTTCGACCCGGCCGACCTCGAGGGGTCGATCGACCGCCTCGTCGAGTTCAACCGCGGATCGGCCAAGACGCACTCGGGCATCTACCGCGATTTGATGGTGCGGCACCGCAAGACCGAGGTCGACTCGATGCTGGCCGTGCTCGACGGCCCGCTCGTGCGGCATACGGCGGCCCTGATCCACGCCATCGAGGACGGGCGCAGGACCTGCGAGCGGGCCAACCTCGACCTGCTGGCTGCCTACGAGCGCCTGGAGCGGCTGGGCCGGCCGCTGAACGCCGTGATCGAGGTGCTGGACGCGCCCGACCGGGCCGCCGTGGGGCCGCTGCACGGCGAGCCCATCGCCGTCAAGGACAACCTCGACGTCGCCGGCTCGGTGACCACGAACGCCTCCACCGTGGCGGTGCCGCCGCCGGCCGCCGCCGACGCCGAGTCGGTCGCCCGCGTCCGCGCCGCCGGCGGCGACGTGTTCTGCAAGGCGAACCTGCTCGAGTACGGCGCCGGCGCGGTGAACCCGGCCTACGGGATGACATACAACCCGCACGACCCGGGCCGCACGGCGGGCGGGTCGTCCAGTGGCTCAGCGGCGCTCGTCGCCGCCGGCGTGTGCGACCTCGCGGTCGGCACCGACTGCGGCGGATCGATCCGCGTCCCGGCGGCGTACTGCGGCATCGTCGGCGTGAAGCCCACCACGGGCTCGGTGCCGGCGGCCGGCCATTTCCCGCTGGCGCCCACCTGCGACGGCGTGGGGCCGATCGCGACCACCGTCGCCGGCGCCGCCCGGCTGCTGGCCGTGCTGCAGGGGCGGCCGTGCCCGATCGGGCCGGTCGGCCGCATCCGGATCGGCGTCGTCCGCCGCCAGCTCGACGATCCCGACGTGCATCCCCTGGTGCGGGCGCGGGTGTCCGAGGCGATCGACGCGCTTGCCGGGCTCGGATACGAGCTGGTCGACGTCGACATCCCCGAGCTCGAGGTGGCCGACATGGCGCTCGGCATGATCGTCCTGCGCGAGGCCTGGGACGTGCACGCCGAGCGCTACCGCAGCGAGCGGGAGAAGTACGGCGAGGGCACGCGCGCCCTGCTCGATCTGGCCTCGCGGATCACCGACCCCGAGTACCGCGATGCCCTTGCCGACTGCGAGCGGGTCACGGCCGGGTTCGGGCGGGCGTTCGCGCAGGCGGACATCCTGGCCGGGCCGACGATGGCATATGTGGCGCCGCCGGAGGATCCGCCCTTCGGGACGGCGGAGGGCGACGTCGAGGCGCGCTTCACCGGGCCGTGCAACCTGGCCCGCATCCCGGCCGTAACGCTGCCCTGCGGGGTGGCAGAGCACGGCCTGCCCGCGGCGCTGCAGCTGATGGCGCCGCGCGACTCCGAGCCGCTGCTTTTGTCGGTGGCCGCCGCGTATGAGAAGGTCGCCCCGCGATGAGGATCTTCGACCGCACCTGGATGCAGATCGAGGAGTACCTGCAGGGCGACGACCGCATCGTGCTGCCGCTGGGCTCGACCGAGCAGCACGCCTACCTCTCGCTGGGGGTCGACACGATCCTGTCCGAGCGGGTGGCGGTCGAGGCGGCCGAGCCGCTCGGCGTGCCCGTGCTGCCGTCGCTGCCCTACGGCCTCACGCCGTACTTCGCCGCCTACCCGGGCAGCCCGACGCTGCGGGCCGAGACATATCTCGCCGTCGTGCGCGAGCTGCTCGAGTCGCTGTACCACCAGGGCTTCCGCCGCTTCCTGGTGGTGAACGGCCACGGCGGCAACTCGCCGGCCGCGGTCGTTGGCCCCGAGTTCGTGAGCAGCCGCCGCGACGCGCAGGTGCTCTTCCACAACTGGTGGAACGGGCCGCGCGTGTGGGCGGTGGTGCAGTCGGTCGACCCGGATGCCTCGCACGCGTCGTGGCTCGAGAGCTTCCCCTGGACGCGCGTCGCCGGCGTCGAGATCCCCGAGGGCCACAAGCAACCCGTCGACGGCGCCGCGATGCGCGTCGCCGACCCGCAGACGGTGCGCGAGTTGCTCGGCGATGGCTCCTACGGCGGCGACTACCGCCGGCCCGACGCCGATTGGCAGGCGGTGTGGGAGGCGGGCGTGGCCGAGGTGCGCGACCTGCTCGCCGCCGGCTGGCGATGACGTGGCTGCCCGCAGGCTTCGTGACGCCGGCGCGGCTCGATCTGGACACGGGGCATCACCTGCGCCCGATCCGCGCGGCTGACGTCGACATCGACTATCCGGCGGTGATGGGTTCGCGCGCCTCGCTCTGGGCGCGGTACGGCGAGGCCTGGGGCTGGCCGCCCGAGACGATGACGTTCGAGCAGGACCGGGACGACCTCGCCCACCACGAGGTCGAGATCGCCGCCCAGGAGACCTTCAACTACGCGGTGCTCGATGCGGGCGAGACGGAGCTTCTGGGGTGCGTCTACCTCGACCCGCCCGAAGCGACGTCGCCGCCCGGCACCGATGCGGTCGTCTCGTGGTGGCTCGTCGACGCGATGGCCGGCTCCGAGCTGGAGCGGGCGCTCGCCGACCTCATCCCGGCCTGGCTGGCCGAGACGTGGGGGTTCCGCGCTGTGCACTACTTCCCGTGAATGCACGTGCCCAGGCCGGCGACCAGTCGGAGTGACGGGTGCGACCGGCGCGGCTCGGAGCGATTCTCATGATCCACGGGCTTCGCAGCCGGTCTGATGGCCGGCCAAAGCGCTCACACAAGGAGAGATGAGATGTCGGTCTCGCAGACCACGGCGCCCGCGGCCACGGCCGCAGGCACAGACAGCAGCATCCGCCCCTTTCAGGTCAGCATCCCGCAGACAGAGATCGACGACCTTCGCCGCCGGGTCGCCGCGACACGCTCGCCGAGCAAGGAGCTGGTCGATGACCGGTCGCAAGGGGTGCAGCTCGCCGCAACCCAGGCGCTCGCTCGCTACTGGCTCGACGAGTACGACTTCGGGCGTGTCGAGGAGCGGCTGAACGAGCTGCCGCAGTTCGTGACCCAGATTGACGGCGTGGACATCCACTTCATCCATGTCACGTCGTCGCATGAGCACGCGCTGCCGCTGATCATGACCCACGGCTGGCCGGGCTCGGTGGTCGAGCTGCTCGAGACGGTCGGCCCGCTCACCGACCCGACGGCGCACGGCGGGAACGCCGATGAGGCCTTCCATCTCGTGCTGCCCTCCCTCCCCGGGTACGGGCTCTCCGGCGAGCCGGTCGAGATCGGCTGGGATCTGGGGCGCACCGCACGGGCCTGGGCCGAGCTGATGCGCCGTCTCGGCTATACCCGCTACGTGGCCCAGGGCGGTGACGTGGGCGCCGGCGTCACCGACGCGATGGCCCGCCAGGCACCCGAGGGTCTGGTCGGCATCCACACCAACCTGCTCGTGCCTGCGCTCGGCGGCGCCATGCCGACGGAAACGGACGAGGAGCGCGCGGCGGCTGCTCAGATCGCCACCTTCGGTAAGTCCGGAAACGGCTACTTCGTCGAGATGGCCACGCGGCCGCAGACAATCGGCTACGCCTTGCTGGATTCGCCGGTCGCCCTTGCGGCCTGGATGGTCGACCACGACACCGACGCCTACTACAAGATCGCGCGCGCCTTCGTCGACGGGCAGCCCTCGGGCAACCTGACGTGCGACCACATCCTCGACAACATCACGCTGTACTGGCTGAGCAGCACCGGCGCCTCCGCGGCGCGGTCGTACTGGGAGGCCTACGGGCCTGACGCCCCGGCCGCCGGCCTCGAGCCCCTGCCGCCCCCGTCGATCCCGTTCGGCTTCACGACGTTCCCGGGCGAGATCTGGAAGACGCCGCGCAGCTGGGTCGAGGCCAGCTACCCGAACGTCATCCACTTCAACGAGGTCGACAAGGGCGGACACTTCGCTGCCTGGGAGGAGCCTGAGCTGTTCTCGACCGAGATCAGAGCCGCATTCAGCTCACTCCGCTAGCGGCATGGTCAGGTCGAGTCCGCGCATGATCGTGCGGCTAGAGCGGCGAGATGCCGGCGCCCAGGCCGAGCAGCAGGCCGTCGTCGGCCACGGCCGGGCTCGACGTGATGAAGAGCGGGACGCCCGCCTCGGGGGCCGTGATGACCTCAAGCTCATCGCCGAAGGGGTCGAGCACGGCGCCCAGGCGCCCGCCGGCCGCCACCTGCTCGCCGACCCGCACCGACGGCTGCCACCAGCCCGCCTCGCGGCAGCGCAGCCAGATGAACCGATCGACCATGCACTGCGGCTGCGGCGCCGGCTCGACGGCGCCCTCGAGCATCCCGAGCGAGCGCAACACATTCATGCAGCCATGCACGTGCGCCGCGACGGCGTCGGCCTCGAGCAGCCCGCAGCCGCCCACCTCCGCCGTGATCCCGGCCACGCCGACGTCGGCGGCCGCCGCGCTGGTCGTCCCCCCGATCGGCGCGCCCTCGCGCTCGGTGCGCACGATGTAGGGCAGGCCGAACGCGACCGCCATCGCCCGGGCGGTGGCCTCGACCGGCGAGCCGTCGTAGAGCGCGAACGGCTCGAGCGCCTCGACCAGGTCGCCGCCGTGCAGGTCGATCAGCTGGTCGGCAGGGGAGATCAGCTCGGTGAAGACGTGGTGGGCGAGCTGGTCGGAGTAGGTCCCGTCGGGGTCGCCGGGGAAGCAGCGGTTCAGGTTCTTGCCGTCGCCGGGCGAGACGAACGGGGTGCGCTCGCGAAACGAGGCCACGTTCACGATCGGCACCGTCGTCACCGAGCCCGCGAGCGTCGCCGGGTCGAGCCCGCGCATCAGCTCGACGGCGCCCTTGATCGACGAGTACTCGCAGCCGTGGATGCCGGCGATGACGACGAGGTGCGGGCCGTCGTGCGCGCCGCGCGCGTGGAAGCACGGCCACTGGTACTCGCGCAGGGCGGGGGCGTCGAAGCGCAGCGTGCGGCGCTCGATCGTGCCCGCGGAGCTCACTCGCCCAGGCCCCGGGTGAGCGCGACGATGGTGACGAACGTGCGGTAGAGCTCGAGCGGGTCCTCGGCGGTGGTGATGATCGTGCGCGCGGCGGTGCGCTCGACGCCGCGGATGGCGGTCGCCGCCTCGGCCATGTCGGCCACGAGGAACGTGATCTCGAGGGTGGCCGGGAGCGAGATCTGGGGCGGGCCGATCTCACCGAGCCGCTCGATCGCTGCGGCCGCGCCCGCGCGGATCAGCTCGCAGGCCTGGCGCGGGTGCAGGCTCTCGGCCGCGAACCGGCTCACCGACCGCTTCACGACCACCGCCTCGATCGCCGGCGCAAATGTGCGCGCCTCGTCGGCGGTGGCCTGGTCGCCGGTGATCAGGGCCACCGGCACGCCGTGGTGCAGCGCGACCAGCGCGTTCAGGGCGCTCTCGCCGACCACGACGTCGTTCAGCCGCACCTCCCAGATCGCGCTCGGGTTGTAGGTGTGCGCGAGCACGGCCCGGTCGTGGCCGATCGAGCCGTGGTAGGCGATGAAGAACGCAGCGTCGAAGGTCGCGTCGAGGCCCTCCATCATGTACAGCGGCTTGTGCTTGCCGGACAGATACGAGGCCTCGCCGTGCACCGCCGCGGGCGGCAGGTTGAACATCGTCGCGTGGGCGTCGTTCACCAGGAACGCCGACGCTCCCGCCTCGGCGGCGCCGTCGATCGCGGCGTTCACCTCGGCCAGGAGCAGCCGCCGGCCGACCTCGTACTCCGGGCTCGGCCCGAGCACCTGGCTCCAGTCGACGATCCCGGCCGTGCCCTCGATGTCGGTCGAGAGATACACCCTGGCGGCCTTCATTCGCGCTCCTCTCCGACGCGGGCGACCGCGTCCATCTCGACCAGCATGCCGTCGAACAGGAAGCCGCCGGCGACGATCGCGGTCGAGGCGGGGTAGGGCGGGGCGAAGAGCTCGCCGCGGACGCGCTTGAACGCGTCGTAGTCCGAGGCGCGGGCGAGGTACACGGTCATCTTCACGACCGTGTCGAGCCCGGCGCCCTCGGCCGCAAGCACCGCCGCGACGTTCGCGAACGCCTGCCGGATCTGGGCCTCGGCATCGTCCGGGTCGACGACCGCGCCGTCCGGGCCGAAGCCGCCCTGGCCCGCGGTGAACACGAGCTCGCCCGACGTGACGACCGACTGCGAGTACTGATAGTCGGCGGCGAACGGGAACGGGTTTGCACCGGCGCGGTTCACGGCCGCGGATACTACAAGGGTGGACGAGCGCGGGCGGATCCCCGATCTGGAGGCGCTGCAGCGCGCGCTGCGGCCCTGCCGGCGGTGCGTCGCGGCCGGCATCCGGGTCGAGTCGATGCCGGTCGTCAGCGGGAGCCGGGACGCCGACGCGATCCTGGTCGGGCAGGCGCCGGGCGTGCGCGAGCGCGAGAACCTGCTGCCGTTCAGCGGCCCGGCCGGTAGGCGGCTGCGGGGGTGGCTCGAGCCGGCCGGCCTGGGCGACGACGCGTCGTTCTACGGGCGCCTGTACATCGCGGCGGTGGTGCGCTGCTTCCCGGGCAAGGCCGCCGGCGGGGGCGACGTGCGCCCGTCGGCCGCGATGGTGCGCGAGTGCGTGCCCTGGCTGCGGCGGGAGCTCGAGCTCGTGCCCGCGCCCGTCGTGATCTCGGTGGGGACGCTGGCGCTCGCCGAGCTGGCGCCGGGCGTAGGGCTGGACGAGGCCGTGGGCGCCCGGTTGGAGCTGGCGGACGGGCGGCCGCTGTACGCGCTG
This sequence comes from uncultured Actinomycetes bacterium, assembly GCA_963813245.1. Classification (GTDB taxonomy): domain Bacteria; phylum Actinomycetota; class Thermoleophilia; order Gaiellales; family JAICJC01; genus JAICJC01. The sequence continues at coordinate 327,747 of CAWEYE010000016.1, forward strand.
CCGCATCCGTCCGGGGCGAGCACCTGGCCGCATCTGCCCGGAAACGCCGAGCGGCTCGAGCGGGCGCTGGGAATGATTGCGGCGCGGCTGGGGGGCGGCCGGCCTCCCAATTGACATCCGTGGTGGATGCCAATCGGGTTCTTCGGCGGCCGTGAGGCGACGCGGATTCATGCCAGGTTCTACGCTCTCCTCATGGATGCAAGACCCGCTCCGGATCGTGACTACGCGAGCGAGCCGTCGGAAGTGGCCACCGCATATCGCGTCACCCTCTGGGAGCAGCCCGCCACGCCGCCGGACATCGACCGGCCGCGGGAGGGGTGGAGTCCCTACCCGGGCGCGCCCATGGGTTGGGAATGGATGACCTTCGATCTCATCGGTGCTCAGGATGTCCGGGAGGCGATCCAGTGGGCTGACGCGACGCTCGCCTCTCATGAGGGGCCTGCGAGCCGCCGTGGCCGTCCGGTGGACGACCGGGAATACGTGATCTATGCCAAAGTGCCGAAGGAAGAACTCTGGCTCCAGGTCGCAGGCCGGCCCCCGGTGCTCGGGACCGGACCCGTTGAGTAGGCGGGAGTGGAATGTTCTGCCGAGGACGGCGATGAGTTTCCTGCTGCGGCTGGGTCCAAGATGACATGAACGACACCACATGCCATATGTCCATCTCGCTCGACGGCTACGTCGCCGGCCCTGACCAGAGCCTCGAACACCCGCTCGGGCGTCGCGGCCTCGAGCTGCACCACTGGCACCTCGACGACCCGCTGAACGACGGCGATACCCGTGCCCAGAGCCTGCTCATGCGTCCCCGCGGCGCGTACGTCATGGGCCGGAACATGTACGGGCCGGTTCGCGGGCCATGGCAGGAGGAGTGGCGCGGATGGTGGGGTGATGACCCGCCCTACCACGCCCCGGTCTTCGTCCTCACCCATCACGCGCACGATCCGATCGAGATGGCCGGCGGCACGACATTCCACTTCGTGACCGATGGCTTTGACGCCGCCTTTGCGCGCGCCTCCGAGGCCGCGGGCGACCGCGGCGTGGACATCGCCGGCGGCGCCTCCACCGTGCGCCAGGCGCTGGCAGCCGGCGTGATCGATGAGCTCGTCCTCGACATCGTCCCGGTTCTGCTCGGCGCCGGCGAGCCCATATTCGACGGCATCGCCGATCCGGGCCTCACCCCGGTCGAGGTCATCCATTCCGAGCTGGCCACGCACGTCCGCTACCGCGTCGGCACCAGCTAGGCCCACCCTCCAGGGAGGCCTGTCCGCTCAATTGACATCCTTGGTGGATGCCAATTGGGTTTGCCGCCTGTCCTGACCGTCTGGAATGATGGAGCGTCTCTGACGAGGGGCTGACGTGAACGAGTCGACCAGGCAGACCAACGCCGCGGACATCGCCGCCGTCACCGACGTGGTGCGCGCCTACTACAACGGGACGATGACGGGCGATGAGGCGAAGCTCGCCGGTGCCTTCCACCCCCGCGCCTGCACCTGGCGCATCGTCCACAAGACCTACTACGCGCGCCCCGCCTGACGAGCGCCGGCCAGGCCACCCTTGCCGGGTTCTAGGAGACGAATGCCTTGCGAACGGAGGCAGCCGTCCACTCGTTCGTGCCGTGGATCGCGGGAACCTTCTGTGTGTTGAGCTGCGTGGCGATCTCCTCCAGCGACATCCGCCTCAGCAGCATCGCGTTGATCCTCGTGCGCCATTCGAAGTCACGTTGGTTGCAGAGCCGATGCGCCAGCCGGACATTGTCCGCCGTGAGGTGCCCACCGTGCATCTTCAGCCTCGGGTAATGGTCGGCCGTCGGCGACCAGTCGGAACCCGACGGCCGTGGCTCGAAGTACTCGCGACCCTGGTGGCAGTAGCACTGGGGCATCTCGCAGCACACGTCGACGATCTGGCCGTCCCGGGCAACCTGCCGCAGGATTCCCGTAACTCCGAGCGCCTCGAGCCGCTCGACGGCTGCTGCTTGGGAGCCCACGTGACCCCCTAGCCGGACTCGTCCGGCTGGCGCACGACCCGCTCGGGGTCTTCGCGCGGCCAGGCCTCGGAGCGGACGACGTCGAGCAGGGCGCGCACGCACTCGGGGTCAAACTGCGTCCCGGAGCAGCGCTCGATCTCGGCGATCGCCTCGGCCGGGGCCATCGCCTTGCGGTACACCCGATCCTCGGTCATCGCGTGGAACGCGTCGCACACACCGATGACCCGTGACCCGAGCGGGATCCGGTCGGCGGACAGGCCGTCGGGGTAGCCCTCGCCGTCGTAGCGCTCGTGGCTCGCCCGGACGAGCGGCACGAGCTGGGCGAAGTGGGGGACGGGCTCGAGGATCCGCGCGCCGATCTGGGGATGGCGCTGCATCACCGTCGACTCGGCGTCGGTCAGCGGCCCGGGCTTGCGCAGGATCGACTCGGGAATGCCGATCTTGCCGATGTCGTGCAGGAGCGCGCCGAGGCGGATCAGGCGCGCGTCCGCCGGGGCGATCCGCAGCTCGTCGCACACCGCGCCGGCCAGCTCGGCGATCTCGATGGCGTGGTCGTTCGTGTAGGCGTCCTTCGCCTCGAGGGCCGCCGCCAGCGCGCCGAGGGTGGCGAAGTATGCCTCCTCGAGGCGCTCCGCCATGCGCGCCTGCGCGACGACCTTGCCGGCCTCGGCCGTGAGCGCCCGGCACAGCCGCACCTCGACCCCCCCGAACGAGCGCGGGCGGGTGTCGTAGATCTCGATCAGCGCGTACGGCGCGTCCTCGACGGCGAGGGCGAACATGAGCATGGAGCGGTAGCCGAGCTGCTCGAGCCGGCGGGCCTCCGCGGGGTCGGTGTCGGGCTCGTCGAGCCGGCACACGAGCTCGATGTCCTGCTCGATCACCTCGGCGGTGGAGGGGTAGTCGTCGAGCCGGTACTCCTCTGCCTGCGCATCCCAGCTGTGCGGCGGCCGCGCGTAGCCGGCCAGGTCGCGCACGCTGCCGGCGGCCATGTCGATCGTCGAGACCATGCAGGCCTTCGCGTCGATGAGCTCGCACAGGCTGCGCGCGAGCACGGCCAGCATCTCGGTCGGGTCGTCGAGCGCGAACAACGCCTGGGCAGCCTCGAACACGCCCAGGGCCGGTTCCAGGTGCTCGGCGGGGAGCCGTGCGACCGGTGGCTCGAAGGGGGGGCGGTCTGAAGCGTCAGACATCCGGTTCAAGTTCGCGCCGGCGCGACGTGTTCCCTCTATCCGGGCGCTCCTCGCAGTGTGTCTTCCCTGATCCGGCGCATCGCACGCTCGATCACGGCCGCCTCTTCGGCGTCGAGGTGGCGCAGGAAGACGTCGGAGACCGCTCGGCGGTGGTCGTCGCGGGCGTGCCGGTAGGCCTCCGCGCCTGCGGGCGTCAGGGTCACGTGGACGACGCGCCGGTCGTCGGGATCGCCGCTGCGCTCGACCAGGCCGGCGCGCTGCATCCGGTCGACGAGCCCGGTGAGGCCGCTCTTCGAGATCACGACCGCCCGCCCCAGGTCGCTCATGGTCAGCCGTGCGCCGGGCGCGGCGTGCAGTTGCAGAAGGACGTCGTACCAGCGCAGCGAGAGGCCGTGCTCTGCGTGCAGCTCGGCATCGAGCCGGGCGTACACGGCTGCGTGGGCCTCGAAGAACATCTGCCAGCTGCCCCAGTGCTCGGGGGGAGGGTCGGACGAGGGTTGCAGGCGTGCGGTCATGGTGTTATTGTACCCAAACGAACAGTTCGCATACAAACAACATATCGGGAGAGGACGACATGCATGCAATCGTGATCACATTCCAGGACTCGGAGTCCGATCTGGCCGACGGCATCGAGCACGTGCGCGACGAGGTCGTGCCCGCCGCTGCGGCGACGGCAGGGGTGCAGGGCGTGTGGCTGGTTGACCGCGAGACGGGTGAGCGGTTGAGCGTGATGGTGTTCGACGACGACGCCGCGGCCGAGGCGGTCTTCGCGGCGATTGGAGAGCGGCGCGCCGCCGATCCCGGCCGCAACCGGCCCAAGCCGACCGGGTCGCGCCGCTTCGAGGTCTATGCGCGCGTCCCCGCAGGGGCGGCAGCGCCGGCCTGACGGCGCGACGTGGCCGCGGTCATAGAACGTGCCCGGTTGGCTGCGGTATGGTCGCGCCGCGACTCCGACCGGGGGATCACATGGCGACGACTGTCGACACGCTCGAGCGGGACACGGGGGACAAGGGGCTGAAGACCGGGGCGCTCGGCTTCGTCTCGAGCGTGGTCATCGGCGTCGCGTCCACCGCCCCGGGCTACAGCCTCGCGGCCAGCCTCGGGCTGGTGGTGGCCGTCGTCGGCCTGCAGGCGCCGGCGATCATGCTGCTCGCCTTCGTGCCGATGCTCTTCATCGCCTCGGCCTACTACTACCTGAACCGGGCCGACCCCGACTGCGGCACCACCTTCTCCTGGGTGACCCGGGCGATGGGCCCGCACCTGGGCTGGATGGGCGGCTGGGGCATCATCGCCGCCGACGTCATCGTGATGGCGAACCTGGCCCAGATCGCCGGCCAGTACACGTTCTACCTGGTCGGCGCCGACAGCCTCGCGAACAGCAAGTGGTGGTCGCTCGCGCTGGGCGTCATCTGGATCGTCGTCATGACCTGGATCTGCTACGTGGGCATCGAGGCATCCGCCAAGACGCAGTGGTTCCTGCTCGGCGCCGAGGTGATCATCCTGGGCCTCTTCGCGATCGTTGCGCTCGGAAAGGTGTACTTCTCGAATCCCGCCGGCGCGATCGACCCGTCGCTCTCGTGGCTCAATCCGTTCGCCATCAAGAGCACCAGCGCCCTCGCGGACGGGATCATCGTGGCGGTGTTCATCTACTGGGGTTGGGACAGCACCGTGACCGTGAACGAGGAGACCGAGAACTCGACCGAGACGCCCGGCAAGGCCGCCCTGTGGGCGACCGTGATCCTCGTGCTCCTGTACGTGGTCGACTCGGTCGCGGCGCAGGCCTACCACGGTGCCAGCTTCCTCTCGAACAACTCCGACGACGTCTTCAAAGCGCTCGGCGGCGATGTGCTCGGCTCGCCGTGGGACAAGCTGCTGATCATCGCCGTGCTCACGTCGGCGTCTGCCTCGACGCAGACGACGATCCTGCCGACGGCGCGGACGTCGCTCTCGATGGCGGCGCACGGAGCGATCCCGCGGCGGTTCGCCAACATCCACCCGCGCTACCTGACGCCGTCGACCTCGACGATCTACATGGGCACGCTCTCGATCGTCTGGTACGTCGGCCTCACGATCATCAGCGAGTCGATCCTGTTCGCGTCGATCGCCGGCCTGGGCCTCATGATCGCCTTCTACTACGCGCTCACCGGCTACGCGTGCCCGATCTACTACCGTCACCATCTGACGAAGAGCCTGAAGAACTTCGTCTTCATCGGTCTCTCGCCGATCATCGGCGGATTGATCCTGACGTGGGCGTTCGTCCAGTCCGCGCATGACCTCTACTACTCGAGCGACAACGGCACCTGGTTCGGGGTCGGGCAGGCGTTCATCATCGGCATCGGCTTTCTCATCGCCGGCGTCGTTCTGATGTTCGTGTACCAGCGCATCGCGCCCGCGTTCTTCCGCAAGCGGCCTGAGGTCGTCGACGACTACGTCGCGGTGCACGGAGCCGTGGCCCTGCCCGGAGGAGGAGACTGATGGCGTCCACCATCGTGCTCGGCTACGACGGCTCCGACTGCGCGAAGGCGGCGCTGCGGACCGCCGTCGAGAACGCAAAGGCGTTCGGCGACCGGATCGTGGTCGCCTTCGGGGCGGGCGTGTTCCCGATCGGCGAGGACTCCGACCACCTGCGGCTCGTGCGCAAGATGGGCGCCGACTGGGCCGATGAGGCCCTGAACGCGATCCGCGCCGCCGGTGTGACCGACGCCGAGACTGCCGTCGTCGACGCCAGGCCGGCCGAGGCGCTCCTGAGGGTCGCCGCCGATCGCTCGGCGCGCATGATCGTGGTCGGCACGCACGGTGAGCACCCGCTGACCGGGGCGGTGCTGGGCTCGGTGCCGCACAAGCTCCTGCACCTCTCGCAGGTGCCGGTGCTCGTGGTCCCCAGCTGACCGCGCAGGGGCGGCGGAACCGGCTCCAGCGCAGCTAATCCGCCTGCATCTGCGGTCGATCACCGGACTGAGGAGGCTGCGCTTCCTGCAGCCGACCGCCCATGTCCGAGACACAATTGCCCCATCTGCCGACCCTGGTCGAAGCCGCCGCCCTGCTCGTGGAGGCGTCAGCGATCGACGTCGACACGGACCGGGGCGAGACGATCGAGCTCTGGACGATCGCAAGCGACGGCCCGCTGGTCACCGCAAGCGGCCCCCGGCTGGCGGTCGCGGGCGGCATGACCATCACCTGCCGCCTGGCCCAGGGTGGGCTGCCGATCCAGGTCGAGGCCGTGATCGAGGAGGCCGAGTACCGCTCCCAGGCGCGCGCATCGCTGACGCTGCGGGTGGTGGACGTGGTCACGCACGGCTACCGCAGGCGCACCGAGCGGCTCTCGATGAGCACCGCCGGGTCCGTCCGCGCGCTCGTGTGCGACCGGATCGTCCCCAACGAGGTGATCCCGGTGACGCTGACCGACCTGAGCGACGCCGGCTGCGCCCTGAGCTTTACCGACAATCGCATCCGCGAGGGCGACCGGATGGCGATCACGGTGCGCTTCATCGAGGGTGAGGTGACGGCGGACATGCGTGTCGTGCGCATCCAGTCGCCCAGCCCGGACGTCTACACGGCCGGCTGCTACTTCATCAGCGCGACCGCCGCCGCCCAGGGCGTGCTCGAGCGCGTGCTCGCCCGCCTCGCCGGCAACGCCCGGCCCGTGACCGACGTGGGGGCGCTGCGCGACACGCTCGCCGAGGGCCAGGGCGACAATTCGCTCAAGCCGAAGGGCGAAGGTGCCGATGAGGCATATTGGACGTTTGCCAAGCGTTCCGCTGCACGCATTCCTCCGGCCAGACGCGCGGTCTGAGCCCGACGGCACCGCCGAGGTAACCCGCATGTCCCAGTCAGGTCGACCCGCTCCCCCCGCCCACACCGAGCCCCCCGCCGCCGACCGCCGCACCCGGCGCAGTCGCGGCCAGGCGATGGTCGAGTTCACGCTCATCCTGCCGCTTCTGATGCTCCTGATCCTCGGCATCTACCAGTTCGGGCAGACCTATGCCGACTACATCCAGGTGACCAACGCCGCCCGCGACGGCGGCCGCAAGGCGCTCGTCTCGCGCAGCGACGCCACCGGGGTCGCCGATGTGACGACGACCGCCAAGAACGCGACGTGGTGGCTGAACAAGAGCCAGATCACCGTGACCGTGTCGCCGAGCCAGCCGTGGGCGCAGGGCTCGACCGTGACCGTCACCGTCAGCTACCCCTACAGCATCAACCTGCTCGGACTCGTCGTCTCGTCGGGCACGCTCAAGTCGACGACGACCGTCCGGATGGAGTAGGCGTCCACGCGAGCCGCACGGTCTTCGGCCTGCGAAACGCGAAGCCGGCCGGCTCCTCGACGGCGGTCAGCCGCATGTCCGGGAGGGCCTGCAGCAGCCGGGCGACGGCGGTCACCGTCTCGATCCGGGCCAGGTGCGCGCCCAGGCAGTGGTGCTCCCCGAACGAGAAGCTGAGCGCGTGGCGGGCGTTTTGGCGGCGCACGTCGAACCGCAGCGGGTCGGCGAAGACGGCCGGGTCGCGGTTGGCGGCGATCACCGACACCCCGACGAACTCGCCCGCACCGAACGCCACGTCGCCGATCTGCACGGGCGCGCGCGTCCACCGCTCCATGAACGCGACCGGCGGGATCAGCCGCAGGGCCTCGTCGACGGCGCCCCCGAGCAGGCCCGGGTCGGCGCGCACGAGCGCAAGCTGGTCGGGATTGCGCAGCAGGAGCAGCACGGTGTTCATCACCGAGCCCTGGATCGTTTCGATCGCGCCGAACATGATCACGCGCAGTTGCGCGGCGATCTCGGCGTCGTCGAGCGCCGCCCCGGGGTCGTTCGCGACCCGGCCGGTCACGGAGGCCTCCGCCCCCTCGCGTGAGCGGCTCAGCTCGGCGTGGAGGATGGCGTCGAGCTCGGCGCGGGCGGCGTCGGCGAGCCGCTGCGGCTCGGGATTGCCGTCGTAGCTCATCGCGCCCGCAAAGGCGGTGTAGAAGCCGTCGATGCGGGCGGCGTCGCCCAGCGAGAGGCCCAGGATCCGGCCGGCCATGCGGATCGCGAACGGCGCGGCGAAGTCATGGCCGAGCTCGCATTCGCCGGCGGGCGCGATCGCCTCCGCGAGGTCGGCGGCGGCCTCGGCAATGGCCGTGCCGAAGAGATCGCCGGAGTCGCGCATGCGGAACGGGCGCTCGAACGGCGCGCGCATGCGGGTGTGCTCGGCGCCGTCGGACGTGAGCATCATCCGCCCGAGCGATGCCCGCACCAGGTTCGGCTCGGCCTCGACGGTCGTGGCCGTGCGCGGGCTGAGCGCCGTGCGGGCCGCCGCGTGGCCCGTCACGAGCCACCCGCCGAGCGCGGGCAGCCACGACACGGGCTCGGCCTCGCGCAGCCGGTCGAGCACCAGCTCGCCGCCGGCCGCCTCCAGGTCGGCGAACGCGATCGCGGCGCCCGCCGGAAACCGCTCCCGCCGGGCGGCGTCCTCGGCGGCGTCGACCTCGACCTGCGGGAGCAGCGTGGCCATGCCGCCACCGTACACCAGGGCGGCGGCTCGATTTGGCGCGGGCGGGCTCACCCGGCGGCCGCACACCCAATTGACATCCGCTGCATATGCCAATTGGGCGGCGGACGCCCGACCAATTGACATCCACCACGAATGCCAATTGGGCGGGAGAGCCGCCCCGACCTGCGCCCGCCGTCCCGGGTATCGTGAGCGGATGGCCCGCGTCCCCACCGCCGCTGTCGCCGCCGGGTCGCTGATCGGCGGCTATCTCGTCGCCCGCGAGACGGGCGTGCGCCCGCTCGGCGGCGCCGTCCTGGTCGCCGGCGGGGCGTGGTGCACGCGCGAGTGGCTGCGCAGTCGCGGCCCCGCCGTCGCCGGGTCGCTGCTCGTCGTCTGCGTGGCCGCGTTCGGCGTGTCGCACCCGCTGGCCAAGAAGGTCGGCGCATGGCCGGCCGTGCTCGCAGTCTCGGCGTGCGCGGCCGCCGCGGCCTGGTCGCTCGCCGACCGCGACCGGGCCGGGGAGGCGCATGAGCACGCCGGCTGAGCCCTCGGTCACGGCGCAGCTCTCGGTGCGGCACGGGCGCGCGGCGGTCGACTTCTACCGCGAGGCCCTGGGTGCCGAGGAGATCTACCGGGTCGGCGGCACCGACGCCGACGAGGCGGTCGTCTCACAGCTGCGCGTCGGCGCGACCACGTTCTGGGTGGCGGACGAGTCGCCTGAGCATCGCAACTTCAGCCCCGAGTCGCTCGGCGGCGGCTCGGTGCGGATGCTGCTCACGGTCGCCGATCCGGACGCTGCCGTCGCGCGTGCGGTCGCGGCCGGGGCGACCCTGATCGCGCCCGTCGAGGACCAGCACGGCTGGCGGCTCGGGCGGATCGCCGACCCGTTCGGGCACGACTGGGAGATCGGCACGCCGCTCGTACCCTGGCCGCCGGGCGCTGAGCGCTAGAAGCGGCGGCCGACCGCCGCGACCAGCGAGCGGCTGACCTCGGCGAGCGACCGGGCCGCGGGCGAGCCGGGATCGTCGCTCGTGACCGGGCGGCCGCGGTTGATCGAGAGCGGCACCGCCCGGTCGGAGGGCACGGTGTAGGCGATCTCGCGGCGCAGGATCTGCTCGATGTCCTCGGAGTCGAGGCCGACGTCGGCCCCGGCGCGGTTCATCAGGATGCGCACATCGGGCAGGTCGAGCTCGAGCAGGTCGAGCGTCTCGAGGGCGATGCGCACGCTGCGCACCGCGGGCACATCGGGCGCGCCGACCAGGACGAGCGTGTCGGTGTGGTCGAGCGCGAGCAGCGAGGTCTCCGAGAACGCCGAGGCGCAGTCGATCACCACCGCCTCGTAGCTGCGCCGGGCGACCTCGAGCAGGGCGGCCAGCCGGTCGACGGCGATCAGGGCCTCCTCCTCGGGGCGGGCCGGGGCGGCGAGCACGTCGGCGCCGCTCACGTGGCGGGTGACCGCCGCGGCGAGGCCGGCACTGTCGATCAGCGCCCGTGCCGTGACCAGGTCGAGCACGGTCATCCGGGGGACGAGGCCGAGCACCAGGGCGTCGTCGCCCGAGTGCAGATCGAGATCGAGGAGCAGCGTGCGCAGGCCGGACTGGGCGAAGCAGGCGGCCACGTTGGTGGCGATCGCCGTGCGGCCGGAGCCGCCCTTGGTCGAGAAGACCGTGAACACATGTGCGCCCGCGCCGTGCTGGTCGGTAACCGGCGCCCGGCGTGACCGGGCCGCGCGCGCCTTCGCGGCCGCCATGCCGAGCGACTGCGGCGTCTGCGGCAGGCACAGGACGTCGTCCACGCCCAGCCGCAGCGCCTCCTGGAACCAGCGGATCGGGTGCCGGTCGGCCAGGGCGACCACGCCGGGTGCGGACGGGTCGGCCAGCGCGGCGAGCACGTCCGCCGGCAGGCCCTCGGCGTCGTGGCGGAGCTGCCACACGAGCACATCCGGCACGGAGTCGACCAGGGTCACCATTCCGGAGCGCTCGAAGAGCTCGCGCAGGCCGGGCGCGTCGCTCATCAGGGCGACGCGGATCAGCTCGGGATGCGGGGAGTGATCGGGAGTGGCAGGCATCGAGGGCGGCGGGGGGAGCCGTTCGCTGGGACGGCCGCAAAGGCATTGCGGTCTAACTCAAGTGATAGCGATGAAATAGTCAGTTGTCGAGTGTGATATGGACAGCATGGGCCGGGTGGACGGGTAGTCTCCCGGCGCCGTGCTGCTCTCCTTACCCAGCCCCGGGGATCCCTTCGTCTTCCAGATCGGCAGCCTGCAGCCGCGCTGGTACGGGGTGCTGCTCGCCGTCGGCGTCGCGGCGGCGGTGTGGATGACCCGCCGCCAGCTCGCTCGGCGCGGACTCGATCCCGAGGGCGTGTTCCCGGTCGTCGTGTGCGCTGTCGTGCTCGGACTGGTGGGCGCCCGGGTCGAGCACGTCGTCACCGACTGGAAGCCGTACAGCGCGATCTTTGTGAACGCGTTTTGGATCTGGCGGGGCGGTCTCGGCATCTACGGCGGCCTGCTCGGCGGCATGCTGGGCGCCTGGATCGGCTGCCGGATCGCGCGGCTGCCCTTCTGGGTGCTGGCCGATTGCGCTGCGCCCGGGCTGATCCTGGCGCAGGCGATCGGGCGGGTCGGCAACTACACGAGCCAGGAGCTCTACGGCCGCCCGAGCAGCCTGCCGTGGGCGATCCGGATCGATCATCCGCTGCCCCCGTACCTGCCCGGGCAGGCGTTCCAGCCCACCTTCCTGTACGAGGCGCTGTGGGATCTCGTTGTGCTCGGCGTGCTGCTGTACTTCATCCGGCGGACGTCCGGCCGCGTGCGGCCGGGGACGGTGTTCGCGCTCTACGCCTGCCTGTACTCGCTCGGCCGGCGTGTGGATCGAGACGATCCGCATCGACCACACCGACCACCTGTACGGCCAGCGCGTCGAGTTCTGGGTGGCGGCCGTGGTCGTGGTCGCGGCCGCAGCGGCCTTCGCCTGGCTCTGGAGCCGGCGGCCCGCGGTGGCCTAGGGCCGGCGCCGCCGCACCGGCTCGCGGCCGGCCAGCACCCGCATCGCGGTCGCCGTCCGCCCGGCGGCCTTGCGCGCAAAGGCGACGGCGGCCCGCTCGCGGCGGTCGATCGTCGTGCCCGCCCGCAGCAGCCCCGGCAGCGAGGCGGCGGTCACCGCGGCGGCCGGCACCGACGAGACGCAGGTGCCGATCGCCGCCGGCTCGTGCGCGTCCGAGGAGGCCGCGTGGGGTAGTCCGCAGGCCCGCGCCCATTGCAGCGCGCGGGCGTTGTCGGCCGCTGCGAGCGGGCCGCCGTTCTGCGCCTCGACGATGTCGATCAGACCGCGCCCGCGCAGCTCCTCCCGCGCCGGGGGCGCATCCGGCCGCGGACGATGCGGTAGAACGGGTGCTGCAGGTACACGAGGCCGCCCTGTGTGCGGATGCGCGCGGCCGTCTCGACCGCCGCCAGGCCGGCCGGCACCGGCTCCTCCAGGAAGAGGCCGATCAGCTCGCCGTCAGCCGTGTCGATCTCCTGGCCGACGATGACCGGGAAGCTCGCCTCGCCGCGCAGCTCGAGAGCCCCCGCGATCGTGTTGTGATCGGTGATCGCGACGACGTCGATGCGGCCCTGTGCGTGGGCGCGCTCGTAGTCGGCGAGCCGGTTCTGGGCGTCGTAGGAGTGGTGCGTGTGGTTATGCAGGTCGACCAGCATGCGGTCGGCCACGAGGTCAGACCCCGGCGGTCTGGTTCGCCAGGAGCGTCTCCAGCGCCCGCACGCAGGTCGGGTCGAACTCGCCCCGCCGCTGCCACAGGTCGGCCAGCGCCCGTCCGGCGCCGGCGCTCGAGGTGTGCCCGCCGCCCTCGACGAACGCCGAGGCGACGGCGATCACGCGCGACTCGATCGGCGCGGTCTGATCCTCGCTGTGGGCCGCCAGGAGCCATTCGGCAGCCTCGGCGTCGAGCGCGTTTGCGACCACCTTCGCCGCCAGCCGCGCCCGCTCGTCGCGATCGCCGCCCGGCGTGGTCGAGTCGTAGAGGAAGGCCGCCAGCCGCACCCGGTCGGTGCGGTCGGGCGAGAGGCCGACCTCGGCGGCGATGTGGCCGGCGTAGTCGCTGACGGCGCGGGAGCTGGCCGACTGGCCGCGGGCGGCCTCGAGGGCGCGCATCGTGCGCTCGTAGGTGTCGCGTTCGAGCTGCTTCGCGCGCTCCTCGGCCGAGAGCGCCTCGACGACCTCGGAGTCGTAGGCGACCGCGCGGCCGCCGCCGCCGCGACGGGCCCAGTAGAGCGCCCCGGTGGCGAGGCGCACGAGCTCGGCCTGGGTATCGCCGTCGGCCGGGAACCCGGCCACGCCGGCCGACACGGTCGCGCCCTGAGCCGACCCGGCGAACGCCGCCGCCAGCCGCTCGAGCAGCGCCCGCGCCACCGCCGGCTCCATCCCCGGGAGCACGAGCCCGAACTCGTCAGGCCCGATCCGGGAGACGTTGTCGTAGGTGCGCACGCCCGAGGCCAGGCAGCGGGCGGCGGTGCGCAGCAGCTCGTCGCCGGCCGCGTGCCCGCGCTGGTCGTTCGCGGCCTGGAAGCCGTCCAGGTCGACCATCGCCACCGACAGGGGGACGGCGCCGTCGCATCGCCCGCGCCAGCTCGCGGGTGAGCGCGCGCTCGAAGCCGCGGTGGTTGGGCAGGTCGGTGAGCACGTCCTTGGTGCCGGAGCTGTCGCCCGCCCGCTCCCACAGCCGGGCCGACTCGATCGCCTGGGCGGCCAGCACGGCCACGAGGCGGATCGGCCCGAGGTCGGCGTAGGCGGGGGCGTGGGTGACGATGCAGCCGACGGTGCGCCGTGCGCTGATCAGCGGGATCAGCCAGCGGTCGCCGATGTGCACCGGCCCGTCGGGCTCGGGCGGGTCGAGCTCGCCCGCGCCCTCACCGGCCACGAGCCGCAGGTTCGCGCCGTCGTCGGTCAGCACGTAGGCCGCGGTGGCAACCCCGGAGAGCGACTCCGAGACGGCCGAGCAGGCGGCGGCCATCATGGCCGGCAGGTCGAGGCCGTTCTCGCAGGCCTCCACGAGCGCGTCGACCGGCGTGGTGGACTGGCGCTTCCTACGCCACATCGGCGTGGTCGGGGGCGGGGAGGGAGACGCGCAGCTCGGTGCCGGCGCCGGGCACGGAGTCGATCCGCAGCCGCCCGCCCAGGATCTGGGCGCGCTCGCGCATCGAGGTCATGCCGTGGTGGGGCAGCCCGTCGTCGGTCGTCGTCACCGCGAAGCCCGTGCCGTCGTCGCGCACGACGAGCTCGAAGCCCGCGGCCGGATCGCCCGAGACCGTCACCGACACCGACCGCGGAGCGGCGTGCTTCACGGCGTTCTGGACGGCCTCGCGCACGATCTGGTACAGGAACACCTGGTCGTCGGCGGGCAGGTCGCCCGCGGCGTCGACGTCGAGCTCGACCGAGACGGCGTGGCCGCGCTCCATCTCGTCTGCGAGCGCGCGCAGCGCGACCACGAAGCCCTGGTCGCGCAGCACCCACGGTTCGAGGGCGAAGGAGAGCTCGCGCAGGCTGCGGATCACCGAGCGCTGGCGCTCGCGGGCGGTCTCGAGCACGCGCAGGGCGCTCTCGGTCGAGCCGTCGGCGGTGTCCTCGGCGACGGCGTCGAGCATCATCGCGATGCCCGACATGGCCTGCAGCGGCCCGTCGTGCAGGAACAGCGACAGCTTGCGGCGCTCGTCCTGCTCGGCCGAGAGGATGCGCCGGGAGAGCTCGGCCCGCTCGGCCTCGCGCATGCGCGCCTGGGCGAGCAGCGACTCGACCCGCTGGAAGAGCTGTGCGTTGGCGGCGGCGCTCGCGCCGAAGTCGGCCAGGAGCACGGCCTGCGCCACCTCGTCGGGGCCGAAGCCGGCGTCGCCCTGCAGCCGGAACATCACGAGCAGCGCATGCAGCTCGTCCAGCACCACGAGCGGCGCCGCCAGCGCTGCAACCGGGCGCAGGTGGCGGCACAGGGCGTCGCCGCCGGCGTTCACGGGGCCGGCCGCCGGGGTGCGGCTCGCGGCCGCCTCGGCGACAAGCGAGCCTGCGCTGGCCGGGTCGACGACGATGCCCGCGATCGGCCCGAGCGCGATCCCGCGGGCGACCGCGGGGCGCAGGCCCCGGCCGTCGGCCGAGGGCACGAGGATGACGGTGGCATCGGGCCGCAGCAGCCGGTGGGCCTGCTCGGCCGTCTGCGCGAGCACGTGGGCGGCGTCGCGGCTCGACGTCATCGCCGCCAGGCTGCCGACCACCTCGTCGAGGAAGGCGGCCTGCGACATCAGCTCGCCGCGCAGCTTGCGCTGCCACTCCTCCGATGTCTGCAGGCGGCCGGCGTCGCGCCGCACCGCATGCGCGGCCGCGGCGCCCACGAGGGCGATCGCCGCGACGCCCGCCACGAGCAGCGCCACGGAATCCGAGAGCACGCTCGCCGCGATGGCGAACGTGATCGCCGTCACCGCCACCGCGAGCACAGCCAGGCCACCCATCTGCACGATCCGTTCGGACGGCGCGGATGCGCGCGTCCCGGGGTCGGCGGGGTTAATCGATGATGGCCTGTCTGAGGGCGATGGCGACTGCATGCGTACGGGTGTCCGCCTCCAACTTGGAGAGGATATGCCGTACGTGGCTCTTCACGGTCTCCTGGCTGATGAAAAGCTTCGCAGCGACGTCGGCGTTCGACATGCCGTCGGCCAGGAGCTGGAGGATCTCGCGCTCCCGCGCGGTCAGCATGTTCTCGCGTTCCTTCGTCAGGAACGCGGGCATGAGCGCCGGGTCGACGTAGCCGTCGCCGCCGGCGACCTTCTGGATGGCGCGCACCAGCGTCTGGTGCGGAGCCTCCTTGAGGATGTAGCCCTTGGCGCCGGCTTCGAGGCCGCGCGTCAGAAGGCTGCGCTCGCCGTAGGCCGTGAACATCAGGACGGAGGCTTCGGGCACCTCCGCGCAGATCTCGCGGGCGGCCTGGAGGCCGTCGACGCCGGGCATGCGCACGTCCATGATGATGACGTTCGGGCGCCGCCGGCGGGCGAGCGCGACTGCGGCGCTGCCGTCGGACGCCTCACCGATGACCCGGATGTTGTCCGTGCGGGAAAGCGCCAGGCGCAGCCCCTCACGCACCACCTCGTGGTCATCAACAATCAGACAGGTAATCGGCTCGGCCACATGTGCTCCACTCGTCGCGAGACCAGCTCTGGTGAACTCGGTATCGGCAGATTTCCTTGTGGCCGTTAGCACTCTCGTGCGGCTGGCGTCCGGTATTCGCCGGTTCCCGGGCATTTCCTGCCGCAGTGAATCGGCAGCAGCGCCCCGCGCTTGAGCGCTGATCCCCTCTCGATCTCGCGGATGACCCCCCGACTATACTTGGCAGCGCTTGAGCGACGACGTTCCGAGTAGGAGATGAGAACCGCACTCGAGCTGCTCGCGGTGGCGGTGATCGTGGCCGCGAACGGGTTTTTCGTGGCAGCGGAGTACGGCCTCGTGACGGTCCGGCGCACCCGCATGCAGGAGCTCGATGCGCAGGGCAGCCGGCGCGCCCGCCAGGTCCTGCGCCTGCTGGACGTGCCGCCGCGATTCATCTCGGCGATCCAGCTCGGCGTCACGCTGTCGAGCCTGGCGCTCGGCGCGATCGGCGAGCCGGTGGTGTCGGAGATGCTCAAGCGGCCGCTCGACCTCCTGCCCCAGAGCTGGCACACGAGCATCGCGACGACGATCTCGGTCATCCTCGCGTTCACGATCCTGACCTACTTCCACGTGGTGATGGGCGAGATCGTGCCGAAGTCCTACACCCTCCAGCACCCCGAGCGGGTGGCGCTCCTGGCCGCCGGGCCGATCAACACGTTCCACGCCATCTTCCGCCCGTTCATCTGGGTGCTCGTGCGCACGAGCGCCTGGGTGCTGGGCTGGTTCGGCGTCACCGCATCGAGCGGCATCACGCTCGTCCACTCCGAGGAGGAGCTGAAGATGCTCGTGAACGCGAGCCGGGAGAAGGGCGTCCTCGAGGAGGAGGAGCAGGCCATGCTCCACAAGGTGTTCGAGTTCGCCGACAAGGACGCCGTCGACGTGATGGTGCCCCGGCCCGACGTGGTCGGCGTGCAGGTCGACCTGCCCGTGCAGGAGATCCTGCGGCTCGTCCTCTCGCACCCGTTCACCCGCTACCCGGTGTACGAGGGCGAGCTCGACGACATCGTCGGGGTGCTGCACGTGCGCGACCTGTTCTCGGCCCTGCACGAGCGCGGCCTGCAGAACGTCGACGTGCGCTCGATCCTGCGCGAGGCGATCATGGTGCCCGAGACGAAGCCGCTCGACGAGCTCCTGGCCGAGTTCCAGCGCACGTCGAACCACCTGGCGATCGTGGTCGACGAGTACGGCTCGGTCGAGGGCCTGGTCACGCTCGAGGATCTGCTCGAGGAGATCGTGGGCGAGATCGGCGACGAGTTCGACCTGCCCGACGCGGGTGTGGTGCGGATCGGCCGCGGCCGGGTGCGGCTGGTCGGGTCGTTCCCGATCGAGGAGTTCAACGAGCGCTTCGGCAAGCACCTGCCGGTCGACGACTACCACACGGTCGCCGGGTTCGTCTTCGGCGAGCTCGGCCGCGTGCCGAAGGTGGGGGACACGGTCGCGTTCGACGGCGCCCGGTTCGAGGTGAGCGCGACCGACGGCCCACGCATCCGCGAGGTGGACGTGACGCTCTCGGCCGGCACCACGGTGCAGCCCGCCTCGCCGGTGCAGCCGGCCGAGGAGGGGCGCTAGCCGCTCAGGCGAGGCTGTCGCTCTTGGCGGCCATCGCGACGTCCTTCTCGGTGATGCCGCCCGCGCTGTGGCTCACCCAGCGCAGCGTGACCGTGTCCCACGAGATCGCGATGTCGGGATGGTGGTCGGCCTCCGCGGCCGCCTGCGCGACCCTGTTCACGAACGCCATCGAGCCGTCGAAGTCGCCGCGGGAGTAGTCCTTCTGGAGCGCGCCGTCGCGCACCTCCCAGCCCTGCATGTCTGCGATCTGCGCGCTGAGCTCTGATTCGGCCAACACCGGCATGACGTCCTCCTGGGGTTTTTGGCGACGCCTGGAGGGTACCCAGGGTATGGTTCCGGATCACTTCCGACGTGAAAGACCTGAACGACATCGATCGAGCGATCGTGGGCGTGCTCCAGGTCGAGGGGCGGTCGACCTTCGCGCAGATCGCGCAGCACGTGGGGCTCTCGCCCGCGGCGGTGCACGAGCGCGTGAAGAAGCTCGAGGCCCGCGGCGTGATCACGGGCTACCGGGCCGCCGTCGACCCGGAGAAGGTCGGCTGCGGCGTGACCGCGTTCATCCTCGTCACCCAGATCGCCGGGCCGCGCGGCAGCCTCGAGGAGGCGTTCGAGAACATGCCGTGGGTCGAGGAGTGTCATCACATCGCGGGTGAGGAGAGCCTGATGCTGAAGGTCCGGGCCGAGTCGACCCGGGCGCTCGAGCATCTGATCTGGGACATCCGCGCGCTCGAGTCGGTCGAGCGCACGAAGACGGTGGTCGTGCTCGCGACCGAGTTCGAGGGCCGGCCGGTGGCGCCGATGGCGACCGAGGTCGTGCTCGACCCCGCCCAGAGCGGGTAGAAACTCTCCGCCGTTCGGGTGCTTGCCGTGGGCGCCCGGCGCACGTATGCCTGAGAAGTGGCAGGGATTTCCAGCACGGCGGCCGCTGGACGGCGGCGCGGCAGACCCGCAAAGCGCACCAAGAGGGGTCTGACCCCGTTTGGTGCGTTTGGTGCGGCGCGCAGGCACCGGCGCCGGCGAGAGCGCTTCGCGGCGATTCTCGCGCGGCCCGAGAACGCGACGCTGCGCACGCTCGCCCGCGCGGCCCGCTCCGAGGCCGCCCTCTGCGATCTGGGTGCCGAGGCCGACCGCGTCTGGGCGCGGCTGCTGCCGGCCGACCGCGACATGCTGCGCTACCACCTGCGCGCGGCGGGCGTGTTTGCGACGCTGCGGCGGGCGTCTCGCTCGTGGTTCTCGAGCCGGCGGGCCCGGGCGGCGGCCGCGATCGGCGATCTGCGCCTGGCCGAGGGCACGCGCGACCTCGACCGGCTGCTGCGCGACCGCGATCCCCGGGTGCGGCTGTCCGCGGCCCGGGCGCTCGGCCGGATCGCGACGCATGAGTCGGCGCGGACGCTGATCGCCGCCCTCGAGCAGGGCCTCCTGCCCGAGCAGCGACTGGTGGAGGTGCTGGGCGAGCCGTGGGCGGCGGGGCCGCTCCTGCTGGCGTTCCGGGCACCGCGGACGGTGGCGCTGCGCGTGCCGCTCGCCGATGCGCTGGGCCGTACCGGCTCGGCCGCAGCCGTCGAGACGTTCGTCGCGGCGATGCCGGCCGCGGGCACGGATCTGCGGATCAGGATGGTGCGCGCGCTGACCCGGATTGGCTCGCCGGCGGCCGTTGCGGCCGTGCGCGCCGCGATGTCCGATCCGCACGGGCGCGTGCGCGCCCAGGCGGCGTGGTCGCTCGCGCGGCTGGGCGACCCGGACGCGACCGCACTGCTCGAGCACGGCCTGCACGACAGCGCGCCGTGGGTGCGCGCCAACTGCACGGCCGCGCTGCGCCGCCTCAGCAGCCACTGAGAAACCGGGGCCAGGCCCCCAACGCCGCCGTTTTCCCGACCTACTCGACCCGCAGTGCCTCTTCGGTGATCGACATGTCGTGGATGCGGTAGCCGCGCACATCGGGGTCGGCGCCTGCGAGCGAGACGATCACGTAGACCGCGTCCGGCCAGAACGCCTGCTCGGCGTCGGTGCGCGACGGGTAGGCCGGCGAGCTCGTGTGGGAGTGGTAGATCCCGAGCAGGTCGAGGCCGGCCTCGTCGATCGCGTTCATGATCCGGATCTGGTCGCGCGACTCGATCCGGTAGTAGTAGGGGCTCGGCTCGTCGGGCTCCGCCGGGAAGAAGCGCTCGACGCGGCCGTCGAGCCCCGCCAGGATGCCGCACGCCTCGTTGGGCAGGCCGGCACGTGCGTGCGCGACGATCGCGTCGCGCACGGCGCCCGGGATCACCACCAGACGCGCTCTTCCATCTCGCGGTCGAGCTGGTCGGCGGCCTTCGTGTAGATGCCCGCCGACAGGTACTTCGAGCCGCCGTCGGCGAAGACGCAGACGACGTTTCCGCCCTCCATCTCGCCCGCGATGCGGCGGGCGACGGCGAGCGCCGCTCCGGCCGAGACGCCGGCGAAGACGCCCTCGAGGGCGAGCAGGTTGCGCAGCGCCCTCACCGCCTCGGCGTTGGAGACGAGCATCTTGCGGTCGAGCTGGGAGATGTCCAGGATCGGCGGCGTGTAGCCGTCCTCGAGGCTGCGCAGGCCCATCACCGGGTCACCCTGCAGCGGCTCGGCCGCCACCACGAGCACGTCCGGGTTGTGCTCTCGCAGCCGCCGCGAGCAGCCCATGAGCGTGCCGCCGGTGCCCAGGCCGGCGACGAATGCGTCCACCTGGCCGTCGGGCACCTGGTCGATGATCTCGAGCGCGGTGCCGCAGTAGTGCGCGGCCGGGTTGGCCTCGTTGGCGTACTGGAACGGCATGAAGACGGACGGGTCGCGCTCGGCCATCGAGCGGGCCATCGCCACGGCCCCGTTCGAGCCCAGCGGCCCGGGCGAGAACACGATCTCGGCCCCGTACATGCGCAGGAGCTCGACCCGCTCCGGGGTCGAGGACTCGGGCATGACGGCGGTCACGGGATAGCCCTTGACCGTGCCGATCATCGCCAGGGCGATGCCGGTGTTGCCGCTGGTCGGCTCGAGAATGCGCCGCCCGGGCTCGAGCTCGCCCGTGGCCTCGGCCGTCTCGACCATCGAGAGCGCGACCCTGTCCTTGATCGAGCCGGTCGGGTTCTGCTCCTCGAGCTTCGCGAAGATGCGCACGTCGGGGTTCGGCGACATCCGCGGCAGCTCGATCAGCGGCGTGTTCCCGACCGCCGTGAGCGCGGCGCTTCGGCGCGTCTCGAGGCAGCTCATCGTCCGCCCCCGGCCATGGCCGGCAGCACGATCACCGTCGAGTCGGGCCCGACCGCGGTCTCGAGCCCGCTGCCCAGCCGCACGTCCTCGTTGTTCACGTAGACGTTCACGAACCGGTTCAGGTCGCCGCCGTCGTCGAACAGGTGCGTGCGGATGGCCGGGTAGCGGCCCGTGAGGTCATCCAGCACCTCGCGGACGGTCCCGCCCGAGGCGTCGACCTCGCGGGCGCCGCCGACGGCCTGGCGCAGGATGGGGGGCATGCGGACGGTGCTCACGAAGCGATGGCCTCCTCGGGTCGCGCGACTGCCCGCGCGGGCATGGCGCAGAACTGCTCGTAGTCGATGAACTCGATGTCGTCGGGATCCTTGCTGCACACCGGGCACTCGGGGTCGCGGTGCATCTTCAGCTCCACGAACTCCATCGCGAGCGCGTCGTAGCGCAGCTGCCGCCCGACCAGCGGCTCGCCGATGCCGAGCACGAGCTTCACCGCCTCGGTGGCCTGCAGCGTCCCGATCACGCCGGGCAGGACGCCCAGCACGCCGCCCTCGGCGCACGACGGCGCGAGCTCGGGCGGGGGAGGCTCGGGATACTGGCAGCGGTAGCAGGGGCCGTCGTGCGGCTTGTACACCGTCACCGAGCCCTCGAACTGATAGATCGACCCGTGCACCACCGGGATGCCGGCGACGAGGCTGGCGTCGTTCAGCAGGTAGCGCGTGGGGAAGTTGTCGGTGCCGTCCACGATCACGTCGTACCCGGTGATCACGTCTAGCACGTTCTCGGACGTGAGCCGGGTGGCGTACTTCACCACGGCGACGTCGGGGTTGAGCGCGCGGATCGTGGCCTCGGCCGAGTCGACCTTCGGCGTGCCGATGCGGTCGACCGTGTGCAGGATCTGGCGCTGGAGGTTGCTCGAGTCGACCACGTCGGCGTCGATGATGCCGAGGGTGCCGACGCCGGCCGCCGCCAGGTAGAGCCCGGCCGGCGAGCCGAGCCCGCCCGCGCCGATCAGGAGCACCTTCGAGTCGAGCAGCTGCAGCTGGCCCTCCTCGCCCACCTCGGGGATGAGCACGTGGCGGCTGTAGCGCTCGAACTGGTCGGGGCGCAGGGTGCGCGGCAGCGTCCAGTCGTAGCCGTTCTGCTTCCATCCGGAGAAGCCGCCGGCCATCGACACGACGTCGGTGTAGCCGAGCTCGGCCAGCGTCTTGGCCGCATAGGCAGAGCGCGTCCCGGAGGCGCAGTAGATGATGAGGGGCGTCGAGCGATCGGGGACGCGCGACTCGATCCTGGTCTCCAGGTTGCCGCGCGGGATGTGGATCGAGCCGGGGATCAGGCCCTGCTCGTACTCCTCGCGCTCACGCACGTCGAGCGCGACGGGTCGCGGCTCGACGGCCAGCCGCTCCGCGGCCTCCTGAGCCGTCTCCTCCCGGATCTGCTGCTTCACAGATGCGAGGTAATCGCGAGCCGAAACCACCAGCTTCACCTACCCTTTCCCCTCAGAGCTTGCACTTGCCACAAGAAGTCTACCAACCGAATGGATCCAAACTTTTCTCCAGACGTCCCTAACGCGGAAACCGGCATGCGTATTCCCAGCGGGCGCCGCCGGCTGATCCTGGTGGCCGCCGTCGCGGTCGCTGCCGGGGTGATCGCCGCGGCGGTCGTGCTGGTCACAAACGGGGGCGGCGGCGGAAGCGCGCAGGCGCACACGGCCAGGCCGCTGTCGGGTCAGCCGCCGCTCTTCCTCGATCTGCCCGGGCCGGCCGTCACGGGCGGAAACGCGGCCGTGTACGCGGCGGCGCAGCGGCGGCTGCCGGCCGGCGACGTGCGCCTGGCCGTCGCCCGGGC
Organism: uncultured Actinomycetes bacterium; assembly: GCA_963813245.1. Taxonomy (GTDB): domain Bacteria; phylum Actinomycetota; class Thermoleophilia; order Gaiellales; family JAICJC01; genus JAICJC01. The sequence goes on from CAWEYE010000016.1 coordinate 350,201, forward strand.
GCTCGTCGCCTACAGCTCCGCCCACTCGGAGCGCACGCTGGCCGCCCTGCGGAAGCTGCCGCAGCGAAACCCCGCCGTCGTCTTCGCGCTCGGGCTGGCTCAGCTCTGGGCAGGACAGCCGCAGGTGGCCGAGCTGACGCTCGAGCGGGTGAAGCGGCTCGACCCGTACGGCTTCTACGGCACGAACGCCGACGATCTGCTGCACCTCGGCCACGAGGCGCCCGGCTACCCGCCCTACTTCCCGCCCAGCACCGTTCCCGGGTCGCTGCATGCCCTGCAGGCGGCCGTGGCGGCGCACCCCACCAGCTCCGGGGCGTGGCTCGCGCTCGCCGTCCGGCTCGAGCGCACGGATCGGCTGGCGGCGCTGCGCGACGCGCGCCGGGCGGCCGACCTGAACCCCGAGGGCATCTCCGAGCAGGTGGCGGTGGCAGTGCTCGGGTTCGACAAGGACGCTCCGATGACGACGCTGCAGACGATGCTGACCCTCGCCTCCGAGACGAAGGCCCAGCCCGATCCCGAGGTGCTCTTCCACCTCGGCCTCGTCTACTTCTGGATGAAGGACAGCCAGGACGCCGCCGGGGAGTTCAGCCAGGTCGAGTCGGACGCGCCTCACAGCCACTACGCCCCGATCGCGCACGTCTTCGCCCGGTGCATCGAGAGCCCCGCCGCGTGCCAGCGGATCGCCGGGGGCGGCTAGCGGGGCGGGACGCGGCGTGGGGCCTGGCCCCGCTCGCGGGGCCAGGCCCCGGTTCTCAAGGCGTCTCTCTACCAGGGCGGGGCGCCGTGCACCCAGCGGCCGTTCAGCATCGTCGCGACGACCTGCGTCTGGGCGATGCGGTCGGGGTGGGCGACGATGTCGGTGTCGAGCACGACCAGGTCGGCCGCGTAGCCGGGTAGGAGCAGGCCGCGGCGGCGGTGCTCGCCGACGGCGTGGGCGGCCCCGGCGGTGAAGCCGAGGATTGCGTCGGGCACCTCGAGGCGCTCGCCGGGATACCACGGCTCGCGCCCGTCCGCGGTGCGGTGGACGGCCGCCTGGATGCCGGCCAGCGGGTCGAGCGCGGCCACCGGCGCATCCGAGCCGAAGGCCAGGTCGGCGCCGGCGTCGGCCAGGCCGCGCCAGCGGTAGGCGGCGGCCGCCCGCTCGCCCCAGACGCGGTCGGCCAGGTCGCGGTCGTCCATCGCGTGGGACGGCTGCACCGAGGCCGTCACCCCGATCGCCGCAAAGCGGGGCAGGTCGGCGGCGTCGACGCACTGGCAGTGCTCGATGCGCGGCGCGACCGGCAGCCCCTCCCAGGCGTCGCGGGCGGCCTCGAGGCCGTCCAGGGCGGCGCGGACGGCGCCGTCGCCGATGGCGTGCACGGCCACCGCCAGGCCGCTTGCGGCCGCCTCGCGGGCGATCGCGGCAAGCTCGGCGGCGCTCACGAGCGCATCACCGGAGCCGTCCAGCATCCAGGCCGTCCCCGAGCCCAGCGCGCCGTCCATGAACACCTTCACCGGCCCCACCCGCACGAGCTCGCTGCCGAAGCCGGTGCGCAGTTCGAGCGCGGCCGCGGCCCCCAGCATCTCGACGGGCACGGTCATGTGCACGCGCAGGTGCAGGCGCCGGTCGGCGTCGAGCCGCTGCCACAGGCCGCGGCCGCCGGGGCGCTGGAAGTCGTGCACGCAGACGACGCCGCGGGCATTGGCGGCGGCCACGCCCGCGCGCACGGCGCGCGAGAGCTCGAGCGGCTCCGGCGCGGGCAGGGGGAATGTGAAGGCGTCGTTCTCGCGCAGGACGCCGGTCGCATGCGCGCCGCCTGTGCTCGCGAGCGCCGCCGAGTTGAGCCACAGCGTATGCCCGTCGCGCGACCACAGCGCCGCCGGGCGATCGCCGGTGACGGCGTCGAGGTCTGCCGCGCTCACCGGCCCGTCGGCCCAGCGCACCGGCTCCCAGCCGCCGCCGCGCAGCCAGCCGGCGCCGGCGGCGGCGGCGGCCACCTGCCGCAGCGCCTCGGCCTTCGAGCCGCAGCCGCGCAGGTCGAGCTGCGTGCGCGCCAGCGCCCACTCCTGGAAGTGCACGTGCGCGTCGGTGAAGCCGGGCACGACGCAGCGCCCGTCGAGGTCGATGCGCTCGTGGCCGACCGTGTCGGTGTCGCCCTCGCGTACGTCGACGCCGCCGGCGATCACCGCGCCTGCGACCGCGAGCGCGGCGATGCGCGGGAGCCGCGGGTCCATCGTGTACACCGGCCCGTTGGCGAGGATCATGCGCCGGTTACGATAGGGCACGTGACTCCTGCCGCCGAGATCGAGCGCCGGATCGGACGCCTGCGGGAGGAGCTCGAACGGGCCGGCCTCGACGCGGCCGTGATCGTGCAGCACGCCGACCTGGCGTACTTCTCGGGCACGAACCAGCAGGCCCACCTGGTGGTGCCGACCCGGGGCGAGCCGCGGCTGCTCGTGCGGCGCGTGCTCGAGCGGGCCGGGCGCGAGTCGGCCATCGAGCGGATCGTCCCGCTGCGCTCGCTCTCGGCGCTCGCCGCCGAGCTCGCCGACATGGGCATCGCGGCCGGGGCGCGGGTCGGGTTCGAGCTCGACGTGCTGCCGGCGCGGGCCTACCTCGGGTACGTCCGCCGGCTGCCGGGGCTCGAGCTGCACGATTGCTCGGACGCCGTGCGATCGGTGCGGGCCGTGAAGTCGGCCTGGGATCTCGAGCAGATGCGGGCCGCCTGCGAGCAGGTGCGCCGCGGCGCCGAGGCGGTGCCGGCGCTGATCGGCGTCGGGGTGAGCGAGGCCGACGTGCAGCTCGAGGTCGAGCGGGTGATGCGCAAGGCCGGCCACCAGGGCCAGCTGCGCTTCCGCGGTTTCAACCAGGAGATGCACTACGGCCAGATCCTCGGCGGGCCGAGCGGCGCCGTGCCCGGCTACTCCGACTCGCCGCTGTGCGGCCCGGGGCCCAACCCGGCCCTCGGCAAAGGCCCGAACGGGCACGTGCTGGCCCGCGGCGACATGGTCATCGCCGACCTGGTGGGCGGCCACGAGGGCTGGCTCTCCGACCAGACGCGCACCTTCGCCGTGGGGCCGCCGCCGGCCGACCTGGCCGCGGCCTACGCCACGGCCGTCGCCATCCTGCGGGCCGTCGAGGGGCGGCTCCGGCCCGGGGCGCTGCCGTCGGCGCTGCATGCCCTGGCCGAGGAGACGGCCGCCGCCGCCGGCCTGGGCGAGCACTTCATGGGCGCGGGCGCCGAGCGGGTACGGTTCCTGGGCCACGGCGTGGGCATGGAGATCGACGAGCTCCCCATCCTCGCGCCCGGATTCGACGAGCCGCTCGTGGAGGGAAACGTGGTCGCGATCGAGCCGAAGTTCGTGTTCCCAGGCCGGGGGGCGGTCGGGATCGAGAACCTCTACGCGGTGACCGCGTCCGGGTACGAGACGCTCACCACGGCCTCCGAGGAGCTGATCGTCCGTGACTGACACGAGCCACCTGGAACCGCTCTCGGACGACCGCCAGATGCTGATCGACGCCGTGCGCACGCTCGCGCGCGAGCGCATCGCGCCCCGGGCGGCCGAGGTCGACCACACCGCCGAGTTCCCGTGGGACGCGGTGGCGCTCATGCGCGAGAACGACGTCTTCGCGCTCTCGTTCCCCGAGGAGTACGGCGGCACCGGCACCGGCATGCTCACGCACCTGCGGGCCGTCGAGGAGCTCTCGTGGGCCGACGCGACCGTCGGCCTCGTGCTGGCCGTGCAGGGCCTGGGCGGCCTGCCGGTGCTCCTGGACGGAAGCGAGGAGCAGCGCCGCCACTACGTGCCGCGGTGGGCGAGCGGCGAGTGGATCGCCGCCTACGCGCTCACCGAGCCCGGGGCCGGCTCCGACGCGGCCGCGCTTGCGACCCGGGCGCGCCGCGACGGCTCCGACTGGGTGCTCGACGGGGTGAAGCGGTTCATCACGAACGCGGGCGTCGCCCACACCTACGTCGTCTTCGCCCGTTCCGACGCGGGCATCTGCGCCTTCATGGTCGAGGCGGACGACCCCGGGTTCGCCGTCGGCCGGATCGAGCCCAAGATGGGCATCAAGGGATCCACGACCGGCGAGCTCCTGCTCGACTCGTGCCGGCTGTCGGGCGACCGCCTGATCGGCGAGGAGGGGGCCGGCTTCCGGCTGGCCATGCGCGTGCTCGACCGCTCGCGGCCGGGCATCGCCGCCCAGGCGCTCGGCATCGGCCAGGCCGCGATCGACCACGCCGTCCGCTACGCCACCGAGCGGATCGCGTTCGGCAAGCCGATCGCCGACCAGCAGGGGATCCAGTTCATGCTGGCCGACATGGCGACGGCGCTCGAGGCCGCCCGCGGCCTGGTGTACCGCGTCGGGGCGATGCTCGACGCGGGCGCCGACGGCTCCGAGCTGACCAAGCTCTCGGCCATGTGCAAGCTGGCCGCCTCCGACGCGGCCATGCGCGTGACCACCGATGCCGTCCAGATCCTGGGCGGCTACGGCTACATCCAGGAGTTCCCGGTCGAGCGGATGATGCGCGACGCCAAGATCACCCAGATCTACGAGGGCACGAACCAGATCCAGCGGATCGTGATCGCCCGCGAGCTCCTGCGCGAGCTGCGCTGAGCATTAGGTGCCTGGCACCGCATGTTGCGGTGCCAGGCACCTGTCTTTGCGGAAAAGTTTGACTGTGGGCGATTGCGGTGGCAGCATCCCTGTGGGCGATTTGTTGTGACCGGGACACACCCTCCGCGTTCCGGCAGGCTGGGCACGATCTCTTTTGCGTTGGTGGCCCTTGCGCTGCTGCTTTCACCTGCTTCCGCAGCGGGCGCTGCACAGGTGCCCACGCCGCTGCCCTTCCGGCAGTGGGTGGCGTTCGACGCCGGCACGGTCGGCACGTTCGACGCGCAGGGGATGTTCACGTTCGCAAGCGACACGCCGGTGCGCCTGCGCGTGACCGACGGCTTCTGCCGCGGCGACCGCTTCGGCGTCCTCGACCACGGCGTCCGCGTGCTGACCACGAGCGATGTCAACGTCGACGGCGACTGCGACCGGCTGCCGTTTGCGACCAGCGGGGCCGAGGCCTGGAACGACAGCGGCTACAGCCGCGGCCGACTCACCCTCGCGCCGGGCCGGCACCGGATCCGCCTGCGCTCACTGCGCAGCCCCTTCGGCCCCAGCACCGGCTTCATCGAAGTGCTGCACGTCCACTAGGACGGTCAGCCCCAGCTCGAGACCTTGATCCAGTCGACCTGCAGGCCGACCTTGCTCGGCGTGCTCGAGTCGGGCAGCGTGCCCGTCTTGCCGTTCGATCCCACATGCGTCTGCAGGCCGAGATGCATCGGCACATCCGGCACGTGCGAGCCGGTCGTCTGCGCCCACACGTGGCCGTCAAGGATGTAAAGGAGCTTCCCGGGCGTCCAGTTCACCCCGATGGTGTGCCAGTTGCGGAAGTTCGCGTGCACGCGGTGGTGGATCTCGGTGTTGCTGGAGCCGTAGTGCAGCGTCGAGGTCTCCCAGCGGCGGCCGCCGACGAGCGAGGACTCCTCGGCGAAGTCGACCTCGGGCGGCCAGCCGTGCTTCGGCCACAGGAACATGCACATGCCGATGCCGCGGCCCTTCGTGATCCGGAACCGCACCCGGTAGCGGCCGTAGGTCTGGTTGAGCGACCTGCCCATCGAGATGCCGCCCGACACCCACTTGCCGCCGTAGGCGGGATCGCGGTAGTTCTGCAGCCGCAGGATGCCGCTCTTGACGACGACGTGCGAGCGCTTCCAGGTCGTGTCGGGACAGCACCGCGGCGCGCCGTTGTAGCGCGTCCACATGCTCGAGTTGAACCCGTGGCTGAACTTTCCGTAGTAGCGCAGGTGCCAGGCGGCGGACGCCTGTGACGGGGCGATCAGGGCGAGCAGCAGGACGGCGAACAGGGCGGCGATCGGGGTGCGGTGACGGCTCAAGGCTTCCATCTCTTTCCTCGGTTCGCCTCACCGTGTCGCACCCCGCAGCGGCGGGTCAAGGACGACGGACGCCAATTTACCGAGTTCTTACGCCCGACTCACAACCCGCCAGGACCTGTCAGAAGTCGAAGCACTCCATCAGGTCGCCGATCGCATGGGTGCCGTCGCGCGGCGGCGCCGGCGGCCCATTTGCCGCGCCCCCGGCCGCTTCGTTGTTCGGCCCGCCGGGCGTGTGGTGGTCGAAGCGATGGTTCACCGAGGCCAGCGTCGGCAGGTCGAACACGCGCTCGATGAACTTGAGGATCGACCCGTGCTCGTACACCGTCGGCTCCAGGTGCCGCTTGCGTGCGTGGGGCGAGATCACCCAGGTCGGCACGCGGATGCCGAGGCCGTAGGAGTCGACCTGCGGCGGCGCCACGTGGTCGAAGTAGCCGCCGTGCTCGTCGTAGGTGAGGATGTAGGCCGAGCGGTGCCACTGCGGCGAGCCCATGAGCGCCCGGATCATCTGCCGCTGGATGCCCATCCCGACGGTGACGTCGGCCGGCGGGTGCTCGTCGATCCCGAGCGTGAAGCTGGGGATCAGGAACGAGACGTTCGGGAGCGTCCCGCGGCGGGCATCGCGCAGGTAGTCGTGCGTGCTCGCCCGGGTGCGGTGGTCGTTGGCGAAGCGCTTGAAGAACACGAACACGTTGTCGCTGTCGCCCGCCGGCACGTTGTCGAACGCGCCCAGGTTGTAGATCTTCCACGAGATCCCGGCGTCCTCGAGCAGGTCGAGGATGCAGGGCCAGTCGAGCACCCCGAAGCCCCAGATGCCGTTCGTCGTGATCCCGCCGGACGTGCCCGACGCCAGGTAGAAGCGGTTGGGGTACGTGGGGCCGAGCACCGAGCAGAAGTAGTTCACGCACAGCGTGAAGTGGTCGTGCAGGCCGTAGTAGAAGGGCAGCGTGCTGCCGGTGTAGTAGCCCATGCAGTCGATGCCGTCGGTGGTGAAGAAGCCGTCCATCGCGCCGCCGTTCCACTCGGAGTGGACGTCGCTCCAGGCGTGCCCGATGTCGGGCGTCGCCGGGCTCGTGAACGCGAACGGAGCGACCGTGCCGCCGCTCCCGGTCGGGCTGGGAGTAGCCGGCCGGGACGCCGTGCGAGCCGGCGAACGGCGCGAAGCCGTAGTAGTGGTCAAACGAGCGGTTCTCCTGGCAGTCGATCACGATGTGGTCGATCGGCGGGCGCCGCCGCCCGCCGCGCGTCTTTGCCGACGCGGCGAGCGGTGCGCCCAGCCCGCTCCCGCGAGCGCCGCCCGCGGCCCAGCACTCCGCGCCTTGTGGCAGTCCAGGTGGTGGTCATGGCTCCTCCTCCTTCGATGCCTGCGGTCGGTGGCAGATCTATCGCACCGCCCCGGCTCCGGCGGTGGTCTTGACCGAACGCTCGACGGTTCCGTATCCATCCCCTCACACGACCTCATCTTCTGGTCGAGGAATGGGGCAGCGGCTAGGCTACGGGGCGTGCGGCGCGTCCTCAGCAGCCACATGACGGCCCTGGCGGTGCTCCTGTGCCTGCAGGCGGCGGCCGGGATGATGGCCGTGCGCCGCGATCCGGTCGACCGCTTCCGCGCCGCCTGCGTCACCGGCCTCGTGTGGGAGTCGCTGCGCCGGCTCGACCGGCGGCCGCCCGTGCGGCTCAGGAAGGCCGGCTGAAGCTCACCAGGGTGGTGCCGCGGCAGGCGTAGCGGAACGTGCGCTCGCCCGCCGTGATGGTGTCCGTTGAGCCCGGCCCCGGCGCGAACCAGGCGCTGCCCGACGAGGTGCCGGTGCCGCCGCCCCACCAGGCCCGCTCCGACTCGGTCACCGTGCCCGGCGCGCAGCGCACGAGCGGCGGCTGGGTGCTCACGATCGACACGGCCACGACGCCCGCGCCCAGCGGTACCCCGCAGAGCAGCGCGAGCCCCCAGTCGCGCCGGCGGGCGCCGCGCAGCATCGGCACGATCGCAAAGCCGGCGACGACAGCCACGGGCAGGAGCAGCAGGCCGATGCTGAGCACCGTCGCCACGCCGGCCACGGCCAGGCCGGCCACCAGCGCGACCATCACGGCGATGCGCGGCCGGGGCACCAGCGTCATTCCGATCGCGGCCAGCGCCGCGATCGCGCCGGCCGCGACGACGGTGATCACGGCCGCCCGCGGCAGCTGGTAGACGGGGTGGCGCGAGTGCGACACCGTCACCGCCACGCGCAGCTCGACCAGCGTGATCAGCGCGGCCGCCACCACGATCACGGGTAGCCGTCGCCGCCAGCTCCAACCCGCCAGGCCCAGGGCGCTCACAGCCGTCACGTCTCGTAGCTTACGTCCGGGCCCCACCTGGGCGGGGCCCGGACGCAGGCTCCTGGCTATCCGACCTTGAGCGTGTGCCAGGGCGAGATGGCCGGGTGATGGCCCTGCTCGCCGACGTAGACGGCGTGCCAGCGGAACTTGTGGCCGAGCTGGCCCTTGGTCAGCCTCTTGGCCCAGCCGCCCTTGCGGCCGGTGTGCAGGCGGATGAACACCGGCGTCGACGACCGGCCGATGAAGCCCTCGATCCACACGACCCGGCCGCCGAGGGCGGTGTGGGACGTGGTGTCGGTGAGCTTGCCCGACAGGATCGTCGGATGGCCGGCCGTGACCGGGTTCACGCTCGCAGACGCGGTGATCTTGGTGCCGTGGATGTGCACGGCCGACCGCGTGTAGTTGCTGAGGTCGGTCGCCATGTGCTGGACGTCGACCGATCCCAGGCCGCTGGCCAGGTCGTAGCCGGCGCCAGCGGTGTATGTCGAATTGCCGAGGATGTTGTTGCTGCCGGTCGTGACGTCGTTGAACATGCTGTGGTCGGCCGTGAACTCGTGGTACAGGAACGGATCGGCGAAGCCCATCCGCTGACCGCCGCTTCGGAGGCTGAAGTGGTTCGCGTCGGCCGTGAACGCGGCCATGAGCGGCGCGGCCGCCGACGTGCCTCCGACGATGGTCCAGCCGCGGCAGTCGCGCAGTGACGACGTACCCGGTGTTGTGGGTCGGCGTCGAACGCGACGTCGGGCACCTCGCGGCAGAAGCGCGTCTTGCCGCCGCACTTCGTCTTGCTCGACTGGCCGGTGCGGATCACGCCGGTGCCCTTCTGCCAGCTCGGCATCGTGAACGAGAGCGAGACGCCGCCGCCGCCGCCGCCGTTCGACGGGCCATGACTGCCCCAGACCGTTCTCGGCGTGCCCGGAGCTGACGTCAGGTTGGTGCCGCCGACGCCCGTCGCATACGGCTGCACGGCCGGGTCGTCGACCTCGAGGCCGTCGAACCCGAGGCTGCGATGGCAGTCCGACGAGCCGTCGTCGCCGGAGGCGGCGTAGAACGACATGCCGGCGACCGCCATCAGCTGCAGCTCGCGGTTGGTGGCGGCCTGGTCGGCCTCGAGCAGGACGAGCTCGCAGCCGCCCCAGCTGTCCGAGACGATGTGGACGCCCTGGCTCGCGTGATGGCGTGTAGATCGAGTCGAGCACCCGCGCCATCGACGTCGACTGCGGCGCGATGTACGTGTAGATGTGGTTCAGGCCCGGCGCCATGCCCGCCAGCGACCTCCTGGTCGAGCGCGACCTCGATATCGCCGCCGGTCGAGTCGACGCCGGTGCCGCCGTTCGACCTTGACCCGCTGACCGGCGTCGTGAGTGCGAAGCACGTCTGGTACCTGGCGATGTCACGCGTTCACGTAGTCCGAGAACTCGACCAGCGCGACGCTCTCGCCCGTGCCGTCGTCGTTCGACGTCCACAGCGGCGAGACGTTGTAGCCGTTCGCGCTCGCGAGCTCGCGCGGGCAGCAGGCTGCCACCGGTGTGCGCGCTGCTCGCATTCGGTGCAAGGCGGGCCAGGCGAGATCTGCGGCTTGAGGCCACCGGCCTTGTGGTGCACCTTGTGCAGCCCGAGCGGCCGCATCAGCGGCAGCGTCGAGAGACCGGTGACCGTGATCACGCGCGCCGCGAGCGCCGGCGGCAGGTGGATCGCACCCGGACGGCGCGCGGTAGGCAGTGCCGTCGGCCAGCCGGTAATGGTTGAGCGACACGCCGAAGGCCGCCTCGGCCTGGGCGGCGTTGCCGGTGAACGACATCGTCAGCATGCCGTTCCCGGCGCTGCGGAAGCCGTGGGCGAGCATGTAGGCCGCCACCTGGGCGCGCGCGAACGGGTTGGGCCGGAAGAGGCCGTTCATCACCCGCTGCGACAGGCCGGGGCGGCCGCTCGAGTGCGAGGCCAGGCGGGCCAGCAGCGCGGCGTGCGCCGGCTGGAGGACGAGCGAGACGCGCACCGCGGCGGCGGGCGACGTGCGCCCGACGAGCGCCGAGTGCGCCACCGACGGCAGCACCGAGCCGTGCAGGGCCACCGTCGGCGCCTGCACGCGGGTGGTGGTGGCGGTGGCCGGCTGCGCCGCGGCCAGCGCCGCGACGGCGGTGGCGAGGGCGATCATCTTCACGTTCGCGCGCACATGAAGCTCCAATATTCGGGACCCAGGAGCCGTCAGGATAAACGCTTCCGCGGACATCGCAAATACCGATTTCGGGTCACGTCTCGGCAAACAGGTGGCGGCTGACGGCGGCAAGCCCTTCGAGGTCGTGCACGTCGTGCTCGAGCAGCGGCACCTCAACGACCGCGTCGGCGCCCATGCGCTCCTCGAGGTGCTCGATGTTCGCCCGGTCGCGGTCTGCCAGCGACTGGAAATGCAGCAGGTTCTCGGCGGCGCGCTCGGCGGCCGGCTCGGGCACGCCGGCCTCGTGCAGCGCCTTGCGGGCGCGGGCGCCGATGCCCCTGCGCCCGCCGCCGACGTAGCTCGGGTGCACCTTGTTCATGACGACCCCGCCGAAGGGCAGGTCGCGCTCGCGTAGCGCCCGCCAGAAGAAGTCGGCCTCGGTGATCGGCTCGGTCAGCGGCACCGTCACGAGCAGGAACGTGGTCTCGGGCGAGGCCAGGAGCCGCGACACCTCCTCGGCGCGGCGCTGGAAGCCCTCGTACATGCCCTCGAAGCTCGCCAGGAACTCCGACAGGTCGGCCAGGAACGTCATGCCGGTCAGCCGCTCGACACCGGCCAGCGCCAGGTTCGGCCCGGTGCCGAACATCCGCATGCCGAGCACCCCGGCGCGCACCCCTGGGCGCACGAGCAGGCGCAGCGCCCGCCCGTCGACGAACCTGGTCGACGCGCCCCGGCGCCTCCAGGAAGTCGAGCGCATGCCGCGACGGCGGCGTGTCGAGCACGATCAGGTCGAAGCGCCCGCTCGACCACACCTCGTAGAGGCGCTCCATCGCCATGTACTCGTGCGACCCGGCCACCGCCCCGGCGAGCTGCTGGTAGATCGGGTTGCGCAGGATGCGCTCGGCCGCCGCGTCCGACGGCGCCTGCTCGCGCACGAGCGCGTCGAACGTGCGCTGCGCGTCGAGCATCGCGGCGTGCAGCGTGCCCGTGCCGGCCATGCCGTGGGCGGCCAGGTCGACCTCGTGCTCGTCGTCGTCGGTCTCGGGCAGGCCGAGGGCGCCGGCCAGGCGCCGGGCCGGGTCGATCGTGAGCACGAGCACGCGCCGGCCGCGCTGCGCCATCCCGGCCGCGAGCGCCGCCGCGGTGGTCGTCTTGCCGACGCCGCCCGCGCCCGCGCACACCGCCACCTTCGTGCCGTCCATGAGCTGCGCCAGGTTCACAGGCCGGCCAGCCTCTCGCCGAGCCCGGCCACGGCCGTCGTGTCGAGCCGGGGCGCGAACAGGAACGGCAGCTCGGCCAGGCACGGCCGCACCCGCTCGAGCTGCTCGCGCTGGTCGGCGGTGCGGGCGATGCGGGCGCGGGCCGCCGAGGCCGCCGCCGCGGCGGCGCCGCTGCCGCGGATGGGCGTGAGCGCCTCGGCGTCGGCGGCGTCGAAGAGCGGCTCGTAGACGGCGTTTGCGACCACCCCGGCCAGCGGCACCGCGTGGTCTTCGATGTCGGCGATCGCCTCGAGCGTCTCGGTCACCGGCAGCTCCTCCGGCGTCGTCACGAGCACGACCGCGGTCTGGCCCGGATCCTCGAGCAGCTCTGCCACCCAGGTCGCACGCGCGTGCACCGGCCCGACGCGCGCGACCCGCGTGAACGTGCGCGGCACTTTCAGGAAGCCCAGGCCGTGGCCGGTCGCGGGCGCGTCGACCACCACGAAGTCGTGGCGGCCCCGCTCGAGCAGCTGGCGGATCTTCGCGAGCGTGACCAGCTCGCGCAGGCCGGGGGCGGCGGCGGTGACGTGGCCGAAGGCGCGGTTCTCGACCAGCCGCTCGACCATCATGCGCACCTTGAGCTGGCTCACCAGGTACTCCTCGAGCGCCTTCTGGGGGTCGATCGAGAAGGCGTCGAGGCCCGGGTAGACCGGCGTCGCGTGGTAGCCGATCGGGCCGCCCTGGTCGAACAGGAGCGACATCCGCTCCTGCGAGGCGACCTCGGTCAGGAGCGTGCGCAGGCCGTGGCCGGCGGCCGCCATGCCGATCGCCGCCGAGACGGTCGACTTGCCGACCCCGCCCTTGCCCGACACGATCACCAGTCGCTTGGAGTAGAGCGACATCCCGGCGAGGATAACCGAGAAGCGGGGCCAGGCCCCGTGCAGACGGCAGGTGCCTGGCACCGACACGGTGCCAGGCACCCCTCCCGGCGTACCCTGTGTCGATGAATGCCGATCCGCTGCGCCAGGCCGAGGCCCACCGCTACCAGCGCGCGCGCCGCCGGCTCGGCCTGGCCTCGAACATCGTCGAGCTCGCCGCGCTGATCGCGATCGTCGCCCTCACCGGCACGCTGGGCGGCCGCTGGGCGGTCGTGCTGCTGGTGGTGGGGACGTTCGTGCTCGGCCTGCCGTTCGGGTACGCCGGCTACCGGCTCTCGCGCGCCTACGGCCTGTCGCGGCAGACGCCCGCCGGATGGGCGGCCGACCGGGCGAAGGGCGCCGGCGTCGGCCTGGTGCTGGGAGCGGTCGCCGCCGCCGGCCTGATCGGCATCCAGCGGGCGGCCGGATGGTGGTGGCCGCTGCCCGCCTGGATCGCGATCGTCGCGTTCAGCGCGCTTCTGGCCGCGCTCTGGCCGGTGCTGCTGCTGCCGCTCTTCCTGCGCAGCGAGCCGATGGCCGGCGGCCCGCTCGCAGACGAGCTGTGGCACACGGCGGAGCGCGCCCACGTGCACGTGCGCGAGCTGCGGCTGCTGAAGATGGGCGAGAAGACGGCGGCCGCAAACGCGATGGTGGCCGGCCTCGGGCCGACCGTGAAGATCTACGTCTCCGACACGCTCGCCGAGCCCGAGGAGGGCGAGGACGAGGCCGGCGCGCTCGCGCGGACCCGGGTCGTGCTCGCGCACGAGCTCGGCCACCACGTGCACCACGACCTGTGGCGGCTTCTCACCATGTCGGTGGCGACCCTCGGCGTGGGCATCGCCGGCGCCTGGGCGGCGATCGAGGCGTTCGCGCCGCATGGGGCGGGGCACCTCTCGACGCTTCCGGCCGCCGTGCTCGGGTTCTCGCTGGCGTCGGCGGTCGTCTCGCCGCTTGCGGCCGCCTACTCACGCCGGCGCGAGCGGGCCGCCGACGCCTACGCGGCGGCGCTCGCCGGAGAGGGGGAGACGTTTGCCCGCGCGATGGAGCGGCTCGTCGCCCGCAACCTCAGCGAGCTCGAGCCGCCCCGGCTGTACTACCTGCTGACGTCGTCGCACCCGACGCCGGCCGAGCGGATCCGCGTCGCCCGCGCGGGCTGACGCCGTTTAGGGAACGCTGACCCGCCCGGTCGTGCCGGTGGTGCGGTTGCGGACGAAGATGTCGAACACACCGTTCGTGTCGCCCTTGACCAGGTTCGAGGCCTCGGACTGGAACGTGACGAACCGGCCGTCGGCGGAGATGGCGGGTAGATAGCTCGCGCCGTTCGCCTGCACCTCGGACGACGACACGCTCACCCGCCACGTCCGGTGGAGGACGCGGTTACGCACGAAGATGTCCCACCGGCCGTTGGAGTCGGCTCCATCGAGGTTCGTCGCGGCCGACTCGAACGCCACGATGGTTCCGTCGGCCGAGATCGCCGCGACGGTGCTGCTCAGGTGCGCCTGCGCACCCGAGTTGGAGATGCTCACCCGGCGCGTTCGCGATGTTCCCCGGTTGTGCACGAACACGTCGTATTGGTGGTTCGTGTCGTGCCGGACGAGCCTCGATGCGTCGGAGAAGAAGACCACGACGCTGCCGTCGGCCGAGATCCCCATCGCGTTGCTCGGCTTGGAGACCTGTGCGCCAGTGGACGAGACGCTGACACGAACGGTCGTGCCGGTGACCAGGTTGCGCTCGAACACGTCCCCACGGTGATTCGTATCGCCTGCAACGAGAGGCGCCGCCGAGGAGAACGCGACGAAGCGCCCATCGGACGAGATGTGAACCCATGCACTCGTGCCGATGTCCGCCTGGGCTCCGGTACTCGACATGTTCACCCGCTCCGTGGCCCCCGTGGTGACGTTGTGGACGAACAGGTCGTTGTCGTTGTTCGTGTCGCCACGCACCAGATTCGAGGCGGCGGAGCTGAAGCCGACGAGGTTTCCATCGCCGGAGAGCGTTGCGTAGCTGCTCCCTCCATTGGCCTGCGCGCCCGTCGAGGACACGCTCACCCGCTGGGTCATCCCCGTCACCAGGTTGCGGACGAAGATGTCGGGGACGCCGTTCGTGTCACCCGGGACGAGGTTGGACGCCGACGAGGTGAACGCGACGACGTGACCGTCCGCCGAGATCGACGCCAGGCCGCTTCCGGCGTTCGCCTGCGCACCGGTTGAGGAGACGCTCACGCGCTCCGTCGTTGCGGTGTTCAGGTCGCGCACGAACACGTCCTGCGCGGCGTTGGTGTCGCCGGACACCAGATTCGAGGCGGTCGAGTCGAACATGACGTACCTGCCGTCTGCGGAGATTCCGCCGCTCCCGCTGCTGCCGTTGGCCTGTGCCGCCTGCGTGGGGCCGAGGGCGGCCGGGGCGCCGGCCGCCGCGGTTGCGATCACCATGATCACCGCAGCGGCAGCCCCGAGCCGGATCGCCCTGCACGCAGCAGCCAGGCTGGCCTTCGCTGTCTGCATGCTGCACGCTCCTTTGGACAGATCCATCATCGTCCCGCGGTGCCGTCGCCGCATCAGCGGCTGTACGCATCTGGCCAGTGGGGAAGTACGGTGACGGCCGGTCTACGTCAGCGGCCCGCGCATGAACACGTCCTGATCGTGGTTGGTGTCCCCCGGGACGAGGTTCGTCGCCTGGGAGTCGAACAGCACCCAGCGGGCGCCGCTGGTCACCTGCGGCCGCGCGCTCGGGCCGTTGGCCCGGGCGCCGCTCGCCGCCAGGCTCACGAGCGTGGTCGTCCGCTGCGTGCGGTCGCGCAGGTAGACGTCCTGGCGGTGGCTCGTCTTGTGGGGGACGAGATTCGTGGCGTCCGAGACGAACACCACGTAGCGCCCGTGGGTCGAGATCGACGCCGCGAAGAGGTCACCGTTCTGCTCGCGCCCGTCCGACGCCCGGGTCACGAGCTGCATGTGGCCGGTCGCCCGGCTCCACACGAACGCGTCAGCGTGCCCGTTGCGGTCGCCCTTCACGAGGTTGGCCGAGGCCGACCCGATCAGCACGTAGTCCCCGTCCGCGGAGATCGCCATCGCCTGGCCGCCCTTGCCGACCTGCGCGCCGCCCGGCGCGACGTCGATCCGGTGCACGACCCCGGTCCGGCGGTTCCACAGGAACGCATCCATCGCGCCGTTCGTGTCATGCGCGACGAGGTTCGTGGCGCTCGACGTGAACGCGACGAAGTTGCCGTGCCCGGACACGTACGCATCCCAGGTCGTCTTGTCCCCCTGCGCGCCCACGCGGGTCGTCGTGCCGGTCGCGGCCGACCAGATGAACCCGTCCTGCACGCCGTTCGTGTCACCGGCGACGAGATTCGTCGCCTCCGACGTGTAGACCACGAAGCGGCCGTCGGCCGAGATCCCCGGGTTCAGGCTCGTGCCGTTGGCCTGGGCGCCGCCGGTGGCGACGCTCACGCGCCGGGTGGTGCCGGTCAAGCGGTCGCGGTAGAAGATGTCCGCCGTCGCGTTCGTGTCGCCCGCGACGAGATTCGAGGCGCCCGAGGTGAAGACGACGAATCGTCCGTTCGCCGAGATCCACGGCTGGTCGCTCGGGCCGTTGCCCTGCACATGGGCCGGGGAGACGCTGATGCGATGCACCGTCCGGAGCACCCGGTCACGCACGAACACGTCGCTCTCGTGGTTCGTGTCGCCGGGGACGAGGTTCGACGCGTTCGAGCTGAAGACGACGAACCGGCCGCTGGCCGACGCCGATCCGGCGAAGCTTGTGCCGTTCGCCTGCAGGTCCGTAGCCGACCTGCTCACGCGGGAGGTCGACACGGCCCTTGTCGCCGCCGCCGACGGCGCCCACAGCGCGGCCACAATCACCGCGGCTGCCACCACCACCCCCCGGCCCGTCGCAGTTCGCCCCAGCGCCGTCATCGCGGAACGCCGCAGCATGGGAAGCCTCCTTCCAGCCGCGGGGGGCCGTTGGTCCCCCTACAGCCAAATGGTCTCACCCGTCCGCGCGCGCCCGCATCCGGGTTGCCACGGATTCCCATGTGCGCAAAGCCGCAAACCGAACCCGCCGGAATCGCCGGGCGGGCAGGATTACACTTGTTCCAGGCGAACTGCGGCCTGATGCGAAATGCCACACTCCCCAAATCACCCCCTCTCGAAGCCGAAATCGTCCGTCGGCTGCGTCCTGTCGAAGGAGTCGGCCCCTTGGGTCAGGTAATCGCCTTCGCGAACCAGAAGGGCGGGGTGGCCAAGACCACCACGACCCTCAACCTCGGCGTGGCGCTGGCAGAGCGTGGAAAACGCGTGCTGACGGTCGACCTCGACCCGCAGAGCAACCTGACCATGAGCCAGGGCATCGACCCGGAAGATCTCGAGAAGTCGATGTTCGACGTGCTGGTGCACAAGACGCCGATCGAGGAGATCATCGCGACCTGCGAGGTCGATCTGGCGGTGTCGAGCATCGACCTGGCCGGCGCCGAGCTCGCCATGTCGTCGATGATCGGCCGCGAGCGGGCGCTGCAGAAGGCGCTTCTGCCCGTGCGCTCGGTCTATGACTACATCCTGATCGACACGCCGCCGTCGCTCGGCCTGCTGACGATCAACGCGCTCACGGCCGCCGACGGCGTGATCGTGCCCGTGCAGTGCGAGTACCTGTCGCTGCGCGGGCTGATCCAGCTCGAGAACACGCTCGCGATGATCCGTGAGAACCTGAACCCGGATGTGCGCATCAAGGGCATCCTGCCGACGATGTTCGACGCCCGCACGCTGCATGCGCGCGAGGCGGTCGAGATCCTGCAGGAGAACTTCGGCACGCTGGTGTTCGACACACGGATCAAGAAGACGGTGCGCTACGCTGAGGCGCCTGTGAAGGGCACGTCGGTGCTCAAGTACGACTCCAACGGGAACGCGGCCAGGGCGTACCGCGACTTGGCCGGGGAGGTGCTTCGCAATGGCAAAGCGCCATAGCATGCACGACGGACCGCTCGCGGCCCTCTTCAAGGCCACCGAGCGCGCCGAGGCGGCGGTCGAGGCGGCTGACACGTCCGTCGACGAGGACACGCAGGTCGGGATCGAGGCCGATCGGCCGCGGGTAGTCGACCTGGGCCCCGCCGACGACGAATTCGGGTCGGTGGAGGTGCCGTCGGCCCGCAACACGCCCTACCTGGCCGTGATCCGCGTTGTCGGCGTGGGCGGCGGCGGCTGCAACGCCGTCAACCGCATGGTCGACGCCAACATCGGCGGGGTCGAGTTCATCGCCGTCAACACCGACCTGCAGCAGATGCAGATGTCGGATGCGACCGTCCAGATCCACATCGGCCGCCAGCGCACCCAGGGACTGGGGTCGGGCGCCGATCCGGAGGTGGGCCGGCAGGCGGCCGAGGACTCCCACGACCGCATCAAGACCGCCCTGCGCGGCTCGGACATGGTGTTCGTGACCGCAGGCGAGGGCGGGGGCACCGGCACCGGCGCCGCGCCGGTCGTGGCCCGGATCGCCCGCGAGGTGGGCGCGCTCACCGTCGCCATCGTCACGTCGCCGTTCGGCTTCGAGGGCAACCGGCGCAAGTCGCAGGCCATTGCGGGCGTGCGCGAGCTGCGCGACGCCGCGGACACGCTGATCGTGATCCCCAACGACCGTCTCCTGGAGGTGCTCGAGAAGGGCACGAGCCTGGTCGAGGCGTTCCGGGTCGCAGACGATGTGCTGCGCCAGGGCGTGCAGGGGATCTGCGACCTGATCACCCTGCCGGGACTGATCAACCTGGACTTCGCCGACGTGCGCACGATCATGTCGGGCGCTGGCAGCGCGATGATGGGGATCGGCATGGCCACGGGCGCGCAGCGCGCCAACGAGGCGGCCACCCACGCGATCCGGAGCCCGCTGATCGACCACGAGGTCAGGGGCGCCCGCGGGATCCTGCTCGCAATCTCGGGCGGCAGCGATCTGGCTCTGCACGAGGTCAACGAGGCGGCCGAGGTGGTGCGCGCGGCGGCCGACGACGACACGACGATCATCTTCGGCGCGACCGTCGACGAGCGCCTGGCCGGACAGCTGTGGGTGACGGTGGTCGCCACCGGCTTCCCGCTGCCGGGCGACGCGCCGCGCACGGGGCTGCGTCCGGCGCGCGAACGCACGGCCGAGCGGCTCGAGCCGGCCCCGCGACCGCCGGCCGAGGACTTCACGCTCGAGCCGCCGAGCTTCCTGAACTAGCCGGGGCCAGGCCCCGCATCGCGGGGCCTGGCCCCGCTGTCGCCAGGCTGGGGCGTCCCGCTGGGGACTGTCCCGCTTTTCCGCCGCTACGCCCGCCTGGCGACGTGCAGCGCGGCGCCCCAGTGCCGCCGCACCTGCCCGCCGGGCCGCTCGGCCAGGCGGCGGCGGATCTCGGCGTAGAGCCGCTCGCGCTGCCACGGCTGCATCGCGATGTGGCCCGAGAACGTCTCGAGCAGATCGATGTAGCTCTCGGCGTCGTAGGTCACCTCCCAGTCGAACTGGGTCACGCTCGCGTTCTCGAAGAGGCCCGTCGCGACGATCTCGCGCCGCTCGTCGGGGAGCTCGCGCGGCTGCGGCCGGCCCCGCCGCCCCAGCGGCTCGCCGATCTCGTCGTAGACGGCCTGGATCTCGTGGAAGAAGGGATCGCCGCCAGGCGGGAAGACGTGCACGCCGGCCCAGAACGCCAGATGGCCGCCGGGACGCAGCAGCTCCCACGCCCGCCGGTAGCGCAGCTCCGGGTCGGTCCAGTGCCAGGCGGTGGCGGCCACGATCGCGGCGAACGTCGTGCCCGGATCGGGGCGCCACGTCTCGAACGCGGCGTTCACCACCTCGACGTGCGCGAATCCGGCCAGGTTGCGGCGCGCGAGCGCGGCCAGCTCGGGCCCGAGCTCGACGCAGGTCAGGTGCAGTCCGCGCTCGGCCAGCGGGCGCGTGGCCTTCCCGGTCGCACAGCCGATCTCGAGCACGCGGTCGCCCGCGGCGAGGCCCGTCTGCCGCATGAGCGCGTCGAAGAGCGCGCTCGGATACGCCGGCCGGGCGCGGTCGTAGCGCTCGGCCACCGAGTCGAAGGTCGCACGCCGCGACTCACGATCGTCCGCCATGAGCGGGATTGTGCTGCATGCGGCCCCGCAACCGGGCGGCTCCGGCGCCGCCGATCAAGAGGACGATCACCGCGGCGAGGCCGATGACGAGGGCCGTGGACGACGACGAGGACGGCCGCGCCGCCGCCAAGGGTGCGGCCGGGGTCGTCCGGAACCGCCGCAGGTCGACCGTGGCGACGGTGTGGGCGCGGGCCTGCACGAGGAGCTTTGTGCCCCGGTCGGCGAGGCGCAGGCGCATCGCCATCACATTGCGATTCCGCATGCCGGGCAGGTCAATGCAGTGGGCGGTGCGGGTGCGGGTGTCGAGCGCGTGCACGAACGCGCCGTCCTCGCCGCCCTGATACAGCGTGTAGGCCCAGCCGCCGCCGGGGGCCTGCACCCGGCTGGCGGGGATCCCGTCCATGCGCCACTCGCCCGTCGACCGGTCGGCGATCACGCCCGGGAGCAGACGGCCGGCGCGCAGGTCGTATGCGCGCACCGTGTAGCGGGTGATCTCGCTCGCCGACGTGTGCCGGGTCAGGTAGAGCGTCTGGCCGTCGGGCGAGAGGGCGTCGAACGCGAAGACGCCGGGGAGCGTGAAGCGGGCCCGCACGCGCAGATCGCGGGTCGAGAGGACGACGAATTCGGTGTGGCGGGGGAAGCCGGGCGCGTTCAAGGGGGCGAGGATGAGGGTCGCGCTCCGCGCCGGGAGCTGCTCGGTGCTGCCGTCGTAGGCGACCTCGGGGATGCCGAACCGGCCGCGAACCGAGACCGAGCGGATCGCGGCTCCGCCGGCCGTCATCTCGGTGATCCGCGTCCCCAGCCCACCGGGGGCGGCCTCGAACCGCTGGGAGTGCCCCTGCCATGACGCGCCGGGGCTGCCGAGGATCGTCCCCGGCGACGGGCCCACCGCAAGCGCCCGCCCGGGCAGGGCGAGCCCCACGAGGAACGCCGCCCCAACCATCGCCATCCCGCTCGATCTCATCGTGTCCTCCTCGGCCGCGTGGTAGGTGCCTGCATATCCGCCGAGGGGGCGCGAATGTCACGTCATGCCGATTTGCGGCGGCTTTCCGAACGCCTCTCACCAGAAATTGGTGCCGAATCGCTCAAGTTGGGGATGGCTCCAGCCGATCGGAGGGGACGGGTCCCAGCCATCTGGGCCGCTGAGGCATCTGCCAGTCACAAGGAAGGTTCCAGCAATGTTCAAGAACATGAAGCGGTCGGTGGGTATCGGGCTCGTGCTCGTCATCGCCGCCGTCGCCGTCGGCGCGTACGCGTTCACGGCGAGCAACACCATCGCCGACGGCGGCCAGGCCGGTGTCGGCACCGCCACGATCGCCGGCTACACCGTCTCGAACGTGCTCTACACGCAGGACTCGACCGACCCCTCGACGTGGTCGTTCGTCGACTTCGACCTCTCGGCCGACGCCACCCAGGTGCAGGTCAAGCTCGACGACTCGAACGCCGTGCTCCCGAGCAGCGGCTGGATCGACTGCACCGCCGGGTCGAGCACCATCCAGCACGTCTCGCCGTGGCACGTCCACTGCCAGCTGAGCGGCGTCGACTCGAGCCTCGACACGCTCACGGTCGCAGCCTCCCGGTAACCCCGGAGCAGCACCCTACGCGGAGCGGCGGGAGCCCCCCTCCCGCCGCTCCGTGAAAGACATTTCGTGCCTTACTACCTCCCCCGCACAACCCGCCACCGCACCTGGCGCCGAATCGCGGCGCTGCTCGTCGGGCTGGTCGGGCTGGGTGCGGGCTGGTTCTTCCTCGCCCCGCCGGCGCTCGGCGGCGGCACCACCTATGTCATCACCGACGGGGTCAGCATGCAGCCGCGGTTCCACACCGGCGACCTGGCCCTGGTGCGGCCTGTGAGCGACTACCGGGTGGGCGACATCGTCGCCTACCGCAGCCGCCAGCTGCACGTCACCGTCCTGCACCGGATCGTCGCGGTCACCGCCGACGGCCGCTACATCTTCCGCGGCGACAACAACTCGTGGCGCGACCCCGAGCGTGTCACCCGCGCACAGCTCATCGGCGCGCTCTGGTTCGCCGTGCCGGGGATCGGCGGGCGGCTGCAGCAGCTGCACTCCCCGACCACGATGGCCATCCTGGCCGGCCTCGCCGCCCTGCTTCTTCTGAGCGGAGCGGGGGCACGGGCGCATCGGCGGCGCGGGCGCCGCCGCGGCCCTGAGCCGAAGTGGCTGCCCGCCAAGACGCCGGCGCCCAGGACGGCCGGCATCAGCGTCTCCTACGGTGGGCTGGCCCTGACCCTGCTCGCCGTCGCCGCCTGCGCGGGCCTGGCGATCGTCGCGTGGAGCACGCCCACCCGGCGCACGGTGCCCACCCAGGTGAGCTACCGCCAGTCGGGGGCGTTCGCCTATGCCGCGAGCACGATCACCGGCGCGGTCTACAACACCGGCCAGGCCACGACCGGGCAGCCGATCTTCACGCGGCTCGCCGGCCCGGTGCAGGTGCGGTTCGCCTACGCGCTCCACGCCCCCCGCGCCGAGGCCGTCTCGGGGACGGCGGCGCTCAGCGCCGTCGTCGCATCGCCGAGCGGCTGGACGCGCTCGTTCCCGCTCGAGGCGCCGACGGCCTTTGCGGGCAGCCGCGCAGTCGTCACGGGGATCGTGCATCTGCGCAAGCTGGAGCGGTTCCTGCAGCGGGTCGCGACCGCCACCGCCGTTCCGGATGCGAGCTTCACGCTGACGCTCGTGCCCGCGGTGCATGTGCACGGGACGGTGGCCGGGCAGCCGTTCCAGGCCAGCTATGCGCCGCAGCTGCCGTTCACGCTGACGCCGCTTGAGCTCTCTCCGCCGCTCCCCGGCGCTGCGGAGGGAGCGGTACACCCACTGGCCGGATCCGCGGCCGTGTTCCATCCCGGTGCGAACGGGTCGGTGACGACCGCCGCCCGAGCCTCCGTCGACTCTCGGCGCGGGCCGCCTGACCATGCCGGTCGCCGTCGCCCGGATCGCCGCCCTGATCGGCCTTGCGGCCGCGCTCGCAGCCGCCGTCCTGGCCGGGCGCCTGCTGCGGCGCACGCGCCAGTCGGACGAGCCGACCCGCATCAGCGCCCGCTACGGCGAGTCGATCGTCACCGTCGTGCACTCGAGCCTCGGCCGCCACACCGACCTGGTCCAGGTCAAGAGCATCGAGGAGCTGGCCCGGATCGCGGAGCGCTACGAGAGCATGATCATCCACGAGCAGACCGATCTCGGGCACGCCTACCTGGTCGCCGACGGCGCCACGCTCTACGCCTACCTGCTGGAGGCGCCCGGCTCGGAGCGCGGGCTCCGCGACCGGCTCACGTCGGAGCGCGGGGCGCGCACCGGTGCAGCCTCTCCCACGGCACGAGGAGTCACGCGTACGATTCCGGCATGAGGGCGGCCGCCGCAGCCGGACATGAGCAGACAGCCCGCACGGCCGCCGCCGTGCTCGCGGACGGGGGCAACGCGGTCGACGCGACCGTGGCGGCGGCGGCGATGTCGTGGGCGGCCGAGCCCGGCCTGATCAGCCCGTGCGGAGGCGGCTTCCTGCTGGTGCGCCCGGCCCGCTCGGGCAAGGTGCACCTGCTCGACGCGTTCACGGCCATCCCCGGCCACGACCTGCCGCCCGATCGCCCGCTGGGCGAGCCCGACGCCGTGGACGTCCCCTTCGACGAGCAGACCACGCAGGTGTTCCACATCGGCGCGGCCGCCTGCGCCGTCCCCGGTGTCGTCGCCGGCCTCGCCGCCGTGCACGGGCGCTTCGGGTCGAAGCCGTGGCGCGAGCTCTTGATGCCCGCGGCGGCCGCGGCCAACGAGGGCGTCGCCTCGACCGGCGGCCAGCAGGCGGTGCTGGTCGCGATCCAGGTCGTCCTCGAGCACACGGCCGAGGTGCGCGAGGTGTTCGCCCCCGGCGGCCGGTTCGTGCGCGAGGGCGAGCGCGTGCGCCAGCCCGACCTCGCCGGCACGATCGAGCGGCTGGCCGAGCTCGGCGCGCGCGACTTCTACGACGGCGGTCTGGCGACGGCGATGGTCGACCACCAGAGCGCGACGGGGGGGCGGCTGACGATGGCCGACCTGGCCCGCTACCGGGCGGTGTGGCGGCGGCCCCTGCGCGTGCCCTATCACGGCCGCCGCGAGATCCTCACCAACCCGCCGCCGTCGTCCGGCGGCGTGCTGATCGGGCACATGCTGGCCGTGCTGCGCGGCGTCCCCGAGCCGCTGCCCCCGGGCCGCGCCCGCACGCTGCGTGCCTATGCCGAGGCCATGCGGGCGGCCGGGCGGATGCGCGACCGCCGGTTCGAGCAGCTGCTGCACCGCGGCGGCCTCGCCCGGCACATGCTCTCCGACGAGGCGGTCGGCCGCGGACGGGCCGCCGTGGCGGCGGCGCTCGCCGGCGCGCCGACGACGGCCGCAGCGATCCCATCAGACCACGGCACGACCCATATCTCGGTGGTCGACGCCGAGGGCAACGCCTGCGCCTTCACGTCGTCGAACGGCTGCCACTCCGGCGTGATCGTGCCCGGCACCGGCCTGCACCTGAACAACATGATGGGCGAGGAGGATCTGGCCGCGGGACGGGGGATGCCGCCGGGCACGCGCCTGACGAGCATGCAGGCGCCGACGATGGTCGTCGGCCCGGACGGGATCGAGCTCGTGGTCGGCTCGAGCGGCTCGAACCGGCTGCGCTCGGCGATCACCCAGGTGGCGATCAACGTCGTCGACCACGGCATGGGCGCCGCCGATGCCATCAACCATCCCCGGGTGCACGTCGAGGGCGACCGGCTCGACTGCGAGGGCGGCTTCGACCCGGCCGAGATCGAGCAGCTCGAGCACTGGGGCGAGCGCGTGAACCGGTTCCAGGGCCTCAACCTGTACTTCGGCGGCGCGAACGCCGTGCTGATCCGGTCGGGCCGCACCGAGGCGGCCGGCGACCCGCGCCGCGGCGGCGAGGGGTTCGTGCTCGCCGAATGAGCGCCCGGGTCATCGTCACCGAGAAGAACGGGCTCATCCGCGGGGTGCTCGTCGATGCGCTGCAGGAGGCGGGGTTCGTGGTCGTCGCCCAGTGCAGCACCGCCGAGGAAGCGCTGGACGCGGCCGCGGGCAGAAGCGCCGACGTGCTGAGCACGAACGTGCTCCTGAGCGGGGACACGGACGGATACGCGCTGGCGGCGCAATTGCACGCCGATCGGCCGGAGCTGCCGGTCATCATCCACACGTCGTACGACGGGGACAAGCACGTGGCGCGCGCACGCGACGCCGGCGCAAGCGGGTTTCTCAACAAGGGCGTCAGCCTCGAGACGCTGGTGGCGGCGTTTCGGCAGGTCGCGGCCGGCGGCACCTGGTTCGGCGACGAGCCGGGCTGAGGCCGGTCAGCCCTTGCTGCCCGGCTGCGACACCTTGCCGTTGGCGTGCGCCCGGTCGGCGATCTCGGCGGCGTTGGCGAGGTTCTGAAGGGCGCGGGCGAGCAGTTCGACGATCACCATCAGCCGGCCGCGCTCGCTGCGCTGCTCGAGGATGCGCTGCTTCTCGGCGCCGGGGAAGTCGACCCGCGCCGCGATCGCGTAGGAGACCGGCGCGGCGTCCTGCGCGATGGCCGGATCGGGCTCGCCGCCCGCGGCGGCGGCGACGCGCTCGTAGAGCTCGATCGCCGCGGGCGCCTCCGCGCCCACGTCCAGATCGTCCGCGGCCGGCTCCACGCGGCCCGTCGAGTACTCGCGGCCGCGGGTCAGCTCGACCACCTGCACGACCTCCTCGCCGCGCACGATGATGTTCAGGCGGCCGTCGTCGAACCGCTCGGCCACCTCGACGAGCGCGGCGGTGCAGCCGAGCTCGCGCGTGCCGTCGTCGTCGGCGAAGAGCAGGGCGAACTCCTGGCCGTGCTCCTCGCAGTCGGCGATCAGCTGGCGATAGCGCTCCTCGAAGATGTGGAGCGGCATCAGCTCGCCCGGGACGAGCACCGCAGCGAGCGGGAAGAGTCCGATCTCGCGGGCCGACATGGCGTTGGTACTCTAGTGCCCCGTGCGCCCCCGACCCGCCCTCGCCGATCTGCGACCGTACGAGCCGGGCAAGCCCGCGGCCGCCGTGCGGCGCGAGCTCGGGCTTGACCGGATCGTCAAGCTGGCCTCGAACGAGGGGCCGTACGGCCCGTTCCCGGCGGCGCTCGAGGCGATCGCCCGGGAGGCGCCCGACCTCAACCGGTATCCCGAGCTGGGCGGCGAGCTGGCCGAGCGGCTGGCCGCCCGCCACGGCGTGGCCGCCGACCGGATCGCGGTCGGAAACGGCGCCGACGCGATCGTCGGGCTGCTCTCGATGGCGTATCTCGATCCCGGCGACGAGGCCGTCATGGGCTGGCCGTCGTTCATCAGCTACCGCCTCGCGGCGATCAAGCAGGCGGCGACGCCCGTGCTGGTGCCGCTGCGCGACGGCGTCTACGACCTCGACGCGATCGCCGAGCGCATCGGCCCGCGCACCCGCATCGTGTACGTCTGCAACCCCAACAACCCGACCGGGACGATGGTCGGCCGCGCGCGGCTCGCCGCCTTCCTCGACCGCGTCCCCGAGGACGTGCTGGTGGTCGTCGACGAGGCCTACCACGACTACGTGACCGACCCCGACTATCCGGACGCGATCGCCGAGCACGTCTGCGAGCGGCCGAACGTGGCCGCGCTGCGCACGTTCTCGAAGATCTACGGCCTGGCCGGGCTGCGGGTCGGCTACATGGTCGCCCCGGCGGACGTGGTGCGCGAGGCGATGAAGGTGCGCGCGCCGTTCGACGTCTCCGAGCTCGCGCACGTCGCGGCGCTCGCAAGCCTGGATGACCGCGCCGAGCTCGTCCGCAGGCGGGATCTGAACGAGCGCGGCCGGGCCGAGCTCGTGGCCGCGCTCGCGGCCGCGGGGATGACGCCCGTTTCCGGCGTGCGCCAACTTCCTCGCCGTCGACGTCGGCGACGGCCGCGCCCTGGCCCGCGCGCTCGAGGCCGACGGGGTGATCGTGCGCCCGCTGGAGCCGTTCGGCGCCCCCGGCAGCGTGCGGATCACGGTCGGCACGCCCGACGAGAACGCGATCTTCGCGGCCGCCCTGCAGCGGGCGCTGCAGCCGCGGTGACCCGGCGGCCGACCGATCTGCGCACCCTGGTGGACGGGGTCGCCGGCGGCGACACCCGGGCGGTCGCGCGGGCGATCACGCTGGTCGAGAACCGCGATCCGCTCGCCTACGAGCTCGTGCGGGAGCTGTATCCGCGCACCGGCAAGGCCGCGATCGTCGGCTTCACCGGGCCGCCGGGAGTCGGCAAGTCGAGCCTGATCGCCTGCGTGGTCGCGTTCCTGCGCGCCGAGGACAAGCGGGTGGGGGTGGTGACCGTCGACCCGTCGAGCCCGTTCTCGCGCGGCGCGCTGCTCGGCGACCGCATCCGCCTGGCCGACCACTTCACCGACGACGGCGTCTTCATCCGCTCGATGAGCACCCGCGGCCACCTGGGCGGCGTGTCCGAGGCGACGCTGCAGGCCCTGCTCGTGCTCGATGCGGCCGGGATGGACGAGCTGCTGCTGGAGACGGTCGGCGTGGGCCAGAGCGAGGTCGAGGTGGCGTCGCTCGCCGACACCGTCCTGCTGGTGCTGCAGCCGGGCTCCGGCGACTCCATCCAGGCGCTCAAGGCCGGCGTGATGGAGATCCCGGACATCATCGTGATCAACAAGAGCGATCACCCGGCCGCGCGCACGATGCGGGCCGAGATCCGCTCGGTGCTCGCCCTCGACCCGCACACGGCGCGGCGCGTGCCGATCGTCGAGACCGAGGCGTTCCGGTCGGAGGGCATCGCGGAGCTGTGGCAGGCCGTGCTCGAGCACCGCGCCCACCTCGCGAAGGACGGCGGCCTGGAGGCGCGCCGGCGCCAGAGCATCGAGCACGAGATCGTCGCCGTCGCGGTCGCCCAGGCGCGGCGGCGGCTGAGCGAGGCGCTCGAGCAGGATCCCGAGCTGCGCCGGCTGCTCGACGATGTGCACGCCCGCCGGCTCGACCCGCTTACGGCCACGCGCGAGATCAGCGAGCGGGTGTTCCGGGGGGAGTCGGGGTGACCGCGTCCGCCGCGGAGCGCTATATCTGGCTCGGGCTGCACCTGGGCCGGCATGTCGAGGGGATCGTCGACTCCTACTCCGGGCCGGCGGAGCTCGCGGCCGCTGTGGATGCGGAGCCGCCGGCCGAGCCGAGCGCGCTCGTCGCGGCGGCCGAGGTGCTGCTGGACGAGCTCGCTGACGGCTGGCTGCGCGACCAGGTGGTCGGCCTGCGCACCTATGCAGGTGTGCTTGCCGGCGAGGCGTGCTCGTACGCCGACGAGGTCGAGGCGTGCTACGGCGTGCGACCGGCGCACACCGACGAGGCCGTCTTCGCCGCGGCGCACAAGCAGCTCGAGCAGCTCCTGCCGGGCGACGGGCCGCTGGCCGAGCGGTACGACGGGTGGCGCAAGTCGATCATCGTGCCGCCCGAGCGGGTCGAGGCAGCGGTGGCGGCGGTGATCGACGAGGCGCGGGCGTGGACGCGCGGCCTGGTCGAGCTTCCGGCCGGCGAGGGAGTCGACCTCGAGATCGTGCACGACCGGCGGTGGCTGGCGTTCTGCTACTACCTCGGCGATCTGCGCAGCCGCATCTCGGTCAACGTCGATCTGCCGATCTCGGCCATCGACCTGCTCGAGCTCACGATCCACGAGACGTATCCCGGACACCACGCCGAGCGCTGCTGCAAGGAGGACCTGCTCGTGCGCGGCCGCGGGTTGCTCGAGGAGACGATCGTGATGGCGCCCGCGCCGCAGTCGCTCGTCTCGGAGGGGATCGCATCGATCGCGCCTGCCGCCGTGCTCGAGAGCGCGGGCGGGGCGGCGCTCGCCGTGGTCATGCACGACGCCGGCATCGAGTTCGATCTCGAGCACGCTCTCGCCGTCGAGCGGGCCATGCAACCATGCGGGCGGGCGGACGTGAACGCGGCGCTCATGCTGCACGCCGACGGGGCGAGCGAGGCCGAGGTGCACGCATACCTGCAGCGCTGGGCGCTGCGCTCGCCGGAGCTCGCGACCCACCTGATCCGCTTCCTCAACGACCCGTCCTCGCGCACCTACATGATCACGTACTCCGCCGGACGGGAGCTCTGCAGCTCCTATGTCGCGGGCCGGCCGGAGCGCTTCCGCCGCCTGCTGACCGAGCAGGTGCGCGTCGGCGACCTCACCCCGCCGTGAAGGCGCGCCGGCCCTCCGCGATGATCTCGTCGGCGTAGGCGCGGTTGCGCCAGCCGCCGATCTCGGTGCCGGCGCCGTGCTCGAGGTCCTTGTAGACGTCGAAGAAGTGGGCGATCTCGTCGAGCAGCGACACGCGTACGTCCCCAATGTCGTGCATGTGGCTCCACTTCGGATCCTTGAACGGGACGCACAGGACCTTGTCGTCCTCGCCCTTCTCGTCGTGCATCTCGAACACGCCGACCGGCTCGACCTCGATCACGCAGCCGGGAAACGTGGGCTCGGCCACCAGCACGAGCGCGTCGACCGGATCGCCGTCGCGGCCGAGCGTGTCCAGGATGAAGCCGTAGTCGGCCGGGTAGACGACGCTCGTCCACAGCGTCCGGTCGAGCACGATCCGCCCGAGAGCGGGGTCGTACTCGTACTTGTTGCGGCTGCCCTGCGGGATCTCGATCAGGACATTGAGAGGTACGTCGGCCACGGTCGGAGGCAAACAGGGTACCCTTCGCGGCCACCCAGATGATTGATACCACGCCGCCGCGCGTCTGGACGTCCGTCGGTGACGGGTCGGCGGGCTGTGGCGGCACTGCGGCTGCGAACCGTCGCGGGGCTGCGTCCTCGGTCGCGCCCATACTTACGACCAGTATGAACACTCCCTGCGTCCTTGCCCCGCTCGGTTCTCGCCGCCCAGACCATCACGGCGGCGTGGAATCACTCATCTAGTGGTCACGCTGGACGACATTCGCGCCGCCGCCGCAGGCCTCTCGGGCGTCGCCCACCGGACACCCACCGAGCGCTCGGAGTCGTTCACGCGCCAGTGCGGTGGCGAGGTGTGGCTCAAGTTCGAGAACCAGCAGCGCACCGGGTCGTTCAAGATCCGCGGCGCGTACACCAAGATCCAGTCGCTCACGGACGCCGAGCGGGCGGCCGGCGTGGTGGCGCCCTCGGCCGGAAACCACGCCCAGGCGGTCGCCTTCGCGGCGCGGTCGGCCGGCGTCGACGCGACGGTGTACATGCCCGAGGCGGCCTCGCTGGCCAAGGTGGGGGCGACCGAGGGCTACGGCGCGACGGTGCGGCTGGTCGGCGACAGCGTCGAGGGGTCGGTCGAGGCCGCCCGCCAGGCGGTGCGCGACGAGGGCAAGACGCTGGTGCACCCGTTCGACGACGAGGTCGTGATCGCCGGGCAGGGCACGGTGGGCCTTGAGATCCTCGAGGACGTGCCCGACCTGGACGCAGTCGTGGTTCCGCTTGGCGGCGGCGGCCTGCTCTCGGGCATCGCCATCGCGGTGAAGAGCCTGCGCCCGGAGGTGCGGGTGATCGGCGTCGAGGCGGCGGGGTGCGCGCCCTATGTCGGCTCGCTCGAGCACGGCGAGATCACGCCGGTGCCGCAGACCGAGACGATCGCCGACGGCATCGCGGTCAAGCACCCCGGCGAGATCACCTTCGCGCTCGTGCGCCAGTACGTCGACGACGTCGTCACGGTCACCGACGCCGAGATCAGCCAGACGATCGTGCAGCTGCTCGAGCGCAGCAAGGCCGTGGTCGAGGGCGCGGGCGCCGTCGCCCTGGCGGCGCTCCTGGCCGGCAAGGTGCAGGCCAAGCGGGCCGTGGCGGTGCTCTCGGGCGGCAACATCGACACGCCTTTGCTCATGCAGGTGATCCGCTTCGGCCTCACGAACGCGGGCCGCTACCTGGTCATCCGCACCCGCCTGATCGACCGCCCCGGGCAGCTGATGGCCCTGCTCAAGGTGCTCGCCGACGCCCACATCAACCTGCTCGTGGTGTCGCACCATCGCGAGAGTGTCGACGTGGCGGTGGCCGAGACCGGCATCGAGCTGATCCTGGAGACGCGCGACGAGGCCCATGCGCACGAGGTGATCGAGCTCGTGCGCAACAGCGGCTATCCCGTCACGCGCATGCACTAGCCCGGGAAGCGGGGACAGCCCCCATCGCCGGGTGCCTGGCACCGAGGCGGTGCCAGGCACCTTGCCTCTGGCTAGCGGGCGATGTCGTGCGCCTTCTTGACCAGGGCGCGGTGGTAGGCCGGCCGGAGGGTCGTGTCGGCCGCCCCCAGCATCAAGGCGATCAGGGCCGTGTCGTAGCGGCCGATCAGGTAGCCGATCACGATCAGGCCGGCCGCGGCCGCCGCGATCACGAGCCGGCCCGTGTTTGTCACCGGCTTGGGATCGAGCCGCTCGGCGTTCTGCCACACCTCACCGAACGTGGCGTTCTTGTCCAGGCCGAGCAGCATGCGCACGCCGTCGCGGTTCGCCCGCCGCAGCTGGCGCATCCGCACGAGGTAGAAGCCGCCGTAGCCGGCTGCGATCACTGCCGCCGGCGGCCACAGCCGGTCGTGCAGCCACGGCGATACGAGCGCCAGCGCGGGCGCGGCGAAGCCGAGGATGAGCGCCGTCTCGTCGGTCAGCCGCCGGCCTGCGCCCGGCGGCAGCCCGCGTGACACGACGGTCGCCAGGAAGACGGCGCACACGAGCACGGCGCCGGCCGCGGTGAGGCCGGCCGAGGTGCTCACAGACCCAGGCCGCGGGCGATCACCATCCGCTGGACCTCGTTTGTGCCCTCGCCGATCTCGAGCACCTTCTGGTCGCGGTAGAAGCGGCTGACCGGGAACTCGTCCATGAAGCCGTAGCCTCCGTGGATCTGCACCGCCTCGTTGCACACCCGCCGCGACAGCTCGCCCGTGTACAGCTTGGCCATCGCCGCGACCTGGGCGAAGTCGCGGCCCATGTCCTTCAGCCAGGCGGCCTTGTAGACCAGGTTGCGGGCCGCCTCGATCTCGGTCGCCATGTCGGCGAGCTTGAACTGCACCGCCTGGAAGCGGCCGATGGGACGGCCGAACTGCTCGCGCTGCTGGGCGTAGGCGAGCGACATCTCATACGCCCCCTGGGCGGCGCCCAGGCCGAGCGCGGCCACGCTGATGCGGCCGCCGTCGAGGATCTCGAGGAACTGGCGGAAGCCGTTGCCGCGCGGGCCGAGCAGGTGATCGTCGGGCACGCGGCAGCCGGCGAACGCGAGCTCGCGCGTGTCGGAGGAGCGCCAGCCCATCTTCTTCATCGGCGCCGACTGGGTGTATCCGGCCGTGCCGTTTTCGATCACGACGTTCGAGACCTCGTCGGCGCCCGTGCGGGCGGTCACGGTCACGACGGCCGAGATCTCGGTGCCGGCGTTCGTGATGAACATCTTCGCGCCGTCGACGACCCATTCTCCGCCCTCGAGGCGGGCCGTCGTACGGGTCGCGCCGGCGTCCGAGCCGGCCCCCGGCTCGGTCAGGCCGAATGCGGCCAGCCGCCTGCCCGAGGCCAGCTGGGGCAGCCAGCGGGCCTTCTGCTCGAGCGTCCCGAAGAGGTTGATCGGCTGGGTGCCGAGCGAGGTGTGCGCGGCGACCGTGATCGCGAACGACTGGTCGACGCGGGCGAGCTCCTCGATCGCGATCGCATAGGCCAGCGTGTCGGCCCCGGCGCCCTCCCATTCGGCCGGGATGGGGATGCCCATGAGCCCGAGCTCGGCGGCACGGGCGACCAGGTCGAGCGGGAAGCGGCCCTCGCGGTCGAGCGCCTCGGCCTGCGGCCCGATCTCACCCTCCGCGAACTCCCTGACCGTGTCGCGGAACAGGCGGTGCTCGTCGGAGAGGTCGAAGCTCAGCACAGCGACTGGGCGAGCTCGACCAGGAGCCGCACGCCCCAGCCGGTGCCGCCCTTGCCGAGCCCGTCGCCGCGGTCGTGGTCGAGGTCGGCGACCCCGGCGATGTCGAGGTGCGCCCACGGCCCCTCGCCCGCGAACTCCTGCAGGAAGCGGGCCGCGAAGCATGCGCCGCCCTTGCCGGCCGTCGAGGCGTTCATCATGTCGGCCACGTCGGAGCGCATGAAGCGCTTGTACGTGTCGTGCAGCGGCATCCGCCACACGTGCTCGCCGCCGAGCTCGCCCGCGGCCCGAATCCGCTCCACGAACTCGTCGTCGCGCCCGAACATGCCGGTGTGCAGGTCGCCCAGCGCGACGACGATCGCCCCGGTGAGCGTGGCCAGGTCGACGAGGTGGGTGGCGCCGAGACTGCGGGCATGGTGCAGGCAGTCGGCCAGCACGAGCCGGCCCTCGGCGTCGGTGTTCGTGATCTCGATCGTCTTGCCGTTGGCGGCGCGCACGACGTCGTCGGGCCGCATGCCCGGTCGCCGACACCAGGTTCTCGACGGCGCCGACGACGGTCACCACCTGGATCGGCAGCTCGAGCTCGGCGATGGCGGCCGTCGCCTCGAGCACGGCGGCGGCGCCCGACATGTCGAACTTCATCCCCGTCATGCTGCGCGCGGGCTTGAGCGAGAGGCCGCCGGTGTCGAACGTGAGCCCCTTGCCCACGAGCCCGAGCACGATGCCGCTGCGAGGCGTGCGCGGCGGGCGGTGGCGCAGGGTGATCAGGGCGGGCTGCGTGCCGCCGGCGGCGGCGACGGCCAGGAACGCGCCCATGCGGCGGCGCTCGAGGAAGCGGCGGTCGTGCACCGTGGCCGAGACGGTGGGGTGCTCGCCCGCGATCGCCCGCGCCCGCTCGGCGAGCTGCTGCGGCCCGAGGTGGTTCGACGGCGTGTTCTGCAGGTCGCGGGCACGATTCACGGCCGTCGCCACCACGCTCGCGCGGTGGGTCTGGCGGCGGTCGCCGCCGAGCAGCGTCACCGCGACGAGCCGGCTGGGCCGGTCAGTTGCGGGATCGCTGCGGTAGCGGTCGAACCGGTACTCGCCGAGCAGCGCGCCCTCGACGAGGCAGCGGCTGGCCAGCTCGGTCTCGAGCGGCACGGAGTCGACGACGAACGCGATCGATCCGGCCCGGGCTGCGGTCGTCGCCCGCGCGGCCGCGGCCGCGGCGAGGCGGACGTCGTCGCCGCTCGGCGCCTTGCCGAGGCCGGCGACGGCGACGCGGCGGGCGCGCACGCCCACCGGCGCGTGGACGACCGTGACCTGGCCGCGGGCGCCGCGGATCTCGCCCGCGTCGATCAGCCCCTGGAGCGTGCCGCCGAGGGCCGCATCGACCTCCAGAGCGGCGCCTGCGAGCACCGGAGGCTGCGAGACCGTGACCACCAGCACATCGGCGGTGGCGCGGACTGGCGATGTGTTTGAGGTGGTGATTCGCATCCGGCGGATGACCGAACGGTCGGCCTGCGGCATCCTACCGGGCACACCGATGCCGTCCACCCGCTGCCCCAACTGCTGCGCCGTCCCGCCCGAGGGCGCCCGCTTCTGCCCCAGCTGCGGCCGCCCACTGGGGGTCGGCGACGCGGCCGAGCGCAAGCTCGCCACCGTCCTCTTCGCCGATCTGGCCGGATCGACCGAGCTTGCGACGAGCATGGACGCAGAGACGCTGCGCGGCCTGCTGGGCGATCTCTACGACCAGCTCTCGCGGGCGGCCGAGGCCTACGGCGGCACTGTCGAGAAGTTCATCGGCGACGCCGTGATGGCCGTGTTCGGCGTCCCGACCGCGCACGAGGACGATCCCGAGCGGGCGGTGCGGGCGGCCATCGTGATGCGCTCGCGCCTGGCCGGCCTGGCCGAGCGGCGCAACATGCGGATGGACCTGCGGATCGGGATCAACACCGGGCTGGTCGTGACCGGCACGAGCCCCGGCCGCGACTTCCTGGTCACCGGCGAGGCGGTCAATCTGGCCGCGCGCCTGCAGCAGGCCGCCGAGCCGGGCGAGATCCTGGTCGGCGAGCGCACCTTCCGGGCGGTCGAGCCGCTCGCGCGCACCGTCGCGCCGCGCTCGCTGCGGGTCAAGGGCCGGGCGGGGCCGATCACGGCCTACGCCGTCGAGCGGATGGCGCCGGTGGGGTCGTATCGCCGCCGCCGGCGCGCGTACGGCCCGTTCGTCGGCCGCGAGGCCGAGCTGACCCTCCTGCGCTCGCTGGTCGAGCGGGCGGTCGAGAACTCGCGGCCGCACCTGATCACGATCGTGGGCGAGCCGGGCATCGGCAAGAGCCGCCTGCTCGAGGAGCTCGTGGTCGAGTTGCGCCGCTCCGACGAGCCGCCGGCCGTCTGGGTGGGCCGCTGCCTGCCCTACGGCGAGGCGGGCCCGTACGTGCCGCTGCGCGACGTGCTGCTGCGGGCCGCGGCGGTGCGCACCGAGGACGCGCCCGACGAGGCCATCGCCCGGGTCATGGGCTACCTGCACGCGCTCGTCCCCGACGCGACCGGCGAGTGGATCGACGAGCTCCTGCGCACCGTGTCCAACCGGCGCAGGCCCGATCGCGAGCCCGACGAGCTCGAGCGCGACCCCCAGAGCGGCCGCGACGCCTGGCGCCAGCTCCTGCTCGCGATGTCGCAGCGCCAGCCGACCCTGCTCGTGATCGAGGACGCCCACTGGGCGGAGCCGGCCCTGCTCGAGCTCGTGGCGTCGGTGATCCGCACCGACACGCGGGTGCCGCTCGTGGTGATCTGCCTCGCCCGCGACGAGCTCCTGATGCAGCATCCGGGGTGGGGGTCGGGCATGCGCGACGAGACGACGGTGACGCTCTCGGCGCTCGCCGGCGAGCATATGCGCCGGCTCGCGACCGCCCTCGGCGGCGAGCAGGACGGCGAGGTGGCCCTGGCCGGCGGCAACCCGTTCTTCCTGGAGGAGATCCTGGCGATGACGGGTGAGGGCGGCGACCGCGTGCCCGAGACGGTGCAGGGTGTGATCGCCGCCCGGATCGACCTGCTCCCGGCCGACACCAAGCAGGTGCTGCAGCGGGCCGCGGTGATCGGCCGCCGCTTCACGCAGGCCCAGCTGGCGGCGCTCGCGGGCGGCCCCGAGCTCGGCCGCACCCTGCGCCGCCTGGCGGAGCGCGGGCTGATCTACACCGAGCCGGGCGGCACCCAGGCCTTCAAGCACGCCCTGATCCGCGACGTCGCCTACGAGAGCATCCCCCGCGCCGAGCGGGCGCGGCTGCACCTGGCGCTCGCGCGCTCGCTCGAGAGCGACCCGGTGGTGAGCCGGCAGACGCTCGCAAACCACTACGCGACCGCCGCCGGTCTGGGGGCCGACGAGGCCCGCGCCGATGCCGTTCGGCTGCTGCTCGCGGCCGCCGCCGACGCCCGCGCCGTGTACGCCCACGGCCTCGCGCTGCGCCAGGCCGCTCTGGCGGAGTCGCTTGCGACCGGCGACCTCGAACGGTCGCTCGCCGCCGAGGCGATCGGCGACGCCCGCTGGATGACCGAGGCCGCCGAGGAGGCCTTCACGGCGTACGAGGAGGCCCTGGAGCATGCCGAGGCGGCCGGGGTGGGGGTGGACGATCTCGCCCGGCTGCGGTGGAAGTGGGTGGACATGCCGACGCGGTGGGGGTCGATGCTGACCGACCTGCCGGAGCGGGCGGTCGTCACCGAGACCATCGCCCAGGCGCTGCGGGAGGCGCGCGCCGCCGGCGACGAGGCGATCGAGGGCCGACTGCTGGTCGCAAGCGCGCTGAGCCACTGGCGCTACGACTCGACCGACCCGGCCGCGCTCGAGGAGGGGCTGCGCTCCGGCGAGGAGGCGCTCGCCATCGGCGAGCGGATCGGCCGGCCGGCGCTGCGATCGGCGGCCATGGACGCCATCGGCGGCATGCTGCTCACGCTGGGCCGCTACCGCGAGGCCCGCGAGCTGGCCGACAGGCGGCTCGAGCTGGCTGTCGCAGACGGCAGGCGCGAGGAGCGCATGGACGCCTGCTCGCAGGCCGCCCAGACGCGGATCGCGATCGGCGACTACGCCGCCGCCGTTGCCGCGGGCGAGCTGGGCTCGGCGCCCGGCCCCGAGCAGGACGCCCACTGGCAGGCCCGGCCGGTGCTCGACGTCGCCGAGGCGTTCTTCTACTGGGATCAGTGGGACGAGGCGCTGCGCGCGTACGATCGCTACCTGGCGCTCCAGCGCCGCAGCGGGGGCCGCAGCGGCAAGACCACGGGGCGGGCGAGCGGCGTCGCCGCCGCGGTGCACCTGCTGCGCGGCGAGCAGGAGCAGGCCGACGAGCTGGAGCAGCGGCTGGGGACGGAGCCGATGGTCGCGTTCCAGCAGATGGTGGCCCAGGCGCTGCTCGGCCGCGGCGAGCCCGAGCTCGCGCTCGATCGCGTGCGCCACCGGCACAACCCGGGGCCGCGGACGCTGGCCGTGCGGGCGGAGGCGCTGGCGCTGCTCGGGCGCTGGGACGAGCTCGACGAGACGCTCGCGCACGTCAATGCGCTGCCCGGGATCGGGGAGCTGCCGCGGGTCGTCGCCCAGCTCGACCGCGCCCGCGGGATCGCCGGCGACGAGCGCGCGCTCGACCGGGCGACCGCGGGCTTTGCCGCGCTCGGCTGCCGCTTCGAGCACGCCCGCTGCCTGGAGCTCGCGGGCGATGTGGCCGCGGCCCGGGCGGTGTACGAGCGCCTCGGCGCGATCCCGGCGCTCGAGCGGGTGGGGGTGTGAGCGGCCGGGTCTATCGTGCCGTGGTCACCGACAACGAGCCAGAGGTCAGACACATGCCGAACACGAGCGCGACCATCGAGACCAGCATGGGCACCATCGAGCTGGAGCTGTACGCCGACGACGCCCCCGAGACGGTGGCGAACTTCGCCAAGCTCGCCGGGGACGGGTTCTACGACGGCCTCATCTTCCACCGGGTGATCCCCGACTTCATGATCCAGGCGGGCTGCCCGCAGGGGACGGGCACGGGCGGGCCCGGCTACAAGTTCGCCGACGAGATCAACGACCACCGCATCGTCAAGGGCACGCTGGCGATGGCCAACGCCGGCCCGAACACGAACGGCAGCCAGTTCTTCATCGTCACCGCCGACGCCACGCCGTGGCTCGACGGCAAGCACACCGCCTTCGGCCACGTCACGAGCGGGCAGGACGTCGTGGACGCGATCCAGAGCGTCGATCGCGACGGGCGCGACAAGCCGGTGGAGCCCGTGACGATGGAGAAGGTCACCGTCAACGCCGAGGTCGGCTCGGAGTAGCCGTCACGCCACCCGCGGGGCTCCCATCGCGGGCAGGCGCTGTGCGAGCATGAGGGTGTTGCCGTCCGGGTCGTAGAAGGTCGCCAGCCGCACCATGCCCTCGATCTCGCGGGTCTCGCCGTCGAAGCGGGTGTCGTGCGCCTCGAGCCAGGCGCGGGCGGCATCGATGTCGGCGACGCCGAAGGTGACGGTAGCGTCGCCCGCGGGGTGCACCTGCTCCTCCTGGCCGATGCCGATGTTCGCGCCGGTGACGGGCGAGCGCAGCTCGGCCCAGCCCCAGTCGTCCAGCGTGTACTCCACCTCGAAGCCGAGCACGTCCCGGTACCAGACGAGGGAGCGGGCGAAGTCCGAGACGCCGATCGCCGCCGTGAGGTGGCCGGCATAGGCGATGGGGCCGGTGGCGGCGTCGGTGGGCGCGGTGTGTGCATCCATGATCGGGGCCTCCAGTCGGGTTCTGCGCTCGGTTTGGCATCCGGTGCGTGTGTCAATTGGCGGGGCGGCGCCCCGCGGGTCAATTGGCATCCGCGGTGCCGGCCAAGTGGGCACTGACTGCGCTCCCCCGGTCAATTGGCATCCGGTGCGTGTGTCAGTTGGCGGGGCCGGCACCCGTGGTGTCTACGTGGATCGTGGGGCGAACAGGCTCAGGATCGCAACGAAGACCGTCACCCGCAGGAGCCAGGTTCAGCGGTGCGCGTCGCGCTGCTCGCAGGCGAGCACGTCGCAGCGCTCGTTCAGCTCGACGCCGGAGTGGCCCTCGTGCCACTGCCAGGACACCTCGTGCGCCGCGACGGCGGCCTCGAGCTGCTCCCACAGGTCGCGGTTTGCGACCGGCTTGCCGGCGCTCGTCTTCCAGCCGCGCCGTTTCCAGCCGGCCAGCCAGCCCTTCTCGAACGCGTACATGACGTAGGTCGAGTCGGTGTGGATGGTGACCGCACAGCGCCGGGTGAGCGCCCGCAGGCCCTCGATGCAGGCCGTCAGCTCCTGGCGATTGTTGGTGGTGTCCGGGGCGCCGCCGGAGAGCTCGCGCGTGTGCCCGGCCGCGAGCAGGATCGCCGCCCAGCCGCCGGGACCGGGGTTGCCCGCGCATGCTCCGTCCGTCCAGAGATCGACGCTGACCACTGCGCCTACCACCACCCGAGCGTCGCCAGCCCGCCCAGATCGGTGATGCGGGCATCCGGCACGACGCCGCGGGCGTCGCCGCCGGCGCGGTCGACCCACACGGCCCGCAGCCCGGCCTGCTGGGCCCCGGCGACGTCGCGCAGCGGGTTGTCGCCGACCATCACCGCGGCGTCGGCCCGGCAGCCCACCTGCTCGAGCGCCGCTCGGAAGATGCGCGGGTCGGGCTTGGAGGCGGCGACGGCCTGCGACGTCACGATCGCGTCGAACCGGCTCGTCAGCCCGGACGCGTCGAGCTTGGCCAGCTGGTGGTCGTCCATGCCGTTGGTCACCACCGCGAGCCGCACCCGTCCCTGCAGCGCGTCGAGCGCCGCCACCGTCTCGGGGTAGGGCCGGCACCGCGCCAGCCGGTGCTCACGATACGCCGCGGCCAGGCGCGCCGCCAGCTCGGCGTCGTCGACGTCGTGATCGGCGAGCGCGTCCCGCCACGCCCCCAGCCGGTACCCGTCCGCCCAGGCCTGCGTCTCGGCCGAGAACGGCGCCCACAGCGCCTCCCACGAGCTCATGTCACGCATGTGGTGGGTCGCCGCCGGCGCCTGTCCCCACCGCGGCCGCGCGCGCTCGTGCAGCATGCGGCCCATCCCGGCCGGTGCGCCCAGGGCGGCGGCGACGTCGTCGACGGCGGCGAGGAACGCGTCGTAGTCGGGCATGAGCGTCTCGTCCAGATCGAACAGCACCGCCCTCATGCCGCGACGAGGCTCCGCATCCACGCGCCCGCCGAGCGCACCGCATCCAAATCGACGCCGGTCTCGAGCCCGCGCTCGTCCAGGAATCCGACCAGCGCTTCGGTCGCCAGGTTGCCGGGCGCGCCCGGGGCGAACGGGCAGCCGCCCAGGCCGCCGGCCGAGGAGTCGAAGACGCGCACCCCGGCCTCCAGGCCGGCCGCGACGTTCTCGAGCGCCCGCCCGCCCGTGTCGTGCAGATGCAGCGCCAGCCGCTCGACCGGCACCGATGCGGCCACGGCGCGCGACCACCTCGAGCACCTGCTCGGGCCGGCCGACGCCGATGGTGTCGCCGATCGACACCTGCTCGCAGCCGAGCCCCGCCAGGGCCGCGGCGACGCCGGCCACGACGGCCGGCGCGACGGCACCCTGATACGGGCACCCGAACGCCGTCGAGACGTACCCGCGCGTCCACATGCCGTCGGCCCGGGCGCGCTCGAGCACGGGCGCGAAGGCGAGCAGCGACTCCGCGATCGTCATCGAGATGTTGGCCTGCGTGAACGCCTCGGACGCCGCCGTGAACACCGCCACCGCGTCGGCGCCGGCCGCAAGCGCGCGCTCCAGGCCGCGCAGGTTGGGCACGAGCACCGGGTAGCGCACGCCCGCCCGCCGGTGCACCGCCGGCAGCACCTCGTCGGCGTCGGCGAGCTGGGGCACCGCGCGCGGCGAGACGAACGACGTCGCCTCGACCACCGGCAGGCCGGCGGCGGCCAGGCGCTCGATCAGCTGCACCTTGGCGGCCGCGGGCACGATCGCCGCCTCGTTCTGGAGGCCGTCGCGAGGCCCGACCTCGACCACGGTGACGGCGTCGCTCACAGCGGGTCGAGCTCCACCAGCGCCTGCCCGCGGGCGACGAGGTCGCCCTGCGCCACGAGCACGGCCGCGACCGTCCCCGCCGCGGGGGCCGACACCGCGAGCTCCATCTTCATCGCCTCGAGCACGACGAGCTGCTCGCCCTCGGCGACGTCCTGGCCCTCGCGCACGTCCACCCGCAGCACGGTGCCGGGCATGGGCGCCTGCAGGGAGCCGGCGGGCACGGCCTCGAGCGCGGCCGCCCCGTCGTCGGCGGCCACCCGGTGGTGCCAGCCGCGGTAGAGGACGTACCCCGCAGCCGTCTCGACCGCCGTCCCGGCCGGGCCGAACGCGTGCCAGATGTCGGCATGGCCGGCGGCCAGCGCCGCTCTGCGGACATCGTCGGGCAGCGGCGGCACGAGGTCGGCCCGCCACTGCGAGTCGACGAAGTCGATGCCCGCCTCGCCTGCCCGGAAGCCGGGCTGCTCGATCAGCCAGCGCAGGAACCCCAGGTTCGTGGTCACCCCGAGCACGGACACCTCGGCGAGCGCCGCCGCCATCCGCTCGATGCAGGCGTCGCGATCCTCGGCGTGGGCGATCAGCTTTGCGAGCAGCGGGTCGTAGCGCACGCCGACCTCGTCGCCCTCGCGCACGCCCGCGTCGATGCGCACGCCGGGCCAGGCCGGCAGCCGCAGCCGCTCCAGGCGGCCGGTGGCCGGGACGAAGCCCGCCGCCGGATCCTCGGCGTAGAGGCGGCACTCGATCGCGTGGCCGCGCAGCGTCACGTCGGCCTGCTCGAGCTCGAGCGGCGCGCCGGAGGCGATCTCGAGCTGTGCCCGCACGAGGTCGATGCCCGGCCACCGCCTCGGTCACAGGGTGCTCCACCTGCAGCCGCGCGTTCAGCTCCAGGAAGCACCACGAGCCGTCGCCGCCGACGAGGAACTCGACCGTGCCGGCGCCGCGGTAGCCGGCCGCCGAGGCGATCGCGACGGCGGCCGCGCCGAGCGCGGCGCGCTGGTCGTCGTCGACCGCCGGGGAGGGCGACTCCTCGAGGATCTTCTGGTGGCGGCGCTGCAGCGAGCAGTCGCGCTCGCCCAGGTGGATGCAGGCGCCGTGGCCGTCGGCCAGCACCTGCACCTCGACATGGCGGGCGCCGGTCAGGCGCCGCTCCAGGTAGACGCGATCGTCGCCGAACGCGGCGGCCGCCTCCCG
Organism: uncultured Actinomycetes bacterium; assembly: GCA_963813245.1. Classification (GTDB taxonomy): domain Bacteria; phylum Actinomycetota; class Thermoleophilia; order Gaiellales; family JAICJC01; genus JAICJC01. The sequence goes on from CAWEYE010000016.1 coordinate 391,830, forward strand.
CCGCGCCGAGTCGACGGCCGCCCGGATCCCGCCGACGTCGTCCACCGCGCGCATCCCGCGCCCGCCGCCGCCCGCCGCGGCCTTCACGAGCAAGGGCGCGCCCAGGTGGACGGCCTCACGGGCCAGCGCTGCGTCGGACAGGTCGTCGCCGGCGTAGCCGGGCGCGACCGCGACGCCGGCGGCCTCGGCCAGGCGGCGGGCCGCGATCTTGTCGCCCAGGGCGCGCATCGCCGCCGGCGGCGGCCCCACCCAGCGCATGCCGGCCGCCTCGACGGCCTCGGCCAGGTCGGCGTTCTCGGCCAGGTAGCCGTAGCCGGGGTGCACGGCGTCGGCGCCCGCGTCGGCTGCGGCCGCCACGATCGCGGGGATGCTGAGGTAGCTCGAGACGGCCGTCGCGGCATCGGCCAGCTCGACGTGCAGCGCAGCCCGGTCGGCCGGCTCGTACACCGCGTGTGGGGAGACGCCGAGCTCCCTGCACGCGCGGATCACGCGCACCGCGATCTCGCCGCGGTTTGCGATCAGGAGGCGGGTGATTCCGGCGACCATGCCGGCGGCCGCTTGCCGAGGAACGCGTCCAGCCCCTCCCGGGCCTCGTTGCCGGCCCGGGTGATCGCGAGGCGCTCGGCGAGGTCGGGCAGCGACACGGCGGCGGTGGCGTCGCGCACGAGCTGCTTGGAGGCCGCGATCGCGTCGGGGCCGCAGGCCAGGTAGGCGAGGATCACGTCGGCGACCGCGTGCTCGAGCCGGTCGCGCTCGACCACCTTGTGCACGAGCCCGATCTGGAGGGCGCGCTCGGCGTCGAAGCGCTCGCCGGTCGTGAACAGGGCGCGGGCGTGGCCGGCGCCGATCGTGCGCAGCACGTAGGGGGAGATCGTGGCCGGGATCAGGCCCAGGCGGGCCTCGGTGAACCCGAACTTCGCGTCGGGGACGGTCGACCGCGACGTCGGCGCATGCCACCAGCCCGGAGCCGCCGCCCAGCGCATGCCCGTTCACCCGGGCGATCACCGCGCGCGGGCAGGCGTCGATCGTCTCGAACAGGTTCCGGGCGATGGCCGCGTCGGCGACGTTCTCGTCCTGCTCAAGGTCGCGGGCGCGGCGCATCCACTCGATGTCGGCCCCGGCGCAGAACGCGGTGCCGGCGCCGGTCAGCACGATGACGCGGGTGCCGTCGTAGGCGAGCGTCGAGAACATCTGCGTCAGCTCGATCATGCAGCTCGCGGTCGAGCGCGTTGCGCGCGTCCGGGCGGTCGAGCGTGAGCGTGGCCACGAGGCCGTTTCTGTCGAGTCGGAGATTGCTCACATCCGGAACACCCCGAAGGTCGTCTCGGGCACCGGCCCGCAGGCGGCCGCGGCCAGCCCGAGCGCCAGCACGCGGCGGGTGTCGACCGGGTCGATGATGCCGTCGTCCCACAGCCGGGCGGTGGAGTAGTAGGGGCTGCCCTCCCGCTCGTAGGTCTCGAGGATCGGCGCCTCGAAGGCATCCCGCGGCGGCCTCATCCATGTCGCCGCGCACGGTCGAGAGCACCCGCGCCGCCTGCGCGCCGCCCATCACCGAGATGCGCGCGTTCGGCCACATCCACAGCTGGCGGGGCGAGTAGGCGCGGCCGCACATGGCGTAGTTGCCCGCGCCGAACGACCCCCCGATGACGACCGTGAACTTGGGCACCTCGGCACACGCTACCGCGGTCACCAGCTTCGCGCCGTCCTTGGCGATCCCGCCGGCCTCGTACTCGCGCCCCACCATGAACCCGGTGATGTTCTGCAGGAAGACGAGCGGGATCCGCCGCCGCGCGGCGAGCTGGACGAAGTGCGCCCCCTTGAGCGCGGACTCGGAGAAGAGGATGCCGTTGTTGGCCAGGATCGCCAATCGGATACCCCATGAGGTGGGCGAAGCCGCACACCAGCGTGTCGCCGTAGAGCGGCTTGAACTCCTGGATCAGCGATCCGTCGACGATCCGCGCGATCACCTCGCGCACCTCGAACGGCTGCCGCGGGTCGGCGGGGACGACGCCGTGCAGCTCGGCCGGGTCGGCGCTGCGGGCTCTGCGGGTCGCGCCGCCGCCACGGCTCCGGCGCGGGGTCGGCGAGCGTGCGCACGATCTCGCGGGCGATCGCAAGCGCGTGGTCGTCGTCGGCCGCCACGTGGTCGGCGACGCCCGACTCGCGCGCGGTGGACGTCGGCGCCGCCCAGCTCCTCGGCGCGTCACGTCCTCGCCGGTGGCGGCCTTCACGAGCGGCGGCCCGCCCAGGAAGATCGTGCCCGGTGCCGCGCACGATCACGGTCTCGTCGCGACATCGCCGGGACGTAGGCGCCGCCGGCCGTGCACGACCCCATCACGACCGCGATCTGCGGGATGCCCGCGGCCGACATCCGGGCCTGGTTGTAGAAGATGCGGCCGAAGTGGTCGCGGTCGGGGAAGACCTCGGCCTGCAGCGGCAGGTAGGCCCCGCCCGAGTCGACCAGGTAGATGCACGGCAGGCCGGTTCTGCAGTCGCCACCTCCTGCGCCCGCAGGTGCTTCTTGACGGTCATCGGGAAGTAGGTGCCGCCCTTCACGGTGGCGTCGTTGGCGACGACGACGCACGGCGCGCCCGGCCACGGGGCCGATGCCGGTGACGATGCCGGCCGCCGGGGCCTCGTCGTCGTAGAGGCCGTGCGCGGCCAGCGGCGAGAGCTCGAGGAAGGCGGCGCCGGGGTCGATCAGCCGCTCGATCCGCTCGCGCGCGAGCAGCTTGCCGCGAGCGTGATGGCGCTCGACGGCCGTCTCGCCGCCGCCCGCGCGGGCCCGCTCCAGATGCCGGTCGAGCTCGGCCACGAGGCCGTCCATGTGCTCGCGATTGCGCAGGAACTCATCCGAGCCGGCGGCGAGGTGGCTGGCGATGCGCGGCACCGGCGCAGATTACCGGTGGGGTTCCTGCGTCAGGCAGACATTTGACAGACAGCAGGTGTGACGTCATAATGACGTCATGGAGACGACACGGTTCGTAGACGCAGTCCGGGCAGACCTCGAGGCGGCAGCCGCCGTCGGCGGGCCGGCCCTGGCCGAGGCGGCCGGCCGCCTGTCGGCCGCGCTTGACTCGGCCATGCGGCTCGCGCTCCTGGACGCGCTCTCGGAGGCGTCGATGGAGCTCGGCCGCCAGCTCGCCACCGGCCGGATCGAGGTGCGCCTGGCCGGGCGTGAGGTCGAGCTGACCTACGTCGCCGACGCGCCCGCTCCGCCGCCGGCGGAGGACGACGCATCGGCCCGCATCACCCTGCGCCTGCCGGAGCGGCTCAAGGCCGACGCCGAGGCGGCCGCCGCCCGCGAGGGCGTGTCCACCAACGCGTGGCTCGTCCGCGCGGTCACGTCTGCGATCGGACAGCGCAAGGTCGGACACCGGCTGCGCGGATACGCCGAAGGATGAGAGGAGACGCCATGAACGCCATGTACAACATGCGCCTGCCCGCGGCCGAGAGCGCCAAGCTCACCCCCGCCCGCACGCACGAGCCGCAGCACACATACGAGGACGTCGTCCGGGCCGCGACGGCCGAGCAGGACGCCGCCACCGCCACGGCGGCGCGGCGGCAGCAGGCACACCATCTGTCCGGCTTCGCCCGGGCCTGAGCCGAGGAGAACTGCGATGGCAACCCACCACACCCCCGACGGCCTGCAGTTGCGGCTCCGGCTCCCCGCCGGCCGCTGCGAGGTCACGACCGCCGACACGGCCGAGACCGTCGTCGAGGCACAGCCCATGAACGGCTCGAATGCCTCTCGGGAGGCGGCCGAGTCGATCGTCGAGACGCTGCGCGAGCACTCCGAGGGCGGCCACGAGCTGACGGTCGAGGTGCCGAAGCGCAAGCTGCTCGGGTTCGGCAACGCCCAGGTGCTCGTCCGCGTCCGCGGCCCACACGGCCTCGACCTGGAGGCGGCCACCGCCTCGGCGGACGTCGTCGTGACCGGGCGGCCGCGCTGCGCGGACGTGCGCACGGCGTCGGGCGACGTCTCGATCGAGGCGGCCGACGGGGCCACCCAGGTGAAGACCGCAAGCGGCGGCGTCGATCTCGGGCAGATGCGCGACGCCACCGACGTGAAGACGATGTCGGGCGACGTGATCGTGCGTGAGAGCGGCTCTGCGACAGACGTGAACACCATGTCGGGCGATGTGCGGATCCGCCGCGCCGCCTCCGGCGCGATCCAGATGCGCAGCATGTCGGGCGACATCGAGGTCGCCATCGCGCCCGGCTCCACCCTGTTCGTCGACGCGAACTCAGCCTCCGGAGACGTCCGCTCCGAGATCCCCGTCACCGGGAGCGCGCCCAGCGGCCCGGCCGACGTCGACCTGCGTGCGACCTCGATGTCGGGCGACATCGTCGTGACGCGGGCGCCCGCGGCGCAGGCCGCGGTGGCGCCGGAGTGACCCCGTCGAGCCCCGCTCGGCCCCGGCTCAGCCGTGGCCGAGCGGCAGGCTCACGGTGAACGTGCTGCCGCGGCCGGGGGCGCTCTCGGCCGAGATGCGGCCGCCGTGGTCGAGCACGAGCTGCTCGGCGATCGAGAGCCCGAGGCCGGCACCGCCGTCGGCGCGGCTGCGGGCCTCGTCGGCCCGGTAGAAGCGCTCGAACACGTGCTTGAGCGCGCTGCGGTCGATGCCGATCCCCGTGTCGCTCACCGCCACCACCGCGGTGCCGTCGTTGCGGTGGGCGTCGACCCGCACGCGGCCCCCCTCGGGCGTGTAGCGCAGGGCGTTGTCGACCAGGATCAGCACGAGCTGGCGCAGCTGGTCGGGGTTGCCGCGCACCTCGAGCCCGGTGGCGGTCGCCACGTCGAGGGCCACCTTGCGGTCCGTGGCGAGCGGCTGCATCGACTGGGCCGAGGCCGAGACGAGCTCGCCGAGGTCGAGCCGGCTGTCGGCGGCCGCGCCGCGCTGCCCGCGGGCGAGCGCGAGTAGGGAGTCGACAAGCGCGGCCAGCCGGTCGGTCTCGGCCAGGATCTCGGCCGCCTCCTCGCTCTCGGGCTGCTCCTGCTGGAGGAACTCGGCGTTCGCCCGGATCACGGCGAGCGGCGTGCGCAGCTCGTGCGAGGCATCGGCGACGAAGGTGTGCTGGCGATCGAACGCCTGGATGACCGGGGCGAGCGACTTCCCGGCGACGAACCACCCGCCGGCGGCCGCGAGCGCGATGCTCGCCGCCGAGCCGATCAGCATGAACGCGAGCAGGCCGTGCAGGGCATCCTCCTCGGGCTCCATCGACCGTGCTACCTGCACCGCCAGCTGCGGGTTCAGCCGCAGCGAGTAAATCCGGGTCGTGATGCCGTGGCGCTCGATGGTGCGCATGTCGGCGCCGCTCGCGATCGCTGCGAGCGCCGACGCCCGGTTCGGCGCGCTGCCGAGCCCGCCTGCGCTCGACCCTGTGCCGTCGCTCCACGAGACGGTGTAGGAGGCGCTGTAGGTGTCTTCGGCCGCGCTCGTGAACCCGGCGGCCTGGTACTTCGCCCGTACCCGCTTGGCGGTGACCGTGAGGCCGTGGTCGACGTTCGTGCGCAGCTGGTGCTCCTCGAGCTGGTACACGACCGTGCCGAGGGCGACGAGGAACACCGCCAGCGCGCCGACGTACCAGGCCGTCAGGCGGATGCGTGTGCGCGTGAACACCTCAGGCGCTCTCAGTCAGCGCGCCGGAAGGCGTAGCCGAGGCCGCGCACCGTGCGGATCGGGTCGTGCTCGGCGCCGGCCTTCTTCAGCTTGCGGCGCACGTAGTGGACGTAGATATCGACGACGTTCGAGGCGGGCTCGAAGCCGTCGCCCCACACCTGCTCGCGCAGCTGGTCGCGGGAGAGGACGACACCCGGGTTGCGCATCAGGTACTCGAGCAGCGCGAGCTCCGTGCCGGTCAGCTCGACCGTGGTGCCGTTCACGCGCAGCTCGCGGGCGGACGTGTCGAGCTCGAGCGGGCCGGACTGGAGGATCTCCGGCTCGAGCTTGCCCCGGCGGTGGAGCGCCCGCAGGCGGGCCTGCAGCTCGGCCAGCGAGAACGGCTTGGCCAGGTAGTCGTCGGCGCCGACGTCGAGCCCCTCGATGCGGTCGGCCACGGCGCCCCGGGCGGTCAGCATGATGATCGGGACGGCGTTGCCGTCGTCGCGCAGCCGGCGGCAGACCTCGATGCCCGAGAGCCGCGGCAGCTGCAGGTCGAGCACAAGCGCATCGTGGGCGCGCGTGCGTGCCATGCGCAGGCCCTCGTCGCCGTCGCCGACGATGTCGACCGTGTGCCCGCTGGATTCGATCGACTTGCGCAGGATCCGTGCCAGCGGCCGGTCGTCCTCGACCACCAGGATATGCATGTCACAAGCCTAGCGATCGGCGATTGACCGCTTCTAACCCAGGGCTTGCAGAGCGCCTGGGCGATACATAGCCCACATGCTATTCTCTCGTTCCGGTGGGTGGACAACCGGCGACCAGCGCTCCCCTGTTTGCGTCCGACCGTGCTCGCGGCGCTCGGTACGTGTGCGGCGCGGATGAGGCGGGGCGTGCCTGCCTGGCCGGGCCGCTGGTCGATCGCCGCTGTCCGGTTCGACTACGCCCGACTGGACGCGGCCGCGGAAGCGCGGCTGGAGCATCTGAACGATTCCAAGCAGGTGACCCCGCTGCGGCGAGCGGCGCTCCTGCCGGTGGTGCTCGAGATGGCGGACATGGCCGCGTTCCTGGTCATCCCGGCCGGGCAGATCGACCGGGATGGGTTGCACGTGTCGAACATCCGCGCGCTTGGCGGCGCGCTCGAGGCGGTGGCGCTGCCCGGGTCGGTCAACCTGGTGGACGGGTACGAGCTCGAGGGCCTCGGGGTGACACATGCGCCGGTGGACGGCGGCGACGGGACGTCGGCTGCGATCGCGGCGGCGTCGATCGTCGCCAAGGAGATGCGCGACCGGCTGATGCGACGGCTGGAGGTCGACCACCCCGGGTACGGGTTTGCTGTGCACAAGGGCTACATCACGCCTGGACACGAGGCGGCGGTCGTCGATCTCGGGCTCTCGCCGGTGCATCGGCGCAGTGTCCGCTGCAAGGCGTACGTCGCGCTCGGCGTCCCTCCGCCGGCGTAGCGCAACGCACCAGGCGGGGTCAGACCCCCTTTGGTGCGTCCGCCACCGCGGCGCAAACCGCGCCGATGAACGCCGCCAGCGCCGCCGGCCCGCCCGCCTCGGCCACCTCGATCGCCTTCGAGCCGATGATCACCCCGTCGGCGCCGGCCGCGAGCGCGGCCACCGCGTGCTCGGGCGCCGCGATGCCGAAGCCCACAAGCAGCGGCAGGTCGGTGTGCGCCCGCACGCGCTGCGCCAGGCCGGCGACGCGATCCGAGAGGTGGGCGCGGGCGCCGGTGATCCCGGCCACCGAGACGAGGTAGATGAAGCCGCCGGCATGGGCGCAGGCGAGCGCGATCCGCTCGTCCGCCGAGGTCGGCGCCAGCAGCGGCACCAGGTCGAGGCCGTGCTCGCGGCAGCCCGCCACGAGCTCGCCGGCCTCGTCGGCCGGAACGTCGGGCACGATTAGGCCGTCCGCGCCCGCGGCGGCGGCGTCGGCGCAGAAGCGGTGCTCGCCGTAGACCATCACCGGGGCGGCGTAGGTCATCGGCACGAGCGGCACGGCCACCCGCGCGCGCACCTCGCGCAGCACGTCGAGCGCGCGCCGGGTGGTCATGCCGGCCGCCAGGGACCGCTGTCCCGCCCGCTGCACCGTCGGCCCGTCGGCGAGCGGGTCGGAGTAGGGGATGCCGATCTCGAGCAGGCCGGCACCCGCGCCGACGGCGGCCTCGGCCAGCTCGGCGGTGTCGGCATCAGCCATCAGGTACACCGACACGACCGGCGGCGAGAGCCTCATACCCGCTCGACCGCCTCGACGGTGTCCACGTCCTTGTCGCCACGACCGGAGAGGCCCACGAGCCACACCTCGCCGGGCCTGGCGCTGCGCAGCGCGAGCGCGAGCGCGTGGGCCGACTCGAGCGCCGGGATGATGCCCTCGCGCTCGCACAGCAGGTGGAATGCCTCCAGCGCCTCGGCATCGGTGACCGGCTCGTAGGAGGCCCGGCCGGAGTCCTTCAGATACGAGTGCTCCGGCCCGACGCCCGGGTAGTCCAGGCCCGCCGAGATGGAGTGGCTCTCGAGCACCTGGCCGTCGTCGTCGGCGAGCACGTAGGAGCGGGAGCCGTGCAGCACCGAGACGCGCCCCTTCGACAGCGTGGCGGCATGGCCGCGGGCGTCGCCGCCGGCCTCGGCCCCGCACAGACGCACCGAGGCGTCGTCCAGGAACGGGTGGAAGAGGCCGATCGCGTTCGATCCCCCGCCGACGCAGGCACAGACGGCGTCCGGCAGCCGGCCCTCACGCTCGAGGATCTGGGCGCGGCCCTCGCGGCCGATCACGGCCTGCAGGTCGCGCACGAGCATCGGGTAGGGATGGGGGCCGGCGGCCGAGCCGATCAGGTAGTGGGTGGTCTCGACGTTCGTGATCCAGTCGCGGATGGCCTCGTTCATGGCGTCCTTGAGCGTGCCCGCGCCGGCGCTGACCGGCACGACCTCGGCGCCCAGCATGTGCATGCGCACGACGTTGGGGTGCTGGCGGCGGATGTCCTCCTCGCCCATGTACACGTGGCAGTCGAGGCCGAAGCGGGCGCACACGGTCGCCGCGGCCACGCCGTGCTGGCCGGCGCCGGTCTCGGCCACGATCCGGCGCTTGCCGAGCCGCACCGCGAGCAGCGCCTGGCCGACGGCGTTGTTGATCTTGTGCGCGCCGGTGTGGTTCAGGTCTTCGCGCTTGAGCCAGAAGCGGGCGCCCGTCGCCTCGCCCACGCGCTCGGCCAGGTAGAGCGGCGTCGGCCGGCCGACATAGTCGCGGCCCAGGCGCTCGACCTCGGCGGCGAACGCCGGGTCGGCGCGGGCGGCCTCGTACCCTGCCGCGAGCTCGTCCAGCGCCCCCATCACGGTCTCGGGGACGAAGCGGCCGCCGAATGCGCCGAAGCGGCCGCGCTCGTCGGGGTAGGTGGTGCTCACGGTGCCTCCTTTGCGGTGCGCACGAACGCCGCCACGAGGTCGTGATCCTTGACGCCGGGGGCGGACTCGACCCCGCGCGAGGTGTCGACCGCCCATGGCCGGGCGACCGCGATCGCCTCGGCGACGTTGCCGGGGTGCAGGCTGCCGGCGAGGACCACAGGCTGGCGCACCTGCGCCGCCTGTTCCCAGTGCCTGTGCAGCGCCTCGGCGTCGGGCCGCGACCCGTATGGCAGGTCGAGCAGCACGGGCACGTCCGCGGGAATACCGGCCGGCGGCTCGCCCCGCGCGGCGACGATGGTGTGGCGGAAGTCCGCGGGAATGGCATAGGTCTGCACCAGATCGAACCCCGGGATGGACCGGGGCCTGGCCCCAGCCTCGCTGGGGCCAGGCCCCATCGGTCCGCCATCCACAACGGCGACCGTGCGCACCCCGGCCGGGACGCGGGCGGCCAGCGCGCGGGCGCGATCGAGCGCGACGTGGCGCGGCGTGTCGGGCACGAGCACGAACCCGACCATGTCCGCGCCGGCGGCCACGGCGGCGTCGACGTCCTGCTCGCGGGTGAGGCCGCAGATCTTGACGAGCGTCATCGCGGCACCCCGGTGAGCTCGGCCAGCAGCTCGGGCCGGCGCATCAGCGCCGTTCCGACCAGCACGGCGTCGGCGCCGGCGGCGCGGGCGGCCTCGACGTCGGCGCGCGAGGAGATGCCCGACTCCGCCACCCGCACGACCGAGCCGGGCAGCGCCGCCACGAGCTCGAGCTGGCGGTCGCGGTCGATCTCGAGCGTGTCCAGGTCGCGCGCGTTCACGCCGACGACGCGCGCCTCGAGCCCGACCGCGCGCTGCACCTCGGCCGCGGTGTGGGCCTCGACGAGCGCGTCCATGCCCAGGAGGTCGGCCGCCTGCATCAGCCGCCGGGCCTCGTCGTCTGTGACCATCGCCAGGATCACGAGGATCGCGTCGGCGCCGGCCAGCCGCTGAGCGGCGACCTGCTGCGGGAAGACGGTGAAGTCCTTCGCGAGCGCCGGCAGCTCGGCCGCGCGGCGGGCGGCTGTCAGGTCGTCCAGGCTGCCGGCGAAGTCGCGCTCGGCGCAGAGCACCGACATCGCCGCAGCGCCGCCGGCGGCGTAGGCCCGTGCCGTCGCGGCCACATCGGCGGACGGCGCGATCGCGCCCTGCGACGGCGACGCCCGCTTGATCTCGGCGACCACGGCGACCTCGGGCCCGGCCGCGAGCGCGTCGGCGAAGCCGCGGGTGGCCTCGGGCGCGTCGCGGCGGATGTCGCCTGAGAGGCGGGCCAGGTAGCCGCTCATCCGGCCACCGGCGCCCGGTCGCGGGTGAAGGCCACGAGCTCCTGGAGCTTGGCGAGCGCCGCGCCGGAGTCGATCGTCTCGACGGCGAGGTCGATGCCGGGCTCGAGCTCGGCGACCACTCCGCCCACGACCAACGCGGCTGCCGCGTTCAGGATGACCGCGTCGCGGCGCGGGCCGCGCTCGCCGTCGAACACCGTCAGGATCACGGCGGCGTTCTGGGCCGGGTCGCCGCCGCAGCGCAGGTCGTCGGGGCTGCCCGGCCCCGGCCCGGTCGACAGCGGACTGGGATCGAGCGTATAGGTGCGCACCTCGCCGCCGCGCACCTCCGAGACGAGGTTCTCGCCCGTCGGGGTGAGCTCGTCCAGGCCGCCGGCGCCGTGCACCACCATCGCGTGCTCGGCGCCGAGCTTTTGGAGCACCTGTGCGATCGGCTCGACCAGGCTCTCGGCGTACACGCCGACCACCTGCCGGCGGGCGCCCGCCGGATTCGTGAGCGGCCCGAGCAGGTTGAACACCGTGCGGATGCCGAGCTCGCGCCGCACCGGCCCGACGTGGCGCATGGCCGGGTGGTGGGCCTGCGCGAACAGGAACCCGAAGCCGACGGAGTCGATGCACTCGGCCACGTCGTCCGGCGCAAGGTCGATGCGTACGCCGAGCGCCTCGAGCACGTCGGCAGAGCCGGTGCGCGACGACATGGCCCGGTTGCCGTGCTTGGCCACGGTGGCGCCGGCCGCGGCCGCGACGAGCGCCGCCGAGGTGGAGATGTTGAACGTGTTCAGGCCGTCGCCGCCGGTGCCGCACGTGTCGACCAGATCGGGCCGCGACGGCCGCGACGGCGTGACGTGCGCGCGCATCGCCCGGGCACAGCCCGCGATCTCGTCGGGCGTCTCGCCCTTCATCCGCAGGGCGACGAGGAACGCGGCGATCTGCGTCTGCGACGCGTCGCCGCTCATCACCTGCATCATGGCGATGTGGGTCTCCTCGCCCGAGAGGTCGCGGCCCTCGACGAGCGTCTTGATCGCATCGGTGATCACGGCCGCGTCCCCTCCATCGCCAGGAAGTTTCCGATCAGTGTGCGCCCGTGCGGGGTCAGCACCGACTCGGGGTGGAACTGTACGCCGTGCACGGCATGCGCCCGGTGGCGCACGCCCATCACCTCGCCGTCGGGCGTGCGGGCGGTCACCTCCAGGTCGGCGGGCACCTCGCCGACGACGGCCAGCGAGTGGTAGCGGCCGGCCTCGAACGGGCTCGGGATGCCGGCGTAGAGCGGCGAGCCGTCGTGGCTCACCTGGTCGGGCTTGCCGTGCACGATCCGGCCGGCGCGGTCGATCGTGCCGCCGTAGAGCTCGCAGATCACCTGGTGGCCGAGGCACACGCCGAGCACCGGGATGCGGCCCGCGGCGCGCTCGATCAGGGCTGCCGAGACACCCGCGTCCGCCGGCGTGCCCGGGCCGGGGGAGACGACCAGGTGGGTCGGCGCCCATGCGTCGACGGCATCGGCCGAGACGGCGTCGTTTCGCTCCACCCGCACCTCGGCGCCGGCCGTCGCGATGTAGTCGACCAGGTTGTAGGTGAACGAGTCGTAGTTGTCCAGCACGAACACCCGCGCGGCGCTCATCGCCCGTACACCCCCGTCTCGGCCCCGTCGATGGCAGCGGCGAGCGCCGCGACCTTGTTCATCGCCTCCTGGTACTCCTCGCCCGGGTCGGAGTCGGCCACGACCCCGCAGCCCGACTGCAGGTAGGCGACGCCGGCCCGCAGCACCATCGTGCGCAGCGCGATGCACGTGTCCATGTCGCCCCCGAAGCCGAGGTAGCCGACCGCGCCCGCGTAGGCGCCGCGGCGGCGGCCCTCGAGCTCGGAGATGATCTGCATCGCCCGCACCTTCGGCGCGCCCGACACCGTGCCGGCCGGGAACGTCGCCCGCAGCAGGTCGACGGCGTCGCGCCCGGAGGCGATCTGGCCGAACACGCGCGAGACGATGTGCATGACGTGGGAATAGCGCTCGACGTCCATGTAGCGCTCCAGTCGCACCGATCCCGGCACGCACACCCGGCCGAGGTCGTTGCGGGCCAGGTCGACGAGCATCACGTGCTCGGCCCGCTCCTTCTCCGACGTCATCAGCTCGGCCGCCAGCGCGTCGTCGGTGGCGGCGTCAGCCCCGCGCGGGCGGGTGCCCGCGATCGGGCGCAGCTCGCAGGTGCCGTCCATGTCGAGGCGCACGTGCGTCTCGGGGATGAGCCGATCAGCTGGAACTCGCCCATATCGAGCAGGAACATGTACGGCGACGGGTTGACCGTCCGCAGCGCCCGGTAGATGGCAAACGCCGAGGCCTCGGTGGGGCGGCGGACGCGCTGCGACGGCACGATCTGGAACGCGTCGCCCGCGGCGATGTGGAGCTTGGCCCGCTCGACGGCCGCGATGAAGCCGGCCCGGGTCATCTCGGCGGCCGCGGCGCCGGCCGCGACAGGTTCGGTGGGGGGCGCCGCGGCGGGCTGGTCGAGCGCGGCCGTGACCCGGTCGACCTCGGCCCGTGGGCCGGTGACGGTCATCGTGCGGCGGACGTGGTCAAACGCCACCGACGTCGACGCGAGCAGGAACCGCATCACCGGCAGGCCGGCATCGGCGGGGTCGGGCGGGGGCAGCGGCACCGGCTCGAGCTGGGTGACCCAGTCGTAGCTCAGGAAGCCGACCGCGCCGCCCATGAACGGCGGCTGGCCGGCGGCCGGGCCGGGGCGCGAGGCCGCAAACGCGGCCGCGTCGGCGAGCGAGTCGACCGGGGGCAGCCCGGCGCCCAGGAACGAGTAGCGGCCGACCTGCTCGCCGCGCTCGACCGACTCGAGCAGGAACGCCGGGGCGCCCAGGGCGGCGCGCAGGCGCAGGTACGCCCCGACCGGGGTGACCAGGTCGGCGGGGAGGATGCGGGTGTCAAGGTCGTCGTTCATGGCAACAAAAAAGCCTCCCGTCGGATGGCGGAGAGGCCGAGTGCGAAGCGCGGATGCCGTGGCAGAGCTAGCGGGCCGCACCTCGCACGCATCGCCACCACCATGTTCCGCCGGTCGTCATTTCGGCCTTGACTATGCTGCATCGCCGCCCGTCCGTCAAATTTGGAGAGGATCGCATTGCCCCGCACCGTCGTCCTCGGCACCGCCCGCACGCCGTTCGGAAAGCTGGGCGGGAGCCTGGCCTCCCGCACGGCCCCGCAGCTCGGGATTGCCGCCGCCGGCGGGGCGCTCGCGCGGTCCGGGGTGGACACGGCCGACGTCGGCTACGTCGTGATGGGCCAGGTGCTGCAGGCCGGGGCGGGCCAGATCCCGTCGCGCCAGGTGTCGGTGGGGATCGGCCTGGGGCCGGGAGTCGGCTCCGAGACGATCAACAAGGTGTGCGCCTCGGGCATGCGCGCGGCCACGCTGGCCGACGTCATGATCCGGGCCGGCGAGCACGAGGTGATCGTGGCCGGCGGCATGGAGAGCATGTCCAACGCGCCCTACCTGCTGCCGAAGGCCCGCTTCGGCTACACCTTCGGCGACGGCACGCTGGTCGACTCGCTGACGTCCGACGGCCTCACGTGCACGTTCGACGGCCTGATCATGGCCGCCCAGAACTCGCAGGTGTCGGCCGAGATGGGCATCACCCGCGAGCAACAGGACGCGTGGGCGCTGCGCAGCCACCTGCGCGCGATCGCGGCCATCGACGCCGGCCGCCTCGCCGACGAGATCGTGCCGGTGACCATCCCCGGCCGCCGCGGCGACACCGTGGTCGACACCGACGAGGGGCCGCGCCGCGACACCTCGGCGGAGCGGCTGGCGGCGCTTCCGCCCGTGTTCTCGAAGGACGGCGCGACGACCGCGGGCAACGCCCCGGGCGTGAACGACGGCGCGGCGGCGCTCGTGCTCGCATCCGAGGACTGGGCGCGCGAGCGCGGCCTGCGGCCGCTCGCGGTGATCCGCGGGGCGGGCTATGTGGCCGACGACTTCGCCTACCTGGTGCGGACGCCGGCGGGCGCGACCAGGGCGGCGCTCGCGAAGGCGGGCCTGCAGGTCTCCGACATCGACCTGCTCGAGGTGAACGAGGCCTTCTGCTCGGTCGCCCTGAAAACGATCGACCTGCTCGGGATCGACCCGGAGCGCGTCAACGTGAACGGCGGCGCCGTCGCGCTCGGCCATCCCATCGGGGCATCGGGGGCGCGCCTGCTCGGCACGCTCGTGCACGAGCTGCGCCGCCGCGGCGGCGGCATCGGCGTCGCCGCGATCTGCTCGGGCGCCGCCCAGGGCGACGCGACCGTGCTCGAGGTGTTCCCTCCGTGAGCGAGCGGATCTGCGTGGTGGGGGCAGGCCAGATGGGATCCGGGATCGCCCAGGTGGCGGCGGTGGCGGGCTACGAGGTGACGCTCGTCGACGTGTCGGGCGCGCAGCTCGACCGCGCCCGGGCGGGGATGGAGCGCTCGCTGGCCAAGCTGGTCGAGAAGGGCACCGTCGCGGCCGACGCGGCCGACGCCGCCCTCGGCCGGGTGGCCACGGCGTTCGAGCCCGTCGGCGCCGACCTCGCCATCGAGGCCGCCACCGAGGACGTCGCGCTCAAGGAGCGCATCTTCCGCAGCCTGGACGAGGCCGCCGGCCCCGACGCCGTGCTCGCCACGAACACGAGCTCGATCCCGATCACGCGGCTGGCCGCCGTGACCGCGCGGCCGCAGAGCGTGGTCGGTATGCACTTCATGAACCCCGTGCCGCTGATGCCCCTCGTGGAGCTGATCCGCGGCCTCGACACGTCGGACGAGGCCGCCGCCTACGTCCGCGCCGCAGCCGAGCGGATGGGCAAGACCGTGGCCGAGGCGAACGACCACCCCGGCTTCATCTCCAACCGCATCCTGGTGCCGATGATCAACGAGGCCGTCTACTGCCTGATGGAGGGCGTCGGCGACCGCGACTCGATCGACACCGTCATGCGGCTCGGCATGAACCATCCGATGGGGCCGTTGCGGCTGGCAGACCTGATCGGGCTCGACACGTGCCTCGCGATCATGGAGGTGCTGCACCACGGTCTGGGCGATGACAAGTACCGGCCGTGCCCGCTTCTGCGAAGCTATGTCGAGGCAGGCCGGCTGGGCCGCAAGGCAGGGCGGGGGTTCTATGAGTACACAGACTGAAACAGGCACGAGCGGCACACTCGTCGATCCGTACTGGTACGAGTCGTTCTTCGACGAGCACTGGCTCACGATCTCGAGCCACACGCACACGCCCGAGAAGAGCGCCGCCGAGGCCGAGTTCCTGATTTCGGCGCTCGGCCTCGAGCCCGGGCAGCGCGTCCTCGACATCCCCTGCGGCCACGGCCGCCACAGCATCGAGCTCGCCCGGCGCGGCATGCGCGTGGTCGGCGTCGACCTGAATGACCTCCCGCTCGAGCTCGCCCGCGCCGACGCGCGCGCGGCCGGCGTGCAGCTTGACCTGCGCCGCCTCGACATGCGCGAGATCGAGTTCCGGGACGAGTTCGACGCGGTGCTCAACCTGTGGACGTCGTTCGGCTACTTCGAGTCCGAGGCCGAGGACCGGCTGGTGCTCGAGCGGGCGCTGCGGGCCCTGCGGCCCGGCGGCGCGCTCGTGATCGAGACCATCAACCTGCACGGCACGCTGCGCCGCTTCGAGCCGCGGGCCTGGCATGAGCTCGGAGCCGGGCGGCTCCTGCTCGAGGAGCGTGCGTTCGACCCGTGGACGGGCCGGATGCACTCCGGCTGGACGCTGGTCGAACCGTCCGGCGACCGCGTCCACATGTCGTTCGCGACCCGCGCCTACACGCTGGTCGAGCTCACGGGGATGATGGCCGCGGCCGGCTTCGACGTCGAGGGCGCGTGGGGCGACTACCAGGGCTCGGACTACCGGGTCGACAGCCGCCGCATGATCGTGCTCGCCCGCCGCCCGCGGCGGTGAACTTTTCGGCCGTAGCGGCCGACTAATGGGTATGCACGTTCGCGCAGCACTGACCGCTCTGCTCGCAGCCGGCCTGGCCATCGCGCTCGCCGGCTGCGGCAGCGCGCCGGCCGACGTGTCAACGTCCGCGCCCGCCGGCGCCATCACGGGGATCGTCGTCCAGACCGATTCGCAGCATCCCCACGCGGGCACACCTGTGGCCGGTGTGAAGGTGGGCCTCTACCTGCAGCCCGTGCACGCGGGCGGGCCGATCGCCGCCGATCCGCCCCAGCCGATCGCGACGGTCACGACCGACGCAGACGGCGCGTTCCGGTTCACCGGCCTGCGCCCCGGCAAGCGCTACTTCGTGTTCGCGTCGGGCGCCCGGGGCTACTCGATCGGTCACTGGGAGCAGCCCGGCCAGCACGTGCGGCTGAGCACCTGCACCGACTGCGTTATGCCGCTCTAGGCGGCGGACCGCCTAAGGATACGACCGCGCCTCGGCGTTGCCAACCGGCACCTCGGCCGCCGGCACGCTCGTCTCCGGGAGCCAGCGCCACGCGATGGCTGCGCCGGCCGCCCCCGAGACGAACGCGATCGCCCACAGCGCCCCGTAGCCGAGGTTCTCGACCGCGAGCCCGGCGGCCGGCGCGACCAGCGCGCCGCCGCCGAAGACGACCGTCGAGGCCACGCCCACGGCGACTCCCGAGCGGGCCGATCCGGCCAGCTCGCCCACGATCAGGTAGAGCAGGCCGTTGAAGCCGAACACGCCGAACGCGAGCACCGCGGTCGCCGCCAGCCCGGGCCCAAACCCGGCGTGCAGCGCGGGCAGGATGATCACCGCGGCCGCCGCTCCGACCATGCCCGTCTCGCGCAGCGTGCGCATGCGCCGGGTGCCGCCGCCGCTGTCGGCCAGCCGCCCCCACAGCGGCCGGGAGATGCCCGCGACGACGTTCACGAGCGTGAACCCGACCGCGGCCTGAGTGCGGGTGAAGCCGGCGGAGCGCACGGCCGGGATGTAGTAGGTGAGCACCGCGGTCAGGCCCAGGATGTAGACGAACGCGACGGTGAGCGCCGGGCGGATGCCCGGCACCCGCAGCACGTCGCGCAGGCCGCCGCGGCTCTTGACCGTGCCCGTGGCGGGCGCATGGCCGACGAGCAGGCCGAAGCCGACCGACGTGACGGTCACCGCCACGGCGCAGGCGGCGAGCGCGAGCCGGACGCCGCCCCTGTCAGCGAGCAGCGGCAGGCACACGGCGCCGATCGTGCCGCCGAGCGGGACGGCGAGCTGGCGCCAGCCCATCACCACGCCGCGCCGCTCCGGCGGGAACGCGCGCATCAGCGATGCCATCCCGGCGACGGGCACGGCCGATCCGCCGATCCCGGCCACGAGCAGGGCGCCTGCGAACGCGGCCGGGGCGGTGAGCGTGGCGGCCGCGAGCGTGCCGAGCCCGTTCACGATCCCGCCGATCACGAGCACCCAGCGGGCGCCGACGCGGTCGACCAGCATCCCGGCGGGGATCAGCGCGATCGCCGAGCCAAGGCTGACCGCCGCGAACACGGCGCCGAAGCCGGCCACCCCGATGTCGAGCCGGTCGCGGATCTCCAGGGCGATCGCCGGCAGGCCGAACGAGATCAGCGAGTAGGCGGCCTGCGAGGCGATCGCAAGGGCCAGGATGGTGCGCTGCTTGCCCACTGGAGCGCAGCCTAGAGGGTGCCTGGGGACTGACCCCGCATCAAGCGGGGACAGTCCCCAGGGGCTGCTTACGCGGCGACGCGGTGGAGCAGGCCGCCACCCATGTACACGCGGCGGGTGACGCGGATGGCCTCGTCGATGCGGCGGCGCAGGCTCACGGCGTTCGTGGGCTGCTCCGGGTCGACCATGATCACCGGCGTCGAGTCGAGCTCGTCGCAGGCGGCCAGGGCGACGGTGACCATGGCGATCTCGGCGTTCTCGAGGGTCATGTCGATCATGACGATGTCGGGGCGGTGCTCGTCGATCATGGCGAGGGCGTCGGTGCCGTTCTCGGCGACGATGATCCGGTAGTGATCGGCGATGGCGCGCCGCGCCAGATCCAGCGTGAGCGGGTCGCGGTCGATGACGAGCACGGTCGCGGACGCGCCGATCGGGGTCACGTCGGCGAGCGAGTCGGAGGCGAAGCGGTGGGTGAGGCCATACATGGGAAGTCCTTTGGGAGCGCGAGGGGAGGCGAACTGCTGCCTGGTAGTCGGCTGTTTACATCTTGCTCACAAACCCCTAACGGGTGAACCGGCACCCACGGACGGGGGATGCGTCGGATAGTGTCCGGAACGTGCGCATCGACCGCATCTACACGCGCGGAGGCGACGCCGGGCAGACGTCGCTGGGAGACGGCGAGCGGGTGTCGAAGAACGATCTGCGCATCTGGGCGTACGGCACCTGCGACGAGACCGGGGCGGCGGTCGGGGTGGCGATCGCGACCGGCCTTGAGCCGCGCCTGGCCGACCTGCTCGTGCGCGTCCAGAACGACCTCTTCGACGTCGGCGCCGACCTGTCGGTGCCGCTCGACACCGAACGGGGACACGGCAAGAGCCGGCTGCGCATCACCGACGACCACGTGGCCGCCCTGGAGCGCGCCTGCGACGAGCTGGGCGAGCGGCTCGAGCCGCTCACGAGCTTCGTGCTCTCGGGCGGCACGCCCGCCGCGGCGGCGCTCCACGTCGCCCGCACGACCTGCCGCCGGGCCGAGCGCCACGCCGTCGCGCTGGCCGAGTCCGAGCCGGTCAACCCGGCCGCGCTCGCCTACCTGAACCGGCTCTCCGACCTGCTCTTCATCGTGGCGCGGATCGCAAACGACGAGGGCCGCGCCGACGTGCTCTGGCGCCCCGGGGGATCGGTGGCCGAGCAGTGAGCTCGGCCGGCCACGCCCGCGCCCCGGAGCCGCCCCCGGAGCCGGAGCGCTCGACGATCTCGGGCATCCCCTACCAGACGCTCTACACGCCCAGGGACGCCGCGATCGATTACGACCGCGATCTGGGCGACCCGGGCCACTACCCGTACACGCGCGGGATCTACGAGACGATGTACCGCGGCAAGCCGTGGACGATGCGCCAGTTCGCCGGGTTCGGCACCGCCGAGGAGACCAACAAGCGCTTCCGCTACCTGCTCGACCACGGCCAGACGGGCCTCTCGACGGCCTTCGACATGCCCACGCTGATGGGATACGACTCCGACCACACCCGCTCGCTGGGCGAGGTCGGGCGCGAGGGCGTCGCCGTCGACACGCTGGCCGACATGGAGGACCTGTTCGCGGGCATCCCGCTCGACCGCGTCACGACGTCCATGACCGTGAACGCCCCGGCCGCCGTCGTGCTGGCGCAGTACGTGTGCGTGGCCGAGCGCCAGGGCATCGCGCCGGAGGCGCTCGGCGGCACGATCCAGGCCGACATCCTCAAGGAGTACATCGCCCAGAAGGAGTGGATCTTCCCGCCCGAGCCGTCGATGCGGCTCATGGTGGACATGATCGAGTGGTGCACGCAGACGATGCCGCGCTGGCATCCCATCTCGATCTCGGGCTACCACATCCGCGAGGCCGGGGCCACGGCCGCCCAGGAGCTCGCGTTCACGCTCGCCGACGGCTTCGCCTATGTCGAGGCCTGCCGGGCGCGAGGGATGGACATCGACGACTTCGCGCCGCGGCTGTCGTTCTTCTTCAACGCCCACATCGACTTCTTCGAGGAGATCGCCAAGTACCGCGCCGCCCGCCGTATCTGGGCGCGTGAGCTGCGCGACCGCTACGGCGCCACGGGCGAGCGCTCGCTGCTCATGCGGTTCCACACCCAGACGGCCGGGGTCTCGCTGACCGCCCAGCAGCCGGAGGTGAACATCGTGCGCACGGCGCTCGAGGCGCTCTCGGCCGTGCTCGGCGGCACCCAGTCGCTGCACACGAACTCCTACGACGAGGCGCTCGCGCTCCCCACCGAGGGGGCCGCCCGGCTCGCGCTGCGCACCCAGCAGGTGATCGCCCACGAGACGGGCGTCGTGCACGCGGCCGATCCGCTGGGCGGGTCGTGGCTCGTCGAGAGCCTGACCGACCGGCTCGAGCGCGAGGCCTACGACTACTTCGAGCGCATCGACCGGCTCGGAGGCGTCGTCGCCGCCCTGAACGAGAACTTCTTCCAGCGCGAGATCGCGGAGGCCTCCTACCGCTACCAGCAGGAGGTCGAGGACGGCCGCCGGCTGATCGTCGGGGTGAACGCGCACACGAGCGACGACGACGACCAGGTCGAGATCCTGCGCATCTCGCCGGACGTCGAGCGGCGCCAGCGCGACCGGCTGAACGCCGTGCGCGGCCGCCGCGACGCCGCCGCGGTGCAGGCGTCGCTCGAGCGGCTGTCGGCGGATGCTGCGAGCGACCGCAACGTGATGCCGGCGCTCATGGACTGCGCCCGGGCCTACGCGTCGGAGGGCGAGATCTGCGATGCCCTCCGGGCCGTGTGGGGCGTGTACCGCGAGACCCCGGTCTTCTAGGCCGTGGGGAACCCAGGGTTCCCCCACGAGCCCCCTCCTTAACGTCCCCACGAAGGTCGGCCCGCTCCGGCGAGATGCGATCTCGCCTCCGCCCCGGGAGACGGCGGGTGCCACGTGGTGGGGACTGTCCCCGCACGGGGACTGTCCCCGGTTTCGCGGCGCACGAGTCTTCTGAGGGAGCGCTGGGGCCTGGCCCCGCCGGAGCGGGGCCAGGCCCCGCTTCTCGCCTCCTCCGCCACGTTCCGCGTAGGATGGGCGGCGATGGAAGCGTTCGAGGTCGACGGGCTCGAGGCATCCCGCCTCGCGGCGGGGGAGCTCTACCACGAGTTCCTGCGCCGCGACTCGATGAGCGCCGGCCTGTACGTCCTGCGCGTTCGCGAGGACGATCCGCAGACGCCGCACGGCCAGGACGAGCTCTACTACGTGATCTCGGGCCGGGGCCGGTTCCGGGTCGACGGCCACGACCGGCCGGTCGGCCCGGGCAGCGTGCTCTTCGTCGAAGCGGGGGTCGAGCACCGCTTCCACACGATCACCCAGGACCTCAGCGTGCTCGTGGTGTTCGCACCGCCCGAGGCGTGAGCCCGTATACACTCGCCCGCGATGAGTGGGCCCATACGTGTGGTGGTCGCCAAACCCGGCCTGGATGGACACGACCGGGGCGCCAAGATCATCGCCCGGTCGCTGCGCGACGCGGGCATGGAGGTGATCTACACCGGTCTGCACCAGACGCCGGAGCAGATCGTCGCCACCGTCCTGCAGGAGGACGCGGATGCCGTCGGCATCTCGATCCTGTCGGGGGCGCACATGACGCTCGTGCCGCGCATCCTGGAGCTCCTGAACGAGCGCGGGGCGGGCGACGTGGTCGTCGTCGTGGGTGGGACGATCCCCGGTGAGGACGTGGTCGAGCTGAAGGCGCTCGGGGTGGCCGAGGTGTTCACGCCGGGCGCGCCGACGGCCGGGATCGTCGAGTTCCTGCGCTCCGCGGTAGGGGCGAGCTAGTGGCCGCCTCCGGACTGCGGATCGCGATCGACGGTCGCGTGGCGACGGTGACGATCGCCCGCCCCGACGTGCTGAACGCGCTCAATACGGCCCTCCTCGAGGAGCTCCTGGCGACGCTGTCCGACCTCGGCAACGACGCAGCGGTCGGCGTCGTCATCCTCACCGGCGAGGGCGAGCGCTCCTTCATCGCCGGGGCCGACATCAAGGAGATGGCGGACAAGACGCCGCTCGAGGCGCGCGCCTACTCCGAGCTCGGCCAGGAGATCGCCCACAAGCTCGAGACCATGCGCAAGCCGACCATCGCGGCCGTGAACGGGTACGCGCTGGGCGGCGGCTGCGAGATGGCGCTCGCCTGCGACGTGCGGCTCGCGTCCGAGCATGCCCAGTTCGGCCAGCCCGAGATCAACCTCGGCATCATCCCCGGCTGGGGGGCGAGCCAGCGCCTGGCCCGGGCCACGAACATCGGCTACGCGAAGGAGCTGATCCTGACCGGGCGCATGGTCGATGCGGCCGAGGCGCTCGAGAAGGGCCTCGTCCAGCACGTCTACCCGCCGGACGAGCTGATGCCGGCCGCCTGGGCGATGGCCGCGGAGATGGCCTCGAAGAGCCCGGTCGCGCTCTACTACGCCAAGGAGGCGACCAACAGGTCGCTGCACGGCGACATCGGCGGCAACCTCGTGCACGAGGCCGACCTGTACTCGCTCATGTTCTCCACCGACGATGCCCGCGAGGGGATGAACGCCTTCGTGGAGAAGCGGCAGGCGTCGTTCATCGGCAAGTAGTCTGCGGGCGAACCGGGGTCAAGGAGGGAACAGGGAGTGAACATTGCAGTCTGCGTCAAGGAGGTGCCGAGCGCGACGTCGCACCGGCGGCTCGATCCGGGCACGAAGCGGCTCGACCGGTCGGGGGACTCCGAGCCGAACCCGTTCGACATGCACGCGCTCGAGGAGGCGATCCGGATCCGTGAGCGGGGCGCTGAGGTGGGCGAGATCGTGGCGGTGTGCATGGGGCCCGAATCGGCCCAGCGGATCCTGACGAAGGCGCTCGCGCTGGGCGCCGACCGGGCCGTGCTCGTCACCGACGCCGCCCTGGCGGGGTCGGACATCGCCGGCACCGCCTACGTGCTCGCGGCGGCCGTCGGCAAGCAGGACGCAGAGCTCGTCCTGCTCGGCCAGCAGGCCGCCGACGCCGACTGCTACGTGATGGCCGCGGCGGTCGCCGATCACCTGCGTCGGCCGCTCGTCACCCAGGTCGCCGACCTCCAGCTCGACGGCGGCACGGTGCGGGCCAAGCGCCAGGCCGAGCACGGCTACGACCTGATCGAGGCGCCGCTGCCGGCGGTCGTCTCGGTCTCCGACGCGATCAACACGCCCCGGCTGCCCTCGATCAAGGCGATCATGGGCGCCAAGCGCAAGCCGCTCGAGACGCTCTCGGCGGCCGACCTTGAGCTCGACGTCGCCCGGGTGGGCGGCGACGGCGCGCGCAGCGTGGTGCGGTCGATCTCGCCCCCGCCGCCCAAGTCGGAGGGCCTCAAGATCGAGGACGCGGGCGGCGACGCGGCCGAGAAGGTCGTCGCGTTCCTGAACGAGAAGGGGCTGATCTAGCTATGGCCGGAGTGCTTGTGTACGCGCATCACGACGACGGCCAGTTCGCGGCCAACAGCCTGGGCATCCTCGCGAAGGCGGCGACGCTGGGCGGCGAGGTGACCGCGTTCGTGGCGGGCAGCGGCATCGACGACGGCTGGGCCGCCACGCTCGGCGGCCACGGCGCGGGCAAGGTGCTCGTCGCCGACGACCCGGCGCTCGCGGGCGGCCTGTCCCAGCCCATCGTCGACGCCATCGAGCCCTCGGCCCGCGAGGCCGACGCGGTGCTCTTCGGCGCCGGCGTCGTCTCGGCCGACGTGGCCGCCGGGCTGGCGGCCAGGCTCGGGGCGGGCATCGCGTGCGAGACGACCGACCTCCACTCGGCCGACGGCGGCATCGTGGCGACGCGGCCGGCCCTCGACGACTCGGTCATGGTGGAGTCCGGCTTCGCGTCGGCGCCCGGCGTCGTGCTGGCGCGCGCGAACGCGTTTGCGCCGCGCGAGGACGCGAGCGGAACCGCGCCGGTCGAGCGCGTCGCCGTGAGCATCGCCGATTGGTCGAAGGCAGCCGCGCTGACGGGGCGCGAGGCCGCCGAGGGCGGCGGCGTCGACATCACCGAGGCAGACATCCTGGTCACGGTGGGGCGGGGGATGGGCGGCCCCGAGAACGTGCCGCTCGTCGAGGCCCTGGCCAAGGCGCTCGGCGGCGAGGTGGCCGCCACCCGCGCGGTGGTCGACGCGGGCTGGGTGCCGTACTCGATGCAGGTCGGCCAGACCGGGAAGACCGTCTCGCCGAAGCTCTACATCGCCTGCGGCGTCTCGGGAGCGATCCAGCACAAGGTGGGGATGGCGAACGCGGGCACGATCATCGCGATCAACAAGGATCAGAACGCGCCCATCTTCGAGTTCGCGGACGTCGGCGTGGTCGGCGATGCGCTCGCGATCGTGCCGAAGCTGACCGAGCTCGTCGCCGCCCGCAGGACCTAGTCCGCCTCGTCGCTCTCGCGCAGCAGCATGAGCGCGTTTCGCAGCCGCACGACGTCTGCGAGCACGTCGCTCAGCTGCTGCTCGGGCGGGGCCGTCGGCACGGGCCGGCCGAGCCGCTTGAACAGCCGCTCGGTGTCGCGCACCGACCAGCGCCGGTCGGCGCCGACCTCGATCGGCACATCGGTCCGGCGGCGGTCGGACCCGGCGAGGAACTCCTCGAGGTGAGCGATCAGCGTGTCGATCCGCTCGCGGTCGCCGGACATGGCTACATGTGCGTGTACTCGGGCCCGCTGCCGCCCTCGGGCGGGGTCAGCCGGCCGCCCTTGGCGGTGATCGCGCCGCACTGCACGCAGTTGGAGGGCGTGATCTCCACCTCCACCATGCCGCCGTCGTCACCGCGCAGCTCGTAGACGCCGGCCGGGCACATCGCCACCCACGTCTGGCCGACCTCGCGCGGGACGCGGGTGCGCACGCGGATGTGGTTGGGCTGGTCGTCGCGGCTGCGGTTGCCGGAGAGAAAGACGCTCGAGAGCTTGTCGAAGGTGAGCGCGCCGTCGGGCTCGGGGTAGCTGCGCGGCTCGATCGTCATCGCCGCCTCGGCGTCGCGGTGTGTGCCGAAGCGCCCGCCGGGGAGGGCGCCGCGGGTGACGTCCATCGCGCCGGCCAATGCGCCTCCGACGACCAGGCCGCGGTTGAGCGCCTGGCGCATGTTGCGGACGCGGCGCAGGTCTGACCAGATGTGGCTCGACCGCACCCGGGCGTCGTAGCCGTCGAAGGCGCCGGCCGCGGCCGGATCGGCCCCGGCCTTGAGCTGCTCGTAGATCGCCTCGGCGGCCAGCATGCCCGAGCGCATCGCGTAGTGGATGCCCTTGAGCTTCGGCACGTTGACGAACCCGGCGGCGTCGCCGGTGATCACGGCGCCCGGCACCGACAGGCGCGACGGCAGCGCGTAGAAGCCGCCCTCGGGGATCGTCTTCGCCCCCCAGCCGGTGCGCTCGCCGCCCTCGAGCAGCGGCCGGATCAGCGGGTGCAGCTTGAACTCCTGCAGCAGGTCGTGCACCGACAGCGAGGCGTCGCGGTAGTCGAGCCCGACCACGAGGCCGAGCGCGATCTGATCCTCGCCCATGGGGTAGATGAAGCTGCCGCCGCTCTCGCCGTACTTCGCCTGCGCCCGTAGCGGCCACCCCAGCGTGTGGATCACCCGGTCGAGCGGCCGCTTGACCCGCCACAGCTCCTTGACGCCCAGGCTCCACACCTGCGGGTTCTGCGACCGCAGGCCGAAGGCCTCGGTGAGCGCGGCGGTCAGGTGGCCCTGCGTGCCCTCCGAGAGCACGGTCGCCTGCGCATGGATCTCCGCCCCGGGCTCGTAGCTGCCGGTCGGCTCGCCGTCGCGACCGAGCCCCTTGGCTCCGGTGACGACGCCGCGGACGGCGCCGCCGGAGACGAGCAGGGTGTGGGCTGCGGTCTCGGGCAGCACCATCGCGCCGAACTCCTCCGCCAGCCCGGCCAGGTGGCGGCCGAGCTGGGCGAGCGAGAAGATCCAGTTGCCCTTGTTGTGGAACGGCGGCGGGGTGGGGATGCGGACGCCGTAGCCGGGCCGCATGAAGTAGACCGACTCGTGCTTCACCGGGCCGTAGGACGGGAGCTGCTCGATCGGCGTGTCCGGCAGCAGGTCGCGCAGCGCGGAGGGGTTCACCACGGCGCCGGAGAGCAGGTGCGCCCCGACCACCTTGCCCTTGTCGAGCACCGCCACCGGCACCTCTCCCAGCCGCTCGGCGGTGGCCGGGTCGGCCGCGAGCAGCTGGCCCATGCGGATGGCGCCGGCCAGGCCGGCGGGCCCGCCGCCGACGAAGAGGACGCCCACGTCGATGCGCTCGTCCTGCGCGGCCCTGGGCTCGGCCACGAACTCGCGCACCTTCACGGGCGGTGGATAGTCTGAGGGGCGCCGCGCCACGGGCGGGCATGCTACCGGTTCGGCACGGTTCCTCGACGCCCCGTGGCAGACGTGTGACAGGCACCGGCCCTATCGTCGCCGCATGACCACATTCACCGGCTTCCAGCCCGAGGCGTTTGCCTACCTGCGCGAGCTCGCCGCGCACAACGACCGCGAGTGGTTCCACGCCCACCAGGCCGAGTACAGGGGGCTCCTGCTCGAGCCCGCCCGCGGCCTCGTCGAGGCGCTCGGCGCGCATCTCGCCGCCGTCGCTCCCGCCGTCCACGCCGACCCGCGCGTGAACGGCTCCATCCTGCGCATCGCCCGCGACACCCGCTTCTCCGCAGACAAGTCGCCCTACCGCACGCACCTCGACCTGTGGTTCTGGGAGGGCGACGGCCCCAGCCGCCAGAGCGCGGGCTACTTCATGCGCCTCGACCCGGACACGGTCACGCTCGGGGTCGGCGCCCACCACTTCACCGACGCGGGGCTGGCCGCCTACCGGCGGGCCGGTCGACGCGGCCGACCAGGAGCGGGCTCGACCGCGCGGTGCGCGACGCGCTCACGGCCGGGGCGAGATTCGGCCCCGCCAAATGGAAGCGCGTGCCCGCGCCCTACCCCGCCGACCACCCCCGGGCCGACCTGCTGCGCCACGGCGGGCTGGTCGCGGCGACGACCGACCCGATGCCGTCCCAGGCGCTCACCGAGGCATTCCCCGAGTGGTGTGTCGAGCGCTGGCGGCCGCTGCGGCCCCTGCAGGCGTGGGTGGCCGGGGTGGTGGAGGCGGCGGCGGTCGTCACCATCACGGCCATGAGACGCGGAGCGGTGATCGTCGCAGTCATGGGCGGGGTGGCCGGAGCGGCGCTCCTGTGGCTGGGCATCGCGACGAGCACGCAGCCCAACGAGGGCACGCCGGAGGGCCCGTACGATCTCGTGATCGCCGCGCTGGCGGTCTGGGCGATCACCGCGATGGTCGTCCCGGCGTGCATGCGCACGGCCGACGACCCGGCCTTCCCGATGATCGGCCTCGCGCCCTTCGTCCCGCTGGCCGGCGGCGTTCGTGTGTGCGCGGATCCTGACTCGCGCGCGCCGAAGGCGAGCTTCGTCATCGCCTGACCAGAGCGTCTGTGACGACGACCCGATGGCGAGCCTCGTCGTGGATCGCCGTATGGAGCGCCGCGTCCGCTGGGGCGATGGCTGGCGAAAGATGTCGGACGGCCACGAGCCAGGCTACCGACGGCGATACCGATCTGCATATCAAGCGAGAGCGAGAGCGTGCGCGCGATGCTCGCGGCGATCTCGCGCGAGCGGCGTCGGCCACTCCCCGGGGCCTGCGACCGTTCTGCGATCCGAGGCCGCCGCAAATCCAGTCGCCGCCGTAGCGGCCGGCCCACTGCGTGGCTCGACGATCGGGATTGCCGCAGCCGCACACCGCAGGGGCGGTGTCGCGCACCTCGTGGCCGTGCTCGAGGTTGAAACTGCCGGAAGCCGGCGACGTCGATGGAACGCAAGACCCATCCGCAGGTGTGCGGCCAGCTCTGGGCGCCGGCGGATGGACTCTCAGAACGCCCGCCGGCTGAGCAGGCCGGCGAGGCGTCGCGCTCCGCGGGTGCTCCTACGACGCGGCGGCGCGGGCGTGCTGGACGCGACGAGCTGCCGCCGCAGTTGGGGCACACGCCCGCCATCGCCTCGGTGCATGCCGGGCAGAAGGTGCACTCGTAGCTGCAGATCCGCGCGGTGGCGGCCGGATCAAGCGGAGTGTCGCAGCGCTCGCAGCGGGTACGCATCTCCAGGGCCATACGGGAACGATACGCTTGCGCGCGCATGCGCGTCATCGACCTCCGCTCCGACACCGTCACCCCGGCCCACGCCCGAGATGCGCCGCGTGATGGCCGACGCCGAGGTCGGCGACGACGTCTGGGGAGACGACCCGACCGTTCAAGCTCGAGGCCGAGGTCGCACCGCATTCTCGGCAAGGAGGCGGCCGTGTTCGTACCGTCGGGGACGATGGGCAACCAGATCGCGGTCCGCGCACACACCCGGCCCGGCGACGAAGCTTCTCCGCGTGTCGGCGGAGTTCGTACGTCCGCGAGCCGGGCGGCGCGCCCGCCCTCTCCGGCGTCCCGGCTCGCCTTCGACGGCGAGGTCGGCGTGCTCTCGTCGACACGATCGCCATACGCCTCCGCGATCCGGACGACGCGCACCACGCCCGACGAGGCTGCTGTGGCTCGAGAACACGATCGGCGAGATCGGCGGGCGGGTGCAGTCGCCGAGCGCATCGCCGATTGGCCGGCTTCGCCCACGACCACCGCCTGCCCGTGCACCTCGACGGCGCCCGGATCTGGAACGCCGCCGTGGCGGGCGGCCGCGCCCGGTCGAGTGGCTGCGCCGTCCAACACGGCGTCAGTTGTGCTTTTCCAAAGGGCTCGGCGCCCCGGTCGGCTCGGCGGTCGCCGGCTCGCGCGACGTCATCGCCGAAGCCCGGCGGGCTCGCAAGCTCTTCGGCGGCGGCATGCGCCAGGCGGGCGTGATCGCCGCCGCGGCGCTCTTCGCCCTCGAATCAACGTCGACCGCCTGGCCGACGACCACCGAAACGCCCGTCGCCTGGCGGGTATGGCCGACCTTCGGCGGCTCGGTTCCAGCCCGACGTCGTCGAGACGAACATCGTGCTCTCGACCGTGACCGACGGCACCCGGGCCGCGGACCTCGTCGAGGAGCTGGCGAAAGTCGGCGTCCTGTGCGCCTCGCTGGACGACCGCACGGTGCGTTTCGTGACCCATCTGGACGTCGATTCCGACGCCGTCGACGCGGCCGTGGAAGCCGCAGAACGCGTGCTATCCTGAACTGCATGAAGGCTGACATTCACCCTAACTACGTTGTCTCGCACGTGACATGTTCGTGCGGCAACGAGTTCATCACGCGGGCCACCAAGCCCGAGCTGCATGTCGAGATCTGCTCGGCGTGCCATCCCTTCTATACCGGCAGGCAAAAGCTGGTCGACACCGGCGGCCGGGTGGAGCGATTCCGTCGCCGCCAGGCCCGCTCGTCAACCACGGCGTAGCCCAGCCGGTCTCACGATTCCCTCGCCCGGTGCCGACAAGGACCGGGTGAGGAACCCGTGTCAGCGGTGACGAAGACGTTCGGCGGGCAGGCCGTGCTCGAGGGCGTGATGATGCGTAGCCCCGGGTCGTGGGCCGTGACCGTGCGCAGGCCCGACGGCGGCCTGGCGCGCGTGTGCCGGCCCGTCTCGAGCGCCGCGTCGCGCCACCGCGTGCTGCGGCTGCCGATCCTGCGCGGGATGGTGGCGCTCGGCGAGTCGCTCGTCATCGGCTTCCGGGCACTGGCGGTGTCGGCGTCCTTCGCCGCCGTCGAGGAGGGCGAGGAGCCCAATCTCGAGGCCGCCGCCGAGCTCACGCGCGGCCAGATCGCGTTCGCGTTCGTGGTCGCGATCGGATTCGCCGTCCTGGTCTTCAAGGTCTCTCCGGCGGTCATCACCGACCTGCTGCCGATCCACTCGACCATCGTGTTCGTGCTGGTCGAGGGGGCGATCCGGGTGACCCTGCTCGTCGCCTACCTGGCCGCGATCTCGTTCATCCCCGACCTGCGCCGCGTGTTCCAGTACCACGCGGCCGAGCACAAGACGATCAACGCCTACGAGGACGGCGCCGAGCTCGTGCCCGAGCGGGTGCAGACCTACTCCAAGATCCACCTCCGCTGCGGGACGGCGTTCCTGCTGTGGGTGATGGTGATTGCGATCTTCGTCTTCGCATTCGTCGGCCGGCCCGACTGGCCGACGCTGATCGCGTCGCGGATCCTGCTCCTGCCCGTGATCGCCGGCCTCGCCTACGAGGTCATCCGCTTCGGCGGCAGACCGACGAACCCGATCGTGCGCACGCTGCTCACGCCCGGGCTGTGGCTGCAGGGGCTGACGACGCGCGAGCCGACCCTCGACCAGGTCGAGGTCTCGATCCAGGCCCTGCAAGACGTGCTCGAGGCCGAGCGCACGTGGCGCCGGTGCGCCCGTCGAGGTGATGGCGTAGGCTTGCCCTCGTGGCAAGCTCCGACTTCACCCGAGCACCTCGAGCAGCTGATCGACCGCTACAACGACGCCTGGAACCGCCAGGACGTCGATGCGATCACCTCGATGCACACGGACGACATCGTGTTCCACAACCACACGGCCGGCGAGTCGGTGCAGGGTGCGGCGGCCGTGGCCGAGCACATCGCCGGGATCTTCCGCAACTGGCCGGGCATGCGCTTCACGGGGCGGAGCCTGTATGTGCGCGATGCCCTGGTCGTGCAGGAGTGGAGGGCGACCGGCACCCACGCCGAGAGCGGCAAGACCGCCACGTGGGACGGGATGGACATCCTGCCGACCCGCGACGGCCGCTTCGCCCGCAAGGACGTCTACTCGGACTCGGTCAGCGTGCTGCGCCAGCTCGGCCGCATCGGCTGACGTCACTATCCTTCCACGGTCATGGAACCGCTGGTCGCAGAGATCGAGCGCCGCTTCGCCGAGCTGGAGGCCCAGCTGGGCGATCCCGCCGTGCTCGCCGACCAGCGCCGCTACGCCGGCGTCGCGCGTGAGCACAAGCGGCTCTCGGCGGCCGCCGAGCTCGCCCGCCAGTGGCGCGAGCGCACGACCCAGGTGGCCGATGCGGCCGAGCTCGCCAACGACCCCGACGAGGACATGCGCGCGTTCGCCCAGGAGCAGGTGCTCGAAGCCCGGGAGGCGCTGCCGGCGCTCGAGGAGGAGATCCGCCTGGCGATGCTCGAGCGCGACCCGGCCGACGACAAGGACGTGATCGTCGAGCTGCGGGCCGGCACCGGCGGGGACGAGGCGGCCTCTTCGCCGGCGATCTGTACGGGCTGCTCTCGCGCTATGCCGAGCGGCGCGGGTGGAAGGTCGACCCGCTGGCGGCGTCCGGGGCCGATGGGGGTGGCTTCAAGGAGCTCGTGTTCCTCATCTCCGGCGACGGCGTCTACACACAGCTCAAGTACGAGGAGCGGCGTGCACCGGGTGCAGCGGGTCCCGGCGACCGAGACGCAGGGCCGCATCCACACCTCGACGGCCACCGTGGCGGTGCTGCCCGAGGCGGAGGACGTCGAGTGCACGTCGATCCGAAGGACCTCGGATCGACGTTCCGCGCGCGGCGGGCCGGGCGGCCAGGGCGTCAACACCACCAACTCCGCCGTGCGCATCCCCACAAGCCGACCGGGATGACTGGTCAAGTGCCAGGACGAGCGCTCGCAGCTCAAGAACAAGGCCAAGGCCCTGAAGGTCCTGCGGTCGCGCCTCTACGACCTGGAGCGCGAGACGCAGGAAAACGCGAGCGAGCGCGGCGAGCGCGCCGGCACCAGGTCGGCACCGGCGAGCGCGCGAGAAGATCCGCACCTACAACTATCCGCAGAACCGCGTCACCGACCACCGCATCGGCCTCACGGCTCACAGCCTGCGCCCGTGCTGGACGGTGACCTGAGCGAGTTCTCGGATGCCCTCGCCGCCGACAAGCACAGCCGCAAGCTGGCCGCCGCGGCCGGAGGGTGAGGACGCTGGCCGAGGTGCTGCGGCTGTCGGCCTCCTACCTCGAGGAGCGCGGCAGCCCGACGCCGCGGCTCGATGCCGAGCTCCTCATCGGGCACGCCCTCGGCCTGCAGCGGATCGAGCTCTACACCAACTTCGACCGGCCGCTACCCAGCCGGAGCTGGCCGCGTGCCGGGCGCTGCTCGACCGCCGCGGCCGGCGCGAGCCGGTGGCCTACATCCTGGGCCGGTGGGGGTTCCACGGCCTCGACCTGATGGTGGACGAGCGGGTGCTCGTGCCGCGGCCCGAGACCGAGCTGCTCGTCGAGCGCTGCCTCGCGCTTCTGGCAGAGCGGCCGGAGCCCACAGTGCTCGACGTCGGCACCGGCTCCGGGGCGATCGCCCTCGCGATCAAGGCGGCCCGGGCGGACGCGGTGGTCACGGCCGCCGATGTGTCGGCCCACGCGCTGGCGGTGGCGGCCGCCAACGCGGCCGCGCTCGGCCTCGAGGTCGAGCTGGTCGAGTCCGACCTCCTGGGTGGCCTGTCCGGCCGCCGGTTTCGACCTGATCGCCTCCAACCCGCCGTACGTGACCGAGGCGGAGATCGAGACCCTCGCGCCCGAGGTGGCGCGGTTCGAGCGGCGGGCCCTGGTCGCGGGCCGGAGGTGCTGGAGCTGGAGCGCCAGGCTTCCGGGAGGCTGGCTCGTGGTCGAGTGCGGCGCCGGGCAGGCGGCGGCGGTGCGCCGCCTGGTGGAGGCCGCCGGGGCGGCCGAGACGTTCGTCGCCCCCGACCTGGCCGGCATCGACAGGGTGGTCGGCGGCCGGTGGCCGTGAGCGACCACGAGCGCGCGCTGCATTCGGGCGGGCTCGCCATCCTGCCCACGGACACGGTCTACGGCATCGGCTGCGCCGCGTACCACGGCGACGCGTGCGCGCGCCTGTATGCGTGCAAGTCCGGGGTCGCGATCAGCCGACGGCCGTCGTGCTGGGCAGCGTCTCCAACCTGCTCGGGAACGTCCTGCCCGAGCTGATGGGCCGCGCGGGCGTGCTCTGCCGGCGCGTGCTGCCGGGCCCGGTGACGCTCGTCGTGCCCAACCCGGGCCGCCGGTTCGCCCACCTGTGCGGGGCGACGCCCGACCGGATCGGCGTGCGCGTGCCCGTGCTCGCGCCGGGTGTCGCGACGCTGGCGGTGCGATCGGCGGGCTCGCGCTCACGAGCGCGAACCTGCGCGGCGAGCCCCCGCCCGACCGGCTCGCCCGCGTGCCGGCCGAGCTGCGCGACCTGTGCGCCTTCGCCGTTGACGGCGGCGTCCTGGTCGGCACGCCGTCGAGCGTGATCGACGTGACCGGCCCCGAACCGGTGCTCCTGCGGGCGGGAGCCGACGCCGCCGCGGCCATGACGGCGCTCCTGGGATAGAGTCGGCGGAGTCGAACCGAGGAGGCACCCCGTGGCCACGGCCGAACAGACCTTCGCGCATCTCCGGACCGCCGGCCTGACGGACATCGATCCCGAC
>CAWEYE010000017.1:0-25777 GCA_963813245.1 uncultured Actinomycetes bacterium
GGCAAGTAGTCTGCGGGCGAACCGGGGTCAAGGAGGGAACAGGGAGTGAACATTGCAGTCTGCGTCGAGGAGGTGCCGAGCGGCGTCGCACCGGCGGCTCTATCCGGGCAGGAGCGGCTCGACCGGTCGGGGACTCGAGCCGAACCCGTTCGACATGCACGCGCTCGAGGAGGCGATCCGGATCCGGGAGCGGGGCGCTGAGGTGGGCGAGATCGTGGCGGTGTGCGACGGGCCGGAATCGGCCCAGCGGATCCTGACGCAGGCGCTGCGCTGGGCGCCGACCGGGCCGTGCTCGTCACCGACGCCGCCCTGGCGGGCTCGGACATCGCCGGCACCGCCTACGTGCTCGCGGCGGCCGTCGGCAAGCAGGACGCAGAGCTCGTCCTGCTCGGCCAGCAGGCCGCCGACGCCGACCGCTACGTGATGGCCGCGGCGGTCGCCGATCACCTGCGTCGGCCGCTCGTCACCCAGGTCGCCGACCTCCAGCTCGACGGCGGCACGGTGCGGGCCAAGCGCCAGGCCGAGCACGGCTACGACCTGATCGAGGCGCCGCTGCCGGCGGTCGTCTCGGTCTCCGACGCGATCAACACGCCCCGGCTGCCCTCGATCAAGGCGATCATGGGCGCCAAGCGCAAGCCGCTCGAGACGCTCTCGGCGGCCGACCTTGAGCTCGACGTCGCCCGGGTGGGCGGCGACGCGCGCGCAGCGTGGTGCGGTCGATCTCGCCCCCGCCGCCCAAGTCGGAGGGCCTCAAGATCGAGGACGCGGGCGGCGACGCGGCCGAGAAGGTCGTCGCGTTCCTGAACGAGAAGGGGCTGATCTAGCTATGGCCGGAGTGCTTGTGTACGCGCATCACGACGACGGCCAGTTCGCGGCCAACAGCCTGGGCATCCTCGCGAAGGCGGCGACGCTGGGCGGCGAGGTGACCGCGTTCGTGGCGGGCAGCGGCATCGACGACGGCTGGGCCGCCACGCTCGGCGGCCACGGCGCGGGCAAGGTGCTCGTCGCCGACGACCCGGCGCTCGCGGGCGGCCTGTCCCAGCCCATCGTCGACGCCATCGAGCCCTCGGCCCGCGAGGCCGACGCGGTGCTCTTCGGCGCCGGCGTCGTCTCGGCCGACGTGGCCGCCGGGCTGGCGGCCAGGCTCGGGGCGGGCATCGCGTGCGAGACGACCGACCTCCACTCGGCCGACGGCGGCATCGTGGCGACGCGGCCGGCCCTCGACGACTCGGTCATGGTGGAGTCCGGCTTCGCGTCGGCGCCCGGCGTCGTGCTGGCGCGCGCGAACGCGTTTGCGCCGCGCGAGGACGCGAGCGGAACCGCGCCGGTCGAGCGCGTCGCCGTGAGCATCGCCGATTGGTCGAAGGCAGCCGCGCTGACGGGGCCGAGGCCGCCGAGGGCGGCGGCGTGGACATCACCGAGGCAGACATCCTGGTCACGGTGGGGCGGGGGATGGGCGGCCCCGAGAACGTGCCGCTCGTCGAGGCCCTGGCCAAGGCGCTCGGCGGCGAGGTGGCCGCCACCCGCGCGGTGGTCGACGCGGGCTGGGTGCCGTACTCGATGCAGGTCGGCCAGACCGGGAAGACCGTCTCGCCGAAGCTCTACATCGCCTGCGGCGTCTCGGGGCGATCCAGCACAAGGTGGGATGGCGAAGCGCGGGCACGATCATCGCGATCAACAAGGATCAGAACGCGCCCATCTTCGAGTTCGCGGACGTCGGCGTGGTCGGCGATGCGCTCGCGATCGTGCCGAAGCTGACCGAGCTCGTCGCCGCCCGCAGGACCTAGTCCGCCTCGTCGCTCTCGCGCAGCAGCATGAGCGCGTTTCGCAGCCGCACGACGTCTGCGAGCACGTCGCTCAGCTGCTGCTCGGGCGGGGCCGTCGGCACGGGCCGGCCGAGCCGCTTGAACAGCCGCTCGGTGTCGCGCACCGACCAGCGCCGGTCGGCGCCGACCTCGATCGGCACATTCGGTCCGGGCGGCGGTCGGACCCGGCGAGGAACTCCTCGAGGTGAGCGATCAGCGTGTCGATCCGCTCGCGGTCGCCGGACATGGCTACATGTGCGTGTACTCGGGCCCGCTGCCGCCCTCGGGCGGGGTCAGCCGGCCGCCCTTGGCGGTGATCGCGCCGCACTGCACGCAGTTGGAGGGCGTGATCTCCACCTCCACCATGCCGCCGTCGTCACCGCGCAGCTCGTAGACGCCGGCCGGGCACATCGCCACCCACGTCTGGCCGACCTCGCGCGGGACGCGGGTGCGCACGCGGATGTGGTTGGGCTGGTCGTCGCGGCTGCGGTTGCCGGAGAGAAAGACGCTCGAGAGCTTGTCGAAGGTGAGCGCGCCGTCGGGCTCGGGGTAGCTGCGCGGCTCGATCGTCATCGCCGCCTCGGCGTCGCGGTGTGTGCCGAAGCGCCCGCCGGGGAGGGCGCCGCGGGTGACGTCCATCGCGCCGGCCAATGCGCCTCCGACGACCAGGCCGCGGTTGAGCGCCTGGCGCATGTTGCGGACGCGGCGCAGGTCTGACCAGATGTGGCTCGACCGCACCCGGGCGTCGTAGCCGTCCGAGCGCGCCGGCCGCGGCCGGATCGGCCCCGGCCTTGAGCTGCTCGTAGATCGCCTCGGCGGCCAGCATGCCCGAGCGCATCGCGTAGTGGATGCCCTTGAGCTTCGGCACGTTGACGAACCCGGCGGCGTCGCCGGTGATCACGGCGCCCGGCACCGACAGGCGCGACGGCAGCGCGTAGAAGCCGCCCTCGGGGATCGTCTTTGCCCCCCAGCCGGTGCGCTCGCCGCCCTCGAGCAGCGGCCGGATCAGCGGGTGCAGCTTGAACTCCTGCAGCAGGTCGTGCACCGACAGCGAGGCGTCGCGGTAGTCGAGCCCGACCACGAGGCCGAGCGCGATCTGATCCTCGCCCATGGGGTAGATGAAGCTGCCGCCGCTCTCGCCGTACTTCGCCTGCGCCCGTAGCGGCCACCCCAGCGTGTGGATCACCCGGTCGAGCGGCCGCTTGACCCGCCACAGCTCCTTGACGCCCAGGCTCCACACCTGCGGGTTCTGCGACCGCAGGCCGAAGGCCTCGGTGAGCGCGGCGGTCAGGTGGCCCTGCGTGCCCTCCGAGAGCACGGTCGCCTGCGCATGGATCTCCGCCCCGGGCTCGTAGCTGCCGGTCGGCTCGCCGTCGCGACCGAGCCCCTTGGCTCCGGTGACGACGCCGCGGACGGCGCCGCCGGAGACGAGCAGGGTGTGGGCTGCGGTCTCGGGCAGCACCATCGCGCCGAACTCCTCCGCCAGCCCGGCCAGGTGGCGGCCGAGCTGGGCGAGCGAGAAGATCCAGTTGCCCTTGTTGTGGAACGGCGGCGGGGTGGGGATGCGGACGCCGTAGCCGGGCCGCATGAAGTAGACCGACTCGTGCTTCACCGGGCCGTAGGACGGGAGCTGCTCGATCGGCGTGTCCGGCAGCAGGTCGCGCAGCGCGGAGGGGTTCACCACGGCGCCGGAGAGCAGGTGCGCCCCGACCACCTTGCCCTTGTCGAGCACCGCCACCGGCACCTCTCCCAGCCGCTCGGCGGTGGCCGGGTCGGCCGCGAGCAGCTGGCCCATGCGGATGGCGCCGGCCAGGCCGGCGGGCCCGCCGCCGACGAAGAGGACGCCCACGTCGATGCGCTCGTCCTGCGCGGCCCTGGGCTCGGCCACGAACTCGCGCACCTTCACGGGCGGTGGATAGTCTGAGGGGCGCCGCGCCACGGGCGGGCATGCTACCGGTTCGGCACGGTTCCTCGACGCCCCGTGGCAGACGTGTGACAGGCACCGGCCCTATCGTCGCCGCATGACCACATTCACCGGCTTCCAGCCCGAGGCGTTTGCCTACCTGCGCGAGCTCGCCGCGCACAACGACCGCGAGTGGTTCCACGCCCACCAGGCCGAGTACAGGGGGCTCCTGCTCGAGCCCGCCCGCGGCCTCGTCGAGGCGCTCGGCGCGCATCTCGCCGCCGTCGCTCCCGCCGTCCACGCCGACCCGCGCGTGAACGGCTCCATCCTGCGCATCGCCCGCGACACCCGCTTCTCCGCAGACAAGTCGCCCTACCGCACGCACCTCGACCTGTGGTTCTGGGAGGGCGACGGCCCCAGCCGCCAGAGCGCGGGCTACTTCATGCGCCTCGACCCGGACACGGTCACGCTCGGGGTCGGCGCCCACCACTTCACCGACGCGGGGCTGGCCGCCTACCGGCGGGCGGTCGACGCGGCCGACCAGGGAGCGGAGCTCGACCGGGCGGTGCGCGACGCGCTCACGGCCGGGGCGAGATTCGGCCCCGCCAAATGGAAGCGCGTGCCCGCGCCCTACCCCGCCGACCACCCCCGGGCCGACCTGCTGCGCCACGGCGGGCTGGTCGCGGCGACGACCGACCCGATGCCGTCCCAGGCGCTCACCGAGGCATTCCCCGAGTGGTGTGTCGAGCGCTGGCGGCCGCTGCGGCCCCTGCAGGCGTGGGTGGCCGGGGTGGTGGAGGCGGCGGTGGTCGTCGTACCATCACGGCCATGAGACGCGGAGCGGTGATCGTCGCAGTCATGGGCGGGGTGGCCGGAGCGGCGCTCCTGTGGCTGGGCATCGCGACGAGCACGCAGCCCAACGAGGGCACGCCGGAGGGCCCGTACGATCTCGTGATCGCCGCGCTGGCGGTCTGGGCGATCACCGCGATGGTCGTCCCGGCGTGCATGCGCACGGCCGACGACCCGGCCTTCCCGATGATCGGCCTCGCGCCCTTCGTCCCGCTGGCCGGCGCGTTCGTGTGTGCGCGGATCCTGACTCGCGCCCCGAAGGCGAGTTCGTCAGTCGCCTGACCAGAGGTCTGTGACGACGACCCGATGGCGAGCCTCGTCGTGGATCGCCGTATGGAGCGCCGCGTCCGCTGGGGCGATGGCTTGGCGAAAGATGTCGGACGGCCACCAGCCAGGCTCACCGACGGCGATACCGATCTGCATATCAAGCGAGAGCGAGAGCGTGCGCGCGATGCTCGCGGCGATCTGCGCGCGAGCGGCGTCGGCCCACTCCCCGGCCTGCGACCGTTCTGCGATCCCGAGGAGCGCCGCAAATTCGTCGCCGCCGTAGCGGCCGGCCCACTCGCGTGGCTCGACGATCGGGATTGCCGCAGCCACACACCGCAGGGCGGTGTCGCCCACCTCGTGGCCGTGCTCGTGTTGAAACTGCCGGAAGCCGGCGACGTCGATGAACGCAAGACCCATCCGCAGGTGTGCCGGCCAGCTCTCCGGGCGCCGGCGGATGGACTCCCAGAACGCCCGCCGGCTGAGCAGGCCGGTGAGGGCGTCGCGCTCCGCGGGTGCTCCTACGACGCGGCGGCGCGGCGCGGCCGCACGACGAGCTCGCCGCCGCAGTTGGGGCACACGCCCGCCATCGCCTCGGTGCATGCCGGGCAGAAGGTGCACTCGTAGCTGCAGATCCGCGCGGTGGCGGCCGGATCAAGCGGAGTGTCGCAGCGCTCGCAGCGGGTACGCATCTCCAGGGCCATACGGCAACGATACGCTTGCGCGCGCATGCGCGTCATCGACCTCCGCTCCGACACCGTCACCCGGCCCACGCCCGAGATGCGCCGCGTGATGGCCGAGGCCGCCGTCGGCGACGACGTCTGGGGAGACGACCCGACCGTGATCGAGCTCGAGGCCGAGGTCGCCCGCATGCTCGGCAAGGAGGCGGCCGTCTACGTGCCCTCGGGGACGATGGGAAACCAGATCGCGATCCGCTCCCAGACCCGGCCCGGCGACGAGATCTTCGTCCACGAGTCGGCTCACGTCGTCGTCCACGAGCAGGGCGGCGCGGCCGCCCTCTCCGGCGTCCAGACTCGCCTCCTGCCCGGCGAGGGCGGCGTGCTCGACGTCGACACGATCGCCGTACGCCTGCGCGATCCGGCCGACCCGCACCACGCCCGCCAGAGCCTGCTGTGCCTCGAGAACACGATCGGCGAGATGGGCGGGCGGGTGCTGCCCGCCGAGCGCATGGCCGAGCTGGCCGGCTTCGCCCACGCCCACGGCATGCGCGTGCACCTCGACGGCGCCCGGATCTGGAACGCCGCCGTGGCGAGCGGCCGCAGCCCGGCCGAGGTGGCCGCGCCGGCCGACTCGGCGTCGGTGTGCTTCTCGAAAGGGCTCGGGGCCCCGGTCGGCTCGGCGGTCGTCGGCTCGGCCGAGCTGCTCGAGGCGGCGCGCCGCAACCGCAAGCTCTTCGGCGGCGGCATGCGCCAGGCGGGCATCATCGCCGCCGGGGCGCTGCACGCCCTGCGAAACAACGT
The DNA here is from genome assembly GCA_963813245.1 of uncultured Actinomycetes bacterium. Taxonomy (GTDB): domain Bacteria; phylum Actinomycetota; class Thermoleophilia; order Gaiellales; family JAICJC01; genus JAICJC01. Next base: position 6,303 of record CAWEYE010000017.1, read on the forward strand.
CGACCGCCTGGCCGACGACCACCGAAACGCCCGTCGCCTGGCCAAGGGTATGGCCGCCCATCGGCGGCTGCGGTTCCAGCCGGACGCGATCGAGACGAACATCGTGCTCTCGACCGTGACCGACGGCACCCGGGCCCCGGACCTCGTCGAGGAGCTGGCGAAAGTCGGCGTCCTGTGCGCCTCGCTGGACGACCGCACGGTGCGTTTCGTGACCCATCTGGACGTCGATTCCGACGCCGTCGACGCGGCCGTGGAAGCCGCAGAACGCGTGCTATCCTGAACTGCATGAAGGCTGACATTCACCCTAACTACGTTGTCTCGCACGTGACATGTTCGTGCGGCAACGAGTTCATCACGCGGGCCACCAAGCCCGAGCTGCATGTCGAGATCTGCTCGGCGTGCCATCCCTTCTATACCGGCAAGCAAAAGCTGGTCGACACCGGCGGCCGGGTGGAGCGATTCCGTCGCCGCCAGGCCCGCTCGTCAACCACGGCGTAGCCCAGCCGGTCTCACGATTCCCTCGCCCGGTGCCGACAAGGACCGGGTGAGGAACCCGTGTCAGCGGTGAGTCAGAACGTCGGCGGGCAGGCCGTGCTCGAGGGCGTGATGATGCGTAGCCCCGGGTCGTGGGCCGTGACCGTGCGCAGGCCCGACGGCGGCCTGGCGCGCGTGTGCCGGCCCGTCTCGAGCGCCGCGTCGCGCCACCGCGTGCTGCGGCTGCCGATCCTGCGCGGGATGGTGGCGCTCGGCGAGTCGCTCGTCATCGGCTTCCGGGCACTGGCGGTGTCGGCGTCCTTCGCCGCCGTCGAGGAGGGCGAGGAGCCCGATCTCGAGGCCGCCGCCGAGCTCACGCGCGGCCAGATCGCGTTCGCGTTCGTGGTCGCGATCGGATTCGCCGTCCTGGTCTTCAAGGTCTCTCCGGCGGTCATCACCGACCTGCTGCCGATCCACTCGACCATCGTGTTCGTGCTGGTCGAGGGGGCGATCCGGGTGACCCTGCTCGTCGCCTACCTGGCCGCGATCTCGTTCATCCCCGACCTGCGCCGCGTGTTCCAGTACCACGCGGCCGAGCACAAGACGATCAACGCCTACGAGGACGGCGCCGAGCTCGTGCCCGAGCGGGTGCAGACCTACTCCAAGATCCACCTCCGCTGCGGGACGGCGTTCCTGCTGTGGGTGATGGTGATTGCGATCTTCGTCTTCGCATTCGTCGGCCGGCCCGACTGGCCGACGCTGATCGCGTCGCGGATCCTGCTCCTGCCCGTGATCGCCGGCCTCGCCTACGAGGTCATCCGCTTCGGCGGCAAGCATCCGACGAACCCGATCGTGCGCACGCTGCTCACGCCCGGGCTGTGGCTGCAGGGGCTGACGACGCGCGAGCCGACCCTCGACCAGGTCGAGGTCTCGATCCAGGCCCTGCAAGACGTGCTCGAGGCCGAGCGCACGTCGGGCGCCGGTGCGCCCGTCGAGGTGATGGCGTAGGCTTGCCCTCGTGGCAAGCTCCGACTCACCCGAGCACCTCGAGCAGCTGATCGACCGCTACAACGACGCCTGGAACCGCCAGGACGTCGATGCGATCACCTCGATGCACACGGACGACATCGTGTTCCACAACCACACGGCCGGCGAGTCGGTGCAGGGTGCGGCGGCCGTGGCCGAGCACATCGCCGGGATCTTCCGCAACTGGCCGGGCATGCGCTTCACGGGGCGGAGCCTGTATGTGCGCGATGCCCTGGTCGTGCAGGAGTGGAGGGCGACCGGCACCCACGCCGAGAGCGGCAAGACCGCCACGTGGGACGGGATGGACATCCTGCCGACCCGCGACGGCCGCTTCGCCCGCAAGGACGTCTACTCGGACTCGGTCAGCGTGCTGCGCCAGCTCGGCCGCATCGGCTGACGTCACTATCCTTCCACGGTCATGGAACCGCTGGTCGCAGAGATCGAGCGCCGCTTCGCCGAGCTGGAGGCCCAGCTGGGCGATCCCGCCGTGCTCGCCGACCAGCGCCGCTACGCCGGCGTCGCGCGTGAGCACAAGCGGCTCTCGGCGGCCGCCGAGCTCGCCCGCCAGTGGCGCGAGCGCACGACCCAGGTGGCCGATGCGGCCGAGCTCGCCAACGACCCCGACGAGGACATGCGCGCGTTCGCCCAGGAGCAGGTGCTCGAAGCCCGGGAGGCGCTGCCGGCGCTCGAGGAGGAGATCCGCCTGGCGATGCTCGAGCGCGACCCGGCCGACGACAAGGACGTGATCGTCGAGCTGCGGGCCGGCACCGGCGGCGACGAGGCGGCCATCTTCGCCGGCAATCTGTACGAGATGCTCACCCGCTACGCCCAGCAGCGCGGGTTCAAGACCGACACGCTGGCGGCGTCCGGGGGCGATGCGGGCGGCTTCAAGGAGCTCGTGTTCGAGATCAAGGGCGACGGGGCCTACTCGGTGTTCAAGCACGAGAGCGGTGTGCACCGGGTGCAGCGCGTCCCGGCGACCGAGTCGCAGGGCCGCATCCACACGTCGACGGCCACCGTGGCGGTGCTGCCCGAGGCGGAGGACGTCGAGTTTCACGTCGACCCGAACGACCTGCGCATCGACGTGTACCGGGCCGGCGGCCACGGCGGCCAGTCGGTCAACACCACCGACTCCGCCGTGCGCATCACCCACATCCCGACCGACACCGTGGTCACCTGCCAGGACGAGCGCTCGCAGCTCCAGAACAAGGAGCGGGCGATGAAGATCCTGCGGGCGCGCCTGTACGAGCAGGAGCGCGAGCGCCTGGCCCGGGAGGAGGCGGCGACGCGCCTGGCCCAGATCGGAAGCGGCGAGCGGTCGGAGAAGATCCGCACCTACAACTACCCGCAGGACCGCGTCACCGACCACCGCATCGGGCTCACGGTGCACGATCTGAACCGCGTGCTGGGCGGTGACCTGAGCGAGTTCTCGGATGCCCTCGCCGCCGACGAGCGCCGCCGCAAGCTGGCCGCCGCGGCCGGAGGGTGAGGACGCTGGCCGAGGTGCTGCGGCTGTCGGCCTCCTACCTCGAGGAGCGCGGCAGCCCGACGCCGCGGCTGGATGCCGAGCTCCTGATCGGGCACGCCCTCGGCCTGCAGCGGATCGAGCTCTACACCAACTTCGACCGGCCGCTACACGAGCCGGAGCTGGCCGCGTGCCGGGCGCTGCTCGACCGCCGCGGCCGGCGCGAGCCGGTGGCCTACATCCTGGGCCGGTGGGGGTTCCACGGCCTCGACCTGATGGTGGACGAGCGGGTGCTCGTGCCGCGGCCCGAGACCGAGCTGCTCGTCGAGCGCTGCCTCGCGCTTCTGGCAGAGCGGCCGCAGCCCACAGTGCTCGACGTCGGCACCGGCTCCGGGGCGATCGCCCTCGCGATCAAGGCGGCCCGGCCCGACGCGGTGGTCACGGCCGCCGATGTGTCGGCCCACGCGCTGGCGGTGGCGGCCGCCAACGCGGCCGCGCTCGGCCTCGAGGTCGAGCTGGTCGAGTCCGACCTCCTGGGTGGCCTGTCCGGCCGCCGGTTCGACCTGATCGCCTCCAACCCGCCGTACGTGACCGAGGCGGAGATCGGGACCCTCGCGCCCGAGGTGGCGCGGTTCGAGCCGCGGCGGGCCCTGGTGGCGGGCCCGCGCGGCACCGAGGTGCTGGAACGCCTGGCGGCGGATGCGCCCGAGGCGCTCGCTCCGGGAGGCTGGCTCGTGGTCGAGTGCGGCGCCGGGCAGGCGGCGGCGGTGCGCCGCCTGGTGGAGGCCGCCGGGGCGGCCGAGACGTTCGTCGCCCCCGACCTGGCCGGCATCGACAGGGTGGTCGGCGGCCGGTGGCCGTGAGCGACCACGAGCGCGCGCTGCATTCGGGCGGGCTCGCCATCCTGCCCACGGACACGGTCTACGGCATCGGCTGCGCCGCGTACCACGGCGACGCGTGCGCGCGCCTGTATGCGTGCAAGTCCCGGGGCCGCGATCAGCCGACGGCCGTCGTGCTGGGCAGCGTCTCCAACCTGCTCGGGAACGTCCTGCCCGAGCTGATGGGCCGCGCGGGCGTGCTCTGCCGGCGCGTGCTGCCGGGCCCGGTGACGCTCGTCGTGCCCAACCCGGGCCGCCGGTTCGCCCACCTGTGCGGGGCGACGCCCGACCGGATCGGCGTGCGCGTGCCCGTGCTCGCGCCGGATGTCGCGACGCTGGCGGATGCGATCGGCGGGCTCGCGCTCACGAGCGCGAACCTGCGCGGCGAGCCCCCGCCCGACCGGCTCGCCGGCGTGCCGGCCGAGCTGCGCGACCTGTGCGCCTTCGCCGTTGACGGCGGCGTCCTGGTCGGCACGCCGTCGAGCGTGATCGACGTGACCGGCCCCGAACCGGTGCTCCTGCGGGCGGGAGCCGACGCCGCCGCGGCCATGACGGCGCTCCTGGGATAGAGTCGGCGGAGTCGAACCGAGGAGGCACCCCGTGGCCACGGCCGAACAGACCTTCGCGCATCTCCGGACCGCCGGCCTGACGGACATCGATCCCGACGTCGCCGGGCTGATCGACCACGAGCTGGGGCGCCAGCGCGACCAGCTGGAGCTGATCGCCTCCGAGAACTTCACGTGGCCCGCCGTGCTCGAGGCGGCCAGCTCGGTGCTTACCAACAAGTACGCCGAGGGCTACCCCGGCCGCCGCTACTACGGCGGCTGCGAGTGGGTGGACGAGGTCGAGCAGCTGGCCATCGACCGGGCCAAGTCGCTCTTCGGTGCCGACCACGCCAACGTGCAGCCGCACGCCGGCGGGCCCGCCAACCTGGCCGCCTACTTCGCCATGCTCGAGCCGGGCGACCCGATCCTCGGGCTGCGGCTCGATCACGGCGGCCACCTCACACACGGGCTCAAGGTGAACTTCTCGGGCCGCCTGTACGACGTCCACTCCTACGGCGTGCGCCGCGAGGACTCGCTGATCGACTTCGACGAGGTCGAGCGGCTGGCCCGCCAGCACCGCCCGCGCCTGATCGTCGCCGGCGCCTCGGCCTACCCGCGCGTGATCGACGCGGCCCGCTTCCGGGCGATCGCCGACGACGTCGGGGCGCGGCTGATGGTCGACATGGCGCACTTCTCGGGCCTCGTGGCCGCGGGCCTGCATCCGAACCCGGTCGAGCACGCCGACGTCGTCACCTCGACGACGCACAAGACGCTGGCCGGGCCGCGCTCCGGCCTCGTGCTGTGCAGGGCCGAGCACGCGGCGGCGGTCGACAAGGCCGTCTTCCCGGGGCTGCAGGGCGGGCCGCTGTGCCACATCGTGGCGGCGAAGGCGGTGTGTTTCAAGCTCGCCGCGACGGAGTCGTTCCGCGAGTACCAGGGCCGCATCGTCAAGAACGCCCAGGCGCTGGCCGCGACCCTGATGGACGGCGGCCAGAAGCTGCTCACGGGCGGCACCGACATCCACCTGCTCCAGCTCGATCTGCGCCCGACGCAGTGGAGCGGCAAGGACGCCGAGGAGCGGCTGGCCGAGGTCTCGATCACGGTCAATCGCAACACGGTGCCGTTCGACGAGCGCCCGCCGACGATCGCCTCGGGAGTGCGCATCGGCACGCCGGCGGTGACGATGCGGGGGTTCACGGAGGACGACATGCGCGAGGTGGGGGAGATCATCCTCGAGACCCTCGACCCGGCGGCCGACCTGGGGGCGCTGCGCCGGCGTACGGGCGAGCTCCTGGCCGGGCGACCGCTCTACTCGGGATTCCCGCATGGCTACGCCTCGTACTGACCGCCTGGTCGTCCTCGACCACCCGCTCGTGCAGCACAAGCTCGCGCTGCTGCGCGACGCCGAGACGAACACGAAGGACTTCCGCCACCTGATGGGCGAGCTGGCCGCGTTCCTCTGCTACGAGGCGACGCGCGACCTGGAGCTCGAGAAGTTCGACGTCACCACACCACTCGAGGTGACGCCGGCCCGGCGCGTCTCCGGCAAGAAGCTCGGCGTCGTGGTCGTGCTGCGCGCGGGCCTGGGGATGCTCGACGCCGTGCTCGACCTGATCCCGGTCGCCCGGGTCGGGTTCGTCGGCGTCTACCGCGACGAGCGCACGCTCGAGCCCGTCGAGTACTACTGCAAGCTGCCGGGCGACCTGGCCGAACGCGACGTGCTGGTGCTCGACCCGATGCTGGCGACGGGCGGCTCGGCCTCCGAGGCGCTCGCGCTGTGCAAGCGCCAGGGCGCGGTGCGCACGAGCCTGCTCTGCGTCGTCGCCGCGCCGGCGGGCATCGACCGGATCGCCGCCGACCACCCCGACGTGGCCGTGTACACGGCCTCGGTCGACCGCGAGCTCAACTCGGCCGGCTACATCCTGCCCGGCCTGGGCGACGCCGGCGACCGCCTGTTCGGCACCCGCTAGCCGGGAGAAGCGGGGCCTGGCCCCGAGGATCGGGGCCAGGCCCCATCCTCGACGAGACGGGAATACAGCGCCGTCGCGGCGCCCGCGTCGACCGCGAACTGGCTCAGCACCCAATCCACGTCTAGAAATGTCGGTGCCGGCACGAGTCTGGCGGTCGCCTGCGCGCTGGACCACGGCCAATCACGCGGGCGCCGGCAGAGGCCGGCACGTACCGGGTTCGCGGCGATGTAGCGGATCACGGCGAGCATGTGCGCCTCACTCTCGAGCACTGCCGACCAGTAGCGCCGTTCGAACAGATGGCCCGTGCGGTCGTGGCGGTCGTTGAACCACTGCACGTAGAGCTGGTTCAGTCTCCCCATCCCGGCACCGAGGTTCGGGTCGGGTGTGCTGAGCGCAAGGTGGTAGTGGTTACCCATCAGACAGTAGGCGTAGAGCCGCCACCCATACCGGTCGACGACGTGTCCGAGCAGCGCCAGAAACCGGCGTCGGTCCTCGTCGGAGAGAAACACCGCCGTCCCGTCGTTGCCCCGGGCGCCGACGTGGTAGTAGGCACCGGCGGCCTGGATACGGAGTGGTCGCGCCATCCATCCGAACGTATGCGGACGCGATGGACGCTTCTACCCCGGAGGTGTCGCGAAAGTGGTGCGGGCTCGCAACGCTCGGCGTTCGGGGCCTGGCCCCGGTTGGGAGGCGGATCGTCCAGCGGGGCGAGGGGTTACGCTTTCCGGGCTGGCACCTGACCCATGACCGGATCGATCCTCGATTACCAGGCCGCCGCCGTGGGCTTTGCGGTGGCCTTCATGCTCGTGCTGCTGCTCACCCCGGCCGTCTCGCTCGCGGCCTGGCGGGCGGGCCTGCTCGATCGTCCCGACGACGATCGCCGGCTGCACCGCGACCCGATGCCGAGGCTGGGAGGGATCGCCATCTTCGCCGCGATCGTCATCCCCGCCGCTGCGCTCGGTAACCAGCACGGGTTCTGGGGCGTCATGCTCGGCGCAGCGCTCATGTGCGCGCTCGGGGCCATTGACGACATCCGCACGCTGCACCCGCTCACGAAGCTGCTCGGCCAGATCGCGATCGCCACGCTGACCGTGCACCTGCGGGATCGCGATCGACCACGTCACCCTGCCCGTCGTGGGCGTCTTCGACCTCGACTGGCTGCGCTACCCGGTGACGGTGATCTGGATCGTCGCGATCGTGAACATCGTCAACTTCATCGACGGGCTGGACGGGCTCGCGGCCGGCTTCTGCGGCATCGCCGCGCTCACGTTCTCGATCCTGTCGGCATCGCTCGGGCGGATCGACGCGGCGGCCGTCTCGGCCATCCTGGCCGGGGCCGCGATCGGGTTCCTGCGCTACAACTTCCACCCCGCCACGATCATCATGGGCGACTCGGGCTCGCTGATGATGGGCTACCTCCTGGCGACGATCGCGATCGAGGGGGTGCTGAAGACGGCCGCGGCCGTGTCGCTCGTGTTCCCGCTCGTGATCCTGGCGCTGCCGATCCTCGACACGTCGTTCGTGATCCTGAAGCGGCTGAAGTACCGCCAGCCGATCTACCAGGCCGACAACTGGCACTTCCACCACCGCTTCTCCAACATCGGGTTCTCGCAGCGGCGCACCGCGCTCACGCTGTACGCCTGGTGCACCATGCTCTCGGCGTTCGCGCTCGCCATCCGGTTTGTGCCGTCGCACCGGCACGGATGGGGCTGGGTGTCGCTTGTCGTCCTCGGCGGCCTGGGGGCGATCGCGCTCGCATCGTCGGTCTACGTCGTGTACACGCTCGAGATCCTCAAGCTGCGCCGTCTGCGCGCGCGCCGGGCCGGCCGGCGGGAGGCCCGGGAAGTGACACAAACTCGGCCGGCAGCCTGACCATATCGGCGCGGAATTCGCCCAAAATAGGGTATTCTGACCGGGTCGTGGAAGAACTCGTGTTGTCACGAAGTCGATCGTCTGGCATACTTCGGCGCGCCCGCTCAACCGTTCGCTCCGACGACAGGATCACCACGGCAGGGAGGCCTGCAGCATCCGGCGCGATGGCCGGGATCCAACTCCTGGTCACGCTCATCGTGTGCGTGGCATCCGGTCTCGGACTCGGATGGGCGGCGGGCAGTCCGGCCGCCGGTGCGGCCGTCGGCGCGGTGATCGGAATCCCCGCCAGCTTCTACCTCGTCTACCGCACGTACCGCGACCTGTGACCGCCCGAACGATCTCCCCGGCGCAACTCTGCGCACACAACATCGACGCCATCCTGGCGCTCGCGGCGCTGCCCGTGTTCGCGGCCACCGGCCTGCCTCTGGAAGGCTGGTTCTGGGCGACGTTCCTGTGGGCGCTGAATCGCTACGCGCAGGCCTCGCTCGAGCGCCGAGCGGTGCGCATGGGGCCACTGCAGGGGGTGGGGATGATGGGCGCGAGCATGCTCGTGCGGCCGTGGATCGGCATGCTGGTGCTGTTTCTGATCACGCGGCATTCCAGCACCCTTTTGATCTCGTCCGTGCTGCTGTTCCTGCTCCTCCTGACGGTCGACATCGTCACGCGCATCGTCACCCACCGCAACGTGGGCAGCGGCGTCGGGGGCGCGGTCTAGATGCTCCCCCTCCTCAAGGTCGACTTCAATCCCGTCTCGGATTTCACCGACTTCGTCCACAACCCGTACGTCAGCCTGCCGCTCGGCCTGGACATCAACAAGGCGGTCATCTACCTGTGGATGACGGGCGCGATCGCGATCCTCGTCACGCTCCTCATCGTGCGGCGGGGCCTGAAGCTGCGCCCCGACGGCCGCCAGACCGCCGTCGAGGTCGTGTACGACCTGTGCCAGGAGCAGATCGCCAAGGGCGGCCTGCCCCCGGAGGGGATGCGGATCTGGTTCCCGTACGTCGCCACCCTGTTCGTGTTCATCTGGACGATGAACCTGATCGGCTTCATCCCGCTGCCGTTCGGCGAGCGCCACGTCGATGTGTTCGGGCTCAGCATCCCCGAGTTCCAGATCTACGCCGCCAGCGCCAACCTGTCGGTGACGCTCGCGCTCACGCTCGTGACCTTCTTCGCCACCCACATCGAGGGCATCCGCTACAACGGCCCGATCAAGTACTTCAAGAGCTGGATGCCCTCAGGCCTGCCCTCGCCGCGGCCGTTCGGCGCAAAGACGCCTGCGGTCCTGATCCTGCTCACGCTGATCGCGGTGATCGAAGTGCTCTCACAGTTCGTGCGCATCGTCTCGCTCAGCTTCCGTCTCTTTTTCAACATGCTGGCCGGCCACCTGGTGATCGCCGTGTTCCTCGGCCTCGCCTCGCTGCTCAGCACGTACTTCATCCTGCCGATCGGCATCCCCATGGGCGTCGCGCTCTACCTGCTCGAGTGCACGCTGATCGCCGGCCTGCAGGCGTTCATCTTCGCCACCCTGTCCGCCATCTACATCGGTGGAGCGATCCACCCCGACCACTAGGAGCACGAATGGCCCTCACCGGCGACATCCACGCGTCCTCACGCGCACTCGAGCTCGGTCTCGCGACCGGCCTCGGCGCGATCGGCCCCGGCATCGGGGTCGGCTTCATCTTCGGCAAGACGATCGAGGCCGTCGGCCGCCAGCCCGAGATGCGCGGCCAGCTGCAGGGCCTGATGTGGCTCGGCTTCGCACTGACCGAGGCGATCATCTTCTACGCCCTGGGCATGGCCTTCGTGGCCTACGCCATCGCCTGAGACCGGGAGCCGGCGTGATCCTCTACGACTCGACCCTGATCACCCCGACCACGGGGCTGATGATCTGGACGCTGGTCACGTTCGTGATCGTGCTGATCGTGCTGAAGAAGTACGCGTTCGGCCCGATCCAGCAGATGCTCGACGCCCGCCGCCAGTCGATCGTCGCCGACCTCGACTCGGCCGAGTCCGCCCGCACCGAGGCGCAGGAGACGCTGGCCGAGTACCGCCGGCAGCTGGCCGAGGCGCGCAAGGAGGCCGGCAAGATCGTCGAGGAGGCCCGCCGCGTCGGCGACGAGCGCCGGACCGCGGCCGTCGCCGAGCTCGAGGCCGAGAAGGCGCGGCTGATGAAGCAGACCCAGGAGGAGATCCGGGCCGAGACGCGCCAGGCGCTGAACGCGATCAAGCAGCAGGTGGCCACCCTGGCCGTCGCCGCGACCGAGAAGGTCGTGCGCGCGCGGCTCGACGAGGCCGAGCAGCGACGCCTGATCGACGAGGCGCTCGCCGACGTCGACCTCTCCACGCTCGTGCCGCCGGAGCCGGGGGCCGGCGCCTAGATGGCCGACCGCGTCGATCCGGCCGCGCGCGTGTACGCGAAGGCCCTGCACGAGGCGGCCGCCGAGGCGGGCCACGTGCAGGAGGTCGACCGCGACCTGAAGGCGCTGGTGGCGACGCTCGGCGAGAGCCCTGTGATCCTGCGGGCGCTGGTCAACCCGGCCCTGCCCCGCGAGGGCAAGCGCCGCATCCTCGTCGGCGTGCTCCAGGGATCCGATCAGCTGGCGCGAAACGCCGTCCTCGTGCTGGCGGAGCACGGCCGGCTCTCGCTCCTGGTCGACCTGCAGATCACCTACGCCGACCTGGCGGCCGACGACGACCAGGTCCTGCCCGTCGAGGTGACCACCGCGGTCGCGCTCGAGCAGAAGGAGCTCGACGCCCTGCAGGAGCGCATCTCGGCGGCGGTCGGGCGGCGGGCCGATCTCACCGCGACCGTCGATCCAGCCCTCATCGGCGGCCTCGTGCTGCGCGCGCGAAACGTGCTCGTCGACGCCTCCGTCAAGCGCCGCCTCGAGGAGCTGCGGCGCGCCCTGATCCGTACACCCTTGCCCGTTGGGAGTGAAGCGTGAAGCTGCGTCCAGACGAGATCGCGAACATCCTGAAGTCCGAGATCGAGCGTTACGAGGTCGAGGCCGAGGTCGAGGAGATCGGCACGGTCATCCAGCTGGGCGACGGCATCGCCCGCGTGTACGGGCTCGATCGCTGCGTGGCGATGGAGAAGCTCGAGTTCGGCCAGGGCGTGACCGGCCTGGCGCTGAACCTCGAGGAGGACAACGTCGCCTGCGTGCTCTTCGGCGAGTGGGACAAGGTCAAGGAGGGCGACACCGTCCGCCGCACCGGCGAGGTGATGGCGATCCCCGTCGGCGAGCGGCTGATCGGGCGCGTCGTCGACCCGCTGGGCCAGGCCATCGACGGCGGCCCCGAGATCGAGGCCGGCGAGACGCGGCCGATGGAGTTCAAGGCCCCCGGCGTGGTCGACCGCCAGCCGGTGTCCGAGCCGGTGCAGACCGGGATCAAGGCCATCGACTCGATGATCCCGATCGGGCGCGGCCAGCGCGAGCTGATCATCGGCGACCGCACCACCGGAAAGACGGCCATCTGCGTCGACACCATCCTGAACCAGAAGGGCCAGGACCTGATCTGCATCTACGTCGCGATCGGGCAGAAGGCGTCGACGGTGCGGGCGGTCGAGGCGACCCTGCGCAAGGCCGGGGCGATGGAGTACACGATCATCGTGGCGGCGTCGGCCACCGAGGCGGCGCCGATCAAGTTCATGGCCCCGTACGCCGGCTGCGCGATGGGCGAGCACTTCCTCTACAACGGCAAGCACGCGCTCGTCATCTACGACGACCTGTCCAAGCACGCCGACGCCTACCGGCAGATGTCGCTGCTCGTGCGGCGCCCGCCGGGCCGCGAGGCCTACCCGGGCGACGTCTTCTACCTGCACTCGCGGCTGCTCGAGCGGGCCGTGAAGCTGTCCGACGACCTCGGCGCCGGGTCGCTGACCGCGCTGCCCGTGATCGAGACGCAGGCGGGCGACGTGTCGGCCTACATCCCGACGAACGTGATCTCGATCACCGACGGCCAGATCTTCCTGCAGGCCGACCTGTTCTACTCGGGCGTGCGGCCGGCCATCAACGCCGGCATCTCGGTGTCGCGCGTCGGCGGCGACGCCCAGATCCGGGCGATGAAGAAGGTCGCCGGCCGCCTGCGGCTCGACCTCGCCTCCTACCGCGAGCTCGAGGCCTTCTCGCAGTTCGGCTCCGAGCTCGACCAGGCCACGCAGAACCAGCTCGCCCGCGGCGAGCGCGTGGTGGCGTCGCTCAACCAGCCGCAGTACGCCCCGTGGCCGGTCGAGGAGCAGGTCGCGGTCATCTGGTCGGTCACGAACGGCTTCGTCGACGGGATCCCGGTGCACGACGTCTCGCGGTTCAACGACGAGCTCGTGCAGTCGCTGCGCGGCGAGAGCACGATCCTGAAGGAGATCGCCGAGACCCGCGACCTCTCCGACGAGCTGGTCGGGCGGCTGCGCACGCATCTCGACTCGTTCAAGGACGGCTTCTTCGTCGAGGGCGACCAGGAAGCAGCCGGTTCCGCCGCCTAGATGGCCACCCAGCAGGACATCTTGCGCCGCATCAAGTCGGTGCGAAACACCGGCAAGATCACGAAGGCAATGGAGCTCGTCGCGGCCTCGCGGCTGCGCCGCGCGCAGGCCCGCGTGCACGCGCTGCGGCCCTACGCCGACCGGATGCAGCAGCTGACCGTCGAGATCGCGGCGGCCAGCTCGCATGCGCACGGCCAGGCCCTGCTCGAGCGGCGTGAGGTCAACGGCATCGCCGTACTGGCGCTGACGGCCGACCGCGGCCTCGCGGGGGCATTCAACGCCAACGTCATCCGCCAGTCGCTGCGGATCGCGAGCGAGCATCGCCGCGCCGGCCACGATGTGCACTGGGTGGCCGTCGGCCGCAAGGGCGGATCGTCGCTGCGCTTCCGCGGTGAGCAGGTCGACGACGGCTACGCCGGCTTCACCGACCGGCCGCACTACGCCGATGCACGCGCGATCGCGGCGCGGGTGGCCGAGCTGTACGTCGCCGGCGAGGTCGACCAGGTGGTGATGGTCTATAACCGGTTCGTGTCGGCGCTCACGCAGCAGCTTGAGACGCTCGAGGTGCTGCCGGTGCCGGAGACGGCGCTTTCCGGCGAGGAGACCGAGCGCATCGAGGGCGCCTACCTGGAGGAGCCCGACCGCTCCGAGATCCTGGCGCATCTGCTGCCGAGCTATGTCGAGGTCACGATCTACCGGGCGCTGCTCGAATCGACGGCGTCCGAGCACGGCGCCCGCATGACGGCGATGGGCAACGCCTCCGAGAACGCGTCCAACCTCATCGACGCCCTGACTCTCGCGATGAACCGCGCGCGCCAGGGCGAGATCACGCAGCAGATCCTCGAGGTGGTTGCGGGCGCTGATGCCCTTGAATAACCGCGCCGCTACACTGAAACGCGTGGAACGCGTGGGGAAGCTGTGGGACCGCTCGCTCGTCCGTGCGGTGTTCACGACGGTCGCGGTGATCGTCCTCATCGCGGGGTTCGCGGTGTACGTCAGCTCGCGCGACGGCGTGAAGCTGGCCTCGAGCCCCGCCCCGGCGCTCGCGCCCACGCCGAACCAGACGGCGCTCTACGGCAAGCCGATCACCGTCCCGCCGCAGGCCCTGACCACGGCCCGCGAGTTCATCCAGACGGCGGTCCTGCGCACCGACGTGGCGGCAGCCTGGACGCTCGTCACGCCGAAGGTGCGCGGCGGCCTCACACGCGCGCAGTGGAACACCGGCACGATCCCGGTGGTGCCGTACCCGACGCGAGAAGTTCGGCGGCGCCAAGTTCAAGATCGACCGGTCGCGCCAGCGCGACATCCTGTTCGAGGTGCTGCTGAGCTCGCACAAGCTGGGCGTCGCCCCGATCGACGACTTCCTCGAGCTCGTGCCGCGCGGCGGCCGCTGGCTCGTGCAGGACTTCGCCCCGCGGGGCGTAAACCCGCCCATTCCCGCCGCGCAGCCGTGAGCCCCGTTGTGAGCGCCCCATCTTGCCGGGCGCGCTGCTTGTCGTTATCCTGAGCCTGCCGATGGCGTCCCACCAAGAACGATCCACACTCGTCCCCGGTGCAGCGGTCGCGGTCGGCGTCTCCGGCGAGGTCGCTGGGGACGGCGGCGACATCCGCGCGCGCGGCTACTGGGAGCAGGCCTGGCGCCGCTTCCGCCGCGACCGCATCGCGCTTCTCAGCGGGGTCGTGATCATCCTGATCGTGCTGACAGCGTTCATCGGCGCTCCCCTGGCGGCGCACATCCTCGGCCACGGGCCGAACGACATCAACTCGAACGCGGTAATCAACTTCGCGCCGGCCGGCCCCTTCACCCACGTGAAGGACCAGAACGGCAACCCGACGTTCTACGTGCTCGGCGCCTCGGACGCCGTCGGCCGGGATGAGTTCCTGCGCATCCTCTCCGGCGCCCGCGTCTCGCTCGAGGTCGCCGTGTTCGCGACGATGATCGGCCTCTTCGTCGGCATCGTCCTCGGCACGCTCGCCGGCTTCTATGGCGGCCTGATGGACACGGTCGTCTCGCGGATGACCGAGATCGTCATGGCCTTCCCGCTGCTGCTCTTCGCGATCGGCATCGCGGCGACGGTCGGCGACCGGCTCAACTCCTACACGATGTTCGGGTTATTCGTGCCGGGGATCGTCACGCTGGTCATCATCATCAGCGTGTTCTCGTGGTATTACCCTGCCCGCATTGTGCGGGCGCAGGTGCTGTCGCTGCGCGAGAAGGAGTTCGTCGAGGCCGCGCGCATGGTCGGCGGCTCGAACTTCCGCATCATGCGCTCGCACCTCCTGCCCCACCTGGTCGGCACGATCATCGTCTACGGCACGCTGACCGTCGCCACGAACATCCTGTTCGAGGCCGCGCTCTCGTACCTCGGCGTGGGCCTGCCGCCGCCGAACGCGAGCTGGGGCAACCTGCTCTCCGACGCGGTCACGTACTACACCGTGCAGCCGTGGCTGATCGTGTGGCCGGGCCTTGCGATTCTGATCACGACGCTGTCGTTCAACCTGCTCGGCGACGGCATGCGCGACGCGATCGACCCGCGCTCGACGCTGTAACGGTGCACGCCTAACTTCCCGACCCGACCGGCGTCTAAGCGGTCGTAGCAAGGGGATCGTCCGGGCGATCTGCGTCCGCGGTCCTCGCCATCCGACTCGAGGGGTTCACATGAGACGACCGGGACTGTGGCTTGCGGTGGGTGCGCTCACCGTGGGCGTCGTTCTTCTCGGCGCGGCCGGCTGCGGCAATTCCAGCAGCTCAGGCAGCAGCGGGAGTTCGAGCGTGCCTGGGGGCCAGGGCAATACGCCCCACATCAACGGCGGCACTCTCAAGGTGGCTGCGCACGGTGATATCGACTTCATCGATCCCGCGCTGGCCTACTACCAGACGTCGTGGCAGGTGGAGTACGCCACGTGCGTGAAGCTTCTGAACTACCCCGACAAGTCGGGTGACGCCGGCAAGGTGCTGACTCCCGAAGCGGCCTCCGCGCTGCCGACGGTGTCCGCCGACGGCAAGACCTACACGTTCACCGTGCCGGCCGGCAAGTACAAGTTCAACACCGGCGAGCCGGTGACGGCGGCCACGTTCCAGCACGCGCTGGAGCGCGACCTGTCGCCGAAGCAGGCGTCGTACTTCGGCGCGACGTTCCTGTCCGACGTGCAGGGTGCGTCCGGCTACAAGGGCCTGCCTGCGCACGTGTCCGGCATCAAGGTCTCCGGCGACCAGCTCGCCATCACGCTGACCCAGAAGGACGCCGGATTCCTGTCGAAGGTCGCGACGCCGTTTGCCTGCGCGATCCCCAAGGACACCCCGGTCAACCAGAAGGGCGTCCAGACGATGCCCGGAGCCGGCCCGTACTACATCTCGAACTGGACCCAGCACCGCTCGCTCGTCCTGAAGGAGAACCCCTTCTACAAGGGCCCGCGGCCGCACTACCTGAACGAGATCGACTACACGCAGCTGACGATCGACCAGAACCAGGGCACCCTGGAGCTGAAGAACGGCCAGCTCGACTACTGCCCGGACTGCGTTCCCGGCAGCCAGACGTTCCAGCTGAACCAGCAGTTCGGCCCGCACGGGACGGCGACGACGTCGGCGGGTGATCAGCGGTTCTTCATCACGCCGGCGGCGATCATCTCCTACTTCGCCCTCAACGTGACCCGGCCGACGTTCAAGAACCCGCTCGTCCGCGAGGCGGTCAACTGGGCGATCGACCGGCCGTCGATCGAGAAGCCGTACGGCTACGGCTACGGGACGCCCGGCGACAAGATCCTGCCGCCGGCACTCCCGGGGAGCCAGTTCGAGAAGACCCTGTATCCGACGAGCAGCCCAACCGCGGCTGACATCTCGAAGGCCAAGTCGCTCATCCAGCAGGCCGGCGTGAAGACGCCGCTGACGGCGATCGAGTACTCGACCGCCGGCACGCCGTCGGTCAGCTCCGCCGACGCGGTGCTGACGTCGAACCTGGCCAAGATCGGGATCACGGTCAAGCCCAAGTACTTCACCCGCGCTCTGCAGTTCCAGAACGAGGGTGTGAAGGGCGTCGCGATGGACATCGCCAACGAGGGCTGGATCGAGGACTACCCCGATCCGTACGACTTCATGAACATCCTGCTCTCCGGCGACAACATCCCGAAGACGGGCGGAAACAACTTCTCGTACTACAACGTCCCGAAGTACAACTCCCAGATGGATCACGCCAACACGCTGAGCGGGAACGCCCGCTACCAGGAGTACGGCTCCATCGCGACGGACATGATGCAGAACGATCCGCCGTGGGCGCCGTGGCTCTACACCAACAACATCGACTTCTTCGGCCCGAACGTGGGCTGCACGGTCGATACCCCCTCGTACATCATGGATCTGGCCACGATGTGCCTGAAGAAGTAGCGGAGCGGTAAACTCGCTGCTTAGATGAGAAAACAGCGGGGCGCCGGGATCATCACCCGGCGCCCCGCTCAACCCTCTACCACCGGGAGAACGGCATGGTTCGGTACGTGATCCGGCGCCTGCTCTGGGCGATCGTCCTCTTCATCGCAGTGACGGTGGTCACCTATCTGATCTTCTTCCTGATCCCGGTTGACCCGGCCCGCCTGGCGGCGGGCAAGTCGGCCACACCGGCCGAGGTGAAGGCGGTCGCACACCGGCTCTACCTCGACCGCCCGATCTACGCGCAGTACCTGCACTTCCTGGGGCAGCTCGTGCTCCACGGCAGCCTCGGGTACTCGTTCAACGACCGCCAGAGCGTCAACTCGTCGATCTTCGCGGCGGCGCCGGTGACGGCTTCGCTCGTGATCGGCGGGGCCATCGTGTGGATGCTCATCGCCGTCCCGGTCGGCATCCTGTCGGCCCTCAAGCCGCGCTCGATCCTCGACCGCTTCGCCATGGTCGGCGTGCTCGGCGGCATCTCGGCGCACCCGGTGTGGATCGGCCTCATGGCCTCCTACATCTTCGGCTACAAGCTGAACCTGCTCCCGATCCAGGGCTACTGCAACCTGAGCGGCGCGTCCGCCGGCCAGATCTGCGGTGGGCCCGTGGACTGGTTCACGCACATGATCATGCCGTGGCTCACGTTCGCGGTGCTCTACTCGGCGTTCTACGTGCGCATGATCAGAGCAAACGTGATGGAGACGCTGAACGAGGACTACGTGCGCACTGCGCGCGCGAAGGGCGCCCCGGAGTCGATCGTGATGCGCCGGCACGTGCTCCGAAACGCGATGCTCCCGGTCGTCACGATGCTCGGCATGGACATCGCCATCGCGCTCGGCGGTGCGGTGCTGATCGAGGAGGTCTTCGGCCTGCCGGGCCTGGGCGACCTCGCCATCCAGTCGGTGTACCAGTTCGACCTGCCCAAGATCGTGGGGGTGACCGTGTTCGCCTCTGTGCTTGTGATCGGGTTCAACCTGCTGGTCGATCTGCTGTACGCATGGATTGACCCGCGCATCCGGCTCGCGTAGCCCCACACCGGTAGACTGAACCACGTGGCGCTCCTCGACGTCCGCGACCTGAAGACGCAGTTCCGTACCGACGACGGCATCGTCGGCGCGGTCGACGGCGTCTCCTTCTCGGTCGAGAAGGGCAAGACGCTCGCGATCGTGGGGGAGTCGGGCTGCGGCAAGAGCGTCACCTGCCTGACCATCCTCGGGCTGAACCCGCGGGCGAAGACGGTCTCGACGGGTGAGGCGGTCTTCAAGGGCCGCAACCTGCTCGAGCTGCCGACGTCGGAGCTGCGCAAGGTGCGCGGCAACGAGATCTCGATGATCTTCCAGGATCCGATGACCTCGCTGAACCCGGTGCACTCGATCGGCAAGCAGCTGCGGGAGGCGGTGCAGCTGCACGAAGACGCCACCAAGGCGGCCGCCAGCAAGCGGGCGCTCGAGATGCTGAAGGCGGTGGGGATCCCGCGCGCCGAGCAGCGGCTCGAGGACTACCCGCATCAGTTCTCGGGCGGCATGCGCCAGCGCGTGATGATCGCGATGGCGCTGATCAACAACCCCGACCTGCTGATCGCCGACGAGCCCACCACGGCGCTCGACGTGACCACCCAGGCCCAGATCCTGAAGCTGATGAACGACCTGCAGCGCGATTTCGGAAGCGCGATCATCCTGATCACGCACGACCTCGGCGTGGTGGCCGAGACGGCCGACGAGGTGCTCGTGATGTACGCCGCCAAGCCGGCGGAGCAGGGCACCTACCAGGACATCTTCTACCACGCGCACCACCCCTACACCTGGGGGCTCATGCGGTCGCTGCCGCGGCTCGCGGGCGAGGGCCAGGAGCTGCGGCCGATCCCGGGCTCGCCGCCGTCGCTCCTGCGGCCGCCGCCGGGGTGCCGCTTCCATCTGCGCTGCTCCTACGCGATGGACGTGTGCCGCCAGACCGAGCCCGGGTTCGAGGCGGTCGAGGGCTCAGACGTGCACCGGGCCGCGTGCCATCTGGATGCCGACACCCAGCGGCGCGAGGCGGAGAAGCTCGTGGCCGACCATGGCGTCGGCGGGCTGAGGGGGAACGGGTGGCTGAAGACCTGCTGGTGGTCGAGGATCTGAAGAAGCACTTCCCGGTCACGCGCGGCATCATCTTCCAGAAGGAGGTCGCGAGCGTCCGCGCCGTCGACGGCGTGGCCAGGATCGAGCGGTGAGCGGAGCGCAGGCGTGGCCGGAGGCCACGTTGAGCACCGCACACCGCGTGGGACGCCGCCACAACCGGCGCGAACCAGCCGCAACAGAACCCCCAAACGGGAAGCCGGGGCGAACCCGCGTCGCGCGGGGGTT